>NZ_JACXAE010000027.1 GCF_014698965.1 Iningainema tapete BLCC-T55
GATGAAAGTCCATAAGACAACAAAAGTGAGTAAAAAGTATCTACATATACAGTTTACACCAAAAAGCCGGGAGAACCGAAAAACTAGCTGAATATCATCTCTTACTTTTTTATAAATTCTGATTTCTTTGCCATTAGTTAGTAATCCATATTCGACATTCAAGCTTGTTAGATAATGCTTGAGTCGAGGGATATGATTATTGAGGTTTTGCTTTGGGTGCTTTGCCTCCATGACGACACTCAATGGCGAGTTGGCATCCAACACGAAGGGGATGACTTGTGCTGCGAATGCTAAGAAGTCCAAACGGATACTGCCAACTGCAACCTCTTGATGCCAGGTATCTGGACTATATCCGAGTTGTGGTAGTAAATATTGGACTATAAGTTTGCTCTCAACTTCGCTTTCGTTACGGCATAACTCTGGATTAAAAGACAATTTCTTGCTTCCTAGATTTAACTGTAATTCTGGAAAAAAACCTGATACATCTGTTATTATGGCTTAAACCCAGTGGTTTATAGTGATTTTTATCACTACTTAATTTACTAAAACTTAATATGCAACTCAGCAGTTCCACGGAAGAAATAGATATTTTATAACGCTAAAGATAATTCTACTTAACTACATAGCTTTTATTTGTTAAGTTTCGCTATGATTTAACCCAACCTACTATGATTTGTGGGTATGCCCAAAATCTTAAATTTAGTAAAAATTTTCTGTTAATAACAAGCCATTTACGCTACTTAAATGAGATGCGCGATCAAGGAATTAACCAATGGGATGTGTAATTGCCACAGCAAATATGAAGGGTGGGGTAGGTAAAACTACTCTCACTGTCAACTTAGCTACTTGTCTGGCTAAAGAATACGGTAAGCGGGTGCTTGTACTTGACTTAGATAGCCAAATTAGTGCTACACTCAGTCTCGTATCGCCAATGGATTTTGCCAAGCGTCGCAAACAAAGGCTGACGCTCAGGTATCTTTTAGATGAAATTATTAATCCAGCCCAAACGGTAAAATTAACAATTCAAGAAATAATTTTATCCCAGGTTTGTAATCAGCAAGGACTTGATTTATTGCCTGGAGATATAGATTTATATGATGAATTTGTTGTCTCGGAAATGCTGCATCAACAAGCAGTAGCTTTGGGAGAACAGCAATTTGAAACAATTTGGAATCGATTTGAAAGAGTCTTGTTGACAAAAATTTTAGAACCTGTTCGACAAGAATATGATTTTATTCTACTGGATTGTGCTCCTGGGTATAATCTTTTGACTCGTAGCGCTTTGGCAACTAGCAATTTCTATATACTTCCTGCTAAACCAGAACCTTTATCTGTGGTAGGCATTCAGTTGCTGGAAAGACGCATTGCTCAATTAAAGGAAAATCACGAACATGAAACGAAGATGGATATAAAAATGTTGGGGATTGTGTTTACAATGTCTAACACTAATATTCTTACAGGAAGATATTATAAGCAAGTTATTCAACGTGTTCAGCAGGATTTTGGTGCAGAAAGAATTTGTCAGACACAAATACCTGTTGATGTGAATGTTGCTAAAGCTGTTGATAGTTTTATGCCGGTTGTTTTAAATACTCCTCAGTCAGCGGGTTCAAAGGCGTTTTCGCAGTTGACTAAGGAGTTGTTGCAAAAGCCAGAAATGGCTATGGCGATGAAGGGGTAGAGATGCTCCGGTGGAGCGCAATACTACTCGGATAAGCGAAAATTAGAACCCCGGTTTCTTCAAGAAACCGGGGTTCTGGCACTTCGACTCTCTACTAGAATTCGCCGGCTAAGGCGGCAACACAGCGTTCGCAAATTAGGGGGTGTTGGGCTGATTCTCCAACATGGGTTGAGTAATTCCAACACCTATCGCATTTTTGCCCTTCGGCGTTGACTACTCCAATTCCCCATGTATCAGATTGCAAGTTGTATTTCACTCCTTGCAGTGCATCAGGAGAATCTAGCAAATCTACTTGTGAGGTGATGAACAAGTAGCGCATTTCATCTATACCGTTACTGTTATTCAGTGCTTTTACTGAAGTAAGTAATTGTTCGTCTGCCACGTATAGCAACACTTTGGCTTCTAGAGAAGAACCAATCATTTTTTCTATCCTGGCTTCTTCTAGTACCTTGTTCACCTCAGTACGCATTTGCCGTAGCTGTTGCCATAATTGCGCTAACTCTGGATTGTGCCAATGCTCTTCTAACTGCACCCAGCCGGATTCAAATACTGATTTGTAAGGGGTTTGGTAGGGGAGAGATTGCCAGATATCTTCAGCAGTATGACACAACACGGGTGCGATCGCTCGTGCGATGTTCTCCAAAGCAATCTTCAACACCGTTTGACAACTGCGACGGCGGAAAGCATCTGGGGCACTGATGTACAACCTATCCTTGGCAATATCCAAATAAAAGTTGGATAAATCCACCACACAGAAATTCTGCACCGTTTGGAAAAAGCGGAAGAATTGGAAACTGTCAAACGCTTCCGTCACTTCCTGAAATACCTCAGTCATTCTGTGCAGCATATAACGATCCAGCTGTGGCAATTCCTCGAAAGGTACTGCATCCTTTTCGGAATCGAAATCGTGCAAATTACCGATCAAAAACCGCACTGTATTGCGAATTTTGTTCCGTACATCCGCTAGTTGCTTGATGATATTACTACCAAATCTGACATCAGAGGAGTAGTCTACCGAAGACACCCACAAACGTAAAACATCAGCACCGTAAGCTGGTTCTTTTTTCTGGTCTTTGCCACCCTCAATCACAATAGCAGGATCTAGCACGTTTCCCAATGACTTACTCATCTTGCGCCCTTGTTCATCCAAAGTAAAGCCGTGAGTTAACACAGTTTTATAAGGCGCACAGTCATTCACTGCCACACTAGTAAGCAAACTTGACTGAAACCAACCGCGATGTTGATCTGAACCTTCCAAGTAAATATCAGCAGGGTAGCGTAACTCTGAGCGTTGCTCTACTACAGATGCCCAAGATGAACCAGAGTCAAACCACACATCCATTGTATCAGTACCTTTACGGTATGAGCGACCATTATTGCGGTATTGTTCTGGCAATAACTCTTCTACTGACAGTTCCCACCAAGCATCCGAACCTTTTTGGGCGATGATTTTCTGAACGTGGGTGATAGTTTCTTCATTCAGCAAAGGTTCATTAGTTTCTTCATCATAGAATACAGGAATCGGCACACCCCAATTGCGCTGACGGGAGATACACCAATCAGAACGATCTGCTACCATTGGTGTGATACGGTTTTCACCTTGGGCAGGAATCCATTTTACTGTGGCGATCGCTTTCAACGCCTCATCCCTAAATCCTTCCACACTGGCAAACCACTGTTCTGTAGCACGGAAAATTGTGGGTTTCTTAGTGCGCCAATCATAAGGATACTTGTGAACATACGGTTCCTCCTTCAACAGAGAACCCGCCGCAGTCAAAGCATCAATCACCGCCTGATTACCATCACCCAGCACATTCAACCCAGCAAACTGCCCTGCCTCCTGAGTAAAATTACCATTATCATCCACAGGCGCGAGGATAGGCAAACCATAACGCTGTCCCACCATGTAGTCTTCTTGACCATGTCCAGGAGCAGTATGTACCAAACCTGTACCTGACTCAGTGGTTACATAATCGCCGCCGATAACAATTGGACTTTCCCTATCAAATAAGGGATGACGGTAAGTTGAATGTTCTAAATCTTTCCCTTTTACTGTAGCTTTTACGGTTAACTCAACTCCTAGTAGGGTAGATAAACGTTCCACCAAATCTGCAGCCACAATCAGATATCTTTGCTCTTGTGGTGTGGGCATCTTGCCCGCTTCTACCACAGCATAATTAAGTTCCGGATTCACAGCTACAGCCAAGTTAGCAGGAATTGTCCAAGGTGTGGTTGTCCAGATTGCTACACTCAATTGTGGCAAATATTCTTCCAAAACTGGTTGTGCTGCTGTCGATAAACTCGTCGTTGGGAAAGCAGCGTAGATACTCCGGGAAGTATGTCCTTCCGGATATTCCAACTCTGCTTCTGCTAAAGCTGTATGAGAACTGGGACTCCAGTGTACTGGCTTTAAACCACGGTAGATGTAGCCTTTTAACACCATCTGACCGAAAACACCGATCTGAGCCGCTTCATATTCCGGCTTCATTGTTAGATATGGATGTTCCCAATCACCCCATACACCGTAACTTTTGAAACTTGAGCGCTGTTCGTCTACGGTTTTGAGTGCAAATTCTTTCGCTTTTTGGCGCAACTGCAAAGGAGTTAAGTTTTGCCGTTCTGCTGACTTCATGTTCTGCAAAACTTTCAGTTCAATGGGCAAGCCGTGGCAATCCCAACCAGGTACGTAGCGAACTTTACGCCCTCTTATCAGTTGGTAGCGGTTAATAATATCTTTAAGAATTTTATTTAAAGCATGACCAATGTGCAGAGAACCGTTAGCGTAGGGAGGTCCATCATGCAAAATAAATAATTCGCCTGGATTGTTCTCCGACAGGCGTTCATAGATTTTATTTTCTGCCCAAAATTTTTGGATCTGCGGTTCACGCACTTTTGCGTTCGCCCGCATATCGAAGTTCGTCTTGGGTAGGTTTACAGTATCTTTGTAGCTTCCAGTTTCTGTCATCTCATGCCAAGGATATACTAAAGTCGTCTTCTGTCCATTATCGGTGAGAACACCCTAGTGTACAACTTAGATGCATTGCATCCTTCAAGCAGGCAACACGAGGGATGCCATCTGAAATATAGATGTAACATATTTATATTACTATGTTACTCTAATTTTCTTGTTTCGGGGCCTCTTTGAGTAGTTGATACCAAATTTTGTATGATTTTCCATAGGTACTGAGGTAGTGGATGGATAAGTCATGGTCTAACGACGAAATTCGTCAACAAATTGCACAAGTAGCAAATCGCTTCGGACTATTTGAATGTGATGCTTGTAGTTTGGCTATTAAAGAGTTTTTAATTCAAAAAAATATTCAAGGAAAACAGATTAAATTGTATACAGGAAACGCGAAAGGAAAGTATGGTAACATATATCATGATAGTCTGGGGCGAAATATTGCTACAAATGGTCGCCATGAAGGAATTTCTGTTAACATTGGTGGGCAAGAGATAGTTTTTGACAATATTAATCACGAAGGAATATCCAGAGAACATTGGATAGCAAACCTCTATTGTTTAGCCCTTGACTTGGGCGGGGATTGGGAGGTAACAGAAATTGAATTTTAGAGATGGTAAACATTTTTGAGGTGCTATATGATAGGGTTTTATCAAATTATACAAAAAATTAAGCAAAGACCTTCCCTATATTTGGGTCAGCGTTCAATTAGTCATCTGCAAACTTTTTTGGATGGATACACTTTTGCTCGCCGCGAACAGGGTGTACCAACAACTGAAGAAGAACGAGAATTTGAAGAGTTTCAAGAGTGGATAGAGCAGAGATTTAACCAGGAATCAACTCAATCTTGGGCAAGAATTATTCTTTTTTATTCAGAAGATGAAAGAGATGCTTTGGACAGATTTTTTGAATTATTTGCCGAATTTTTGCAGCGCAACAATAATTTAGTAAGTACGGCACATCAAGCAAATGAAGTAGCGCAGGTAGCTTTGGATGAGACGGCAAGGAGATAAGATGTGTGATCGCACCAATATTCTCCTATGAAAGCTTTTCTTTTCTACCTTCGAGGATTTCTGTGGCTTTTTGGGCAGAAAGTGGGTGGTAGAACAGGAAACCCTGTACATCTTCACAATTAATAGATTTCAAAAACTCTAGTTCCTCTTCTTTTTCTACCCCTTCAGCGGTAAGTCTTAACCCCAAACTCTGCCCCAAAGCAACGATCGCCGTAACAATATGAGCTACTTTAACATCTGTCGTCAATTCTTGGATAAAAGATCGATCAATTTTTAGATTGTGCAGCGGCAATAACTGTAGACGCGACAGAGAAGAATAACCTGTACCAAAGTCATCAATAGAGAGGTGAACACCCATTTGCTGTAGCTTTTGTAGCACAGTTCTGGTAAAATCCAAATCTTCTATTGCGGTAGTTTCAGTAATCTCCAACTCTAAATAGCAAGGAGATAACCCTGTCTGTTCTAAAATCCGAGTTACTGTCTCCACTAATTTGGGTTGGCGAAACTGTTTGGGAGAGAGATTAACTGCTATAGTCATAGGAGATAATCCCGCTTCCTGCCAAGCTTTATTTTGGAGACAAGCAGTACGTAAAACCCATTCGCCAATGGGGATAATTAATCCACTTTCCTCCGCAAGAGGTATAAATACTTTAGGTGCTACCAAGCCCATTTGAGGATGTTGCCAGCGTAATAATGCCTCCATGCTAGTAATTTGTCCTGTGGCAATGTTAACTCGGGGCTGGTAGTACACTGCTAGTTCTTCTCGTTCGATAGCAAAGCGCAAGCCTTTCTCTAAAGCTAAGATTTCCGGAGTTTTCGCACCTAGTGAAGCGGTGTAAAATTGGTAGTTATTGCGCCCCAAATCCTTAGCGTGATATAATGCGGTGTCTGCGTGCTGAATGAGAGTTTCAGCATCAGGACTATCTTGATTCAACAAGGCAATGCCCAGGCTAGCACTGACGTAAAGTTCGTGTTCATCAAGATAGAAAACATTTTCCAAAGCTTTCAGGATTCTTCGCGCTACCTGGGATACCTCGTCAGTTTGCTCGATGCGCGGTAGTAGGATAGTAAATTCATCGCCCCCCCAACGGGCAACAGTATCTCCAGCTCTAAGAGATTCTCTTAATCTTTGGGCAACACTTTGTAATAATTGATCCCCCAGAGTATGTCCCAAGGTGTCATTGATCAGTTTAAACCGATCAAGATCCAAAAAAATCACGGCTAAACTCTCGTCATTGCGAACTGCGTTAGGCAGGGCGTTGGAAAGGAGCTCGTTAAATAGCAGACGATTGGGCAACCCAGTCAGTACATCGTGAAGAGCTTGGTAGCGGATTCTTTCCTCCACATGCTGCCGTTGCCTTGCACCACTAATACTAGCTGCCATAGTTAACAAAGTAGATTCAGAGTGCCTTGACCAGTGACGTTCTTTGGAACAGTCTGCTAAACCAAGAAAACCCCAGAATTCTGATTTTAGCATTAGGGGTACGAGAAGAAGCGATTGAATGCCGTCTTTAGTGAGGAGTTCTTGTTCGGCAATGGGAAATTCTCTTACGATCCCGCTAATAAACTGTCCGCTAGAGAGAACATCATACCACCTAGCTAGTCCAGAATGATAAAATTGGTTTTGCCAGTGGGATAGCGCTGGTTTAATTTCGCGTTGAGTCCATTCAAACCGCATACTCATTGCCATTTCCCCGGTAGTAGGGTGGGGATGGTTAAGGAAAAGGTAGGCGCGATCCGATGATGCCGCTTCGCCCACCGCAGCCAAAGCTTGGTCAATGGCTGTATTGTAATTCATGGAAGCCAGCAAATAATTAGCGGCAACAGCAACTGCTTGCAGTAGGCGATCGCGCTCTTGTAGTTCGGCTTGTGCACGCTTTTGCTCAGTAATTTCCCTGATCACAAAAGTTCTAATTAAATCACTTTCTGGAAGGTAGTGAACCGATTGCTCAAAAACTTCTCCACCTACTTCCACTTCTCGAATCAAAGAATTCCCTACCCAATTTTTAACAGCACGGGGTAGTCCTGCTATGATAGGGTGTTTGTCACCAACTTCTCTGAGATGGGGAAACTTAAGAGCGGCTGCTGGATTAAGATATGTAACCGCTCCGTCCAAATCTATCTCAATAATCGGATTAGGAATGAGTTCCGGAAAAGAAGCTAAACGAGCTAAAGCAAACTCACTACCTTCTTCCAAACTCGGATCTTGAACAACTGCGGTGTCAAAGGAATTTGCTTGATTGGCTTGCTCTGTCAGAAAAGTAGACAAATCAAGAGCTTCTGTGCTGTCAGAAAAAGCTTGTGCTGATTCTTGGGAAATAGCATAGTATCTAGCCCAAGCTTGATGATTGCCAAACTCAACCAAATCTCCATGCTTAAGATCGTGATACAAGCACTTAGAACCATTAACTAATAAGCCGTTGGTACTCCTTTTGCCATTAAAGCTGCCATCAATAATCCGAAAGCAATATTGATCGGTTTCCGGAACCGTTACTCGCAATAAAATAGCGTGCTGCCGCGAAACTGAACGGGAACGGAGAACGATCGCGTTTCGGGAATCCCGTCCGAGAGAATAAGTCGCCTCTTGAAGAGAGATAGTTCGTTGTCCAAGAAGATCTTGAACAACTAATAGATGCCGTATTTTGTCGGTACTCATTTGCTGGCATGGTCAATACAGTTCATTTCAACAACGAGATTTAGAAATTTTGTCATGCTACTGCAATCAATTACCTTTAGATTCCTAACTACTTAGAATAAAATCAAACACCTAAAATTACATATGGTGTATTTGCTGAACTTTTGTTTTCAGGCAGAAGTAAAAAGGCAGATGCGATAGTCAATCGCGGCTCCTAGTGTAGTCTCGTTCCCTGGCAAAACGAACGAGGCAGCAGCACTCCTAATAAGCTAATACGCATCTAAATTGAACATTTTTTCGTGAAGACAGTCCTTTGTCCTTCGTCAGCGTGTCCTTTGTGACAATTGACTAATGACGGCCCTAATGAGTCAATATACATTTTAAATGCGTCACAGCTTACTTTTGGGTTCAGGCTTGATCCCCCCTTGCCCCCTTAATAAGGGGGGAATTTAGCCCCCCTTTTGAAGGGGGGTTGAGGGGATCTTTTACTCTACTCCCCTGCTCAAGAGCTCCCCTGCTCCCCTGCTTCTACTGGGGAAGTACTAACATTATCGGGAGGAATTACCTCTGCCACAGTTCGTATTTTTTCCTCAGCAACGTCAGATAATGCCGCTTCCACTAGCTCAGCCGGTGGGGGGTTGGGTGGAACTAGTTCTGGTACATCTTCAGTTGTTGCGTCTGGAACAGTAGTCTTGACTTCCACAGTTGACACGGACGCTGGGGTTTTTGCTTCTTCGGCTGAATGTTTGTCTGTGGGAGTACGCTGCTCAACAACTTCCGATACTCTAGGTGCTCTTACAACAGCAGTTTTGGCAGTCTGAGGGGTCTTTTTACTTACAGTTTGCTGTACCTTGTCTTTCACCCCAGAAAAGACGTTACCAAGGGCTGTTTGGGCTTGGGCAAGCAAGTAAGGTAGCGACAAATTATTCACCTGCTGTTGTAGAGAAGTTTTCACAGTATTAGAATCAGGTATTGGAGTTTGTTGTGCCTGGGGCGTCAACTGCCGACGTAATGAAAAAGTTTGCCAACCAAACCAACCCAAAAGTGCGACACTAGCCACATGACCTAGCAAAAGACCGCCAGTAATGCGTCGTGCAAACACCCATAGTACCAAGGCGTAGAAAAATCCTACACCACTCCAGATAAAGTCATTTTTGCGGTGAATTTCTGGGAAAAAGAATGCCGCTCCGTAAAGGGCAATACTACCAAAACCGACCGCTAACGCCAGGACATATGCCAGCATATTGTGGTTACTCCTTACTATGTCACTTGACTACATATTTCAATTTTGCAAATTTTGCAAGTTAATTGTTGACTTAGATACAAATCAAAATTAATTATCTTTGCTGATGGTCTATTTCTACTGCCAATAAGAACTCTTAATGTCTTCTTTACGGGCGAAGCGGAAATATCGAACTACCCTTAAAGATGAAAGAATCTGCAAGAGTTAGCCAAAAAAATTATGACACAGCAAAGCTTTGGTGTGATTGGTTTAGCTGTAATGGGTGAGAACCTAGCTCTCAATGTGGAGCGGAATGGCTTTCCAATCGCAGTTTACAACCGCACGCGCGAGAAAACTGATGCCTTCATGCATGAACGCGCTCAAGGAAGAAACGTCAAAGCCGCCTATACTCTAGAAGATTTTGTCGCCGCGCTTGAACGTCCCCGCAAAATCTTAATTATGGTTAAGGCGGGAGCACCAGTAGATGGGGTAATCAATCAGCTTACACCCATACTACAAGAGGGCGACATCATTATGGATGGTGGCAACTCTTTGTATGAGGATACGGAAAGACGTACCCGCGAATTAGAACCAAAAGGTTTTCGCTTTATTGGCATGGGCGTTAGTGGTGGTGAAGAAGGTGCGCTCAATGGTCCTTCACTAATGCCTGGTGGTACAAAAAGCTCTTACCAGTACTTAGAGCCAATTTTTTCCAAAATTGCCGCTCAAGTCGATGATGGTCCTTGTGTCACTTATTGTGGTCCTGGTGGTGCTGGTCACTACGTCAAAATGGTACATAATGGTATTGAGTATGGCGATATGCAGCTAATTGCAGAGGCCTACGACTTGCTTAAGAGTGCTGTTGGGCTTGACCATAATCAGCTCCATGAAATTTTTGCTGAATGGAACACCACTGACGAACTTAATTCGTTTTTGATTGAAATTACAGCAAATATCTTCCCTTACATTGATCCCGACACAAATCTGCCTTTGGTTGATTTAGTTATGGATGCTGCAGGACAAAAGGGAACCGGACGCTGGACTGTACAAAGTGCGTTGGAGCTAGGAGTTTCTATTCCGACAATCATCGCAGCGGTAAACGCTCGGATTATCTCCTCGTTCAAAAAAGAGCGGGTAGCTGCATCGAAAGAACTTACTGGTCCTAATGGTAAGTACCAAGGATCGACCAAAGAGTTTATCAACATGGTGCGGGATGCCCTCTATTGCTCGAAAATCTGTTCTTATGCTCAGGGGATGGCACTATTAGCTACTGCTTCTAATACGTACAATTACGGCTTTAATCTCGGAGAATTGGCGCGGATTTGGAAGGGTGGTTGTATCATTCGTGCTGGATTCTTGAATAAGATTAAGAACGCTTTCGATCAAAATCCAACCCTACCTAACCTTTTGCTAGCGCCTGAATTTAAGCAAACTATTCTTGACAGGCAAACAGCTTGGCGAGAAGTTTTGGCGACAGCAGCTAAACTAGGTATTCCAGTACCCGCATTTAGTGCTTCTTTAGATTACTTCGATAGTTATCGACGCGATCGCTTGCCACAAAACTTAACTCAAGCTCAGCGCGACTACTTCGGTGCGCATACTTACGAGCGGATTGATAAGCCCGGAGTCTTCCACACCGAATGGACACCAATTTCTGAAGCATCAGTGCAAACTTCTACACCAGAAAAACTACAAGCTACACAGCCAACAACTCCTCCAACTAAGTAATAGTAGATACCCGACTTCTTAAAGAAGTCGGGTATCTGTGAAAACGTAACTATTCATTATTTTTATATTTCGCTCTTAATTCTTCTAATTCTTCGTCTATTTTACTCTTACTAATGGGCTGAGATTTTTGTGTAGTGCTTCCAGTATTAATATTACTTTTAGGTTTACTATTATTAAGAAACATCGTTTTCATTTCCTCTAATTCTCTGTCAATTTGACTTTTAGCTTGGGTGGGAAAGTTAGTCTGGGTGGAGTTCGTGTGAGTAGGTTTTACTGTCTTAGCAGTTAGGTAATTCAAATCTTGTAAAACTTCATCTACTGTTTGATATCGTTTACTGAGGGCGTTTTCTAACATTTTATTCAGGATACGAATCAACTGCTCGCTCACAGGATTCTTTAAGTATTTTTCCCAAATCCAAGCATCTTGGTTGATGTCATATAAGTCAAAGGGAGAACGTTGGGTAAGTAAATGAATACATGTAGCACCTAAACTATAAATATCACTAGCGAAAACAGCTTTCCCTTTAGATTGTTCAGGGGCAACAAATTCCGGACTACCAATAGTTGTACCTGTTATAGTTAATGCAGTATGTGTAACAAATTTAGCAGCCCCAAAATCTACTAGAACTATATCAGAGCTAGTTCCTCCACTTTCAAGTATTTGGGGCAATCTACGACGAATAATATTTTCTGGTTTAATATCTCGGTGAATAACTTTTTTATTATGACAAAAGAGTAATAAGGGCAATAATTCTTGCAGAAATTTGTAAATTTCAGTTTCGCTGAAAGCACCTTTTTGTGATAATTCTTGAGCTAAGTTTTGCCCATCAATAAATTCTTGTACGAGATACTGCCTATTGTCTTGAATAAAATATGCTAGCAGTTCGGGAATTTGCGGATGTTTACCCAACTCATCAAGACGCATAGCTTCTTGGGTAAATAACTCCTCTGCTTTCTGCATAGGGCTATTACCCTGAATCCGGGGATAAAATTGTTTGATGACACAGCGCGGTTTTGAGGGTTTATCCTCATCAACTGCCAAAAATGTTCTGCCAAAACCACCTTGCCCTATAGGTTTAATGGCACGATACCGTTCTTTGAGTAGTAATTTGGAACCACAAGTCAGACAAAACTTGCCATCATTAGTATTGTGGGGTTTCGGACAATTAGGGTTGAGACAGTAGCTCATGTTAGAACAGAGGAGTATCTGTCTCTATTTTGCCCTGCTCTTAGGGTAGCGTGTACCAATAAGTTTTATAAAGATACTATTCTCAATAATGCTACATCACACTGGTTGTTTTTGTTTTAAGAGTGTTGGAGATAAGGATAAATCTGTCTCTAACCAATTTAAAAATCCAATTACATCATCGCCGTATGTTTCAGCGGTGTTGTACTCACCGCGAAACTGCCCATAAAGCGATCGCAACTCCACCAGACTAAACTTCTCATTATCAGTACTTTTACTCATTATCGCCCAATTCTCTAAATCCTTTTTGGCATCCTCCAACGCCTGTTTTTCGGTTTTACGCCAAAATCCACATAAAGGGGAGTCATTACAATAAACGTAAACCCCATATCCAAGATTATCTGGTGGATAGATTTTTGCTGTATAATCGCCCTGCTGCAAAACATGCAATGGATGTTTTCTGCTCATTTGCCCTCTGGATTAACGATGCACTGTGAGTTGGTATTTTCCATCATCAGAGCAAAAACATTTCTTTACAACTACTGATAGGAGTATTTAGAAGAGTTATATTTTTTCTATAAGTGATAATTTTTAATGTATTGATTATTACTCAATTACTCCAACAATTTCGGTATCAACCGACTGTTCTTTCTCTACAATTCCCATTTTTTGACTACGTTTTTCTGCTTCTACAGCAATTTTTAGGAGAGCGATAGCTTTTTTAAGTACGTCGCCCTCATTGATATGAATCTCATTAGATAGATTCTGTAAAGCATCGTAAAATTCTGGAGAAACTTCTAAACTCAGTTGAATTTTATTATTAGATTCCATTGTTGACTCCTGATTGATTACTTTTCACTGCTTCAGGCTCATCTATCGAGTTGAGTTTAACTTATTTCTTTTGTCTAAGTGTTTTTTAATCGCACCGCCAAATTTTGATAGTTCTGTCAAAACTGCCACTTACTAGGGTAAAACCATCAGGGCTAAAGGCGAGGGAAAAAACTATGTTGGAATGCCCCTCAAGAGTGCAAATCTCTTTTCCAGTAGCCAGATTCCACAGTTTAATATTTTTGTCAAAACTTCCACTAGCTATGACCTTACCATTGGGATTTATAGCGACGGAACTAACTGAGTCATGATGCCCCTCAAGGGTGCAAATCTCTTTTCCAGTAGCCAAATTCCACGCTTTAATCCTCGTACTGCCGCTAACTACAGTACAACCATCAGGACTGATGGCAAGGGAACGAATTGAGCCAGAATGCCCCTTTTGCCCCTTGAGGGTGCAAATTTTTTGCTCGGTAGTTAGATTCCACAGTTTAATCGTGTTGTCATGACTACAACTGGCAAGAGTCTTACCATCAGGACTAATGGCAACGGAAAAAACTGAGCCAGAATGCCCGTTCAAAGTACTGACTAGTCGCCAATTCTGGAGTTGAGGTTGTGGAAGCGGTGGTGGGGTAGGTGCAGTTTTCAAGTCTTGCAAAACCTCACTGGCTGATTGATATCGCTCTTTCACATAGTCTTTGAGCAACTTATCCAAAACTTGCCCCAACTGGGTGCTGACATCTTTGCCTTTTTGCCGCAGATTTTCTTGCCACAGCCATTTGCCCTCCAGCGGATCGTAAAGTTCATCAAGTTCGACTTGAGTTAATAAATGAATGCAAGTCACGCCCAAACTATATAAATCACTCGCAGGGTAAGCCCTGCCACCACGTAGTTGTTCAATTGCTGCATATCCTTCTGTACCAGCTTTCGTACCAGTTTTAGTTAAACCGCTACCGACAGTCAACTGTTTAGCAACGCCAAAGTCAATTAAGACTAACTTGTCATCAATCTGGCGGCGTAGGATGTTCGTTGGTTTGATATCTCGGTGAATCACTTGCTGCTGATGGACAAATTGCAGCACTGGCAATATGTCATGTAACAATTCCCGAATTTGTTGCTCACTGAAAGCACCCCGATGAGCTAATTCCTTTGATAAATCTTGCCCATCGATAAATTGCTGCACCAGATATAAGCGTTTATCCTGCTCAAAGTAGGCAAAAAGCGTGGGAATCTGCGGATGCTGTTCTCCCAGTTGTAGTAGTTGCTTCGCTTCTTGTTCAAACAACTCCGTCGCTTTGGCGATTGCTTGGGAATTGCCTTGAATTTCCGCTAAAGGGAAAAATTGTTTAATGACGCAACGAGCATTTAGCCGATGTGCATCAAAAGCCAAAAAAGTTCTACCAAATCCTCCTTCACCTATTGGCTGAATGGCTTGGTATTGGTTTTTTAGGAGCAACTGTGAGCCACAGGTAACGCAAAACTTTGTTCCATCTGTGTTGTGTGGTTTTTGGCAATTGGGATTGAGACAATAGCTCATACTGGGGATGCTTTACTGATTCTGTCTACAGTAAGTGTTCCCAAAATTACTTTATTGAAAACGCGATCGCCATAAGTCCTCCCTTGGAAGGTGCATGTGTTACTTAAGATTAACCGCTACCCTGAATCCAAGTGCATCAAGTAGTGCTACCAATTTGTAAATTTCAGCACCACCACTATGAGAAAGCATCTTGTCAAGTTGTTCCCAGTTCAGTTTGGCTTGCTCTGAAAGATTGTTCATCCTCAATTGGGCATCAATGACATCTTTCAATGCTGATAGTAGCAGTTTAGGTTCAGGGTTTTCAGCTTCCAGTATTGCCTCGATATAAGCTGCTGCCTCTTCGGGGTCTTAAAGAGATTCTACCAGATAGTCCTGGTAGCTATCACTCGTCGGCATTTTCACTTTCTTCATAGTCACTCTACCTGACTTCTCATTAACCGCTGTACACTTACTAAAGTTCGATTTAACTCATAACTCTGCCTAATAGGATGCTTTAAATATGCTTGCTGTTCTTCTTCAATCATCTGCACATCTTGAAGCACTAATCCATCAAGTAATTTTTGTGCTGAACCAAACAAATTATTCTTCACAAACCTTCTAAACCATATAGGTAATTTGTGCAAACGCCAAAAAGCATTTAAAGATGTGAAATGAATTAAATAAGCTTTTGTTTGTGTCTCATTCACCGGACACAATAAACAGTAAATTTTGAAATCTTTACCTAATGTTGAAACCCAGTGCGGGTAAACATAACTGACATTTAAAGGTTCAGGATGAAGACGACGTAAGCTTTTGAAAAATAACTGGGATATTGACCAAATTTTGTCTATTTTGTAATAACTTTGTGCTGTATAATGGGCATCTACACGGTTAGCGTCTTCTTGAATATCTTCTAGTGCTGCTTCTGCCCAAGCTTGGTAATCCTGATGTAAATGTCCGTGGTACATATCCATCAGATTCTCAATTAAATACGAATAGTGCGCTTGACAATTAATTACGGAAACTGTGGCGATGTAATTGAGATGTTCCCATTCTGGTATCCCCATTGGTTGTAGAGACTTGCCATGCTTAGTCTCTACATTGCCGGGAAATAGCCAGATGAAACCGTCTTGTTCGATGACAGGATAATGGCGAAGAGTGCAAGTAGGGAGTTTTTGGTTATTTGCTAAGTAGGGTACTGCTGTGCATTCACCTTGATGATTGAAGCGCCAACCGTGATAGGCACAAGCTAAGTCATCACCAATTACTTGTCCGTGACTTAGTTTAACATGGCGGTGGGGACATCTATCTTCCAAAGCGTGAATTTGTCCTTTACTATCGCGGTAGAGAGCGATCGCCTGTTCCCACAGCTTCACTGACAATGGCTTATTTTTAACTTCGCTACTCCGTGCAACTACATACCAATGATTTGGGTTAATACCTAATTGACGGATATCGCGGTTTTGCATATTAAAGTAGTAAGCGAGGAAACAATAATCATGTTGAGGTAAAAATCTGTATGACAAGCTACCAACCACAGCAAGAAGCAGTTGCAACCGAATCGATACCGAATAGCGAACTTCTTAATGAGTTTAGCGCAGAAACCACAACTATTAACCATGTGGACGTGATCGAAAACGTCATCGACACTTTGGAACAAGATGACAGTGCAATGGTGAGCCACTCAAAAGAAGGTGGTTATTTGTGGAAGTTTAAATATGGCAGCGTGGAAGTCTTTGTAAAATTGGCAGGCACAACAGATGAAGACACGTTAACTGTTTGGGCTACGGTGCTAAAATTACCTGCTAAAGATGAAACTAAATTAATGCGCAAGCTGTTAGAGATGAACTGCTCTGGTACATTTGAAGCCCGTTTTGGTATTATCGAAAACCAAGTAGTTGTCATCGCTATCCGTACCTTGGCAGATATGTCTGCTGGCGAAGTTTCCCGTCTGATTACCATCGTGGCAACTATCGCTGATAATAACGATGAAGCGTTACAATCTGAGTTTGGAGCAATCTAGGAATTGCTAATAGCTAATTGTTAATGGTTAATGGCAAAGAACAATTAACAATTAACCATGAACAATTAGCAACTAAACTAGAAAATATGTAATATACATGGGTAACTGTTTAGTGTGGCGACTAATTCCTTTGCTTGAAGCCTCTGGTAATGTGCAGATGGCAATTGACCGATGGTTGTTAGAACAGCATTCCTGTGGAAAGCATCCCCCAACTTTGCGGTTTTATACTTGGTCGCCACCTGCTATTTCTCTAGGCTATCATCAGAAAAAATACCCCGAAAATTGGCAACATCTTTTTTGGCAAGGTAAAAAAGTGGAATTAGTGCGACGCCCTACCGGGGGACGAGCGGTGCTGCACCAAGGCGATTTAACATACGCTGTAATTGTATCTGGACTTGGTGGCGATCGCATACTCGCATACCAAACTATCTGTGAGTTTTTGATTCAAGGTTGGAAAGCGCTGGGCGTAGAATTGCAATACGGTACAGCCGGACGAGGTTACATCCATAACCCCAACTGTTTTGGTACTGCCACTGGTGCAGATTTAGTTTTGCCAGATGGTGGTAAACTTATTGGTAGCGCTCAATTGCGACGGGGAGATACAACTTTACAACATGGTTCCATTCGTTTAAAACCCGATGCAGATTTATTTGCTCAAGTTTTTGGTGCAGAGTCTTTTACGCCTATACATCTACCGCAGGACATAAGTATTGAAAAAATTATTAAAGCTTTAGTAACTACAGCTAGCGATTGTTTTGGTATTCAGTTAGTTGTGCAACCTCTATCTGAGTTGGAATGGGAGGAGATTTTAATTAAACTACCAATGAACACAGATAATTCGCCCGTCCTTTAGGTAATCAGCTGTAAGGTTTAACTATGTTTATTGACTACATCACTTTGATGTTGATTAATATGGTAGCAGGGCTATTTATACTAGCTCTCTACGTTTATCGAGGTCTTGATGACACCAATCCAAAATTGTGGATTCCTGGTTTTGGTATGACTGGGGGTGTTGCATTAGCAACTGGTTTGCACATGGTTTGGACTTGGCCTGTTAATGGTAGCTTTAATATTGCCTTTGGTGAAACAACAGTTTTGTTCGGGATTTTGTTCCTCGTAGCCGCAATTGCCCTAGCACAAGGCTGGGATTTACTAACGGTAGCAATTTATGGCTTTTTTGCTGGTATTGTTGCTATTGTTATAGGTTTACGCATCTTGAATCTAGGTTTAACAAAACAACCATTACTCTCTGGAATTGGCTTTATTCTTACGGGTTTGGCTGGTGTTTGTGCTGCACCGACTCTTTACTTGAAAACTAACAAAACTTGGCGGCTAGTTGGTGCAGGTGTACTGATAGTTGCTGCTTTGATTTGGGCGTTAACCGGATATCTAGCCTACTGGAGTCATCTAGAAAGTTTCCAAAAGTGGAGTAAGTAACGGTTACAGCACCAATGCGCTAAGGACTTTTGTACCTCTCAATTATCAACTTGTTGCCCGTAATCAAACCAACATCATTTCTGGATAGATGAAAGAAGGTTTTCAGAATGACTACAAATTCAGTTCCCAGACAAATTTTTGCAATGGGGGGTGGAGGATTCTCCATGGAACCCGAAAACCCTCTGCTAGATCGATACATCCTTGGACTGTCCAAGAAGGAAACACCTCGCGTTTGCTTTGTCCCTACAGCAAGTGGAGATTCTGACAGATATGTAGTTCGATTTTATTCAGCATTCATACAGCTACCCTGCAAACCCTGTCACTTGTCACTGTTTAATCCACCCAGGGCGAACCTGAGGTCTTTCGTTCTTGAGCAGGACATTATCTATGTAGGAGGGGGAAATACTAAAAACCTAATTGCTCTTTGGAAGGAGTGGGGACTTGAGCAAATCTTAAGAGAAGCTTGGGAAAGTGGGGTTATTCTTTGTGGTTTGAGTGCAGGCTCTGTTTGTTGGTTTGAACAAGCAGTGACAGACTCTATTCCTGGTTCAATGAGTGTATTAAAGTGTCTTGGGTTTCTCAAAGGCAGTAACTGTCCACATTACGATGGAGAGCCAGAACGAAGACCTTCTTACCATCGACTGTTATTGAAAGGACTTATCAGCGAAGGATATGCAGCTGATGATGGGGTGGGTTTGCATTTCGTTGGAGACACACTAGAGACAATCGTAAGTTCTCGTCCTGATGCAAAAGCCTATCGGCTGGAAAGATTAGATGAGAAAATCAAAGAAACGACCTTAAAACCAACGTACTTGAGAAATAGCTAATAATACCATTTCACTAAATGTTTGCTACACATGAGCCTCGCGTGCCCACGCCAGTCGCCTAGTAGGTCGGGCTAACCCTCCTGCAGCGCTGGCTCCCCTTTATAAGGGGGGTTGGGGGGATCTAATTTGTTGCGTTGTTAAAGAGAATTGGTATAACTTTCGGCGGGTAAATCCCGAATAATTACCTCAAATCAACTGTTTAGTCCATTTTAATGGACTTGAGCTATTAGCCCTGCACTTAAGTGCAGGGCGGTTGATAAAGCGAATGAAACTACAAGTAATACCTGACAGTAGTGACAACGCGACTTTTTTGAGCGCGTAAAGCATTCTTTAAAAACAAAGTTGTTTGGTTGTGCAGAAGACTGTGCCACCAATTGCGCGTCACAAAAGCAGGAATAATGACTGTAGTAAAGACACCAGGATGTCGAGCTTCAAATTGCCCGACAAAATTGACAATCGGTGTAATCACAGAACGATAGGGCGACTCGATAATTTCTAAAGGAATATCCGCTTCTAATTGTCGCCATTTTGCTTGGAGTTCTTCTCGATCTGTAGAACCAATATCCACATGAACTGCAACAATTTCATCAGCAATTGTGCGTGCATAGTCCAAAGCTTCTACCGTTCCCCGATTAAGCTGTCCGACTATAACTACTGCGGGGTGAGTAGCTTGTCCTGGTTTTAGTATGGGAGTATAATTTTGCGGTGATACTTCACCAATACTCAAACGTTCTGCTACGTATTCATAGTGGCGATGAATAGCTAAAAATAAGCTCACAATTATTGGAATTGTTACCACTACTAACCAAGCTCCTAAGGCAAACTTAGTTGAGATAATTACTATCAAAACTACTGCTGTAGCAATGGCTCCTAAACTATTAATCGCCGCACTAAGACGCCAACCAGATGTCTTATCTTTAAACCAGTGACGTACCATTCCTGCTTGTGACAAAGTAAACGAAGTAAATACACCCACTGCATAGAGGGGAATTACGGCGTTAACTTCTCCTCTAAAGATAATTACCAAGATGGCAGCGCAAACGCTAAGGAGGATAATTCCATTGGAATATACTAAGCGATCGCCTAACAATGCTAGTTGTCTGGGCAAATATCCGTCACTTGCTACAATGGAAGAAAGTCTAGGAAAATCTGCGTAACTAGTATTGGCTGCTAAAAGTAAAATAAACAGGGTGGCAATTTGGATCAAGTAGTACAGTGGACTGTCACCAACAATCCTATGTCCTAGTAAAGAAACCGCCGTTTGTCCATGTTCTGGAACAATGTGATAAATTCCAGATAAGTAGGTAATTCCGAGAAACATAATTCCCAGAATTGTGCTCATGTAAAGCAGTGTAATACGGGCATTTTTCCATTCTGGTGCTTTAAAAGCTAACACACCATTCGATATAGCTTCCACCCCTGTAAGTGCTGTACAGCCAGCAGAAAAAGCTCGCAAAATAAAAAACGAATTGAGTTGTTCAGAAACAGGAAGGTTGGGGTATTCTGGTGCGACATACCCAGTAGCTTGTTTATATAACCCAAGCACAATCAAGACAAAAATACTGGCAACAAAGGCATAAGTAGGAATCATAAATATGTTACCTGATTCCTTTACGCCCCTAAGATTTGCCAGCATCAACAAGAAAATAAAAATCAACCCAAGGCTGACTGTATATGGTTGTAGTTGTGGAATGGCTGAGGTAAGAGCAGCTGTACCCGCAGAAATACTGACGGTGACAGTAAGGATGTAGTCAATTAATAGAGAACCGCCTGCAATCAAACCTGGATAAACCCCCAAGTTTTCCCGTGCAACAGTGTAAGCTCCTCCACCGTTGGGATAGGCGCGGATGGTTTGTCGGTAAGACAAAGTTACCACCGTAAGCAGAAGGATAATTGCTCCGGCAATTGGCAAAGACAAACTTAGTGCGCTACTTCCCGCCGCTACTAAAACCAATAGAATTTCTTCTGTAGCATAAGCGACGGAGGATAGAGCATCCGAAGAAAGAACTGCCAAAGCTGCTGCGTTACTCAATCGTTCTTCAGAATGAGCGCTCGTGGGTAACGTTTTACCCAGTAAAATTTGCTTTATCTGTGGGTAGAAGGACATACAAAGTCCACATGACAATTGTTGTTTATCTAGCGCGGCAAGAATTACTAGCCACTTAGCCAGAATATTGCAATTTTTGCAGATTCCTAACCCCTTTGAGGTAAAAATTAAAGCAAACCCAATTGGGTATCTAAAGTGCCTGATAATACTTGACTTTCTTGCTTAGTACTGGCTTCTACTTCCTCATCTGAACCTAGCAATTTGTATGCTGCTTCCAGCATTGATGTTGCTATATCTTTGAGATCTTCACGATTGTTTAAGTAGGTTTTTAAGGCTTCCATTGGATCAATACTATTACTCGCACTCAATTCGGGAACGCGGGGACGAGCTAACTGGCTGACTAATTCTGGTTGAATCGTATACGTGTGTGCTGAACTTAAAGCACTATGCAGCTCGCTGTTATCAATTAAATCCAATTGCTCAGAACGGAGTTTGTATATGAGCCGGATTACAGCATCTTGAATATCATGTTTGCCAATGGCTTTCATGATTGCCGCCAGGGGATCTTCTATCTTAGATACATCTAACTCAATTGTGCGGAAAGTCCGAGCAGGCAAAGGACAAAATTCCCAGTTGGCACTACCTATTTCCAACTCTACCATTATATAGCCTTTGTCTTCTTTTTCTTCACTAAAATCTACTCGCTCAATACTTCCTGGATAAATTACTGGCGGATTGTTAGATTTATTCAGGTTTTGGTGGCGATGAACGTGTCCCAAGGCTACATAATCAAAGCAGGGGCGTGTCAGTAGTGAGAGGGGAATTGTAAAACCTTTACCTACTGCTAAGAAGCGCTCGGCTCCCAAGTTAGCATTATCTGCCATTACGTGACCTAAAAGAACCGTTGGCACATCAGGATCAAGGCGACGAATTTCACCTTCGATGACAACTTGCAGGCGATCGACTAATAGTTGATTAATTTCTGCCAGAGATAAATTGTCTGTCTCAGCGCGAGTCATTAGCGTAGAACGAGTAAGCCAAGGAAGAGTAATTACCTGCACTCCTCCACTACGAGTTTGGATGCGATGGGTGGTTAATTTATCCCCGACGACAAACCCAGGTACTCCCAAAGTGCGGTAAATACACAGACTCGCTCCTCCTTGTCCTTGGGAATGTTGGTCGTGATTACCTACTAGTAGTACTGTAGGAATGTTGGCATCTACCAAACGCCGAAATTGACTGGCAAAGGCTTCTTGTACATAGGGTGCTGGTGTTGCATCGGGGAATGCATCCCCACTAAATAGCACCATATCTACTGGTTCTGTCAGCGCTCTGTCTATACATATAGATAAAGTGTTGACAAAATCCTCCAATCGTGTATTTAATCCTGTGGTGGGGTTGATTTTGCCGTGGGAGAAGCCGCTTCCCATGTGGATGTCAGACAGGTGGAGGATTTTAATCATTTTTGTTAATTGCTAATTGTTAATTGCTAATGGTTAATTGTTCAATAACTATTAACCATTAACCATTAGCTACTAGCAATTTTATATGTGAATTCCACACTCTGTCTTACCAGTTCCCCGCCAACGTCCAGCACGTTCGTCTTCGCCTTCGCCTACTGGGGTGGTGATGGGTTCATCGCCAATGCTGGGATATCCTTGATCGTGTAGGGGATTGTAGATCACGCCGTGTTCAGCTACGTAATCCCAGCTTAGTTGACGTGTCCAGTTAGCAAGTGGGTTAATTTTTAGCCTTCCCTTGCTATCTAGTTCAAATATTGGCATGTTAGCACGGGTTACTGCTTGGTCGCGACGGCGTCCCGTTAGCCATGCAATGCTGTGGAGTTCATCTAGACTCCGTTGCAACGGTTCGATCTTGGTGAGATGGTGGAATTGGGTAATATCTTTGTCCCAAAGAGCTTCACCGTATTTAGCTGCAAAGGCTTCGCGGGTATCTACATCGGGAATTTTGTAAACTTTTAGATTTAGGTTGTAAATTTCTTTGGCTTTGGCAACTAGTTCTAATGTTTGGGGAAAGTGGTGTAGTGTTTCTAGAAATACCACTGGAACTGGGTGCTTGAGATCACGGTAGAGTATATCGGTGATAATTAAGTCATCAACGTTAAAGGCGCTTGTTTGCACCAGTCTAGTTGGGATATTCTCTACAGACCAAGCTAGTATTTCTCTTGGATGGGCTGTTTCAAATTTCTGATTTAATAGCTCCAGGTCAAAATTGATACTTTTATCGGTAATTACTGGGGCAGCGATCGTCATAATTTCCAGTCCAATGGTCAATAAATTTTATTTAATTATTATTTTACACTATAAAGACTCATAACTCGGTCGGAATTCTGTATTCTCTCTTCTTGTTCCCAGGCTCAGCCTGGGAATGCACTCCAAGAGGCTCTGCCTCGTTTTAGTAGTCAAGCCGGAGCCTCTAAGTACGTATTCCCCGCCATTCGGCTCTTAACGAGAAAACGGGAACCATACAAGTTAATGTAACAGATTATTTACATAACTAGATTGTTAAGTTCATGTCACCCTTGCATATTAGTAAATACTGCCGTCATTATTGCGATATATTAAGTAAATTTAATTTTTACCAATATTTTAATCAGCAAGAATACTAATATTGATATTGTTATAGAACGATTAAAACCAAAGGATTATAGAAATGAACGATTCCAAAACCCCTAATGCTCTGCAACAATCCATTACTTTGGGTACTCTGCTCATGGTCACCAGCGCGGGGATCATCACCATCATGAGCATGTTCTAAGATTAGAATCCGCAACTTTTAGTAAAATAACTTTACAAAAACCTCGTTGAGTACTCAGCGGGGTTTTTACAGTTTGTCGAACGGCTCGGTAGTAACACAAATTTATCAATGCTTCAAACTGGCAATTTCAGTTTTTCGTGACTTATTGCTACAATTCTCAATTATTGGGGCAGGCTTTTTACTTTTAGACGCTGAAATTTAAAAAAATCATCGCAACAATTACAAAAGGTGCAAAATTTATGTAGGTTGTTGCAGAAGTATGTGAATTTTGTAAAGATGGCTTTCGGTTACTAGATTACACGTATAATACAAGTATTAAAACAAAAGTCTGTTTTGATAAACTCTTAGAAATCGCAAGCTGATGAGTAAGCCCATAGCTCAGGTAATTCAAGATAAAATTAAATATTGGAAAGCTAAACTTGCTGATGACAGCAACAACAATCCGCTACTCAACTTCCAAAAAAGCGAAAAGCTTAGAGTTGATATTGAAACACCATCCTCAATCCTATATAAAGAACTGGCGGGGGATGAGCCTCGCCCATTTCCAGTCAAGGAGTTGAGAACCAAGCATACTGATGCTGAACTCACCACGCTTCTTGACAAGCTTCGTGAAAAAGCTAAATCAACACAGGAGGAGAAGGGGTTCAATAGTCTTTTCTTAGTAGTGGGTACTTTAACGTGGTTCAATGCAGATAAGCCTAAGGAAAAGTTTGTCTATCCTCTTTTACTGATTCCAGTTCAATTACAAAAAAAGGGTAAAAAGCCGCCCGAATATACACTGCACCCTGTTGATGAGGAGATTTCCGTTAACTTTATTTTGGTAAACAAGTTACGCGATGAATTCAATATCACCTTGCCTGAAAGTGAGAAAGTTGATAAATTAGGCTATGCGCAATTTTTAGATGAAGTTCGCAGTGCGATCGCTCAAAAGCCCAATTGGCAAGTTGAAAACACTGCCCATATCACTTTGTTCCATGAGACAAAGGCAGCAATGATCCAAGATTTGCAACAAAATCAAGAGAGGATTGCTGCTCACACAGTTCTGCGAGGGCTTGCTCTCAAAAAAATCCCCGATAATTTCAATTCTCCTAATCTTATTAAAGAAAAAGAACTAGATCAAATTCCGCCATCATCCTTATATCAAATATGTGATGCTGACTCTAGTCAACAAGTGGTTATCGAAGCAGCAAAGGCGGGACTTAGCTGTGTAGTCCAAGGACCTCCAGGGACAGGGAAAAGCCAGACTATTGCTAACATCATGGCAGAGTTAATCGGCAAACATAAAAAAGTGCTTGTGGTAGCTGAGAAGCAAACCGCTCTGGAAGTTGTTTCTAGAAAGTTTAAGGACTGTAGTCTTGATAATGTCTGCCTCAACCTTCATCATCAAGGCACAACTAATACTAAGGAATTGCTTGAAGAACTTAACCAAACTATGTCTCGGCTGGAGCAAAGTCAGGAGTCACAGCAGCAAAACAGGGAAGTATTCTTTCAACAACTTTTTGACTACAGGCAAACTCTTAATCAACATGTAGCAAGTCTACACGAGAATCAGCCACCATTAAATAAATCGGCTTACGACCTTTACGGCGAACTGCTCAAACTCGAAAGAGAAAAAGTTCCTTCTCTGGAATTTTATCTTCCTCATATTCAAGATTGGTCAGAATCACGGTTATTAAAAGCAATATCCAAAATATCAGTTCTGCTTTGAATGCTAAATACACCTCTGAGTTTTTCACCTGGAACTTACTAGATTTAAGGAAACTTAGTGATCGCCACCGCAGGTACAGAGGAATTTTTCGCTGGTTACGACCTGGCTACAGGAATAACCGCAAACGTCTCCTCGCAGTCCGGCAAGTAAAACATCAAGTTTCCGATCAAGAATTAATTGAAGATATCGAAAATGTTATTGAACAAAAGAATCTTTTGAATAAACTGGAAGAACCAACGCATTCTGCCCGCCGTGCTTTTGGTTTGTTGTTTGATACACAAATGCCAAACTTAAATGGCATTGAACAGGCGCTGAATTGGTTAGAAGGGCTACAACAGTATCGACATCGACTTCCTTTCAAGGGAATAGCAGCAGTCATATCCTCAGATCAAAGTTTCCTTGAACTAAGAACGCTACAGTTCGAGTTGGAAACTTCCCAAAAACAAATTAAACAGGGGTTCCAATTCCTACGGCAACACTTTCCGCAACATCCCAAGACAGGACTAGGTGTGTTGGAAAAAACATTCTTAAACCAAGTCAAAGAATTCCTTAACAATGCCCAAAAAGAACTTGGTTTGTTCCAGCAATCGTTAGACTGCCAAAAACAGGTGCGGCAACTCGAAGCTATTGGAGCCAAAGAATTCTTGTCAAAATTGCGGGAGTCTAACATCCTACCGGAATTCTGGTTCTTGGTATTACAGAAGGGCGTTTACCAAAACTGGTTGGAACACATACTTTCAGATAATTCTGAACTGCGGAACTTCCGCGAAAATTCCCATGAGCAGAAAATAGAAGAATTTTCCCAGTTTGATCCTCAACAGTACCAAGAGGCAATTAAACGTCTCCAGCAACTCTATAATGAACGGTGGCAAGAGTGGTCTACACAACCACAGGCAAAGCAGCAAATACAATTACTCAAGCAAGAGATAAAAAAGAAAAGGGGACATCAAAAAATCCGCGAGTTCATCAAAAATGCTCCTGAACTCGTTACTACCCTCAAGCCTTGTTGGTTAATGAGTCCCTTGGCAGTCAGCCAGTATATAGATCTAAACGCAGTGGAGTTTGATGTCATCATCTTTGATGAAGCGTCGCAAGTCCGTACTGAGGACGCAGTACCTTCAATTATGAGAGCAAAGCAGGTCATTGTCGTTGGTGATGATCGGCAACTACCACCAAGCTCTTTCTTTAAAAGCACTGCTTCTGATGATGAGGAAGATGAGGAGAAACAAGAGTATGACAGTTTGCTCAATGAGTGTTCGACTTTATCAATAGTGGAAAACTTTACCCTAAGGTGGCACTATCGTAGCAAAGACGAAAGCCTCATAGCCTTCTCAAACCAAAAATTCTACAATTCAGAACTCCTGACTTTCCCCAACCCAGTCCGAGATGCGAGTAGAGGCGTGCATTTCCATTATGTTGAAGGTGGAATATATGCTCGTGGTGAACAGCGAAACAATATTCCTGAAGCAAAGGAAGTAGCCAAACTAACAATACAGCATTTTCAGCAAAACTGCAACCAGTCGCTAGGAATTGTTACTTTAAATGAAGAACAGACACAAGCCATCCGTGAACAACTCAATCAACTTATTATTAAGCATCCAGAAATAGAAGAATTTTGTCAGGAGAACTCAAATAAGTTTTTCATCAAACCACTGGAACGGGTTCAAGGTGATGAGCGAGATGTAATTTTTCTTAGTTTCGGCTATGGGTTTGATGAAAATAACCCGAATAAGCTGCTGCACAATTTTGGTCCTCTGACTAAAAGAGAAGGAAGACGGCGGTTAAACGTGGCAATCACTCGTGCTAGATGCAAGTTTGTGTTAGTAGTGGCGCATTCACAGAATTTGGTCTAGTGAGTGGTTTCGCGACAGAACCGATCAGATCAACCGACTCGTTCACCAGATAGAGCAGATCCGTAATCAGGAATAGACAGCAGCGCTGGTGTAGCTTTTGAGGATGACGCTGGCAGAATATGAGAACTTTGCTTATGGAACCAGAACTACTTGAAGAGACTTTAACAAATATTCAAAAGCTGCAATCAATCATGATAGATGTTGCGACTGGAGAAAGTCGAATTCAGGATAAGGAGGACGACTACACGAAACTTTATCAAGAAGTCGCATCACAGATAGCAGACCTTCAAGACGAGGGACACAAGATAGAAAATCCAAACAACTTTCAGTCACTTTGGGTTTGGCATAGCCACTGGAAACCTAATTTAAACGGATATGCTTCACGGGGAGCATTTATTCATAAACTGTACACAAGCGTTTTCAATGAAATCACCAATTAATAAAGCTTTGAATTACCACCGTCGCAAGACAACCTCATCTGCAGAGTTGGTTGAAGATGACCCCGTAATCAGTCGCCTTAGTCAGTATCTGGATGATTTCTAAGGAAAAACCCAGAGTGTAATTTTTTGCTGCTGTATTGCCTCCTTAATGGGAATTTATATTAAGGAGGTTTAATATTTATTAAGTTATTTGAAAAAAGTAGGGTGCGTTAACCAGGAGTACGGCACCGCATTAAGTTTGTTGAAAAAAGTAGGGTGCGTTAACCAGGAGTACGGCATCGCTAAGTATTGTGCTAATTTAATGAACCGCAGAGGCGCAGAGTACGCAGAGAAAGAGAGAAAAAGAGAGACTTTATACAGATGATTTTACGAATAAGATTAGTTATACTGAGTATAACTGTGTAACCCAAAATATAAATTGGGTTAATCTAAAAGTTATCACGATGACTAACACTCAATTTTGGAAAACAGCTTATCAGCTTTTTAAACCAGAAGAACCCCTTAGCAAAGCGGAAGACTTAAGAGATTTTTACGTTCCACGAGCTAATAGTCCTGTAGAAGATTTAATCACTTTCTTGGAAATGGAAGACGATCCTGCTAAGTTTTTACTAGCAGGTCATAGGGGTGGTGGGAAAACTACCGAACTGCGACGACTGGAACAACAACTTAATGGCAAATACACAGTAAT
Source organism: Iningainema tapete BLCC-T55 (assembly GCF_014698965.1). GTDB lineage: Bacteria > Cyanobacteriota > Cyanobacteriia > Cyanobacteriales > Nostocaceae > Iningainema > Iningainema tapete. The sequence continues at coordinate 28,570 of NZ_JACXAE010000027.1, forward strand.
TTGGATTGATACTGAAACTGCTCTTGACCAATACAACATAGGTTATGCTGAGGTAGTTGTACTAATTGGAATCAAAATTTTAGAAACAATCCAACCAGGTTGGGGATTAAAAGAAGATTTATTAAATAATTTACTAGAAAGCCTGAAAACCGTAGTTTACCAAGATGAAGAAGCCGATAATACAGGTCTTGAAGTTCCAGAAATTATCAAAAAGTTAGGTTTAATTCTTAAACAAGGTTTAACTAAAAAAGTTACTACAACTCTCAATATCCGTCCACAACTGAGTAAAATTATTGAACGAGTTAACGCCATCATCGAAGCTGCCCAACACAAAAATAAGCAGAAGTTACTAGTGATTGTAGATGGTCTTGACCGACACGATCAAGCGACAGCGTTAGAAATGTTTGCTAGTCCACTCCTAACTCAGTTAAGTTGTCACATTATATATTCTATTCCAATTTCACTCAGGTATTCTCCCAGCTTTCGCCAACCAATGGAAAGCTTTCAAAAATGCTTAGATTTAACAAATCCGCCAGTTTTTGAGTGCGATGATAATTTATGTCCTACGACAATACCTAATCAAAAGGGACGCCAGATTCTCATCACTGTGATTAACAAACGTTTGGCACGTCTGGGGGATGCTTACAAAGGGCTATTTAATCCCGATGCTCTAGAACTAATTTGTGAAAAAAGCGGTGGTGTCATGCGTGATTTAGTACGACTTGCCCGCACCGCCTGTGAAGTTTCCTTAAGAAATAAAATGATATATGTAGACTTAGAAATTGCTCAAGAAGCTGTGCAAGAAGTACGCAGAGAATATAATTTGAGCGACTACCATTTCCCAGAATTAGATAGAGTTCATACCACAGGTAGTCTAACTACTAACACTCATAAATTGCCTAATAAAGGTGAATTTGTGATTTGTGATGAATTGTTACAATATAAGTTAGTATTAGGTTACTACAATGATAAGAGGAAATCCTGGTTTGATGTAAATCCTATTCTTATCGAAGATTTAAAATATTGGCAAACTGCTAATTATCCACAAAATAAATAGTCATTTATTAAGGTTCGTAGTAATCGCTTTAGCGATTTCAAAACCAGGGTGTGTTGCAATCAAACGCAAACAGCTATAATCAGCAATCCTTAAAATGCACTTATATCCTAACCAATCCGCTACCTATTCTCTAAGTACAGCAGACCAAGTAGAATTGAATAAATTGGTTAGCACCTTAGAATTATCTAGTAGCACCACGACTATTTTTGCTATAGCACCAGAGAGTGAACCACAACACCCAATAGTGGAACAACTAAAGAATATTTTATTAGAAAGTGACGATAATTTTGAGCCAGAAAACTTCTTTTACAGCGATAACTCACTACATAATTTTATCCATAAATTAGATACGACTGAGCAGAACGATGGTGTTAGAACCCCCCAACCCCCCTTAAAAAGGGGGGCTAGTGATAGGGAGCAAGCTAGACGTAAATTGGTAATGGCGTTTGGAATTGATCAACTGCCTACACCTCGGTTAGTGAGGGAGATGAAGCAGTTGAATTTGGGCAGAGAGACGCTATTTAATCGGGATCTGGTACTAATTTTTTGGCTAAATAAAGAGGAATTTTTAGAAGAGTTTCGTAACCGTGCGCCTGATTTCTGGGATTGGCGTGGCAAAGTCGTGAGATTTGAAGCGCGTCCACCCATGCATCGCTTGTTTTATCCTTATCTACAGTGGTTAATTGCTGAGAATTCCTATATGAAAATAAGTGGCGTGATGCAGGTGCAGCGCCAAGTGGATATTTTTCTCGACCAAATTTATGTTTCCTTACAAGCGGTAAAACGAAAGCAAGTCATGGAAACATTGGAAAGAGAACAGCGTGAATTAGAAATGGCTACATCTCGTCAAAGCGATCGCCTACAAAAGCTAACTAGAAGCAGTTCTAGCCTTGATGAATTGGAAGAACCTTACTATTACGAACCAGTTTTACACAATTCAGTACATATTTCCACCAGCACCAAAACGGTAACGCAAAAGGTTAATTTATCTCAAGCGGTGCGAGAGAACCAGTACAGTGTCATTTTAGGCGATCCCGGAGCAGGGAAAACAACATTACTGCGATATCTGGCACTACATTTTGCCACAGCGAAACGTGACGGAGAGGAAACAGTCAAAGGTGGCGCACAAGAAGAGTTAGGCAAACTGTTATTACCTATTTTCTTTCGCATTGCCGACTACGCAGAGCGTTTAGCTCAGCAACCAGATTTAACTCTACTGGATTATTTACACCAATTTTACCGTCAATGGGAAGCATATTTTGAGACTGAGGCAGGGACTGAGGTAGCAGCGTTGCTCTTAGAAAAAATGCGTCAAGGACAGTGCTTGATGCTACTAGATGGGCTAGATGAGGTGTTTGACCAAGAAAGCCGCAAGCAAATTGTAGAACGGATTAATCAATTTGTGGATGCTTTCTCTACCAATAAGTTTGTGATTACGAGCAGGATTGCAGGATACCGTGATGTGAAGTTGAGCGATCGCTTTACTGAGTTCACCATAGAAGACATGGGCAGCGAAGAGGTAGAGAAATTCCTGCATCGTTGGTGTCGAGCAGTTGAACACGCCCAGCAACCAGATGCAACTGAAGAACAATGCCAAAAAGCTGAGGATGCGGAAGCACAAGAAATTTTAGAAGCGATTAAAGATAATGAAGGTGTAAAGCGTTTAACAGCTAACCCACTGCTGTTGACGATTCTGGCACTAATTCACCGCAATGGTTCCCGCTTGCCCAATCGTCGTGTGGAACTTTACGCTTTGGCTGTAAAGACGTTGACAGAAGATTGGCAGCTAGGCAAGAAATTACCAGATGCATCAAAGGTGGTGCTAAAGGAAAATGAAGTAGTAGAGCTATTAGCTCCCCTAGCTTACTGGATGCATGAGGAGAAACCTTCAGGTTTAGTCACTCAGGCGGAAGTTGAAGAACAGTTAGCCGCAAAATTGGCAGAATTAAATGATGCCGAACCAGAATCAGATTCGGTACTACAAGCAGTACAGGAGTTTTTGCGGAAAGTGCGCGAAACCACAGGTTTATTTGTAGAACGTGCGCCCGGAGTTTACGGTTTTATGCACTTGACATTTGAGGAATATTTTGCTGCACGTTATATTGTAGACAATGACCAAAGCGAAATTTTGCAACTCATCCACAAGCATCTACATGAACCGCGATGGAATGAACCGATTTTACTTGCTTTGAGCTATTACGGAATTCATTCCCCAAAACAGGTAAACAAGCTAGTGGAGCTGCTTTTTAGCAATCTTGATATTTATGAACCTGTACTTCCAGATGGCAAAGTAAAAATCAAAAATACCGAATCTCCGGATGCAATTCTTGTTTTGTCAAGCTTACAGGGTGAGTTAGCAACATGTATCCAGCCAGAATTATGGCTGAAAAACTTGCTGTTTGCTGGTCAGGTTTTAGCTCAAGTCGAAGTCAACAGCAGTATTCGTAAAAAGCTGATTGAGGTGCTAATTTTAACAGTTCTTGCTCTAGATGATGACTCATATGGCGACGCATGCAAACAACTTGTAAGACTGCTGCGTCAGATTGAGATGTTTAACCAGAAAGGCGAAGTCATTGCCGAACTGAAACAAGCAGTTAATGACTCAACGCTGTCTGAGTTGGCGCGTGCAACGGCACAGTTAACCATTCTTTATACTGCTTGTGGTGAACCTGGGACAGCCCTAAGCAATTACGTTACTGATATTGTAAATCAGTTAAATCCATTACTTTTCGGTGATCTTAAGGAAATGTTTGCAGGTGTGGGTGAAGAAACAACTCCTGCTTTGGAAGCAACCCTAGAGAATTGTGAAATTGAACAATCCAGCCAACAAGCTTTAATCTTTATAACCGCGCTGTCTTATATTCGCACTGACCATTATGCAAAAGCCATTACTCTTTTAGAAGAACTTATCTGCCAACAAAATAACAGTCTTAGCCCTTATCTTTCTTGGGCATTAGCAGCTTGTTATGAAGCCCAAGAAAATTATCAGAAGGCAATTGAGTACTATGAAAAATCCTATGACAGACTTGCCACATATCCTCAACAAAACTCTTTACGCGCTTTCTGGTATGACTGGGGCTATTGTTATAGCTTAAACACCAAGCATGAGCAGTCATTAAAGTGTTTCCAGAAGCTGTTAGCTATTGATCAAGACCTCAACCGTCCTCAAGCTAAGGCTAATACCTTTTATGAAATGGGCAGGGCATATCAAGAATGGGGCAAGTATGAGCAAGCGATAGAGTATCACCAGCAAAGTCGCGATTTGTACCAGCAATTGGGTCGAGAGAAGAAAGTAGCTAATCAGTGGGGATGGCTAGCTAATACTTACAGAGATTGGGGCAAGTATGAGCAGGCAATAGAGTGTCAGCAACAGTGCTTACTGCTTTACCAAAAACTAAACAACCAATCAAAAGTAGCTTCAACCTACTTACAGCTAGGTCGCACTTATCAAGCCTGGGGCAAATACGAAATTGCGCTCACCTACTATCAACAAAGCCGTGAACTCTATCAGCAATTGGGGCAAGAAGAAAATGTAGCTAACCCGTGGTATTGGTTAGCTGCTGGCTACCATGACTGTGGCAAATATGAGATGGCTGTAGAGTGTGAACTCAAAGACTTGGAGATTCGTCAGCAATTAGATGACCAACCGAATATAGCTCATGCCCACTGGCAGCTAGGTTATATCTATCAAGCATGGGGCAAATATGAAATTGCGCTCGCCCACTACCAACAAAGCCGGGACCTTTACGAGCAATTAGGTCAACCGAAGAATATGGCTGATCAGTGGTATTGGCTAGCTGCTTGCTATCGCGATTGGAGCAAATACGAGCTGGCAGAGGAGTGTGAACTCAAAGATTTGGCAATTCGCCAACAATTAGATGACCAAGCGAAGATAGCTAGTGCCTACTTACAGCTAGGTCGGATTTATCAAGCATGGGGTAAGTACGAACAAGCACTCGCCCACTACCAACAAAGCCGTGTCCTTTATGAGCAATTGGGTAAACAGCAGATTGTAGCTAACCATTGGTACTGGCAAGCTGAATGCTACTATGACTGGGGCAAATATGAGATGGCAGTAGAGTGTGAATTGAAAGACTTGGACATCCGCCTTTCTCTAAATGACCAACCGAATATAGCTGATGCGTACTGTCAGCTAGGTAGGAGCAATCAAGCCTGGGGCAAATATGAAATTGCGATCGCCCACTACCAAAATAGTCGTGACTTTTACAAGCAATTAGGTCAAGAACAAGATGTGGCGAACCAGTGCTTTTACATAGCTAATTGCTACCGTATCTGGGGCAAGTATGAACGGGCGCTAGAGTATCAGCAACAATGCTTAACACTACGCCAGCAGCTAGAAGACCAATCAAGGGTAGCTTTAGCTTACTACCAACTCGGCAAAATATATCAAAATTCGGGCAAGTATGAAGAAGCGAGTGCCCACTACCAACAAAGCCGTGAACTCTATCAGCAATTGGAGCAAGAAGAAAATGTCGCTAACCTGTGGTATTGGCTAGCTGATTGCTATCGCAAGTGGGGTAAGTATGAGCTGGCAGTTGATTGTAAGCAGAACGAATTGGCAATCCACCAAAAGCTTGATGACCAATCAGAAGCAGCTTTTGTATATTTTCAAATAGGCAGCATACATCAAAATTGGGGTAAATACTCTCAAGCGATCGCCTATCACCAACAAAGCTGTGAACTTTACGAGCAATTAGGTCAACAGCAAAATGTAGCCGATCAGTTGTATTGGCAAGCTGCTTGTTACTACGACTGGGGCAAATATGAGATGGCAGTTGAGCGTGCGCTCAAGAACTTGTCCGTTTGCCAAAAACTCAATGATCAACCAAGTATAGCTTCAGCCTACATACAGCTAGGTCGGATTTATCAAGCATGGGGCAAGTATGAACTTGCACTTGCCCACTACCAACAAAGCCGTGTCCTTTATGAGCAATTGGGTAAACAGCAGATTGTAGCTAACCATTGGTACTGGCAAGCTGAATGCTACTGGCAAATGGGCAAATACGAGCTGGCAGTCGAGTGTGAACTCGAAGACTTAGCAATCCGTCAGCAGCTAGAAGACCAACATAATATAGCAGATGCCAACTATCAGCTAGGTCGATTTTATCAAGCATGGGGCAAGTATGAACTTGCACTCGCCCACTACCAACAAAGCCGTGAACTCTATGAGCAATTGGGTAAACAACAGGATGTAGCTAACCAGTGGTATTGGTTAGCTGCTTGCTACCGTGACTGGGGCAAATATGAGCTGGCAGTCGAGTGTGAACTTGAAGACTTAGCAATCCGTCAGCAGCTAGAAGACCAACATAATATAGCAGATGCTTATTGGCAGCTAGGTCGAATTTATCAAGCATGGGGCAAATACGAAGAAGCGATCGCCCATTACCAAAAAAGTCGTGAACTTTATCAACAATTAGGTCGAGAGCAAGATGTAGCTAGTCAGTACCAATGGCTAGCTGATTGCTATTGCCAGTGGGGTAAGTATGAGCTGGCAGTTGATTGTAAGCACAACGAATTGGCAATCCGCCAAAAGCTGGATGACCAATCAGAAGCAGCTTTTGTATCTTTTCAAATAGGCAGCATGTATCAAGATTGGGGTAAATACTCTCAGGCGATCGCCTATCACCAACAAAGCTGTGAACTTTACGAGCAATTAGGTCAACAGCACAATGTAGCTAATCAGTGGTATCATTTAGGTGATTGCTATAGCGAGTGGGGTAAGTATGAACAAGCAGTAGAGTATCAACAAAAATGCCTAACACTACGCCAGCAGTTAGACGATCAACCAAGGGTAGCTCTTGCAAACTCTCAGCTTGGTCGAATTTATCAAGCATGGGGTAAGTATGAACAAGCGATCACCTATTACCAACAAAGCTATGACCTTTATGAGCAATTGGGTCAACAGCAGAATCTGGTAAATCAGTGGAATAATCTAGCTAAATGCTACCAAGATTTAAGTGATTATACAAGGGCGATTGAGTATTACCAACAAAGCCGTGATTTGCACCAAAAGCTAAGTCAGAATGGGAGTGAAGCTAGGCATTGTAGGCAAATTGGTAACAGCCAACGCCTGTTAGCTAAAAACACCTTAGATAAAGCAGAAGCCTTTGACTTACTAAAGCAGGCAGAGCAAAACATTCGTCAAGCAATTCAAAAAAATACCGCAGGTGATTATAGAGGAAATCTGGCATACGACTACATTGCTCTTAGTTTACATTGGTCAGAACGCCTGCGCTTTTTGCCTGCCGAAGATTCATCTTTGCCGGAACAAATTGCCCAATTTGAAGAATATTACAACACTGGCTTAGCGTATCTTGCCGAATTAGGACAGACGGTGGATCGAGCAGATGAAGCTCTTGATATTGCTCGTGCTTATTTAGAAGTCAACGTCTTAGAAAATCTTGATCGGGCTGAAGAACTAGCCCAAGAATCTTTACAAGTCTTTCAAGATTACAACCGCCGAAAACTGGAAGCAGCAGCACGTAAGCTTTTGGGTGAAATCTACTTGAAACGTGCCCAGCAAAATCAACCTAGTGCTGAGGCAACTGCTACTCAATTTTTGTCTGAAAGTCTACAAATTTATCGAGAGCTTGACTTAAACGAAAAAGCTGCTGAGGTAGAGCAATTGATGCATTACACTCCCTAATTGAAAAGCATGAAGAAACGAGAGATTTTTTCCTTTTTCTTTCCTTTGCGTTTCCCTGGGGTTTAAACCCCAGGCTAGGTGTCTTGGCGGTTCATTTTTTTCTTTACCCAACTCAAGACGCGATCGCCAGAAGTAACATAGCGCATACAATTGTTAATTTGCTGTTGGCTGATAAATTTGGCGCAACTCTTCCACTGTCTGTGCTGTTTTTAGCCCTGCCAAAATTGCCCTTAATTGTTCCACATCTTCAATTTGTGAAATTTCTGGTAACAAGTTTAACCCAAGAGTTCCAAACTTTAACTCTAAACTCAACTCAAGGTTTTCCAGCAGAACCTGTCTCATCTGATTTTGGCTTTCCAGCAGAACCTGTCTCATCTGATTTTGACTTTCCTGCCGTACCTGTTCTATCTCCTGTCTCATCTGATTTTGGGTTTGCTCAATCCCTTTTTGAATTCCGATTCGCTCAACGCTGGTAATGTATCGCATACGTCTAGACTCCTCAAAGTTACTAAATTCCTGCCAAAACTCGCGTTCTAACTCAAGGGGTAGGCTCATCATCCAGTCGATAAACTGGAATAAGTTGAGAACATCCTCACGTTCAAAACCTTGCTCGTACAACCTTCTTACTAAAGCCAACTTCCACTGTTTACGCTCACTACGATTATCGCGTGTCTCAATTGCTTTGAGATGTGCCATTACTACTGTAGCAAACGGGTTACGACTGGCTTCTAACTCTGACCATCGCTGGTTGTAGTCTACCAGTTTCACGACTGGAAATTGAAAATCTACTCTACAGCCAAACAATTGGTAGCCAAATTGGTTGGGAAGCCAGTTAGCACGCTCGTCACCAAGAATCGCCAGTGATGCTACCGTTCGCTTGTAACAATCATAAATGCGGTAGTTGTACGTGAACATACGAGCTGCAAAGTTCGATTCTTCTTGACTTTGCACTTCTATGTGCAGAAGTACCCAGGCTTCTTCACCACTAGTCAGGTAAATTTTTACCAACTTATCAACTAAACGCCGTCCTAATTCCGCATCTCGCACAACTTGTTTCAATTCCTTATCTAAAAACTCAAAACCCCGGTTCCAGTCAATTTCTCCGTGTGCTTGGGGAAAGAAAAACAACATGAAATCTTCAAAATATTGTTGTAATATGTCTTTCCAAGGGCTATCAAATTCAGTCTGAGGATTGGTCATAAGCGATCGCACTGTATTAAGCTGACAACCGTGTTGGCTTGTCCTACCTAAATAATTCATTACCAAAGGCAATGTACCGGAAAGTGCGTTTCCCATCTTAGCTTTTTTTATACAGGGAACAAATTTACTTTCTAATTTGTCATATCTACCTGGCGAATAATAGCAGTATTTTATACATATATATTTTTATCTGAGTAAATGCTACAATCCAGTTTTAAGAAGTTGGGATACCTTAATGCCAGTAGCAGCTAACTCAATCAAGTTCGGTACAGACGGCTGGCGGGGCGTAATCGGCGATGACTTCACTTTTGAACGTTTAGCCTTGGTAGCGCCACTTGCAGCACAAGTGTTATTTAACACATATGGAGAAAAGGTAGGCAATCGTACAATTATCGTAGGTTACGATCGCCGATTTATGTCGGAAGAATTCGCCGACAAAGTTGCCGATGTCGTTAGCGCCGCAGGTTTTGATGTGCTGCTGAGCGAAACCTATGCTCCTACCCCAGCGTTTAGTTGGGCGGCAAAACAACAAAATGCTTTAGGCGCACTGGTAATTACCGCAAGTCACAATCCAGGCAAATACTCCGGTTTAAAAGTCAAAAGTGCTTTTGGTGGTTCAGTACCACCGGAAGTTACCAAAGCAATAGAAGATTTATTATCTCACGAAGAACAACCAGCGTCAAGCCCTGGTAAGATAGAAAAGTTCAATCCTTGGCAAAGTTATTGTGAAGGACTAGTCAGTAAAGTTAATATCGCCAAAATCCGCGCGGCGATGCAATCGGGTAAACTAACAGTGTTTGCAGATGTCATGCATGGAGCAGCGGCAGGCGGATTAGCAATGCTACTGGGTGATGAAGTCAAAGAAATTAACAGCAATCGCGATCCTCTATTCGGTGGCGGTGCGCCAGAACCTTTGCCTAAATACCTTTCCAGTTTATTTGAAGTGATGCGCAATCACAGAGAAAATCATAGAGCAGGTTTATCGGTAGGATTAGTATTTGATGGAGATTGCGATCGCATCGCTGCTGTAGATGGACAAGTTAACTTCCTTAGTTCACAAATCTTAATTCCAATCCTAATTGATCATTTAACTCTACGCCGAAACTTTGAAGGTGAATTAGTCAAAACTGTCAGTGGTTCAGACTTGATTCCGCGTGTAGCAGCACTACATAATCTACCAGTATTTGAGACACCTGTGGGTTACAAGTACATTGCCGACAGAATGCTAGTAGCTAAAGTATTGCTAGGAGGCGAAGAATCAGGTGGAATTGGTTATGGTAGCCACATTCCCGAACGAGATGCACTACTTTCGGCATTATACGTACTAGAAGCAATCGTTGAATCAGGATTGGATTTGGGCGAGTACTATAGTTACTTACAGCAACAAACTGGCTTCTCTTCCGCATACGACAGAATTGATCTACCCTTGAAGAGTATGCAAGTGCGATCGCGTTTATTAGAACAACTCCAAACTAAACCTTTAACAGAAATTGCGGGAAAACCTGTAATTGATTGCCAGACAATAGACGGATATAAGTTCCGCCTCGCCGACAACAGTTGGTTAATGATTCGTTTTAGCGGTACAGAACCAGTTTTACGTCTTTACTGCGAAGCCCCTACACTAGGACAAGTACATCAAACTCTAGCTTGGGCAAAACAGTGGGCGGAAGCGTAAATATATAATTGGCTAGCTCTGGAGTGGGGAGTAGGGGAGAATAACAAATGACAAATGACAAATGACAAATGACAAAATTACTTGTAGTAGCAACAGGAAACCCAGGTAAGCTTAAGGAAATGCAAGCTTACTTAGCTGATACAAATTGGCAATTAACACTCAAACCAGAAGAATTGGAGATTGAGGAAACTGGCGTTACCTTTGCCGAAAATGCTCGTCTCAAAGCATCTCAAGTGGCAATAGCTACAGGAAATTGGGCAATTGCTGATGATTCTGGTTTGCAAGTGGATGCTTTAAATGGCGCACCAGGAGTGTATTCTGCGCGTTATGGTACAACAGACAGTGACCGCATTTCTAGGGTATTGCGAGAATTAGGCGACTCTCAAGTTCGTGGTGCGCAATTTAGTTGTGCAGTGGCGATCGCTCGTCCTGATGGTACAATTGCTGTAGAGTCAGAAGGTATTTGTCGCGGTGAAATTCTCACTGCACCTCGTGGTAACGGTGGTTTCGGCTACGATCCCATTTTTTACGTTCCACAAAAGCAGTTAACCTTTGCGGAAATGGCGCCTGAGTTAAAGCGTTCCATCAGTCATCGCGGCAAAGCTTTTGCTGCTTTAATGCCATTGGAAATTGCTGGTGGCTAATTGTTAATTGCTGTGGAAACATTATACCATTAACCATTAGCCATTAGCCAAAATCCCTAGACAGCTTCTGTGTTCTTCTCACCAGTGCGGATGCGCACAACTTGCTCTACAGGGGAGATGAAGATTTTTCCATCACCGATTTCACCAGTGCGGGCTGCGGCGATAACTTTATCGACTACCATATCAACTTGGCTGTCTTCAACAACGATTTCCACTTTTAGTTTTTGCAAAAACTCTACTGTGTACTCAGAACCACGATAACGCTCAGTTTGACCTTTTTGTCGTCCGAAGCCGCGAACTTCAGAAACTGTCATACCGACGATACCAGCGTTAACCAGGGCAATTTTTACTTCATCAAGCTTGAAGGGGCGGATGATAGCTTCTACTTTTTTCATTTTTTCACTCCTTAAATAAATTTTTGTGAGAACCTTAAAGCCCAAGTTTTATCAGTATGAAATAAAAAGGACACAAACAGTGATGTCAATTTTAGATTTTGGCAAGCCGAGCAAATCTAAAATCGTTTGCTAAGGACGATTATGGTGTACAAAGAAAGGACGTACAACTAAATATCCCACACCAAAACCCATAATTATAATTAACAATATAGCTATAATTAACCGCCAACTACTAAAATCTGAACCCATAGGCTCATCATGAGGATAATAACTAGGTTCTTGCTCTTCAATTATCAGTGGTTCTGATGTGGTAAGCAGATCAATTTCTTGTGGTATAACGGGAGTAGGTGGACGATAAGCTCTTTCCCTACGTCCTGGATTTATTAGATGTTTGGTTTCAATGTCATCAGGTTGGGGAGATGGATGTTGAGCACTAATATCAACAGAATCAACTACATTTTGCAACTGCAAAACAGCTTGAACTGCTTTTTTCATTTCTTGTCGAAGTAGTTGATTTTCTTGTACTAGTTGTTGATTCTGTGCTTTGAGAGTACTTAGAAGTGCTTGTGTTTGTTGCAACTCAAAATTCAAATCCCGAAATACCGAAAGCGGTACAGAGGATGAGTGAGTTCGTGAGGTTACAGGAGTTTCATTACTGCCAGTAGAACTTGTGGGTATGCGCATGTGGTATAGAATCAACAATATGATGAGTAAAAGTAAGCATTCTCAATTTAGAATTTAGAATACCCCATGTTTTGCGCCAAAAGATTGGCAAAGGAAAAAATTTCGCTTTATTCTGACAGACGCGATTAATCGCGTCCCTACTCTGAATTCAACATTTGTAATAATGGGAAAAAGTGACAAGGCGTACCTTGCCCTTTACCTAAATCTAGGGCAGAGCCAAGTGCATTGGTGACATACTCCTTGGCTTGGTGTACAGATGTTTCCAAACTGTTTCCACTAGCTAGATTAGCAGCGATCGCCGCTGATAGTGTACAACCAGTACCGTGAGTATTTTTAGTATCTACTTTTTTTGTGGTTAAAGTTTCTAGTTTTTGCCCATTAAACCAAATATCAACGCCACGCAAGCTCCCCTGCATCGCGCCACCTTTAATTAAAACAGTCTTTGCTTTGACTTTGGAGTGAATAATTTCAGCTGCTGCTCTCATGTCATCTAAGGAATTTATTTGTAAACCGCTCAAAATTTGAGCTTCATAGCGGTTTGGTGTGACAATTGCTGCCTTAGGAATCAAGACATTGCGTAGAGTCTTCACAGCTTCATCGTCAATTAATTGCGCTCCAGTGCGTGATACCATTACTGGGTCTACCACAAGATTGTTGATTTGTAAAGCTTCTATTTGTTGAGCTACAGCAGTGATGATTTCTTGATTCAGCAACATTCCTGTTTTTGCTGCTTGTATCCCAATATCCTCGTACACTGCTTGAATTTGAGCTACTATCGCTTCTGTGGGTATAGCATCAACTCGCCTCACGCCCAAAGTATTTTGTGCTGTAACACAGGTAATAGCGCAAGCACCGTGAATACAATGAAAAGCAAAGGTACGTAAATCAGCTTGAATTCCTGCACCGCCTCCACTATCCGAACCAGCTATGGTGAAAGCGACAGGCACTTTGATTGTTGTATTGTTCATATGATTGGGTAATGCTGTAAAAACTTTCCCCATTCTGCTGCTAAAGGGATTTCTGTAAAGGGAACACGTACAGGGTTAGATTTGGAAAATACAAATTCTAGTTCAATTTTACGACCTTTGCTAGGAATATTTTCTATATCAACCAATTTGTCATCTATCAATAGGTGGATTTCAGTAACATCAGTTAAAGAAAATGTTTCTAGTTTAATTGGTCCAGTGGGAGTAGGTTTCCCCCAAGTTATATTGTCCCCTTTTTGACCTAAAACAGCATAAATATCGTACTTAGCTCGGTCGAATTGTTGCGCCCAAGTGCGATAGGCTTCAACTTTTTGATACTCTTGGGAGCCTTGCCAAGTGAGCCAGAAAAATATGAACAGCAAAGGCAACCATAATAGACCATGTTCCATAGTTATATACTGAAATGCATGACAATTGTGAATGAACTATCGTGCAACAACGAGCCATTTAGGGTGCAGATAGGTTATCTTAGTGAGCATCTGGCAAAAAGCAGTGATGGTTTGATATGAGAAGAATTATAATATTGTGCTTGTTTGTCATCGGGCTGGGTGTTGCCCTGTTTAATTTTATTAATTTTCAGGGACTGGCAGCTAATGGTAGCTTCGAGACAATCGTGCTAAATTTTCGGGAAGATATTCCCCAAGAGGAGTTGCGTGCCGATTTACAAGCGATCGCATCTTCATATAATGTCACACCCCAACTCGATAATAAATTTTCCGCTCAGGATCATGTATATATCATTAAGGGAGATAAACAGCGGATCAAGGAACTGAGAAAATCAAAATTTGCTCAAGCGATAGAATACATTGAGCCAAATTATATCTACAAAATTCCCAAACCAGGTGAAATTGCATGGCAAGCAGAGTATTTACAGCCATCTGACATTGAAGAGACGAAAACAGCAGCTGTAAATGAACCCAACGACCCAATGTACAGCAAACAGTGGAATTTGCACAACATCGGCGTTGTGGGTGCGTGGAGTACAACCAAAGGTAAAGACATTACAGTAGCGGTGATTGACACAGGTATCACCAAGGTAAGAGACTTTGTAGAGACAAAATTCGTCGCTGGTTATGACTTTGTTAAAGATCAAGTAGATGCTAGAGATGACAACGGACATGGTACTCATGTAGCAGGTACGATCGCCCAATCCACCAATAATGGGTATGGTGTAGCCGGAATTGCCTACGAAGCCAACTTGATGCCATTAAAGGTGCTTGATGAATATGGTGGTGGTACGGTAGCCGATATTGCCGCAGCAATTAAATTTGCTGCTGATAATAAAGCCGACGTCATCAATATGAGCTTGGGTGGTGGCGGTGAAAGTCAGTTAATGAAAGACGCGATTGAATACGCTTACAACAAAGGCGTAGTTATCGTTGCTGCTGCTGGGAATGAAAGTCAAAATTCTGCCGCTTATCCAGCACGTTATCCTCATGTCATTGGCGTTTCCGCATTAGATTCTGCGGGAGAAAAAGCCCCATACTCTAACTTTGGCGCTGGGGTGGATATTTCTGCTCCTGGTGGCAGTGATAGTGGTAAGATTTTACAAGAAACTATCGACCCAGATAACAAAGGTACAGCAGTATTTCAAGGCTTCCAAGGTACAAGTATGGCAGCCCCTCACGTCGCTGGTGTTGCTGCTTTAGTTAAAGCCACGGGCATCAAAGAGCCAGAAGAAGTTCTCAAAGTCCTCAAGCAATCAGCACGAGGTGTTCATGAAGATGGTTTAAACTATTTTGGTGCTGGGCAACTTAATGCCGAAAAAGCTGTACAACTAGCTGAGCAGGGACAAATTAGTTTCCAAGATTTCTTTCGGTGGTTGCGGGATAAGGGTTATCTCAACCCCTTATTTTGGATTGATGGTGGTGCTATAGCGCTGTTACCTAAGATTGCGATGGTAGTTGGCTCTTACTTACTAGCTTGGTTTTTACGAGTTTACTTCCCCTTCACATGGAGTTGGAGTTTATTCAGTGGGTTAGTAGCTGGTAGTTCTGGGTTATTCTTCCTAAAAGGATTTTACATCTTTGACCTCCCTCAGTGGCCTTTCCGTCTATTAGGAAGTTCAATTCCAGAATTAGGCAACGCGCTGCAAGGAACGGATGCATTTAATCCTCTGTTTGCTAGTGTACTAGCTCCCGTTGTTTTAATGGCATTGCTATTAGGACATTCTCAATGGAAGTGGTTTGCCATCGGCTCATCCTTAGGTATAGCTGCATGTCTAGGGATAAGTGCAGTATCAGATCCAGCAGTTTGGGGATTAGGTGATGGTATTATATCCCGTATTTTCCTAATCACTAACGCGGTTCTCTGTTTCGGGCTTGCTCATTTAGCAGTAACAAACAAAGAATAATAGGGAATAGGGCATGGGGCATGGGGCATGGTAAGAAATAATTGATTTTCACTATTAACCACGACTAATTCCGCGCTTTCCATTGCCCATTGCCCATTTCCCATTTCCCATTTCCCATTTCCTAATTTATTATGAGCATTACAACAACAGGTACAATCCAACACCGAGATATTGGCACTGGCACATGGGCGTTAGTTACCGATGAGGGGGTTACTTACGAAATTAAGAGAGGTGCTGACAAAAAGCTACTTCAAGCAGGGCAAAAAGTTAAAGTTACAGGACAAGTACGTGAAGATGTCATGACAATGGGCATGATTGGTCCTGTTTTAGAGGTAAAATCTTTTGAAGTGATTACTCAGTAGCATTTGCTGTATTGAGAACTTCTTGTAAACGACTTCTAAATTCTCCTTTGGGATGACCACCTTTTACCTCACCTAAAATCTGGTATTCTCCTTCTGGGGAGTTACAGATAATGTAGGTAGGCCATCCCATTTGTGATTTGTCAGGATACTGAGAGAGTAAAATCTGACGGTACTTACGGTAAGTAGCTGTATCCTGCATTTTGACATCGATAAATTGCAAACCCAGTTCCTCTGCCACTTTTTTGTCGTAAAAGGACATTTTATGGCAGGTGCCACATTCTTCTGATGAGAACTTAATTACAGCTAATTCCATCTGATGCAACTCTGTGATGAGCAGTACTAGCTTTGAGCAAATTTCCCAATATGATAACATATTTTTTACTCAAAAGCGCTGAGCAGGATGATATTGCGATCGCTTGCCTTGCCTCAATTACAATTCTCCCTAAGTAAATACATTTTTGCCAACAAAAAACCCCTAACCAGGGGATTTATTAATTAGGGTATCTATACCACTACTGCATTCGAGTAAAATTAGCAGGCTCCAGATGAAAGGACACAAATATCACTAAAGGGAGATATAAAAAAGAAAAACTCCTTCCAAGCCACCAGCTTAACCTTTAGTGTTGTTTCTCACAATTTCCACATCCAGCTTCAACCGTTGGGCAATCTGCTCAATGGTTAACCCCAACTCTAATAAGATTGGAATCGTCTCCAGTTTAGTTTCCAGCACACCTTCTTCCTTGCCTTCCTGATAAACTTTACTCTTTTTCAAAGATTCTAAATTCAACATAGCTTCAAGTTCCTCCCGGCTTAAGTTAGTAAACTTATCAATTACCACCGTTTTAATAAATTCTAAAACTTTTTCCGCCAAGGTGGCATCGCTTAGCTCTTGTTGCGCTTGACTCATTAACTGTCTAGCAAGTTCTCCTGTTTTTTCTTTGCTTTTATTCTCAACTATTAAACGCATCACTCCCACAGCCAGGGATTGTTTGGGAGTTTTCGCAAGTTCATCCAAATAAAAGCAACGTAAATGTGCGCGAAAGAAATTTAAGTATTCTGGGAAATTTCCTTCGTGACTTTTCCTGTCATAGATCACCACAGCATACCACTCTGGGTTGGCTGGTTGATATTGCGTCAAGTAAAGAATAACTTTGGCGACAAACTGGTTGTAAAAGTTGTCATCTTGATAAGATTGCGCTTCAATAATATAGATCGGCTCGTTGGGCGCTGCTTCGAGAGTGGAAAGTAAGCCATCTAAACGAAAACTCCGCTGTTTAATTTCCTGAGCGCTAAATTTATAGATGCTTGGATCTTTTTCTGGTTGCTCGATTAGTTCAAAGAATAATTCCGGTATTTCTTTAAATATTTCATAGAACAATGGATCTGCACTCATGCACTTTGTGGTTGTGATTACTGTTTTTTTAGTATAAAATAACTGCTGAACTTTTAAGTAATTATGTACTACAAAAAAAACCCCTACCAAGCCAGCAGCTTAACCAGGGGAGTTAGTTATCAGGGTGCATCTACCACTACTATGTTCTAGGCAAAATCGGTATGCTCCGGATCAAAGGACAAAAATCTCCGTAAATAGTGCTATACAAAAGAAAAAATCCTTACTGAGCCTCAGCTTAACCTTGAGTGTTGTTTCTTACAGTTTCCACATCCAGCTTTAACCGTTGGGCAATTTGCTCAATGGTTAACCCTAACTCTACTGCGTGAGCCTACCATCTGAATACAAATAGCCTTTTGCAAGTTAGTGTAGGCAAATTCAAGAAAAAAATATAAAAATAAAGGAAACTTTATAAATTTAGATAAAAATCTTCCTGCTTGTGTGGGTAGAATAATTAGTAAGCATCCTCTATGGTGTTTCGACTCAGCCCAAACATCCACATTGGGGAATGGGCGCAGATTAAGGGTTTTATTATTTTTAGCAATAAAAAAACCCCTACCAAGCCAGCAGCTTAACCAGGGGAGTTAGTTATCAGGGTGCATCTACCACTACTCTGTTCTAGGCAAAAGAGGTAGGCTCCGGATAAAATTGTGAAAATATTCGCAAAAGGATGGTATAAAAAAGAAAAACCCCTACCAAGCCAGCAGCTTAACCAGGGGGAGTTAGTTATCAGGGTGCATCTACCACTACTCTGTTCTGGGTTTATGCATCATTCTCCGGAAGATATTGAAAACAAAAGTCATAAAAAAGAAAAACCCCTACCAAGCCAGCAGCTTAACCAGGGGAGTTAGTTATCAGGGTGCATCTACCACTACTCTGTTCTAGGCAAAAGAGGTAGGCTCCGGATAAAATTGTGAAAATATTCGCAAAAGGATGGTATAAAAAAGAAAAACCCCTACCAAGCCAGCAGCTTAACCAGGGGGAGTTAGTTATCAGGGTGCATCTACCACTACTCTGTTCTGGGTTTATGCATCATTCTCCGGAAGATATTGAAAACAAAAGTCATAAAAAAGAAAAACCCCTACCAAGCCAGCAGCTTAACCAGGGGAGTTAGTTATCAGGGTGCATCTACCACTACTCTGTTCTAGCTTTAACCACTATCATCAGGATAAATTGATAGTGAACCTTAAATGCTGCTACCAAACATAAAAAAACTCCCCAGATGGGGTTAGCCAACACGGGGAGTTGAAGATCAAGGTGCATCTACCACCAAAAAAGTTCTGGGCGGAATTAACAAGATCCGGATAAAGTTGAAAAAATAACCGAGCTAATTGGCAAAACAACTAAAAATCAGAAACATTCAGTGGCAGGATGCATCTAAGGTATCAGAAGAAGCAAAACAGCTTGAAACTTTCAAGTTTCAAACAAGATAAAGATACGGCAAACAGGAGAAGTTGTGACCCAGGAATTTCACATTTCCGTAACCCCAGTAGGGCAAAATGACTACTTGGTGCGGACGGAACAAGTCGCGCCTGGGGTGCCATTGGCAGAAGAACTAGTAACTTGGCCTGTAGCTGAATGGTTGACGGCTGCTGGACATTTGATGAACGACCCATTAAAGTCAGTATTTCAGGGGGACGCGATCGCACGAAACTCCGTCAACTTAGTGGCGTTAGGTCAACAACTATATAACACACTGTTTCAAGGCACTCTCAGAGATAGTTGGATTACGGCGCAAGGGATAGCCCAAAACCATCAACAGGTACTGCGCCTACGCATAGGATTAAAAGATACCAGGCTAGCACGTCTACCTTGGGAAGTGATGCACGCAAGCGATCGCCCCTTAGCAACCGGACCATATATCGCGTTTTCTCGCTACCAAAGTGGCATCGGCAGCGCATCTCGTCTACCATCAACCAACATGCCCAGCCCATTAGATGAAGTAGGGATCAGGGTATTAATGGCGATCGCTTCCCCCAACGATCAAGTACGTCTAGATTTACTTAAACAAGAAGCTATTAATCTCCAAGCAGTACTTTACCGTAATATAGAAGATGGCAGTTATACCCCACAAATTGAACTAACTCTGTTAGAACAACCAGGGCGAGAAGAATTAACACAAGCCTTAGAACAAGGGCGATATCACGTTCTGCACTACTCTGGTCACAGTAACGTAGGATCTAACGGTGGGGAAATTTATCTTGTTAATAACAGAACTGGCTTAACAGAAACTCTTAGCGGTGACGATTTAGCAGGGTTGCTTGTCAACAACAACATTCAAATGGCAGTATTCAATTCCTGCTTAGGAACATACGCGCCTACCTCCGAACCATCTGTTGACTCAGGCGAACGCAATTTAACAGAAAGCTTAGTCAAAAGGGGAATTAGAAGCGTTCTGGCAATGTCAGAACGTATTCCCGACGATGTGGCACTGACTTTGACACAATTATTTTACCACAACCTTTCTCAAGGATATCCTGTGGATTTGTGTGTGAGTAGAATGCGTCAAGGATTGATTACTGCCTATGGTACTCATCAAATGTACTGGGCATTACCGATATTGTATCTCCAACCAGAATTCGACGGTGTTCTCAGTCCAGAAATTTACTTATCACAAACCGAAGAGTCATTTGACGAGTACGATTCTACTATAGGAACAACCCCAACAATTTACTCACCACTGACTAATCATGGTCAAATGCCATTACCAATTGAGGACATCTTGCCCTCCTCTCTAGTACGAGGGGATTCCACTGAATTGGACGACTGGCTTGGTGACGAAACATGGGGCGATATTGCTGAAGAAATTGAGTATGATGACCCCAGCTATGCAGAAGATTCTGCGCTAGTTTCGGATTTATTTCGTGAAATAGACAACCAAAAATCTGCTCCTGACTCTCATATGACTGCTGAACTTGTGCAGGAATATGGAGAAGATAATATTTACGCTCAAGAACAATATTTTCAACTTAATTCCCAAGACGATGACGAGGAGATGTGGGCAGAAATTCGCGCAGCTGCCTACGGTAGAAATATTGAAACTCATCAAGTTGAATCCTCTTTGCCAGAAGCTCCACCACCCCAGTTTGAACAAAGTTGGAGTGCTACCCCATTACAAACGAGTGGCACGATAGGGGAAAAAGCTCAACCTAAACGCAGTAATCGCTGGTTGTCTGTGGTAGGTGGAAGCGTGGGCGTTGCAGCGCTCGCTACTGTTGTCGGATTAAATTGGTGGCAACAACAAGTTTCAAAATTACCAGAGGTAGCTACCCAATCTCAACCCAGTAAACACCCAGAAGTGAATTTAAAGGCAGATGCAACTGGAATTGTCACTGCCTATGCCACTGACAAGTTACGTAAAGGCGATTTAACTTTAGGACTAATGGGGGTAGAAGAATTACTCAACCGCAATGCCCTGAATAACGCCAAAGCTGCCCTTGATTCAGTTTCCTCTCACCAAGCGGACGATGCGCAACTTAATTTTCTCAAAGGGCGATTGGCATGGCAATCTGTCCAAGCCGGAGATTCATTATACAGTATCGAAGATGCTCGTCGTTTCTGGGAAAGTGCTGTGAAAGCTAACCCAGATTCTTTTGTTTACAAAAATGCTTTAGGGTTTGCTTACTACACCCAAGGTAAGCTGGAGCTTGCCAATGATTCTTGGTTTCAAGCTTTGAATGTAGCTGTGAAACAACAAAGCAAACCTAGTGCCTCGGATGCGGCAATCGCCTCTCAACCAGTACCAAAAGAAGCTTTAACAGCCTATGCTGGACTAGCAATAGGTATGTATAAAACAGCACCTAACCAGCCAGAGAACAAACGGCAGCGATACATTAGTGAAGCTGTCAAACTAGGTCAAAAGGTAGTAAAAGACGATCCGGAAAGCTTTCAACTAGATAAAATCAGGAAAAATTGGCTATGGACGCAAAAAACAGTTGAAGATTGGCAATCGCTCCTCGCGCAACAAACTCCAAATTAAAAATAAAACCGGAATTATATATGGGCGATCATAAATGTATCGCTCATTTTTTTATAAATTGCTAAATATTTATTATTTTGAATTATAAATTTGTCTTAGCATTATATTTATTTACACATAGAGGATTACCATCACTAATTTATAACTGTGGAAGGTTGATTTTTAATTTGAGAAATTGTTAACTTAAGTATGACTTATAAAATTTACTAATGCTTTAATTACGTAATTTTTACGTAAACAAAGCTTCAATTGTTGTATCTAATTTCAAATCAAACTACAAAGACATACACCCATGTCAGTAAATTTGTTTGACGCGAATTTCTACCGGGCTGCGAACTTAGATCTACAGGGTTTCAACAATGCACAAGCATTGTCACACTTTCAAAATACTGGTTTGAATGAAGGACGTGCTTTCTCTCCATTTGTAGATCTGAACTTCTACCGTGCCAGCAACGCGGATTTGTCTGGCTTCAGCAACAGACAAGCATATGAACATCTATCAAATACTGGTATTCGTGAGGGAAGAAAATTTTCACCCTTGATCGATTTAAACTATTATCAACGCCATAATGGCGACCTGGCAAGCTTCAACAACGAGGAATTGTTTGAGCATTTACGCCGCTCTGGCGTGTTGGAAGGACGACGATTTTCGCTTCTAGTTGACCTCAACTTTTACCGAAGTGTAAACGGAGACTTAACTAGCTTTAACAATTATCAAGCTCTACAGCATTTACAAACATCTGGTTTAGCAGAAGGACGCCGCTTTAGTCCATTTTTTAACCAAGATGTGTATGTTGCTGCCAATCTCGATGTAGCTAAACAAGGCTGGAACAATACCCAACTATTTTGGCATTTAGTTAACACTGGGGTTACAGAAGGAAGAAGGTTTTCCGTTACCTTTGATGTCAATTACTACCGTAATACATATCCCGACTTAGCTCAAGCTGGTTTAAACAACACTCAACTATTAGAACACTTCCAAGATAACGGTTTGATTAATGAGGGACGTAGCTCCTCAGAATCATTCAATGTCAAATACTACCTTAATAATTATCCCGATCTCAAAGCAGCAGGCTTAAATTACCAGCAAGCACAACAACACTTTGAAATTAATGGTTTTCGTGAACGTCGTCTTGGTAATCCTTCAGGGGAAATCTCTTTGCCAACAGATCCTGGTAACACCACAAACAACGCTTTTAACTTTGGCATACTAAATGGCAGCCGCATTGTCAAAGAATTCGTTGGCAGTAATGATGCGGACTACTACCGCTTCACTCTAGGTACTATAAATAACTTTAGCCTGACTTTGAATGGATTAACCAGCGATGCAGATGTTCAACTGCTGGATAGTAACGGCAACACAATTATCAGTTCCTACAACTCTAGCACTCTAGCCGAAACAATTAATCAGCAATTGAATCCAGGTACTTACTATATTAAAGTTTATCCCTACCAACAAAGTGGGGTAAACACTAATTATAACCTAACGCTTTCGGCAACGCCAACATCTCCACCCGCCTCAGTTTTTAGCTCCATTTATGGCTATGGCATCGTTGATGCAGCGGCAGCAGTCGCAAAAGCAATTGGACAATCAGCGTTTGCCAATCTTGCTTCCGTAGGAGGAGACAACGATACAGTGAATGTTCCTGAAGTTTGGGCAAGAGGATACACAGGGCAAGGAATCACTGTAGCTGTAATTGATGATGGAATAGATATTAATCACCAAGATTTAAGAGGGAATATTTGGCGCAATACTAGAGAGATTGCTGACAACGGCATTGATGACGATCGCAATGGCTATATAGATGACATCAATGGCTGGAATTTTGGTTTATATAACAAAAATGTCCTGCCTTCTGGATCTCATGGTACTCATGTAGCAGGTACGATCGCAGCTGTGAACAATGGTATTGGTGTGACTGGAGTAGTCTATAACGCTAGAATTATGCCAATCAGAGTCTCAAATAACGAAGATTTATGGGTTGGAAACTTAGCTAATGCTATTCGTTACGCCGTTGATAATGGCGCTCGTGTCATTAATATGAGTTTGTCATCTAATGACTTTCCTGGATTGCGTGAAGCTCTTGCCTATGCAGCCTCCCGTAATGTGATTACAGTTAGTGCTGCCGGCAATGATACACTGCTGACACCTACTTATCCGGCTAGTTATGCAACTCAGTACGGTATCTCAGTTGGAGCGATTGCTAATTTCTCAAACGCTGCAGGAAGCGACAGTAGGATGAGACACGTCGTTGCACCCGGAGTTAGTGTCTACTCTACCACACCTAATAATACATATAGCTACGACTACGGCACATCAATGGCAGCAGGATACGTGTCTGGTATTGTTGCCCTAATGTTAAGTGCCAATCCTAACTTGACATCAGAGCAAGTACGGAATATTCTTACAAGCTCAGCTAGCCGCGTTGTTTAGTAGAGACGCTCCGGCGGAGCGTCTCTACATTGTTTTTTGGAGATGGCTATTGAACATTAGCAGCAGCAACGTTGGGCAAATTAACTTTCAAACGCTTAAACATAGCTTCCCGCGCTTGCATAGCCAAACGATCATCCAAAGGTGAAAGCGTAATTGATTGTTGATATTTTAACCGCAACGCAGTTTGAATCAACCAGTCAGCAACAAAAGGATTTTTAGGTAACAAAGGACCATGAGAATAAGTGGCGATCGCATTCTGATAAAACGCCCCCTCACCGCCATCCTCACCATTATTACCCAAACCATAAACCACACGCCCCAAAGCTTCCACCTTTCCTAACTTAGTTCGTCCACCGTGATTTTCAAACCCAATCAAAAAAGCCTTACTACCCGTCATCTCTGCCAAATCCCGTGCCAGACGACTTGCAGTCACCTCCACCACCAAATTACCAATACAGCGACGAGCATTTTCCCCCGGATGCACCGACACCATATCCAATAAACCCAAACCTTCAATCCGCTCTCCAATCCCAGGCTCATAATAACGTCCTAGCAACTGAGGCGCACCACAAGTAAAAACTCCTGGAGTACCATTCTCAATCTTCTCACGTAACGCTTCTGCCTTCGCACCTTGCAAATCACGCATCACAATTTCCTGCTGACGATCTTGTGCCCCACCACCAACAATCAAATCTACCCCACCAATATCAGAAACCGTAGCATTTTGATCCAAAGGCAAAACCTTAACACCATATCCCCGCCACTGACAACGACGTTCAATACAGATAACATTACCCCGATCCCCATAAGTACTCATCAAAGTCGGATACAACCAACCAATTATTAACTCAAATTCATTATTCATAAATAATAATCTCTTAATCTTCCTTCGCGTCCTTCGTGCCTTCGCGGTTCAATACTTCCTACAAAATCTTCCTACCAGTCAACACCTCACGCACCTCCAACATCGCCGAATAAGTAGGTAAAATATGCAAAATTTCATCATCAGGAGTATGTTCCAACGCCGTAGCAATCGCAGAGCGCAAATCCTCCTCCACAATCAAATTCAAACTACTCTCAGCACTACGATCGCTATAACGTAAACGCAAAGCCATATCATAAACGCGATCGCCACTCACAACCAAAGTACCACCCCGTTCAACCAACTTCTCAGTATCCACATCCCAAATCCAAGATACATCCGTACCATCAGGAGTCCTGTCATTCAAAACCAACAAAGTAGTTTTATCAGTACTTTGCGTCACCACTCGAATAGTTTCATTCGTACCCACAGGATTTTTAGATAACAAAATCCGTACCCGCTTACCATTTACCACTAAATCCTCAGCACGACCAAAAGCAGCTTGAAAATTATTGATAGTATCTAGAATAGTAGCCTCATCAACCCCTAACTCCCGAGCTGCTGTTACCGCTGCTAAAGTATTATATTTGTTGTATAAGCCTACGAGAATTTGCGGAAATTCCCTGCTATCAAAAGTTGGTTTACTTTTACTAAAGCCGCAGTTAGGACAGTGAAAATCGCCTAAATGGGATAAATAAACACCTTCGTAATCCAAAGAGTGTCCACAATTAGGACAATAGATCGAATCAACAGCGTGAGGAATTTCGCCCAAATACTGTTCTGGCTCATTCAAACCAAAGAATAACACCTTTTGCGGTAACTGCTGACCGAGATAAGATAAAGTTGGGTCATCAGCATTGGGAATGACCACTGTATCTAGTGGAAGCGTAGAGATAACTTTTGTCCAACGCTTGCTAATTGTGTCAACTTCCCCATACCGATCAAGTTGATCGCGGAACAAGTTTAAACACAGAATGATCCGAGGCTGGATTTGTGTCAGAACTTTGGGTATGACATTTTCATCAACTTCTAAAATGGCGTAATCAACATCCAAATTACCAACTAAATTGGTAGTTGCTAAAAGGGCAGTCATTAAGCCATTTTCCAGATTTGCGCCTGTAGAGTTGTGCGCAACGCGGAACTGACTGCGTTCTAGTATTGAACTTAGAAGCAGTGATGTGGTAGTTTTGCCATTAGTACCAGCAATGAGAATCACCCCACGTTTAACTTGCTGACTCAACAATTGCAATAGTCGGGGTTCGATTTTACGGGCTATTGATCCAGGTAAGACGCTAGCGGCACCTAAACGAAGTGATCGCACACCAAAAGTCACACTTTTTGCGACTGAAACAGCCAAACCCAGTCGTAGTCTATCGAGCAAATTTATTTTTCCCACATCCGTACCCTATTATAGCTGGTAGTTGCTTGAAGAATGAAAATCATAAGCGTGCAAAATAAAATATCGGCACAAACACCACCTTCTTTCGGTAGATAATTATAGTAGACGTTATCTTAAGAATTGGTGGCAGGGATAATTATATATCCACCCTTGTTTGCTGCATTCAGCACAAACAGAAGAAAAAGTCGTAGCTCAGGTTAGTTTTAATGAATAGCATAAAGTTACAATTTTTACACTTACAACGTTGTTTATTGATCTGCTTGTTGCTTCTGTGTCTATTATTTAT
Organism: Iningainema tapete BLCC-T55; assembly: GCF_014698965.1. Taxonomy (GTDB): domain Bacteria; phylum Cyanobacteriota; class Cyanobacteriia; order Cyanobacteriales; family Nostocaceae; genus Iningainema; species Iningainema tapete. The sequence continues at coordinate 54,943 of NZ_JACXAE010000027.1, forward strand.
AGACAAGCAGCCAGCATATGCAAGTATAGATGACGACAGATATGATGGAAGTATTTTTGTAGTTTATGCGGGTAATGGTTCACTAATTCCGCCGAGAGCAACACTCGCCCAAGCTTTATCCGAGCATAAACCTGCGCTGTTAGCATTTTATATAGATGACAGCAAAGATTGCAAAAAATATGCATTAATAGTATCACGAGTACAGGAGTTTTATGGTAAGGGAGTAGAAATTATCCCCGTGAGTGTGGATACGATCCCAACTAAAACAACTTACAGTCCTAATGAACCGGGTTATTACTACTCTGGTAGGGTTCCGCAAGTTGTGGTGTTTAACAAGTTGGGTAAAGTAGTTTTGAATAAAAAGGGACAAGTACCATTCGAGGATATAGACGATAAGTTTCGTGAAGAGTTTGATTTATTACCACGCTCTGAATCGGTGGAGTTAAAGCGGCGCTCTTACAATGAGTTAAATAGTGAGTTAACTGAGTGAAGTTTGGGGCGGGCAAATTGTCTGCCCTAATTTTTGGTTTTCAGAGACACTTTATATCTATATAAATATAAGGATAATATTGAACTGGATGCTTCGCACTTTTTACTTGTCTTGACCAATAACTAATGACTTAAGAGAGAGTGTTCTGATGTCAAAGGTTTACACTACCAAAGAACTGATCCAAATTTTGGCTGCTGAACGCCAAGCTTGCTTGATGGGACAACGCCTCAAGTTAGCGGTAACAGTCTCTGGAAATCCATTACTTGACCAGTTTATCAGAACTGATGGGCTGCAAAAGTTCACGGCTTATCAAGATTTTAAAGCTGCTATCCACAATTATCAAAGGGAATATTTAGTTTCAGGAATTGTTTGGAAAGAGGTGACTGTTAAAGGCAAAACCTTGAAATATCCAGAAGTAGATTCTCAGTTAATTGCTTTACCTAATGATTTGGATACATTAAAGGCAGCAAAAAATTCTATCTTGAAATTTTGGGATGAAGTCACGCTGGGAATGGACTTGTATTTAAGTTTTAATAATAGTAAACAATACCAACAAATCATCCCAAATGATATAGAGCGCATTGCGCAAAGAACAGAATGGGCAAGTTTGTGTTTGTTTACCAATTCTCAGTTTTTAGAAATCATTTTACAATTAGGTTGGGGTAAACCAGAAGAAGCCTCTTATAAAAGAGGATTTCCCGCATCAGGTAGCGAGTATATTCATGCAGTGAATCCCGGTAATCGTCCCATTGGGTGAAACAGATATTATCGCGATTCTTGAAATAAGCTGACATCAACATGAAAAAATTCGGCTAGGGCTTTTGCTTGAGCCGTGTTAATCTCTTTTTCGTGATTAAAAATTTCTGCAATTGCCGAGTATGTTCCTAATACAGGAATTAAGTCTTTCTCATCAATATTTCGTGCATCAATTAAATGGCGCAGCATTGAAGTGGGTGTTCCTGTTGGAATCGGATAGTGATTTGCTTCAAACTTTTCGATTAGAGTTACCAAAAGCTCTAGAAAAGTGTCTTCTTCAGGAGTTCGGTTGGGGCGATATTCTAGATTTTGGGCAAGCGCGATCGCTTCTTCATTTTCTACTTCGGTTGTAATTGGCTTGGGTTGGTATCGAACTAATAAATCAGTGTAAGATTTGGAGTCAAAAGTACTGGTCATTTTTCTACTTTGAGATGGTGTTTTGAAGTTGATGAGGCAATCGCTCATCCAGTTGAGGCTTTTAATGAGCGATTGCCGTGGATGTAGCTACATAAACGTCATTGTAGAGACAAGGTAGAAATATTTGCTCTCCCTGCTTCAGTTACTTCAAGAGGTACTCTCCGGTTGATGTTACGTCCTGTCCAAACAGAGCTTTACGCGCAGGTGCATCAAAAACGCTTTGTTCACGGAACTCCGCACCGACTTTCAACCCGCGTTCTACACCAGGACGCTCGCTTAATCGAGTGAACCACCGATGAAGATTGGCAAATGGATTAAGTTCTCCCAGAACGAGTGTATGAAAATGTAACCAGCCATAGACTGAGATGTCGAGAATAGTGTAGTCATTCCCCATGAGATAAGTGCGATCAACCAGACGGCGATCAAGAACTCCATAGAGTCGAGCTACTTCACGGCGATAGCGCGTAATTGGGTAGTCGAGTTGTTCTGGAGCATGTTGCTGAAAATGTACTGCTTGACCGGACATAGGACCCAATGCACTCATCTGCCACATCAACCACTGCATGAGTTCCAACCGAGCCTCTGGCGTTGGTGGTATCAATTGTCCAGTCTTATCCCCCAGGTAGAGCAAAATTGCACCAGACTCAAACACCGTGATAGGTTCTCCGGCTGTATCGCGATCCAAGATGACGGGAAGCTTGCCATTTGGATTAAGTGCCAGAAATTCAGGTGTATGCTGTTCTCCGCGATGCACATTGACAGGAATCAAATTGTAGGGAAGCCCAATTTCCTCAAGCATAATACTGACTTTGAAAGGGTTGGGTGAAGTCCAAAAGTAAAAGTCAATCATGGTCGTTTTCCTAGTATTTGAGTTTTAGTCAATACAGTTGAAGATGAAATTTTTTCTAGAACCGAAATCAGCCTAGCCGCAATCGCTTTGATGAATCAATTTGAGTTAGCGTGTTAGGGAGTTGTAGAAATCCGTTCATTCCAGGAAACATCCCGTTCTTGCTGAAGTAGGTTCGGCAATTGATCTAGAAATGCTTGAAACCACAATTGCTTTGGAACACGCTTCAGGAAGCTCTCGCGGCTTTCGCTGTAGGTTTCGTAGAAAACAATGATGTTGGGATTGTCCAAATCGTGATGGATTCGTGCTTCAACAAAGGTTTCTTCTTGGCGCAATCTTTCTAATAGCTTGCCAAGCTCGATTTGGAATTCCTCTTTTTTTTCAGATTTTACTGGAAAACGCACAATGATCGTTGTGACACGATTATCCATTTTTCTCTCCGTTCAACTACTAACGACCCAATACAGCTACTTCTTTAATTGCCGCCCGTGCTTCCGCAATTGATTGAGTTTGCGTTGTTTCATCGTTGGTAATGGGATTCAAGCGATCAGCATGAATGAACCGAATATCGGTAATGCCCATAAACTCAAACACTGTTCTCAGATAGGGTTCTTGGTGGTCATAAGCAGCAAACAAAGTTCCAGGACGGAAATTTCCGCCTCGTGCTGTAATGACAATGATTTGCCGACCAGAAGCGAGTCCTCTAAATCCATTGGCATCAATAGCAAAAGTACGACCCACCCGCACAATTTGATCGATGTAGGCTTTGAACGTTGAGGGTACGCTGAAGTTATACATTGGAATTCCAAAGACACAAACGTCAGCCATCAGAAATTCATCTACTAACTTATCTGAGGTTTGGAGGGCACTAACTAACTCAGGCGTTCGTTGTTCTGATGGAGTGTAAGCCGCTGCAATCCATTGCTCATCAACAGGTGGAACAGGGTGATGTCCCAAGTCTCGATACGTCACGGTTCCATCGAAATGCGTTGCTTTCCATGCCGTCACAAACTCCTGCGTCAGCATTCGAGTTACCGATTGATATGAACCCGGAACTCCAGAAAATGAGCGAGGGCTGGAATCAAGGTGAAGTAGGTGAGCCATCAGTGTGTGTCCTAAATCGTATATTTAGTGTTATAGTTCGATAAAATTGAACGAGCAATGGTAATAAGTTCAATTTTTTTGTTCAATCGTTCAAATTGCACGGTAATTTTATATGGATGCCTTGAGCGAGGTGTTTAGAACCGTTCATTTAGAAAGCACAGCTTGCTATCGCGTAGAGTTGTCAACACCTTGGGGAATACAGATGTCTGCTTTTAATGGCGCTGTTTTCCTAGTGGTGGTAAGGGGTAGTGGTTGGCTTGAGGTTGAGGGAATAGAGACACCAATGCCGTTGGTCGGTGGTGATGTAGTCTTTTTACCAAAAGGACAGCGTCATGCGTTACGTGATTCTCCTTTAAAACCGCTACAGGAACACTCGAATCATCCAATGATTGAGTTTGATCGTTTGCTTCAGTCTCAAACAGATTATATTTCCAATGTTTTACATATTGGTGGAGCGGGGTTATCGACAACCGTGATGTATGGTCGATTCTGTTTTACCCCTTTGCGAGAAAATCCGCTCCTGTCTGCGTTGCCCCCTCTGCTAATTGTTAAAGGAGAAGAAGGGCGGACAGTGGAGTGGTTAGATACAACATTGCAGTTTATGGCATCTGAAATGGCAACCACTCGTCCGGGTGCTCAAACAGTGATCAATCATTTGGCAAGCATTCTGCTGGTTCAGGCGGTGCGAGCTTACATTGCCAATCGCGAGTGTGGCGATCGCTGCTGGTTAAAAGCATTGACTGATCCCGTCATTGGCTCTGCACTGAACCTCATTCATCGTTATCCTGATCGATCATGGACAGTGGAAGAACTCGCGGAACAAGTTGGAATATCGCGAACGACGTTTTTCACCCAATTCCGTGAACTAGTCGGAGAACCACCCAGCAAATATTTAACTCGTTGGCGAATGCAAAGAGCCAGTCAAATCTTGCGACTGGAACACATGACTCTCAATGAAGTAGCTAGCTTGGTCGGATATGAATCAGAAGCTTCCTTCAGTAAAGCATTTAAGCAGTGGATGGGGCAATCACCAGGAGCCTATCGGCAACAAATGCTACGTTCATAGTATTCTTGATAGAATAACGAGGTAATCATCGCCAGTTCAAACATCTCGATAAACCTAATACTGTCACAGTGTCTGGAAACCAAATGTTGATGTACTAATTGGTACACTAAAAAATATTTGGAGACAAGCAAAATTGGAGGAAGAGTAATGGGTTATGCAGTTGTAATTGAAAAAGGGGAAACTAGCTACGGCGCTTATGTCCCTGATTTACCTGGTTGTGTAGCTGTGGGTGAAACTATAGAGTTCGTCAAGGCGCTGATTGCAGAAGCAATTGAATTTCATATTGAGGGGATGCAGAAAGACGGATTGCCAATTCCTCAACCTACATCCATTGCACATGAGGTGGAAGTTTTGAGTTAGTAGGGCATCTGCCCTACTTTATGGTTAAGCTTGTAGTTGACAGAGTATGACACCAAACCACTGATTAGCGTCAGTGCATACCTTTTGTGGTACTAAACCTTTTGCTTTCAATTGATGTTGGATGGTTTCTAAGTCGAACTTGCGAGAAATTTCGGTGAAGATGGTTTCATCGGAAGCAAAATCAATGGTAAGGTTGAGAGCGCGTAGTTCAACAGTTTGCGATCGCACACTACGCAAATGCATTTCGATTTGACGTTCTGTTTCGTTATAAAAAGCCCAGTGAGTAAATTGTGTGGTGTCAAAATTGCCTTCAAAAGAGTGATTCAGATGCTCTAACATATTCAAGTTGAAAGCCGCCGTCACTCCCTGACTATCGTTATAAGCTGCTGCCAAAATATCTTTTGGCTTTTGCAAATCTATCCCCAATAAAAAATACTCTCCTACCTGGAGAGCTGCTGTAATTTGGGACAAAAACGCATCACACTCTTGAGGATTTAAATTACCCAAAGTGCTACCAATAAAACAAATCATCCGACTGGGTAATTGGGATGGTTGGAGTTGCCCTAAAGCCAATTCATAGGTTCCTGCCAGCCCATGAATATGGAGTGAGGGATAATCTACTAGTAGCTGCCTAGCACTACTTTCCAACATACCTGCGCTCACATCTATGGGTAAATAGCGCAGGAGGTAGCCTTGTTGATAGTACGCATCCAGTAATATACGGGTTTTAGTAGAACTACCACTACCAAGTTCTACTATTTCACATGCACCTGTAATTTGCGCAATTTCTCCAGCATACTGTTGCAAAATTGCTGTCTCAGTTCGAGTAAGGTAATATTCTGGTAACTCACAAATTTCCTCAAATAGTAAGGAACCGCGATCGTCATAGAAGTAACGAGGTGGTATAGTTTTGGGAGTGTGAGTTAATCCCTTGATCACGTCACAATCAACAGAAAGGGATATTTGGTTTGTTGCCAGTAAGTGCTGTATTTGTAAGCGTTTTTCAATCCTTTCGTTGATACTGCTAACAGTTTGAGAAATTGTCATCGAACCTCCGTTTACTTGGAATCGGTTACTTAAAAATCACAAACCTCTACCTGAGTCAGTGGAACACAAAGCTTTGACTCATCACATCACGCTTGAGCTAGATTAATCCAACAGTATGGTTACTTGTTTGATTTTTTAATTAAATCTGGTAGATTTCGTAGAGACGCTCCCCCAGAGCGTTTCCATCCTATTAACCACAGGCACAACGAAACCCCGCCAAAATTTGGCGCACACTAGGATAATACCAGTTGCGAAAACTACAACGTAGTGTCCAAATACCAGTTGCCCAGCTACCACCTTTTAAAACGCGGTGCTGGTTGTCAAAATAGACTTGTGAATACCCAATGTAAGGGTAACTTTGGAAACCAGAATATCCATCAAACCAACAAGCAGTCCACTCCCATACATTTCCTAGCGCATCATATAAACCATAGGGACTTTTTCCGGCAGGATAAGCATCTACAGGAGTTGTCTTCCCTATTTTGTTATGTAGAGAAATATTACAATGATTGCGAGTTGGTTTGCTATCACCCCAAGGATAGATGCGTCGATGCATAGCTTGTGCATCCCAACTAGCAGCTTTTTCCCACTCGGCTTCTGTAGGTAATCGCTTACCAACAAATCGTGCGTATGCTTCTGCTTCATAATAACTGACACCACAAACAGGGTGATTATTCCATCCTGGATGATCGTACCAATACAGAGGTTGCCTCACCTTTTCATTTTGCAACCATTCCCAACCTGCTTCTGACCATAATAAATGATTTTGATATCCTCCAGCCTCCATGAATGCTTGATACTGCCCACAAGTCACAGGATAAGGGTCAATGTAGTACGTATCTAAATATACTTTATATTTGGGACGCTCGTTATCCAAAGCATCAATTGAGTCATCACCCATCTCAAATTCTCCTGCGGGGATTTCAATCATTTCGCAGGGGAGTGGGGGAATGGGGGAGTGAGGGAGAATAAATAACTCCTGACTCCTGACTCCTGACTCCTGACTCCTGACTTCTGACTCCTGTCTCCCCAATTCCAAAATAAAAGTAATAATCTCGCTGTGTTGGCTTTCATGTTGTAATAAGAAGCGTAAGAGTTTTTCCAGTTGCTCTAGATTCGCTTCTTCCAAATAGAACAAAACTTTGTCTCTAACTGTATCTAGGTAATAGCGGATTTCTTCTAAATTTGGTAATTTGACACGCTGATTTTTTGGTAAACCATCGGCTGCAAATAACTTACGATATTGAGGAAACAAACAAGGTAAATCAGCACAACGTTCAAGTAACCACAAGGATTCTGTGTAAGCTATATGTCCCAAATGCCAACCTACTGGACTAAAATCAGGATGAGCCTGACGACAGAAGGTAGCTTCATCAATTCCCTCAAATAAAGCCAGTGTCTGTTGACGACACTGGCGCAAAGCGCAATAAATTTCTGCTTTTAAATTAGATTTGCTCAATTCTGATATCACAATCAGCTCCTACACTGATGATGCTATTTTGTGGGAAAGATGTCCAATTACCAGCAAATAAAGGTTCGGATGCAATAATTACGGATTGGGGAAAACTTGGCTCATTCACGCTCCAGTAAAGAGAAGGAGCAGGTGATTTTGTGCTAAATCGAGAAGCTATTAGGCTCGTGCCATCACTAATCACCACATTGGCTGACATGTAGGTTTGATGAGTTTCTGCTAATTCTGCCACCATTAACAATGTTGTGTGTAATGCCTGCTCTAAACTTTTACCAGGATTAGCTAACCATTGGTTCAACAGTGAGGCAAAAATATGTTCTGAATCTGTAGTTCCTCTAATATACTGGTATAGCTCATCGCTTAACTTTGTCCGTTTTGTTCTGTATACTGTTTGATGAAAGTTGTCTATGCGACCATTGTGAATGAATAACAGACGTTCATATTTGAAGGGTTGACAGTTACTAAAATCTAATGCTTGCCCCGGTGTAGCACTGCGAACGTAACCTAGTATACAACTTGATGCAACGTAACGGCTTAAACTTGGTAAATTAACGTCATTCCAAATCGGCAAGGTATTTCTGTAGGTAAATGGTTCGCTATCTTTTTGCAAATCGTACCAACCAATGCCAAAGCCATCAGCATTGACTACTCCAGACAACATTTCCTTGGGTTGATAACTTTGGACAATCAGTGAGTGTTCTGGCTGATATAGTAAAGGTTCGAGAGATACTGGTGAACCCAGGTAGGCAAGTAAACGGCACATATTAAAGGTGTTTGTTCCCAATAGCTATCAATCTTAAGCTTTTTTGCTGAGAAATTGCTGAATAATTCATAAATTTATCAGCAGCCGATAAAAATGCAAACACACCAATTGTAAAGACGCGAAATTTCGCGTCTCTACACGGAATTTAGAACATCACTTCAAACTCCAAGCAGCAACAGCTAAAGTACCCCAACCGGCAATAAATGCTGCACCCCCAAGTGGCGCAATTGCTCCCAAAGTCTTAACACCAGTTAAGCTCAGCGCATACAAGCTACCTGAGAACAAGGTAATACCAATGATAAACAACCATCCAGTCGCTACCAGGGTAGGTGGTGGAGATGGGTTACGACTGAGTAGTAGTGCCACAAGCAAAAGTGCTAAAGCGTGGTACATTTGGTATCTAGCACCAGTTTCAAAAATTTCCAAAGAGCGATCGCTGATTTTCTCCCTTAAGGCATGGGATGCAAAAGCTCCGCCCGCAACAGACAAACCGCCTAAGATGGCTGCTATACTCAAAAAAATTTGCGTCATAGAGTACCATTCGCGCTCTACAAGACATCAAACATCAAAATGGTAGGATACTGCCCCGTCTTCATTTACTTTAAAGTTAGCATTAAATTCTCTGGCTCTGTCATCAAGATAAAGTCTTGCAGTTTTTGCCGGTAGCTCGGAGTGCATGGCAAAGCTCAAAAGAGTGATCCTCCCATTATTCTCTTGAATCATCCGATAAAAAGTAGATTGTAGGCGATCGCTCATTTCTTGATTCAGTGCCTTTTTCTCCTGCTGACTGCGACGGTATAATGACAATGTTAACCATCCGCCTAGTACTAAAGTTGGGACGCCAAAAATCAGACCTTGCTTAGCATTAAGATCGTATAATTCATAAGCATCATTATTGAACATATCTTGAGGCTTATCTATGCCATAGGACGGCATAGGCTGTTCCATTGAATTTTTATCAATCACCCCACACACTGATATCGTCATAAACATGAATCCGAGTGTCAGCAGCCAACCCGCAGCCAATTTTTCAGCAGTCTTCATCATACCACCGTTATATTTGATCAATGATAGCGATCCTAACCTTACTTACGTGTTGCTTCCAGTATTCTCGAAAAATAGAAGCGGGTTTTAGTCATATTCTGGCGTTGTACACTAAAGCCGTTACTTTCCAGAATTTTCACCACATCAGCCTCACGGTGCAGGTAAGCGCGAGTCGTTTTACTTGCGCCTGGAAAAAAACTACCTATCTTCTTCAGCAAGCTCAGGGCAAAGGTTTTGGGCGCAAAACTAAGAATTATGCGCGACTGTGCCAAAGAGCCAAGGTGAGAAATCATCTCCGCCGCTTTATCCTGGGGGTAGTGAATGAGGACATCCAGGCAAATAACGGTATGATAGCTACCACTTAAGTTTTCTAAATCCTGTACAGCAAAAGTAGGATTTTCTGCTCCCACAGTTTGCACTCTTTGTTTTGCCTCTTCTACCATTTTCTCAGAAATATCGCTGGCATAGACTTTTGCTCCAGCTTCCGCTAAGGGTATACTCAAACTACCCACACCACACCCAGCATCACAAATTGACAATCCAGCAAGATTGCTATCAGCTTTGAGCCAGCTTAGTACTGTATCCACCGTTTGTTGATGCCCATTACGGATATCTAGCTGAACTTTGTTAACTTCACCATCTCCGTAAATGCGTCTCCAACGGTCAAAGCCTGTAGAGTTGAAATAATCTTTAACAATTGTTTTATCGTCAGCTACGTTCATAATACTAAATTTTGACATTTCCCAATCGTTAACATTACCATGTGTAGGAACCGCGAAGACGCCAAGCACGCCAAGAGAAGAGTAAGGGGATGCGGGGATGTGGGTTAATAAATTCTTTGCCACGTTAGTTGTTTGGTGGTGTTATCATAGTGCCAACGTAGTAGGTGGGCGGGTTGATGAGGTATAATTCCCGGTAAACCGATCACACTTCTAGGTGCAACAGTAGCTAGTGCGATCGCAACCTCTACCTCACATATTCCCCACTTGACTAAATTTTGCACTCCTACCAATAATGGTATTGTTGTTCCCGCTAAAGTTCCATCCGGTAATGTTGCTGTACCGTTGTTCACTTCAATCACTCGACTATCCCAAGGATAAACTCCATCGCCTAACCCTAGAGGTGATAGCGCATCACTAACCAGGAAAAGCCCTTGTTCGTAACCACTTGCGCGGAGCAGCAAATCTAACATGATTGGTGAAACGTGTTGTCCATCAGCGATGAAACCACACATAACATGAGGATGGGTAATTGCTGCGCCTAATAATCCTGGTTCACGGTGGTGTAATGAAGGCATGGCATTGAAGGCATGTGTTACCATCGTTGCACCCAAGGAAAAGGCACGTTGCGCTTGGGCGGCTGTGGCTTGCGAATGTCCTAAACTAATAGTAATGCCTAAAGACTGCAAGTAAGGAATCACTTCATCAGTTGGATCTAACTCTGGCGCTAAAGTAATGACTTTGACTACCGTTGCATAATCACCCAATACTCGCTTTACTTCATCAATAGTTAGTGGTAGCAGATACTCTGCTGGGTGTGCGCCTCGTTTTTGGTAATTTAAAAATGGTCCTTCTAGATGTACTCCCAAAATTGATGAGCGGGAGTCTCCTGTCTTCTGGAGAGAGGCGATATATCGCCTCTCTACAACTCTTGTCTCCTGTTTGCCCATATAATCAGCTATGACTGCAAGCGATCGCTGAATATTTTCTACTGATGTTGTCACTAAGGTTGGTAAAAAAGCATCTACTCCCGCATTCCACAAAAACTGACAAATTTGCTCCAACTTGTGAGAATTATTCTCGTCTAATTCGGGAAAGGGTAATCCCAATGCGCCATTAATTTGTAAATCCACACCACCTAAAGAAATCCAATCGCCTGCAACATCTAATACTTGTAAGTCTGGTGGCTCAACTCGTTGAAAAACTGTACCCATTGGTAAGATTTGTGATATGTTGCTCTGACTATCGATGAAGAGCATCTGTAAATCTTTGTAACCGGGTACGCGAGCATTGATAATATTCATAATTCATAATTTATAATTCATAATTTTCTTATGGCTCAACCTCTTGTTGGTATTATTATGGGCAGCGATTCCGATTTACCTACTATGCAAGGTGCGATCGCTATTTGTGAAGAATTTGGTGTTGCTTTTGAGGTAGCGATTGTGAGCGCTCATCGTACTCCACAACGGATGGTAGATTATGCCCAGTCGGCTCTTGAGCGTGGGCTTAAAGTGATTATCGCTGGTGCAGGTGGTGCTGCTCATCTACCGGGAATGGTAGCATCTTTGACTATTTTACCTGTGATTGGTGTTCCCGTAGCCAGCCGTCATTTACAAGGAATTGACTCTTTGTATTCAATAGTACAAATGCCAGCAGGGATACCAGTGGCAACTGTCGCTATAGGTAATGCGAAAAATGCTGGATTATTAGCGGTACAAATTCTTGCTACCCAGCAACCAGAATTACAACAAAAAGTGCAACAGTATAGACAAACTCTAACTGAATCGGTAATGGCAAAGCAAACAAAACTAGAGCAAATAGGCTATGAGCAATATTTAAAACATCTGCAAGCCGAATAAAGTGTAAAACTGTAGTTTAAGTTACAGAAATTAGAGTGAGCATTTTGTCAATATTTTTTGATACTTCACTAGTTAATTTTTGGGAAAATAAATTAACAACACCTTAATATTTATGGATAAAAAGCTGAATCGTTAAAGAGTCAATAAAGTAAACTTGACTTGCGCAAAAACTGCATAAATAATAAAATATTAAGAAAATATTAAAATGGTCTAAGAAAACACTAATATCTGGAAAGCTATAACAATTCTAATTGATTGGTAAATATTGAGTGAAAACTGCTAGCTGTCCATTTACGTAATTTTAGGGTTAAGGATGATAGAAAGGATGAAAAAAATTAGGCAGAAAAAGAATAGTAGAAGGCGAGTACCAAAATTATTAGCAACAACACAAAAGAACTCAATTTATCAGCTTCTAGGAGTAGGAATTAAACGGTTATCGCCAAGTTGGCAAGCGTGCATACCTTTAGCTTGTTTAATTGTATTAGCGTGGGGTTATGCAGCAGTTGCCCAAACTCCAGCTTCATCAGGACCAACAACAGCAGATCTAAAGGTGGCACTTGATACACTGTGGGTAGCGATCGCCGCCTTTTTGGTATTCTTCATGAATGCTGGTTTTTGTATGTTAGAAACCGGCTTGTGTCGGCAAAAAAATGCCGTTAACGTCCTAGCGAAAAACTTGATTGTGTTTGCGCTAGCTACCATTGCCTTTTGGGCAATTGGATTTGGCTTAATGTTTGGCGATGGTAATGACTTTATTGGATTAAGTGGATTTTTCCTTCAAGGAGCAGATAACAGCCCCGCCACTGGAGATGCTTACAAAGGTGTATTCGGATCGCTCAATTGGGCTGGAGTTCCCCTTGCTGCTAAGTTTCTTTTCCAATTGGTGTTTGCCGGAACAGCCGCTACGATTGTATCTGGAGCAGTAGCAGAACGAATTAAATTTGTTGACTTTTTAATCTTCAGCGTCTTGCTTGTAGGTATTGCCTACGCCATTACCGGACACTGGATTTGGGGTGGTGGTTGGTTAGCAGACAGAGGTTTTTGGGATTTTGCTGGTTCTACGGTAGTTCACTCAGTTGGTGGCTGGGCGGCGTTGATGGGTGCAGCATTATTAGGACCACGTATTGGAAAATATCAAGATGGGCAAGTCTTTGCCATTCCCGGTCACAATATGAGTATTGCCACCTTAGGCTGTTTAATTTTGTGGCTGGGCTGGTTTGGTTTCAACCCTGGTTCAGTAATGGCTGCCGATCCTAGTGCGATTACTCACATTGCTTTGACAACTAACTTGGCTGGTGCTGTCGGTGGAATTGCGGCGATGATTACAGCTTGGGTGTACTTAGGCAAACCAGATTTGTCGATGATTATCAACGGCATTTTAGCTGGTTTAGTTGGGGTTACAGCAGCTTGTGCTTACATCAATCTATTTAGTGCTTTCATTATTGGATTGGTTGCGGGAGTTTTGGTAGTTTTCGCTGTCACCTTCTTTGACAAAATCAGAATTGACGATCCAGTGGGAGCTATATCAGTTCACTTAGTCTGTGGCATTTGGGGTACTCTAGCAGTAGGTCTTTTTGCAGTAGGACCTGGTGGATATCCTTGGATGGTTGATTTAGCAGGTAAGCCAGTAGGACCACATGGATTATTTTTTGGTGGTGGTTTAGGTTCTTTCATCACTCAACTGATTGGCGTCCTCTCAGTTGGTGGTATAACTGTTCTTCTCAGTACAATCTTCTGGCAAGTACTTAAGGCTACCTTGGGCATTAGAGTTTCTGCACAAGAAGAACTCGAAGGCTTAGATATCGGCGAACACGGCATGGAAGCTTACAGTGGATTTGTCACAGAAACTGATGCCACCGGATTTTCTGAAGTAACTAGCGCTAGAGGAATTTCACATCAAGGCGATTTGCCTAGTACTCCGTAATTATTGTAGAGACGTGCCATGGCGCGTCTCTCGTCTAAAGTATCAAAAGTTGCTCAAATCTATTCACTAAACACAAAATTGTTGGTGCGCAAGGAAAAAAGAAGTGCTGAAGAAAGTTGTGACGATTGGGGCAGCAGCCCTACTGCTTCTGGCTGTACCACTCGTAGGTAGTGCCGTGGCTGCACCAGTTGATGTCAACGCTGCAGTAACAAATGCTCAAACAGCAGCAGATACAGGGTTTATGCTGCTGGCATCAGCGCTGGTTTTGCTGATGACACCAGGGCTAGCGTTTTTCTACGGAGGATTTGTGCGCTCGCGCAACATCCTCAATACCCTAATGATGAGCTTCGTGCTAATGGCAATTGTGGGTGTTACCTGGATTCTCTGGGGATATAGCCTTGCCTTTGCACCAAATCTTTCGGCTTTAGGTAAGGTAATTGGGAGTTTGGATTGGGCTTTGATTGACCCTTCCAAGGTAAAGTTGGACACATCAGCTTATCTACCCCATTTCCCCTATGAGGATGTACTCAAGCGAAACGATGCTAACTATAGCGATATAGTTTCCTATGCCCCAACCATTCCGCACCAGGCATTCATGATTTACCAAGCCATGTTTGCCATTATCACCCCAGCTTTAATTTCCGGAGCGATCGCAGAGCGGATGAGTTTTACAGCATACACTTTATTTGTACTGCTGTGGTCAACTTTTATTTACTCACCTCTAGCTCATATGGTATGGGCTAAAGGCGGATTTTTGGGCTTGTACGGTGGTATAGGAGCACTTGACTTTGCTGGTGGTACAGTGGTACATATTAGCTCTGGGATTTCTGCTTTGGTAGCAGCGATCGTCTTAAAACCAAGAAAGACTTACCCAGATCGTCTCAGCCCTCCACACAACGTTCCCTTCATCTTACTTGGTGCAGGCTTGTTGTGGTTTGGCTGGTTCGGCTTCAACGCTGGTAGTGCTTTAGCTTCTGGTGGGCTAGCAACAGCCGCCTTTGTAAATACAAATACTGGCGCAGCAGCAGGGGCTTTGATGTGGCTAATCCTCGAAAAAGTACTGCGCGGTAAACCAACAGCAGTTGGTGCAGCCACAGGAGCAGTTGCCGGATTAGTGGGTATTACCCCAGCAGCGGGATTTGTCACGCCTGTAGCTGCCATCTTAATTGGTGCGATTACCGCTGTTGTATGCTTCTACGCCGTCAGCTTCAAACACAAAATACAAATTGATGATGCCTTAGATACATTTCCCGTACATGGTGTAGGTGGTACAATAGGCGCTATTCTCACAGGTATATTTGCTACCAAAGCAGTCAATGCCGCAGGTGCAGATGGGTTATTGTATGGTAACGCTAGTCAATTAGTTACCCAAATTATCGCGATCGTTGTAGCCTACATTTTCGCCGGAGTTGGTACCTTTATAATTCTCAAAATTCTTGACGCCACCGTTGGTTTACGACTCAAGGAAGAAGCAGAATTACAAGGTATGGATATTAACGAACACGGAGAAGAAGGATACAACGAAGAATTTGGAGAGCGCATTTCCATCAAGTAGAGACGCCCCGGTTGGGCGTCTCCACCCACCGGTGCGTCTGTACAATTGCCATTTTTGAGCGCTGACGTTTTAAAATCTAATCTGTGAAATTAAATTAACCTTGTCAGCGTGTCTACTCCTGCAAAAACCATTCCTACTTGGATATTTTTCTCCCTAATCACCAATTGCATACTAATATTAGCGGTCATCCTGTTATGGCGAAAGCAAGAGATGACCGCTTTTTTAGGTACAATGTCTCCTAGCCAACAAACAGTAACACCCCAGTTAGGTCAGCGTCACAAACTTAGCTATCGGCAGTGGGTAGAAATCCTGAAAGTTGAAGCCAAAGTTGCCACTGTTAAACGTCCACAACATTTAACTATACTGGCAGGCGATTCTCTGAGTCTATGGTTTCCTATAGAGTTATTACCTGAAGGCAGAAGTTGGTTAAATCAGGGAATATCTGGAGAAACCAGTGCGGGACTATTAAAAAGATTAAACTTATTTGAGCGTACCAATCCAGAAACAATTTTTGTGATGATTGGCATTAATGACCTCACTAGAGGGGTAAGCGATGAGATACTTTTAGACAATCAGCGGCAAATTATGCGTTCTTTATGCAGGATGCATCCAAACACTCAAATTGTCATCCAGTCGATTTTGCCTCATGCAGGAAACAAAGCAACTTGGGAAGGAAAAGAGAAACTATTGGCTGTGCCAAATAGTCGTATTCGCCGTTTGAATCAGCAATTACAACAAATAGCCGCACTTGAAGGCGTCAAATATTTAAACTTGCATCCCCTGTTTACTAATCGAGAAGGTGAAATCCGCCCTGAGCTTAGCACCGATGGTTTACACTTGAGTTCTCAAGGTTATCTAGTTTGGAGTTCGGCTTTGCAGTTGTATAGTCAAATGGAACTAGAAAATAGAAACGCGAAATAATCTAGAAACGCGAAATTTCGCGTCTCTACGGGAGAAAATGAAAAATGGGAATTTTTGCAGGAAAAACTCATGGATACTAAAGCTTTTAAGCGATCGCTCCAACATTCAGATAACTACCATCGTAAGGGATTTGGACACCAAGTAGAAGTCGCTACCCAATTACAGTCTGAGTATCAAAGCAACTTAATTCAGCAAATTCGCAACAATAACTATACCCTGACCCAAGGAGATGTTACAATCTGGCTGGCACAAGCCTTTGGTTTTTGTTGGGGTGTTGAGCGTGCAGTTGCAATGGCGTATGAAACACGCAAGCACTTCCCTACTGAACGCATTTGGATTACCAATGAGATTATTCACAATCCTTCTGTAAATCAGCGGATGCTAGAAATGCAAGTAGGATTTATCCCAGTTGAAGCAGGCAAAAAAGATTTTGCTGTTGTTGAATCTGGTGATGTCGTTATATTACCAGCCTTTGGCGCAAGTGTTCAAGAAATGCAGATCCTTAACGACAAAGGTTGCAAAATTGTCGATACAACTTGTCCTTGGGTATCTAAAGTTTGGAACACAGTTGAAAAGCATAAAAAAGGCGATTACACTTCAATAATTCATGGTAAATATAAGCACGAAGAAACAGTCGCTACCAGTTCTTTTGCTGGCAAATATCTAATTGTGCTAAATTTACAAGAAGCAAAATACGTTGCTGATTACATCCTTAATGGTGGGAATCGTGACGAATTTCTCGCAAAATTTGCCAAGGCAATCAGCGCTGGATTTGACCCCGACAAAGATTTGGAGCGAATTGGCATCGCTAACCAAACAACCATGCTCAAAGGCGAAACAGAGCAGATTGGTAAGCTATTTGAGCATACCATGTTGCAGAAATATGGACCAACTGAGTTGAATCAGCATTTTCAAACCTTCAATACTATTTGTGACGCTACTCAAGAAAGGCAAGATGCCATGTTAGAGTTAGTGCAAAAGCAGCTAGATTTAATGGTAGTAATTGGTGGATTTAATTCATCAAATACTACGCAATTACAACAAATTGCAGTTGAGAAAGGAATTCCTTCATATCATATTGATAGCGTGGAGCGAATTAAGTCAATCAATGCCCTTGAACATCGGCAATTAAATGGTAATTTAGAAATTACAGAAAACTGGTTGCCGGAGGGTAAAATAGTCGTGGGAATTACTTCTGGTGCTTCTACACCAGATAAGGTGGTAGAAGATGTAATTGAAAAGATTTTTGCATTGAAAGCGTAATTAGAACCCCCCAACCCCCCAATGCCTTGGGGGGCAATTAACCCTGATTGGATTGCTACATCACATACAGGAAAGCTCCAATCGGTACAACTTTGACTGGAGCAATCTTTTAAGCGATATTTGTGAAGCGCTCGCTAATTTTAACGAACAACCTTACTATTTTCTTGTCTATTTAGTCCAACTTGCTGCTCAGATTTGAAGGGGAAATATACTGAATACTTGTTAAGATACTTGCCATCAGCATCAGTGATTTTAATTTGAGTTAGATATTGCCGCTCTTGAGTAGCAGCAGGTACTGTTACTTGACTTTGTTGCTGTTGTTGTGGTAAGGAAGATGGTAATAAGTTAGTTTTCAACTCATGGAGAGAGCGTTGCTGTTCGATCACGATTTGAGTTAACTGTTCAATTTGCCGGGATTGTAAAACATCAAGTTTTTCGTGGAGTAGTTCGATATTTTGCCCAGCTTTGAGATTAATGTGATGATTATTTTCAGCTTTGCGGCGATCGATATCAGATTGACGATTCTGACTCATTAATACAATAGGTGCAGTGTAAGCTGAAGCGAAAGAAAATACTAAGTTCAGCAGAATGAATGGTGACTCATCCCAGTGCGGTACTCCAGGCATCAAGTTTAGACTAACCCAACCTGCCAAAATACCAGTTTGTCCAATCAGAAATGACCAAGAACCAACTTTAGATGCTAACGCATCAGCAAGGCGTTGTCCAGCAGTCATTTTTTCTTCTGTCTCAACTGGTTGTTTTACTTGTACACAATTGGGTTTTTGCTGAGCTTGATTGTTTCCTACTTGTTTTGCTGACTTCATGTTGTACCTCTTCTCGACTTATTAAAAATTTGTTTTCCTTCTGTCTTGATATCAACAATAAAGCCAGCGCAAAGATAAAAGCAAATATTCTTTCTTCTCAAAACGATAAATAGAATTGATGATTAGGCGAGCACTCGAAACAAGATACCCGACTTCGTGGGAGTTGTCGGGTATCTGGAGAACCTTACTTCTTCACATATTCTGCTGACTTCTTGGGTTTACCACAAAACCAAGAGTAAGGATTTGAGTACTTACCATAACCGTGTGGATTACGAACGCCATAGACTTTCAGGCAAGCATCAGCAACATCAAAAGAACGTAAATCCTGTTCTACTTTACATCTCCAGCCTATGGCATTGTTGGCTACTAAAACAGCTTTACTATTTGGATACTTTTGTGAACAGTAAGAATCAAAATCTACGCCTTGTCCCCACTCATTCGCTGCAGGAACTGCTTTAACTTCATTTACATGATAACCAAGAAATAGTAAAGTTGCTGTTAGGATAATCTTAGAGATTTTCATACACCCAGAATATTCTCTACTGTGAAATCTGTGCCATGAAGTTCGTTGTAGTGAGTAATAACTTCTTCGACTGAATAAGACTCGCCATTACTCTCAGTTATTGCACGTCGAAAATCCGCGACATCTCCTGCATTTTCTCACGCTTCCAAACGCTTTAAATCGTCATAGCTGATAACTGCTGCAATCACCTGTCCTTTTGATTCAATGACAATAAGTTCTTGTCCTTCTTCCACAAGGGCTTGGTTTTAGGATAGCACAGTAGCTAGAGGTGATCGCTCGAGTCTCGAATATTATGTTATTTTAAAAGTGAAGTGTACTGCACTGATTTCTTATGACAGGAATTGAACCTTGGGCAATATCAGTAGTTAGTGGTGTAGCAGTTCCCATTTTTCAATTTATGTAATAATTCAGTGTAAACAAGCAGCAGTACCATTACGCTTCACTTTCACCACGAGGTAAGCACTTGTCTAGATGTTTGTCTCGCATTGTCTAGAAACCACTGTTAAGCTGGAAACTGGTTACAAAGTCAATTCATTTTTCTCTCCTGTGCCATAATGCCTGAAATGTCTACTAATCAAGTTGATTCATTCATATTCATTTATATTCATAGTCAAATCATAGTCAATCCTTAGGTGGTTCTGGAGGCATAGATGATTCTGGAGGTTCAGCAAGAGTAGCACCGTCATAGAAAACTGCTGCCTTACCTTCTCTTCTAGCTGCATTAACAGCAAGTCTTGCTTCTTCCCATGTTGGAAACGTGAAAAACTGCCATTCACCAGTTTTTTCATAAGTAATAGCTATTGTAGTTTCCTTTTGTTTACAATTATTACCTGGCATAGCTCACATAGTCAGTCTTTAAATTCTGGTACTTGAACCTGCCTAATTGTACCTGCATAATGTTTCATAATTATCTCTGGTGAATTTCCTACCCATTTGGCAACCTGTACAACACTCACACCAGCTTCTAAGCAATTTGTAATAAATGTATGCCTGGTATTGTACTGAGGGCGATATGGAATATCTAGTTCAGACAAGATAGTTTTCCAAGCACGATTCAGGAAGTTGTGAGCATCAATTAAACCACCTTTGGGTGATTTAAAAACGGGTAACTCAGGATGATAGTCTTTGGGTTTAATGGAAAGCAACAACTCTCTTAATGAATTGTTGATGGGAAACTTGCGGCTTCTTTTCGTCTTGGTGTCTTTACGATGCCCTTCTACTACTGCCTCGGAGAAGGTAATTAATGTAAGATTAGTATTGATGTGACCCCAAGTTAATCCAATTGCCTCGCTGGTACGACACCCAGTCATGAAAAGAAACTTAACATAATTTGTATAGTGGCTGTAATAACGATTTTGCCTGAATGCAGCAATAATTTGCTCTTCCTCAATTCTATTAAATGTGTTGATAGTATCCTCTTCATCTTTAACAGCTGCTGTCACTTTCTGAGCCATATCAACAAAAGGGTTATCAGTAATTAACTTAGAGTCAATTGCCCAATCACAACAAGCTTTTAACTGAGTTAGGACACGTTTAGCAGCATTAGGAGTTAATTTATTGAGTAAAAAGTTTCTAATTATGACTGCATCTGAAAGTTTTTGTGTAGGCAAACTAGCAATGTGATTTTTGGTTTTCTTAAAATCCTTGTTAATGGTGGTTACACTCAAGGTTTTAGCTTTGTACACAGTGTATATATCCCATAAGTCATTTAAGGTACTTTCTTCCTGACTCTTTAACGTAGGTTTAATTAAAGTTAAATGGCTTTGAGACTTGTATCTAGCTAGCGTATAGTCAAACTGCTCATAAGTTATATCTTTCTCAATCTGTTTTGCCTTAACCTCAGCTAGTTTCCAATTCTCTAGTGTATCTGCCATTCTTAAGGTTAGATATTTTTGCTTACCTTCATAAAGTTGACGTGGTAAGCGTAATCTTAGCCTTCCTTGAAAAGATTCTACGCCAACTGAACCTTTGGATGCTTTTTGTTCTATGTTCATTACTTATATGAATATGATTTCCTCTGCTCTATAACTATCATAGTCAAATCATAGTCAACTTAAGTAAAGATACCTAAAATTTTTTACCAATTTCTTCTGAAATTGACTATGAAATTTTCTCCTCTACGGCTTTCATAGTCAAATCATAGTCACGGTTTTCCTCTTGATTACTAATTTTCACGCTTAGATGTAACCTGTAATCATTGCATAGCAAGGGTTTTATGAGTTTATGCTTAATCTTTTTTAAATGCCAGGAACCAGATTTGAACTGGTGACACGAGGATTTTCAGTCCTCTGCTCTACCAACTGAGCTATCCCGGCGGGGATATGTGGTTATTCCCACGATTACTAATGTTAGCAACTAAAAAATGATTTGGCAAGTACCTGAGAAAAAAATTTTATGCTGCCCTCAGCTTCAACTTCACCCAACTGAAAACAGCGAGAAAAACTAAGAACTGGACAAGAACAATACTTGGACCAGAAGCGAAGTTGAAAAGACCTGATACTATTATGCCGGAAACACTGCTCACCGAACCGATCGCCACTGACATGATCAAGAAGCGGCTAAAATGGTAGCTCATCAATTTGGCTGTTGAGGCAGGTATCACCAAAAAGGCGTTGACTAGTAAAACGCCAACAGCTTTAATTGCCACAGCAACGGCAAGTGACAGTAACACCACAAAACTGTAGCGATACAACTGTACTGGAATACCTTGAACTTGTGCCACAGCCGGGTTAAGGGTTAACAAAATTTGCTGCCGCATAGTTGACAATAAAAATATGCTGCTGCCCACCAGCAAAGCCAGTGTTAAAATCAAATCAGTTTGGTCAATAGCGAGAATATCGCCAAACAATACGCCCATCAAGTTACCGCGATATCCTTGAATTAGGCTACTAAGAATTACACCTACCGCTAGCGCCCCTGATAGGACGATGCTTAGAACACTATCACTGGCTAAATCTGTTTGATCGATTAAGTAAAGGACAACCAAACCAAAAACTAAAGTAAAAGGCAACAACATCCAAGTCGGATTCACTTGCAGCAGCACACCTAATGCTACTCCCACCAATGCTGCATGACCAACAGCATGACTGAAAAATGATAGCGATCTCAAAGTAACAAAGCTGCCGAGTAAACCACCAAGCACCCCCATTAACAAAGCACCAAGGAGCGCACGTTGCATAAAAGGAAACTGTAGCAACGTCACCAAGTCATTAGCCGTTGTGACAGCCAACCTGATAACTTGGTAATCATTACTGAGATTAAGTGTCATTTTTAATATAGTTGTTTAAAGTATACTTGGAATATATAAGTTTTCGCTCTCGTTTTGTAATAACAGCAAAGTCCACAAAATAATATGTCAATTGAAAATAGTGTTGCTTGTAATATAACTCAATCTAGTCACAAAACTAAAATTAATCAGTATAATTATGAACATGATATAAATGAAGTCCAAGTGCAATCCCTTTTAGAAAACGTCATCAACAGCGATAAAGCCCAACGCATGGCAGAATTTTTTAGCTTCTTAGGAGACGCTAATCGCCTGCGTATTCTCTCCCTTTTAGCCAAAAAAGAACTTTGTGTCGGCGATTTGGCAGCAGTGCTCGAAATGAGTGAATCTGCTGTTTCCCATCAGCTACGAAACTTACGGGCAATGCGCTTGGTAAGTTACCGCAAGCAAGGGCGTAATGTCTTCTATAGCCTTCATGATAGCCATGTTTTGCATCTTTACCAAGCTGTAGCTGAACATTTGGAAGAAGAGGGGGAGTAGGGGAGTCGGGAAGAAAGGGAGTAGGGGAGTTTGGGAGTGGAGGAGTTTGGGAGTGGGGGAGAAAATTCATACATCCCCTAATGGTGGTGTTGATAGCGACTGAAGCTAGGACCATAGGTGGCTAGAAGGTTTTGCGGTGAAAGGGCAAATTCTGGAACTCCTGTGCAAACTATGGTTTGGTTGAGACAAATGACGCGATCGCAATGGCGGCTCACCATATCAATATCATGGGAGACTTGCAAAACTGTCCAACCCTCCTCCTGTTTAAGTTGATTGAGCAAGGTATAAAAATCTGCCATACCTTGCACATCAACTCCAGCAAACGCTTCATCTAGTACTAAAAGTTTTCTTGGCATTACCAAACAGTATGCCAGCAAAACCCGCTTCAGTTGACCACCACTAAGAGTTCCAATCGCTTGATGTCGCAGATGGTAGGCATCGGTTCGCTGCAAAGCTTTCGCTATAGCGGCTGACTTTTCCTTGTGATCACCCCCACCCCCCAAACCCCTCTTCATAAGGGGAGCTTGGGGGGTAACCCATCCCAACCCGACTAGTTCACTAACACAAATGGGAAAACTGCGATCAAAGATAAAATTTTGTGGCATGTACCCGATTTGTTGACGTAAATGCCCCAAACGTTTGATGGGACGACCAAATATTTCCACCTTTCCTATATTGTGCGGAATTAAATCTAAAATTGCTAGTACTAGCGTACTTTTTCCCGCACCATTAGGACCAACTATAGCTACATTTGTTCCCGGAAACAATTCAAACGAAACATCTCGAACTGCAAGATAACTGCCTTGGTATACAGTCAATCCGTCTACTTTTAAAACAGGAATTTTATTAGTCATTGATAGGAGTTAATAGTCTGTACTTAAACTAATTGCTAACTGCTAATTGTGCTTGAAACATTAGCTATTAGCCATGAGCTACTTACAAGCTGATGATAAGGTTTGCAAATTAGCTCTCATAGCTTTAAAATATTGTTGTGGATTGGTATCACCAGTTTCCAAAGAATCGAGAGTACGCAAAGTTAGTTTCAAATCAGACGAAAGACTTGTCAACAATTTGTTATCTACTCCTGGTTCACCAAACAAAGCTTTAACCTTGTACTTCTTCACTGCTTTGACTGCATTTTGTACATCTGCTGGTGCAAGTTGATCTTCTGGTATTTCCACTACAGCAACCTGCTTCAATTTGTACCGCTGAGCTAAATACGGATAAGCATCATGAAAGGTAACAAAGGTACAGTTAGGAGTTTTCTCTAAAGTTTGCCGAAATTCACTGTCTAAACTTTCCAATTGCTTGATATAAGCCGCCGCGTTTGCTTCATATGTAGCTTTATTTGCCGGATATGCTGCTACCAATCCATCACGAATATTCGTAACTTGCTGTTTTGCTAAAACCGGATCTAACCAAATGTGAGGATTCCCCTCTCCATGTTCGTGATCGTGTTCTTCGTCTTTTTTCCCTGCTTTCTCTACAGGTGAAATTTCTTTGACAGTTTGAATACCCTTGCTGGCATCTATTTCAATCAACTTAGAATTTTGAGCATTTTTTACAGTGTCTTCGAGAAACTCTTCTAAACCCAAACCATTTTTCACTACCACATTAGCAGTAGCGATCGCCTTCACATTCTCTGGTTTAGCCTGATACTCATGTACCTCCGTTCCTGGTGGTACTAAAATTTCTACATTTGCTGTATCGCCTGTTACCGCTTTCGTAAACCAATATATCGGTAAAAACGTTGCTACCACTTTGGTTTTTCTTGGCTGGGAAGATGGAGTAGAAGCCGCTTCCTGTGCTTTTGGTGATTGTTCTGTTGTTATTCGTTCAGTATTAGATTCGTTACATCCAGTACCAATTGATAACAGTAGTAAAGCGATTAGAGGCAAGAAGGTCGTTCTTTTGCCTGTTCTACTTTCTGTGTGAGTAGTACTCACAGTTCTTGTTCCTCCTAGTAATGTAAAATCATATAGCTTGACAATAGTAACTATATTACCTCCAATATAATAATTATTCTCATTCTCGTTACTGAGTTATGAAATTTTTCTGGAATAATTTGCTTAGTCCTGATAAATTAACTGAGAATACTTTTTAATAAAGTTTCTTTTATACAAGCACAGTGTGGGTGCGGACAATTATGAGTGTGAGGAAAGAAAGATGAATACACTTTGGCAAACTTGGGTGGCTAGCCCAGTAATTTTCGGCACAATGCTAGTCGTCAGTGCTGCTGCGGTTGCAGGAGAAACTCCCGCACCAGAAATGACTGAACCATTGCTGCAATTGAGTCAAATAGATAATGTTGACAATAATACTCATCAGCCAATGGCGCAAGTGAACTCAGTGTCTCAATTATCAGACGTGCAACCAACAGATTGGGCATTTCAAGCGTTGCAGTCACTGGTAGAGCGCTATGGCTGTATCGCTGGCTACCCAAACGGTACTTACCGAGGTAATCGGGCATTGACAAGATATGAGTTTGCGGCTGGTGTGAATGCTTGTCTCGATCGTGTCAATGAATTAATAGCCACAGCCACAAGTGATTTGGTGAGAAAAGAAGATTTAGACACATTACAAAGATTACAAGAACAATTTGCCTCTGAATTAGCGGTAGTGCGACAACGTGTAGATGTAGTAGAAGCAAAAGCTGCTGAATTGCAAGCGAACCAATTTTCAACCACAACTAAGTTTCAAGGGGAAATAGTCGCAGTCTTTAGCGATGTATTGGCGGGTGACATAGTCAACGATGAGGAAATTCAAGAAAAGAATACAACTTTTGGTGCAAGAGCGCGTGTAGAGTTTGTCACCAGCTTCACAGGAAAAGATACTCTATTTACAAGAATCCAAGCTAATAATATTCTTAGCCCTAACATCAACACGACCGAGGGTAACTTGTTCTTTGCTGGTGATGATGGTATCACTAATGCTGCTATTGATGCGCTATATTACGAATTCCCCTTGACCAAAAGTACACAGGTGATTGCTATTGCCAATGCAGGTGCAGCCGACGATCTTACTGATACAGTAAATATCTTTGATGGAGACGGCTCATTTGGTGCAATCTCCACTTTCGGTACGCGCAACCCAATTTATTACCAAATGGATGGTGCGGGATTGGGAATCACCCAAGAGTTTGGTGATAAATTGGCACTGTCATTGGGGTATTTGGCAAGTTCTAATAATGATCCGTCACTAGGTTCGGGTTTGTTTAATGGTCCCTATGGTGCCTTAGCACAGCTTACCTTTAAACCAAGCGATCGCATAACTTTCGGTTTTACATACATCAATGCCTACAAACAGGTATTAGGCACTGGGAGCAATCGAGCAAACTTAGGTTCATCGCTGCGCTCTATTGCTGCTCAACAATTAGAAGATCCTGGCACAGTTGAAGACGAATCGGACGTTGCTACCATCAGTAATTCTTACGGTCTACAAGCATCAATTGGTATCAGTGATAATTTTGTTTTAGGTGGTTGGGTTGGATACACCAACACTCGCAATTTAACTGCAGAGGAAGGACTTTTTAACCGTGGTAAGGCGGAGATTTGGAACTGGGCAGTTACTTTGGGATTTCCTGACTTAGGTAAAAAAGGTAACTTAGGTGGTATTATTGTGGGCATGGAGCCAAAGGTGACAGGTTCAACCATTAATGCACTGGGTAGAGACAGGGATACCTCATATCATGTTGAGGCATTTTATCAGTACAAAGTTACAGATAATATCACCATCACTCCAGGAGTCATCTGGCTCACAGCACCAGATCATAATGAGAACAACGATGCTGTTGTGATTGGTGCTTTAAGAACTACCTTTAGTTTCTAAGCTAAAAAACCCGGTAATTGCGTTACCGGGTTTTTTGCTTTTTTAGCTAGAAATTAAGGTATTGTTTTGAATTTGCGTTTCATAACCGATCCAGTAGCTATAGCACCGAAGGCTAGTAAACCAAGAGCAGAAGCAGGTTCAGGAACAGAAGCGGCGAGTGCTGGAGCTTGAGTTCTGAAAATGGTGTAATTTTGGCTGTTAGGATTAGAGACGTTTAAGAATTGAGCATTAGCAGATACCCCTTGAATTGTACCCCAAGGTTGGATGCCGTTGAATCCAACTGCCGTGGATGCAATCCAATTCGCATTCTTGATTTCTGTTTGCAATTCTGACAACAGGGGAACATCGCCATAATCACCTGGATTTTTACCATTAGAGATGACGTATTCCCAATCTTTGGGATTGGAAAGCAGTTTGCTGCCATCTGGTAATGTAAATTCACCAATCCAAGATTCTGCTACCGCTGCATCATCCCAAACTACAGTGTAAATGTAGTCGCCTGGGTTGATATCAAACTTCCATGTTTCCGCAGCAGACCAATTATATCCACCAGTGGAACCATTTGGTCCTTTCTCGTTGCGACCGATAAAGTTGAGTAGACTACCGTCTTTGTTACCTGTATAGAGTCCGTAATGATTGTCGGCAGTGAGAGTACCTGTTATTGTCGCGGCTGTTGCTTGACTTGCATTGGTAATTGCTACAACTGTTAATAATGCACCTGTTAATAAGCTTTTTAGTAAAGTAGACATCGCTTGTTCTCCTTTGTTTTTTCCTATTGCTACCTTCGCATCTTTATCTGGTAGTTGTGTAGTCTTTTTTGCCAGTCTTATCTAAAACTTTGTTTTTACTAATTAACCAGAGTTAATTACATCAAATTCTTAGGATAAAAGCTTAGAAAAGATATCTTTTGTCTCTGTTAATTTAGTATAAACACGTACTATGAACATTAAAGTAGTACTGTTTTATATATAATTTTCAAAAGACCTGAGTAAAGTCTAATATCTTCAAACTTTGTCCAATCGAATCAAAATGAAATGTACAAAGGATTGCGTAAACTTGTTAAAAATAGCTGTGGAAATTACGCAAAGATCCCCGACTTCTCTAAGAAGTTGGGGATCTTAAAAAAAAGACCAGCTAGTTAAAGCCGGTCTGCAAAATATTTCTCTTTACGTTGTCTTTTCTGTTTGAGTTAAACCCAAATTGCGGTTCCCAAAGCGCAAGGGCAATCTTTCTTAACAATATTGTAACAGCCTACACACATTTTTAAGAAAGTTTGATCAAAAAAACTTGTTACCTTAATCAACATGAAGTTGCTTCTTGGCAAAAAATTCAGATTCCACCGAAAGACGCCCCACCGGGGCGTCTCTACAACACATGGGGTTTTCCCCAAATAATGCGTTCCTGCTTGTAAATCGCAATGCCTGGTTTAGCACCTTTGGGTTTGTAGACGTGTTTCGGTTGAGTGTAAACTACTGGCACTTGGTCGCTCTGACGACCTCGACTGTAGTAAGCTGCAAGGTTAGCAGTATACTGCAAATCGGCTGACTCTGGTGCAGCCCCTGGTTCTAAACGCAGTAGTACATGGCTACCGGGAATTTCTTGGGCATGAAACCACAAGTCATAATCCCCAGCAACACGAAACGTCAGTTGATCGTTCTGGCGGTTGTTGCGCCCGATTAAAACTTCAAAACCACTGGGAGTGCGGTAACGATGAAAGTTGCTGCTAGTTTCGGTGGCACTGCGACTTTTGTATTCAGGATCTTCTAAATATCGTTGTTGAACAAGTTCTTCACGAATTTCTTCTAGAGTCTGCAAATCTTCGCTTGACTGATAGCTGTCTATTTGCGCTATGGCTGCTTCTACTTGTTCCAAATAAGCAATTTCTGCTTGTACTGATGCTAATAGGGGTTCTACGGCAGTGCGAGCGCGTTTGAGTTTTTGATTTTGTTTATAGAGATTTTGGGCATTTTGTACAGCATTTTTATCTGGTTCTAAAGCGATCGCCACATTTGCGCCTGTTTCAAAATCATTTAGTATAATTTCCTTCATACCCACCCGCCACTGTTGCAGGTGCGCCATGAGCAAATCAGCTTTTTGCCGATATTCATCGGCTCGATCTGATTGCTGTAAGCGTGTGAGAAAGGTATTAGCCTTTTGGCGCAATTTTTCCAAAATATTGTTGAGTTTCTGACTCAACTGATGCCTTAGTTGAGCAAAAACCTGTTGATTGAGTTGGTCTGTGTAATACTGGTTGAGTAATTCTTGAATGTTTTGCACCGGTTTAACAGTACCCCAACCAAGTACAGTATATCCGTTACTTGTCCAGCCGGGATGAAAATTTTGAGTTTCCAAAGCTTGTAGCCATTCCGTCCAACGCTGAAATAATCTTTGCCAATCTTCAGCTGTGATATCCGTTGTGCTTTCTGGATCTAAAGAAGCTGCAATTAGCATTGATTCTATCAAAGAAGAAGAGATGCCGCGATAGCTTTTGAATACCTGACGCTTAATTGCTCCTGGTACTAAACTGAGCCGTTCTTGCCAGCGCTGTTGAGATTCGCTCAAACTAGGAATAGCACCCGTGAGACTGGGTGGTTTTTCATAAGGTTGTCCGGTGAGTATGGGACGAACACTAGTTTGTTGCTGGTTGACTTGATGAGCGGCTGTGATAATTATATTGCTGGCATTGGCAAGAATAACGTTGCTGTACTTGCCCATAATTTCGACATACAGGTGATACAAAGCGCTTTCTCCGGGGCGACGCGCAAATTGCAAATCAATTGCGCGTTCCCACGGAGCGATTGCTTCTATCGCCACCAGAGCTAAACCACCTAACTGGTGTACCAATTGTTGGCTAAAGGTGAAGGTGTCTGGGGTTCTTGGTGGTGGATTACCTATACAAATCCGGGCTGCTTGGATATGCCATGAAATTTCTAGCCAACTGCGCTGCTTCATGGTGCGTAGGGCAATGGCAATAGTGTGGCGATCGCGCTGATATACCTGCTCTAAACGAGACGGTATCATCAAAGTACGCAATTCGCTACAACTAGCTGTAAGCGTTGTGAAGTCAACTGGTTGCACAACGATAGTTCCTGTGATCTGGCAATCGTTGTATTTTAACTTAGGTTACGCTTTGCCTGCGGCTAATTTCCTCCGAACCACTCCAGCAATTGTTACCAAGAGTATAGCACCTACTGTTCCAGGTTCAGGTACACTCTGGCTGGGAGTATTGCCAACCTTAATTTGATATGCTAGTTGCGAATTTTTAGGTGGAGTTGCACCGGTCCAGCTTAATGTTGTTTTACCTGTAAGGAGAAACGGAGTGGATATGTTGCTAATTTGGAAATAATCTACGTCTTGGTTACTTCCTGTAGCAGAAGAGGACAAATTTTCGATTCCTACACCATCAAACACTAAGTTACTTAATGTTGCAGTGCTATCATTCATGGCAAAGGTACGCAGGAAAATTTCACTTACAGGACCACTAAAAGCAGTACTGCTCAAAGTCTGACCGCCTACAATGTAATTAACGACGCTGCCTGTGTATTGCAAGCTAAAATCTACTGCTTGACCATTAACCCAATTAAACTGTCTTTGCTCTACAGGTAAGCCTCCTAGTTTAACATCATTGTTGATGCTTAACTCATAGGTAGCACTGCCGCCGCGATCGCCAATCCTACCTTCGCTGACAAATAATTCTTTAAATTCTCCTTTATCAACCAGTTGGTTAAAATCTGTATCGGTAAAGCCTGTTTTATTGACTAGGGTGAAAGCTTTGGCAGAAGTTGGTGCGAGAAATAATGAGATTGTCGCTAATCCCAAAACTATTAGTGATTTGCTGTAATTAATCGATCTGCGTACAGAAATCATGGTATTTCCTATAAACACTAATTTATGAATATTTTTTCTTGGGTTGCCGATGATGTAATGTCATCGACTGCTTATTTATAGGTTAAAACACAACTTCTGCTCTTGGCGATCAAATGTGTTCTTTTTTACAGAAATTTCATTAAGTTGAAAAATTTACATTGATTAAGTATAAATACGGCATAGATCCCCGACTTCGCAGAAGTTGTCGGGGATCTACATAGTCAAAAGTTGATAGTCGAGAGTGAATGTGTTTCTATCTCGACTATTAACTATCGAATCCGATGGCTAACTAGAATCGGTCTAACTTACCAAAACTACTTCTTCTAAAGATGTGATTGCTACAGGTGTTTCTTGCAATTGAGTATAAAGTTTACTTAACTGAACTGCTACACCATCCCAACTAAACTTGGTTTCTACACGAGTTCTCGCAGCCTTACCCAAACTATCGCGCCATTCTGGATGAGCAAGAATCCGATCAATTGCCGCAGCAAAGGCAGTTTCATCTTGTGGTGGTGCTAATAAACCAGTTTCTTCTGGTACAACTGTAAATTGGAGTCCACCAACATCGCTAGCTACCACTGGTGTATAACTCGCCATTGCTTCGATCGCCACTAGTCCGAAAGGTTCGTAGTGACTAGGAACAACACAAACATCGGCAGCGGCGTAGTAATAGGGCAAGATTTCTTGACTTAAACGTCCGGGGAAGATTGTAATGTCACTCAATCCTAATTCAGCAACTATACTTTCAATGCGATCGCGCTCCAATCCGTCGCTATGACCAGGACGACTACCACCACCGATAATTAGTTTGAGATTACCTGAGTTACGGAATTGTGACTTACTGAGAGCGCGAACTAGAGTTTCGATTCCTTTACGTGGGTCGAAACGCCCAACATATAGTACTACTTTAGTATCAGGGTCTATGCCTAACTTAGATCTTCCTGCCTGTCTGTTAACTCCGCCAAATCGGCGTATATCTGTGCCACAGGGGATGATGTCAATGTTACCTTTGGTCGAAACAAGGGTACGCATGTGTTCTTTCTCTTGTGGACTTGTCGCTACAACACGTTCTGCTGTCTCTAGCAGTTGTTTCTCTACTGCTAATCGTGTACTTGCAATCAAGGGAATCACATCAATCGTATTGTACTTAACTGCTCCTAGAGAGTGGTATGTATGAACCTGCTTGCTCCCTTGAATTTCTTTCAACTGCATACCTACCCAGCTAGAGAGCCAGTAGTTTGTATGTACTAAAGGATATACATAGCCATTTTGTGTTTGGAATTCCAAAAAATTATCAACAAATTCTGGCAGATATCCAAACAAATTATCTCGCGGTACAAACTCAACAGCACCAGCTTCTAATCGGATGGTTCGACAGTTTTCGCTATGTTGAACAATTGTTTCTTGCTCTGCACTTATTTTGCGCGTAAACATATCAACTTGCCATCCCAGTCTCGCCAGTGCTTCACCCACTTGGCGTACATAAACATTTTGCCCTCCAGCTTCTTCTTTACCAATTTCAATCGATGGGTCCCCGTGGACTGAAATTAGGGCGATGCGTCGTTCAGTTCTAGAGTTCATAGTTTGTTCGTGTTTTATATTAACGAGGTTTTAGCTAGCCGTGGTTGGGGCTATGCTTTTGTACCTCAGTCACGCAGAAATCTTAAGTAATATTTATTTTAATTTAATATGTCAAACAATTTTATACATCTACTACCAGAAGTATTGTTTTCTTTACGTGATTCTATTTAATTTCTTTATACATAAATTGCTATATTTTTTGCTTATGATATCTATAATTAAAGTTAATTCTTTTCGTTGATCCTACTTATATAGAGTTTTATTTATAACTGTACTTTAAAATTCCAATACTGCTTTTATCTGTCTATATAACTGCTCATACAGTATATTTTTTATACACAGATATTAATGTTTTCAAGGCTTGGTCTTTTAATTTCAATTTTTTAATGAATAAATAACTATGTACTGAAATTATTGATTGGGTAAATATACTACATCATCCCTTTAGACGATTTTCGTGTGCTTTGTGACAAAAATAGTGTAGATATCTATACGAAAATTCGAGTAACAATAGTTTTAGTTAAGAAATATAAAGACAAAGATTAAAAAAAATGTACAGTTTTTAATTAATCACCTACCTCTACTGGTAGTTGTTATTCTGACGCAAAACCCGAAAAAACCTACTTAAGAGGTATAAGGGTGATTAATACCCTATTAATACTAAAATAAACTTATGCAATTAGAATTGATTCCGGTGGAAGAGTTTTATTTTGCTTTAACTCTGGCAGTTCGGACTTTAGAAGATGTGGAAACACCAGGTTTAGTAGAGCATGTGCGCAATAAACTATTGGTAGAATGCGGTCAACCTTCTACAGTTTCTCCTGGTCAACAGAATACATTTAACTACGTCTTTCGCGTCCAAGGAGTAGATAACAGCCCTGCACCTCAACTTTTAGTTTCACTTTCTGATTGGCAAGACAAACTGCGTCTAAGTAGCGACTATGGCTGGACGCTCGATCAAGAACGTAAGCCAATTCGTACAGACAAGTTTGGCAGGCGATCGCACTTTACTCTAGAGTTGCGATCGCATTTACAACAATGGCTGCAGATTCCCCTGATCTAAATCCACCAATAACTTGAGATTAAAAATTAAAAATCAAACAGCAATTTGATTTTTAATTTTTAATTTGACACCTTTGACTAGTTTGTTGTTTGTGCAGTTAGCATTTGCTTCAACTTTTCCAATTCAGTTGCCCAGCGTGGATCGGGACGAATAGCATCTGAGTCATTCGCGGTGCTGCTGCTACTTTCACGCGCAGGACCACCTCGACGAGACTTCTTCTGGCTTTTCTCGCGACGATTGCTTTCTTTATTTGGACTTGGAACAGCGTGGTTTGCGGTGTTAGGCACAGGTTTAGGAGTAGAACTTTGCGGCTCCTCTCCCTCGTCACCTTTAGTACGAGGTAAAGCTTTCTCGATTTTAATTGGAGAATCTTTGAACATCTGACCATTATATTTTTCAATAATTTGGTCTGCTTGTTCATCATTGTTGACTGTGATAAAACCAAACCCACGGCACTTACCAGTTTTTCGGTCTTTAATCAGTTTAGTGGTAACAGCATCGCCTTCTGCGGCAAAAACTGCTTGCAGGTCTTGACGATCTATTTCTTCTTTGGGCAAATTGCCTATGTACAGGCGAACGGACATGAACTAAACCTCCAACGGTTGAACGATTTATAACCAGGCAAAAAAGAGTAGCTTGGTTTTGGCGTTGGATAGATACTACTCACCCAAAATGCCACTAACCAATTTTTTTACTCCAAACTGTTAACCTATACAATACAGTTTTTCACCAGGTTCAAGCTTGTTTGATACGAAAGCGCTCACAACGCCAATAACACCTTTATTCTAAGAATTTTAAATTTTATAGAAAGAGTGCTTACCACCGCAGATGCCTTCAATACTCTTTTTTCCGAAAAATAAAATACCATTTCTTACATTATCACGGTATCTTCTACCTAGCTAGTTCAAGGCATACATTTTCCGAATTTACATAATGGCATCGTAACATAAAATACTCTTCTATTTACATTTTGTAAATAAAAACCAGCCAAAGGCTGGTTAATTTACTGCTGTGTTGGAAGGATATAAGGGTCTTGGTTAGTGTCAAGCAGCCAGATCACCAAATCAGTTTAAATGCCGATTATTTTAGTTCTACAAGTTATGTTAAATAATGTAACAGATAAATTTGACTTTTGCAACATTTATTTACAAACTCGTACAGATTCGCCGGAGCGTCTGTACAGATTCGCCGGAGCGTCTGTACAGATTCCCATCACCCTTTCAGCAAAATATACGCACCCCAAGCAAGGCAAGCAACAGCCACAACCGTAGACCAAATGGGATGAGGACTATGAATAGTTTTTCCGCTCTGAGTTTGTAAAGTTTGAATGTCGATCCAAGGCGTTGCGCCTCTTCGTAACCAGCCAGTAACGATGACTTGCCGACCAATCAAATCTTGAGGATTGACTTTTTGGAAAAGAAATGGTATATGATGTAACTTCACTAAACTAGTGTTGGATTGTATAATTAGGTCTTGTCCCAAACAGTTGCCAGTACCTTGGCGACCGATGAGTTTGCCCACAATGCGCACACCAATGCTATCGATCGGGAGAAGTGTAGGGTTAGCTAGTAAATCCGGTAAGCGTTCATCAGTTTGCGCAGAGGCAGGTTTGATTGGAGGGAAAAAATAATTAACTCTAATCAAAATGCCGATGCTAAAGCCAATTAATAGACAACCTGTAATGAAAGACCAATTGTCGTAGATCCACTTCAAGTTCAAAAACTTGAGTTGAAAAGCCAATTGCCAAGCCAGCCAAATGAAAACAGCGAACACAAAACCCAAAGGAATACCAACAAAGGGAGCAATTTGTAAGAAAAAAGATTGATGCCTTTGGATTAAAGACTGTGAAGAAAGCAAATTTAGTTCCGGCTCTATATGCCAGTAACGGGCAATCGATGAGAGACGTTGTAGGCGTAAGCCTATAAGAGGATGACTGTTATTAAGCGTTAACCACCAGCGATAGGGATTAAGACAATCCCACATCAAGAACGATTCAAAAGTAGTATAACGAGCAATACTACCACCACAGATACTCTGTTGATAACTTACTGGTGAAACAATATTCAAGCTTTCCAGAGGGTAGCTAGTTTTTTCTTCTTTTTGGATATCACTAGCAATGCCAATGGTAATTTTGAGGATAGCACGAACAAGACCATTGGGATTACCAGTAATTTCGGAAGATCGGCGATCGCAATAGTACACTCGTAGTTGAGAGTTAGGTAAAGCAGTACCAGTCAACAAACACCAAACTCCATAGGCACAGCTAGCTAACAATTGCATCAAACGTCGCCCAAGAGACTGTGATCTTTTGTCTCCCCACAGAGAAAATTGCTGGTATTGCCGATAAATTGGAATCGTCACCAACAACACTAAAGACAACACCACAAAATCCCAGTTAGTTATATGCCCCAGTTCGTGAGCATATATTGCCGCAATTTCGTCCTCTGCCAGTTGATCTAAAAGACCTTGACTGACTACAATCCGAGCATTCCTGGGTAAATTACCATAAGTAAATGCGATGGGAGAGGCGAGAGGCAAAACCTTTAATTTCGGCTGTCGCCAGCCGCGCTGTTGGCAATAGCGTTGTATCACCCGCGCCGCCTCTTGACTACGTGTATTTAATACTTCCTTCGTTAGTTTTCGCTGATCGTAAAAAGCTTTTAACAGCCCATCAAGAATCCAAGGCGACAAACCCATCAGCAAAAAAAGTACGATGAGTAAGAAGTTGGTAGGATTGGCGTAGAAAAGCTGTATTGGCTCCAAAAATGGTAGTTTAACTAAAATATCGTTAACTAATCTCATCACCAAAACCAGCAGTTCTCGCATCACCCAAAATAGAGCAACGAAAGTTCCTGCCTGTAAGAGCCATAAAGGTACTAAATTAAGTTGTTGTAGGGGTTGCCACTCCTTAGCTCGCCCTGCCAATCGCCAATGAATTGTCGGTTTAGTATTATTCCCCTGCTCCCCTCCCCCAGGTTTCAACCTGGGGCTATTCCCCTCCTCGCTCCACCGCAAATTAACTGGATGAGAATCTGTAATTAAATTTTCATTTTCCCAGGGGGCAAATTCTGTTACTTTCGTCTTATGAGGTTTTGTCAGATGCAGCAAAGATTGATCAGCCCACTGTTTCACTTGTGGACTATCACTTTGAGACAGGAGAGTACATAAGGTAATAGCCTTTGCGACATCTTTGCTGCGTGCATAAGCCACAACTAATCCAATCTGGGCTTGTAACCTAATTGCACCACTTGTTTCTAGAGCAACGGCTTCTAGGATTGCTGTTGCTGTTTGGTAGTCTCCTTGTTTAAGGGCGGTTAAACCTGTATTTAATGTTGGTATGGGATGTGAAGGCATAGAAATTTTGGCACTCCAGTCTTGTTTAAAGTACCCAGATTTCAGTTTTTACTTAGCGCTTCACTCTTAAACTGGAAATTTGTTGACAGTTAATACAATTCCAAAAATGTTTGCGAACCCCACCCAACCCTCCCCTTAGTAAGGGGAGGGCTAGGGAGGGGTTTTTTAACCTTCTTGTAGTTGCTGTCCAGTTAATACTGGAGCGATCGCACTCAGTTTCAACTCTGGATGATCTTCGAGCAATTGGTGACAATTCCATTCATTGCGGAAAAGTAACACCGGACGTCCCAGACTGTCTTTGACTGTTGTCGTATTAAACAAACGTCCGATTTTGTTAATTGCTTCCCAACCGCCTTCTACCCAACGAGCCACACTGTAGGGCATTGGTTCGAGAAGAGTTTCTACCCCATACTCATTTTGTAAGCGGAACTGTACTACCTCAAATTGTAGTTGACCTACAGCAGCCAGGATAGGGTCGCGCTTAGCTTCATCTATCGAGTACATGATTTGCACTGCTCCCTCTTCACGCAACTCAGAAACACCTTTTTGGAATTGCTTGAATTTAGATGGGTTAGGATTTCTGAGGATCGCAAACAATTCTGGGGAGAAATAGGGGATGCCTTCATATTCCAACTTTTGCCCAGTGTAGATTGTATCGCCAATAGCAAAAACCCCAGGATTATTCAAACCAATTACATCACCAGGATAAGCGACATCAATGGATTCTCGTTCTTGGGCAAAAAGTTTTTGTGGACGAGATAAACGAACAGTTTTGCCAGTGCGTGCATGGCTTACTGTCATGTCTTTTTCAAACTTACCTGTACAAACGCGGACAAAAGCTACGCGATCGCGATGTTTGGGATCCATGTTAGCTTGAAGTTTGAAGACAAAACCAGAAAAATCTGGATAAGTGGGAGGAACATCACCCACAGTGCTATTATGGGAACCTGGTTTGAGGGCGTAGTTGAGGAAGTACCGCAAGAAAAGTTCTACACCAAAGTTAGTCATCGCACTGCCAAAGAAAACAGGCGTCATTTTGCCTGAGTGTACCAAATCTAAATCTAGTTCTGGTCCGACTCCTTCTAAAAGTTCTAAATCGTTTTTTAGTTGGTAGTAAAGGTCTTGTTCTAACAATTCCTCTATTTTGGCATCGCCCAAATCTACTACTGTATCTGCTGCTGCGCGACTACCGTGAGCACTCCGTTCAAATAGGTGAATTTGTTGTTGTTCGCGATCAAATATACCTTTAAAGCGATCGCCTATCCCAATAGGCCAATTCACAGCAAAGGTTTGCAAGCCCAATTCTTGCTCAATTTCGTCCAATAATTCTAAAGGTTCTCTGCCGGGACGGTCAAGTTTATTCACAAAGGTAAAAATTGGAATACCCCGCAGCTTACAAACTTCAAACAACTTGCGCGTTTGTGGTTCTAACCCTTTGGCAACGTCAATTAACATTACCGCATTATCTGCTGCCGCTAAAGTTCTATAAGTATCTTCACTGAAATCTTGGTGTCCTGGCGTATCCAATAAATTAATTTGGCAGTTTCTATACGTAAACTGCAGTACTGTAGAAGTAATAGAAATACCTCTTTGTTGTTCCATTGCCATCCAGTCAGAGGTAGCTTTGCGCTGCGCCCGTCGCGCCTTAACTGCACCTGCTTCGTGAATTGCCCCTCCGTACAGCAGTAACTTTTCTGTTAAAGTAGTTTTACCTGCGTCAGGGTGAGAAATAATCGCAAAGTTACGGCGACTAACAACTGCTTGCTGTAATTCAGATTCGATTTCTGTTGACATACTGTACTTACTTGTAATTTAACTTAACTTTACTTAACTTTTGCCGATTTGAATGGGTGTTTTAATCTTAAGGCAACGATGCTTGTGGTAGGGTCGTAATATAATTACACACTTGTACGAGAGGGAAAAATAATGTACGACACGGATAAGCGAAAATTATTATCAGCACTGTGTCACGGAGCTATTTTCTTCAGTACTACGATTGTATCTGTAGGTTTACCTATTGCCATCTTGTTCACATCTGACGATCCGGTTGTGAAGGAAAATGCTAAAGAAGCGATCAACTTCCACTTTAATGTATGGCTGTATGGAATCATTATTGCTGTACTGTTGGTAATCAGCTTTGGTTTATTGGTTCCACTTGCAGGTTTAGGTTATCTACTGCATTGGGGATTAACAGCTTGGGCAATTTTCAGCGTTTTGGGCGATCCAGATAAACCCTTCCGTTATCCGTTCATTTTCCGGATTTTTTAATTGACAGGGAAGAGCTAATGGCTAATGGTTGATGATTGATGGTTAAGAATAATTAACAATTAGCAATTAGCAATTCCCTTTATTTTTAAGATTCTGCGTAGGCAACATAGCTGTAAAATACAAAATTACCCCATAGCGTCACAGAGAAACCAAGTTATCACCCTATTGTTGGTCTAGCAACCAAATATCTCAGTGTAAAAACCGGGTTTCTACCACGGGAGTTTCTACTCCTAATTTGTGACGTTTTGTGTTGCGTTGATGTCATTTTAGGTTACAAAAATTTATGTTTCCCACTCATCGTCCTCGTCGTTTGCGTACTCACCCACAACTACGCCGCATGGTACGTGAAACGGTTTTGACAGCAAATGATTTAATTTACCCACTATTTGGCGTACCAGGAGAGGGTATTGCCAATGAGGTAAAATCAATGCCGGGTGTGTTTCAACTTTCGGTAGACAAAATTGTTGAAGAAGCAAAAGAAGTCTATGACTTAGGAATTCCAGCAATTATTTTATTTGGCATCCCAGCAGATAAAGATTTAGATGCTACTGGCGCATGGCATGATTGTGGAATTGTCCAAAAAGCTGCTACTGCTGTAAAAGAAGCAGTACCAGATTTAATTGTGATTGCTGATACATGTTTATGTGAGTATACGAGTCACGGTCACTGTGGTTATTTGCAAGTGGGTGATTTAACAGGAAGGGTTCTCAACGATCCTACTCTGGAATTACTGAAGAAAACAGCGGTTTCCCAGGCAAAAGCAGGTGCGGATATCATCGCGCCTTCAGGGATGATGGATGGATTTGTGCAAGCAATTCGGAGCGGTTTGGATGAAGCTGGATTCCAAGATACACCAATTTTGTCTTATGCTGCTAAGTATGCCTCGGCTTACTACGGTCCATTTCGCGATGCCGCAGATTCAGCACCGCAGTTTGGCGATCGCCGCACTTACCAAATGGATCCAGGTAACGCCACTGAAGCGATTAAAGAAATTGAACTAGATATCGCTGAAGGCGCTGACATGCTCATGGTTAAACCAGCATTGGCATACATGGATATTATCTGGCGTGTAAAGCAAGCTTGTAACTTACCTGTAGCTGCTTACAATGTCTCTGGCGAATATTCTATGGTTAAAGCTGCTGCGCTGAACGGCTGGATTGATGAACAGCGTGTGGTAATGGAAACTCTCATTGGTTTTAAACGCGCTGGGGCTGACTTAATTTTGACTTACCATGCTAAAGATGCCGCACGGTGGATCGCTAAACAGTAGTTTTTCATTACCAAAGCGACACAATCAACAAAACTAAATATTAGCAGTGACGATTTTGTGGTTAATCTCACGCACAGACGCTTTCTTCGGCTACAGATTTTGTAACACAAACCTAAACATGTTACATCTGTTATTGAACCTGTTGTCGTAATTAGTGTCTAGGCGTGAGATTATCGTTTAGTAGGGACTTGAGGCAAAGTTTTACTTGATTGGGGAATATCCTCTATTTGCCAGATATGTATTAATGGATTATAAAATAATATAGTTAAGTATCTATTCTCAGTTGGCGATTTTACGTCAATTGATTTAGGAAACACGTACACAGTTTTAAAAGGGAGCATTGGGATATGGATATGCAAGTCCTGAGAGAGCGTGCGGGGCTTAGCCGTGCAGAGGTTGCGTTCAGGCTTGCAATTAGTGAAACTAGTGTGCGTAATTGGGAAGCAGGCCGCACTGAACCAACAATGACACCAAAGAAATATTTAGACGCACTGCGGCTGTTTAAATGCACACCAGAAGAACTAGCAGCCGCAAGCGAAAAATCAATAAATCAGCGACATAAACGCAAACCAGGAAGACCACGTAGGTTTCCCCCTGATAATCCAGTGAATCCTGCCAATCAGATCGCTCAAATAACTGATACGCCGTATGCAACAGTAGAAGGAAACTAAAGCTATTTGGCTATTTAGTTACAAAACACTTTAATTCTTTCTAACAAGTGGTCGAAGTTAATGGGTTTGCGCACGAAGTCATTGGCTCCCACACTGAATCCTTCTTCCACACCAGCTTCCTCACAAGCAGAAACCAGCACAATAGGAATAAAGGGTAACTTGTCATTTTGGCGGATACGTTGGGTCACTTCATAGCCATTCATTCCCGGCATCATCACATCTAGCAGCACTAGATCTGGCGGTGATGCCTCAATCTTAGTTAATGCTAAATTACCATTAGTAGCAGTATCAACATCGTAACCCTCTTCTTCCAAAGCTGACTTTAGTAGAAATACATTATCGGGAAAATCGTCCACAACCAAGATTCGGCAACGTTCAAAGGAAAGCATATTAAAGTCTTTACATCACACCAATATATATAAGTAGATATACTTACAGAATTTCTTTAGAATTAAATCACTCCTTTTGGAGTTGACAATAATTCAAAAGTGTCTACAAGTACTGTTAAAGTGAAAAGTACTCGACACAAAACAAATACCACCTAAGATAGAAGAAAACAGGGCAGTTTTGAAAAAATAACACAAAACTCAGTAGGAGTGCAGGGTAGAGTTCTTAACTTACCTTGATCGCGTGTACTTGCTCACTATATCAGCAGCAAATGCACGATAAGATTCTAAAACAACAATTCCACTAGATCGGTCTAATGGCAGAAACACTATTCTTTAACGCTTTACGGGAAGCCGTCGATGAAGAAATGGCGCGTGACGCAACAGTATTCGTTTTGGGCGAAGATGTAGGACATTACGGCGGTTCCTACAAAGTTACCAAAGACTTGTACAAAAAATACGGCGAACTCCGACTACTAGACACCCCCATTGCCGAAAACAGCTTTACGGGCTTGGCAGTGGGAGCAGCGATGACTGGGTTAAGACCGATAGTGGAAGGTATGAACATGGGCTTTTTGCTCCTTGCCTTCAACCAAATAGCTAACAATGCTGGTATGTTACGCTACACTAGCGGTGGTAACTTCAAAATTCCAATGGTGATTCGTGGTCCTGGAGGTGTAGGAAGACAGCTAGGCGCAGAACATTCCCAGCGACTGGAAGCTTACTTTCAAGCCGTGCCTGGGTTGAAAATTGTCACCTGCTCCACACCTTACAATGCTAAAGGATTGCTGAAGTCGGCTATTCGGGATGATAACCCAGTATTGTTCTTTGAACACGTCCTGCTTTATAACTTAAAAGAAGACTTACCAGAAAAAGAATATCTACTACCACTGGATAAAGCCGAAGTTGTGCGTCCAGGGAAAGATGTGACAATTTTAACATATTCTCGGATGCGGCATCATGTGCTGCAAGCAGTGAAAACACTGGAAAAAGCGGGTTATGACCCAGAAGTGATAGACTTGATTTCGCTCAAACCGCTAGATTTTGATACTATAGGTGCATCAGTACGGAAAACTCATCGCGTTATTATTGTGGAAGAGTGTATGAGAACTGGCGGCATTGGCGCAGAATTAATCGCCTCAATCAACGATCGCTTGTTTGATGAATTAGATGCCCCAGTACTGCGGCTTTCTTCCCAAGATATCCCCACACCATACAACGGCTCTTTAGAAAGGTTAACAATTGTCCAACCAGAGCAAATAGTTGAAGCGGTGGAAAAAATGGTGGCTTTGCGTGTATAAGAGTTACAGTTAGGAGACAGGAGACAACTGTCTCCTAACTGAGAAAAAGAGCGCTATCATAGCGTTTGTCATAAGTTTTAATGATATGCAAAGACAGCGATCGCTTGTTATCTTGATTGTAGTTTTGGTAATCGCCGCAATTGTCACGATTGTCAAAATTCCCGTGCCTCAAGGACTGGACTTGCGGGGTGGTTCACAACTGACAATACAGGTGAAAACAACGCCGGAAATTCAGCAAATCACCGAAAGAGAATTAGAAGCCGTTAAAAGAGTAGTTGAAGGTAGAATCAACGGTTTAGGTGTCTCCGAACCAGTGATCCAAACAGTAGGTACAGATAAAATCTTAGTGCAGCTACCTGGCGTGAACGATCCACAGCAAGCAGAACGTGTGCTAGGTGGTACGGCACAGTTAGAGTTTCGCACCCAAAAGCCAGGAACTGAAACTCAAGTTTTTACTTACCAAGCAACCAAGCTTAAGCTAAAAGCTCAGCTTGAAGAGTTGAAACAAAAATCAGACGCGGCAGGTATTGAGAAAAATCAACAAGAGCTACTCAAGACTAATCAAGCGATCGAGCAATTATTTGAAAGCACAAATCCACCACTCACAGGTAAATACCTCAAAGATGCCTACGGCGAACCCACTCAAGGTAACAACTGGAATGTGGCGATTCGCTTTGATGACAAAGGTGGTGAACTTTTTGCTCAACTAACGAAAACACTAGCAGGCACCGGACGTAGTATCGGTATTTTTCTCGATAACGAACTAATTAGTGCTCCTACTGTTCCCCCAGAATTCGCCGCCAATGGTATTACAGGTGGTGCAGCAGTGATCACAGGTAGGTTTACCCCCCAAGAAGCTAACGACTTAGGCGTACAACTACGCGGTGGATCTTTACCTGTACCTGTAGAAATCGGAGAAATCCGTACAGTTGGAGCTACTCTGGGTAAAGACAGTGTTCAAAGTAGCATTTACGCAGGAGTAGGCGGTCTAACTTTAGTGTTAATATTTATGGTGGTTTACTACAGACTACCAGGACTAATAGCAGATCTGGCACTAGTGATTTATTCTCTTCTGAGTTGGGCAAGTTTTGCTTTGTTAGGCATTACTTTGACGCTGCCGGGAATTGCTGGTTTTATCCTTAGTATCGGTATGGCAGTTGATGCAAATGTACTAATTTTTGAGCGCACAAGAGAAGAATTGCGTGCAGGCAAAAGTTTGTATCGTTCTGTAGAATCGGGTTTTTACCGTGCCTTTTCTAGTATCTTAGATAGTAACGTCACGACATGGATTGCTTGTGCTGCACTATTCTGGCTAGGTTCTGGTTTGGTAAAAGGCTTTGCCCTTACCTTAGCTTTAGGAGTGGCAGTAAGTATGTTTACAGCAATTACCTGTAGTCGCACGTTGATGTTTTTAGCAATTTCCATTCCTTCTTTACGGAAGCCAGAGCTTTATTGTGGTAATTTGCCAGCTTCAAACAAGGCAGAGGTGGCAAAATGAAACTGAGCATTAACAAATCGCGATCGCTATGGTGGATTATTTCTGCCACCATCATCATCATTGGCATTATTTCGATGGTGATTTCTTGGCAGCAAATCGGCGCACCCCTGCGCCCCAGCCTCGATTTCGTCGGTGGTACGCGCTTGCAATTTGAACGGGATTGTACCAAACCAGGTAACTGTGATCAACCAATTGATATCAATGTTGTGCGGGAAGCAGCTAAAGCACAAGGTTTAGGCGATAGTAGTATCCAAGTAATTACCGATAAGCAAAGTGGTAAGGAAAATGGTGTACTA
This sequence comes from Iningainema tapete BLCC-T55, assembly GCF_014698965.1. Lineage (GTDB taxonomy): Bacteria > Cyanobacteriota > Cyanobacteriia > Cyanobacteriales > Nostocaceae > Iningainema > Iningainema tapete. The sequence goes on from NZ_JACXAE010000027.1 coordinate 99,048, forward strand.
ATTCGGACTAAAAATTTAGATGCCCAACAACGTACTCGGTTACAAGATGCGATCAGTGAAAAAATCGGTGCCTTTGATCCGCAAAAGAATCAAATTGATACCGTAGGTCCTACTGTGGGGCGAGAGTTGTTCCAATCTGGGTTAACATCTCTAATCGTTTCCTTTATTGGTATTATTGTTTACATGAGCTTTCGCTTCCAGTTAGACTATGCTGTATTTGCGATTATTGCTCTATTTCACGATGTATTAATTACTGTAGGAACATTCTCAATTTTAGGTTTGCTCTTTGGCACTGAAGTAGATAGCCTTTTTATTGTTGCCTTGCTTACCATTACAGGTTTCTCAGTTAACGATACTGTGGTGATTTACGATCGCATTCGCGAAACAGTCAATAGTAATGCCGAGCGCTCTTTTAATGATATTGTCGATGATGCAGTTAACCAAACTTTGACACGCTCACTGAACACGACTTTAACCGTGTTGTTGACATTATTGGCGATCTTTCTGTTTGGGGGAGAAACACTACGCAATTTTTCCCTAGCATTGATTATTGGTTTTACAATGGGAGCTTATTCGAGCATCTTCATCGCTAGCACCCTACTCTCTTGGTGGCGCACGCGCAGTGGTAAACAGGTGCACAGAGGGGTAAACACAGAGGAGGCAAAACAATAGTTACTCCCTTACTCACAAACTCCCCTACTCCCCTACTCTCTACCGTCTATGGATCAAATAGAATACTCTGACTCATCTTTTGCTCAACAAGTCGAAAGACTCCATCAGTTTCAAGTAATGAGTAGGTGGATTTTTGTCTGCTTTTTATGGCTTACTGTAGGAACGCTCAGCTTATGGAATTTACGTGATGAAATTTGGCTTTTGCGACAATATTTTACTTGGGCGGCAGTACGTTACGGTTTATACTACCACCCTTTAGCAACTTTTGGTTTATCTTTTTGTGTTGGGATGACTGCTGCTGTTTTAGTTTGGCAAAGTCGGAATATCTTATTTGGCATACCTAAACAGGAAAAGCAACGTTTGGAAGAACAGGTGATGAGGATACGCCAACAAGGTCCAAGTCATCCATTATGGAGATGGATTGTTAAGATTGTAAAATAATAATATAGATTTATTACAAGAAATGTTTCGTAAGCTATGACTTAACGATAACAAAAATTCACTTATGAGAGTAGGAAAGTTAATGAACCAGACTCCGTTTCAATTTAGTGATCGCAAATTGGAAATTGACCTTTACCAACTCCAACAGTTGTTTAACCTCTCTGCTTTTTGGGCGCAAAATCGTAGTATTGAAGATCTAAGCACAGCAATAGTCAACAGTGATCCGGTAATTACTGTCTGTGATGGAGAACGGTTGATTGGTTTTGCTCGGGCGACTTCTGACTGTGTCTACCGCGCTACCATTTGGGATGTAGTTGTTCACCCAGAGTATCGCAGTATTGGGTTGGGAAGCAAGTTGGTAGAAACAGTTTTAAGTCATCCTCGGGTGAATCGGGTTGAACGTGTTTATCTGATGACTACCCACCAGCAACGGTTTTACGAAAAAATTGGGTTTGAGTGTAATTCGACAACCACAATGGTGTTACACAATGAACCTAATTTAATCCCAACTACGGTAGAAAACCAGCTTCAGGAACTACGAAGGGGATAGATATTTGTAGTCTTGTCAAAGCCTCTGCTGGTTTAGTGAGAGGAGAAGTAACGATTTCTAGCTTTCCCTTCATTGCTTCTAGCAGAGTTTGATTGAGCAGTAGTTTCATCCCTGATGAAAGGATCGCAATGTCATGGTTAGTTAAATCAGAAGATTTGATTAAATCTATCGGCTCACTACTGGAAACAGCATGTGTTGGAACATCCAACCAGATGAAAGTAGTATGAGTTGTGGGATCATCACTAGTAGAGAGATAAATACTACCTTCCTCCATCCGCCCAATGGAAACTTCTACTAAGTTGACGAGGATTTGCCTTAACCAGTAATAGTCTGCCAAAACATAGGTTTCTGGATTAGGTGCTAACAGTTTGAAAGGAAAATTACGGTTTTCCGCCAACATGTACGTTAAGTCGTAAACTTCCTGTAACAATTCGTTAAGTGAGCGCGGTTGAATATCCAGTTTATTTGTACCATGTTCGACCCGGGCAACGTTGAGAATTTCATCAATGAGTTTGAGTAACTTCAGCGCTCGTTCATGAGCTTGGGCAATAAATTCTCGCTCTTCTTCTGGATTTTCACATAAATTTGATAAAATCAACTGATGCAATCCAATCAAACCATTGAGTGGCGATCGCAATACGTGAGTAGTTCTTGCCAAAAATCCGGCTTTAAACTGGCTCATTTCATGTGCCATTCTGTATGCTAGCTGAGTTTGCTTCAGCGTATGCTGTGAATCGGAAAAATTCTCATGCTTCAAAGGCGTGAGGTGAGAAGAGTTAGATGACTGTCTTGCCCACAATCCGCGTAAACCGATTCCCAGTGCTAGCCCTACTCCTAAATATATCCAGTTACTCCAATTCATAATTAGACAGCGTTCAACTTTGTAATTGACAATAAAAACCTATTGTGAAGTTCCTTGGTGCTAAGTGAAACAAGATACCCGACTCATAACAGAAGTCGGGTATCTTGGTATACACGTTTGCTCTTACGATAAATTGACTGCGCCTTGTCGCAAAATTTGCCAATTTTTTCCAGTCCATTTGGCAACGGTTGAAGGTAAACCTATGGCTGGTATTTCGTTTTTATCTTCACCTGCCTCTAGGGTGAGAACATTGGGAAACTGTGTCTCAATTTCTGCCATTGTTAATAAAGGCGGCTGTCCGGATATGTTAGCACTGGTTGTTGCTAGTGGACCTGTTTGTTGCAGAATAGTTTGAGCGATCGCGCTATTTGGTACTCTGATACCAATTGTTTTTACATCCTGCTGAGAAATTGAAAGTACTGAATCAGGTACAAGTGCCGATGCTGGTAATACTAACGTTAACGCTCCTGGCCAGTACTTATGAGCTATTTTTTGCCATATCTTATACTCTTCTTCACTACCAGTAACAAAAGACCAAAGGTCACTTGCACTAGCTCCCATCAATATTAATGGTTTATCCTGACTACGCTGTTTTGCAGTATAAATTAATTTTGCGTAACTGGGCAATGAGGCAAGAGCAGGAACTGTATCGGTAGGAAAACTAACTAATTTACCAGCGCGTGCGCCAGCTATTAATGTATCTAAAGAGACAATCATATTTACAAATCTCCTATCTCCTGTACAGACGTTCCGGCGGAAAGTCTCTACGACGACTGTACAGACGTTTCGGCGGAACATCTCTACAATTCCTATCTCCTATAAGCCACAGCAAAGCGCTCAATACCAGCTAAATCAGCATGAATTTGAATATTGCAGTAGCCACCTTGTACTAACAGTTCTTGCACTGCTGGAGCTTGCCCTGCCATCATTTCAATTAGCCATATACCACCAGGGCGTAAATAGTCTAGGGAAGTGGCGATTAAATGGCGAATGCAATTTAATCCATCAGCACCACCATCTAAAGCTAGATGGGGTTCATGGTTGACTACTTCTGGTTGTAATGTAGATACAGTATTAGTGGGAATATAAGGTGGATTTGACACCATACCACTAAACTGACCTTTGTATGATTGTAACGGCTCCCACCAAGAACCTTGATAAAAGTGAATGCGCTCCGCAAAACCACAATTGCGGGCGTTGGCGGCGGCAATAAAAAGTGCTTGCTGACTAAAATCAACTGCGTGAATTGTCGCTTGTTTGAATGCATCGGCTAGGGAGATGGCGATCGCACCACTACCAGTGCCTAAATCCGCCCAATGTCCCAGTTGTAGATTGTTTTTACTTTCAACTGAAGCTGCAACTGCTAAATCAATCAAGGATTCTGTTTCTGGTCTGGGAATTAAAACAGCAGGAGATACGATAATTTTAAATTGTCGCCAGTGTGTAAATCCTGTGATATACTGCACCGGCAAACGTTCATGTAATCGCCTTTGCCACAGTGCCTCTAATTCTTCTAGAGGAAGAGTTAGCTGAATAGACTTGTCTCGAAAAGACTGCAAACGCAGTGCTAAACTGTCTAACCCAGCTACCTCTTTGAGTAGCCAATCTACCTCACCAGGTGGGACATCAGCAGCGAGTGCGGCTTGGATTGCTGCATTACGCCACTGCCATATTTGTTGTCCTGCGATCGGCTGTATATCCGCCATATTTGAGAAAGGTTATTTCTTTTGGGCGGGAGCATTTGGCTTGGGTGCGTTATTTCCCTCTGTTTTTGGTAGTGTCTGAATATATTGTCTTGATTCTGGGGATGGCACTAAGACAACTTGTTCCAGCCACTTATCGTTTTTATCCTGTAATGTTTTGATCACTCCGTCTACGTCTACTACCTGAATATCAGCCTTGGGAAACTTTTGCTTGACTTGAGTTAATAAACCTTGAGCATCTTGCTTGCTGAAAAACAGTGGAATCATTTCCTGCTTTTCGCTTGCACCAGCTTTGATGGGTACGTAACCCTTATCTGGTGCAAATCTCACAGCAAAAACAGGTACACTCTTAAATTGCTGTACTTGTTGACCACTAGCTTTGAGCAAATCCATTGCTCCTTTAACTTCTTGTTCTACAGGTTTGAAGGCAAATAACAGACGGTTTTGCTGATTTTTGGTTTGTTGTAATTGCTGATAAATTACACCTAGTGGTACTGCTGTCACTTGTAGGCTTTTTACCAATTCTGTCATTTTCGCATCTTGACCTTTGGCATTGCGCAGTTCAGAGATAAAAGCCTGAGCCTCTTTTTGGCTCATGTAAACGCCTGTTACCGAACCGGCACCTTTTTGTTGCGCGTTGTTAGCTTGTTGTTGTAGGGGACGGCTCAGAGGTAAACCTTGAGCATTCGTGATTAAATAAACAGGTACTGAATCGAGTTTTTCTTTAATTTGTTGTTCCGTTAATGCTAGCACTGGGGCGTTTCCGCTAATTACCGTTGCCAGCAGAGTACTTCCCACTAAACCAAATGTTGTACCCCAGCGAACTAATGATTTCATGACTGCTCCTAGCATCAATACTTCAATCAAATCAGGTAAAAGGTTGGAATTGTACAAAACTAACTAGTTTTAGTTATATTACCCTCTTCGCTAGTTGACAGTGCTTTCATGATCTATTTGCGCTTCAACAGCGATTGGGACTGTAGATGCCTGGTATATGTTGCTATACTTTGGCTGTTGCGCCTTGTTTAAAAAATAGACGCTACTCCAACTTTTGCAACTGCCTTATGAAAGATTTTATTTTCACGAAGGTGACACCTGACATTTTATTGTCTCTGCTAACTTTCGATGACGCCACCATATTGTAATTCGTTCCACATACCTCTAGAGATAGATGTCTTATTATTTACATTAATTTTTATTTTTTTGTTACATGCGAACAACCATTCGCCCCTACTGCTGATGGTTCAATTTGTCTGATAACCCGTTAAAGCAGCTATGACAGGAAGATAGTACAAATTTTTCTATACGGAAGAATCAGCAATTAAAATGCACATCTACTAACCTATAAAACCCTTAATCGAGGGATAATTTAAGCACAATATAGTTTTAATTTTTATATTTAAAAAGTAAATAACTCTATATTTTCTTATATAAAATGTTTACCAATGCTTCTCGGTTATAATTTATAGCCCACGAATATCCCCCAACCCCACGTAGGAAGGGGGGTTGGGGGGATCAAGCCGATCGCCAAAAACACACAACAGTAGAGACGCTCCGCCCGAGCGTCTCTACAATAATCATACCAAATCGGGATGACAGGATTTGAACCTGCGGCATCCTGCTCCCAAAGCAGGCGCGCTACCAAGCTGCGCTACATCCCGTTATATCTCTTGATGAGTGGTTGATTTTTTTTCCACTCACCTCAATATATTATCACATCTTGCTAAGAATGACAAATTTATTTTAACTACACCTTTAACCTCACATTGATCAACCTTCTCCAGAAATCTTTCTTTTTACTTTTAACTTTTAACTTTTTACTTTTATTGAGGATACCAAAACATACCCTTGATACCCTCCGGGTCGGACATAAACCCTAAAGTGCGGTAAAAGTCTACCACATGAGGGTCGGCAAAAAGAGTGACGTTGCTAATTTCTTCACTCCTAAGTTTTTTAAGTACATATTTCATTAATGCCTTGCCCAATCCTTGACCTTGAAACTCTGGGTGAACTACTACATCCCAGATCGTGGCATTAAAAGCGTGATCTGACGTAGCACGAGCAAAACCAATGAGTCGTCTTTTGTTTCCGCGTACTTGCCACATGGAAGCTACGAGAAAACTGTGTTCAAGGGCTTTTTTGACTTTTCTCAGAGGACGGCGTGACCAACCGACTGCATCACAAAGTTCTTCTAACTCATACAAGTCGAGATCGCGTTCCGTACTAAAAATGATCCGATCGCTGCTGTTGCTGGAATGTGCGGCAGCATCTACGTTCATTTCGTCTTCATAGGTTGACCTATTTGTCGCTGCGGCTTCAGATGTACTGAACCAAGTTTTCCAAAAACCCATGCCAACGTGGTTCGGGTAGTGTAACAGTGTTAGTTTTTACTGAAAGAGTGACGATTAGCATTTTACTGACTTATCCATCGTGATACACCATATACTCATTGATTTTTGAGTGAGATGAGGATCTTCAGTAGGATGTATCAGTAAGCGCTAGTCTTACATCAATCAATTTCAACTTTAGCATTTTGTTGTGGAGCCTAGTAGAAATTAACCAAATCCTCCATTCCCAATTCCAAATTATGGCTTCAGGTTTAAAATCTTCGACATTGGAACTGCTTAAACGCTTTAATCGAGCGTTTCCCCAATTTTATGAGCAATTTGTCAGTAGTGAAATTCAACTGCAAAATTTGCGACTGGCTTACCGTCTTTATAAAACTAGACACGCTGTAATTGAACTTAAAGGTGAAGGTAGCAAGAGTGCTTTGCATTTTGCTTACCGTAACCAGTCTTTTTTGTTGAGCGACATTTTTGGTGTGCTGGCTGCTTATGGTCTAACAATACATGGTATAAGTTTATACGGTCAAATTCAACCACCGATGTTGGTGTTTATTAAACTGCTAGTTTCTCGCGGTAGTAAAGCACTAACGGAAAAAACTGCCGAGAACGTCTGTCGCGCTATTCGAGAGGCTTTAGCGGGGAGATTTGAGGTAGAAGAGATGCTGGCAGTAGAATTTAATCTTGATACTGGCTTAGAGCAAGTACAAACCGAGTTCTACGTCGATCCAGTCTTCCATCTTCCAGCTTTGGTTGTAGAAGCCGATAACCAACCCGGATTATTTTATAAAGTGATGTACGCCATCTGGCAAGAAGACCTTTTGGTCGTCAATGCTAATTTGTTGGTATGGCGCGGACGTACACGCCTCATACTTTACTTGCTCGGACCAAATGAAAGTTTAATTCCTGAATATCTGGGTCATAAAATTGCTGAAGGAGTGGGAACTAGGTTGCTAGGGAGATGATTGTCATAGGGTAGGATAGTAAGTATGGCAATCATCGAAATCTTAGGCGTTCCACACGCATACGAACTCACAGCTCCTACTTCCTACCCCCATGCTTTGGTCTTTGTTCATGGCTGGCTCAACAGCCGTGGATACTGGCAACCTGTGATTTCTCGCCTATCTGTTGATTTCCAGTGTTTGTCTTACGATTTAAGGGGTTTTGGCAAGTCTCAAGTAGCAGCAAAAACCGATTATAGTCGAGAACAACTTCCAGTAAATTTGGCATCCTCCTATAGTAATAGTTTTACTAATCCTTTTGATTCCCTTTACACACCATCTGCCTATGCTCAGGATTTAACAGCCCTCCTGCAACAGCTCAATATTAATAGTGCTTGGGTAATTGGTCATTTCTTGGGCGGTACGATCGCTCTATGGGCAGCCGCCCAGATGCCAGAGCGCGTAGCTGGTGTTATTTGTATCAACTCAGGTGGTGGTATATATCTTAAAGAAGCCTTTGAGCAATTTCGCTCGGAGGGTCAGCGCTATTTACAAGTCCGTCCACGCTGGCTGTCTCAACTACCTTTAATTGATTTGCTATTTACTCGAGATAGTGTAGCACGTCCTCTAGACCGTTATTGGGCGCGTCAACGGGTGATTGATTTTGTGGTTGCCGATCCAGAAGCTGCTTTGGGGTCACTATTAGACTCTACCACTGAAGAAGAAATCAACCGTTTACCTCAGCTAGTTTCTCAACTTCAGCAACCAGTTTATTTCTTGACTGGTGCAGAGGATAAGGTGATGGAACCTAAGTATGTTCGTCACCTAGCGTCGTTTCACCCATTGTTTCAATATTGCGGTGATAATGTCATTGAAATTCCTGATTGTGGACATCTGGCTATGTTAGAACAACCAGATGCCGTTGCTAGTCATATCCGCTCCATAATTGCTCAACACCGATAAAGCTCCATGACGTGGGTTAGTCCTAACCGGGACTGAACGCTTAAGGTAAGGGAGGATGTATGACCACGATTGAGATGATCGCAAGCTGCACAACCAATCATTGCCGCGTTGTCAGTGCAGTATTTCAGGGGGGGAAATAGCACCTGCAAGTGATGTTCTGCCGCTGCAGCTTGGAGATTTTTTCTGAGTCCACTGTTAGCTGCTACACCTCCACCAACTGCTATGGTGTTTAAACCATAGTCAAGGGCGCATCTAATTGCTCTAGTTGTCAGACTTTGCACTACAGTTTCTTGAAAGCTAGCAGCTAGATCTGCCAAAGGTAAAGATGAGCCATTTTTCTCTAACTGCTGCACTAATCGTAACACTGCTGTTTTTAATCCACTAAAACTAGCATCATAGGGATGATATCCGCCGTTGGGTAGAGACACTTTTCCAGATGGTAAGGTAAAAGCTTGTGGATTTCCTTGTTGTGCTAATCGATCAATTACTGGTCCACCAGGATATCCTAAATGCAATAAGCGTGCCACTTTATCGAAGGCTTCACCTGCTGCATCATCTCGAGTTTCGCCCAGTGTTTCGTAGACACCACAATCTTTAACATAAATTAAGCTTGTGTGTCCGCCAGAAACTAGCAAACTGAGAAAAGGAGGTTCTAGGGTTGGTTCGCTTAAGTAGGTCGCGTAAATGTGACCTTCGAGGTGATGAACGCCGATGAATGGTTTGTTATGTACCATTGATAGGGTTTTGGCTGCGGTTAGCCCTACTAATAATGCCCCTACTAGTCCAGGCGCACAGGTGGCGGCGATTCCGTCAATTTGTCCCCAGTCTAGTTCTGCTTGTTCTAATGCTTCGGCGATCGCTTGATTGATTGTTTCTAGATGCTGACGGGATGCTACTTCTGGTACTACCCCACCGTACTGCTGATGAACTGGAATTTGTGAATTAATAATACTACTTAAAACTTGACGATTTTTAACAATTGCTACAGCAGTTTCATCACAACTAGTTTCGATCGCTAAAACTGTTGACATTGCGCTTGTTCCACCAAATAAGGACTTGTTTGAGAAATTTTAACTTTTATTGACTTAAACTTTACCCGGTACACAACCAAGAGTATGATTTCCATATGCTTGCATATACGACCAAATCACAGGAAATATCAGCAATTCTGCCAGATTGACACCTGGCAAAATCCTGGTTTAACCTGATTTAATCGTGAATTTAACTAATCAAGGTTGTACAAGCCGCTTCGTTTTGTACAAGAGATTTTTTGTTTCGTCATAAAAGGGAACAATTCCATGCGATGCTTGTTTGCTCTGATTTTAGCAATTTGTTTAGTGTTTAACTTTGCCTCTCCTGCCTCCGCAGAAGGGGCTGGACTAGTACGGTGCAGTGATTCTCCTGCCTTTTTGGAAAGAGTAGAAACTGCCCGTAATACTAACTTTGACCCTGAATCAGGAATTAAGAGATTTGAACGTTACTCTCAAGCACTTTGTGGTCCGGAAGGTCTACCTCATTTAATTGTAGATGGTCGTCTGGATCGTGCTGGTGACTTCTTAATTCCTAGCATTCTGTTCCTGTATATTGCAGGTTGGATTGGTTGGGTAGGTCGCTCTTATCTACAAGCAATTAAGAAGGAAGGCGGCGATGTAGAAATCAAGGAAGTGGTAATTGAACTGCCAAAAGCACTGCCAATTATACTTTCTGGCTTCACTTGGCCCCTTGCTGCTGTGAAAGAACTTCTGTCTGGGGAATTAACCGCTAAGGATGAAGAAATTCCCATTTCACCTCGTTAGAATGTTTCCCAACGGGAAGTAATACCAAAATAAATTTGATTGGAGAGAATGATTCATGGCGCAAAACTCGTCGCAAAATTATTTGCTTAGATACCTTTCCTTGGCACCAGTTTTATTGTTTGTCAACTTGATTCTCACTGCTGTGCTGTTGATTGTATTTAACTACTTCTTCCCTGACCTACTTTTCCATCCACTACCATAAGTATTAAGCAGGATGAATTATGAATTATGAAGCTTAAGAATTTCATAATTCATAATTTATTATTCATATTTTAATAAATTAATTTTTTTAAATTTCACAAGTAAAAATAATATATAGCGCCAATTATTATTAATATGAAAATGCCACCATTTTATTTAGAGGAAACATAAGATATGGCAGATATAGCACAAGCAGTAGATGCATCAAAAAACCGTTCAAGTGATCCAAGAAATCAGGAAGTTGTTTTTCCTGAATGGCGCAATCCACAACGAGGTAACTTAGAAACGCCAATTAATGCTTCTGGATTAACCAAGTGGTACATTAATAATTTGCCTGCTTACCGTCCAGGAATAACGACTTTCCGCAGAGGAATAGAAATAGGCATGGCACATGGTTACTGGATATTTGGTCCTTTTGCAAAACTTGGTCCCCTGCGTGATACAGCTGATGCCAACTTTGCTGGATTACTAGCAACTTTGGGTTTGATTGTGATTCTCACAGGCACATTGTCCCTATATGCCAATAGCAACCCTAACCAGCCAGTTGCTACTGTTACTGTACCCAATCCTCCCGATTCTTTTAAATCTAGTGAAGGTTGGAACAACTTTGCTAGTGCTTTCTTAATTGGTGGGCTTGGTGGTGCAGTAGTTGCTTACTTCATCGCTAGCAATCTTGGGTTAATTCTGGGTGTATTTGGGAAGTAGTCATGGTAGAGACGTTCCGGCGGAACGTCTGTACAGTAGAGATGTTCCGCCGGAACGTCTCTACGAAAATTGCTCCTAAAGGTAGGGATGAACAGTAGTTCGTCCCTACACAATTAAGTAAACAAAGCTGCTTCAATTGAATTTAAAGCTGTTTCAAAGTCGTCATTAACGATTTGAAGATCAAATTCATGGGCAGCATTGATTTCTTCACCAGCGCAACGCAGACGACGGGTAATTGCTTCCATGGAGTCTTGGGCGCGATTACGGATACGTCTTTCCAATTCATTTAAGGAAGGAGGCAGAATAAAGATGCTGATGGCGCAAGGATATGAGGCACGAATCTGTCTTGCCCCTTTTAGTTCAATTTCTAGCACAACTGTTCTGCCTGAACTAATTTGCTTGAGTACAGCTTCGCGGGGAGTGCCATAGTAGTTGCCGGCAAATTCTGCCCACTCTAATAATTCACCCCGGTCTACCATTTGCTCAAACTTGCTGCGGCTGATAAAGTAATAATCCTTGCCGTCAATTTCGCCTGGGCGTTGAGGACGAGTTGTCACTGAGATAGAATAGTAAAGTTCTGGATGACGCTGTAGGAGCGATCGCATTAAAGTGCCTTTCCCGACTCCACTGGGACCGGTTAAAATAATTAGTCTGCCCACTGAGGGTTCTTTTATGGTAGTAGCACCATTTTTGGTAGATAAAACTTGCATCATCCTTAAATACGTGAATCAATAGACGTCATCAATTAGCCATTAGTCTTTTATGTGTCTATACGACTACTGACCAACAAAGATTGTGGCAATATTAACAGAAATTTTATTTAATTCATATGAAAAAACGGATTTGGCAATAAATTATTTGTAAATGGAGTACGCTTGCTTGTTTACCGTCAGTTATCCACAACTTGATGATCGCGAGAGATGACAAAGCGGTTTGCCACCGTTTCTGGTTGAATTGCCGAAAGAATGACATGACTAGAATCAGTGATAATTACAGCTCTAGTACGGCGACCATAAGTTGCATCAACCAGTTGACCTCGATCCCGAGCATCGGTGATAATCCTCTTGATCGGAGCCGACTCTGGACTGACAATGGCAACTACTCGGTTGGCAGACACGATGTTGCCAAAACCGATGTTGATTAACTGAATATCCATAAAAAACTGACGCCAAATGCAGTTTAAGAAGCTTATAACAAACTAATTTCCATGTTATCTACAAAGAATTGGAGTTACAATGCTAAAATTGACGCATTTTCTAGTTTTATCTGGAATTGCTTGCTTTAGCTATTTCAATAGTAAATTTTCTAAAAATATATCTAAAGATGTATGGCAAGAACAAATTTTTTTGCTACTAAATTCTGCTGAAGATGGATTAGTTCCCCGTAACATATTACCATGCTCTGCATGGTAACGGGGCGAAATTTTGTCTGTAGCGACGGTAGTAACTCCAATCACACTCTCGCGTGAAACCAGTCTCAACAAGTTACCGTCGCCACATTTGTCACTCTTCTCACACTAATCAACGCTAGCACCTGCACCCGCAAAGTAATCTTCCATTTTGAGTACAGACGACAAAAACTAATACTGTCGTCTGTAATTTTACTCAAGTAGACTGATAACGCCTACTTATCCTGGAAAACTCCACTCAATTTATTGATGGAGTTACATAGCTGCCCTCTGCATAGCTGCCCTGAGCCTTTTCAAAGCGTTTCAAAAGCAGTATCCAACAAAGAAGTTCATTGCGAGCCAAGTGAACCTGACTCGCAAATGTTTTGATAATTTCAGCTTTCTTAAAAACGCCCTCGAAACCGCTGTTATTAAAGGAGGGATACGTGCCAAAACCAGGATGATCATTTTATAACGGCGTTTATAGATGAAGAAGTGCTAGCGGTAGCATATACAACCACAATGTTTATTTATATCATTGTCGGAATAATTACAAACACAAGTGGTTGACTGTCTATTTCTTGTAACTCAACTTCCAAGGTATATGTCTGGTTTTGAGTGCAGCATAATTCTACACTCAAGCTTCCTGGAGTTGAAGATTGAGCCATTGCGAGGGAGGTTGCTCCCGTTAGCTTTAAAACCCCTTTTGTGGGTAACTCACCCTGGACTATTAATTTTGATTTACCCTCAAACTGATATTCAACGCAAAGGGTTAAAACACCTACAGTTGTTAACCATTGCCTTTCTACCACTGGGTAAAGTGTGGAAATTGGCAAAGTTAAATTTTCTAGCAATTGCTTAGCAGCCAACAAAGACAACGCCATTTGTTGATGGGGTTGTAAATCTGAGTAACTGCCGTCAAGATTAGGTATTGTTTCTAAAGAATCAACTGAACGATAGGGACTTCTTAGCACCATTCCGGCTAAGTCATTCAGTGCGTGGGAATCTTGAGGGAAAAAGTTTTCCACTACTTGAACTAATTTTGTCCCTAAAGGCAGTGAAGTTGTCACCAATGCTTGACATTTCTCCAACAATTGTTGGAAGATTTTTTCTGGCAGAGGTATGGGCAGATGCAGGCGAGACTGCTGTGCTGCCCAACACCAAGCTGGAACCAATGTCATTGACTGGTTGTCTACGAAGTCGGGATAATCCACTAATTGTGTTTCCCAAGGGAACAAGGGTGGTTTAGTTTGAATGTGGTCTTTGAGCCGACGTTTAAGGACGGCTTGGAAACGTTCTTGCACAGTAGGAATTTCTCCCAGTAGAGATGTTTGGGGTAATCCTCCTGCACCACTGTAAACAGCGGTTTAGCACAGAGAATTTTTTACCCCGTCAATATCCATACACTTTACCAATTTATGCTCACAAACTTTAGCTTTTGTTGCTAAAAACTGTATGAGTAAATTGTTTGTCTTGGATTCTGAGTCACTATTCATGAGTAGAAGCACTTGATCCGGACATTAGGGAGTTACGAATTTCCCAAGCTTGTTCCAAAATTTTAAACCACCTTTTTTGTAATTGTGCCATTGACAGACCTAAAGTTTTGGCAATTTTTTCGTCTGGTTGCCCCTGTTGCTTCAACTCCAGTAAAGATCGCTGTTTATCGTCAAGTTGCTCTGTGTAAGTTTGCCACTGCTGGGGTGTCAAGCCCAAATTCATGTGCAAATCGGCTTCTAACCACTCGTGAACTAATTCCCAACGGTGCAACAAGGCAAATCGAATTAGATGGTATTTAAACCGCTGTTGTAAGTAATCTCGCTGCCGAGGGGTCAAATTGAGAATGGACTCAATCTCTTGTGCTGATAAATCTTGGAGACGTAGAGCGAAGTAATCGGCACAATCTGATTGTTGCCGTTCTTCTAAGTAACTCATTAATTCAGTCACAACTACAGATCGCAATGTGTCTTCTTGCGGTTCTGGTTCTGGTTGCATCGCCATCGCACTACGCAGTTGCTGTACTGCTGGGTCTTCCCATGAACCATCTGCTTCATTACCACTTCCCTCTGCTGCTTGTTCGATATCTACACATGTTTCTGGGGGTTGTTGTTGGGAAAAAGTTTGCGCCCGCAGGATAATCAACTGCTGTTGCCGTCCTGGGAGGGGAATCCGTCGCTTGGCGTAGCGTTCGGTAAATGCCATATACTCCGCCAGTTCTAAAAGTGTTTTGGGGCTATAACTAGCACCCAGTTGGTTTTCCCGTCGGAAAGCGTTTAATGCTTCTAGATAAAAACTTTGCAGAAAATCTTCGATGACGACTAGTCGCCCTTGATAGCTCAGTTGTCTTTGCGGAGGATTGATGTAGCGATAGATGATCGCGCTAAGAGTACTATGTAATTCTACCCTGCCCCGATTTGACCCTAATTCGTAGTACTTCAAACATTGTTGCAGCCGATGTCTGGCTAAGGTGATTGCTGAGTTTTCTACTGTACCGGCGGCTTGAATACGTTTACTTTCATTGCAGATCCGGTAAACTTCGGCGGCAATTCGTGTTGCCACATCGTGGCAATTTTGCTTTGAAGCTTTGGTTGAGGAATGAAGCTCCTTAAAGAGGAGTTGATATATCGCCTCCACGCCGATAGAATTAACTCCCTGAATAGTTGTGGTTGCGGCTGAATTCATAGTGCAGTTTTAAAAAGACCCTAACATACTTAGATACAACCTGTCAGACTTTGGGTGATTGGATTTGTGGGTTTTGCGTATAAGCTAGACGCATGAACATTTAGTTATGACGAGTGGATTTTGCTTAATTTACTATTCCCAAATTTGGAGAAGATCTTCCCTCATTGATGTTACAGCCAATACCCGTTAGTCGTGAAAAGGTTATTTATGGATATACAAGCACAAATCCAATTGCTGGTTGACAGTGCACCTCAAGATGGTATTACACCACAAATTGTCGCAGCAGTCGCCCCTGGTCTTGTCGCGATCGCTCAAAAATTACGCTATCCCCAGTACTATATTCTCCAACACAAGGAGCATGGTTGGGTTTTAACTACATTGAGCCACCGTGCAAATCCACAAGTTGAAAAGCGCGTGGTTTATGCTTTCCCTACAATACAGGATGTTGGGCTAATTTCGTCTGCTGGGCTTGACCCTCAAGTAATTACAGCCCCCATACCTGTGACCCATATTTTGTTTCAACTGCTGGCATTAGATCCAGTAGATAGTATAGTTTTTTTTGAGTCACCTGGCAAAACTACTAATGCAGTTGAAGTCACTCGCACCCAAATCCAAAATCTGCTACAACAAAGCTTACCACGGCAGCAAGTACCAAACGATATAGCTTAAAGGTATAGGGAGTGGGAGATTTTGTGAGTTTGTGAGTTTGTGAGTGAGGGAATTTGGGAGAACATAAACTCTTATTCTCCCCTGCACCCCTACTCCCCTACACCCCTACTCCCTACCCCCTACCCCGCTAATAAAGCCTACTCAGTACATAATCAGTCAATTGAATCAAACAGGAACGTTCTTGAGAAGGCGAAAGGTTCATAATCTGCTCCACGGCTTGTTTTGCATGATTTGCTGCTAATTCGCGCGCTCGCCCTATTCCTTGGCTATCGTGAATTAACGCTAACGCCTGCTCTAAATCACCAACTTGTGCAAACTCTCTTTCAATCAGCACTTCTAGATATGGTTTTTCTTCCATCGCGAATAATACTGGTGCAGTGAGATTGCCACTTTTTAAATCTGAACAAACTGGTTTTCCCAAAGTATCTGTGGAACTAGTGAAATCTAAAATATCATCGACAATTTGGAAAGCCAAACCAAGATCTCGTCCGTATCCATATAAATTTTCGGCTGTTTCTTGGCTGACTTCACTCAACACTCCAGCGGCTTTAGAACTGTTGGCAATTAATGACGCAGTTTTGTAATAGCTTTTTTTCAAATATGTATCTAGCGTGATACTAGTGTCAAAACGATTTAGTCCTTGCTGAATTTCTCCAGTCGCCAAATCCATGATTACCTCTGAAAGCAGTTTCACTACTTCCAAGTTGTCCAAGTTTGCCAAATACCAAGAAGATTGAGCAAAAAGAAAATCTCCTGCCAAAACGGCAATCCGATTTCCGAATAAACTATGAACTGTGGGAACACCACGCCGCACAACGGATTCATCTACCACATCATCATGTACCAAGCTAGCCGTATGAATCATTTCTGTAATCTCAGCTAAGCGTCTATGACGTTGTGTAATATCTTTCTCCAGCATTGTTGCCCTTGATATTAACAGGACAATTGCTGGTCTAATGCGCTTGCCCCCAGCTCCAAATAGGTGTTCGGCGGCTGCATACAGTATGGGATGGCGATTACCTACTAGCTGTTTAAGGTTATCAGCTAGGAGAAGTAAATCGGCTTCCACAGGGGTAAAAAGGGAAGTGGCTGGGGTCATGGACGGGCGAACTCTGGCTTTGGTTACGAAAGTTTACATATCCTATAATCATTTTAAGATATGCCAGTGCCTGCGCAAAGATTTCCGTGATTAGAATCCTAACTTACTTTCCATGTAGAATGACTATAGTATTAAAAAGTACTTATTTATTCTAAGTATTATTACGATAATATTTGTTACTTTTTTGTTGAGGAAAATATGTGTGTTGATTCTGGTGATAGAATAAACTTCATCTCTTAATAAAAAATTTATTTTTTTCCGAAAATATATCAGTAATACTAATAACCAAACACTAAAAATATTTTCAGAGCTTCAAAGTTATTTTTTATACCTGTATTTGTATCGGTAGCAAAAATAATTAGTGAAAATGTGAGAATCCCTTACTCAGAAAATTTGTAATTTAGCCGAAAACAGGGCTGAAAAGTCTGGGTGGTTGTGTTACGCTAGAATCTAGGGCTTTTAAATACAAACAGTGTTCACACAGCCGATAGTGAATAACCAATAGGTATTTTTCACTACATAGCTAAGGTGAAACTAAATATGTCACAAAAGTTACTAAAAAAATATTTTTTGGTAACAAAATTAGCAACTCTATGGGTAAAAGTTGTAAGTACACCTAGTAATAGGATGGGCTTCAACTAATGCCAACGCATTCCTTTAACCAGCATTGCGACATAGAGATAAAGCATAAATAGCATGGTACGCAGACTGGGTAGACAGCTGTTGCAGTGGATATGAGCAATTGAGCAGATTATCTACTGTGGTAGGTTTGGTTTGCAAATAAATTAATAAAAAATTAATCTTACGGGGGGTAGTAGTACTCTACCGCAAAGTTTAGCATAAGCAAACAGCAGCTACCAAAAACGCTTTTGTGTGGCTAGTCGCTCCATTAAATTTATTCGATTTTATATTGACGACAAAAAAGCAGCTGGTAGAAAAAATGATTTACACAAAGGTGCCTATGATGATTTTTATTTTAGCTTCCGGATATTTGTTAACAGTTTACCTGTTATTGGCACTGGCAAAGCGAACTGGGAACAAAACGGTTCCCACTCGCAACTCACAGCCAGTAGAAAAAAATCAGCAAAAGCTATCGGTGTCCGCTAAGGTAACTCAAGCAACTAGCTTACATTGACTAATCACACCAGAGGTGGGAAACTGCACTAGCAAAGTCTACCACCTCTACTTTTGGTACACAGCCAAGCCACTGCACTGAAGTTGAAGCAAACTGTTGAGGACAGCCACTAACAGCAAAGCGTGTTGGTGTAGGTGAGTGGGTATTTTTCAATCCCAGTAAATCTAATTCTTGCGCACAAGCTACCACAACATGAACAGCGGGGTCAACTAATTTTACGCCGTTCGGTAAGAGCGATCGCAGCACTGGTGCGAGATGGGGATAATGAGTACAGCCATAAACCAAAGTGTCAATATCCTGTTCTAATAAAGGCTCCAGATAGGAACGTGCTACCTCAGCAGTATAAGGGTCATGAATGCGGTTTTGTTCAATGAGTGGCACAAACTCTGGGCAGCCGACTTGCCAAACTTGAACATTTGGATCAATCTCATGAATAGCATGTCGAAAAGCATTACTTTTGGCAGTTGCGGGAGTAGCAATCACACCAATGCGCTTACCACAAGCAACAGCTGCCTTAGCTCCAGGTAAAATAGTGCCGAGAATAGGAACAGAAAACTCAACACGTACTTTCTCTAACGCTAAAGCGGAACTAGTGTTACACGCCATAATTACCAGTTTGACACGTTGCTGTTCCATCCATGTCAGAATTTCGCCGACAAACTGTAAAATCTCAGCTTGCGAACGAATGCCGTAGGGTAGTCTAGCTGTATCGCCAAAGTAAATAATTGATTCATTGGGTAATTGCCGATAAACTTGCCGCAATACCGTTAAACCACCCACACCACTATCAAAGATGCCAATTGGGGCACGTTGATTGAAATTGTCTTCAAAACTAGAAGATAGAAACACAGGCAGATTCAAATTTGATGTTTTTAGATTTTGTAGAGACGCACGCCAAGGAGCGTCTCTAGATTCGATTTCGTTTAGAGACGCCCCACCGAGGCGTCTCTACTATTTACCGTTGCTTTAAGTACTGAAGTATACCATTTGCGATCGCTTCTGCCATGCGATTTTGATATTCAGGATTTCCTAGCCTGGGGTTATCCTCGCGTCCCGTCATAAAACCCGTTTCAACAAGAATTGAGGGCATAGAGCTTTTTCTAAGAACATAGAATCTAGCTTTACGTACACCTCTGTCCTTAATAGTACCAATATTACGGAGAATAGAATTGTGAACTACTTGAGCTAGACGAGCGCCACTGTCGTAATAATAAGTTTCTAACCCATTGACATCAGGACGATTAGCAACAGAATTAGCGTGAATACTGACAAATAAATCAGCTTGCTTCTGTTGTGCTAAATCTACCCGTCCTTGAAGTTCAACAAAATAGTCACTATTTCGCGTTAGCACAGCTTGCACACCATTTTTCTCTAAAATTGCAGCTATTCTTTTACTAATCGGTAATATCACATCCTTTTCTAACAATCCACCAATACCAGGAGCACCAGAATCTTTACCACCATGTCCTGGATCGACAACAACCACAACTCTTCCTTTGGGAACAGGGCGGCGCGGCAGAGGTGATGGATTAGGATTTTGTGCTATTGTTCCTGATTGTAATGGTTGTGGATTTGGTCGTGGTAGAGGTAAAGCAATACTACCTGTTGCCGGCTGAGTGCGACGTAATTCTAAAGCGACAAATTGATCTCCAATCTGGTTAAGTTGTCCAATTTGTACAGATGCTGCTGGTTGAACTAAAATGACAACAGTGGTGGGGTCTTGCTGTTGTAAACGTATACGTAAAACAGGGCTATTGGAAGTTAAATTAGGACCTTTAACTGCTGGAGTGACTTTAGCATTGGGAATAGTGATCCGAAATAGACCAGAAGATTTATCCCAACTACCACTAGCAGATAAATTGCGATCAGCTTTGACAATTAGTTGCCCGGATGTACCACTGAGTTCTACAGACTGAATTGTCGCCACTGATTCACTTGACTTGATGCTGGGACTACTATCCTCACGCTGGTATAAATTACTACTGGCTGGTAATTTAACTACACTACTATTAGGTAAAAGTACTATGCCACCTGTACCGCTAATGCTAGCTCGCCAGTCTGGGGTATCTTGTTTTACCCGCATTGTCATGCGCACAACTGGTGGAGATGATTCTAATTGAGTTAAAGAGATGCGATTAACACCATATTTATCGATAATCATGTCCCGTTGCACACGGCTCGATAAAGTCGCATTAGCAATATCAATGTTAATAATACCCTTGTCGCTGTTACGACTGACTTCTTTAATTTCCGGATTAACTCCAATAGTGCGCAGAAAAAATCCATCTCCAGTCACTTGTAGTTTTTCAATTTGTGTTGGTCCTTCAAAAGTGTTAACAACGATACCATTTTCTTTAACAGTTTCCGTTTCATTGTCTTTGTTCGCTACAGTGACATTACTGACGGAATCTTTCGGTTCACTTTTGACCACACTGTAAATATTTCTTGGGGCAGAAGCAGTTTCCGTTTCTGGGTTAGGTAATTGTACTGTCCAGCGACTGGCTGTTATCCCGACAAATTTTATCTGGTTTGGATCGAGGGTGTAACCTGGATTGAGTTCCACAACAATCCGTGCTGTTTGTGCGTCGAACTGCCCAACGCGGACAGATTTAATACCAGTACTATTAGCTACTGGCTGTGTTAACTGAGGACGTCCAAATTTAGTTCCTGGTAGATCGATCACCAAGCGAGTGGGACCAAATACTAATTGAGCTTTGGGTTGAACAGCTCCTTCAGTGTTAATTTCTAATCGATTTTGATTAGCGTCAAAACGCCAAGACTGCAGTTTTGCTGCTTGTGCTGGCGACGATAGCATTGAGACAGTTACAACAGTGCCGGGTAGTAACCACCAGTCTAATTTCACAGTGTTTTCTCCTGATTCGCATTCATAGGGAAGCTGACAATAAGATTGCGTTGTTGATGCCTCGCATCGTCAACTGACCGATGCGCGGATTTTGACTGCGTAGATTTTTCCAAAAAGGAAATTAGCTAGGCGTCAAATTCTAGCATTCCCATACATGTTGTCCATGCCATCAAGGAAGAAAAAATTCGTTCCGCAGGGCATCAGATTACACAGACATTGAGATAACTAGAATTAACTAGAGTCGTCAATTTAGGTAAGGTTCTAATTGACAAAGAGTGCAATCTTATTGGTTAAGTAGAGACGCAATTAATCGCGTCTGTGCTGTTTGGTAATTGATGCACCGCGTAACAAATTTAAATTTTTGTTAAGTAATGTGACCTCCTTTGCTGTACAGACGTTCCGGCGGAGCGTCTCTACGAAATTAATTATCTTTGTCTTAGGTACTGGAGAATACCATTGGCTATTGCTTCGGCCATCTGATATTGATACTGTGGATTTGACAGTTTTGCTGCATCTTCCTGACCAGTAAGATATCCTAATTCAACAAGAATGGCGGGCATAGAATTTCTTCTCAAGACATAAAACCTTGCCTTTCTTACCCCCCGATCTCTAACATTCACACTCCGAAGAATGTTGTCATGAACTGTGTTAGCCAAGCCTAAACCACTGTCGTAATAGTACACTTCTAAACCACTGACATCAGGACGATTTAGCCCTGCTGAGTTTGCATGAATACTAACAAACATATCAGCCGATACTTGCTGTGCTATGTCTACTCTTCCTTGCAAGCTCACAAAGTAGTCGGAATTACGTGTTAGTACTACGGAGATACCGTTTTGCTGTAAAATTTCCGCTATACGAGTGCTAACAGGTAGGATGATATCCTTTTCTCGTACTCCGCCTAAGCCAATTGCACCCGGATCTTTACCACCATGTCCTGGATCAATCACAACTGCGACTCGTCCATTGGTTGGACGAGGAGGATTGTATGGTTGAGGATTATTTGTCAATGGGTTCGGGAATGATTGTGTGTATGGTCGTGATATTGGTGGTAGAAGCGAAGATGGTAAGGGTGCTAACCGACGATTACGTTGTAAATCTAATGCTATGGCTTGGTTGTCACGATTGAGTTGCCCAATTCTTACTCCGGCTGCTGGTTGGACGTAGATCACTACATTATTAGGATCTTCCTGTTGCAGGCGTATTCTTAAAATGGGACTACGCTCATTGAGAACTGGACCTCTAACTGTTACCGCTAATTTAGCATTGGGAACAACGATCCGGTAAAAACCAGATGACCTATCCCAGCTACCATTGGCTAATATTCGCCGATCGCCTTTTACAATCAGTTGCGTGTCATTGCGTACAAGTTGCACTGACTCAATTGTTGCTTGTAAATTGTTTTCTGATAACCTAGAGGGGGTAGGGGTAGTATTATCTGTTGCCAGTATATTCCCAGTTCCAACAGTTGGTAGAACGACTAAGCCACTACTGTCACTACTTACTTTCCAATCGGGACTATCTTTATCCACCCGCATTTCTACTCGGACAGTTGGTGGTTTTGTGTTCAGTTGGTTTAATAGGATGCTATTAACACCATACTTGCCTACTGGTAAATCCCTTTGGGTTGTTTGTCCAACAGAGGCGTTGGGAATATCCATGTAAATAGTGCGGCGATCGCGACTGCGACTCACCCTGGGAATTTTGGCTTTTTCTCCACTGGTGCGAATGAAAAAACCATCGCCTGTAATCTGAAAATTGTCGATCTGAGTTGCTCCTGTTGTGGTACTAGCTACCTTTAATAACTCAGATCGCAACTTATTTTCAGAATCTGTTGTCACCAAATTATAAACATTTTGTTGCTCTGAGTTATCAGTTATTTTAATTTGAGGCTTTGGTAGTTGTACATTCCACCGATTAGCACTTACCCCAATAAATTGCACCATGTCGGGGTTCATGGTGTAACCTGGATCAAGTTCGACAACGATTCGCGCCGTTTGTGCGTCAAACTGCCCTGCACGTATTGAACGGATACCCCTACCTGGTGACTCTGCGGGTGGTAATTCCCCAAGAGTAGTATCTGGTAAATCAATTACTAATCGAGTGGGGTTGAACATAAGTCGTGCTCTAGGTTGAACCGAACCTTCTGTGTCAATTTCCAGCCGATTTTGATTCACATCAAAACGCCAAGATTGCAATCTCGCTGCATGAGCTGGTGACAATAGCATAAAGATTGTCACAAGAGTACCAGGTAGTAACCAGTGCAGTTTCACAATGTTTTCTCCTGAGTGCGCATTCATGGAAGCCATCAATCTGTTGCATTATAGGTACCTTACACCGTCACCGCTCAAACCTCAGCTTTGATGTGCTGGGATTAAGACACAGCTAATGGCGTCAAATTTTAACAGGTTCCCGATGAATTTCTCTGCCATAACGGCAAGGAAATCTAAACCATCAGATTACCTTAAAATAGAGATAATCAGTATCCCTCCCTTGCAGTCAATCCCACAATCATGACACTTGAATAGCTGTGGGATTTGGTGAAGTTGTTTGATTGAATGGTAATTGATGCAGTGCTTGACAAAATTGCTTTTATGTGATATACACTTAGAAAAAATATCTGTTTGTTTGACGAGGATACCCGAAATAAAAATACGTACTTGTTGGTAGAAGCTCAACAACTCCTAAAAATACACATTTTCAGGTGACGTAATTTTAGCAAAAGAAGTTTCCGTTTTGGAGCGTGAGACAAAATCTTA
Organism: Iningainema tapete BLCC-T55; assembly: GCF_014698965.1. Classification (GTDB taxonomy): domain Bacteria; phylum Cyanobacteriota; class Cyanobacteriia; order Cyanobacteriales; family Nostocaceae; genus Iningainema; species Iningainema tapete. The sequence continues at coordinate 122,815 of NZ_JACXAE010000027.1, forward strand.
CTTCAGGCATTCCAAGTCAGAGACTTGGAACGACTTCTACAAAAAATCAAGAATTGGGAGTGTTATCAACAACTGCATCGTCTAAAATTATTTGCTCGCCTACAATTGTTGGTTGGGGAAAGACGAATCGTAATAAAGGAGGAGCTAAAAAGGTGGTTAAAATCACCATCATGATAATTGCTGCTTCTAGTGGTTTGGAGAGAATTCCAGTGGAGGAGCCAATACCAAGGAAAACTAATCCGACTTCACCCCGAGGAATCATTCCCACACCAATAGCTAAGCGATTAATTTGGGATTGACCAAACACCACTGCGCCTGTAACGATTTTACCAACAATGGCGACAATGATGAGAAAAGCCGCCATAATTAATCCTTCTCGGTTACTAGGAATTGCTGGGTTTAAAACGCCCAAATCGGTTCTTGCCCCAACTGTCACAAAGAAAATGGGCACGAGCATATCAGCAATCGGAATTACCTGCTGCTGCAGTTGTACACGTTCATCTGTTTCATCCAAAACTAAGCCAGCGGCAAAAGAACCCAAAATTGCTTCTAATTGTATTACAGAAGCAAAGTATGACATGACGAAGGCGAAGATAAACGCGGGTATAATTAGCCCACCACGAGTTTTTAGCTTAGAGGCGATCTCGACAAACGAATTACTAAATACATTTCCCAAAACGATTGCACCTAATAAAAAACCACTCGCAGCGATAATCAAATAAATTACTTTACTTACATCCACTGCTCCATCTTTAGCAAGACTTGCCACCACTGCTAAAACGATAATTCCTAACACATCATCAATTACAGCAGCGCCCAAAATAATCTGCCCCTCCTTAGAATTGAGACGCCCCAATTCTGATAGCACCTTAGAAGTAATACCGATACTTGTTGCCGTTAGTGCCGCTCCAGCAAAAATAGCTGGCACCGCTGGAATACCAAACAAAATCATCAACCCAGCTGTACCAGCAGTAAACGGTGCTACTACTCCCACCACTGCGACAACACTTGCTTGGATACCAACCGCCATCAAATCTTTGAGATTTGATTCCAAACCAATTTCAAATAACAGAATAATCACTCCCAATTCTGCCAAAACGGTGATAACTTCTGACTGCGCAAAAAAAACTGCATTTGATGCCTCAGGAGTTAACCCAGCAGTTGCTTGCAGGAATGACATAACTAAAGAACTGGAACCATCAGCCGAACTTTCTGGAAACACCAATAGATGTAGGATAGATACACCCACTGCCACACCACCGACAAGTTCACCTAACACGGGTGGAAAACCCACACGATTTGATAATTCCCCGCCAATTTTGCTCGCGAAGTAAATTACAACTAAACTCAGCAGTACCCCTGCTAGTACAAGTGAACTATCGGCTGTAGCTGTGGCTGTTGCCAAAAAGGGAAAAGAGAAAGTTAAAAGATGTAACTGCATGTGTTCTGCTAAATTCCTTCTCTTTAATTTATCAAGCTAGCTGACATAAGCTTGTAACTTTAATCAGTAAACTATGAAATACACCCGACCATAGATCCCCGGCTTCTTAAAGAAGCCGGGGATCTAGGAACGCCTTTCGAGGAGAGCTACCTTGCCCCATTCAATTCAACGCGCACAACCGCCCTTAGAGTTCATCCCACAGCAGTTCGACCCACTGGTACACTATATTATGCAGGGGTTATTGCCAATCTTGCAGCGATTAAGGCTTCGACCTTGGTTACCCACAGGAATCGCCAAGATTGAAACTGAGAATGTAGAAGTGTTAGTCGATCTCTACCAACAATTTCAAGCTGGCAAAATTCGTTTTCTCATTGCATTTCGCCACTGTGAAGTTGACGACCCTCTTAGTATGTTATACTTACTATCCCGTGCAGTACCAAAAGTTGCCAGGAAAATTGGTGTCACACTACAATACCCAATTCATTCTTACTTTCTTTACGATCGCGGCATGTTGCTCTGGGCAGGCAACTGGCTTGGATGGCTGTTTTCTCGGTTAGGCGGTGTACCGATTCATCGTGGTAAAAGGTTAGACAGAAGTGGGATGCGTACAGCAAGGGATTTGTTTGCCAATGGTAAACTACCAATTAGTGTAGCTCCGGAAGGTGCCACAAATGGGCATAGCGAAACAGTCAGTCCATTGGAACCCGGAGTTGCCCACTTGGGCTTTTGGTGTCAACAAGACTTGCTCAAAGCGAACCGAACTGAGTCCGTATTGATTGTACCGATTGGCATTCAGTACAGCTACATTAACCCATCTTGGGCAAAATTGGATTGGCTTTTAAGTAAATTAGAAGCAGATAGCGGCTTACCAGTACAGCAAATAGATCGATCAAATCTCGTTGAGCCAGAAAAATTCTACCATCGCCTGTTTCGCTTGGGTGAACACGTCCTTTCTCAAATGGAACAGTTTTACACTCGCTTCTACCACCAAGCACCAGTTAACACACCAATAGATTCATCTGCTCATCGTAATCAAGTACTGAAAGCTCGACTACAGACGGTATTAGATAAATCATTACAAGCAGCCGAGCAATATTTTGGTTTAGAATCCCAGGGAACCATAATTGAACGCTGTCGCCGCATAGAGTCAGCTTGCTGGGATGATATCTATCGAAACGATTTGCCTTCCTTGCACAATTTATCACCTATAGAGCGAGGCTTGGCAGATTGGATTGCTGAAGAAGCATCTCTGCGCGTATTACACATGCGTCTAGCTGAAAGTTTTGTGGCAGTGACAGGAACTTACGTTCAACAAAAGCCTACTTTTGAAAGATTTGCAGAAACAACTTTAATTTTATTTGACCTGATTGCCCGAATTAAAGGCGAGAAAAACCCTGCTAGACCCCGCTTAGGTTGGCGAAAATCTCAGGTAACTGTGGGTGAACCAATTTCCGTTACCGAACGTTGGTCATCATATCATATCGGTCGTCAAGGGGCAAGACAAGCAGTTGACGATTTGACGAAAGATTTACAAATAGCGTTAGAAAAGATGATTTCTTAAACCCACAAATCCCTGTAGAGGCGTTCCGGCGGAACGTCTCTACATTGTGAATGCGGTTTATTTTTCTGGCGGCAAATCTACACTATAGAGAATTTTGCCTTCGATGTCGTGCAATGCTACTGTCATCTCCAGTGAATAACTGTTAATTTTGACTGTGCCAAAGAATTGCAAACCTTCAGATGGAGGTCGATTTGCTCTCAAACCTTGAGGTATGCTGAGAAACTTGACTTCGGGACCAAAGGTATTGTCAAGTTGGTTTGGTCCAAATGTGCCAGAGTTGAGGGGACCTGCAACAAACTCCCAGAAGGGTTTGAAGTCGGTAAATTGTGCTTTGTTAGGATCGTAATAGTGTGCTGCTGCGTAGTGTACATCAGCAGTTAACCAAACGACATTTTTGATATTTCTACGGTTGATGAACTGTAGTATATCAGCAAGTTCCAGTTCTCTTCCTAAAGCGGGACCATCGCCGTTGGCGAGATTTTCAAAAGCAGTTGGACCATCTGGTACTACCAATCCAATGGGCATATCACTGGCAATAACTTTCCATGTGGCTGTAGATTTTTGCAATTGGTTTTTCAACCAACGCACTTGAGCGCTACCCAAAAATGCTGTTTCTGCGCTTTGTTCTGTTTGACGGTTTTCTGTGTTTGGTCCCCGGTAAGTACGCTTATCTAGTACGAAAATTTCTAGTAATTGACTATACTTGAAAGAGCGGTAAATTCTCGTTGGTTCATAAGGGTCAAAGCGAATGGGTATGTATTCCAAAAACGCTTGTCTTCCCCGCGCCGCTAGTAAGTTGACGTCCTTGACTGTATAGCGGTTATCGTCTAAAATTTCGCCTGGATACCAGTTATTTGTGACTTCGTGGTCGTCCCATTGTACTATTTGAGGAACTTGGGCGTTGAAGCGGCGGACGTTTTCATCTAGCAGGTTATATATATAGTTACCACGAAACTCTGCTAGGGTTTCTGCTACTTTTGATTTTTCTTCTGTGGTAATGTTTCTCCAGATGCTGCCGTCGTCTAACTTTACTTCTGATTGAATGGGACCATCAGCGTAAATGTTGTCACCGGAATGGATGAAGAAGTCTGGGTTGAGCTTACGGATACTTTCGTAGATTTTCATGCCGCCAAAGTCAGGATTAATACCCCATCCTTGACCTGCAGTATCTCCAGACCAAGCAAAGAAAATATCACGTCGGTATGCAGGGGCTGTTCGGAATGTACCTTCAGTGGGAGCGCTGTAAATTTTGGTATTGTCTAAATCTTGGAAAATTACCCGGTAGTAAATTTGCTCACCTAGTGGCAGGTTGTTGAGATAAACTCGTGCTGTATAGTCGTTGAGTTCTTGTGCTATTGGTCCGAAAGCACGCTTTGCTCCCCGGAAAGTTCGCTCTGTAGAATATTCGACAATGATTCGGGCAGGGCGATCGCTACGACTCCAAATCACAGCGCTATTACCGTTGAGGTCACCACTAGCTACACCATAAGGTATGCTAGGGCGCAGTTTGTCAGATGTAATCACACCAGGTGCTTGAGCAAACCCTGATTTTGATAAAAAGTTTGCGCCAACAATTCCACCACTGGTAATAGCTGCACGTAGCAAGAACTGGCGACGGTTGAAGTTTTGTGAGTGTGTCATAAAGTTAGTATCTGTAGTTTAAAGTGCTACACAGACTTTAATCAAACGAACAATCATCGAACCACAGACTACAACAGGCTGTATACCTGCGCTCAAGGATATGAGATCTTTGTGTTTCAAGAGAATCTAACGATGAACTCCTACACGTATGATGCACTTTGCAATTAAAGTTTACAAACAGCAGTGAGGAACTTCTCTGACCAAACTTAAGCAAGCAAAACAAACATCAAACCCTAATTGAAAATTTATCATATTTTGTAACACGTTTAACAATAATTATGGTGTGTTACTTATAGGTTTGATCTAAAGATGGAAACAAAAGTATGATAGCCTGATATCTTTGCATTTGTAATCGCCACTTCCATAAATTACCAAAACTTACATAGCTTTTACCTACATTAAGAAAAAATTTTCTAATTTTTACCTTTCCTTACTCTTTTGTTAATTTTCTCATAGCAAACTTGGGTAAAAACTAAATTTTGCTGTGATAAATCACTTAGTCAAGTATTGACTAAATCGAACTTCTTCGGCTTTTAATGTGAACACACAATTTCAAATTACCATATAGTCATTTACTCAAAATAACTAATAAAAATTGATTATGGAATAGCTGTAAACCATACATAAAAACACTTATAGCTAATCGATGAAGAGAAAAAATATTATTTAGTGAATGGAGGAAAATATCTATTGTAAAGTTAATATGAAGAGGCAACTAAAAACAACAATAAAAACGGTATTTATCGTTACAGTTCCTTTGGAATAAAGCTTTGAGCAGAAAAGACAACTGAATGTAAGCGGTTTTAATGTGATCTTTGCAAGTCTTTCCTGATCAGGTTTACAGATTAACTATGTTTCAAATGCTGGAGCAGTGCAAGTTCATAAAATTAATTCAGATTTTTGTAAATTTTTTATGAAGATGACTAAAAAAATTACTGTAAAAACGTGGGTAAGAGTTACTATCAAATTGTTGGAAGTCAAACTTCAGTTCGCAAAAAAAAGTCAGGAATGTTGAGATATTGCTCTATTGGATGAGATTGATATCGGTCAACATACTAGTTCGGCTAGCTTCCCAAATTTGGATTCAATCCGCTCATTTCATACTTTCAATCAGTGATTGAAAGTGTGAGTAGTTACAGGTTTATTGCTGTAGTCTACATCATTAATTAGAAGCAAGTAGAGACTCTATTTAGAGATTTATATTTGCTTCTGGATGATAGTGCTTGATGTCAGATCATTCCTAATACAAACCAGGGAGAAGATAACTCATGGCAACTTTTATTGTAGATGGGATCACTACAACACTAAACAGTGCGATTAACGAGGCAAATAGCCTACCCGGACAAGACACAATTGAATTGGCTAGTTCAGTAAGTCTGTCAGAGACAGCTAATATCACTGACGAACTCGTAATCAACGGACTTGGCAATACTGTAAGCGGCAATAACAGCTTCAGCCTCTTCTCTATCAACAACACCAGTGTTGCTATTGATGGATTGACTGTTTCCAGCGGTTTAGACGGTATTGTTGTTGGTAGCGGTAGTACCCTGACAGTATCAAACAGTGTCTTCACTAACAACACAGAAGATGGTATCGATGTTCAAGGCGACAGCAGCACCGTTAACGTTAGCAACACAACATTCAGCAACAACGGTGACGATGGCTTCGACATCGGTGGCAATGGCAACACAGTTAACTGGGATGGCGTAACCACCACTGGTAACACAGAAGAAGGTTTTGAGATTGACGGCAGCAACAACACTGTTAGCGTTAACAACAGCACCTTCAGCAACAACCAAGATGGTTTTGACTTCGATGCTACCGCTACAGGCAACATTGTTACCGTTAACAATTCAACCTTTAGTGGCAACCGCGACGATGGTTTCGATATCCTGGGCGTTGGTAACACTGTTTCCTGGAGTGGCGTAACTTCTACTGGCAACGCAGAAGAAGGTTTCGAGATCGATGGCAGCAGCAACAATGTTACTATCTCCGGCAGTACTCTCACAGGTAACGGTGACGATGGCTTCGATATCGATGGCACTGGCACTGGTAACGTTGTTACCGTTATCAACACAACCATCAGCAATAATACAGCTGATGGTTTCGACATTCTTGGCACTGGCAACACAATTACCTGGGATGGCGTAACTTCCACTGGTAACGGTCAAGAAGGCTTCGAGATTGATGGTATCAACAACGTTGTTACTATCAACGGCAGTAACCTAGTTGGCAACATTGACGATGGCTTCGACTTCGATGCTCCCGCTACTGGCAACGTTGTTACTGTTAACAGTTCTGTTTTCAGTGGTAACGGCGCTGATGGTTTCGACATCCTTGGCGTTGGCAACACTGTCTTCTGGAATGAAGTAACTTCCACTGGTAATGGTCAAGAAGGGTTTGAGATCGATGGTAGCAGCAACGTTGTTTCCATCTCCGGCGGTATCCTCAGCAACTTCTTCTTCGATGCTCCTTCGGCTAACAACAACCTCACTTACACCGCTAGCTCTACTAGCAATGTCGTTGATTTAGGTACAGGTAACACCATTACCGCAATCTAGGTTTGAGCAAGTTGCTGTTCTAGATAGAAAATTATAGAGTCTGCGATCGCCTACTTCTTAACCACAGGGAAGCGATCGCGGATTCAAAGCTACCATGGCAATCGGCTTCCATCCCAAGAAAAAAACTCGCCGCTATCACTCGGTTGAAGTTGTTCAATCACACTTAGCAATTGAGTCACAGTACGCTCCACAGAGAACAATTTTTCTGGTGGTACATTACCCTGAAATGGAAGGGAAAGTCTTGTATCAGTTGTACCAGGATGCAAAGTCACCACCACAGCTTTCGGACAAGTTCTACCATACTCGATCGCCACTGTGCGCATAAACATATTCAGTGCTGCTTTAGAAGCCCGGTAGCCATACCATCCACCCAGCTTGTTATCACCAATACTACCTACCTTAGCAGATATACTGGCAAACACACTGCTTTCTTGATGACGAAATAGCGGCAATAAGTGTTTAGCTAGCAACACCGAACCAATACTATTCACCTGAAAGTAGCGCATCAAATACTCTGAATTAATCTGTCTTAAACTCTTTTCTGGTTGCATTTCCCCTTCATGCAATACCCCCACACAGTTGACAACCAAGTGAAGCTTGTTTGTATCGGCGCGTAAAAGTTGCACACTTTCAATAATCTGTGATTCTTCAGTAATATCCATCGCTAGACAAACTAATTTGTCGGAATGTTGCTTTTGTAGGGTTATTAACTCAACAGCAGATTCTGGCTGACGGTATGTGGCATAAACTTTGGCGATTCTCTCATTTTGTAGCAAGTTGCGAACAAAACCAAGTCCAATCCCTTGGCTTGCTCCGATAATTAATGCGTTGGCGTTGTTAATCTCGTTGATGAAGGACATTTTGTTACTTACGCAGTTAAATTAAATGAACCGCCAAGACGCCAAGAGCGCCAAGAAAATTCTTTGCGTCCTTAGCGTCTTCGTGGTTTATTTATCGATACTAAGTATAAGAATACTGTATAGCAAAGCTTTGATCGTTTTTACGTAAAATACTACTCAATTTATACTTAAAACGTTTTATGTTTGTGAAAAATTCTTTAAATAAAGATGCGAGAATTTCCCGTGGCTAACGCCAAGAAAATCGCTGCATGGTGGATTGAGTAGTCTCAATTAGTCAATCTATGGATACTCAATCGTCCCAACCACCTTTAAAAACCAAAGATCATACCCCTCCGCCTGCTTTTATCACCAGGGAAGAGGTAGGACGATTACCCTATGTTCCTTCTCAACCACTTCCCGATTTGAAGTCTTTTCAATGGACAGGAGCTAAACAACCCAAAAATTCAGTTAACCCTAGACTGGAACAAAAATTAATGACGCTACTTAATGGAGACACTACCATTGCTCAACGTTTGCTTCAACAGCAGCGACAACTGCATCCAGGCAATACGGATAACTGGTATTTAGAGAAAGTTGTTGACGATCTCAAGCGCGATCGGCACTGCCGCTAACCATGATGACGCTCTACATAGCTAGTTGCATCAACTGTCAGACTGCAGCCAACTTAGTATTTATATATCATTCTAGGCTAGAGAAACTACTTATGAACAATCATATATGTTTTGGAAGTATAGGACACAAGACAGTTAACATGTAAGCAAGACACTTAACAGGAGAAAGTAAGATGGCTGAGCAAGTTGTAGATACTACTTCAGAATTAATTACTAAACTACAAACCCTACCACCTCAACAGCAACAGCAAGTGCTAGATTTTGTCGAATTTTTAGCACAGAAGTATAATCAAGCTCCAGAAATAAAGAAAAAACGGGTAATGGGTTTGCATAAAGGTAAAATTTGGATGAGCGATGATTTTAATGATCCTTTACCAGATGAATTATGGATGGGTAAAGGCGTACTGTGAAACTATTATTAGACACCCATGTACTTATTTGGTCAGCAGGAAATCCAGAAAAGCTTTCCGATAGAGTTACAAGCTTATTAAATGACACCAGTAACTCTTGGGTAATCAGCATTGCTAGCATCTGGGAAATGCAAATTAAAATTCAGACGGGTAAATTAACTCTCGACTTGCCTTTACATGAACTAATAGAAACCCAACAGCAATCTAACGACTTACAAGTGTTACCGATTGAGTTAAGCCATATTTATGCTTTAAAAAACTTACCCAATCATCATCGCGACCCTTTTGATAGAATTTTAATTACTCAGGCAATTGTTGAGAAGATGCCTTTAATAAGCATAGATACGATTTTTGATAGTTATCCAGTTGAAAAAATGTGGTAGTTTATTTTCCTATACAAAATCTACTAAATATTCTATCAAGAACTGATTCTGTTACTTCCTCACCCGTAATTTCTCCTAGAGCATGAACTGCACCTCGCAAGTCAATTGTCCAAAAGTCGAGGGGTAGTTGCTCTTGGATGGTTGCTTGTACTTGTTGTAGGCAGGTTTTTGCTTTTGTTAGTGCTGCTGCTTGTCGTTGGTTGATGGCTAAGTCTAAATCGGCTGCTTGTATTTTGCCTGAAAGCACTTTCTCTAAAATTGCTGCTTCTAATTCTTCGATGCCAATGTTTTGGGCTGCGGCTGTTTTGACTATTTGGTTAATTGTGTTGGGGTATTTTAAAGACGCGATGAATCGCGTCTGTACTAGGTCGATTTTGTTAATTACTAATATTAAAGGGCGGTGTTGTACTTGAGAGTAAATTTCTTGGTCTGCTTGAGTCCATCCTGCTTCTGCGTCGATGGTGAGTAGGACTAAATCGGCAGCACTGGCGGCACGGCGCGATCGCTCGACGCCGATTTTTTCTACAGAGTCAAGTGTTTCCCGAATGCCTGCTGTATCTAGTACTTGTACGGGTATGCCGCCAACTACTAGTTGCGATTCTACTACGTCGCGGGTTGTGCCGGGTAGGTCTGTGACGATCGCGCGATCGCTCTTGCTCCATGCGTTCAATAAGCTTGATTTGCCTACATTCGGGCGTCCAACTATTGCTACTTTCAACCCTGTGCGCAATAGTTCGCCTTTGTCTGCTGTTGCTAAAATTTGAGTTATTTGTGTAGCAATTTTATCTATTTCTGATATTATATAGTTATCATCCAGCGGGGGTAGGTCTTCCTCAAAGTCTATCCGAGCTTCAATTTCTGCTAATATATCTAAGCAGTGGTCGCGTAACTGCCGGATGGGATGTGCTAGTTTTCCTTGTAATCCTGCTAGTGCAGCTTGGGCAGCTTGGGGAGATTTAGCTCCGACTAAATCAGCTATGCTTTCTGCTTGAGTTAAATCAAGTCTTCCGTTTAAAAAGGCGCGGAGGGTGAATTCTCCAGGTTGTGCTAAGGAAGCCCCATTTTCTAAACACAGTTGCAATACTTGTTGCACTGCGATAATTCCCCCGTGACAATGAAACTCGACAACATCTTCGCGAGTGTAGGAACGGGGTGCAATCATGATCAGCATTAGTGCTTCATCAATTAGTTGTTGTGTCTGGGGATGGCGAATGTAGCCGTAGAGAATGCGGTGAGTTTCCCAAACTTGACGCCCAGCCGGATGAAAGATTGTTTGCGCAATGTGCATTGCTCGATCGCCAGATACACGCACAATGCCAACGCTACCCTGTTGGGGGACAATAGCAGTGGCGATTGCAGCGATCGTTCCAGTTGTGGCAATTTCTGACATGGGCTACTAATAAAGTGTATTTATTTTCGATTTTAGATGGAAAATCAAATAGACATAGCAGTGAAAATAAATGTAGAGACCGTACTGTACGGTCTCTACAACGAAGTTTATTTATCAATCTAAAATCTTCAACCCAAAATTACGAGAGCCATTCTAAAACAGCTTCATCTTTGGTGTTGGTATTGCGAGATGGAGTTTCACGGTTAAATTTCATGTGAATTGAACGTGTTTGTTCACCATCAGCGGCAACAGCCATAATTGGGTAGTCAATTAAGCCATCTTGGAAGGACATCTGGAAGCGGAATGTACCATCTGGATTGAGCTTGATTGGACGACCGCCAATTGTTACAGTAGCATCTGGTTCGGTAGCGCCGTAAACAATCAATTCAGCGTCAGCGATTAACCAGAATTTGCGTGGGCGCATTGGTACGTCACCAGAGAACCCAGCACCAGACATACCTACACCGGACATTGTTAAACCGGATGTAGTTGGCACTGCCCACATACCTACGCCAGAGGGGAAGATGTAGGAACTAATTGCTTGTTCTGGAGCCATAGAACCAGGAACGTGTTGCATGGAACCAAATAGAGAACCAGCAACTCGCGCTGCTTCAGCAGATTCAGCCATACCAAAGATTTGATCGTAGATGGCGTTGCCGTTACCGTTGGTGTAGCCTGCTGTTGCTGCTGCTTTCTTCGCAGGAGGAACGAGTTCGTACAGGGTTTTGCCGCGTAAGTCTTCTTCAAAGTTGACGGTGATGAAAACATCTTCAATCCAGTCGGAAGGATATACGGGCGGAATGTGTACTCGCGCAGAACGAGCTAGGACTAACCAGCGTCCATCAGCACAGCGGTAGCCAATGTCAATTACGTAGTCGCGATCGCTCACTGGCACAGGTAGATACCATTCTCTTGCCATTTCATCGCTAGGATATTCCTGGATGCTGTGGGGGCTTTGGAAATCTATATTGATGTCTGTAACATCATAAATCCGTAGTGCTAGCTGTTGTCCACCTTGACGACGCAGTTCTTCTTTGTGTTCGTTGGGGACATCCCAGTATGTGTAAGCCCATTGTGGATCGCGAGGCAACAATACTATCCGGCTTTCACCATATCCACCTGGTAAATCGGCAAGTCCTTCATCTACATCAGCGAGGGTGCCACCAATACGATCTTCCTGTCCTAACTCAAACTTTGCTGCTTCCACGGTTTCCTGTGCCTCCATTGAACGAGATTGGCTGAGAGAAACTTTACTGTGCTGAACTTCTTGAATCGCTGCCAGCAGTTGCGATTTCCGCATTCGGCTATAACGAGAGATGCTACATTCGCTCGCTACCCTGCGTAGTTGGCGCAATGTCATCTCTTCTAAAGGTGGGCGTTCTTTTGCCATAAAATTGGCCTCCAGTAGTTTGAAAGGTTAATGATTATCTTCTGGTAGTTGTGGTTAATGAAATTTCATCAACCCCAGATGATTTTTTTATTCCCGACTCCTGGTTTTGCCGAGGTTTAAATTTTTTGTTTAAATTGCGGGTTACTCCCTTTCAATTCCCTCATCGGGATCGGAGGAGCCTTTGTTACTAAATATTAACAACCACCCCCCCACAGGGATCAAGGGGGTCACAGGAGCTTTTTCCCCCTCTCTACGAATTTATCAGTTTTTCGGGGATCGTTTTGTCATTAAATCTTAACATTTACCTTCCTGATGGGCTGAAACAGGGGTTTTTCGTCGGCATAATGTCATGGTTTTATGATATTACCTGGCTTACTATTTTTCATGCTCATATGAACCCCCCCAACCCCCCTTAAAAAAGGGGGCATCAAACCCCCCTTGATAAGGGGGGCAAGGGGGGTTTATACGTAGTGATGACGCGTACTCCCCTACTATTGTCCTGGAGGAGTTTGATTGACTTCGTTGAGAACTGACATACTTTGAATGCGCCACCCACCATTTGCGCGAGTTAATTCGTAACGAACTTTTACGGTGTAAGGCTTTTGCTGACTTACTTGACCATTTTTATAAAATTCAGCTACTTCTCTGACGGTAGCTTCTATAGCACCGCGATTGGGTTCAAGCTCACTTGTTTCCACAGATTCTAATTTCAGTAAGCTGTGTTCGTATCGACGGTAGCGATTTTCTGCTTTATCAGCTTGGGCGATTTGTCGCCATTGAGTAAGAGCCGGATCAGTTAAAATCTGTGCCAAACTATCAATATCATGGTTTCGTCCTAAAGCCGCAGCTTTAAGAACCAGCCAACTTTGAACAATTTCTTCTGCTGTCGTCTCGGTTATTGGAGCGGCTGATATTTGCAGTTTACTGTTACTATCAGGAATCTGTATTGGCGGTTCATTCAGTTGTATAGCTAATCCGTCGCCTAGACGGGATGATGTAGAGAAGAACAAGTTTTTTACCAATCCAACAGTTGTTGTAATCGAAAGCCATAAAACCAATACACCTGCTGTAGAGGCAATAACTATCCATCCTAGCTTTTTGTATGCTTGTGGATTGCGGACAAAACCAATGCGCTTTTCATCAACATAAGTACGTTTACGCCTTCTACGCGGTGGTACACTTTGTTTTGTGCCAACGCTATTTGAGTTATGGTTGGTTACTCTACCATTGGTAACTACAGGACTTTCTACTTTTGAACTATTTGCTTGTCTTGAGTTTGATGTAGCGTATTTTGGTGATGAGGTATGGGAATATTCTGGTCTTGTCCGGGTTGGTGTTTCTGGTATATTTGAGTTACCACTACTATTTAATGGTCGGGAAACAGTGGTTCCACTGCTGCGACGCTGAGAATAATTTGTTTGTGTATGGGTAGAAGATTGGTGATTGATTTGAATAGATTCGTTGGTGGCAACTGCTTCTGTCGGTAAAGCATCTAAATAAGCTTGTACTTGTGAGTCAGCAAAATATTCTCTTAAGGAAGCTTTAGTTTGGACTAAATCTCGAAAGTGTGGAAACACTTCGTTTTGCAACCAACTTTCTGCGTAGAGGCACAAACCTGGGAGTAAGTCTGGAGAATCCTGAGAATTTTCCCGAATAAAAGCGAGCGCTTCGTATTCTTGGCTGAGTTCTAAAACACGGCTAGCTTCTTCGGTTTGCCCCAACAACAAGGCACACAACGACTGTTCTAAGTGTACATCTTGACGTTTACCCAATCGGATCAGCATTTGCTTGGCTGTACGAATCAAAGCTGGTTGACTTTGAGTAAATCCTCGTGCGATCGCCGCATATACTGCTAGATATGTGGCAACAGCAGAAGGGCGCTTGCTTTCTGCTTCAAATAATTTGTGTTGTTCTGCTACTGTTAAGTAGTTGCGCAGTTGCTGGATAAATCGCAAGAAGTCGTCTATTGTAAGACCTGTTTGGTCATTTCCCGTGCCATCAATCCCACCGCGTTCTTCCAGAATTTCTTGTAGTAATTGCAACCCTTGCGCTCTTTCTTTTGTGTTTTCTTCTGGTAGCGCTAGTAGTTCTAAAATTCTATATGGTCGCAATCTATACAGATCTGAAAGAATTTCTGCTCTGACATTAGGGAATAAACCTTCGCGTGCGAGCAATTCTTCGCCCGTTTCTAGGGAAATTGCTGCGTTTTCATAGTTACCTTGCTGCCATTGTTCGCGCCCTAATTCTAAACAAGCAAGGGCAACGGTGAGAAAAATATCTGTTGCCGTTGCCGTAGTATAATTAGATTCAACGTTTACTTGTCTATTGTGCTTGAGGACAGTACCGTTTTTATTCACTAAGTACGGACGACCAAGTCTAAGTACTAGTTCGTATTCTCCTAGCTCTTGTAGAAGTAGTAAAGCACCAATTAATTCTTCATGTGAGATCTCGATGGTGAGAATTTGTGCATCAATATCGGCTTCTATTCGATTTTCTACTGCCACTGTAGCGTCAACGCCATCAGTGCCTCCGTAAGCATGGGCAAGATAAAGTTGATCGTAGGCTTTGCGTTCTTTTGGATTTGATAAAACCACGTAAGCCTCTTCTATAAGTTTTTTTCGGGATGTAATTGCTGCTTCTGAGTACTCGCGTCGCGGTAGTTGGACGACGCGATCGCTGTACGCCTGCTGCAACTGCTCATCACTTGCTGCTAACGGTAGTCCTAAAATTCTGTAGTAATCTAGCGGAATTCGCACGGCTCACTTCCCCTGCAGCGCGATCAACATATATTATTCTTCTAATAATGTGTTTTAGGTTTGTAAAACCGTGCCATTATAATACCCTATTGACTTCGCACTACATGTATGTAATGCAACAACTTTATTTGTATCTTTTCAGAGAGATACAAGTTGGATATTACTATTTTATAGCGACACGGATGATATCACAATAATTAGTTCATTACAATACCCTAAAGAGGGATATAGATTTGGATCTCCATTTTTTGTAATTGTTAATCAATATGCAGAATCTTGCTATCGTGATTAGTAGTCTAAGGAATGGAAGAGTAAATTTAAATTTTACTACCCCGTACAGAAAAAATAATGGTTCAAGAACGTACTTTACCAGTATTTGATGCAGCTAGCACGCAAATTACTAAAGAAAAAGGCTTAATCTTATACAAAGACATGACGCTGGGACGCTTGTTTGAAGATAAGTGTGCCGAAATGTATTACAGAGGCAAGATGTTTGGTTTTGTCCATTTATATAATGGTCAAGAAGCTGTATCTACTGGTGTAATCAAAGCGATGCGACCAGGTGAAGATTACGTTTGTAGTACTTACCGAGATCACGTTCATGCTTTGAGTGCAGGAGTACCAGCGCAAGAAGTGATCGCAGAACTGTATGGTAAAGCCACAGGCTGCAGTAAAGGACGTGGTGGTTCAATGCATTTGTTCTCTGCCGAACATCGTTTGTTAGGTGGATACGCTTTTGTGGCAGAAGGTATACCTGTAGCGGCTGGAGCAGCTTTTCAAACTAAATACCGTCGCGAAGTATTAAAAGATGAAACAGCAGATCAAGTAACAGCTTGCTTTTTTGGTGATGGAGCCTGCAACAACGGGCAATTTTTTGAGACGTTGAATATGGCGGCTCTGTGGAAATTACCGATTATTTTTGTCGTAGAAAATAATAAATGGGCAATTGGTATGGCTCATGACAGGGCGACTTCCCAACCAGAAATTTACAAAAAAGCCAGTGTATTCAACATGGTGGGTGTGGAAGTAGATGGTATGGATGTACTAGCAGTACACCAAGTAGCACAAGAAGCAGTAGCCCGCGCTCGTGCTGGTGTTGGACCAACATTAATTGAAGCACTTACCTACCGTTTCCGGGGTCATTCCTTAGCAGACCCAGATGAACTAAGAACTAAAAGTGAGAAAGAATTTTGGTTTGCTCGCGATCCAATTAAGAAGTTAGCAAATTATTTAGTTGAGCAAAATCTGGCAGAGCCGGAAGAACTCAAAGCTATTGATCGTGAGATCCAGCAAATGCTTGAAGAAGCAGTGAAATTTGCCGAAAGTAGCCCAGAACCAGATCCAAGCGAGTTATATCGTTTTGTATTTGCTGAAGATCAATAGGAATTTGCACACTTTTTGTTTCCGACTCATGGGAATATGATGTGGGTGGACTGCTGCCGCGTATTCGTGTGACAGACGTTCTGGTAGAGACGTTCCGCCGGAACGTCTCTACGAATACATATGTTCTAGCGGAACGTCTCTACAAATCCCATATCCGATCAAAACCATGAGTAAACACATCCAAACCAATCAGTCGCAGCTAGAGATTTTACCAGAAAGAGGTGGTATTATCGTTAGCTGGCTTGTAAAAGGACAAGAAATTTTTTATTTAGACAAAGAACGCCTTAAAGATCCTCAGTTAAGTGTTAGAGGAGGAGTGCCAATTTTGTTTCCCATCTGTGGCAACTTACCCAATGACACTTACACTCTCAATGGTCAAGAGTATAAGCTTAAACAACATGGCTTTGCCAGAGACTTACCTTGGTTCGTGAAAGAAGATAACGTTACACCAGAAAAAGCAAGTGTAACTCTTGTCCTGAATAGTAACGAGCAAACAAGGGCTGTTTATCCTTTTGACTTTACAGTAACTTATACTTACCTCATCCAAGGTAATTCTTTAGAAATTCAGCAGCAGTATACAAATAACTCTTCTGCCCCGATGCCTTGTTCTTTTGGGTTCCATCCTTACTTTGCAGCGCAGGATAAAAGTAAGCTGGAGTTTCAAATTCCTTCTGGGCAGTATCAAGCCAAGAACTCACAGACAGTTGAATCCTTTGATGGCAATTTCGATTTTAGTGTTGATGAAATTGACGTAGCCTTTAACCAACTAAGCGGTACATCTACTAGTGTGGTGGATAATCACAGAAAGTTAAAGTTGACCATTGATTATGATCGCCTCTTCTCTACCCTCGTCTTTTGGACAGTCAAAGGCAAAGATTTCTACTGTCTGGAACCTTGGAGCGCTCCTCGTAACGCTATGAATACCAAAGAAAATTTATCTGTGGTGCAACCAGGAGAGGATTTGAAGGCAAATGTTCGTCTAAGCGCAAATTTTTTCTAAAACCCCTTTACAAAACTGGGAAGTTTTATGCTATAGTAGATGAGTTGCAGTTTGCAGCAAAAGGGTCGCTAACTCAACGGTAGAGTACTCGGCTTTTAACCGATTAGTTCCGGGTTCGAATCCCGGGCGACCCATAAATTAAAAAGATAAAGCATAAAGCATAGAACTATAATATATAATTATGGATGGCATATAGAGCTTCTCAACAGAGCTTCAATCCTCCACGTCCTATGCGCCATTCCTAAACTTTTTCACCATTCGTGTACATCATATAGTTATAATTTCCTATAGGATGTTGAAAAAAGTCTTAAGATTGGCGTATTAAATACGCTCTCACTTAAATCGATTAGCTGACAACCATATTAGGAGGACTATCTATGGCGCTCGTACCAATGCGGCTGCTGTTGGATCATGCGGCTGAAAACGGTTACGGTATTCCAGCTTATAACGTGAACAACATGGAGCAGATCCAAGCAATCATGCAGGCTGCCCATGAAACAGATAGCCCGGTGATTTTGCAAGCTTCTCGCGGTGCTCGTAAGTATGCTGGAGAAAACTTCCTGCGCCACTTGATTCTGGCAGCAGTAGAAACCTATCCTCATCTTCCCATCGCAATGCACCAGGATCATGGTAATGCTCCTGCTACCTGCTACTCAGCGATTAGAAACGGCTTTACCAGTGTGATGATGGATGGTTCACTGGAAGCAGATGCAAAAACTCCAGCAAGCTACGAATACAACGTTAACGTTACCCACGAAGTAGTAAAAGTAGCTCACTCAGTAGGCGCTAGCGTGGAAGGTGAACTCGGCTGTTTGGGTTCTCTAGAAACAGGTGCTGGTGAAGCTGAAGATGGACACGGATTTGAAGGAACTCTTTCCCACGATCAACTACTAACAGATCCAGATCAAGCAGTTGACTTTGTAGAGCAAACGCAAGTAGATGCTTTGGCAGTAGCAATTGGTACTAGCCACGGTGCTTACAAGTTTACTCGTAAGCCTACTGGGGAAATTTTGGCAATCAGCAGAATTGAAGAAATTCACCGTCGTTTGCCTAACACCCACTTGGTAATGCACGGCTCCTCTTCAGTACCCGAAGATTTGCTTGCCATCATTAACCAATATGGTGGTACAATCCCCGAAACATACGGTGTACCTGTGGAAGAAATTCAAAAAGGTATCAAGAGCGGTGTACGTAAGATCAATATTGATACCGACAACCGTCTAGCAATTACCGCTGCTGTGCGTGAAGCTTTAGCAAAAGATACTAAAGAATTCGATCCTCGTCACTTCCTCAAGCCTTCTATTAAGTATATGCAGAAGGTTTGTGGCGATCGCTATCAGCAATTTAGCACTGCAGGTAATGCTAGCAAAATCAAGCAAGTGAGCTTGGATGATTTTGCTGCTAGATATGCTAAAGGTGAACTCAACGCTGTAACTAAGAAGACTGCTGTTGTGTAATCAATTCCCACTTTTACTCCCCATCCGGTAACACCAACAGGGTGGGGTGAGGCGATCGCGTTCCTATTGTAAAGCGCGATCGTATTCTTTGCAACTTTTTAATTAAATTTTGTCTTTCACTAGTACATCAATGCGGAAACAAAGCTCCCATTCAGAATAGCGTTTAAGCCGAAATGAGCTTTGTTTGGGCTAGTAACTTTTGGATATTTTAATATAATTTGCATTACCAAACTAATTTGAGCCGCAACAAATTGTATTTGCTGCAAATCTTCATGGGTGAATTGACGAAAACGAAACGTACCAACATGTAAAACACCGTTCACTTGCTCTTTAAGCAAGATAGGAACACCAAGCATTGAGTGGATGCCACTATTACACAGAATTGGACTTACTACTTCTATCTTTGACAAATCTTCGACAATCATTTGCTCACCACTAGCAGCAATTTTACCTGCGAAACCACTACCAAGCGGAATTCTGATCCCTTTGGCAATTTCCTCCTCTAATCCAATAGTGGCAAATACTGCTAATTCCTGCCTATTTTTTGTAGGTAACAAAATTGTAACAGCTGTGCGCGGCGAAGATCACAGAGTAAAGTTTTCGCAGAAGCTTTCGCCATCGATCTATATTTATAATCTCTGGGAAACAGCAAAAAACTCAGATTTAGCAACTGCTCACGCCGGATCAATTGTTTGCTCAGGCTAAGTTTTCCCATGACTGGTACATTGTTCACTTGGCGTAAGTCGTATAAAGCTGTTGAATTGAAGATTTTTTGGTTATGAGGAATAAACATCCCACATCGGATCAGAGGATGATCTATAAAAAATATACCAACAACATCGTTTTGATTTGCTAATCCAGTCTTTTGAGTTCGGTTAGATATCAATTTAGTGAGGTACACTACCCCACCCAGCCCTCCCCGAGGATCGGGGAGGGTTCATTCGGGGTGTACGCCATTAAGCTGTAGCTATCGTTCGGACAACTAAGTTCTTCTTTTAACCTTTGGTTAAACGGACATGTTCTAAAATCCGCTGCTGACGTTCAGAGGAATTAACTGATGAGTTATTAAAGTTGTTTGTGCTTCGAGCTAGATGCTCCATAATTCGTTTTTGACGATCAGATTGTGTAGCCATAATGTACCAAGAAGAAAAAGAAATTAGCAGGTAGACTTTAATTGTATACTCTATTACAAATTATGGGTAAGTAGGAACAACCGACTGTTCGCCCCCTACAATTGTGCTCCTCTGGCAAACAAAGCACGATAAACAGGTTCACCCTTGCTAATTGTGCCTAATTCCCGTTCAGTAGAAACTCCAAGCGGGTTTTCTGGCAACCATTCTCCTGTATCAACTCGGTGAAAAGCAGCACATGAGGCAAAGCGATCGCACATTTCCACCGCGACAAACTCAATATCCGACTGTAAAAATACTACACCCCCAGGGACAAGATAATCTGCCAATTCTTCTACTAACTGTGGTTGTACAATTCGACGTTTAGCATGACGGTGTTTAAACCACGGATCGGGAAATTGAATTGTCACACGTTGTAAACTACCTGTAGGTAGAGAAGACAACAATGGACGTAAAGAATTATTAACATTACAAAATAAATAGTGAAGGTTTGTTAAGCCCAATTCATCCTTACACTTCATCGCCTCATGTACCAAAGGTTCACGAATTTCCAAGCCCAGAAAATTCCAATTAGTTTCTTTCTGCGCCATATTCAAAACAAACCTTCCCCAAGCACAGCCAATATCTAAGTGCAGTGGTTGAGTTGGCTGTGCATAAACTTTATCCCAATCTAGAGCATTGATGGGAGTTAAGTACTTATGTGCTAATGGATTTACGTGTTGACGAACTCTGACGCGAACCAAAGAATTCTCCTTTTTTCACAAAACCGAGGTTATACTCGCGTACATAACAGGTTTTCTAAGCTACTATGGTCGATCAATTACCACCTATTTATTTTTACATCCCTCAACGACAATGGCCTGCGGGTAATTTGCCCCAAAAACCAGAAGAATATTGGCAATGGATGAGTGCTTGGGGTAGTCGATACGGCAGGGGTAGGTATGACTGGACGCTACAAACCTATTTATATCTTAAAGCGGATGATTTAAAATGTGATTTGATTGGGACAATTCCCAACTCTGGTATAGTCGTAGCGCATCGCGAGTTTTTACCAGACGACTTCCAACCATCCCCAAACTTATTACTTGTTTGTATCAAAGCAGATAAAGACGCACACCCTTACGCCCAGTTACACATTGCCCAAAATCCTGAAGATGAAATTCTACATAGAATTTTACCGATTTGGAAAAGCCATTACCTACCCCATTGGCCTCAACCTGGATTAATTCCAAGAGATTCATCTCGTGGTGAGCGTTTTGAAAAAGTTGCCTTCTACGGTGTCACAGGAACTTTAGCACCTGAATTACAACAACCAACCTGGGAAAAAGAACTTGCCGCTTTAGGTTTACGGTGGGAAATCGTAGACTCGCAGCATTGGCATGATTACAGTGAAACTGATGTAATAATTGCTGTACGTAGCTTTAACGGAGAAATTTACGCTTCAAAACCGCCGTCCAAACTTTACAACGCTTGGCACGCTGGTATTCCCGCCATACTCGGTTGTGAATCAGCTTATCGCAACGAACGTAAAAGTGAACTAGATTATCTAGAAGTAGCAACACTTGACAGTGCGATCGCCACACTAAAACGCCTACGCGACGATTATAACTTACGTCAGGCAATGATTGAAAATGGATACATCCGCGCACAAGAAAGAGGAACAACAAATATCACAGCCCAATGGCGCACTTTTCTCACAGATATTGCCACTCCCGCATACTATCACTGGTGTAAAGCGTCTAGTTGGCAACAAAACATATTTTTAATGACTCGCTACTTTATTTTCAAAGTAAACACTCGACTTCTGAAAAAATTCCGTAGTTCACCATAATAATCTCAAACAACTCATCAACATTCTTAATCTTCTCTTCCTCTGCGTTCTCTGCGTCAGGTGCTGTTTTTTCAGTATTTATACCTCAAAAAACTATTACCCAAAACATTATGAAAGTTTGCTATTTCATTCAAACCCACAAAAATCCACAACAAATTTATCGGCTAGTTCGGACTATTAAAAATTCAAGTCCTACAGCACAAATTCTCATTGGACATGACTTTACAAGCAGTAGTTTAGATATAACTCCGCTGCAAGATTTGTCTGATGTTCATCTGCTTAAAATTCAATTTCGTCCCTTGCGCGGTGACTTTTCCTTAATACAGCCATACCTGAATGCTATCAACTGGTTGTTGGAGCATAATTCAGATTTTGATTGGCTAGTTTATTTATCTGGACAAGATTACCCGACTCAATCACTTGCCGAAAGTGAAGCTTTTCTCGCGCAAACAGAATACGATGGTTTTATCCGTTACTGGGATGTTTTTTCAGAAGAATGTCCTTGGGACAAAGAGAAAGTATTAGAGCGATATTTTTATAAGTATTGGCGCATCCCTGGGCGTTATACCTACAACTTGTTGCTCAAAATTCAGAAACTTTGGTTGATTAAACTTACACCCTTAAAATTTTATCTTACCTACGGTCCTTTGGTTGGTCTACCCAGTAAATCAACCCCATTTAAGGAGCAATTTATTTGCTATGGTGGGCGACAGTGGCATACTCTTTCTCGAAAATGTACTGACTATATCAGGCAGTTTATCCAAACAAATCCTCACATAGTTAGTTATTATCAAAAAACAGTTTGTTCTGATGAGTCTTTTATTCAAACTGTTCTCGTAAATAGTAAAAAGTTCAACTTATGTAATGATGATAAACGTTTTATTGAAATTGCCAAAACTTGGGGAGGACATCCTCGTATTCTCACAAAGCAAGATTATGCCACTTTAACAAATAGCAGTTATCACTTTGCGAGAAAATTCGACCCGAAGGCAGATGTGGAAATTTTAAATATGTTAGATGATTTCATCATAAATTAACAATTATGTAGAGACGCCCCGCCGGGGCGTCTCTACGGAATTTTGTGTTAAACCAATAATTTTGTTCATAGGGTAGTGCGTTAACAAAGTGTAATGCACCGACTGCAAAGCTTGGCTAAACAACGGTTATACTCAGGAAAAAGAGTTTTTAGAACCCGGCTTTTAAAATTGTTATTACTTCAATGACTCTCAATTTTCGCTTTGCTATAGTTAGCGACTTGCACATTGCACTTCCCGAAACCATCTGGAATCACCCTGACAGATTTCATCAGGTGGAAGTTAGTATACCAGCGTTTGAAAGTGTATTAGAACATTTAACACAACTTAATTTAGATTTTCTTTTACTGCCAGGAGATTTAACCCAACATGGTGAACCGGAAAATCATGCTTGGGTGCAAGAACGTTTATCAAGACTACCGTTTCCAGTCTACGTTATTCCAGGTAATCATGACGTTCCTGTGGTAGTCGCTTCTGCTCAATCGATCGCCTGCGCTGATTTTCCTCACTATTACCATAAATTTGGCTACAGCAATACTGATGAACTTTATTACACTTGTCAGATATTGCCGTCTGTAAGGTTGATTGGTTTAAATTCCAACTCTTTTAATGCCCAAGGAAACCAAGTCGGGCATTTGGATGAAAAACAACTACAGTGGTTAGAGGAAGTACTAGCACAACACAGTGATGAATTAGTCTTAGTAATGGTGCATCACAATGTAGTTGAGCACTTGCCTAATCAATCCAGCCATCCAATGGCACATCGTTACATGTTAGAAAATGCACCCCAATTATTAGAGGTGCTACAGCGATACAATGTTAAATTAGTTTTTACTGGACATTTGCACGTCCAAGATGTGGCTTACTCACAAGGAGTATACGATATTACAACTGGTTCTTTAGTTAGTTATCCTCACCCCTACCGAGTGTTAGAATTTAATCGAGATCAACACGGTAGAGACTGTTTGCAAATTTCCTCTTATCGTGTAGAATCAGTACCAGATTTCCCTGATTTGCAACAAACTTCTCGAAAGTGGATGGGCGATCGCAGTTTCCCCTTCTTAATTAAACTGCTCACTCTCCCTCCTCTCAACCTACCTTTAGTACAAGCACAAGAGTTAGCTCCTAGCCTCAGAGAGTTTTGGGCAAATATTGCCGCTGGGGATGCTTTATTTAACTGTACCCACTTTCCCCAAGAGGTGGGACGATATTTTGAGCAATATGGTGCTGTGACTGCCGAAGGGACTCCGGCACTGATTGATAATAATACGACGCTGCTGCTGTAGGAATTGTTGGTGGTTGATTGTTGATTGTCACCAGTCTTCCATCAACCATTAACAATTAACCATTAGCCATTGCCCTACATATGCCAAACACGGAAGTGTAGTTATGTAAAAAAGTACTGCCACCTACAGGTCCAATTTCGCCCCCACAGAAAAATCCGCCCAATGGGGTATCATTGAGGTAACGGCTAAATAGCTCTGAATCAAAATTGGGTTTGCCGTAAAGTCCTTCACCACGCCCAACACAGGCGAACATTAATGCACCAAATGCGGAAGGTTCATCTTCGGTGCGTTGATCTAAATATTGCATGAGCAGGAATTCTAAATCGTCAGCAGAGGCACGGGCATCACGGAGGTGAAATTGTAACCGCTGTCCAGAGCGGATATAATCGGCAATGGCGATCGCCCCGGCATTTGGGTCTACTCCTAGTATACTACGAATTAAAAAATCTCCTGGTTGCAAATCTTGCTTAAATTCATCCATTGCTAAACCCACAAACAAGGAGTGCTGTGCCAAAGCTCGATCTTCGGGGGAAAGACTGGCAATCAAATCTCGCAACACGATTAAAGGTATTTGCTCGTCTAGCTCCAAAATGATGTTGCGATCGCATGAAGTAACTTGGTATGGTTTACCAATCGGTCGGCATCCTTGTGCGACAATGGTTTCTAAGACAATGTTTCCTGACAAAGCTACCCCTACCATTCCCTCACGGTAGAGATTACCATTATAAAATAAAGCAATGCGACTACCCATTCCGCCACCAATTGCTTGTCCGCCCACTTTGACAGAACCAGGATAGGCAAAATCTAATCCCTGTAATAAATCGTTGATGCCCGAAGAGAAGGAGCCTGGGAGTAAGATAAACTGGGGTGTAGGTGATGGTGGTACACCAATTAAATCAATCCAGCTATCTGGTGGTCCGTCCAAATCAGGTAATTCTTCAGAGATCACATGAAAACCTTGAACATTTACACCCGGAAGATGCGCTAAAGTTAAACTTAAGGCTGGTTCTGCTTCTAATTCTTGGGTTTGTCCCCTGTTGGTTGTACCAATTACACCGCCACCACTACAACCTATTAGTACGGGTACTGAAAGTTGCTCACACAGCAACGGCATCACTCTGGAATACTCACTTGTAAAAGCCGACGAAATAAATACCAGCCCAAGATCTGCTTTTGCAGTTAATAAAGATTGGGAGCGCTCTACTACCTCTGTTACTGCTGCTTCTAAAGAAGGACGGGTTGATAGGGCGTTTGCCCACTGCATTGTGTCTGCCATGAGTTTGGGTCTCTTTTTTTTGTTAGGCTAGTGAGGGAGTGATTTTTCATGTTCTGGGGTAAGTCAAAATTTCATCCGCACAGTTGATGCTACTTCTTTGTATCCTTGATTCATAACTTGTCTATTTTATAAGATAAAGTGGCGATCGCCTATTATATGTAATTTTAATATATTGTATAATTTATGCTTTACAGTATAACCTGCAAAATCTTAAAAGATGAAAATAATTAAAATACGGATATTAAAGACTATTGTATTAATAAGGTTGCAAAAAGACCAACACTAACAAGTGTGACTTAGTAGCTAGAATAGTAGAGAGATGGTGTCAAAAACTATCCCAAACTGAACTTTTTCTATACTAGTATTAACAACACAGCAGAAAACTAAAACAATGAACAACATCAACATCCAAGACCAAATTGAACAAGAAGTTGAGCAAGCCCGTGCCACCTGTGACACATCAGGTAGCAACTCAGCAGAATGTGCAGCGGCTTGGGATGCAGTGGAAGAACTGCAAGCAGAAGCTTCTCACCGACGCCAAGCTAAGCCCAAAAACTCTCTTGAGAAGTATTGTGATGCCAACCCAGAGGCAGATGAGTGTAGAGTTTACGAAGATTAATTTTTTGCCCGAAAAACAGAACTCAGTTGTCAGCAGAAAATTTAGTCTCAGTCCCGAAAAATACTCTACCAAGCTGAGTGCTGAGTGCTAAGTTCTGTTCTTTCTGACAGTCCCTCGATCAAAAATCGGGGGACTGTTAGCTTATAAGCAAGTAATATTTATGATTAACCTTGTATGAAAAAATTATGGACAAAGTTTGGTTTCGCCCGTTAGTCTGGTTAGATTACCGCTTAGCATTGTTATTCCTGGTAATTATCCCTGTAATTTTACTAATTTGGGTGTTGGTACAAAAAGCAGAAGTGATACAACGCTTATTGATAATTTACTGGCGGGTGTCAAGTTTGCTAGCAATTACGGTATACTTAGGTATAGGGGAATTTGGAGTTAGCTTTATTTCTGGATTGATGGCAAGGATTTTGATCCCCATTTCACTCTGGTTCTGGGTGGATCTTAATGATGAAATAGAAGATCAGCCCATGTCCCCTTTAAAGCTGATTTTTACCTCTTGGCGTTGGGCTGTATCTGTGTACTGCGGCTTAAGTGCATTAGCCTCAATACCTTTTTTGGTTTGCGCTTTTTCGGAAACAGCAATCAAAACAGACTTCTGCCGTGTCTGGTTTGAGCCACCGTTACTTTATAAAGATTATTTCCATCATAATACCAAACCAGGTTTCCTCGGCTTTATCGGTATTATTGCTTTAATAGCTTATGTGCTTTACTTAAGCTACTTTGTCATAATTAAGCTAGGCAAGCAAGGGCGATCAGCGACACAGTAAAGAGGAGTCAGTTGTAGAGACGCTCCGCCGGAGCGTCTGTATAGGAGTCAAAAGACAAATGCAATCCATAGGTAAGCGACTCGAACAATACACCACTAAACGTCCCCAAGAAGTTTTACTTGTATCCGTGGAAATTGCAGGTGAAGAAGATCAGATTGCCATTTTTCGAGGTTTTTCTAGTTCTTTAATGCGTTCAACTGCATTTGATCCTGACGTGCCTGTGCTACCGGATGAAGCGAAAATTGTGAAAATAGACCGAGTAGCAAGTCCTTATCATCCTGAATCCCCAAGGTATATCCAACAAGGATTGACTTGGGAATCTATGCTAACCCTATTGTCGGAAGTCGGAGTATAAAGGTTGTAGTCAGGGCTTCAGGACTGAAGTGCTGAATAAGAAAGAATTAGAGACGTTCCGCTGGAACGTCTCTACGGAATTGCTTGTACTTAAATGCAAGATTATGTTAATTTACTATAAAAATTATCAAAAATTGAAATAAACATCTTTTTAAGTAACCACTCTAGGGTAATTTTTTCTTCTTAATACCCACGCGAATTCATCAGCTAGACAGACGCACTTAATCTGTGAGTTTGTCCAAGATTAACTGAAAGTTACAAGCAAGACATAGTACTGTCGTTGCCTCAAATTATCCCTACCTCACATGCCATTATGAATACAGCGGTGACTCTACCAATCGAACAAACGCCCCAAACAGTGGAATATTTGGGGGAGATTAATCGCCAAATCATTGTCATTCTCGACTTTGGCTCTCAGTATTCTGAACTAATTGCCCGCCGGATTCGAGAAACTCAAGTATACTCTGAAGTTCTTTCTTATCGCACCACAGCGGAACAATTACGTAAGCTCAATCCCAAGGGAATTATTTTATCTGGTGGTCCGTCTTCAGTTTATGATGATGGCGCTCCCCATTGCGACCCAGAAATTTGGAATTTGGGCATTCCAATTTTGGGTGTGTGCTACGGGATGCAGTTAATGGTGCAACTTCTGGGTGGAGAAGTGGCAAAGGCAGACAGAGGTGAGTATGGCAAAGCGTCGTTGTATATAGACGATCCCACAGATTTGCTCACCAATGTTGAAGATGGCACAACTATGTGGATGAGTCATGGAGACTCTGTAACTCAAATGCCCCCAGGATTTGAATTACTGGCACATACAGAGAATACACCTTGTGCAGCGATCGCCGATCATGAAAAGAAATTATACGGTGTTCAGTTTCATCCCGAAGTAGTGCATTCTATAGGTGGTATTGCGCTGATCCGCAATTTTGTTTACCACATCTGTGAATGCGAACCAACTTGGACAACTGCTGCTTTTGTTGAAGAAGCAATTCGCGAAATTCGTGCTAAAGTTGGCGATAAAAGGGTACTTTTAGCTCTTTCTGGTGGAGTAGATTCTTCTACTCTCGCATTTTTGCTCCACAAAGCAATTGGCGATCAACTTACTTGCGTGTTTATCGATCAAGGCTTTATGCGGAAGTACGAGCCAGAACGCTTGATTAAGTTGTTCTCTGAGCAGTTTCATATTCCTGTAGAGTATGTCAAAGCTCGCGAACGCTTCCTCAACGCGCTCGCTGGTGTCACCGATCCCGAAGAAAAGCGTCGTATAATTGGACACGAATTTATCAGTACTTTTGAGGAAGCATCCAAACGCCTGGGGCCCTTCGATTATCTAGCACAAGGCACTTTATATCCAGACGTGATTGAATCTGCTAATACCAATGTTGACCCACAAACTGGAGAACGAGTAGCAGTAAAAATTAAGAGCCATCACAACGTTGGCGGTTTACCTAAAGATCTAAGATTCAAATTAGTGGAACCACTGCGTAAACTGTTTAAGGATGAAGTTCGCAAAGTAGGGCGTTCTATTGGTTTACCAGAAGAAATTGTCAGACGTCATCCTTTTCCAGGTCCTGGTTTAGCAATTCGCATTTTAGGCGAAGTTACGGCTGAACGGTTAAATATTCTACGTGATGCTGACTTGATTGTTCGGCAAGAAATCAACCAGCGCGGACTATACCACGAATATTGGCAATCTTTTGCTGTATTGCTACCTATTCGCAGTGTAGGCGTAATGGGTGACCAACGTACCTATGCTTACCCCATCGTCTTGCGGATTGTACAAAGTGAAGATGGAATGACCGCTGATTGGGCGCGTGTACCTTACGATGTGCTAGAAGTTATTTCTAACCGAATTGTTAATGAGGTAAAAGGTGTGAACCGTGTGGTTTATGACATCACATCTAAACCACCTGGGACTATTGAGTGGGAGTAATTGAACGAAGGCTATTTGATGGCAATACACGTAGGTTGGGCATTGCCCAACCTACAAAGTAACAATTAATTTCGTCTTCTTGTGATAGCTGCCAAGTCCATGTCAACTCATTGATTATGATGAGTTTATGTTATCATGCTAATCAAGCATTCAAGAAGTTGAATAATGTTCACTCTAACCACAATTAAAATTAATTGGTTTCAGTGTGACTACATAATTTTTATGAATAGCTGATTTGATTAAAATGGACATTAGTAGCAGGGGGAAGATTGGGAACAATAATGATGGGAGAAAATTCTCTTTGCAATAATGCTAATACCGATGCCAGCCTTTCTTCCCTGCCTTTGGCTGATTTAAAAGTTCTTGTTGTTGATGATGACGAAGATAGCCGCTTCTACATTTCTACAGTATTGGAAGAAGATGGAGCAAATGTCACCACAGTAAAATCAGCAGCAGAGGCGATGGAAGTGTTACCAAAGATACAACCTAATGTTTTAGTTTGTGATATTGGGATGCCGGGAGAAGATGGTTACTCTTTAATCCGCAAGATACGTGCTCTCAATGCTGACAAAGGTGGGTGTATACCCGCAGTAGCATTAACCGCCTATGCTGACAGCGAAGATCGTGTCCGCGCCCTTGAAGCTGGTTTTCAAACCCATGTAGCTAAACCAGTCGATCCAGAAGCTTTAGTCGCTGTGATCGTAAATTTAGTTCCTCAAGATTGAATGCTAAAAGGTGATGTGGCTGGATTGGTAAGTTGGCGGTTCTACATGAATTAAAATCCGCACAGGACTGAAGCGTTGCTCAAGCCGCTTTTCTACTTCCTCTGTAATTCTATGTGCAGTTTCTACTTCCTTTTCATCCACAATTAGATGCATTTCGATGAAGACTTGGTGTCCAACAACACCGCGAGAAGCGATGTCATGACAGTTAATCACACCAGGAACGCTCATGGCGATCGCATGAATTACCTCTGGTGCAATCGCCATTCGATCTACTAGTGTTGGTAAATTTTCTTTTAAAACAGACCAGCCACTCCAAAATACTAACAAAGCTACCGGAAAAGCTAACACTACATCTAACCACTGATAGCCCAACCACACACCAATCAAACCACCAATTACCGAAATAGTTACCCAAACATCGCTCATGGTATGTTTTGCATCAGCAATTAAAATTGCGCTACCGACCCGATGACCTTGAGCACGTTCGTAATATGCTACGAAAATATTAATCCCCAGCACAACCAGTAATAACCATAACTCTGGTGGTGATATTTTCACAGGTTGCCCACCTTTAATAATTCGTTCCATTGCCCCTTGGAGAATTTCAAAACAAGCTATGCCTAAGAAGGCAGAAATTCCCAATGCACCCACTGCTTCAAATTTTTGGTGTCCATAGGGATGCTCTCGGTCAGGAAGTGGAGAAGAAAATTTACTGGCAACCAATCCTAAAATATTGTTAGCACTATCTGTTACACTATGCAAAGCATCAGCTAGTAAACTGAGAGAACCTGTTATTGTCCCCACAAAAGCTTTCAATCCCATCACAAATAAGTTAAGTATGAGGGTGATAATTAAAACCCTTTGAACTATGGCACGACGATCTACAGTCATAAAGTGATTTTTATATCATGTTCTCTGACTGTAAAACAAAAAGATACCCGACTTCGTGAATAAGTCAAGTATCTTTGTAAAACAAAAAGATACCTGACTTTTTTGAGAAGTCGGGTATCTTAATCTTTGATGTACAGTTTTGACAGATAGCTCATGTCTCCAAGTAATCTGACATTGAACCTAGTGGAAGGTTCTGTCTGTTTTAGTTTTTCACCTCAAGCAGCACGGGAATTAAAGGCGGCTATGGATGAGTTAATGCAAAGCTTAAAAGCTGTTGCGGCGAAAACCACCTCCAAAGGCGGTATTAGTCCTCAACGCCCAATGGAATACCGTTACACGGGGGAAGTGTTTCTCGAAATTTTTTGTAATCCCAATATTTGGCCCTCTCCTTTCGCCGCTAAAGTTCTACTCACTGTACGCGATCCCAACATCCGCTTGACTACATCCGCTGAACTCACTCGCATTCTAGAAGATTTGAATCAGTATTTGGAGCAATTCGCGTAAATCACAAAAAAATTCCGGAGCAGCCACACACCTGAAACTGCTCCGGTAAAAAATTTACTTTTATTGGTAGAGGCAACATTAGCTGCCTATTCTTTATCTGGTTGAATCTGAAATAAAAAATTGATTAATCATTTTCCCATTCTTCTCGACCAATCAGATCGGCAATGCGATCGCGTAACAAGAAGTCGCACTTTTCTAACTCACACTCAATGCACACCCATTCTCTTGCTGGAATGTACTGGCACAAGGTATAAATTGGCTGCTGGCGACTAACTAAACCTCTTTGCACCAGTCGGCGTGCTTCTTCTTGAATCACGTCTAGAGAATAGTAGCTAATAGAAGGCACCGTATTAACACTCATTGTTTTTACTCACAAATTAACACGTAAGTAGGGTTCCCTAAATTTCTTAGGAACAAACATCCACTGGAATAAACTTGTCACTAAGGTTTTGTATTTTCGTATACGGAACTATTTTCATTTTGACGCTACATATCCTCAAATTATATGAAGATATATTACAAAAGTCAACAATTTCTGACATTTGTTTCTACTCTATCCTAAATGAAAAAAGATGTGGTTGATTTCACTAACTTGAGGTATCGCTTAAGTTGTACTTCCTTGTTAGGGAGAATACTGTGGAAATATACATTTGGTCAGGTTTTGCGCAATGTTATTTACATAGCCAACAACGTCCGAATAGCGAATGTCTAAAGCTACTGACATCTGTTCAGAGGAGAAAATACAACGAATATCGACGAGACGCAAGAGTATAAACTGCGGCACAATACAAAGGCTAACGTACATTACTAAAAATTGTCTCTCATGATTTTTTAACTATTTCTTAAACAATTTCTCATCTCCTTTGGTCAATTTAGTCTGAGTGCAAACAAGATGGGCAAGGATAAAGGTCTGTAGTAAAGTTGAATGGTTGGCGATCGCCAGTACTAATGACTTTGATGCAGCAACCTTTAATTTAAGAGATTATCCTAGTTTGGGAGGACAGTGTAATTGCTGGTGAAGTATGGTGTGCAAAATCACAACTTAACATATCACGAACCACCATGAGGCGATCAATTCATTTTCTGAGAAATTGTTAAGTTTTATCTCTATTATGAATATTTGTAATATCACAAGAGAGTAATAAAAGATTTGCTATGTTGCCAAATGTCATTAGCAATGGTAAACGCACAAAGTATTTGATCCCGACCCAGAAGCAAATATAGTGATATTTAAACAGATGTAACTATGTCGTGTCTGTAATTAGCTTAGCTAACTTTCTCAGATTAAATGTTATTTAGATAACTTAAAGCAATTTAAAACAGCTAGCTAGATATTGATTACACAACGAAAGCCAATGTGGCAAGTTGATGTATCTACCGTTTCTGGATGACGCGCCGCTGGACGATATCGCTGACAGTAGTTAGGCGCACAGAGAAAGGAACCACCTTTAACTACTTTCCTGGGTATTTGTGATGGTGTAGTTAGATCAATACTCTCTTGTTGGGTTCCACCTCTGGGGTTAACTGGTATACAGCAAGATTTAGTTTTATTTTCTGGATGATGTTGTCGATACCAGTCTGTTGTCCACTCCCAGACGTTACCGATCATATCAAAAAGACCATAACCATTGGCAGGGTATGAACCGACAGGCTCTGCTCCTGGGGGGTGTGGTTTTCGGTATGTTGTGGGAAACTTACCTTCCCATGTGTTTGCCATTCGCTTACCCTTGGGCATAAATTCATTGCCCCAAGCATAAACAGCACCATCTAACCCACCGCGTGCAGCAAACTCCCACTGTGCTTCTGTTGGTAAAGATTTGCCAGCCCAAGTGGCATAAGCAAGCGCATCTTCATAAGCAATTTGTACCACTGGATAATTTTCGCATCCCTTGATAGAACTTTTAGGACCAGTTGGATGTCGCCAGTTAGCACCTGGTACGTAAACCCACCAGCTTAAAGTTTTCAAAGTTACTGGATATTTCGGTTGCTCAAATACTGCCGAGCCTGGTACTAATAACTCCGGTATTGCGCCTGGGTAATCTTCCAGCTTGGGTTGACGTTCCGCTACAGTCACGTAACCAGTTGCTTTCACAAAACGTTGGAACTGTTTGTTAGTGACTGTGTAGCGATCCATCCAAAAACCATCTACACTAACTTGATGAGCTGGGCTTTCTTCAGGGTAGTGGCGATCGCTCCCCATCATAAAAGTGCCACTCTTGATCCAAACCATATCTCGATCTGGCGGTTTCCCAGGACTTTTGACAGCAAGATGCTTGGAGCTACTAACCGAAACTCCCTGTTCTAGAGCCTCTTGGCGTGATATAGGTTCCTGCATGAATCGCTTGTCCTTGCAAACTCGAAGAAATTAAAGATTTTTCCATCCAAAATTTTTATCCTGGGTAAGGCAGCACTTGGGCATCCCATTGCCCAAATCGCTCCCTTAGCTGCCGCAACACTTTGGGATAGTCGTTTTTGAGATCGGTTTGTTCGCCTTCGTCGTTAGCAAGATTGAACAGATATTCATTTTCCCCCAACCGCAAGTACTTCCAATCCCCGCTTCTCACTGCTGCTTGAAGTTGTCCTGGAGAACTGCCCGCCAGATTAGATTTGTAGCGCCAGAATAGCGTTCTTTTGTTAACAGGTTTTCTACGTTGAAGCAGAGGAAGCAAATTTTGACCATCAAGAGGATAGTTTGGATCGCTTGAAGTGCCTGTTGCTGCCAGAAGTGTTGCTGTCCAGTCAAAAGTGATGATGGGTTGGTTACTCACTTGGTTAGGTTGAATTACTCTAGGCCACCGGATAAATGCGGGGACTCGCAAACCCCCTTCGTATAAAATGCCCTTTCTCCCTTGAAATGGTCCAAGATCAGAATATCTCTCTCCCCCGTTATCGCTAGTAAAAATGACGATGGTGTTATCAGCCTGTCCAGACTCTTTCAGCGCTTGCAATACTCTACCAACTCCGTCATCTAAACTCTTCAATATAGCTGCATAGGTTTGCCTTGAGCCTCCTGCAGTGAAATTATTCACGTTGTAAAAAGTTCTACTTAATTCCTCATCTTCTGGTCCTTCCCAAGGCCAATGAGGTGCATTGTAGTGAAGGCTTAAGTAAAATGGGCGATCGCGCTCTCTTGTAATGAACTCAATGGCACGCTCAGTATATAAGTCTGTCGCATAGCCAGAAATTTCTACAGGCTCCTCACCTTCATAAAAATCAGGAGTTCCACTTCCATCCTTATGAGTAAAGTAATCAATTGCGCCACTGTAGTTGCCAAAGAATTCATCATACCCACTCTTGAGGGGACCGTATGTAGGCAGATAGCCGCTATGCCACTTACCAACTAATGCTGTTTCATAACCATTAGCTTTTAATAAGGAAGCAATTGTTGGCACCTCCGGTGGCAGCCCCACACTATCACCAATTTGTCGTGAATTAGCTAAAGGTTCTTGAAGACCAACTGGCAGTCGTGCTGGATACCGACCAGTGAAGAAGCCGATTCGTGTTGGCGTGCAAACGGTTTGCGCTGAGTAGGCGTTGGTGAATCGCGTTCCCTCCCTTGCCAACTGGTCTAAATTTGGCGTTTGATATTCCTGTCCATAAATACCGATATCGCCCCAGCCTAAATCATCTGTCAAAATGAACAGTACATTCGGACGCTTTTGTCTCGCAGAAAAAGCGGGAAGCTGAGAACTTGCTGCACTCAATAGTGTAGTTGCAACTGCAGTTCCTACAAATTCGCGCCGACCAATTCTTCTTAGCTTGCGTTGATTCATTTGTCTGACTCCTGGTTAAGTGTGCATAGGTTGCTCTTAGAGGCATAACAGGTGTTGTACCCCTACCAATCATAAAATACGGTTACTCGGTAGTGTTAAAGTATTAAATTGGTAAATGAAGACATAATTGCATATCTTGAAGTGCAAAGCAAGTACTTTATCCACAAAAATCACACACCAAAGAAGCCCGACAAATGAATGCGAAGTCGGGCTTCTACCAGCCCCAACTACCTGGAATACCTTTAAACGGACCAACGACATCACTGGTAATCCAACCACCGTAGAAGTTTCCTGGTTGAGGTTGGACTTTTTCGCCATCCACGTAGCAAGCATCCATCATATGAGCATAAAAAGCTACATAGTCTTTAAGAGATGCAAAGGCTGGTGTAGGCACAGGATAGTACCATGCAGCATTTTGAGCTTCTTTGTCACCAACGCGGATTGTGTAATAACCAGCACGTCCTTTCCACTCGCAAAAACTTGATTGCGGTACTTGAATTAAGTATTCTATCTTGATATCTGCTGGTGGGATGTAATAACCAGGTGGATGACTGGTTTCTAAAACACGTTTTGCAGCTTTGGTATCAGCAATAGTGACACCGTTAAAGATGATTTGAATATGTTTGTTCGTGTCTTCAAGTCTGGGTGGACGAGGATAGTCCCAGACTGATTCTTGTCCGGGTTGAGGTTCAATGGGTTGGGGTCTAAACATTTTGAATTGAGAATACTTTATGATGATGATATGATGCCCAAGAAATTTATTTCTTGGCTTAAAGCTCAAGTCAGAAGATCTGACTAAATAAATCTTTCAGTCCGTTTTAACGGACTTTAGCTTTCAGCCTTGAACTTGAGTTCAAGGCTTACTCACGGTGAGGTGCAAGATCTCATTTAACGCACCCCACAAAATATTAAATCCTAGCGTACTTGTTTGAGACTATCAACTTGCTGAGTGAACATATCAGTAAATAGGCTCATCACAGTTCGTTCCTCGCGGACTTTAATGTTGGCGGTAATCGACATACCCGATTGTAAGGAAATATCTCTACCCTTAATATTTAATTGTTGTTTATCCAAACGGACTCTGACTGGGAAACGATAATACTGATGTGTTTGATCTGGAGGTAAAGCATCTGAAGCTACCGAAACTACTTCTCCTTTAATATCTCCAAATTCGCTATAAGGAAAGGAGTCAACTCTCACATCAACTTTCATTCCTTCCCTCACAAAACCAATGTCTTTGTTGGTAACAAAAGTCTCAGCAATGTAGCTATCTGTTGGTACTATTTGGAGTAGTTTTTGAGTGGTATTAGCTACAAAACCAGGATTTTTTGCTTGTAAATCGAAAATTGTTCCAGCGACAGGAGCGCGAAGTGCCTGATATTTGACATTCATCTGGCTTTGCGCAATTTTACTGTTAATTTCCGTCAGTTGCTTTTCGTTATCTATCAAAATTCTACTTAATTGACTGTCGATTTCAGCTATACGCTGTTTGTTATCAGCTATTTTATCTAGTACAGTTTTATCAGAAACAGCTACAGTGTTGTTTGCCTGTTGTTGTCCTTGCTGAATTTCATATTGTATCCGTTGTCCTTCTTCAGTTAATGAGGCAATTTGCGCGGCGATTTCTTGAACTTTTTGTTTTTGTTGAAGATACTGAAGTTGTGCGATCGCACCTTCTTCTGCTAATATTTTCATCTTATTCATAATCTGCTGTTCAATCGCCAAACTAGCTTTGCTTGCGCCGATTTGAACTTGATTTTGTGTCAGTTTTTTCCGCGATTGTTCAACTTGTAACCGAGCTGCTGCCGAGCGTGAATCTGACTCTTTCTTTGCTGCTTGTAAACGATCTCTTTCATCAGATCCTAAATCAGCCCCCGGAGCAGAGTTTTTTAATTGAGTCCGTAACAAACTGTTGTCGGCAATTACCGCCGCCCGACTTTTTAAGAGAAAAGCTGCTTCTTTTGATAAGTTACCGCGCAAAAACTCCACTTCAGCTGCTAACCCAGATCCCGCTTCCATTAAACGACGGTAAATTTGGTTTTCTTGAATTACTGCTGCACGAATTTTCTTTAAAGAATCTAGTTCAGCTGTGGTAGCCGTAGAATCAAAAAGTATCAGTAAATCTCCTGGTTTGACCTGTTGTCCATCTTTAACATAAACTGCTTTCACTACTCCATTTACAGGAGCCTGAATTTCTTTGACTGTTCCTTCTGGCTTTAATTGACCTTGTGCGGGAATAACTTGCTCAATTTTAGCTACACATGCCCAAGCAATGCCAAAACAAGCTAACATCATCAATGTTACTAGAATTGCCCGTGACCAAACTGGAGATTGACGCAGTACAACAGACTGCTCCAATGAGTGATTGAACTCGTTAAATGATGATTTTTTAGGAGCTTTAGATTCAGCAGTTAGTACCTGCGAGTCTTGTTTACTGGCTTGATGCTTACCATTGCTATTATTGCCGTTAAGATGTCCATTTAGTAGAGTCATAAGAATTTTGGATTTTAGATTGATTTTAGATTGAGAATTGCTAATAGCTAATTGTAACGATTAGCTATTAGCTATTAGCCATTCCTTTACAGCTTCGCTTCTTGTTGATTGTATAGGTAGTAATAGTGACCTTTAAGAGCCATTAAATCGTCATGGCTTCCTTGTTCGATCACCTTACCTGCTTCCATAACAACGATAACATCTGCATTTTTGATCGTGTTCAGACGGTGGGTAATAAAAAATAC
The DNA here is from genome assembly GCF_014698965.1 of Iningainema tapete BLCC-T55. GTDB lineage: Bacteria > Cyanobacteriota > Cyanobacteriia > Cyanobacteriales > Nostocaceae > Iningainema > Iningainema tapete. The sequence continues at coordinate 160,532 of NZ_JACXAE010000027.1, forward strand.
TGTGCTACCCTTGAATGCCTTGGCTAAATTCAAACAAACTTGTCTTTCTGTAGGGTAATCTAGAGCGCTAGTTGCTTCATCTAAAACTAACAATTTTGGTTTTTGTAAAACCGAACGAGCTATGGCAATTCTTTGTTTTTGTCCCCCGGAAAGTCCAGCACCTCTTTCACCCACTCGCGTATTATATCCGTTGGGTAAATTCATAATAAATTCATGAGCCGCTCCAATTTTTGCCGCTTCAATAATTTCCTCTGTGCTGGCATCGGGATTGGTAAGTGCAATGTTTTCTTGAACTGTGCCATCAAATAACAGTGTATCTTGCGGAACTACACCAACCTGTCTGCGTAGGGAATAAAGTTCTATTTTGGTAATATCATAACCATCTACGAAGATTCTGCCTGCCTCTGGTTCATAAAGTCTGAGTAGCAACTTCACCAACGTACTTTTTCCTGAACCACTTTGTCCGACTACGGCGACAAATGTCCCGGCGGAAAATTCGAGATTGATATTACACAGTTGCAAGGGACCATTTGTCGCAAATCGGAAGGAAATATTTTCATATTTCACTGTTCCCTCAATTGGGGGTAAGGGAATATTTTGGCGATCTTTCTCGGCTTCTTGCGGTGTGTCAACAATATCACTTAAACGTTCCAAAGACAAAGCTGTTTCTTGGAAGCTTTGCCAAATTTGTGCTAGGCGTAATATGGGGCTAGTAACGTAACCTGAGATAATTCTAAAGGCGATTAATTCCCCTAATGTTAATTCTCCTTGGAGTACTAAATATGCTCCTACCCATAAAACTAGCAAACTACTGAGTTTATTGAGAAAGCTACTAGTCGAACTAGCCAGGGTGGAGGTTATGACTGTTTTAAAACCAGCCGCTACATAACGAGCATAACGCTCTTGCCAGGAAAAACGAGCGCGTAATTCAATATTTTGCGCTTTTACTGTTTGAATCCCCGACATTACTTCAACTAAATAAGATTGAGTGTCGGAGTTACGTTCTGCTTTGTTGCGTAACTGTTTACTAACTGTAGGAGATGCTATTAAGGTGAGGAGGACAAAGATGGGGATTGTGCCTAAACCAACTAGGGTAAGTTGCCAACTGTAAAATAGCATTACGACGATATAAACTACCGAGAATAATGCATCTAACCCCACTGTTAATGCTGTGCCTGTGAGGAATTGGCGGATGTTTTCTAATTCGTTAATCCGTGTGGATAGTTCCCCTACAGGGCGGCGTTCAAAATAGCGTAGTGGTAACCGCAGCAAGTGATCGATGATTTCTGAACCTAACCCCATGTCAATGCGGTTGGTGGTATCGACAAATAGGTAAGTCCGTAGTGTACTTAATACTGCTTCAAATAGCCCTACTACTAATAGTAAAGCTCCCAACACATGCAGTGTACTGATACTATTTTGAGCAATTACTTTGTCGATAATTAACTGGATTACTAGTGGATTTGCTAGGGCTGCTAACTGTACGAAAAAGGAAGCGATAAATACTTCTATGAGTACTCGGCGGTAGCGGGACAAATAGGGAGTAAACCATTGAACTCCAAAGCGGCGCTGAGGTGTTGCGCTAGTAATAGAAATTAGTAAGACTCTGACTTGAGGCGGATAGCTGCTTTCCTCTACCTCTAGTTTGCCGCTTAATTCAGCAGGTTTACAACGTACTATTCCTTTTGTTGGTACACCCACTACTACAGAGTTTGCTTGCGCTTCGTATAAAACTGCATAGCTACCTGCGTAACGAATTAGTGCTGGTGTAGGAATGCGGGTTACTGCTGAGGCGGGTATATCTACTAATTGCGCTCTTAGTCCGATTAACTCTGTTAGGTAGGCACAAAGTTGAAATGATATGCTTCCTTGGCGTTTAAATTGATCGGTTAAAATGCGACGAATTACATCTTTGCGAAAGGGCATGGACAAGTGCTTTGATAGCATTTGGAAACAGGCGATCGCTTCATTTAATTGTCCCTTCCCGCCATAGAATGGATATGTTTTTGACTTTCTACTCTTGGGTGTTGTTGATTCTGGTGGTAGTTCTGGTGCGTAGGGAATTTCATCTTCAACTCCCCTGGGGATGCTATCTTGTACTTGCGGTTGTGTTTGATCTAGTAGTGATAAATCCCACGGACGTAATCCTACTAGCCGCAAAGTTCCCTTTGCTTCGATCGCTCCTTCTCCATCTATTGATTGCAATCGCTCTCCCACCGAGAAGTTGGTGAGATTTTTCCCACCACTGACAAACCATATACTTTCACTATCAAGTTTGTTGAACTTGGTTCTTCCTGGTGGTATGTAATGTACCTTCGCTTCTGTTAAGGCGTGTTGAGTGAATTCTTTAAGTTCTATCCCTGCTTTTGCTTGCTGTTCTACCTGTACACTGAGTATATCAAATACCTCTACTATATGAGTACAGTTTTTCCGCACCGCCGCAAACTCAGGATAGTCTAATAAGCGTAAATACTCTGCCGCACTGATCGTTAAACATGTCATTTCTGTGGATGCTATTACTGTCTCGCAAGCTACCTCCCTTAACAAGCTAATTTCGCCGATAATTGCTCCTGGTTCTAGCAATTGTAGGGTAATTGGCATTTTTGTGCGGGGATCGTATCCTAATAAGCGAGCCTTCCCTTCATAGATAATTACCACTTGATCAGACATTCTTTCTTTGCCAAGGATCTTCTGACCGATGCGGTAGCGCCACGCTTGCACTTTTTCTGATAGATTAGTAATTACCGATGTTGGTAATTTGTCAAATCCTTCCAGGTTGGCTATGAATTCTGGGACAGTACTCTGGAGATAAGTCATAACGATTTTGGTTTTTGGTTCTTGAACTTGGTAGACCAACCTAAACTAATAATGTTTATTTTTGTAAAAAATTCGTTTTGTCAATATGGGGAAACTGGGTTTCTCCACTATATTATTTAATTATGTGAATTATTATACATGGATTTTGCCCTCTACTTCTGTAAAAGTGGGCAATGCAGAAAAAATCTACATTGCCCACTGGAATAAATTGTCTCAAACAATATGGTAAGAAAAAGTAGAGACTTATTACGAGTTAGTTAAGATTGTGTAATTGATTTTTTTTTAGATTTTATTATAGTTTTTTACTGTTTTAATAATTCTCTCCTATCACCAACGCCTCTGGAGGCTGTTTTCCCGTATAAAGTTGAGATTTTGAGGAAATCATTTGCTGAAAAAACGTTTATTGTGATAACATTAGTGTAACAAACGTTTGGCGAAGATATGAAAAGAAAAATTTCTCATCGTCCCACTAGTTCAAGTGCATCGTCGAGTACGGCAAGTAATCAAAGTGCCTCTGTGGATTGGGAACCCCTGCCTTCATGTCTGAGCTGTTGGACGGGTTTCGTACTGCACTGGGTGGCAGACTTGGGTGAACAGTTTTTTACCAACACCGTAGCACCGCTGGGATTGCGCCCAAATCAAGTTGTGATTCTACAGTTACTAGCGTCAGAAGGTCCAATCGTACAAGCAAGATTGAGTGATAAACTCCGTGTGGATAAAGCCACAATGGTTACTCTTTTAAATGAACTGGAAAGCCAGGGTTTGATAGAAAGACAACCTCATCGATGCGATCGCCGCGCTTTTGAGGTACATATTTTAGAAGCTGGTTTGCAACGTCTTCAAGAAGCAGAGAAAGTATCAATCGCGGCGACAAAACACTTCTTCGGCGCACTGACTCCTACCGAACAGCAAACTCTTCACGATTTGTTATCACGTCTTGCTACCAACAACGCCCCACACCTACCTCCTTCTAAGTAATAAGTTAAAAGGAACAATATTATATGACACTTTTAATTCAGAACTTGCCCCAAGAAGCTACTCCAGCAAACGTTGTGGAATTGCTAGAAGAGTATGGCACTGTTAAACATATATTTCTTGCCAAAGACTGGCAGACAGACACAGGACTTAGATTTGCTTTTGTCGAAATGTCTGTCAAGGCTTATGAAAAGTTAGCCATATCTGATTTAAATGGTAGTCAATGGCAGGGTACTCAATTGCAAATTAGAGAAGTTAAATCAAAAGAGTCTAAGGAGGATAGCACCTCCTTAGAAGCGATGGCAGACGGCGATCAATGTGATTTTTGGTAGCTGTAGATAGGGTATATGCCCGAACTACAACCTATCCAACACTAAACTTCATTTTGACAGTGATATCGTTGTAGTCCATATCACCACCGTTAGGCATGTCTTCAAAGCCAAAGCAGTTATTGCCCAGAAGACGAACATGGTCAACGTTACCTGAGTTTGCACCTAAAAATGTGAACTTCACATCAAGATCTTTATTCCCTTTCCCAGAAAGAAAATCTTCTGCACTGCCGTTAGCAATCAAAAATGGGGCAAAAAGTGAACCAGCAGCGAAAGTTCCACTGAAAGTAGCCGTAGTTTGGTTGCCCACTTTCAACTCCATTCCCGTCAGGCGATCGCGTACTGCAGCTTGAGCATAGCCAGCTTCCCCTGGACGCAAGTCAGCTTTACCATCACCATCGATATCGATACCACCATTGATATCAGCAATCTTATAGAAACCAATGCAATTGTTGTATGCGGCTTCTCTGTTAACGGTAAATTCAGCTTTTACCTGACTTGTCACCGTGCGGAAATCAAGTAATTCTCCTTGAGAAGTTCCTTGAAGAGCTGTACCTAGAGGTGCAGCTTCATTTGTTGTTTTTAGGCTGACAGTAAAATCTTGAGAAACAGAAATGTTACTACTAGTTTTCCAAGCTAAAGAGAACTCTCCGTTACCCTTATCGATCACATCTTGCGAGGCGTCAGCAAAGAGTACTTCTGCGTTTGAACCACCTACAACTGCATCAACTGTACTATTCTTCACCAAGAAGAATCGCAAGCGTGTTTGTGAGCTAAACTCAAGTACACTTGACAAGTCAGTATCAAACCCACTGGGAAGGTTAGCAATTGATGAGAAAATTACCTTGGCTCTTGCCATTGCTGCTTGGACGTAACCTTGTGCACCAGGGGCAATACCGTTAATTTTGCCTTCATCGTCGTCAACGACACACACACCCAGTTCATTCACAAAATTAGAACTGGTTTGAGACAAGGAGATTTTGATTTTTACTTTGTCACTGCTACTGCTATTTGAGTCCCCTTCAAATTGGAAAATATTTTTAGATTTCACTTTGAGGGAGAAACCAGTTTTGCCAGTGTTGTTAGTATTGCCTTTGTCGTCATTATCGTCATCATCATCATCATCGTCATCGTCATCGTCATCGTCATCATCGTCATTAATGATATTTTTGACGGTAAGTGCAGCACTGCCAGTCACACTACTAAAGGCATTGGTGAAACTGTCGGTGGTGTCGAAAGTCAAGCCATTGCTACCAATGGTTTGATCCCAAGCACGGAAGGAAATAGCACTACCAAGATCTCCGCTGAAGTTAGCGTTAGGCTGGAAGTAGATACGGGTAGAGGTATCAGATGCGAGTAAGAGGGCGTTAGTTATGGATACAGAAGTTAGTGCCTTCCACTCCGTGCCGTTGTTGATGCTGTAGAACCAACTACCTTTAGTGGTATCAAGACTAGTGATGGCGATACCAGTCAGTGCGTCAGTGTCGTCGTCAGTGACGTTACCACCTTTACTAACGATGGAGGAAATTAAAGTACCAACTTGTCCTTTAGGTACGCCTGCGCCTTTGTCAATAGCGTTGAGGTTAACTGTGATGTTGCTGAGCGTTGGAGTGGTGTTAACACTAATGAAAGCAGTTTTAGTAACGTTACTGAATGCATCAGTGAAACCGTTAGTGGCATCAAAAGTTGAGCCGTTGTTGCCAACGGTTTGATCCCAAGCACGGAAAGTGATCGCGTCACTAATCTTGCCGTTGAAGCTTGCTTTGGGCTGGAAGTAAATGCGGGTAGAGAGATTGGCAGCTAATAAAAAGGCACTATTTTGAGATACAGATAATGTTTTCCACTCTTTACCATCGTCGAGGCTATAGAACAAACTACCGTTGGTGGTATTGGTATTAGTGATAGCAATACCAGTGAGTGAGTTAGGGTCAGAATCGGTAATGTGAACACCTAACTTAACTAAGTCTGAAACTAGAGTACCAACAGTCCCCTTCGCTTCCCCTGCATTTTTGCTAATCGCTTTGAATTTAACTTCGGTGTCTTTGAAAGTGGGAGCAGTATTGGTAGTAGCTTCTTTGACAGTAATTGCCGCAACGTCAGTAGCAGTACTAAAAGTTGTCATGCCACTTACTGTGGTGTCCACTCCAGTCTGACCGTTAGTGCCAGTAGTTTGATCCCAAGCACTAAAGGTAATGACATCGCTGACAGTACCTGTATAATTAGCTGTGGGTTGGAAGTATAAACGTGTACTAGTATTAGCCGCTAGCAGCAGGGCACTGGTTTGAGAAACACTGGTCAGTTTTGTCCAGTTAGCACCATCGTTGATGCTATAGAACAAATCACCGTTGGTACTAATGCCAGTGATCGCAATCCCAGTCATTGCTCCAGTGTCTGGATCTGTGACGTTAGCACCTGTACCTGTAAGCTTGACTAGTTCCGAAACTAGAGTACCAACTTGCTGACCATCAACAGGTGCAGTGGCATTTTTATTTACTTCCTTAAGCTTGACATCAACGCTGCTGTTGAGAGTGGGTGCAGTGTTGGGGGTGGTAACGTCCTTAACAGTAATTGCCGCAGTATCAGTCGCACTACTAAAAGCAGTAACACTAGCTACGGTAGTGTCCGTCATTTTACCGTTCATGCCAGTAGTTTGATCCCAAGCATGGAAAGTGATCAGGTCGCTGATAGTGCCTGTGTAGTTAGCTGTGGGCTGGAAGTACAAGCGAGTTATGCCATCAGCTGCTAGCAGTAGAGCGCTGGTTTGAGAAACGCTGGTGAGTTTTGTCCAGTTAGCACCATCGTTAATGCTGTAGAATAAACTACCGTTGTTGCTATCAAAAGTTGTGATGGCAATCCCGGTCATTGCTCCAGTGTCAGGGTCAGTGACGTTGGCATCTGTACCTGTTCCTGTAAGCTTGACTAGTTCTGAAATCAGAATGCCAACTTGCTGACCATCAACAGGTGCAGTAGCATTTTTGTTCACTTCTCCAAGCTTGACATCTATTGTGTTGTCGAGAACTGGAGCAGTGTTGACGCTAATTGCCGCAGTATCAGTCGTACTACTAAAAGCTGTAACACCAGCTACGGTGGTGTCGAGCATTTTTCCGTTAGTGCCAGTAGTTTGATCCCAAGCATGGAAAGTGATCAGGTCGCTGATAGTGCCTGTGTAGTCGGTATTCGGCTGGAAGTACAAGCGAGTCATGCCATCAGCCGCTAGCAGTAGAGCGCTGGTTTGAGAAACATTGGTCAGTGGTGTCCAGTTGGCGCCATCGTTGATGCTGTAGAACAAACTACCGTCGGTGATGTTGATACTAGTAATGGCAATTCCGGTCATTGCTCCCATGTCAGGGTCGGTGACGTTAGCACCTGTAACCATGAGCTTGACTAGTTCTGACACGAGAGTACCAGCTGGCTGACCATCAGTAGGTGCAAGAGTATTTTTGCTCACATCCCCTAGCTTGACTTCAATGCTGCTGTCGAGGACGGGTGCAGTGTTGACGATAATTGCCGCAGTATCAGTCGCACTACTAAAAGCAGTAACGCCAGCTACGGTAGTGTCCGTCATCTGACCGTTAGTGCCAGTAGTTTGATCCCAAGCATGGAAGGTAATGACATCACTGACAATGCCCGTGTAATCGGCTGTGGGCTGGAAGTACAAGCGGGTCATGCTGTCAGCCGCTAGCACTAAAGCGCTGGTTTGAGAAACATTGATTAGTTTTGTCCAGTTAGCACCATCGTTGATGCTGTAGAATAAACTACCACTACTGCTGATGCCAGTGATGGCAATACCAGTCATTGCGCCAGTGTCTGGATCTATGACGTTAGCACCATCCGTAAGCTTGACTAGTTGCGAAACTAAAGTACCAACTACTTGACCATCAACAGGTGCAAGAGCATTTTTGCTCACATCTCCAAGTTTGACATCAACGCTGTTATCGAGGACGGGAGAAGTGTTGACGCTAATTGCCACAGTATCAGTCATACTACTAAAAGCAGTAGAGTCCCCGTTAGTAGTGGTATCGGCTAATAGACCATTAAAGCCAGTACTTTGGTCCCAAGCACGGAAGGTAATGAGGTTGCTGACAGTGCCCGTGTAGTCGGTATTCGGCTGGAAGTACACGCGGGTTAAAGCATCAGCCGCCAGCTGCAAGGCTTGAGCGTCGCTTACCCCCACTTCTGATATATCGAGCCAATTGCTGCCATCATCAACACTGTAGTACAAAGTGCCGTTGGAGATGTCTACACTAGTAATTGCAATTCCCGTGTCTGTACTATCTGAGTCAGTGACGTTAGTACTTAGGCTGACTAGAGAAGAAACTAGAGTTCCAACCGCCCCTGCTGGTGCGCCAGTATTTTTGCTTATATCTCCAAGCTTAATTTCCTTAGTACTATCGAGGATGGGTGCAGCAAGTACTCCAGGATATGCAGCAAGGGCTTCTTGCTGGAATGCCAGGGTTTGAACTCCTCCAACTGCCGATCCAACTGTGACTTCTAAGTCCCAGTTACCACCTAATGCAGCGTTACCCGTTTTGGTGGTAGAGGCGGCAATATTTGCTCCAGTCAGTTGGTGTAACTTAGCGATAAATTCTGCCCCAGCGTCACCTGCAGCGACGTTACAACCGTAGAGGAGGAGGGAGGGGGAGTGGGGGAGAGAGGGAGTGGGGGGGAACCAGGTTTGTAGTTGTTCTGCATAGCCTTCTAGAGTACTGAGGCTGAGTTCGCTGTTGCCCAGATAGAGGGTTCCTGGAGAGCCGTGAGAGACAATATGGATACTTTCTACTCCACTGCGCTCTGATAGTATCTGAGTAATTTGTGCTACTCCATTTTTTTCAGGTTCAAGAACAATAGCCTCAATACCTGTTACAACAAATTTCAGTAAAATTTCGTAGAAACTTACAGAAGAATCAACAAAAAGAATGCTTGTATTTTTCATATCTGGTTACTTACCAGTACTAAAGTCTTACATTTACATCGTTCCCAAAAATCGCATGTAATTTTCATGAGTTAACAACAAAGATCAGCTTTTTTTGAAAAAATTTTACATAACATTTGCTCTAAGTAGCTCACAGCTTAGCTAACCAAGTAAAAAGCGTGTAAATATAAATTTATATGAATAATATTTCAGTAAAATTGCTGAGGTGGTTCAAGAAATAAAAAATTTAAACTACAATGTCAATAGAGCGATCGCTCACTGCCCATTGCTGATGGGAAATGAGTACCAAGTGACCAAATTTACAGGTAATGACTCAATCATTTCTCCCACCTTCCCTAACCTCAAACTGACTGCACAGCAGGTTTTTGATTCGGCTCGGTAAATATTAGTTTCTCTTCAATTGTGCGATCGCTTCTTGATATACAAAAAGCAGCAAAATCAAAAACTCACCGAAAAAGTCCCTAGAACTGTAAACGGTTCACCATAAAACACTGCATTTCGATCGCGAGCGCTCTCAAAATAGTCCAAATCAAAAAGGTTCTTAAAATTCAGCCCCACTCGCCAATTGTTACGACGGTAAAAAATCGTCGTATCGGTTCGCACATAACTAGGTAATGTGAATGTATTTGCCAAATCTCCCTTTCTGTCACCAACAAAAAATAACCCTCCACCAAAACCCAAACCCTTCAAACCTCCACTTTGAATTTCATATGTAGCCCATAAACTTGCACTATGTCTTGGCACGTTGTTCGGTTGATTTCCCTGGAAATTGGGTCTAGTATCTTGAGTGAATTCTGCATCAGTGTAGCTATAGGTGGCAATCAAATTTAACCCTGGTATTGGTTGACCGACTATATCTAATTCAATCCCTTTACTTTGCTGTTCGCCTATTTGGATGCTCAAGTTGGATCTACCAGGAGTAGGATCGGGTACAACAATGTTTTGCTTAGTGATTTGGTAAGCAGCTATTGTCGCTGAAAGTCTGCCATCCAGAAACTCTGTTTTGACACCCACTTCATATTGTTCACCCTTGGTTGGCTTAAACGGTGTATTGTCGGCATTGATAGTAAATAAACCTGCTGGCAAAAATGAGCGACTGTAACTAGCATACAAGGAAACAGGCTTAATTGGTTGATAGATAATTCCAACACGAGGACTGAAAGCTGAGTCGTTTTGCTTGACTGTTGTGTTGGTTAGCCTTAGCCTGTTATCCTGCGATTGATCTACCCAATCAAAGCGTCCGCCTAAGAGAATTTTTAGGTTATCTGTTAATGAGATTAAGTTTTGGGCATAAACGCCAATGATATTTTGTCGATCAAAAATGTCAGTACTCTTGGTAATAAACTGGACTGGGGATCTTTCATAAATTGGATTGAATAAGTTGAGCGATGGTAAGGTGGTAGTGCGTCTTATAGTCTCAGAGGATGCCCAAAACAAGTCAAAACCAAATAGGAGATCATGCTTGATACTACCAGTTGTGACCTTGCCGATTAAATCGGTTTGTAAAGTGTAGTATTGTGCATCTGTTGTTCCCCGAAATGCCGTGCGTGTTACAGTTCTGTTATCAGCTGCAAGAGCAGGAGAAATAATATCTTCATCAACATCAAAGATTTCTGCATTGAATGCATTACGCACTGACCAATTGTCACTAAACTTGTGTTGTAAACGATAACCAACAAGGGTATCGTTGTATCTCTGGTTCTCTAACTTTGGGTCGTCTATAAATCTAGATTTTGGCACACGCCCAAAGGGATTTGGTAATACAGTGCCTACCGCAGGTAAGCCATCATAGTCTGGTATGGAACTGCGCTGATAATCAGCTTCAAGTGTTAGAGTTGTATTTTTGCCTAAGTCAAAACTGAATACAGGCGCGATCGCAATCCGTTCAGCATCAACGAAATCAACAAAACTACCAGATGTGCGATAAGCTGCATTCAATCGGTATCGTGCAGTTTTATCTGTATTTAAAGGACCAGAAATATCAATTGCAGGGCGATAAAAATCATAGCTACCAACTGTCAATTCAGCAGCATAGTAGGGAGCTGCTAGCGGTTGCTTAGTTGTAGTATTAATAATTCCACCGGGTTCAGCTTGTCCGTAAAGCACTGAAGCTGGACCTTTAAGAACTTCTACTTGTTCAATGTTAGCAGTTTCCGAAAATAAACGACCCCTTAGCCTCAGACCATTAACATAATTACTACCGTTTAAGCTACCAGTTGTAAAGCCTCGAATTGTAAATTGGTTGGGAAACGAAGTTAAACCACCAGTAGCTCCTAACGAAACACCACTCACATTACGGATCGCATCAATCAAATTGACAGCTTTTTGATCCTCTAGTACTTGTCGGGGAATCACTTGAATTGAAGCGGGAATATCGCGGATGGGGGTATCGGTTTTAGTCGCAGTTGTCGCGTTCGTTACACGGTAAGCGTCAAGCTCTCCCGTCACTACCAACTCAATCGGTTCATCACCAGAAGCTGATGGTTTTGGCTGGGTTTGACTCTCTGGTTGATCTTGTTCAGGCTGTGGTTGTGTTTGAGGTTGCGGTTGCGGCTTTGCGGGTGCAGTACTTGCAACGCTAAAAATTAAACCTTCATCTGGACTGTCAAACAGCTCTACCACTGGTATAGTAGCTTCACCTGTCACCCTCACTTGGATAGTATTGGCGTTAGAATTGATTACAGTTATCTCAGTAATTCCCGCGATAGGTTGTTCGGAGCGGAATATGAATGTATTGCCTGAAGGTAAACGTAGTTGCGCGTTGGTGATGTCAGCGATAAAGCTATTACCTGTACTGCGATTTGCAATTTGTAATTGTGAGCCTTTGGCTGTCTGTAAAATTATCTCCACACCTTTGTTAGTGGGATTTGCTTTGACGCCTGTAACTGACACGATTTCAGGTGTGGGCGACTGCACTAACAATCTAGCGCTGGCAATTGGACGTTGTATTTCACTCAATCGGCGAATGTGTTTATTTGGTGCGAGAGAACGTACTTCTTGCCCAAAAACAGGATTTGGACTCAATACCCAAACCGATCCGACTAGTAACAGAACTTTTTGTAGTTGCCCTTTCATTTGTTTCCTCCACACCACATTACCGCCGCTGGAGTCGCCAAGATGGAGGAATGAGTTAATCGGAATCACTCATTCCCCCATGCGATCGCTCCGCCGGAATTGTTGCAATTATTTAGTGAGTATCACTAATTTATTTACTTGAGAGTAGTTTACAGTTAAAAGCAAATTCATGCAAATAATTGTCAAGAATTCATGTTTGCTCTCGACGCTGGGCGGAAAGTTCTATTGCAGGTTTGCGTTGGACAGATTTACCTCGGTAGCGATACCACCACATTACAAAGCCAGTGATGAATAGAATGAGCGGTGTAAGTCCGACAAATACATAGAAAATGCGAGATGGCAATCCCCAAAAAGTACCAAAGTGTATTGGTCCAAAGGTTTGGAAAATTCGGTCAGCCCGTGATGGTTCTAAGCCATTTTTCAGTTGCACCACTTTGCCTGTATACTGATCGAGATAAACTTGAGAGTAACCGTACTCATTTGTTTCTTGAGGCTGTTTTTTGCCGATCCTAAACACTCCTTCTTTTGTCAATGGTAGGCGGATATAAGTGGTGACAGCACCAGGTATGGCAGCATCAGCTTTTTGAAGAATTTCGCTTAGTCCCAACGATGACTTGCCCTCTATCGGTTGAGACACTGGATAGGGTAGAATAGGAGTTAGGGTAGCAACGTGGATCGCAGGCTTAGAGAATTCCCAAAAATTCCAGCAAACGCCAGTGAAGGCAATCATAGTCAAGAATACAGCTGCGATCGCGCCGATGAGTTTATGAACATCAAAGTTAACTCGCTTGGGATGTGCATCCCATTTAATTTTGAAACCTGCAATCAACTTTCGCCAACCAGGCCATAAAACAATCCCTGTAATGCTAAGAATCAACAGCACAAAAGCCACAATCCCGGCAATGACTTCTCCAACTTTACCTGCGAGAAGTTGGTAGTGGAGTTTGAATATCAACCCAATCTCTGAAGTATCCCACACTTGAGAACCCATAATCTTACCTGTGTAAGGGTTAACAAAAACTTCCGTTCGTTGTTCATTGGGAGATTGTAGTAAGACTCGATAGGGAGTTTGGGCATCTCCAACGGTGTTGATGCCTAGCAGTTTTAAATCAGGTTGTGATGCATAGGCAGTTTTGACAGTATCTAGTACCGATTCTACCGGAACGCGCTGCTGCCCCACGCTCACTTGACCAAACTGCTGAGTGACGAGAAATTGACTGATTTCCTTCTCAAATACCAGCAAACTGCCAGTTAACCCGATGATAATCAGCACCAGTCCTACGACTAAGCCCAGGTAGCGGTGTAAGTAGAATGTAATATCCCGTATTTGTTTAGCTCTCATAGTAAATGCGCTTGTTATTTCTTTGGAAGCGAGTGTACCCCATTCCCCAGCACCATCAAGATGGTGCAATTATTGCCAATAGTTGGCAAGTATCGTCGATTTACTTGAGAGTATACAGTTAAAGGCTCATTAATACAAATGATTATCAATATTTGATCATATTTTTGCGTATAGGGGTTGTTGCGTAGCGCGTTTTACGTTTTTCGCTCTGCGTCAAGTAGATCCCCGACTTCTTAAAGAAGTCGGGAACCTGCAAAACTTTAAGTATAATTAAAAACTTAATATGAGTTTATTTAGTATTATTACTGAATATATAACAGACTGATGATATTGAACTGGTGTTTGTAGAGCTACCCAAATTTAAAAAAGAACTGAACGAACTAGAAACACTAACTGATAAATGGCTGTACTTTCTTAAGTCAGCAAATAAACTCAAATAAGTGCCACCAACTATGGATGAAGTACCAGCAATTCACCAAGCATTTGAAGTAGCAAAACAAAGTAAGCTCAGTAAAAAAGAGTTAGAAGTGTTAGAAAAACGGGAAATGTTTTTACATGATAGTCGCAATGCTATTCTCAAGGCGCGTTTGGACGGAGAAGCTAAGGGACGAGAAGAAGGACGAGAAGAAGAGACATCTCCGAGAACTGTAAAACCGCTCTGTGACTAGTTTATAATCTACAAATACAAGTGAGGCACATTAGCTAGCCTACACGGTATAATAGGGGTTAGAGATATTTATTGTTGCTAATAAGATAAAAAAGTATAGTTATGTGCGTTAATTTTATGTTGATAAAATTGGATGTATTTCAGTTGGTAAAATTAGCGCTCTAATTCGTAATCTTACTAACCCACAAATCGTCAAAATTACTTGTTCATATTTTTGGGAACTTAATCTAAATCTGTCTTGAACAACTCGAAATATTTTTACCGAGCGGATTCGGTGTTCAACAAATACCCGTTTAGCTGAAAAGTTTCTATTTGATTCTTTCTGTTCAGTTGTTAACTCTCCATTTTTTGGTTTCTTGATTGGAGTCTCAATTAAATCTTCCCCTTTATAACCTAAATCTCCTTTAAATCTTTGTTTGGGAGCAAAGCTATCTCGATTCTCTCGAAACAACGTTATATCACTTTTAGGACCTGGTTCACCAGCCACAACATCAACAATGTCTCTCCCATCTGGTAAAATAATTATCTGACTTTTAAATGTGTGATCACAATATTTTCCCGAGTAGTATTTTTTCTGCTCATCATTATCTACGGGTCTTTCCCTGACTTGTTCGTAGCTATCTACTGTTAGTTGATATTCTGTGAGTATTTCTTTTACTACTTCATAGTCACTAGCTTTTTTTTTAACTTGTTCAAGTAAACTTGATGGGAGCAATTCTCGTGTGGAACGGAAACCAATAATTAAATGTATCATTTGCCGTGGACTCACTGACTCCAAATTGAATACCAAGAAGTTGAAAGGTTGTGAGTCCAGTGCTGAAGACGGGTTTCCCGTCGCAGGCAACTGGCGAACCCGGAGGGTCATATGTCGGAGATAAACCAAAGTTAAAATTATTTGTGTTCTCACCGAAAGTTTTGGTTTTCTACCACCGCCACCTCTAATAATTCTAGTTTTTTTTGATTCGATTAAAGATTGTTTTTCATCATGTAATTTTTCCGCATTTTCTATAAGTATTTGTAGCTCGGTATATCCCAGACCAATTAATCGCGCTCGTTCTTGAGGTTTCGATTCAATATAATTCAGTATATCACTCATATTTAAATGGTAAAAAATGGTTTTAATACCTTTATACCACAGAAAATTACTATTTTGGAGATGTCTAAGGTAAACATCAAAAAGCGCTGGAAATTGCGCGATCGCTCCTTGATGTTTTAGATGTGGAAACAATCAGCCAAAAAACCGAACTGAGTGTCGCAGAAATTCAACAGTTACGGTAAGCCCTACCGCACCCTATGTAAGGTTGAGACTAGGTTATAAATTTGTTAAAATTGTATAAATTAACTTTTTGTAGTTTTTAATGCATTTTTTTGTTGTCTAGGTCTTGCTTTTTGATCAAAGGTTGATCTAGGCTAAGTTGACTTGAAGTATAATATTATTAAACTGAAAGCGCTTCTGATGGCAGCGAAAGATACCTTTCATGATGTGGTAAAATCAGCTTTGGAGAAGGATGGGTGGACAATTACCCATGAGCAGCTTCATATCAACTTTGCTGAGGTTGACCTATATATTGATTTAGGAGCAGAACGATTAATTGCTGCTCAAAAAGACGAAGAAAAAATTGCAGTTGAAATCAAAACCTTTTTCAATCCCTCGGCTATTACTGATTTCCATACAGCTTTGGGACAGTTCCTCAACTATCGTTTTGCCCTAAAAGCAGTAGATCCGGAACGAACGTTATACCTAGCTGTTCCCAGTGAAACTTACGATACATTCTTCATGCGTCGGTTTGTGCAATTGATTATTCAGGAATATCAATTGAAGTTAGTTGTTTATGACAGCGTAAACGAGGTGATAGTTTTATGGCAAAAATAGATGAATATAGGCAATATATTCGCGAAATATTAACTAAATATAGCAGTTACAAACCCGCCTATGGTGAAGTAGACATGGAGACAATTTTTGATGCGGAAAAAGATCGCTACTTAGTTGTCTCTGCGGGATGGAGTAATCGTCGTCGGGTATATGGCTCTTTAATTCATATTGACATTAAAGATGACAAGATTTGGATTCAAAGTGATGGTACTGAGGTGGGTATTGCTAATGAATTGGTAGAACGTGGAGTACCAAAGCAAGATATTGTTCTAGCATATCACGCACCTTATTTACGGCAGTATACAGACTTTGCTGTAGGTTAATTTTGCTATTGCATACAAAGGGCGGGCAGGGATGCTCCGCAGACGCCTACGGAGGGAAACCCTCCTGCAGCGCTGCTCTCCACCCCACAAGATTCTAGATTTCCTTAAGCAATTACATCATTGTAGTTGAAGTCACCTAACAAAGGAGGAGTAACTTCAAAAGGTTGGGGGAGGTTGTTACTTCCCAAGGAATTGGAACCTAAAGCAACAGGATTACGAGGATTATAACTGGTAGTGTCGATCGCTAAAGGATTTGGAAAAAGGTTGGCAATGTTTTCCCAAGGTACGAGCTTAAAGTTGGTGTTAACGTTTTCACCATCAACAATTCTTGCTGGAAGATTATCGCCATCTTGAGTCACGAACAAACCAAACGGGAAGTTGGAACCGAGAGGAACGTTGATGACATCTGCACCATCAGACTCTTGTACACTATCTATTGGTCCATTATTACCAACAGCAAAGCGCCCGATAAAGTCGTTGTTACCTTCGCGAGTGTAAGCAACAAAGGTGTTATTACCTTGACTGGATGTAAGCAGGTAGCCTGTGCCATCTTTACCGTAGTAGATAGTCAGTCCTTCTACATCTTCTTCTAAATAAGTACCTCCCAAGTCTTTCACTTTGTCAATCAAAGTGCCAGTTGTGCCGCCGTTAGGTTCTGCTTGGAACTTCCAAATGCCTACATCTTCTTGTCCAATGTAGAGGAAACCGAGTTCTTGGTCTGCTACCATACCTTCTAACTGGGCATCGCGTCCCGCAGTAGTTGGTACAGTGAATTCCCGCACTCTTTCAATCCCAATTGTACCGTTACCTGTATCAATTAGTTTGTACTGTCCTACATCTCCGGTTTCTCTGCGATTAGCAAAGACGTAGTAATCATTGGTTATAGGGCTACGATACAAGGCAACACCATACGCACTCCGTGATGATGCTGAGTATGGCTGTTCAAATGGTGCTGATTGAAACAGCGTACCGATACTACTATCAGTGATGTCTTCTAGGTACTGACCGGGTGTGCTAGGGTTGGGATTGATTTTGAATATTACTAGTTTATCGTTATTCCGGTCTGTAGCAACGGCAATATCTGTGTGAGTTCCGCCTAGCTCGAAGTTATATTGCAAGTCAATGTTGTTGTAGCGGATATTACCTGGGTTAATTTCCTGCAACAGATTACCAGAAAGGTCATAAACTCGTAATCCGGCATTTTTTGCTACAGTAAGTACTAGACTTTGTTCTGAATTTGTGGCATTTACGTAGATAGCAGGATCATCCGCATCTGCTTGCTCATCTCGTGGTAAATTGGGGTCATTGAACAAATCAGGACGGGTTTCGACTCTGGGTGCTGCGGTAGGAACAACTTCTGCACCTAAAGCAAGAATTTGCGTAAATTGAGTTTGGTTGAAGTTATTGTCGCTTACCAATACAATGGACTGATTGCCATTTGGTAGTTGAGGACCAAAGGCGATACCTTCAATATTATCAGTGCCATTGGGTAAGTTGAGGGAGTTGAGATTGAGCAGCAGTCGTTTTTCGACAGGTTGAATAGCTGCTTGCTCAGTGCTGAGAGAATCATAAAAACTGATGTCAGTTGCACCTTGCAAACTAACTTCGTAGATTTTGATTGTGTTACCTACTCCGGCAGAGAAGGAACGTTCCACAGATAGTAGTGTACCTCGGTTATCAATTGCCAGCAAGTCTACTAAACCATTGTCACCAGTACCGGAAGTTGGTGTTGCGGCAACTGGATCGGTAATATAGAGGTATTCCTTTTCTGGTTGTCCGCTGGTTAAGTTATACTGGAGAATACGAGAAGGGCTACCATTCGTGAGAGTAGCGATCGCACCATCTTGGAATAAAGCGTTTTCAGTTGCAGTGTACAGAGTCTTTTGATCTGGGCTAATCGTCAAACTTTCAAATGCCAAGTTGTTGCGTATACCCGATACTTGAGTATCTCCTGCATCCACAATACCATTACCATTGGTATCTTGTACAACTGGGAGAAACTTGCGTGGTACAGGTAAACTTCTAAGTTGCTCTCCTGTAGTGAGAGAGAATTCATTAATGAAAGGATTAGTTACACGACCAACAGCAGGATTCGCTTCACCTTCAGAAGAGATAAATACTGTACCATTATTTGTCAGGGCAATGCCTTCTGGATCGAGACTATTGAGTGAAAACTCATTACCATTAGCATCTTTGAGAGTGGTAACATTTGTAAACGTTACACCAGAAGAAGCGATGGTAGCTGGGTTAGTGGTAAAAGTATAGAAGCGGGCAGGAGCAAATTGAGAGCGATCGTCTGAGATAGCATAGAAGACATTATTTGCCGCATCATAAGCAACACCAGACAACCCACCCACTTGAGTTTGTAACCCATTCACAGTTCCCGCTGCACCTTCTGGGATAAAACCAGTTGGGAAAATAGTTTCTCCTTGAAAGTCAACGCGAGGGATAGTATTACCTGCTTCGGTAGAGCCAATCTGCAAATCTACCCTTAGCAAACGATGATCCGAACTAGGGAAACCACCAGGTAAACTAGGATTAAAAGTACCTACCAAAGGAAACAAAGGATCGGTATTTTCGGGCCAAAAAACGGCTGAATCAAGAATTTTTAAATCAGCAGAAGGTAGCACGTAGTCTACCCGCAGGTTTCCTGGAGCCGTATCAGCAAAATCTGCGGTATCAAAAGCAGGATTACCGCGATGGTTCAAATTCGCACCACCTTGCAAAACTGCTTGTTGAGGACCACCTGGGCTAGAGGGAATAGAATTGGTGTTAATATAAGGATTAAGCAACAATTGACGAATCGCATTGTTGAAGCTGTCACCATCCAAAGGATCGGCATTTTGATCCCCCATAATTACAAAACGTGACCCAGTGGCAAGACTACCCTGCTTGCCATTATCATCATATATATAGTCACCTTGTCCTGGGGTAATGTAATCTGACCAAAAACGAATCTCATCGTAATTACGCTTACCGTTACGATCTTCAGCACCATCAAAAGTAGGTGGAGTAGGATGGCTAACCAAAGCGTGAATTGTTTCACCATTGACTAGGATAGGCACATCCCAATGACTTTTAGAAGAAAGGCGCAAAGCAGCTTGTTCTTCTAGTGAATACCAAGGTGTTTCCGCACCTGGAAGGGCAACAGTAGGTAGCAGAGAATCTGGCATATCCTTCCACAAAAAGTTTTGGAAAGTCCTGACATTCTCTGTATCAATAGGATACTTAGACAACAGTAACATCCCGAACTGCCCAGGGAAATTGCCAAACCCGAAGGCATCCTCACCATATCCGGGTGCGCCGGGAGTTGTAACCACTACACCGTTATTATCCAAATCAAATCCGGAAGCAACACCAGTGTTAGAAGGTGCAATATATACGTATGGGTACTCAACAGGAGTCGCACCATTTTGACTGACCGCTAGATAATTCTGCTGAAATAATTGTACAGGTAAAAGTGGGTCAGCCTCCACATAATCAAACTCATTAATCAGCAGCACATCTGGATTATTGCGCTGAATAATTTCAGCCACAGTTTTAGCTTGAGTATTATCTGGAGTAGACAAATCCGTTACTAGTTGACCTTCAAAATTACGATTCAGCGAAGCATTAAACTGAGAAAAGCGGATCGAGTTGGTAGTTGCCATAAATCATCCTATGAGAAATCAGTAATCGTAGAGACGCTCCGCCGGAGCGTCTCTCCAGGATTAGGGTGAGAGTGCGATCGCACGCATATTATAGAAGTAGGGTGTGATAAGAGCGCATATTACTAACTAGTAATAAACTGCGCCATAACGCACCAAAAATCAACGTGAATGGATTTTTCTCTAAATTAGCTGTGTGTTTTGTTAGTATTAATTTGTATTCAGTACCCTCAAAATATCTCAGTAAGATTAAGAATAAGCAAGCATATGGTTAAAACATAACTGCGGGAGAGGTTATTGTAGAAATGTTTCCATTAAGTTAAGAATTATTTAATTTTGTAACAAATGCTAAACTAATTATGTAGGAGAAATGTAGTGCCACCAAGAGATACAATTCATGAAATTGTCAAGCAGGCAGTTATTAAAGATGGTTGGATAATTACGGAAGCTGATGATCCCTTTGTAATATCTTACGGACAGAGATTTCTTTTTGTTGACCTTGGGGCAAGTAAATTTGCTAATAATAATATTCAAGGTAGTCTCATTGGAGCTAAAAAAAACAACAGCCGTATCGCAGTAGAAATTAAGGATTTTAGAGCTAAATCTTTAATTAAAGATTTGGAGCAAGCAATTGGACAGTATGTTTTATATCGGTTACTTTTGGATAAAATAGACCCAGGACGTGAAGTATACCTAGCTATTACTGATACACTTTATGAAGATTTTTTTAGTGAACCAATAGGTGAGCTTGTAATTAATGAACTACCATTAAAAATGATTATTGTAAATTTACAAAGGGTTGAGATCACAAAATGGATAAGATAAATCAGTATCGACAAATAGTCAAGCAAGTAGTTACCTACTACTCACGTCTGAAACCATCTCATGGTAATATCAGGCTAGACACTGTATTTGATGAACAACAAGACAGATATGGTTTGATGCAAGTAGGTTGGGATAGAGGAAAACGAGTCAGAGGTAATTTAATTTATATTACTTTATTAGGCGAAAAAGTAATTGTTGAGTACGATGGAATGGAATCAGGTATTACTCAAGATTTAATAGAAAAAGGTATTCCCGAAGAAGACATTATTTTAGCTTTTGTACCTCAGCAAGATCATCAGCTTTCGGCATAAAATTATCTTTAAATTAGTGAATTGGAAAGGTTAGATGATATGTTCGCGTAGCGTCTCTTTTGGAGGACATTAATTTCTTTAATTGCGAAGAGTACAATTGTTTTTGTTCCTCAACTTTTAACTCTCGTTGCTAGCGATCGCTCGATTCGTCCAGAAGCATTACAAAAAGACATTCCTGCATAAGTTAAGCTTAGTTTTACCTATTTAAGTATAGGAGTTCTCTTGCCAATTTCCTGGCATCCTCATATTCTGTCTACTATGTCAACGCAAAACTACTAACTTTGTTCTCAAGTTCTTTTATGAGTAACAGCCCGCAAGCCAAAACAATTCTAATTCTGGCAGCTAATCCTACCACTACCTCTCGACTAGAGTGGGATAAAGAAGTGCGGGAAATTGATGAAGCATTGCGACGCTCCAATTACCGTGAGCAGTTTAAACTAGAGCAGAAGTTGGCAGTGCGAGCGCGAGATTTTCACAGAGCAATTTTGGATTTTCGCCCCCAAATCGTTCATTTCTGCGGGCATGGTACAGAAAGCGATGGAATTGTTTTGCACGATGAAACGGGAGAAGCTGCGTATTTAGGTGCAGATGAACTTTCCAGTTTATTTAAGTCGTTTGGCAAGATAGGAATTGAATGTGTCGTTTTGAATGCTTGTTATTCTCAAGAGCAAGCAAAAGCTATTAACAAGTATGTCAAATATGTGATTGGCATGAATCGCACAGTGGGAGATAAGGCAAGCATTGCCTTTGCTGTCGCGTTTTATGATGGTTTAGCAGCAGGGCAGAATGTGGAGAATGCCTATGAACTTGGCAAATCTCAAATGATGAAGCATGGGGAGAGCCAAACTCCAGTTCTGTTAAAGAACGAGGAAATTGAGACAAACTTCTATTCTAATATTACCAAAGTTCTAGGTAAATTAAACAATGTGCCTGGTTTACCACCCAATTTTCTATCCCGACCACAGGAAATTCAAGCTTTAAAAAACAAAGTTTTGGGAAATAATCAGACAATTGCAGTTACAGGAGCATCCCGCAAAGTTGGAGTGCAAGGCATGGGTGGTCTTGGTAAGACTGTATTAGTAACAAATTTAGCACACGATCAACAGGTGCAACAGGAATTTCCTGATGGCATTTTTTGGATACCAGTGGGACAAGAGCCATCCGTAACATCACTGCAAATGCAACTAGCAATGATGTTAAAAGAGCGCCCGCAGCCTTTTGCAAATGAGCACGAAGGGAGAATTTTTCTCAGCCAACAGTTGGTTCAGAAAACCTGTTTAATTGTTTTAGATGATGTTTGGCAAAAAGAACCTTTTGAGGCTTTTGCTCATATTTTGGGAGAACGCTGTTGTTTACTAGTTACAACTCGTGATGCCAGTTTAATGACGGCTCAAGGTGCTGTAGAATATAGGCTGAATCTGTTGAATGATGAGCTGGCGTTAAAACTTTTAGCACAATGGGTTAATAAAGAAGTAAATACCTTGCCAAATACAGCGCTTGCAGTGGCACGAGAATGCGGTAATTTACCGTTGGCATTAGCACTTTGTGGAGCACAAGTACGGGATGGAACACCTTGGGAAGATTTGCATGACGCATTGAAAGAAGCGGATTTGGAATTTCTAGATCATTCAGACTACAGCGTTTATAAAGCGCTAAAAGTGAGCATTGATGCCTTGACTAAGTTTAATAGCCAATATACGGAATGTTATCAAAACCTAGCAATTTTTCCTGATGATACTTCTGTTCCTGAAGCCGCAATCTTGACTTTTTGGCAGCACACTCATCAATTGCGTGAGCGCGACGGGCGTAAATTGCTAACAATGTTGGCTTCCAAGGCTTTACTGCAAACAACAGGCGAAGCACCAAAACGTTTGGTAACATTACACGACTTGCAATATGATTATTTGCGTTACAACGTGGGCGATTTAGCTCATTTGCATCAAGAATTGTTAGCTGTGTATCGCAAAACTTGTACTGATGGTTGGCATACAGTGAAAGATGATGGCTATATTCATCAGCGTCTTGTTTGGCATTTAGAAAAAGCGGGTAAAAAAGAGGAAATCCACTCATTGTTGCAGGAAGAAACGGAGAAAGGGCGTAATGGGTGGTATGAAGCGTGCGATCGCTTAGGGCAAACTGCCATTTTTGTGACTGATGTAGCACACGCTTGGCAATTGGCAGAGGAGATGTTTGAGGAAAACCCAACGCAATCAATTGCATTACAGTGCCGCTATGCTCTGATTACAACTTCACTGAATAGTTTGGCGAAAAATATCCCCCCAGCGTTGATGGCAGCACTGGTAAAAGAAAAGTTGTGGACGCCAGCACAGGGACTGGCATATGCTCAACAAGTAAAAGAATCTGGGCAACTTGCACAAGCGTTGAGCGCATTAGCTCCTTACTTACCAAAATCGTTACTTCCTGTTGCCCTCGCTGCTGCCCGTGGTATTCAAGATGACTCAAACCGTGCTCATGCCCTGAGTCAACTAGCGCCACACCTACCAGAGGTACTGCTAGAGCAAGCCCTCGCTGCTGCCCGTGGTATTCAAGATGACTCAAACCGTGCTCATGCCCTGAGTCAACTAGCGCCACACCTACC
>NZ_JACXAE010000028.1 GCF_014698965.1 Iningainema tapete BLCC-T55
CCATTTGGTATTTTATCCACCACTATAATGCAACATGCCCTTGTAGTTCAATTATCACTACATATTTACCACTACCATCACTACATATTTACCACTACCCAGGGCTTAATACTGCTAGTTGTTATCACCCTAATCTGGCGTACGACCTTCCCCTTGGTCGAGGATGCTGTCAGTGGGATATCGCCAGCTGCATTAATTGCTGTTCGATTTGGGATGGCATCTGTGATTTTTACACCCCAGTTACGCAATATAAACAGTAAACTCTTGAAGGATGGCTTGCTATTAGGACTTCTACTCTTTAGCTCCTTTGCTACCCAAGCAGTAGCGCTAGAAACCATACATGCCAACCGAGCAGCATTTATTGCTAGCCTGAACACAATTTTAGTACCACTACTGGGGTTGCTCCTCGGTCAGCGCTTACGACCTAAGACTTTCCTTGCTGCCTTCGTTGCTTTCAGTGGTATTGGTATAATGTCTTGGGAAAGTGGAGCTTTAGTTATCGGTGATCTCTTAATGTTCTGCGAAGCCTTCGTTTACTCAATTTACCTGCTGGTACTAGAGTCTGCTACGCGACACCACCCATCTCAAGCACTAACCGCAATTCAGCTATGGGTCATAACGATGCTGGGTGCATTTTGGGTAGGTCCTGAATTAGTTGGGCAGCTTGAGGTAATACATAACAACCTCCCTGCCATCATCTACCTGAGTGTGATTGCTACTGCTGCAAATACTTGGTTGCAAGCGATTGCTCAACGTTCGGTTTCGGCTTTTGAAACAGCGCTCTTCTACACCCTTGAGCCAGTTTTCGCAGCGGTATTCTCGTTTTTGCTGCTTGGCGAGAAGTTAGGAATAAGCGGTCTGATTGGCGCAACTTTTGTGCTGGTGGCAATGGTTTTAAGCCAATCCAAAGTTAAGAATACTCAAGACGATGGCAAGGTACAGAGATGCGAACCAGTTGTTGCGGTTCTGACAGCTTCAGATACTCAAGAGGTTGATCTTTCGGTGAGTATTTTAGAGCCTCACAAACAATATGAAAATTAACTTTTAGTCTAAAGTGGGGTCTCAAGTCCAATCTAGTAAACGATCGCTTCTTATAGGTAGGACTTACGCACGCTCAAAAAAGGGAAATCATGTGTCTAACGTAATTTGGTCGTTCCAGACTTTTGAACAAAAATGTTTCGCGCAGTCCCCACCTAAAAATACTATAAAGATGTCTACATTTTAGGTGGGGTAAGCGAATTACCTAGACCATCGTAGATTGCTTGCCGGAATTCTTCTAATTGTGTCAGGATCATCGCGTCAATGATTTATCAATTACATTCATTGACTCTACAGCAAACAGTGTTACTACTGATTGCTTTTCTTTTAAACCCTTTATTCTTCATTACAGTACCGTTGTCTATTTTTTATCTCTAATTTTCTAAGTACTTTTTTCTGAGCCTGAGCTTTTAGTCCAAACTCCAGTAATTAAGAGCAATTCTGTTTGACGAACATCCTCAGTTTCATACCAATTTATTTATTAATCAATAAAAATTATGGTGGCAAGAGCTAAGCATTCTTAATATATGTATAGCGTTTTCTAAGCTAGTGAGGTACAACTTTTTGCGACGAGTGCGCCTACCCTTCGGGAACGGCTTCTCAGTAGCCCAGACGCTGCTCGAACGCCGAATGCGTGAGGCTTATTTATATTTATCTATTGTTAACAGGACTTACGCAACTGGCATAAAGTGGGGGCAGGCAGACAGGGGAAATACCTCTCTGACATGACTTGCACTCTGGTAGTGTGGGGGTTTGCGCTTACAGGTCTGCTGACAGACAAGCGATCGCTATATAGCAATTTTAATCAAACCAAGCACATAGAAACGTCTGGGCGTTTTAATTGCTGAATTAAATAACTAGAGAGCAAGTTGTGCTTGATTTGATAAACAGTCTGACCTGTTTGATAAGCTAAATTTTTTAATCTAATCCAAACCAGCATGGCACAAGCAATATGATTTCTTTGAAGACAAGCTTTACGACATTGACAAGATTCAATGCCAGTTAATTGTTTGATTTCTCCGTGAAATTCCTCAATCTTCCAACGAATTTTACACGCCTTTTGTGTAACTTTTGTAGAACTTTGAGATAAATCGTTGGTGGCGACATAATCCGTTCTATCGGTAGAGATAGTAACCCGGAATAATTTCACTTTTTTCGCAGCAGGAAACCCTTTAATTTTTATTACTTTACCACATTCTAAATCTTCCTCGCTCCATGACAATGATTTAATATTCTTATATTTTTCTTGACCGAATGTATCATCTACTAAACGATTTGTCTTCAAAGGGCAATAATAAACTTTGTCTAGACTGTCAATATAAAGCATTAAATGGTTGACTGCATACCATGTGTCAATTAAAACTGTGTCAAACGGCAGCAGCTTATGGTAGACAAGACCTTGAAGCATATGTTTCACATGGTCTATCTTAGTTAAACCATCGTTTTACGGCTGAAAAATTCGATAATCTATTACCCAAAAATTTTGAGTTTTTGGATTTACATATATACAACTTACTATCTCAATTCCTTTGACGATACCATATTCGTTCCCACTATATTGTCTTCTGACTATCTCTATTTCTTCAGAAAACCTTTTATCTAATACCGAATCATCAAATATAATGTAAGCATCTTCTGATGGCACAATTATATTTTTCACATTATCCCAAAGTAAACGAGGAGTTAATTTTTGATTTCTTAAGTAATAATTAAAGTCCTATAACTACCACCAATACCAGCCCAACGGGAAATTCTCAACATCGTGACTCGTCCGCTCATTGCGAGCATTGCCATGATAATTTGGTTCAATTGCCGCATCGTTGTAGCGCTGATCTGTGGTAGTAGGCATTAGACTCGTCCGGAATATTAACAAGGTGTCAAAAAAATGGTAGAACGGGATTTTGACCGCCCTACCATGATGAAAAATCCACTTCATTATATTCAAGAATATCCGCACCGAACAAAACAAATACTGGGAATAACACTTGCGCAGTTTCAAGACTTGTTAGCACAAGCCGAAATACATCATAATAAACTTCAAGCTGAAGTAGAACGTCACAAAGTACGTGTCAATTCTAAAGGGGGAGGGCGTCAACCGAAACTAGAGATAACAGAGGAGGTATGTTTGTGTCTATTTTATTTAAGACAAATGCCAACATTTGAGGTTTTAGGGTTACAATTTGGAATCTCAAAAACTGAAGCTAACGATACGTTTCATTACTGGCTGAGGATATTACGGAATATTTTACCTGCTAGTCTGCTTGAATAAGTTGAAAAAAATGACAGTGACTACGGGATCGCTCTTGAGTTCTTGACAGAATTTCAATTAATTGTAGATAGCATGGAACAGCCACGGGAGCGCCCTTCCGACCAGAAGGAACAAAAAGAGTATTTTTCGGGCAAGAAAAAACAGCACACATTTAAGAACCAATTTATTATCCTACCATCCGGGAAAGATATTGTGGATGTAGAGGTGGGAAAAAAAGGACCTCAGAGTGATATTAGTTTGTTTCGAGAGCAACAAGAAAAGTTTGAAGCCGACCAAATATTTGAAGGGGATAAGGCGGATCAAGGAGGAGAGAATATTACGACCCCCCACAAGAAGCCACGAAAAGCCGAATTAACGGACTACCAAAAAGTAGAAAATAAAGAGTTATCCAGTAAACGGATCTTTGTTGAGCATGTAATTAGACTCGTCAAAATTTTTCAGATTGCACGCCAAAGATTTTCACTTAATTATCGAACTTACGAGGAGGTTATTATTACCATTTGTAGATTGGTTAGGCTCAGAATTGGAGCGCTAATTTTGCCAAATTCATAAAATTTGTCAACCGGAGGTAGGTGATGAATTAGCTATCAACATTTTTACAGATAGTTGCTATCAGTAACTATTCCCAACCCTTATTCTTACGTTAGTTCTGGTTAATGGTCAACGCTGTCCAAAGCCCGAATCAGAGGGGGTTGCAAATTTTCGGACGAGTCTATTGTAATACTGCAAAAATATCATACATGGGCTGAAAGTAGCTGTCGAGTTGTTTTTGTGGAAGATTACAATTTTACTACATCAGCCCTCTCTCTTCATACTCTTTTTTTGGCGAAGGTATTGCCTTTAAGACGAAACAAATGGTAAAGTAATTTTGACGTTAGTCAAGTAATTTCAATAAGGAGTTAAGTGATGAGTAGCCTAAAAAATAAAAGTAAGCCTTCTTACGAAGATTTCTTGCAGGATTTGCAAATTTTTCAAAATTTAACAGAAGAAGAACTACAAAATATTGTTGGAGGAGTTTCGGTTGATGTCAATGTAAATCCCGGAATAAGACTAACATTACCAACACTAATACCACCAAGACTACTGCCACCAACATTACCAATAATACCAACATTACCAACATTACCAACATTACTACTACGTTTTTAAAACCCCGTTCCCTTGTGGGTAGGAGATGTAAGCACGGCTAATTAAAGGGGTTTGATGCCCCTTCAATTAGCATCATCGCTTTGATTTGTTAGATCTCCTTTTTGCTTCTAAGTCTCAATATCTCGCTTCATTTATTTAAAGCGTTTAAGGTAAGTCTTGAAATGAGAATATTAATGCTTGGTATTTCGGGAATTGCCTCGAAACGCCCTCTAGATTGGTTACTGCAATTTGGGTACACAGTTTGGTTTATCGGTGAATCCGATTTGTATGAAAAAGAAACGCCGATAAATTACCGTTTCATTCCTTCTATTTTAAGAAAAGTAAAGCTAAAGCAGAATAAGTCAGGCGATTTAAGCGAGGCAGAAATAGAAGACTTACGTCCGACACAGATAGAGCAGTTGCATCAAATAGTGAGAGAATTTAAACCGAATATTATTCATGCTCACGGGTTTTGTTTTGAAGTGGAATGTTGTGCGATTGCAGATATACACCCTTTTATCTTCTCAGTTTGGGGCTATTTGTCTCTTGAAGAAACTGTGCAAGCCCGTTTGGATCGTAAGCTTTATCCAGTTTTGAAAGCTGCTGATGCTCTAATAGTGGAAAGTCAGGCTATTGTAGAAAAATGTCAAGCATTGGTTCAGCCATGTCCCAAAACAGAGTTAATTCCGTTAGGGGTAGATACACAACATTTCCGTCCTTACAATGGAGAAAATGTAGATAAGGCTCGGCAACTATTGCGTATTCCCCAAGGAGCAAAAGTGTTGTTATCACCACGAGTTTGGTATTCATATTACCGTCACCAGGAAATTTTAGAAGCTTTCGCTATTGCCAAGCCTCAATTCACGCACCCTACGATACTTTTATTTATATTAGCGATAAGAGGCTATAGCATTGAAGAAATTAAATCCTATTATGAGAACTTTTATAAGCGTGCAGAAGAACTAAAAATAAGTAAGCAGATTTATTATCTACCTGAAATGCCTCATGACAAAATGCCTTTTGTGTATTCGTTATCTGATGCCATTATTAGTCTTCCTAAGACCGATGCCTTGGCTTCTACTCTTCTAGAGGCATCTGCTTGCTCTAAACCAATTATTACAGTTCTACACCCATCTTATAAAGGCACATTTATTGAAGAGTTTTGTACCTTAGTCAAACCTAACGATACTGGTGATTTAACTGCTAACTTAGCAGCAGCAATGGTCAAAATTGTGAATCAGCCAGAGGCTGAATGCAGCCAATGTTTAGCCGCATCTCGTCAGGTAGTTATTGAGCAGTATGATGAAACAATTATGCAGAGGCGGCTATTTCAACTTTATCAGGAGTTATGTAAGTGAACATACCGTATCGGCTCAATAATCGTCGGGTAACATTGGGATGTTGCCACCCCGCAGTCGCCCGCTCGAACGGCCCGTGACTGTTACAAATCTTGCCGCTCAAGCCGAGTGTGACTTCCCAGTCGGTGGTAATTGGAGAAGACTTTTCCCTTTGGTTTGTAGACTTGCTATGCATTAGTCACATATTTCGTAACAATTGAATAGAGGGCTGGAAAGAAGATAGAGAAAGAGTTTCAGGGGATGGGAGAATGTGAACAGAGAGTTGAGAAGGGGAGGAAGTCAAAGGGAATAGTGAACAATAGACAACAACACAACGAGATTTAATTAACTCTCCCTCAAATTCAATCATCACGGATTGTTCAAAAACTTTACCTGTTGGAGAATCACCGACCTCTGTCAATTCACTTAAAACTTCATCAGGCATGGAAGCATGTTTGCGAATAATAAAATAGGCTTTTTTTTGAGCAATACCAACAAGGAATTTACAGGTACAAAAATTTCGTTCGCGCAGCGTCTCCGAAGGAGAATCACCAACCCAAACATCACGGGCTTCTACAGTTGATAAAACTTCATCAAATAGCGCCCTTTCATTGGTGTAAGCATCTTCGCAAGGGAATTCGTCAATAGCCAGCATTAAAATTGGGTCAAGTACAACTAAGGATTTTCCTGGTAATGGACCTCCGGCAACATCACGTAAAACAGACAGTCGATGTTGGGTTGCTCCTAAATTATTTCCATCAATTATTTTCACTCGAAAACCAGGTAAAATTTCTGGTTGTTTGACTCCTAGCTCTTCAATAATTGGAGCTAATTGCTCACTACTATAGCGTACCAATGTTTGAGAAACTTGTGGTTCTATACCATTAATTTTGCTGTAGAAAGCTACGCGTGATACTCCTATTTGTTGAGAAAATGCTTTATATGCTGCACTAATTGATGGGCGAATATTACATACTACCAAACTCATAATGGCCACAACTGTTGAAAACAATAATTCTTGGGTATATTGCTTTTTCCGGTTGGCTTCAAATAATTCATCTAGTTTTTCAGCACTGAAAATCCTCTCCAATGTTGCTCTCAGCATTACTGTTATTGGTGATGCTGAGAGCAAATCGTTCAAAAATTGGACTCAGCATAGTAAAATATCCATCAATTATTTCTGTTCAGTTCAATACATAATCTCATGCTTAATTATGCTCAAATCCCTAAATTTCCGCTAAATTTTGATGAGGTTTGATTTAATCGCTTATACAGTAGGAGTTTCAGCCTTTGATTAGTTCATCTTTTAGTACACCTTAACAGGGGTAGGGGCAATAGCTAGCTTTTAGAGAAACAGTCTTAGTCCGTTAAAACGGACTTTAGCTATTAGCCATGTATTTCAATGCATGGCGATCGCGAATAGAATGAAATCATCCTGAGCATTCTTAATATATTTAAGCCTGCATCAATTTATGCATTTATAGATTTTAGGTGAATTTTTGCGGAATAAGCTTGCCCTTGCTTGTATCTATGTACATCAAATTGCATTGTTCTCATTTTTTGAAATTATGCAACTTAAATTCTACAATTAAAAAAGGGTGAAATCATGTTTACATTGCTCAACAAACGCTTTGCAGTATTGGCTCTTGTAATAGCTTCTGTTGGTGGAACTACTCTCCAAACATCAGTTAATGCTCACAGCTTAGACAAAAGTATTCAGGAAGTATCTTTAACAAAATCCTCAATTGAGAATAATAAAACTATTCCTTTAACACTTATTGACGCGCTACCCAATCAAAATTATTTAGTCGCACAAGCTGCTCAACCATACGTTGGAGAGTGGTCTAATGGTAGAGGAGAAACCATGTCAATGACCTCAAACACAATCAAATTCGGTAGAGATAAAAAGCTAGCATACAAAAATATTACTAAAGTTACTGATGGAAATTACTTTGAAATTCAAATCACTAGTCCTGGAAAAATTAACTATTTTTCCAAATATCTTGCACTACAAGTTGATGGAAAACAGATGAAAATGACAGGCTACAACTCATACAAAGATATGAAAGCGGCGCAAAACCAAGGATTGCAGGTAACTTGGTATCGTGATTAATTACTAAACAACAAGATCCCCGACTTCTTTAAGAAGTCGGGGATCTTAGCCTCGATGCCCACCCCACAAGAGGTTATTATTTTTTGGTAATCCCTTAATCATGCATATTTGCTGCTACCCGACTATTGTTTTGTGTTGACGAAGAAATTTCCTGAGCTTCTAGATGAGGAGAACCTGTTGCCAGATACTTGTTTCTCATTGATAATTGACGCTCAGGGTCAATTCCACTAAAGGTGGGTGGTATCCAAACTCGAACTATTAGTAATATCCCCATCACTAGTAAGAAGGCACAAGCTGCTAAAATCTGGCTCCAACTTGCTTCTAGTACTCCGCGCACTAGTACTTCTCGCAAAACAGATACAATAGATACTTCTACGGCTACACCAATTGATATTCGTTGCTCTTGTAAGTAAATAATCAGCAGTCGAAATAACTCGACTAAAATCAACAGAAAGAGAATGTCTGAAGTAACAACTTTAAAGTCAAGGGGAGGGAGTAAGGAATAGAACATTGCTCGTAACTCGATCGCCATGAAGCTGAATAAACCAATACACAAGGAAATGATGATTAAATCTTGGACTGTTTCCAGACAGCGTACAATTCGAGTCCGCTTTAATATTTCGTATTGATTTAATTGGTTATTCAAAGATTCTTGCATTTTTGGAAACTCCTACTATTTTTTTAATTAAATATAAATAAACTCTATGTTCGTAGTAAGCGCTTCAGCGCTCAAGGCTTAGCTTATAAGGGCTGAAGCCCTTACTACAAACGAGCATTTATTTACGCTTACCTACTGACAAATTAATAATGGCTGCCTGATTTGCGATGGTGGATTGCAGTCATGCCTGCCGACTGTAACATATGACCATTTTTGACGGTAGCATAGACTACCCAGTGATCGCCGCATTCCATTCTACTGTGGACAGTACATTCTAAATAGGCGAGGGCATCGTTGAGGATAGGGCAGCCATTTTCGGCTGTTTGAGTTGCTAGGTTAGTAAAACGATCTTCCCCTGGTGCAAAGGGTTGAAGGAAGTGCCGTCTCAGGTTCATGCCTTCTTTTAGGATATTGAGAACAAATTCATCCCCTGTATGCATTAATGATTCTATGGCTCTGTCTTTAGCAACTGCGACTGTTACTCCGGGCGGATTGAAGCTCGACTGAGTTACCCAAGAAGCTAACATGGCACTGCGCAGATTTTCGCGTTGAGCAGATACCACACATAAAGAACCAATAATTCGCCCTACGGCTTGTTCGGTTCTATCAATTTGGGAATCGCTGACTGGTTGTCGGGGTGCGCGGATTTTTTTCGCTTTTTTCAAAGCTTGGGCAAAATCAGTCCCGGCTTCTTTACATTGTTGCAGGATGAGTTCGCTAGGTTTAAATTTAACCCGAATTGTTTCAAAGCCAAAGCTATAACCTGTATCTTGTAATTTGCTTTCTATTTCATCGACTGCTTCTCCACTCCAACCGTAGGAACCAAAGACTCCTGCTAACTTGTTTTTAGCAGCGTTAGAAATTACAATACCCAATGCTGTTTGCACTTGCGTGGGCACGTGTCCTCCTAATGTCGGAGAGCCAATGATAAATCCATCGCATTTTTCGACAATAGCTTGAATTTCTGTCGGTTCTGCTAACTCACAGTTAATTAATTCTACTGCTACACCTGCCTTGGTAATACCTTTGGCGATCGCCTGCGCTAAGGTTGCTGTATTCCCATAAGCTGAAGCATAAATTAGCGCTACTGTCAAGTCCTTTTCTTTTTGCTGCTGACTCCATTGGCGATAATCATGAGAGAGTCGGCTTTTGCTATAGCGTACAATCGGACCATGCCCAGGAGCATATATAGACCCAGGTAAAGAGGCAAATTTGTCAAGTGCTATTTCCACTTGTCGAGACTGGGCAGCATGAAGACAATCATAGTAGAATCTACGGTCTTCATCTAGGCGTTTCCAACCTTCATCAAAAACTTCATCACCACAAACGTGAACACCGAATAGCTTATCGGTAAACAAAATGCGCGTTTGTTTGTCGTAAGTATAAAGTTCGTCAGGCCAACGTGGCGTAGGATGTGGGATAAATTGTAGTTCATGACCTTTACCCAAATCCAGAACTTCTTCGCCTCTAGCAACATTAATTTTTAACTCTCGGTTAAAGGCGGCACGCAAAGCAACTGCACCAGCTTTGGAGCAAATCAAGGTAACTTGAGGAGCTAACTCCAGTAATGCCTTTAAAGTTACGCAGCGGTTTGGGTTAACATGACCCAAAATCACGTAATCTATCTTTGTTAAATCAACCTGCTGCTGTAATTCTTGCAAGTAAATTTCTGTAAATGACTCACCAGGCGGATCTAAAACAGCTACTTTTTCCGCTTGAATTAAGTAAGAATTGGCAGTCGTACCCTTTTGGAGCGAATATTCTACCTCAAATTTGAGTCGGTTCCAAGTGCGCGACCTGAGCACAATAGTATCAGCACCAATTGAGGTAACTTGAACATCCCGTGTTTTTTCTAGCATATTTCTCCTCCTAATTTCTGTACAGACGCCCCGGCGGGGCGTCTCTACGATATTTTTGTACAGACGCCCGATGGGATGTCTAATAGTGATTACCAACTTTGCGATGGTGAACTGCGGTGAGAGCATCGGGTTTAGAAACGCGCCCGATAGAGACGGTGCAGTAAATAGTCCAATGATCGCCACTTTCCATCCGGCTTTTCACTTCGCACTCCATATATGCCAGGGCGTCTGCTAAAATTGGGCAACCGTTGGTGGCTTGATAAGTTTTTATTCCTTCAAAACGATCTGCACCAGGAAGAAAGCGCTGCATGAAGTGCTTCATCAGCCGCTGATAATTGCCTTCTTCTAAAACATTCAGAACTAAACGATCGCCTACATGTAGCAAAGATTCAATTGCGCGATCGCGAGCTACTGCTATTGTTAAACCCAAAGGTTTGAAACTAGCTTGCGCTACCCAAGAAGCTAACATCGCACTGTTTAAATTACCCTTTTGAGTAGTGAGAATATACAGCCCAGAACTAAGTCTTCCCAAAGCTTTTTCTAACTCAGAATCTATGGCTTTAATTTGCTTGATACTACGTTCGCGGGATAACCACTGTCCCATATCCGTTCCCGCTTCTTCACACAAATGGTATGTGGTATCGTTAGGTGTCTCCTTCATGACAATTGGTGCGAAAGCCGGATTCAACCCTAAATCCCGAAACTTATTCAGCAGTAAGTAAACTGATTCGCTATCCTTACCCCCAGATTCAAACACACCAAAGGACTGTTTAGAGTTGGCAGCAGCAAAGATAGTGCTGATGGCAGTAGCTGTATCTGCTCCTGTAACTGGTGGAGTGCCTATGACTATTCCCTTAGCAGTGCTGACTAGTTCTCTGACATCTTGAGGATCGGCAGATCTCAAATCCATCATTTCCACTGCTACACCTGTTTTGGTGATTCCGTGGGCAATTGCCTGGGCGAGGCGATCGCTATACCCGTAATCCG
This sequence comes from Iningainema tapete BLCC-T55, assembly GCF_014698965.1. Lineage (GTDB taxonomy): Bacteria > Cyanobacteriota > Cyanobacteriia > Cyanobacteriales > Nostocaceae > Iningainema > Iningainema tapete. The sequence goes on from NZ_JACXAE010000028.1 coordinate 11,390, forward strand.
ATACATAAAATACCGCAATTGTTGTTTCTGCTTTTGCTTGCTCTTGGCTCCACTGACGGTAGCGGTTGACCAGATCAGTAACATTATGATGCAGTAGAGGACCATGACCTGTGGCAATAGTTGCGATTGTGGGTAACTCACTCATCCGCTTCAGCGCCGACAGTACTGAACGCGCATTTGGTCGCATTAGGCAATCGTAATAGTACTGATAATCTTCTTCTATGAGGTCTAAATCTTCATCAAAAGTATGATCGTCGCAATAGTGCATTCCAAACGCATCACAGGTATACAAAATTTGCGTTTTGGTATCATAGGTGAAGATTGTGTCAGGCCAGTGTAAGTTGGGCGCAATTACAAATTCTAAAACTTGTCCGTTACCTAAATCTAGGCGATCGCCATTTTTGACAATCTGTTGTTTAAAGGGAATATGGAGCCAATCTTCGAGAAACTTGATTGCTACTTTGGAACCAACCACAGTTACTTGAGGAGCTATTGTAACTATATCTTTGACCAATCCGCTGTGATCTGGTTCAGTGTGGCTAACAATGAGATAATCTAGTTTTGCTGGATCGATTAACCCTAATAAAGTATCCAGGTAGAGTTGGCGAAACTTTTCATGAGAGGTGTCTACTAAAGCTGTTTTTTCACTTTGGATTAAAAATGAGTTGTAAGTCGTACCATTTTGTAGCCCAAATTCAATATCGAAGCGATCGCGATCCCAGTCTAAACTACGGATTGCTGTTGTACCGGGGGTAATTTCGCTACACTGCATTGTTAAGGTACGTTGTACTTGTTCAGCTAGTGCTACCATCGCCCGCCTCCTATGTAAATTTATTTAGTGTAAATTTTTACAAATCTTTTATTTCCTTCTGTAAAAACTATAAATATAAATTTGGCAAATGACAATACAGTTTACATATGATGTTTTTTTATAATGTATAGAGAAGTCTTAACTGTGTAATTCATCTATGCAATGCATAAGAATTTAACAGTTAACTGTTTTGGCGATTAACATGGAAAATGTGGATTTCACGACTCTAAATTTTGTGTCTTCATTACCAACAATTAACGCCCTTAAACAACCTACTAGTTCCGCTTGGGTAGCTCAGGCGATCGCCAACTTAAATATTATTCTCCTTGATCACGCCCAATGTGAACGCAAAGCCGCTGGGGTGGCGTTAAACTTTATGTTTCGCTACCCTTCCAATACTAAAATGGTACGGGAATTAACGGCGATCGCTCGTGAAGAACTAGAACACTTTGAGTTAGTCAATCAGTGGCTCGAACGCCGTAATATTCCTTTAGGTCCCTTACCTCCGCCTCCTTATGGTGCGGGTTTAAAGGCTCAAGTTCGTCCCAAAGAACCAGAACGCTTTTTAGATTCCATGCTCGTCACTGGTTTGATTGAAGCTCGTAGTCACGAACGCTTAGGATTACTTGCTACTCACTGTCCTGAACCGGAATTAGCTCAATTTTATCGCGGTTTGATGGCGTCTGAAGCACGGCACTACGGTACATACTGGGTATTAGCTGATACCTATTTTGACAGAGAAGTTGTTATGACAAGACTGGATGAATTGGCTGTGGTAGAAAGTGAGTTACTAGCGACTTTGCATTCAGAACCACGTATCCATAGTTAATCCCACCATGCAATTCTTCTCCGGTTTACTCAATCTTTTTTTACAATCTAATTGTTCTTTGTGTCAGCGTTCTACAGAAAAAGAATTTTGTGAATACTGCTTGAGACAGTTGACAAAATGCAAGTTATCTGATTCAAATTTATTATGGCATCAACCTCTACCAGTGTTTGCTTGGGGAGCATATGGTGGTGTATTGAAACGAGCCATCGCCGTCATGAAATATGAAAAGCAACCGCAAATCGCCCTTCCCTTGGGACAATTGTTAGGACAAGCGTGGCTCTCCAATTCGCCCCAGCAGAAAGTTGTCGTTGTTCCCATCCCATTGCACAAAAATAAGCAAAAACAACGAGGCTACAACCAAGCTGCATTGATAGCACAAAGCTTTTGCGCCACAACTGGTTTAAAATTGAAATTAAATGGTTTGCTACGGGTACAAGAGACTAAAGCACAGTTTGAATTATCTGCTGTAGAGCGGGAAAAAAACTTGCTCGGTGCTTTCGGTGTGGGAAAAGGCTTTAGTCGGGGTTCTAACACTCCTGTATTACTAATAGATGATATATATACTACAGGTGCTACGGCTTCTTCTGCTCAACAAACGTTGGAGAGAGCTGGAATTGAAGTTTTAGGCTTAGCAGTAGCTGCGGCTACCATAAAAAATAGATAGACCGAGAATTTACAGAAAACCTGTGCTTCTGTAAAAATATAATTAATGCTTGTGATGCTGTTTCTGTGGGAAAACTTTTGGGAATGAGAAGTCAGGCTTTGATTGTGGGGTTGAGACAAGTTGTAGTCATTCCAGCTACATTGTTAGTAATTGGTGTAAGTACAACAGCAGCTTTTGCTCAATTTAATAAGTTATATAGTCCAATTCCTTTACCTGCTACTAGTGAAGTGTCAGATACACTCTCTGATAAAGACATTCCCACCGGACAAGGAGGATTTGCTCGTGATTACTTGGTAAAGTTGAACAAAGGCGATAATCTTGCAGTTGATTTAAGCTCGGACAATTTTGACAGCATCATTACATTATTAGGTCCTGATGGTTCAACACTAGCAGAGAATGATGATGGACCTGATGGAAGTAGCAATTCTCTTCTGTTTACCCGCATTGTGAAGACGGGAACCTATGTTGTGCGCGTTCGCTCTTTTGGGGAAACTGGGGTAGGATCTTTTAAACTCAAAGTAACACGACTTCAACCAGTGAAATAGAGTAGAGACGCTCCGGCGGAGCGTCTGTACAGCAAGGAGTTGTTGATTCAAGGCAAAGTAGTTAATACGCACAATAATAAAGCTTCTGTCCATTCTACTACTGCGCCGTAGGTGTCTCCAGTGTGTCCGCCTAGTTGACGATTGAACCAGGCTCCGGTGAGAGTGGCGATCGCACTCCCAGCAACTGCCATAATGAGAGCGAATAGGTGTTGTTTGTTGAGCAGTATTTGTATACCACTCAACCCTACTAACAGCAGTAGTCCTGGTAACAAATATTTATATGAACTAATTGCGGCTTTATGAAATGCGCCTTTTCCCGTTGGTTTGAGGTAGGGATAGCAAGCTATAGCCAGTTGTTGTCCCCAACGTCCCCAGCCACAAGCTACCATTAAGATCAACCAACGGTTTTCTTTTATATCTGCCAAAGCTGCTATTTTCAGTAGTAGTAGAGCAATTGCTGCCATTGCACCAAAAGCGCCTGTAGCGCTATCTGCCATTACCTCTAATCGCCGTGAGCTTTCGCCCACTGCCAACCCATCGGCAGTATCCATCACTCCATCTAAATGTAATCCACCAGTGATAGCGATCCAAACAACCACTACTACAGCACTACGAGTAAGTGGTGGCATACCTAAGTAATTTAGTACAGCATCCAATAGCCCCAAAATTCCGCCGATAATTAGTCCTACCTGGGGAGCAAAACGTGCTACGTACCGAAAATCGAAAGTGTCCACCTTTGGGATAGTAATGCTAGTATAGAAAGCCACAGCTGCTAGCAAGTTGAATAGCTGTTGTTTCCACCACTGACATATATTCGTCATATTAGTTACCCTATATTCAAGATAGTAGTTTTGCTGAATGCAGGAAGCAGAAGGAATATTACCTTCTGCCCTCTGCCCTCTGCCCTCTGCCTTTGTCAATAATCGTGACGCTAATAATTCCGGCACAGTATGTAGCATCAGTTTTTAAAGCTTTAAATAAGATTTGTTTGTACCATATATTTGCGCATAAAATTTTGTTATGCTTATCTCAGTGTAAACAGTCAAATACTTGTATTACATAACACTTATTATCTGATACAGGAAATTTAAATTTAATATATCAGCGTTTTTGTTATGCGGTTTTTGGAAAAAATGTAGCGCTATGGCGCGTCTCTACTAAAATATTGGGAGTCGAACAAGCTGTTAAATTTGACTGTTTAGCTGTGCTGTATCTCAAAAGCGCTCAAAAAGCTATTTAATTATGAGTCACCATCTACCCCAAACCAAGATACCAGCTCCATGCATCATCAACACGGGCTTGATTGTAAATAAGCTTGATATGCGGCGATTATTAGCCGATTTAGGTCGTGTCCAATACATCTACACTCAATTTGGTAAGTTGCAGAGTGAGGGTGAAGGGGATGTGATGGAAGTGTTTGCCAATCCACAACGGTCTACTTTAGTTGCTAATCATGCACTTTACTTGAATGTTTACAGTTTTGACTATTTGGAACTGAAACAGTCTGAGGAAAAACAAACCTACTTTGACTTAGTGCAAGAAGGAACTTGTTTACGGCTAGTTCCTTTATCTACGCCCATGCAAGAGCGACAACGCTCTTTAAATGTCAGCGCGATGGAAGCGATGATGGATCAAGTACTCTCAGCTAGATGGGATGCGGAAATGGACGATGACAACTGCGATCCGTTTTGAGTAATGGAATACTAATTGCTAATTGCTAATTGCATTGTTACCATTAGCGATGAGCCATTAACCATTCTTCTATTTCTATCTTGAGCGCAGAATTTTCTTTTCAATGTACTGCTTGCTGTAGCTACACTAAAGCCCGGGCTGGGGTGTTTTCCACTCCTCACGGTTTAGTTGAAACCCCACGATTTATGCCTGTGGGAACTCTAGCAAATGTCAAAACAGTGACTCCAGCCCAACTCAAAGATACTGGAGCGCAAATGGTATTATGCAACACCTATCATCTCCACCTCCAGCCAGGTGAAGCGATTGTAGCTGGTGGGGGAGGGCTGCATAAGTTTATGGGGTGGAAAGGTCCGATTCTGACTGATTCGGGAGGGTTTCAAGTTTTTAGCTTGAGCGATATGCGTAAAATTAGTGAGGAAGGTGTAATCTTTCGCTCACCGCACGATGGTCAGATAATTAATTTAACTCCAGAAAAATCTATTGAGATTCAGAATACTCTGGGCGCTGATGTGATCATGGCTTTTGATGAGTGTCCCCCTTACCCAGCTACTCGTCAAGAGGTGGAAGCAGCAACAGAACGCACATACCGTTGGTTAGAACGGTGTATGGCGGCACATCAACGTAGCGATCAAGCTTTGTTTGGTATTGTTCAAGGAGGGGTGCATTTAGATTTACGATCTGATGCGGCTGTGGCTTTATCTCAGCTAGATTTACCTGGATATGCTATTGGTGGTGTGAGTGTGGGAGAACCACCAGAATTAATTGCGAAAATTGTCGAATCTACAGCGCCGTTATTGCCACCCCAAAAGCCGCGTTACTTGATGGGTGTAGGTACACATCGGGAAATGGCTATGGCTATTGCCTCTGGGATTGACTTATTTGACTGTGTAATTCCCACTCGTTGGGCTAGACATGGTACGGCGATGGTAGGTGGTGAGCGCTGGAACTTAAAAAATGCTCAGTTTCGTGAAGATTTTACGCCTTTGGATGAAACTTGTCCTTGTTATACTTGTCAAAATTTCACCCGTGCTTACTTGTCTCATTTGGTGCGATCGCAAGAAATTTTAGCTTACACCTTATTAAGCATTCATAATATTACCGAACTAATTCGCTTTACGCAGAAGATCCGAGAGGCAATATTGAACGACACGTTTGCTACAGACTTTGCTCACTGGCTGACATGACAAAGATGTCTATTACTTTTGACAAAGCTACTGACGGTAAACTTTTGGTTGAGATTCAACCCAAAGTAATTACATCAGAAGAAGAATATGACTCGGCGCTAGAGGCAACTGAAAAGTTGATGAGTTGTAAAAGTCGCTCTCCAGAACAGACTGCTATTTTACAACTTTTAGTCACTTTAATTGAGGAGTATGAGACTAAAAACTATCTCATGGGAGAGTCATCTCCTCATGAAATTATTCAGCATTTAATGGAAGCTCAAGAAATAAAACAATCAGACCTAGTGAAAATTTTAGGTTCACTCATAGTTGTCTCAGACATTATTAATGGTACACAAGAAATTAGTAAAGCTCAGGCAAAGGTGCTAGGAGAATTTTTCCATGTATCTCCAAGTTTGTTTATTTAGCAACTCTAGAGGTGTTAGATACCCGACTTCTTTGAGAAGTCGGGTATCTAAAGAGCGTTTTTCATTTCTGGTGAAATTTCAATAATTGGGGAATTGGCAAAAAGAACCTGAATAAGGGTGTATTATTTTTGATTTATAAAGGCGATCGCCGTGTCGAAATTGAAAGTCGCTTGCAGATAAGCTTGAGAGATCGGATGCATAAGCTAATTTGACTCATACCTATTAATACTCAGAACAAAGCAAATAACTGAAACTAATTCAACTCATATTTATGCAACGCAAACTAACTGCCTTAGCACTTTTAATCACGTCATCTATTGCTGGAAACATGCTAGCTGCTATGAATGCATCTGCTCAAAATCAACCACCAACGCAAGTTGCTACTCAAGCAAAGAAATTATGTCAGTTCCGAAAAGGTACGAGTAATGTTTGCACGGTAATAGTAGATGCTCCTATTGGAGTTACTATCCGTTCCGGTCCTGGTTCCAATTATCAGAAAATTGGTGCTATCCCATATGGGTATGATGTTCAAGTCAAAATCACTCCGCAGCCACAAGATTGGGTAAAGCTTGTTGGTCGTCCTGGCTGGATTCATTCTCAGTATTTGGTCAAAGCTGGTGATTGAAATATCTGTTCAGTTTCTCTAACGAGCAAATGTTGGACGGTTGTGGCTCCAAGGTTTTGCTGCCTCTAGTTGGGCTGCTAATGCAATAATTGTTGTTTCATCTCTAGGACGACCAACCAGTTGAACCCCCAAGGGTAAACCATCCGGCGTAAAACCTGCAGGAATTGAGATCGCAGGTTGTCCAGTGACGTTAAACGGTGGACACGGTGCAATCCACTGAACGATCTTTTCCAACTCTTTAGCGGCTCTGAGTTTCGCCCACTCTCCAACTCGAATTGTTGGATGCATGACGACAGGTAACACCAACACATCGAACCTGTTGAGATCGCAAATAATTTGTCGTGCGATCTCATGTAGCTTCATCATGGCTTGTGGATAAGCACCACTTGGGCGAGAACGCGATCGCTTCAACAACAAACGATTCAATTTTCCGAGAAAAATTCCTGGCACCCCGACATCAACAGTGGCTTGCCAGATGATTGTTAGAGGCTCAAGCAACTTGGAAAAATTCAGATCGATCTGCTCCGTTGAATGTCCCAAAGTCTCCAGCAATTGAACGGTTTCTACAACTGCTTGTGTACAATCCGGATGGGCAGCCCCTATCGGCTCAATTGTTGTCGCAAACCCAATTCGCAAATCCGTAGGTACTTGTTTTGTTGCCTCTAGAAATGAAATAGACGGAGGAGGCAACCAATATGGATCGCCCAAAACATAACCAGACATTACATCCAGTAGTGCCGCAGCATCAGCAACCGTGCGTCCTAGCGTTCCCTCAACCCCAAAGCCACCCAATTTTTCACCCAGTGGAGCCGAGGAGATTCGCCCTCTCGAAGCTTTGATTCCCACCAAGCCACAGCAAGCAGCCGGAATCCTGACAGAACCTCCTGCATCACCTCCTTGCGCTACTGGGCAAAGCCCTGCTGCAACTGCTGCTGCCGATCCTCCGCTGGAGCCACCTGGGGTATAAGTCAAATTCCAGGGATTGCGAGTCGGTGGAAAGCCTCTCGATTCTGTGTAAGGGGAAGTTCCAATCTCAGAGGTTGCTGTTTTGCCTAGAATTGTGAAGCCTGCAAGCCGAATTCGAGTTACAAGCCCTGCATCTTCTGTTGCAACTCGGTTTTTCAGTAGATGAATGCCGTAGGTACAAGGCACTCCTGCTACTGGAGCAAAATCTTTGATGGCGATGGGAACACCAAAGAATGCTGGAAATGATGAGAGTTCGATCTTTGAGGCTGCTAATTGTTCAGTTTTTACTTTCGCCTCTGTAATGGCTTGCTCTGCCATTACGGTAAAAAAGCTGTTTAAGGAAGCGTCGAGTTTTTCAATACGTTCAAGGTAAAGCTGTGTAAGTTCAAGTGGCGAAATTACTTTATTGCGAATCAGTTGAGCCTGTTCCAATGCCGGGGTAAATGCCAGATCAGTTGAATTCATAGTTAATGTACTCTCTATAGGTCAGATTTTTGTTTTGGGCGGCGACGATGTTGAATATGCTGTCGCACTAACCCATCAAGCAAGGTGTTAATCATGCGTTCATAACTTTCATTGACCGATTGTGATAATACAAATAAGCCTGCCTGCTCTGCCTGAATAAAGCCGTGAATGGAGGCTTGAAAGATGCGAATGGTATGAACAACATCATCGGGAGACAGATCAAGCGGTTTGAGCAAACCTGTGTAAAACTCAATTGCACAGTTGAGATGTTGAGCAAATTCTGGATGATCCAACTTAAATGGATTGGTTGTTGTCATCGCATAAAGTCTGGGATGAGTTTGAGCAAAGTCGCGTAGTGCGTGGGCAACTGTCTTTAAAGCGAGAATTGGTTCTTCAACAGCCGTCACTTGCTGCCTGACAAACTCTGCCGCCCGCCGATATCCTTCTATGGCTACAGCAAGACGTAATGCTTCATTTCCAGCAATGTGGTTGTAGAGCGATGGAGGTTGAATGCCGATTTCTCTTGCCACACGATTAACCCCTAATGCCGACTCACCTTCGCGCTCAAGCAGTGCGATCGCCGCATCAACAATGTCTTTTTCCGTCAGTGTCTGTCCTTTGGAACGAGGCATGTCAAATTAACATTAAAACTAATGCCATTAGTAAAAACTAATTGCGTTAGTTTGTCAATCATTGGTTTGAATTTTGAAGCGACTGCACTTTTAATAAATTTTAATATTTCTGGACAAATATTCTAGATGCCAAACCTTGTTTGTGAAGTATGGCAGGTCTGATTTGAGAGTAGTACAAAATTTTTCTTGTGGGATGGGCATAAGCGCCCGTAGAAGGGATCAACGGGAACAAAGCCGTGTTAAGATATTTGTCAATTCTGAAAGCTGTGTTGGATAGGTGGATTTAATAAATATGGAATTAGCATTGTTATTGGCAAAACTGCCTGAAGCTTACCAAATCTTAGACCCGTTGGTAGATGTTCTGCCAATCATTCCCGTCTTCTTCTTGCTTTTGGCTTTTGTTTGGCAAGCAGCCGTAGGTTTCAGGTAAGTTAAGTTACCTGTTGTCATTCCCTGGCGACGCCAGGGAATGTAGTTTGGCTAGACTGCATCGGGATGGATGAGCGTAATCTCCGCGTAACTACTAAAGTCAGCTGACATTAGTCGTACATATTCTCCCGGCGGAGTGCTTCATCCGGTAATCCGACACCATCCTTGATACTATCAACCCATTGCAACAAGCTTTCTGCCTGCTCCTGCGGAGTCGCGGTTGCCCAAAAAGGTTGTTTGTTTTCTAGTTCGACGGCATTCTCAGGATGCAGCGTTAGTTTTCCATCTTGCACTTCAATAACAAAGCGGGTGTGAGGCTGAACAAGTTCTAGAAGTTCAGCGGGAATATAGAGTCCACCATCTACATTACGTTCAACGATCGCTTTCATATAATTATTGATACAAATACCGATGATGTGAAGACGCGATATATCGCGTCTCTACAATATTTATTATGTATTACGATTAACGTGAAATGGTACTACCTAACATTGACTGCGGCTCTTAATTCTTTAAGAACCTTACCAAGCTCGATAAATTCTGAGTTTTTATAAAGCTCTTGCAGAGTTTTTGTGTCGCTTTTGCGCACGATTCTATTGTAAGCTTTAATAGCGGCATTTAGTTGATTAATATTGACATTACCAGCTTTTGGCTGTGCAGTAGCAAAACCTTCAAATAAGCCAACTATATTCTTGACAAGCGGGGTAGTTAAACTTTGTGAAACTCCAGTACTAGATAGGAATGCTTGAAATTCATTGACAAATACATCGACAGTAGAACATCGGGCTAACATTGCGACAATGCGACCAGAACAATCACTAGATTGATCGTATATCTTGCTAGCTACCTGATTAACTTGCTCCTGAATGACTGCTGGAGTCTTAATTTGACCATTAAAATCAATTGATAGATTAGTACCAGGTACTACTTGAGTAGGTACTGATTGATTTTGGGGACTAAAGTTATCACCAGAGAAAGAAGATGATTCTACGCTAGTTCCTACAGCACCAGTTGAACCAGCATTAGCTCTTGTAGAGAAAGAGCCAACAATAGCAAATAAAAGTAATAACACAAGACCAAAATGCTTATTCATCGTTTGCGCATGTTTGATTAAAGTTTAGAACCGGAAAACATAGCCTGCACTTAAGCTCAAGCCAGTACCTCTGTCAAAATTGTCGGTAACGTCTGTAAAAATAGCGTTGAAGATTAAGGGCGTGTTTTGTAAAGGAGCAAAAGAACCGCCTACGTTCAAACTATTTCCAGTCCAGCTACTAATTAAAGATACTTGCGGCGCAACTTGTAACCCTAAACTACCAAAAATATTTACAGAATTCTCATCTGCTTCTATAGCTCCTTTGGAACGAAAAACACCACTACCAACACCTACCGAGACTGTCAAAGGCATTCTATTGTTAGGGTTATTTGGTTGTAAGTCAATGGCTTTGGTAACTACACCGTAAACGGTATCTTTTGCTCTAGTTACATCTCCCCATTTTACAGGGTTTGACCAACCTACAGCTACTGCTACTCCATTACCCAAGTATTTGTGTACCTTAAAACCGATAGAGCCACTGTCACCAAAATCAAAATCTTCAGGAGTACCGACACTAGTAAAGTTAAAGTCAAATTCAACACCTACAGATCTAATGGCGTCTCCTACTCCAAAACCAGCAGCTATGGAACCATCAACGCGATCATCATCGAAAGGGAAGTATAATCCAGCACCTACAAATGCTTGACGCCAACTTGCACCGTAACCTGTGGGAGTACCAGCACTAGAAGCTGGTGCTGCTTGCCCTCTAACTTCTGTTGTGATGGGATCGATCAACAGCTGTTGGCGCAATTTATTAGTTTCTGCAAATGTATCTTCGACTCCGGGAATATTTGTTTGCGCAATCTTCAGGCTCACACTTGGGGCTAAATTAACCAAGCCTGCCTGCGCAGGCTTTGATTTTGTAGCAAAGGCAGCAACCTGTAGACGTTCTCTCCATTGAGAAGACTGTTTTACTTTCTTTAAGGTGTCGGCGTGCTTTAACCGAAAACGATTGAATGGTTTTCTATTTTCTCTGTTTGTTACCGTATTACTACTCAGGTGCGTAATCTTTTGATGTATTGGGTATAGTTCTGGAGTTTGCTTAGGATGTTTTGGCACAAACTGGGAGGTTAAAGCTATTCGGTTTGGAATATGACGGGGAAATAAATCTTGCAGATTGCTAGTTGCAAAGGCAGAATCTACCAATATAACTGTATACACAAAGACGCTAGTCAGGGCTTTCCCGATCAAGTACATACTTTGCGCATTGAGAATTTTGATATTTGTAGTTTGATTATTAAATTTTGTGATATTCATTCTTTTTTACTGACGACAATTTTGAACTCAATCATTTGTAGTTACTGAGATTATGTAAGTAATTATTTATCTGTTGTTACGTATTTATTGCCGAACGTCTTCGGTAGAACTACGTATTAATTAGGATTTGGTGAAGAGACTATGGCAGTTTTCACTTGCATTAAATTTATTGATTCGACAAATTCTCAATTATTTGATAATTCTTAAAAAAATGTAATAAATTAATATAATAAGTAATATCTACTATCAAGCTAAATCGCAACTGAGTTTTCTTCGTTCAGCCGACAGCACATGAGGTATCAGTTATGGGTAACATCAAGTTTGTTAAAGAAGATCAAGAAGTAGTGGCGGCGGATGGTGCAAATCTCCGGCTCAAAGCTATGCAAAACGGCGTTGATATATATAAGATGCTGGGCAAAATGATGAATTGTGGGGGATATGGTCAATGCGGCTGCTGTGTGGTAGAGGTAGTTGAGGGAATGGAAAGTTTATCACCTCGTACCGATGCAGAAAACAAACTATTAAAGAAAAAGCCAGAAAATTACCGCCTTGCCTGTCAAACTGTAGTTAATGGTCCTGTTTCTGTAGTTACTAAGCCGTAAGGGGAGTTTGTGAGTGGGGGGAGTTTGTGAGTGGGGGAGCAAATCTTTTGATGTTTGACTTTTGACTTTGTGAGTCAAGACAGTGCTATTCTAAAACTGTTGAGTAGAAATTAAAGAGACTTTCTTGCCATGCAAACAAATGATCTAGGATTCGTGGCGAGCATCCTGTTCGTACTGGTTCCTGCCGTTTTTTTGATCATTCTTTACATTCAGACTGCTAGCAAAGAAAATACTAAAGACTCTTAATAGTCGGTGTATAATATAGAACCCCTGCACTTGTAGTGTAGGGGTTTTTGTTAAGCGAAGCATCTTAACTTTAACCAACTGTTCGCGCCAATAATACTGGACAAGTTGCGTTGACGCGCACGTAGTCAGACAAAGAAGCACCTAAGAGTCGATCTATATCTACTAAACTCTTAGCGATGGAGGGACGACGATCTGGAGAACCAAGTAATAATAGATCTACTTTATAATCGTCGGCTAAGCGACAAATTTCTTCACCAGGTTTACCACTGCTAGAAACACAACGAGCTTGCACACCATATTTTTTAGCTTCGGCGATCGCGTTTGCTAAAATTGGATTTTGTTCTGCACTAACTCCTGTATCTGCCGATTTACCACGCAAATCTGTATTAACATTAGCCAGAATTAACTCTCCTCCCTTTAGATCGCGTAAGAGGAATAAAGCTAATTTTAAACAATGTTTTGCCGCATCAGAGTTATCCATCGCTACCATGATCTTGTTAATTCTTTTGACATAAATGTCATCTTTTACCAGTAACATGGGGCGAGAAGACAGTTGGAAAACGTACTGACTAACTGAGTTGGACAAAATTGATTGTAGCCGCTTAAGTCCGCGTGAACCCATAATAATTAAGTCAGCTTCGATTTCGTCTGCTACTTGGCAAACTACTGATTTGGGATCTCCTTGGCGCAGAATCGAAGAAACCTTGCTAGGGTCTAAGTTGAGCTGTTGAATAGCTTTTGCCAGTATTTTACCACCTTCTTCCCATTTAGCTGTCATTGCTTCGGCAGAACTTTGATTGGGAACAACGTGTAAAACTGTAACTTTTGCGCTACTAATTGATGGAACTGCTGCTAAAGTTTTGAGCATTTCTTCAGCATGTCCCAATCCAGAAACTGCTAACAGAATCTTTTCTATCATCTTACCTGAACCTTATTTACTAAACATCCTAAGACATCTTTCAACCATTCCTGCTTCATCCAGTCGGGTAGACCTCGTTGCTGTCCACAGGCGTTAAGTTCGGATGGTACCCACCCTACTACTGATATGTTCTTCTGGTACTTGAGCCAAATTTAAAGCTGCATGTAAATCCCTGTCCTCTGTATGCCCACATGCAGGATTTAAGCAGACAAATATTCTATCAGACAGCTTTAAGTCATCATTCTTTTGTTTGCACATCCTGCATTGCTTTGAGGAGGGATACCATCGGTCTACAATATCTAACTTTGTTCCGAAAACCGGAGCCTTATATTCTAGTTGACGGCGAAACTCATAAAATCCCAAATCACTTACGGCTTTTGATAGCTTGGAATTAGCAATCATTCCCGCAACATTTAGGTCTTCTATGCGTACATGTGCATACTTTTTACATATTCTTGTTGTTGATTTATGTAAAAAGTCTTTCCGTTTATTGGCTATTCTTTGATGGCGTTTTGCTAATTTTTGGAAGTATTTCTTAGCGTTATTAGAAGTTTGGATACCCTTTTTCCGATTACCAAATTGTTTGTTTCTATTATGGTATTGGAATCTGCCTAGCTTGGCTTTCGCTTCTTTATATGGCAGAGGTGCTTCTAATGTAGTCCGATCAGAAATTGTGGCAAAAGTCTTTACACCAAGGTCAATGCCTATAGGTTCTACTATTTCATGCATTATTGGTGGTATGTGTTCTGCTTCAACAGAAAAAGAAACATACCAGCCGTCAGCTTCTTTAGAAATGGTGAAAGTTTGGGCGCAATTACTTTCTTTTAGCCGTTCTTGTAAGCGGAAAGTACCTAGTGATGGTAATTTAATTTTCTTACCAGTAGGTACTATACTTACTCCATTACAGTTGTAAACAGTAAAACTTTGCCCGTCTTTTTTGCTTTTAAATACTGGAGCTTTAGAAATTCCTTTGCGCCAATTACTAAACGCGAGTTGTAAATGCTGAAAAGCTGATTGATAAACTGTTGAACTTAGATTTAAAGTCCATTCATATTCAGGTCGCTTTTTAGTTATGTTAGTAAAGCATTTTTTTATTTCCCTAATTCGCTTAGAATCTGATGCTTTAACATCTATCGATTGCCAAAAAAGGTCTAACCCGTAGTTATAAACAAAACGGGAGAAGCCAGCATGTTGTGCTAATATGCTTTCTTCCTGTTTATTCAGTTTTAGCTTTCTTTTTACTGCAAACATCTTACTTCTTCTGTTTTGTCTACATACAATTTTACTAGATTAAACTACATATTTCAACAATAATATTGTTATTTTATTACAAATGTAACTTATGTTAAATAATGTACAAAAAAGCTGTTACTAGGAAATTACTCTGAGATTGTTTTGGTTTTTATGAAGAAGGAGTACAGACGCCTAGCCTGGGAGCCTATACGGGAGTCAGGAGTTCTTTGAGGAAAATTTTTCTTTAGGCTTAGATGACTCAAGCTTACTATTAATTCTGCCTATTTAACTTCAAAAATAGTTATTAAATTTATTAGTTGTAATCTATGTTAAAATTTTTTAATTAAAAATCAGCAAGAAATTGTAAATAAAAGTAAGATAAATTTGTAATACTTTGTCATATAATTACTAGTTAAAATATGTTATTATACATGAAAAAACTCGTTTTTAGAGATTGGTTGTAGTATTGTGGCAGTTTTGGTAATGCGATCGCATACATTCTTGAGGCACTTCCTTATTCTTTGATTGACTTGTTTTGACAATCATATTTAAATTTCTTTTACGGAATATCTTTTCTCCACTGTGTAGATTATTTATGCTGAATTAAGTGTGTAGAATACTATACTTAGGCAAATGATACAAACTATAATTATTGAGGAGTAATAAAATGGCTTTCAAACTTGCAGTATTATCAATTGATGGTGGCGGTATTAAAGGTATTGTTCCAGCAATGATTTTAGCAGAAATTGAAAGAAGAACAGAAAAACCAATATATTAGCTTTTTGACTTAATTGCAGGAACTTCAACAGGAGGTATATTGACTTTAGGTCTTACTAAACCAAATGAAGATAAAACTGGTTCTAAATTTAAAGCAACAGATTTGGTAGATTTATATAAAAATAACGGAGAAATAATTTTTCAAAGAAGAAGTCGGAAGAGTTTAGAGTCTTGGAAATCTGCTGCTTTAGCATTTGCACTTAATGTTGTAGGTGCAAGAAATATTAATCCAGAAGATTTGTTTAATAGTAAATATACTCGTAAAGGCAAAATAGACATTATTAATGAATATTTTGCCAACACGTATATGAAAGAAGCTTTGACCGAAATTTTAATTACCAGTTATGCCACAAATCTAAGATTACCACTTTTCTTTACCAGCAACATGCAAAAAGAACAGAAATATAAAAAATCGGAAAACTTTTGCATGGTATGTGAAGGATATAAAATGGGGCAAGCAGCATTGGCACCGCAGCGCCAACTTATTTTAAACCTTATGTTATTACATCTTTTAATCGCCACCCAGTCTATACATTAATTGATGGAGGAGTATTTGCGAATAATCCAACATCAATTGCCATTATAGAAGCAATGAATTCCTATAAGATAAAGACAGGAGAGGATATAGATTTACATGAGATATTAGTAGTATCTTTAGGAACAGGAAGAAAAGCAAGTAAATTGGAAATTGAAGATATAGAAAGTTGGGGACAAATAAAATGGGTATAACCGTTGATTAATATGGTTTTTAACAGTCAAAGTGAAGTTATAGATTATCAAATGGAGCAGTTATTATCAAGTAGATTAAAAACCCAGGATCAAGACGAGCAATATTATCGATTTCAACCCCAATATCCTGAAATAGATATAAAATTTGATGATCCATCGATATCTACAGATATAGTTATTGTGAATGATGATATGGATGATGCTAGCGAATTTAATATTTCAGCTTTAGTCAAAGCAGCAAATCAATATATTGAAAGCAAAGATGGTAAATTAAAATCACTATGTGAACAACTAAACACATTTAAAATCAAGCGATAAACCATGAGTTTTTTAGAAAAAGGAGAGAGTATGCCATGTTTGATGGAATCGCAAGTGGTAATGTTCGTCAGAACAAACCTACATATATTGTGCGCAGCACAACGAATCAGCGGGCAACCAACGAGGATAGTTTTCAACTTTTTTCGCTGATACCTGTAATTGGGCAACCGCTGATTACTATTCTAACTGTAGCAGATGGGATGGGTGGACACGCTCATGGAGCAGAAGTCAGCCGTGAGGCATTACGTAAAGTTAGTCTAGCTCTGTTTGAGCAGTTAACCGTTGAGCGATCGCTTAATCATTTGGAAGAAGCACCGCCAGTTGATCCCCCAAGCTTATCTCAAGCTTTGTTTAGTGCCTTAGAGCAAGCTAACGCCCATGTCAAGCGGATGGTGGAAGCGAATAATTGGGTTAAAGCAGGCAATACCTTTGCCAAATTACGAGGATGAAACAGCTGTAGAAACAGGGTGAATACGACCTAGAGAGCTAAGTCGGGC
>NZ_JACXAE010000029.1 GCF_014698965.1 Iningainema tapete BLCC-T55
TTGGTATTCTTACCGTTGGCGAGTGGAAGAGTATCATAAAATTTTGAAATCTGGTTGTCAAGTAGAGCGATACAGACTTGCTGCTGATAGCATGAAAACTTTGCTTGGGTTCTTGGCGGTAATAGCTGTTGAATTATTGCAGTTAACTTATTTACATCGCACCCAGCCGGACTTAGCAGCTATTGAAATTCTTAATCCCCTTCAGATTAAGCTTTTGAAAGCTAAATCTCCTAAACTACCTAAGGTCTTAACAGTTAGTTGGGCTGTGGTCGCAGTTGCTCGTTTAGGTGGCTATTTAGAGCATCGACATCAAACTCCAATTGGCATTCAAGTACTGTGGCGAGGTTGGTTAAAATTACACGACCTCTGCGAGGGTTGGCAGCTTGCTATAGAGACTTAACGGGAAAAGTCAGGATCTATTAGCCCTTACATAAGTCAAGGCTTACTTGCATTAAGTAAAAAACATATCCATACCAGTCCGAATAATTTCTATACATTTCTATTTCGGAAAGAGAAATATCTAGTTCCCTATTTACTGCTACATTATCTTTATATTTATTGCGTAAAACCTCTATTCTTTCCTCCACAGGGGTATAGTAATTGTCCCACCATGCCGATTCAGCAAGAACAAAATGACCTACTTTCAGATATCCTGAATCTTCTACAATCTTAAGGTTATTTTCAATCGACTTCATTTGTGGGTAGTTGGCTTCCCAAAATTTCTTTACTTCAGTAGGAGGATTTGACTTCAGCCAAGATAATTCCGAGACGACTAGATACCCTCCTTTGTTAAGAAAAGGTTGCCAGGTTTTAAGCCCCTGCTCAAAGCCAATAATATAAATAGCACCTTCTGACCAAATTAAGTCAAAACTATTTGCTTCAAACTTCAAGGAAAACATTGATGCGTTGACTGTGACAACTCGATCTGAAACTCCTTGGGATAGCGATCGCCGCTTCAATTCCTCTAAAAAAGGTTGATGGTTATCCACCGCAGTAATTTTACCATCTGTAAGTTTAGCTAGTTCAAGAGTTTGCATTCCTGATCCACAGCCAATATCCAAAATGGATGGTTTTGGTGGTAATGTCAACAGGGAAAAGGCTTTTCGTGTCGAATAGTTGTCACCTGGACTTTCTCTAGGAAGGTTTTGATGAATCTCAAAAAAAATATTCATAATACACAAATTATCGCTTTGCTTAGGTTCGTAGTGAGCGCTTAAGCGCTTACTACAAACAGGAATTAAAGAGGACTAAGAATATAAAATTACAGCCCGACTAGTACCAGCAGGAAGCATCACATTGTTTCCTGTAACTGGTAAAGACTTCCCATCTACCGTAACTGAACGAACATCACCAAATCGACAAGGATAAATGTAACTCACATTATTTGGTGGAGGTTGCAAAATTTGAATCTCCACACGCTTGGCAGTAGAATCATAAATCAGTTCAAATCCAAAGTTACTACCAAAGATCGTTGGTGCATTCCTCACCCTGATTGATTCGCCATTTTCCAACCAATGGGGCATAACACCAGGTGCTAGATAAATCTGCGGATTGTGATCTTCATCTGCTTCAAAAAACAGGATATCCCTGAGCAGCAACATGAACTCGGCACAAGCCCAACCATGAGGAATGTCTCCCATATACCACCATCGGTTGGGAACTTCTGCAAAATCCTTGGCAATGGGATAGCAATGCTGTTCATTCCAAGCACCGATAACTGCCTGCCACTGGTTTTGAGGATTGCCATCCTGACGGCTAACTTGAGCATAAGCTGCATTCACCGACCAAGAAAGACATTTATCCATCCGCTCTACATCTCCAATCAGCAAAAACGCATGTGCTAATTGGAGAGTTAGATAGGGACCATAACAATTCCATGCTGAATCATGACGGAAGCCACCGTCAATAAAATGATGCCAAATTGTTTCCAATGTTATTCGGCAAGCTTGGTCTATATCTTCTCCCAGTTTTGCGCCCATGTACAAGCGGCAAGGGTGGAAGTATGCCAGGATGCCAATCATGGTAGAATCGAGTCGTCCCACATCCCCAGGTCCAGTGGGAATAAAGGTTTCCCAAAATCCTCTGCGTCTTTGTTCTGTCAGTACCCAACGAATCGAATCGGCTGTAGCACGCTTGAGATCATCATAAGCTCCCCAAATTTCGCCTGCTGGTACACCAATTCTTTCAGCTAGTTTCGCAGCTTCCCACAAACCGGCTAATCCCCAAAAATCATCCCAGTAGTGAGGTTTATCTTTATCACCAATATGTTCGGCACTCCAACCGCTATGTAGTAAGCCAAAGGAACTGCGATTATCACGCAACCAGCGAGCGCCTTCAATTACATAAGGCGAAAACATACCTGCGCCAAAATTGTTACCGTTACCACGAATTCTATCAAAGCGTCCAATAGCCCAAAGTGCTTGACCATTACTATCCCATTCGTAGTCATTTTTTTCATGCTCTCCACCAAAGAATCCATAGAGCGAGACTGGTCCCCATGTTTTACGATCTAAGCTGAAGATTTTTTTGTAATGATTGCCAAACTGTTCCTCAGCTAGGTTTTGATCCCCGCTTAAGGCGCAAGCAATACCTTCTACAGACGAGTCTCTCACCCAAAATGAATCGTATATAGTAGGACCTGGGTGAATTTGACCATTGTCAGAGAGCATGAGAATATTAGCACGGCAAATCCGGAACAGGTCAAAAAGATGTTTTACCTTCTTGGGTAGAGAAGTTTGGAAGCCTTCTCGATTTAGCTTATTTGTCCAAAAGTTGCGGTTGTTTTTCTCCAAGTCATCCGGATTGGCTGCTTTCAGTTCCAGTAAGTCATCAGAATCGCGATAGTCATCTACCGGAAGTTGGATATTGAGAGAAAATGTGGATGTTGATGTTAGTTGCATGGACCAGGCAAATACACCTGTACATAGTCCTGCAACATAGTCTTGTGCTAAATCTTGTCCATTTAAAGCACCTTTAGTGATTAAGTCTTGGAAAGGACTGTTGTCTAAGTATATTTCTGGGTTATATGAACGAGATTGATTTCCATATATACCATATTGTGTAGGAGGTTTGTCAAACACGGGACCCCAAGTAGTGGAGTTAATTTTTACTTGTTGCTCTGACTGTAAATATTCAAGCACCGTAATTAGTCGAGAAGATTTCCTACCGGCTTTATCATGTCTTTCAAATCCTGTTGCTCCAATTGGCGAGACACAAACACATAACCAAGCCTGGGCAGATGTTGAACCGGAAAGTCGCGCTTGAAGTCGAGCCAGTACGACGCTTCTTTGACGTAACCCTACAGTGGTGGCGATGGATGATTGTTGTATTTCAATCCCCATAGGCGATCGGTATCGCGTGACTACCACAGGAAGATATCCGTCCTCTAACTCTTGTTCCAGAGATGATGCTTCTGCCAACTGCGGTAAATGCACTTGTTTTGTGTTGGGATCAAAGACGAAGAAGCTTATGGTATAGTTGTCATAAACAGGCTCAATTTCGCCAGCTTGTCCCACTAAGCTTTCTTGGTGATGGTCTTTAACACTAATCATGTTCCAGTAGCGATAGTTGGCGTTTGATGCAAAGGCTCCTTCTTTTGAGGAGAAAAGACCACTATCATAGGAGTCGCTCCAATTGCGAAAATATTGTTGCACCCACCACGGCAACGGTAATCTCGCTCCCCTGTCGATTCTAAATTTTGAGCGCCACATCACTTCGTAAAACATCCACTCGTGTGTTTCAGCCATGAAGCATCTCCTCGTGATTGGATTTTATCTATGTAAACAAAAATTGCCAGATGTTAATTATCGCATCACAACCTAATATGATATAATGCTTTCCTTAAAAGAAACTGACCCATGCCACAAGATATCGCCGTTGAATTCCGGAATGTCACTTTTAGTCGCAACCAGCGTCCTTTGGTGTCGAACCTCAACTTCAGCATTTACAAGGGAGAAGCATTAGTATTGCTTGGGCGCAGTGGTAGCGGTAAAACCACGACGATGAAATTAATCAACCGCTTGTTTATACCCACTCAAGGCGAAGTTTTATTTGATGGTATGAGTACAACCCGGTGGGATGAAATTAAACTGCGGCGCAAAATTGGGTATGTGATTCAAGAAACTGGATTGTTTCCTCATTTTACTGTAGAACGTAATGTGGGTTTGGTTCCAACTCTAGAAGGTTGGAAACCCAAACAAATTAAAACACGGGCATATGAACTTTTGCACCTGGTTGGGTTAGAGCCAGAAAAATTTGCGCAAAGATACCCTCACGAATTGTCTGGAGGGCAAAGACAACGAGTTGGTGTGGCAAGGGCGCTAGCTGCAGATCCTCCAGTGTTGTTAATGGATGAACCTTTTGGCGCACTCGATCCAATTACGCGGTTAGAATTACAACAAGAGTTTAAACGGTTGCAGCAGGAATTAGGTAAGACGGTTGTGTTTGTTACTCATGATATTCAGGAAGCTTTTGTTTTGGCATCGCGAATTGGGTTAATGTATGGGGGAGAATTGGTAGTGCTGGGTACACGAGATGAATTTTTGCACTCGCAACATCCAGAGAGTCTTGCTTTTCTCCAATGTCTGAAATCGTTTTCTATATGAGTAATTTCTTTTTAATTAAGTATGGTGCGGAAATTTGGGAACGCACTTTGGAGCATTTGTTATTAGTGGCTATTTCGATTGGTGTTGCTACTGTTGTGAGTATTCCTTTGGGTATATTGATTACTCGTCGTCAAAATCTGCGTACACCTGTTTTGGCGATCGCGAATATTTTGCAAACTATTCCTAGTTTAGCGTTGTTTGGTTTACTGATTCCTGTACCTGTGATTGGAGGAATTGGGCGCAATCCGGCTATTGTTGCTTTAATTTTGTATTCTCTTCTGCCAATTATTCGCAATACCTATACTGGGATTGCTGGTGTTGATCCGGCGATTAGCGAAGCTGGGCGGGGTATGGGTATGACTGATAGGCAGTTGTTGTTTCAGGTGGAGATTCCTTTGGCTATGGGTGTGATTCTGGCGGGGTGCGGGTGGCGACGGTGATTGCGATTGGGATTGCAACTATTGCTGCGGCTATTGGTGCTGGGGGTTTGGGTGAGTTGATTTTTCGCGGTATTTCTGCGGTGAATGATCAGTTGATTTTGGCTGGGGCTGTTCCTGCTGCTGGTGTTGCTTTGTTGGCTGATTGGGGGATTGGTTGGTTTGAGGGGAGGTTGAGGGTTAAGTAGTGTCAGGAGTTGATTAAGAGTTAATAAACCGCGAAGACGCTAAGGGCGCGAAGAAAGAGAGATGAAGAGATTTTTTACTTTTTTCTTTTTAACTTTTGTTTTGGTTTTGGGTGTTGTTGGTTGTAATTTGATATCGAATGGTGGGGGTGGTGATTTTGTGGTGGCTTCTAAGGGTTTTACTGAGCAAGATATTTTAAGTGAACTTTTGGCTCAACAGGTTGAGGCGACTACTGGTTTGAGGGTTGGGCGTGTTCGTTTTACTGGTGCTTTGGTTACTCATGGTGCGATCGCCTCTGGTAAGGTTGATGCTTATGTTGAGTATAGTGGTACTGCTTTTACTGTGATTTTGAAGGAGAAGGTGGTTAATGATGCGAAGGTGGTTTATGCGCGGTTGAAGGAAGCTTATGCGCGGCGGTTTGATTTGGAGGTGATGGGGTCTTTGGGGTTTGAAAATACTTTTGCTATGATTATACGCGGCGAAGATGCTAGGCGCTACAATATTAAAACTTTGTCGTCTGCTGCTCGGTTTACTCCTCGATGGCGCGGTGGTTTTGGTTATGAGTTTGTTGAACGAGAGGATGGTTTTCCTGGTTTGGCTAAAGTTTATGGGTTTCGCTTTGCGAAATCTCCTCGAATTATGGATTTGGGTTTGATTTATCGGGCATTGCTACAAAAGCAAGTTGATATTATTAATGGGAATTCTACTGATGGGCAAATTTCTCGTTTGGGTTTGGTGGTGCTTGAGGATGATTTGAAGTATTTTCCTCCTTATGAAGCTGTGCCAATTGTTCGTCGGGCAACTTTGCAGAAGTATCCTCAGTTACGGCAGGAGATCGCTTCTCTCGTTGGACTTATTTCTGCTGATGAAATGCGGCAGTTGAATTATTTGGTTGAGGGTGAGTTACGTGATGTTAAAGATGTTGTACGGGAGTTTCGTCAGAAGAAAGGTTTGTAAAAATCACTATTATTATGATTTAATAATTATAATTTATGCTTACTTTCCTCATCTACCAACGAATGGTACATATGAAGAAGAATTTACTGAAAAATATTAAAATTTCACTAAAGGCTGTAATAATAGGGACATGTGTAGCTGGTGGTAGTGTCTTTGCTCAAACGCTAACCTTGCCACAAAATTTGATTGGCTTTACCTCTCCTGAAGGGGAAAAGTTATTGGTTGAAAGTAAATCAAGAGATGATTTCTTTCCTCTTAGTATGCAGTTTGTCACGCAAGTTAATCAGGCATATTGTGGAGTTGCTAGTATTGTTATGGTGCTGAATAGTTTGGGTATTCCTGCACCGGAATCACCTCAATATAAGCCTTATCGTGTGTTTACTCAAGAAAACTTTTTTAATAATGAAGCGACACGCAAAGTACTCAGCCCAGAGGTAGTTGCTCGTCAAGGTATGACTCTAAATGAAATAGGAAAATTTGTCGCAAGCTATGGTGTTAACGTTAAGGTTGTCCACGCTGCTGACACTAATATGGCAGATTTTAGAAAACAGGTATCAGCTAATTTACAACAACCTGGTAATTTTGTCTTGGTTAACTATTTACGTAAGGAAATAGGTCAAGAAAAAGGTGGTCATATTTCTCCTTTGGCAGCATATAATGAGCAAACTGATAGATTTTTAATTCTGGATGTTGCTCGTTATAAATATCCGCCTGTTTGGGTGAAGACAGCAGATTTGTGGAAGGCAATGGCAACGCTTGATTCAACTTCGGGTAAGACAAGAGGATTTGTATTTGTCAGTCGATGAGAATGCTAATCATTATCCAAGCATTTAGTGTTGATTAGCACTGATGCATTAACTATACAACTATCTTAACAAAAATTAGTATATCCATATACGACGAATGCCACCCTTTACTGTATTGTTGTTGTAACTCCACCAACATAAAATATAACAAAACTTATGGATTTCCCACGGGTTGGTCAGGTTGCTCTTGCATTATTGACTGAGTTTGGGTTTAAGGTATTAGGTGCTATACTTCTATGGATCGTTGGTCAGAAATTAATTGATTTTGGAATCAAGCTGATCCGACGGGGTTTTAGAACCCAGCATGTCGATCCAACAATAGTCACTTATCTTCTCAATTTCATTGGTGTAACGCTCAGAATTATTCTGGTTGTTGCGCTGCTTGGCTTTTTTGGAATTGAAACCACCTCCTTCGCAGCGTTGTTAGCGGCAGCAGGTGTTGCTATTGGTGCCGCATGGGGTGGGCTACTGGCAAACTTTGCCGCAGGTGCGTTTTTAGTAATTTTTCGTCCATTCAAAGTTGGTGATTTCATCACAGCGGCAGGCGTTACAGGTACTGTGGTAGAAATTGGACTTTTTGTCACAAGTATCAATACACTTGACAATGTACTGAATATTGTTGGCAACAACAAAATCTTTGCGGATAATATCCAGAACTTTTCTGCAAATCCTTACCGTCGCGTTGATTTAGTGGCTCAACTCCATCACAATGTCGATCACAATGAAGCTATCCGCTTTTTGAAAGTGAAAGTTAGCCAAATTCCCAATGTTCTCACAAACCCAGCACCAGAAATAGATATTCTGGAGTTCACTCTGCAAGGACCTGTACTAGCGGTACGTCCTTACTGCAATAATGACCATTATTGGCAGGTATATTTTGATACTAATAAGACGATTCGCGAAACTTTTGGCGAAGCAGGATATCCAGCCCCCGAACACTTTGTGTTACAAAAATTAGCGCACGTATAATACAGACTGTGCGATCGCAATGCTCTCAAATCCCCAACTTATAAAAGAAGTTGGGGATTTTACTTTCATCGGGTATTTACCCAGTTAATAGTAGGGAAATAACCCATTAAATTTGAATGCTACTTCTCTAAGATATAAAACATCAAGCTTCTAGCTCTACGCCAGGTATAGAAGCTTTGATTTACCAAGATATTGTGTATATTTTCGATCAAAAACTCAACATAGGAGCGAAGCTATGGCGCTTTCAAGACTCCAAGACTTTGAGGCAAGTTCCCGTCGCTCTTTAAAAGAGCATGAATTGATGCAGTTAGATGTCTACACCACTCAACAGGAGAAGGTAGGGCAAGTAATAGATGTCTTAGTTGATGAAGCTGGGCATTCTCAATACCTGGTTGTCAACCTTAATACGGTAGATAAACAGGTACTATTACCCTACAATGAATCTCAGATTGACGAAACGACGCAAAGCATCTACATTAATAGACTGACAGAGGCTCAACTAGCTGAGTTAATGGTTGATAACCCAACTAATAATGTAGTAGCAAGTGTTTTAGACGAGGAAGTAACGACTTGTTATTACCCGTTGTAAGGGCGTAACGCATTAACTGCTATATACTTACAACAATAGTTATACAATAAAAAGGAGTGAGTTGCACGCCAACGCTTGCAACTCAATCCTGCCAAAAGCACAACCTTAGCACAGCAACTATGAAAGTGAGCTATGCTTGAAAAACCCTCACAGATGGGATAGGCGTTGAATTTCCACCTCACAATTATGCGGTGGTACTGAGATTATTACCTGAGTTGTAGCCCCAACCAGGTGACTATCTCTTTTTACAGAAATATTATCCTAATACTCTTGCAGGTACTGGTGTTGTGATACTTGCAAACCCCCTAGAGGTTGATTTAGCTTTTGCAGAAGATCCAGTTTCTCCTCTGATTGCGAATCCTGAAGTATCAGTTAAGGCAATAGCATTTGGACCAGCACTAACTGCATCTGCATCTGCATCTGCGTAGAACTCTGCATAGCCACCTGCAATTGTAGCAGCACTTACGTCAGAAATATCTTCCACTAAGGTTAGATCAAAAATATTCATGGTTTTTACCTGGTAGATGATTCGGTTTTGATGCAGAAAACATCGTCAGCTTCTTTTATGTGAATCTGTTTTCTGTCTTCTACATAAAGTACGGTAAATCAATCGGTTAAAAGTATTTATCTATCTAAAGTATGATATTGCTACAAACACACCCGGACAAGCGGAACCGATTGAATTTGGTTTAAACCTTTGTACAGCAAAGTATACAAGAGTTTATTACCTACAGAGAAAATTCTAAAATAAGTTTTTTTTTTAATACACAATTTTCTGTGTAAAAAGTTTAATGGCGATCGCAACGCCTTGAGACTGAGATCCCCAACTTCTTTGAAAAGTCGGGGATCTCGTTGTTTAATCGCACAGATACTTGTCACTTTTTGTCACATTGGGATTAGTCTTGAGATAATCCCGTAGCCAATCGCAACCTTGCACAAGCAATTCATTGACATCCGAACCTTGTAGCTTGATACCTTGTTTGCGCCAAAGTTTAATTGTTCTATCTCCACTAGCAGAAGCAATTGTTTTACCATCAGGGCTAACACTTACATAGTTGACACCAGCTCTATGCCCTTGCAAAGTACAGAGTACTTGACCGTCTTTACTCCAGAATTTAATGGTACTATCAAGACTAGCCGAAACTATGGTTCTGCTGTCAGGACTAAACCTGATGCAGTTGACACCATTAGTATGCCCTTGTAGAGTTCTGAGCAAAGTACCGTTTTTACTCCAAAGTTTGATGGTGTTGTCAGAACTAGCTGAGGCTATGATCCTACCATCTGGACTAAACTTCACGCTATTAACACCAAAACTATGTCCACAAAGGGTTTTCAGAAAAGTACCGTCTTTAGTCCATAGTTCTCCGTTTTTAGTCCATAGTCTCACAGTTTCATCAGTACTGCCAGAGGCAATAATCTCTCCATCGGGGCTGAAACACACGCTTAAAACTGGTTTGCTATGCCCAGATAAAGTTTTGAGCAGTCTACCGTCACGACTCCAAAGTTTAATCGTTCTGTCACCACTAGCAGAAACAATGGTCTTACTATCGGGACTAAATGCTACACTAAATACTTGATCGCTATGCCCAGATAAAGTTTTGAGTAGTTTACCGTCGCGAGTCCACAATTTCACAGTTGTATCATCACTGGCAGAAGCAATTAACTTGCCATCCGGGCTAAAAACTACATCCCAAACAATGCCGCGATGTGCTTGAATAGTTTCTAGCAAAGTACCGTCTGTACTCCAGATTTTGATAGTTCTTTGCGCTGCCGAAACAATTCGTTCGCGATCGCGACTAAAATTAACACTTGTTACACTATTAGTGTGACCTTCTAGGCGATTACACTCTTGCACTTCACTGACTGCTTGGTGTATCCTATTCACAATATTAAGTTGAGTAGCAGGTGTTAACTCAGCTTCTTGTAACTGTTTAAGCGCCTTAACGGCTGCAAGTAACCCTCCTAATTGATCGTGAGAAAGAAACAAAGCTTGAGATAAAGAAACCAACGCTTCCATTTCGGCAACTTCTGCTCGCTTGCGTTCTTCCTGTTCTTTATGCAATGCTTTTTCCAGTTGTTTGAGCGTGTCTCGCAATTGTTCTTCTGTTTGTTTCTGTTGTTCTTTTGCTGCTGCTAACTCTGCCCATAGCGCGGGAGCTTGTTGTTGACGAATAAAACGCACTAAATAATCATGAATAAGTTGATAGCGCTTAGCACATGCTTCTGGCACAAGAAATACTAATCCTGCTCCAACTAAAACCTGTAAAACTAAATCTAAATTATCAATTTCGACAGCTAAATCTAAAGCTTCTAAATCAGCTACTAATTCACTATTAGTTTTTAAAGGACGAGTACCATTTTCATCTGTTAATAAATACAAAACTAACCTGGCAGCACGTTCATTAGGCGCTCCACAGTCTTGAATTGCTGCTTCTAAAAAATGTTCAACTAGTTTTTCTTTATTACCTATTTGATGATATTTTTCTAAAGTGGTAATTTTATCTGTTTGCAATTGCGCACCCACTATTTGTAGTTCAATCGGACGTATTTCTCCAAAACATGCTAAATCCTCTACTAATTTATCAACTAGCGCTGGTTCTAAATATAAGTGGGTTCGTTCCGTTAAACTTTCAATTACTGCCTTGGCATCTTGAGGTGAAAAATTTCCTAAATAATAGCGAATATTTTTATCCAGTATGTTGTTATTAATTACATCCAGATTTATCAGTCGTTCCCATTCTAATAAATAATGTAAATAATCTTCTCGTAATGATAAAATTATTTTAAGATATGGAATATTAAGGCAATCACGCAAGAATTCATAAAACTGTCTTCGTTGATTTTGCTCCGGATACTCAAAGAAAAACTCTTCAAACTGATCAAATATTAAAACAGTTAACAAATTACAATTGGCATTTTGCCGCAACTGTTGTAAAATATCATCTACCTGTTGTAGAGACGCGAAATTTCGCGTCTCTACATTATCTGTCAAACACCGGGCTAAAGTTTTCACCCAATCTCTATAAACTCGTAACAAAACAGGTAAAGCATCTCGTTCACCAATAGATTGCTGTTTGAGTGCTGGTAATAAACCAGCTTTCAAAATTGAACTTTTACCAACTCCTGATTGACCGTGAATTACTATGAGTTTATGATCGTTACGACTAATTCTTTCCAATAATCGATTAATATCTTGTTGTCTACCAGAAGCGGCAATTTCTTGTGCCACGATCGCCTGGTGTTCAGCTTGAAGCTGTGCCGCATTAATGATACTATATTGTTGCGGATGCAAGTGAGCAGCCCCGATAAAAGCCCGTAAACCATACTGATACTCAATAGAAATTTGCTCTTGCTTAATCTCAAAAGCTTTGAGATATTCACCATTGTCGAAGTAAAGCGATCGCAACTTTTCTAAAATCCGAATATAAACTACTGGCTCACACTGAGGGTTACTTTCATTTCTAGCTCTTTTCAGGTTAAGAACTGCTTCTTTTATTTCACCTAACGACTGTTGTGCTTGTGCTAATATCAAACGATATTTCCCAAAATAATGAGATTTTAAGTTATGAATATTAGCTAAAATTCTTAAAGTTTTCTGTGCCAGTTGCTGTGCTTCATCCCAACTTGACTGCGCTAAAGCCACCTCAGCCAAAAATCCGTAAGCTTGGGCTACTTGTAATTGAGAACCATGTTTATGATGTAGTTTCAAAGATTGTTCGACAACACTTTGTAATGTATCCCATTCTTCTAAATATTGCAGAACTTCACATAATTTAGTGATATGCTGAGCAACTAAGTCAAGACGATTAGCTTGTGCAAACGTATCAAGACATTGCTGTAAATAATAACGACTTTCCTGCCAAAAACGAATATTTTCTAACAGATTTTGTTCAGCCTTGCGGCAATATACCAAACCGATATGCAGCAGTAAAACACCCTGCCTTTCCAAAAATTGTTGCGTATATTCTGTAGAGACGCCCCGGTGGGGCGTCTCCATCATATTCGTAGTAAAAACAGACAAAATGCTTACCTTAAATCCAGAATCCTGCTCAGGATAAAACGTACCAAAATTTCCTCTGCCTTTATAGCTAGTATTACTCCAACCAGAATGCATAGCACGCAATTCCTCCCCCATCTCCTCCACTCCCTCTCTCCCCCACTCCCCATCTCCCCCACTCACAGGCTCAAGCAGCTGCTGTTGCCAAAAACTCAAACTGTGTTGATAGTGTTGCAAAGCCGATTCAGGTCGATTAAGCTGGTATTCATGCAACCCAATCACAAACTCCAGACTAGCTTGAATATCAGCATCTAAAACTTGTTCACGGTTTTGCAAATCTCGAAGCGCCGTTTGGAGTTGCCAGCAAATTTCTGGATTAGGATTAGTATTACCTGCAAATATTTCATCAGTTTTTTTCCGCAAGAAGTTGACTAACTCATCGCTAGAACTTTTAAATCCAATTGTTGTTGCCCAATTCTCAAAATCAGTTGCCAATCTAATTAGCTTTTGCAAAACTTGATCATTTACCCAAAGCAGCAAAGGAAACGAGAAATTTTTTCTAAACTCCTCCCGTACAAAGTTAGCAGAAGTTAAAACCGTATCCAAGTCTTTTACCGACTCCAAACCAAAAACCATCACAGCATTTGGCTGTTCATCTCCCAATTCGGCAAGTATAGTAGTATATAGAGTTTTAACAGAAGCAGGTAAAGTAATTTCACTGATTTTCAAGCTGGATAGCTGATGCAGGCGTTGTGCCATTTGCTGGCGTAAATCAGCGTAGTTACAACGCACCAAAATCAGCGAAAATTGACCTTGAGAAAGCCTAATAGCTCGGTTCAAAGTCTGCAAAGATTGTTCGTTGGCGATGGCTACATCTTCAGAATTAGTCATATCGAGCTACAACTTACTAGCAAATTCTGGAGCTTCTGCCAAAATGGGATTGATATCAAACCAAGAGCCCTCATAATCCCGGTATTCAAATACAAACATATTACGGATTAAAACTTGATATCCTTCCTCTCCTTTTAAGGTTTTCTCCCGAGCCACTTCACGCAGCATTTCCCATTCATAGCTTGTGATTGCCAAAGTTAGCTCATTACGGCGTTGTCTAATTACACCTTCGACGCATTCCCGTGAAAGTGGCGGATCTTCTCTTTGCAAACAACGATATAGTAGCATCAGCAGGTTCCGCACATGCCCCCCACTAATTAAACAAAGCCTTTCTAAAGTATAAGGACTATCAAAAACTTCTGTAATTAAATCAAGCCTTTTTTCTACACTAACATTAGGAAAAGCTCTTGCCATCAACATTTGTTGCAAATGAGCAATGCCTTCATCACAGATAGAACCGTTACGTAACTGTACTGGTACCATTGGTAGTACTTTAGGATCTACCCCAAAACGGTTTGTTAGCCTTCCCAAGGCGCTGGAAAAAATTAATACTAAGGGAATTGTGTAAACTACATGACAGTTTAGCTGATTTAACTGTTCTCCTCGTTCTACAAATAAATATTCTGGTTGGTAGTATCCTGAGGGTTTGAGGGAGTTATCCACGCGATCGAGGTTATCGACAATTACCACCAGTCCTTTTTTACCTTGCTGTTTGAGTTTTTCTTGCGCTGGTTGGAGTAACTCTTGATTTATTGCTTCTAATATGTTATTGGTACGAGGCTCGAGATATTGCCTGAGTTGATTGCGCAGCTTGGGGCTATCTTTGGTTCTTGCTGTAATTCTCGCAATACCCACAGATAACTCAGCTTCAGAAAGTTCCATTGGTGGTGAAAGCAAAAGCTGGGCAATTTCTGTGAACAGTTTTTGAAAGTATCCTGGTTTTAAATTGATTTGACTGGCTTCTAGGCTTTGACTAACGGAACGTGCTACACTTAGTAAAATATCTGTAACATCAACATCTGCCATATCCAGGCTTTGACTAGACTCAAAATAAACTACGTGAAATCCCTGAGCTTCTAACTCAGCCTTGAGCCTTAGTAACTCAGTAGATTTGCCACAGCCGATATGTCCTGTAAACAATTGGCATGTAGGGTTATCAGGAGAAAGGCGGGTGATGGTTCGTCCCAATTCTTGGATAATTTTACCACCACGTACCGAAGAAAAATCAATATAATAAAGTCGGTCTTCTGCTTGCCCCACAGCTAACGTTTTACTAGGGTTACAAGCTTGAAAAAACCTGGTTAAATCTAATTGCATAGCAGCTTACCTTCAAAGACTCAGCCCCACGGTGCAGCCTCATTACTCAATATTCTACAAACGAATAAGTTGCCATTCCAGTAAATTTGAGTTAATTGTGGACAAGAAATTGAGTTATCAGGCGTCGTATTTTTCCAGAATTCTCTGATACCATTATTGGCGGAGATTTCCGGCAAACTTCGGAAAATTAGTTGAATATAACTTAGGCGCTATTACTTAAAGGAGAATTGAAATGGGGCTTAGTGATGGTCTCTTAGACGAGAATAAAAAGAATATGGTTGTGGCTGACTGTACGAAGTTGCTAGACACCCAGGTGGCTGCCATGAAAGGTGTTTCTGGTATTGCCATGAAAGCCGGCTACACTGCTATAAAGGGGATTGCGCCTGGTTATTGCGCCGACGCGATCGAACGACTTCTGCCAGAATGGTTTACAGCACTCGATCCCATGTGGAGTGAGGGTACACAGACGGGAGATCCTGCTAATCACCTGATTCAGAATCGCGATCGCACTGCCGATGCTCTACTTTCTGTCACCGACGGCAGGATCGAGAAAAGCACCAACAATACCGTGCGCGGTTTGTATAATAAGTTTCGTAATTCAGCGAAGAAACATGTAGAAGACGCAGTACCGGACTTAGCTATAATTATCGATAAATATACCAAAGTCTAAACGGTTTAGTTGAATGCGATCGCACATTTGAACCCCCCTGCCCCCCGAGGATCGGGAGGTTGAGTGCCCCCCAACATACCGGGTGGTTGGGGGGATCGTAGCGGGCAATCACACTGCTAACCGAGCAGTATTAGGGTGCGTGCGATCGCGCCAAGTACTACTGTTAGTTTGAATTATCTTCTCCCAAGTCATCCTGTAGTTTCAGTATTCCAAAACTAATCTGAATGGCTATATCCACTTTTTCCATAGTTTCTGGGTTGAGATTACCCAGATGTTTAATCAGCCTTTGCTTGTCAATTGAACGGATTTGATTGAGGAGTGCAACTGAATCAACTTCTAAACCCCCTTCCGGGGATTTAATCAAAATTTCCGTGGGATACAAAGATTCTTCAAATTTGGAAGTGATAGCAGCGACAATAGTGATAGGACTGTACTGATTGGAAATATCATTTTGCAAGATTAAAGCTGGACGAGTCTTTTTAATCTCTGCACCAATAGTAGGATCGAAATTGACTAAATACACTTCACCGCGTCTTGGGTATGTCACTTTTCGTTTTTCTGACACGCTTCTTCTTCCAAATCAAACCATTCTTCAGCTAGTGCCAAATCACGCTCAGCCCTACGGATAGCTCCTTCTTTCAACTGTTCTCTCAGATCGGCTAATGCTTTTTGAGCAATGTAGTATTGCACAGCTTCATTGATAAATCGACTGCGATCGCCCTTTTGAGTCACTCTGTCAATCAGTTGTATCGTCTCGTCTGGTAAGGTGATATTCAGCCTGCGATGCATAATTGTTCAAAATCGTTACATTTCTATTATACACATTTATGATGTGTATAGCTTATCTACATTTTTAATTTTACCAAACTATGATGAATAAAACTTACTAGCAGAAAATGGCAAAAAATGCTAGTCATGGCAACCCACCATCGACTTTCATGCAGATGTCCATGAAGTACGGACAGTTCCATCCCATCCGGAACTCGTGTTGGCGGCTACGGCGCGAGGGCTGGCTGTAAGTAGAGATAGAGGGAATTCTTGGAGCTTTTCACGCGCAAACCTACATGCTGCCTATGCACGAGCCATAGCAGTATGTGGAGAAACCATTTTGATGAGTGCTTCTACGGGTCCGGATGGTGGGAAAGCAGCTATCTATCGACACCCGCTTGACAAGCCTGGAGCCTTCTCTAAGTGTGAGCAAGGGCTACCAGAATGGTTTAATGACAATATTAACACGGGAACTCTTGCCATTTCAGGAAATCTAGCTGCTTTTGGAACCACTGACGGTGAGATATTTTTCTCTGACGATGTTGGCAACAGTTGGAAGCGAATTGCAGTCGATTTAGCTCCAATCTGCTGTCTTAATCTTATATGACTCGTTGTTCAATCATGGGTGACGCGATCCCAAGGACACAGCTTAGCTCGCTTTTGCGTAACCTTTGTTACATTGCGCTTGGCAGTGGTATATGCCTCTGAGATTGGCTAACGCTTTCTTGATATAGTATTGTATAGCTTCATTGATAAATCGACTGCTTTCGTGTAGAGTTTCCTATATAACCATCAGTATAATTACGCAAATGAAATTATCTATGGCTGTTGCAGGAGCAGCGATTATAACTCTCTTAACTGTAGGTATAGCCCCAGTTCAAGCTGTTGTGTTAGACTTCAGATTTACTACCTCTAGTGGCGCAACAGGTTCGTTTACCTTAGATACAGACACTCCCCCCTCTCCCGAGCCAGGTTCACTTGCACCGGATGCACCTGAGGTTCCAGCGATTTTATACCCAAGAGCAGTATCAAACTACTCTTTTTCATCGTCCTATCTAAATTTGAACAACGACACTGCTGACTGGATTGCTGCCCCATTCCTTAGTTCTGGAGCGATTGGTTTACCTGCTAACTTGGGGGTTTTTAGCGGTGTTAATTATCCATCTGGATGTGTAACCGGATCGACGAGTTCCTCCTGTTTATTAGCCCTTGTTTCATTTTACTCAGGAAACCTTTCAGAGCTTCCCGTACTTTCCGATAATCCACTTTCCTATTCTAATGGTCTTGGTGTTAGTTTCTTTGATGCAATAACTCAACAGGTGCTTATTCGTGAAGATATTACCAATTTTCAAGTTGTTCGTCTCCAACCTATCCCTGAACCGAACTTTAGCTGGAGTTTATTAGCTTTTGGTATCGGTGGCATAGGGTTCCAAGTCTTACCTAAGATGAGCAGAAGTGGTAAGGTTGCATAAGGGATCGATGGACAACTCAATGATAAATCGATTGCTCATGCCATCGCATTTCCGCAGAATCACCCTTCTGAGTTACCCGTTCTATCAATTGTACTCCGTCAGGAGAATGGATCATGTTTGAACAAATGATTGCTGAGTATCCCTTAGAATAATTACGGAATATGGCAATAGAAATATAGTTTTTATCTAAACGAATTTCAAATTAATTCAGTTGAAATACTAGAGACACTTCGGAGGAATTATTAGTATAAATATCTTAGTAAGCTGATACTTTTGCTGTCATCAATTTAAATTATGATAGATATTCAAACTACATTTGAAATTCCCGATTGGATAGTACAAGGATTAGAACGTGGAGAATATGTGCGAATTGGCGGTGTTATTCGTGATGCGAAAACAAAACACATCGTTGCTATGTTACGTGAAATAGCACCTGAGCTTGCACAAGCATCAACGTTACTTACTCAAGCTGGGTCAATTGCTAGTCTACTTAATTTAGGTGTATCAATACTTAATTTAGCCGTATCGGTGATAGGATTTGCTCTCATACTAAAACGTTTAAAAGAAATTGAACAAGGGCTGGAAAAAAATTTAAATGAAATTCAAGGAAACATAAATCATCTACACCGGAAATTTGATATTTCGGTTTATGCTAATTTTCGTGCTGCTCTTGATTTAGCGCGTGATGCTACTACAATGCTTCAACCTGAAAAACGCATAAATTCGGCTACATTAGCTATTAATCGATTTTTAGAGGCTCAACATATTTACAGTAATTATGTAGATATTTCACTTAAAGAAAATCTCAATATTGCTGAGCCATATCTTTTGTCATTATTATTAACATATGTGGCGAGAACACGTTGTTATTTGGAATTAGAAGAAATAAAAACTGCTGTTTTTTGTGTCCAAGAAGGTGCTGAATTCCTTCGCCCTCGTGTAAAGCAATACATAAAAGCTTTACTTCTATCTGAGCCAATAGCAAGAGTAATTCCAAAGACAATCGGACATAATTTTGTGATATTAGATGTAGAAACTATTTTAGACAGTCCTATTGAGTTATGTAGATTAACTCGGATTTGTAAATGGCTAGAGCCAGAACTAAACAGTATTTTAGATGACAACTCTATATTGTTTGAGGCACAAGGAAAAAACTTAGTCAAATTTATTCAAGATAAAACAAATACAGCAGGATTTGATGCCAAAGAATTTTTATTAGATTTAGTGCCTATCGCTGCCGTTTCAGCATTACCTGTATTTGGAAAATTTATTGCAGCTAGAGCGGCAGAAACGGTAATACAGAAAAAGTTTGAGCAACAGGTTTATAATTCTTATACACAAGAAGAAATTAATCCAACAAAATTAATAAAAATAGTAGAAAATATTGAACAAATAATTGAAACATATAATCGCTTTGAAACTTATTTAGCAGAAGTGAAAGTCATCCAACAACTAGGAATAAGCTTTCAAAATTGGCTTCAGTTAGCCCCACTTACAAAAGTTCAACAGTATGAAGTAGAAAGTATATATATTATCCCCTCCCAACCACTTAACTTAAAATAGTACTGCCCATAACAAATATATGTGTCTGTTTCTAGAGAAGATTTTAATTTGTAACCAAGGAAAGATTTGTTACTTGTCGAGTTTGAATCCAAGGTAGGGTTTGAACTTCGATAGAACCTGGTACTGCATATCCTACATTTGCCATTTCATCATAAACAGCTTGGGGGATAATAATGGTAGTGTATATTTGTTGCAACAGATTCAGTTGTCCTACAGTTGCAAGATTGGTAATTGGGGAAGTGTTGCTAACAACAGTCACAAGTCACCCAGTTTGCGTAAAGTTTCTAGGTCAGCTTGAAAATCTTCTACATCATAATTGATGCAAATTCCGCGTTTAGCAAGTTCCCCTTGGAACTCAATTAAATTCATTCCCGCAAAACGACGGGCTTTTCCAGTACTGAGTTTACGTTGCTGGTACAGTAAAATCGCAATTTCTAGTTTTAATTCTTCTTCTGAAATCTTCGCACTCTGTAGGATGTCATCGGGAATAAGAACGCTCATAGTATTCTCCCTGTAGTTTAATAACTATAATAAATTGAGGATATGCGATCGCTCCCTAGTTAACCATCGATTTATCAACTTCTCAACCAGCTTGTGCCCGCAATACGCCCACACCAAGCGAAGGTGGGGTTTTTGTCACGAAGCCTGCGCAGGCAGGCTTTGTACGTATAGCTGCACCCTTCGCGGGCGTGTCAGCAACTACGTACCCACCTAATCAAAGGTTGTGGTGCGTTACGTTGCACTAACGCACCCTACAAGACGTGGTTTTACAACTCTAACTTCACACCACGAATCGAGTAATCCAACAACTCCATCGGATGCATAATAGAAATATCCTTACCTTGCTGGCGCAAATGCTTAGAAATCTGCAAAGTACAACCAGGATTAGCAGAAGCAATCAAATCAGCACCAGTATTCAGTAAATTCTGAACCTTTTGCTGACCCAAATCATCAGCAACATCTGGTTGCAACATATTGTACACCCCAGCACTGCCACAACACAAAGCCGCATCAATAGGTTCCTTCAACTTCACCCCAGGAATTTGCCGCAACAACTGACGAGGTTGCACACTAATCTTTTGCCCATGCAACAAATGACAAGCATCCTGATAAACCAAAGTCAAAGGTTTATCAGTAAGCGACGACAACTTCGCAGTCAAACCAACAGTAGCCAAAAACTCCTGCGCATCTTTAACCTTAGCAGCAAACTCCTTCGCCTTCTCCCGATACTGAGGATCATCCTCTAAAATGTGACCATACTCCTTCAAAGTATGACCACATCCAGCAGCATTAATAATCACCACATCCACATCAGTATCAGCAAAACTATCAATCATCTGCCGTGCCAAAGCCTTCGCCTGTTCAGATTGTCCCTGATGTTCGGGAAGAGCCGCACAACACCCCTGACTCTTCGGAATCACCACCTCACAACCATTAGCCGTCAACACCCGCACCGTCGCCTCATTCACACCCGAAAAAAACAGACGTTGCACACAACCCAAAATCACCCCAACACGATAACGCCTCTCCCCCTGAGCCGGAATCACATCCGGCAAACCACCCCCAAAAGACTTACTCGTAATTCGCGGCAAAATCGACTCCATCGCCGCCAACCGGGGAGAAAAACGCGGCAACAAACCACTCGCCCGCACCAACTTCTCCAAACCAGACTTTTGATAAAACCACAACGGAACCAACAAAACCCGCAACAAACCAGGATAAGGAAACAGAGAAAAAATCAACCTACGAAACAACCCATCCCACCAATTGCGTGGATAATTCCGCTCAACCTGATAACGAGTAGCCCGAATCAACTTGTCATACTGAACACCAGAAGGACAAGTAGTCACACAAGCAAGACAACCCAAACAACTATCAAAATGCTGAACCGTCGCCGTATTCAAAGGAACCTCCCCCTCATTAATCGCATCCATCAAATAGATACGCCCACGAGGAGAATCCATCTCCTTACCCAGCACCCGATAACTAGGACAAGTAGAAAGACAAAACCCACAATGAACACAAGTATCAATCAACTTAGCATCAGGCGGATGACTTCCATCAAACCCCTGCAAATCCCTCTTCTCAAAATCACCATCTAAAACCTGCATAAAAAACCCTCTCTTCCTTCGCGCCCTTCGCGCCTTCGCGGTTCAAATCCTAAATCCCACCCACAAAACGCCCAGGACACAAAATACCATCAACATCAAACTGAGCCTTAATCCCCCGCATCAAAGGCAAAGCATTACCAGTATAACCCCAAACATCTACATCCTGCTTAACCCCAACACAAGCCTCGCGAACACTCAAAAAACCACCCCGAGAACCCAAAAAACCCCGCAACTGCAAAACCTGCTCCAAATTATCCAACCGCACCACACCAACACCACTAGAAACATGAATCAAACCCACATCCAAACCCTTCAAAACCTGAACAGCAGCAGTAGGCAACACTCCTATTTTGCAAGAAATTGCCGACTCATTGCCCGCCAAATCCATTTGTTCTTGCAATCGTCGCCATAAATCAGCCTCATCCGCAGCCGAAAAAACCACACCATCCAAACCCAATTGCTCACCCACCTCCTTCATTCGATTCGACTGTTCCCTCACACTCTCAACAATACTTTCAAAGCGAACAATCAATCCCAACCCACTACCCAAACCCAAGCCAGCCACCAACTGAGTTGATAACAAATCAGCGCGAGTGGGTGTCAACGCCGAACCCCGCAATATATCAGCAGCTTGAGATACAGCCTCCGCCGCGCCCCTTAGCACCACCGTCCCTGACAACTGCGGCAGCGGATAAACGCGAAAAGTTACTTGACAAATAACTCCTAATGTGCCATACGACCCTGTAAACAACTTCATCAAATCGTAACCTGCAACATTTTTTACCACTCGCCCCCCCGCCTTAGCAATTTTACCATCAGCACGTACAAAGGTAATACCTAGCAGTTGGTCGCGCACGCTACCATAACGTTGGCGTAGGGAGCCTGTATCACCAGTAGCGACAATACCACCTATGGTCGCAGAATCTGGTACACTGGGGTCGATCGCCAGAAATTGTCCAGCGTCTGCTAATATTGCTTGCAGATGAGAGAACTTCATCCCAGCTTCTACTGTAATAGTCAAATCTCCTACCGCATGTTCAATCAATCGATTGAGACGTTCTGTACTAACTACGATATCAATACCCTTAGCTAAGCCACCCCAAGACAGTTTACTACCACTACCACAAGGTAAGACACGCCATTTATTGCGGTGAGCTTCTGCAATTACTGCGCCTAGTTGTGCGGTGGTTTGGGGGTAGACAATGCAACTCGGAGTAGTTCCTGGGGCGATCGCCTGTAATATAGATTGTTGCTGAGTGAGTGGTATATTGTGCCAAAAGACAGCATTTTCATCACCAACGATAGATGTAACACAATCATGAAGGTATGACGGTTCATCGCTCGACATCGCTTTCATTTTTGCCTCCTGATAATCACAGCAACTTTGCTCCTTTTGGCAGCCGAAAAAGGCTTACAAGATCAATTTGGTTTTTTTGTTAACAGTTTAAATAATTAATTATTTGTAATAATTAGTACATTTGGTAGAAATACTACGGTGAGGGGAACAATAACCAATAGTATAGGCTTAATTAGTAAGGGTGGTATATATGAGCATAGCTGAGGTAAGTGTTGATGTTTTAGGATACCGCATTTTAGAGCAAATATATGCAGGTACTCGAACCCTAGTTTATCGAGGGATGAGAAATGACGGCAAAAAAGTCATCCTCAAACTGATGCGCAATGAATACCCCAGCTTCAACGAACTAGTTCAATTTCGCAATCAGTATGCAATCTCTAAAAATCTTGACATTGCTGGAATCGTCAAACCATTAAGTCTAGAAAACTACAAAAACGGCTACATCTTGGTGATGGAAGACTTTGGCTGTGTCTCGCTCAAACAGCAGATGGGGGCTGTAGAGACTTCGTATTTCGCGTCTCTACAAGATTTTCTCGATATTGCCATTCAAATCGTTCACACCTTACACCAACTGCACAGCGCTCGTGTCATTCATAAAGACATCAAACCTGACAACATCATTATTCACCCCACAACCAAACAAGTTCAACTTATCGACTTCAGCATCGCCTCATTGCTGCCCAGAGAAACCCAACAACTACAAAATCCCAACGTCTTGGAAGGAACCCTCGCTTACATTTCCCCAGAGCAGACTGGAAGAATGAACCGGGGGATAGACTATCGCACCGACTTCTACTCACTGGGCGTCACCTTCTATGAGTTACTTACCGGGCAATTACCTTTCACTAGCAGTGACGTGATGGAATTAGTACACTGTCACATCGCAAAACTACCACCATCAGTTCACACTGTTAACCCCTGTATTCCACCAATACTATCAAACATGATTGAACTCATGATGGCGAAAAATGCTGAAGAACGCTATCAAAGTGCTACAGGTATTTTACACGACCTGGAGGTATGCCGTCAGCAGTGGTGCGAATTAGGCAACATCACTCACTTTGAGTTAAAAAGTCGGGATGTCTCGGAACGTTTTGTGATTCCCGAAAAACTTTACGGGCGTGAAACTGAGGTAAAAGCCTTACTCGAAGCCTTTGCGCGAGTAGCAAACCCCCCCGGGGGGGTGGAAATGATTTTGGTGGCAGGTTTTTCGGGGATTGGTAAAACTGCCGTAGTTAATGAAGTTCATAAACCCATTGTCGAAAAACGCGGTTACTTCATCAAAGGCAAATACGATCAATTTCAGCGTAACATTCCGTTTTCTGCATTTGTGCAAGCCTTACGCGAATTGATGGTACAACTACTATCGGAAACTGAAGCTCAATTACAGCATTGAAAATCTCAGATTTTGTTAGCATTAGGTGGAAACGGACAAGTTATTATTGACGTAATTCCCGAACTAGAGCTTCTGATTGGTAAACAACCGAATGTTCCCGAACTTGTTGGTGCTGCTACTAATCGCTTCAACTTATTATTTCAGAAGTTTATCCAAGTCTTCACAACTATTGAACATCCCCTAGTCATCTTTCTGGATGATTTGCAATGGGCTGACTCTGCTTCTTTAAAGTTGATGCAATTGTTCACAAGTCAAACAGACACCAGATATCTATTATTAATTGGTGCTTATCGAGATAATGAAACTTCTCCGACACACCCATTAATGGTAACTTTAGAAGAGATTAGTGCATCAGGGACGGCTATTAATACAATTACGCTAAATCCTCTAGAAAAAGCTGACTTGAATCTTCTTATTGCTGATACCCTTAATTGTTCGGAAGAACTTGCTCAACCTTTGACAGAACTAGTTTATCAAAAAACTAAAGGAAATCCCTTCTTTAGCAATCAATTTCTGAAGTCTCTTTATGAAGATGGATTAATTAGCTTTAACTTCACCCCTCTGTGTCTCTCCTTGCCAACGGGGGATGAAAGGGGGGTGGGGTGGCAGTGCGATATTGCTGGAGTACAAGCATTAGCATTACGGAAGACAATATTTTTGATATTGTTAACCATTTAAATTTAGGCTCAGTACTTATTACTCAGTCAATAGAACGAGAGCAGTTAGCTCATTTTAATTTACTAGCGGCAAGGAGAGCCAAAGCATCAACAGCTTATAATGCTGCAATGGAATATCTAAATCATGGTGGAGAATTACTAGCAGCAGACAGCTGGAATATTCAGTATAATCTCACATTATCTCTATATGAAGAAACGGCTGAAATCTCATACCTTATTGGTGATTTTGTCCGCACAAGTAAACTTGTTGAAATAGTTTTGATCCAAGCTAAGACTATATTAGATAAAGTCAAAATTTACGCAGTCAGTATTCAAGCATATATTGCCCAAAATTTACAAATTAAAGCAGTAGAAACAGCTGTCAACATCCTGAATATTTTAGGCTTAGAATTACCTTCAGAGGCAAATCAGTCTGATAGTCAGCTAGCTATGGAGCAAACAAAGTCCAATTTTTTAGGGCAATCAATTCAGGATTTAATTGTTCTACCAAAAATGACGGAACCAGAAAAACTAGCAGCTATGCATGTTTTATATAGTGTGATGTCAGCCAGCTATCAAGCTGCACCAAACCTTTTACCATTACTTGTTTGTCAACAGGTAAATTTATCTCTTAGCTATGGTAATACCTTTATCTCTGCTTTCAGTTATGCCATGTATGGGCTAATTCTTTGCGGGGAAGGAGATATTGAATTAGGATGTGAAGTAAGTGAATTAGCTTTACAGCTATTATCTATATTTAAGGAGAAACAATTTAAATGTAAAATCTTAAATGTTATTTATGGGTATATTAGAATTTGGAAGTATCCGCTTAGAGAATGTTTGAATCCTTTATTAGAAGCATATCAAGCAGGATTAGAGTCAGGAGATTTTGAATTTGCTTGTAATGCTGCTTACAATTATTTCTCCATTGCTTCTCATATAGGAGAAGATTTGACATTACTGGCTCATAGAATGGAGATATATGGACAAGCAATGCTGCGTTACAAACAAGAAGCACCTTTAAATGTTCATAAAATATTTTGGCAACCTGTACTTAATTTAATTGGTAAAAGTGAATATAAATATCAGGTAATTGGAGAGATTTATGATGAGCAGATAATGTTGCCAATTTACCTGAATGATAATAACAGTTTTGCTATTTATCTTTTACATACTAATAAAACATACTTGAGCTACCTTTTTCACGAATATGAACAGGCAAATCAACATTGTTTAGTAACCGAGAAATATGTTGGTAGCTTAAGTGGTGCATTTCATGTTTCACTTTTTTACTTCTATGATTCTTTGATTAAATTAGCACTTTTTCCTCAACAATCTTCTGATGAGAAAGAATTAATTATGGCGAAAGTTGCTGCTAATCAGCAAAGAATCAAAGAATGGGCAGAACATGCTCCTAAGAATTATTGGCACAAATTTTATTTAGTGGAAGCAGAAAAACATCGAGTGTTGAAGAAAAATGCTGAAGCAATAGAATATTACGATCGCACCATCAAAATCGCTAAAGAAAATGAATACCTTAACGATGAAGCCCTAGCTTATGAGCTATAGCATTCCTATTTGAGTTACTAACAGGATTTTTTTGGGAACCGCGAAGACGCGAAGGGCGCGAAGGAATATGTAATACGCACTGCTCAAACCTGGCTGATTGATAATGCAACTGTAACTGCAAATACAAATCAGTCTTTATTATTTCATAATGACCCCTACATCAAAACAATTCAACCCAAGAGCTTAATGTGTACTCCCATTCTCAATCAAGGGAAATTGATAGGTATCTTGTACCTAGAAAATCACTTAATGAGTGGGGCATTTACAAGTTCGCGTTTAGAAACCCTCAACTTGTTATGTTCCCAAGCAGCCATCTCGTTGGAAAATGCCCGGTTATATCAGCAGGCACAACAATACGCTCAGCAACTAGAAAATTCCTACAACTCACTCAAACAGATGCAACTCCAACTAGTGCAGAGTGAAAAAATGTCGGCATTAGGAAATTTGGTGGCGCCTTTTCGCTCATGAAATCAACAACCCAGTTGGGTTTATCGCCGGTAACATCCAACCAGCCGCTGACTACGTGCAAGATTTGTTTAACTTGCTCGACTTGTATCAGGAGAAATTACCCAACCCAGATGCGGAAATTGAAGCAGAAATTGAAGCGATGGATTTGGAGTACGTGCGCACTGATTTACCCAAACTGTTACACTCCATGAGAGAAGGTGTCGTTCGCATTCGCAGCATTAGCAATAGTTTACGTACTTTCTCACGGGCAGATACAGAAAACAAAGTACCCTTCAATATCCATGATGGCATCGATAGCACAATCTTGATTCTCAAACACCGAATCAAAGCGAATGAAATGCGTGGGGCAATAGAAGTAATTAAAGAGTATGGTGATTTGCCGCCAATTCAGTGTTTTCCCGGTCAACTCAATCAGGTATTTATGAATTTACTGGCAAATGCGATTGATGCTCTAGAAGAGCAGTCGTCAGTCTTCGAGACGCTCCGGCGGAGCGTCTGTACAGATAGCAATCAAAAACACACCATTTACAATCCGACAATTCGGATTCGCACACAATTAAACCAAGACAAGACGAGTGTTGTGATTCACATTGCTGACAATGGAATGGGAATGTCAGAAGAAGTGCGTGGTAAAATATTTGACCATTTATTTACGACGAAAGCTGTGGGGAAAGGTACGGGGTTGGGATTGGCGATCGCTCATCAAATTGTGGTAGAAAAGCATGGGGGAAAGATCGAAGTCATTTCTGCACCAGGGCAAGGTGCTGAGTTTGTCATAGACATTCCTTTATAAGGTGCTGACAGAATCGTAGAAATAGTTTCTAACATGACATCTCCAAAAAACTTAACAATAAAAAAAATAATTTAAGATAACGTTAATGAAATTGACGTGAAAAAGCTTTCAAAATCGACAAAAAAGAAGGAAAATCTTGAATATGCTGGACAAATAAAAAACCAGTGACTTTGTATAAGTTTTTTGTTAATTATCTGCGCTCTTCGGGGAAGAATCATATGTAAGAGAAAGAAAGTTGAACCCTTCCTCAGAGATTTTGTGAAAAAAACACTCATCCAGAACGTGAAATACCATGAATAACAGCAGTGCAATCATCACCAACCAAGTGCTGAAAGAGAAATTACCATCTCCACTCAAGCGGTTGGCAGACTTAGCTTACAACTA
Source organism: Iningainema tapete BLCC-T55 (assembly GCF_014698965.1). GTDB lineage: Bacteria > Cyanobacteriota > Cyanobacteriia > Cyanobacteriales > Nostocaceae > Iningainema > Iningainema tapete. The sequence goes on from NZ_JACXAE010000029.1 coordinate 27,961, forward strand.
CTGGTGGAGTTGGAGTGGCGATCGCATATCGCTGTTTCAAACCATCGATCCCCAAGAATGGGAAAGATGTGGACATAATCCTGTCGCAATCCTAGACGTGGCAACCTACGAACGTCTTACCCAACTAGCCGAAGATCCCCATTACCTCAAACAGATTTCCGAGCTAGCGCAGGAATTTGACACATACATAGCGCAGCAAGATACCTGGGTGAGTAGAGTCGCACCGCAAGTTTCTGCAACTAACCCAGTCGCCTACTTCTGCGCCGAGTTTGGCATTCATGAGTCCCTACCTGTCTACTCCGGTGGTTTAGGCATCCTAGCTGGGGATCACCTCAAATCATCATCAGATTTGGGAGTACCAATGGTCGCGATCGGCTTACTATATCGTCAAGGGTACTTCCGACAAAGGTTAAGTAGTAACGGCTGGCAAGAAGATTACTACGTTGACAACCTCTTCCAGCGGATGCCTCTAGAGTTAATTAGATCATCAGATGGAGAACCACTCACCATCGAACTAGAAATCCGCCAACGCATAGTGAAAGTGCAAATCTGGCGGGTGCAAGTAGGCAGAGTAAGTCTTTACTTATTAGATAGCGATCGCGGTGACAATGATCCCATTGATCGCTGGCTCACCGGACACCTTTACGGTGGAAACCAAGAAACTCGCATTGCTCAAGAAGTCGTGCTGGGAATTGGTGGTGTAAAAGCCCTATCCGCATTAGGAATTCAACCTTCTGTCTATCACCTTAACGAAGGACATGCCGCATTCTCCACCTTGGAAGTAGCACGCGAAGAAATGGAGCGTACTGGCAAATCCTTCTACGACGTAGAATCAGCAGTGCGCAAACGTTGTGTATTCACCACCCATACACCTGTTCCCGCAGGGCATGATGTCTTCTCACCAGATTTGATTGACTCCTTCTTTGCCCACTATTGGACAAGTTTGCGCCTTTCTCGCGAACAATTCCTGGCTCTTGGCGCACGACGACTAGGCGATCCCTGGGAACCTTTCGGCATGACTGTATTAGCACTACGCATGTGTCGTACCGCCAATGGTGTAAGCGAATTGCACGGTCAGGTTTCCCGTAAAATGTGGATGGTCATGTATCCAGATCGCTCTGAAGACAAAGTACCTATTGGTTACATCACCAATGGAGTTCATGCGCCTACCTGGACTGCTCCTTTAATTTCAGAACTGTATACTCAATATTTGGGAGCAGATTGGAAAACTCGTGCTATCGACCCAAAAACGTGGGAGAAAGTAGACGAAATTCCCGCTCGCGAACTGTGGTGGCGGCATCAAATCCTCAAAGAGCGGCTCATTGCCTACACTCGTTATAAAGTCAAAAAAGCCAGAGAGAACCGAGGAGAAGATTACCACTTCATTCAAGCCACTGACACATTGCTTGATCCCAAAGTGTTAACCATCGGATTCGCTAGACGTTTTAGCCCTTACAAGCGCGGATATCTACTTATGCGCGATGTCGAACGGGCGCTCAGAATTTTTGGCGATGCCGAACGTCCAGTACAAATTATTTTTGCCGGAAAATCTCACCCAGCTGATGAAGAAGGTAAGCGGATTATCCAACGCTTAATGGAGTGGTGCCGTCATCCAAATGTTCTACATCGAGTTGCTTTTATTGAAGACTACGACATCTACGTTGGGCAAAAACTAGTCCAAGGCGTTGATGTCTGGTTGAACAATCCTCGTCGCCCCCTAGAAGCTTCTGGTACAAGTGGGCAAAAAGTCTGCTTCAACGGCGGCATTAATTGCAGCGTACTAGATGGCTGGTGGTGCGAAGGCTATAAAGTTGGTGCAGATGGTTCGGGACTCAATGGTTGGGCAATTGGCGAAGATGCTCACACCAGCGATCAGGATCTACAGGATCGGATTGACTCTGAATCTTTGTATAAGTTGTTAGAAGAGGAAATTGTTCCGCTCTACTACGATCAAGATTCTGAAGGCATTCCTCATGGTTGGATTCAAAAGATGAAAGCGTCAATTAAAACGAATGCCCCTCTGTTCAACACAGACAGAATGATTGCTGATTACGTTTCACAGGTGTACGTTCCAGAAATTGCTACCACAGTTGAACCGATTTTGGCTAAGGTGCTGCTGTAACAAGCGTAGATACGTAATTGTACAGACGTTCCGGCGGTACGTCTGTACAGATGATTGGGGTAGAGACGTTTCGGTGGAACGTCTCTACTTTTTTTGATTTGGCAAGCAAAAAGATTTTTATTGTTGGTTACTAACAATATTTGATAGGATATCATTCCAGACCCCGACTTATAAGAGTATGGATAACAACCTTACCGATCCCCAAATGTTAAAAATCTGTAAACCCGCCCCGGAAAAGGCATTTAAGATAACATAAAATTTAGTCTAATTACAGTAACTCACCCAAGAGGTCATTAAACATTGATTGTGTACATGATTGCTGATACTCCTGAAGTGGAACCATTTTTTTAGTAAGTCTATCTAGAAAGATAATTCTTTATTAACCAATTGAGGTAAGAACAAAAAACTAGAAAAGTACTATGTAGTAGCTTTATGGCAACACATGTTGCCACTACACACATGATTCCCAACGTTAATTTGATAATGTCTAATTCATTTGTAACTTCAGCCTTTAGCCTTTTGAATTGGCTTAACCCTCACACTCAACATTGTTGCCGCCGACACACATGAATCAACTGAACAATGGTTTCACCCTATTTCTCAGTCTGCTCGTCGAGGCAATGCCTTTTTTGTTGCTGGGGGTTTTGTTCTCCAGTTTGTTGCTTTTTTTTATTGATGAGCGCAAATTGGTGGCAAGAATGCCCAGAAATCCGCTACTGGGTGCTTTAGTTGGCAGCTTAGTCGGCTTTTTGTTTCCTGTTTGTGAATGCGGTAATGTACCTGTAGCACGACGATTACTGATGCAGGGAGTGCCGACACCAGTAGCGATTGGGTTTTTGCTAGCAGCACCTACAGTCAACCCAATCGTCATTTGGGCTACTTGGTCTGCTTTTCGCGATCAGCCAGAAATCGTGGTATTACGAGTAGTTTTCTCTTTATTAATTGCGACAATTGTCGGTTTTGTATTTAGTCAGCAAAAAGATTTAAAAGCGATCGTACAACCTTCACTTGCTCGTTATATCAAGTTTAATCCAGAAGCAAAGTCTGAAGCGAGGCAAAGAAGTCATCAGGTACAAGCAACAGCTCCCACATTACTACAGTCGGGAACTTATATACTAGGTGGAAAAGGTCAAGTCCGAATGGATGCGTTAATGCCAGCAGCTACTATGACTAGTACAAGTTCCGGTAAACCTTTGGTAGATAAACTGCGGTTAGTGGTAGATAATAGCATACAGGAATTACGAGAATTGGGCGCAGTATTAGTCATAGGAAGTGCGATCGCCGCTGCTATTCAAGTACTTGCACCACGTGAACTTATTCTGAGTTTGGGTGCAGGTCCAGTTAGCTCAATTGTTGCCATGCTAGTTTTAGCTGCAGTAGTATCTATTTGTTCCACAGTAGATTCTTTCTTTGCTTTATCTTTTGCTTCCACTTTTACTAGTGGTTCATTGTTAGCATTTCTAGTTTTTGGTCCAATGATTGACTTGAAAGGAGTTGGTTTAATGTTATCTATTTTTAAACCAAAGGCGGTTTTTTACTTGTTTGCAATAGCTGGGCAGTTGACGTTTTTATTCACCTTAATAGTTAATTTACACTTTATTTAAGAGGAGTCAGGAGTCAGGAGTCAGGAGTCAGGAGCAAAGAGGCTTTACTTAATTTCTAGTAAATAAATTGAGCAGTGGATATTTTATTAATCAATGACTTCAATTCCAAATCGAAAATATAAAATCCAAAATCGGTTACTTCCTTGGTTAGATGTCCTAGCGATCTCCGCTTGGGGTATTTTGATTTTAAAGTACTGGCTTACAGACAAGCTAGGTTTATTAATTCATCCAAAGTATTTTGGCATAGTAATTGCCGGTGGCTTTGGCTTATTGATTGTCAGTATTTTTAAAGCGCAAGAAATTTTGCAACGCCGCTCTACTAGAGAAGTTATTCCCAGTAATCAACACATTACTTTATTTCCAGCAAACTTCAGCAGTGCTTTACTGTTATTCACAGCTATTTTGGGGATCATGATTACACCCCGCGTATTCGCTAGTGACACAGCATTACAACGTGATTTTAGTGATTTATTAACAACGTCACGCCCTCAACCTCAAGCATTTCGCCCGAATACACGCCCAGAAGAAAGATCCCTCGTAGACTGGGTACGTACTCTCAACGTCTATCCAGAACCAGACGCATATACTGGGCAAAAAGTCAAGGTGCAAGGTTTTGCAATTCACCCTCCAGAATTAGGCAAAGAATATTTATTTTTGGCAAGATTTGTAATTACTTGCTGTGCTGCAGATGCCTATCCGATAGGATTACCTGTGAAACTCAAAGAACCCCGTGACAAATTTCCACAAGATACTTGGTGGGAAGTAGAAGGGCAAATGTTCACAGAAAATCTATCTGGTAAACGTCAACTTACCATTGCCGCTACCTCCCTGAAAAAAATTCCCCAACCTAGTAAACCTTACAGTTATTAGAGCTAATGGCTAATTGTTAATAGTTAAAGGTTAAACAATTAGCCATTAGCAATTAACAATTAACAATTAACAATTAACAATGATTAATAAAGCATATTTTCAACCAATAGATCGGATTGCGCTCGCCTTAATGCTTCTTCTGAGTCTGCTGATTGGACTAGTAATATTACAAGGTGATGCGGTTAAACCTAGTGTGAGAAATTTTAGTTGGCAAAACCAACAAATAGGAGCAGAAGATTTATCTTTTACTCTTACCTTTAGTCGTCCAATGGACACAAAAAGTGTAGAAAAAAATTTGCAAATTGACCCCCCCTTAGCAGGTAAGATAAGTTGGGCAGGGCGGCGGATGGTTTACACTCTCGTCACACCAGCACCTTATGGCGCAAATTACAAATTGCAGTTACAGCAAGCTCAGGATAAATTTGCTGAGTTGGAAGGAAAAGTAAGGACAATACAGCCCTTCTCAGGTGTTTTCAGTTCGCGCGATCGCGTTATACTTTATATTGGCTCTGATAACGAAGATCAAGGACGGTTAGTTCTCTACAATCTAACGGAACAACAAAAAAAAATACTGACTCCTAAAGACTTGGTTGTGATCGATTTTAAACCATTTCCGAATGGAGAAAAGATTTTATTTTCGGCTCGTACTACCGACAATCAAGATATTCTTTCTGCGCAGTTATACACAGTAACAACAGGTATTCCTGCCACATCACAAAACAAAGCAGAACCACCAGGTAAAATTGACTCAATTTTAGATAATAAAGATTACCAAAACTTAAAATTTGACTTGTCACCTGATGGAAAAACTATAGTTGTTCAGCGTGGCAACAAAGCCAATCCTGGTGACTTTGGATTGTGGTTTATGTCCGCAAATCGTACTGATGGAGGAGAAAAGCCTACCATTAAACGTTTGCAAAGTCAACCAAGTGGAGACTTCATCATTACACCAGACAGTAAAGCTGTAGCAGTTGCTCAAGGGCAAGGTGCAGCAATTCTCCCTTTACAAACAGATGCTAGTAAACCTTTAGATTTTCTCCCACAGTTTGGTTTAGTACAAGCTTTTTCTAAAGATGGCTCATCAGCAGCAATGGTAAAATTTAATGCTGATTATACCAGAGATTTATTCTTGGTGACTAATCAAGGTCTGCAAAAACCATTGTTACGTACCAAAGGCTCAATTCTTAACTGTCAGTTTGATAATGCTTCACCAACTTTATATTGCTTGTTAACACAGCTATTGCCAGGAGAACAATTTCAAGAACAACCCTACTTAGTAGCAATTGATCTAAAAACAGGGCAGCAAAAACCATTGTTAGTGCTACCTCCCGAACAGCGGAATGTACAGATGAGTCTGTCCCTAGACGGGTTAGGGCTATTGTTTGACCAGATTATATCACAAACCAATTCTACTCCTGTAGCTAATACCTTGACTACTGATGATGGACAAGCGATCGCTTCGAGTAGTCTATGGTTAATGCCCTTGCTACCGCTCAACGACTCTACTGTAGCCACCGAAATCAAACCAGAAAAACTACCCTTGAACGGATTTCATCCCCGTTGGTTACCGTAAAACACGAAGAATGATGAATAAACTTTTCTAAAATAGAAAATTTGCCCTTAACCAACTAAAATGTATAGAACGTAAGATAGATAAAAATTCTACTTACTCCTCCTTTGGAGAGAAAAGTGGAAAACTTGGTAACCCCAAGAGACTGATAAACCGTGTTTTGTAAGCACTTGACCTCAAGAAAACTCTGAACTTAATTAAAATTGTACATTGTCTGCTTTTATACCATAAAGAGTCAAGTGTAATTCTACCGTAGATGCTGTTTAATTTGAAGCTGGTGGGTGAGGAGTAATGACTGAAGCTGACATCCCAAATTTTAGGGATTTTGTTGAATCTGTAGACTCTGCTTGTCCTTTTTACGCGGTTTTGCCTCATGAAAGTACAAAAACTACGCAATTGCTGCTACTAAAGCCAGCAAAAGAGGATTTACAAACCGAAGTTACATTAGAGAACAACACTCAGCAAGACTGGGTAGCTGAACCTGATAGTGAAAAACAAGCAATCATTGACGCGGAATTTAAAAACTTGTTGGCGTTAAATGAAGAATTGCGTTGTGCGAACAATCAACTATATGAACGGGTAGAAGAATTAACAGCATTATTAACTGAATCGTCCAAGGCTTTGCAGTTACAAACAAAGCGCTTAGACGTAACAGAGTCAATGCTGAGTCAACAAAACCAAGAAGTGACAGCAGCAGAAAATCGCATTCAATCCCTAAGTCAACAACTAGAAATAGCTGTGCAAACTACCGGGCGTCAAGAAACTCAACTTGAATCCTACAAAGGACAGCTAGAAATTAGTCAGCAACGCATTGCTCAACTAGAGCGGGAATGTGCAGCACTTCAGTCTAATTATAACGAACAGTCTCACCAGTTGTTGGAATCAGAAAATTCTTGTCGAGATTTACGGACAAGGCTGATGCGGCAACAGCGTCAAACCCTACAATTTAAAGCTGCTCTCGAAAAGTGTCTAGAGACTCCCAATACAAGCTATGATTATGTCAATAATAGTGTTGTAGACACATCTAGATGCTCCAAGCGTCACTCTTTTATTCCCAATGCTAAACCAATAAAACCTTGGTCAGTAGAGTTAGAATTAACCCCGGAAATAAACACAGGAGTTATTCTTGATAAAGATGTTGAAGAAAATCGTGAGCAAGAAGAATCGGTAGAAATACAAAGCGATCGCTCAATCAATCAACCTCTTTCTCAAGAAACAGCACAACAAAGCATACCAAAAATTCCGACACCAGAAGTAGCACCTCAATCATTAAATTTGGAAGAGCAATTAGATAGCGTCATCCAAATGTTTTTTGTCTCTACCCCGGCATCAGAACAACCTTTGTCACAAGAAATTAGTCAGACTGAATCTGCTTGGGAAACTATTGACACACCTCTAGTAGATAGTGAAGCAGAAACTGCTACTATTACCCTTGAGCAAAAAGATCCTCCGGTAGTAGAAGATTTTTGGTCGCAAATGTCACAACCACATGGGTTTGAATTACAAGAAACTGCATCAACTGACGGCAACAATCACCTCAACTCACCCTCACCTGTAATTTATCCTCAACGTTCACCAAAAAGAAGAACATCCTTGGCTGCTGTTGAATTACCGAATTTTCGTCCTCGACAGTGTTAGGTAGTCGTAGAGACGCCCCGGCGGGGCGTCTGTACAGCAGTCGTTCCTCGTTCCCAGATTCTACCTGGTAATGCCATCTTTTGAGGTGTCTCTCACAACCAGTTGCCAACTAAAACGTAAGGTGCCCAGTAAAGAGGAAGAGAGTATTCAGAATCTCTCAATAGCTTTAATTGGGCCTTGCGTAAAGCATCTGCCGTAGTTGTGCCAGTAGTTAACTGACGGTAAAATTCACTAACAAACATAGCAGTAGAGTTATCCCCAATCTGCCATAAAGAAGCTAAAGTACTCCGCGCCCCGGCACGTATAGCAACTCCCGCTAATCCCAATGCCGCACGATTATCTCCTGCTGCTGTTTCGCAAGCACTCAAAACAAGTAATTCAACTGGCTCTCGTCGTTTTTGCTCTCTATTTTTGAGCAAGGTATCTAAATCTTTGACGTAGATGCGTTTATCGGCTGCTAAAATAAACGTATCTTTAGCTTTAGAGCTAAATTGCCCGTGAGTTGCCAGGTGAACAACTCTAAAAGGTTGATCGTTGATCTTTTTTCCTAAAATAGTACTTTGAAAATTTTGATCTAATAATGTAGTTGTCGCGACGCCAATTTGCTGAATTAATTTGAGTTCTTCCTTAACATTAGGAAGCGGTGCAAAATTTTCGTTGCTCGGTGGTTGTGATAAGCCACCTGCAAGAGCGTTTAATTTTCGCTGCGCTAGAGGTTTGGGAGTGAACAGTTGTAGCGCTGGGCTAACAGCAACAGCATACTTCTCGACTAGATACTCTTTGCCGTCATATAATGCTGCTATCGGGATATTTCGCAGTGTCCCGTCTGGGATAAACACTAAGGTGTTAACTTTACTATTTTTCAAGTCTGTTTCCACAGGTTTGACTATCCAGTTATAAAGCTGCTGGGAAACTGTTTGAAATTTCTTACTCGCATCAGGTTCGACTACGTAAGATCGCATCTGTGTAGTTATCTGCTCTACTTGCTTTTGGCTGACTAGAGAAGATTTACGCATCAACGGTTGATTGGGGAGTTTGAGGATAATTTCTAACTGGTTATCTAAAATTATGGGGTAAAAAATTGCCGTGTTAGGATGATCGCGGTCTACTACTTTGTCTATTACCACAAATTGGTTATTTAAGCAAGATTCTCGGAAAAAATTGTCTAGCTCTGCCAGTTGCAAGGCTTCCATGCGCTTGCGTACTTTGTCTAAATCGAGTGTTCCTTGTTCTTGTAAAAGTAGCTCTACTGACTGGCGATAAATCGGTTCTATACTATCACGAAAATTAAACTGTACTTCTCGGTTTACTGCTACTAAATCGCTACGTAGAGACTGAAGTGTTGCTACTGCGGTATCATAAGCAGCGATCGCACCTGGAATGTTTTTCTGTTCTTTAAGTAAGCGTCCTAGTTGCCACTCCCAACGGTATGCTATGTCTGAAGCATCAATTTTTTGCGCAATCAATAAGGCTTGAATAGTCAACTTTTGTGCTTCTTGCCACTGTTTATTCTGCTCGTATACTTCTGCTAAACTCCCTAGTGCATAGGATTCTGCACGCTTGTCGCCGATGGTTCTTGCTTGTTTAACGCTGTTTGCCAGAATCTGAACTATGTCTTTTTTATTACCAATCTTCTTGATAGTGCGAGCAAAGTTGATCTGTGCATAGATACTTGCTTGATTAGGTGGTATGCTGGCAAATTGAGATTGAATTGTAGGTAGTAGAGACGCGATTAATCGCGTCTCTACATTGGTTGTGTTATTCTCAACTAGCAAGCTGAGTTGATTGATTTGTGCCTGAACTTTGGTGAGTGGGTTGGGTGTAATTTGAGCGGCTTTTTCATAATGCGCGCTTGCCTGATTAATTTTACCCAATACTCTAGTAGTATTACCTAAAGAAAACTCTGTCAGACTAATTTCTTGCGGTAGTTGCAGACGTTGGGCAATTTCTAAGCTTTGTTGTAAGTTTTTCTCTGATTCCTCTAATTCACCTAATTGTTGCTGAGCATTACCAAGAGAGCGCAAAGCTGCCACCAACACTTGTGAATCAGGTTGAGTTTGTAACTCTTGGGCGACTTGCTGTAAAGTATCCAATGCACGACGGTAAAAGCCAGAAATACGTAGAGCTTGTGCTTGGTTGATTCGGCTACGTGTTGCTCCGACATTATTTCCTAATCGCTTCCAGATTTGTTCTGCTTGCTGTGATGTTTTTAAAGATACTTCTGCTTGTCCCTGTGCTAGTTGCAGTCCGCTGTGAATATCTAGAGTTTGTGCTATAATTTCTTGTGCTTCTGGCTTTTGATTGTCAGAGTTAAGTAGTTTTAAACTGGTGTTAATAGCTTCTGTTGCTTCTTTCCATAAACCGAGTTGCTCTAAAGCTAGACTGAGGTTAGTTAAAGATGCGGCATGAGAGAGGCGATCGCCACTTCGCTCATATATACGCACAGCTTGTTGTAAAATAGTCACAGCTTCAGCAAAACGCCCAGCTTGATAAAGAGCTTCTCCTTTTTCAAGAAGTTGCAGCCCAGAAACCCGGTTTCTTTGAGAAACCGGGTTTCTCCAACTTTGGATATGAAACCCATCTGCTGAATTTATCTTTGCTGGTGTGGCAAATGTACTGGTAATAATAGTCAGGAAAATAGTTATTGTAAATAATAAAACATAAGCAAACGTAAATCTAACTACTCGCTTGGGAAGTTGACGCCTTTGCATATTTCACCATCCCTTATTCATCCCGATAAACTTCTCTACGATGTCCGACTTTAACAACGGTTATGACCAAAATACCATCATAAATGTCATATAAAATTCGATAGTCGCCTACTTTAATTCGATAACCGTTTTCTCGATTTTTTAGTTTGGTAATACCATGAGGACGTGGGTTATCAGCTAATTCTAGGATTTTCGCTTCAATTCGTTCTTTAAGAGCAGAAGGTAACTTGTTTAATTGTTTAGTTGCCGTTCTTGAGAAATCAATTTGATAGGTCACTCAATTCCCCTCTTATAATCTTCCCAAGATATCGTCCCATTTTTTTTAATATCTTCTAATGCAGCATCATAGTCTCGAATATCCTCTTCGTCCTCAGATGCTCGAATATCTAATAGTTCTAAAACATCCTCCAAAGTGTCTTCGTAAGCTTGTTCTAGTCGTTGGTAGATAGCTTTTAACAACGCTTGTCTTTTAGTTGTAGTTTCCATTGTTACACCTATAATTAACTACTTTTTATGTTAGTGGCTATTTTGAACTGTCTATTAAATGAACTTGAATTCCTATCTTACCACGAGTAAAAAGTTCATCTGTAAGTAGGTAGGCGTAAATAAATGAAAGTTTGTAGTAAGGGCTTCAGCCCTTATAACCTATGCCCCTACGCCGTGAGCACTCACTACGAACGTAGAGTTTATTTTATATTTATTTTTACCTACTTACTTATTCACTAAGTCAAAGTCAAAGCGCGTTACCAATTACTGGGATACAGGGCAAGAAGTAGGCGTTTGCCAAGAGCTGTGAAGAATAATAGGAGCTTGCGCCACGAGTTCTATATTTCCATTACCGTCAACTACCCAGCCTGAAGCCTCTACAATTTGAGGTGCAGCAGCAACTTTGGAAGAAGTTGAGCTTGCAGCTGGTTGTGTTTCTACAGTTGCTTTAGCTGAGTTTTCTGGTTTTCCTCTCAATCTTACCCAAGTTGATAGAGTACTTGAATCTTGTAATGGTTCAGTCGGACTCATAGGTAGCCCACCCCGCCCTGTTGAGACAAAAGTATTCTGGAATTGGCGACTTCCGGGAGTACAAGCGGTGGAAATTTGGTTAGAAGCATCAATTAGATTTGTGGGAAGTTCGATTAAGCCACTAGTGGGATCGATTTCCGGTGGAGTGATTTCGACATTGCCACTTAACTCTCTAGTTGCCCCAGTAGCAGTGATGTCGCTGGTGAAATCAGAAGGGACATCGCGAAACTGAATGCCAAAGATACCTTTAGAATTAATTCTGACATTACCTCCTCTGAAATCAGTCGAGTTAGCAGTGATATCACTATTTTCCGCAGCAGCAAGGAAGTTACTATTGATATTGATGTTGCCACCGATAATATTCTCTCCAGAAGCATCGGTACTAATCTTACTGTTACGGCGCAGTAAAACTAAATCTCTTGCAAGTAAGTTAATAGTTGCTTGTTCTATATTTGGGTTATTGTCACGACTACGAGTATCAGTGCTGAGAGTACTATTATCCAAAAAAATCGTGCGAGCATTGACATCCAAGTTTCCTGCTGCTCCATTCCCTATACTGCTAGCAGTGATTTGAGCAGCATCTTTGAGAAACAATCTTTCTGTACTGATGTTGATATCGCCTCCTTTACCCACTGCTTCTGATTCCACACTACTACCAATTCCACTTGAAGAACCGTCCTTCTGCCCAGAAATTGAAACTACACTTGTAGCATCAATGTTGACATTGCCTGCATTTCCTTCACCAAAAGTGCTGGCAACAAGTGCAGCGCCATCAGTTATCGACAACGAGTCGGTGGAGATGCGAATATTCCCGCCTGTGCCTTTTGCTCCCCTCCCTACACTGCTTCCAATTCCACTGGAAAATCCGTTCTTTCTCCCAGAAATCGTCATTGCATCTCTAACATTGAGGTTGACATTACCTGCATTTCCTTCTCCACGAGTGCTGGCAACAAGTATAGCGCCATCAGTTATCGACAACGAGTCGGTGGAGATGCGAATATTCCCGCCTGTACCTTTTGCTCCTCTCCCCACACCAGTCTCAATCCCACTGGGAAATCCGTCCTTGACTCCAGAAATTGTGACACCAGTAGCATCTATGTTGATGTCGCCTGCATTTCCTTCGCCAAAGGTGCTGGCAGATAGCAAAGCGCCATCAGTTAAAGACAACGAGCTGCTGAAAATGTGAATATTCCCCCCGTTACCTTTTGCTCCCGTTCCCACACCACTGCCAATCCCACTAGGAAATCCGTCCTTGACTCCAGAAATTGTGACTGCACCTGTAACATTAATGTTGATATTGCCTGCATCCCGTCGTTCAACTGACTGATTGTCTAAAGCTTTAAAAACTGAAGTTCCCAATTGAGCACCATCAAAAAGCGACAATGTTACAGCAGTAATGTCGATGTCTCCGCCTTTGCCCAAACCCCCTGCTTCTACAGTGCTGAGGATGATAGCGTTTGAAAGGAAAACAGAATCTCTGACACCCACTTTCACATTACCTGCATTTCCTTCGCCATCAGTGCTGGTAGATACTCCAGCGCCATCAGTTATAGACAACGAGCCGCTCTCGATGCGAATGTTCCCGCCATTACCTTTTGCTCCCGTTATCACACTACTGGAAATCGTACTGGGAATTCCGTCTTTAACTCCAGAAATTGTGACTGCATCTTTGACATCAATGTTGATATTGCCTGCATTTCCTTTACCAAAGGTGCTGGCAGATAGTAAAGCGCCATCAGTTAAGGACAAAAATCGTGCAGAAATATTAATATTCCCTCCATTACCTACTGCAAGCGATCGCACATTATTGAAGACGTTGCTCTCGACAAATTTGATGTCCTCTGTGGCATTCAGCGTGATGTCTCCAGCTACAGCGTTGGGTGATCCTAAACCTTGCCCAATGCCAGCAAAAAGGAAACTTCCTTCCACAACATCCAAATTACGGGCATTGATTGCAATACTTCCGCCTCCTGCACCAGTGACATCAACAAAAGCGCTATTTTTTAACAAGATATTCGCTCGCGCAACAGTTTCTGGAAACAACAACGATGTTAAGCGAAACACTCCTTCCAATTGCTGTCCCTTGATTTCCACTATCCCGGAATCAGCCACTCCACCTAACTCAATTTTACCTGATGGTGAACGCAATGCTCCTCCTTCGACGCTCACATCACCACCCACTAACGCCAAAGTTTGACCTGGTTTTACATTTAGAATAGATCCCCTTACCTGAATACTTTTGGCATCTCCATATTGCAAACCCATTGGTGCACTAATAGTGAGCAATGGTGTTGTTTGAGGATTAGTCGCGCTAAACTCAAAACTGTCGGCAAATTTCAAGCTACTAGCAGTACTTGCCAGAAAAGAACCACCTATATCTAAGCGTGCATTTGCACCAAAGATGATTCCCGACGGATTGATCAAAAACAAGTTGGCTGCCCCGTTAGTTTTGATTAAGCCGTCAATTGCAGAGACTGAATTACCTGTGACTCTGCTAATGATATTTTGAATATCTGGAGCATTGTTGAATAAAGCTGCGGAACTTGTGGGAACTGAGAACTCACCGAAGCTATGGAATAGATTAGCACCTCTTGTGGTTCCTCCCTCAATAATTCTGATATTGCCCTCTAACCTGACATTGGAAATATTTGGGAGAGTCTCGTCAGGGGTAATTTCTGCACTTACACTATTTGCCCACAAGATAATTGTACTTGCGATCGCTATTCCTAGACCTTGCCAGTAGTACAAACGTATAGATACCCCTGACATTGCACGCTCCGATTAAATTTAGTTTGACATCCTTAATTAAAGAGTATAGGTGTCAACGAACTTATGCACAAGAGTAGATTGCTTGAGCAAAGCAATTGGAAAAAAACTTTATGTACTTCCTTCTAACTACACGTTTCGTCACAGACTGAATAAATTAATTTTGTTCAACCAATAAAGAGATAGAAGGAAATTGATTCAGGAACACACAGAAGACAGCCCAAAACGGGAGCAAACTTTTGTCAATACAAAAGCTCGAACTTATTAATTCAAATTGAAGGAGATAGTTAGATTATGATGTTTCATTTCCATTATTTCAAGAAGGCACTGGTTTCTTTGGCTATTTTCGGAATTTTTCTTAACATTCCGATGCCTGTAAAAGCACAAAATGTCGTGTCACGACAACAACTTGATCAACTATCGTTGCAAGAATTACGCATTTTGAGAAGGGAACAGGCAAGGCAAGCACGTATTATCATAGGAAATTGCTACAGAAGCCCGTACATTGACTCAAGTATTTGCTATACTCAGTATTTGCAGTATCAAAAATACTTTGCAGATCTAGATAATTACATTGCTCAACGAAGAGTACGTGGCAGATGAAATAAATTGTAAAGCTTCATGATACAGATGTTCAAAACCTTTGATTGTCATTATGAACAAAAATCAAACACCTGTTGCCGTTATTATCATTGCAGTAGTTGGCTTTTTTGCATGGTTGTTATGGAGCAATAATCAATCACCTATATGTAGGGAATTTGGCTCACAGTCAGCAGCTTGTGAAATTGATAGACTACTAAATCAAAAATAATACATGTAGCGATTCTCAGTTGGGTGGATACGGATATCCTTTAAAGTCAATCAAGAACCCCGATAACTTTTACAAAGTCGGGGTTCTTAAGCTTTCAAAAAGTTTGATTCACTGAAAGTGAGGGCGAAGTTAGCACAGGTGCTTTTGCAAAACGCTCCAATTGAACCGATTGTAAAAAACTTTGCCAATCGTTAGCCGTTGATGCATCATTAGGATTAGTTAGACGTAATTGAGCCAGCATTGTCAGAGCATCAAACCAAATTCCAAGTTGAGCGAATATAGCCATCTTTTGTCGGGGATCAACTGATGATTGCAATTGCTGCATCACACCAGCATCTAAATTGACTCGATGAATATATCCTTTTACATAAATAGGGACAGTTGCTGTTTTTTGCTCAGTGCAACGAACTTTGAAATACCAGTGGTATGTTTGCTCGACTTGTAAGGGAGCAATATTAGACGGAATAGACACACCAATAACACCAGCTTTGGGTGGTAGTGCGATCGCCCCGCGATAAACATCTTTACTTTCCATATCCTGTACAATAAATTCAGCACTAGCTGTTAAATTCTGAGTGTAAGGAACATAAAACCAAAATGTTGGTCGCTCAGATGTAGTTAGCCCGCCAACATTCCCTGCATCCGACGTATTTTTTTGTTTACTGTTTTGTGCTTGCAGAGGTACTAGAGCAGTGAGTGCAGGCTCAACAGCCGGACAATTATTCCGGCTACCCATTCCGCCTCTACGCCCAGATATAGTACTTAAGCGAGGTGGTATTTTTGGCGGCACAAAAACTATTCGAGCAGGAGATGGTGTTTGTTGAGGTTTTTTTGATGGTTGTACAGGCTGCTTAATAGTTGCATTTTGTGGAGTTTGAGCTATTACCTGTGCTGGCTGATGAGTGAGGCTGCACAAAATCAGAGCTATTGTTAACATCGGTTTGATCTTAACTGACATCACAAGATTCTTGCAGTTCCTGCTGATGACGATATTTATCATATTTATAAGAATTTTATAATGCTCGAAGTATTTCGATCTGAAAAGACTGTTTTAAATCTCTGACTAATTTAAATAGACTATAATGCATTAACAATTAACTAATTAGCACGAAAAAGCACCAAATAAAAATTTTTATTTACAAAAATATTTATTGTAAAGGCTTGTTGAAGGCAATTGTTGAGATAATCGGCTTTGCCGTTGCCCCTTGGGTAATCGCGCTCGTTTTGTACTCAAACTGCTGAAAGTGGTTTGGGCATTGATAGGCGATGCGCCCAAAAGAATCTGTGCAAGGCGCGATCGCTCATTTTTCGTTAAAATTATAGACTAACTCAGCTAGACAAGGAGATTTCTCATGTCCCTAATGACAGTAAAAGACTTGGAAAACCTACAAGCAACTCTCTGTGCTGCTGGACATGACTATCAGCTAGAACTCGAAGATGGAAAAATTATTGTTATGGGACCATCAGACATTGTATCCAGCGAAATTGGAGCTTTGCTAATTCGGTTATTAGGTAACTGGGTTTATCCTCATCGTCTGGGACGCTTGTTTGACTCCGCTGGTGGTTTCATCATGCCAGATACAAACCTCAAAGCACCCGATGTCTCTTTTGTTCGTGCCTCTCGCCTGCGCCAAAGTCCACGTTACTTTGGACAACTTGTACCAGATTTAGTAGTTGAAATTAAATCTCAAAGCGACAGAATTAGCTCCTTAGAAAAAAAGGTGAAAAAGTTCCTAGAATTAGGAGCCATTGTCGGAATTCTTATTGATCCCGATGAATCAACCGTAACCGTTTATCGACTAACAAGTGAACCAATCGTCTTAAGTAGTGAAGATATATTAACTATTCCAGAACTTTTTCCCGGTTGGGAATTGCCTATTTCTGAATTGTGGCCTCCTATATTTACCGACGAAGAAACACAAATTTAGTAAAAAAGCTATAAGAAATATTCCTCTTAGGCTCCAAGTAAATGGGTGTGTAATGAAATTCCAAATCCAAATCACACAAATATGCAACGCCCTATTGCTTACTGAGATACAGGACAAGAAGTGGGTGGAAGCCAAGGGCTGTGAAGATTAAGTTGAGCAGCTTGGGCTACTAATTCGATGTTTCCATGAACATCCACTACCAAGCTTTGGGCTTCCACAATTGGCTCTGTCTCCATCCGCTTCTGCTGCGCATCATGATATCGCTGTCTTCCAATCCGACTAAGAAGTTGGTATTGATATTGATGTTACCGCCAATAATATTCTCGCCAGAAGCATTGGTAGTAATCTTACTGCCACGGCGCAGTAAAACTAAATCTGATGCTTGTAAGTTAATAGTTGCTTGTTCTATATTCGGGTTATTGTCCCGACTGCGAGTATCCGTACTGAGAGTACTATTATCCAAAAAGATTGTGCGAGCATTGACATTCAAGTTTCCTGCTGCTCCATTTCCTGTTCCTACAGCGCTGTTAATTACACTGCGAAGTC
Organism: Iningainema tapete BLCC-T55; assembly: GCF_014698965.1. Classification (GTDB taxonomy): domain Bacteria; phylum Cyanobacteriota; class Cyanobacteriia; order Cyanobacteriales; family Nostocaceae; genus Iningainema; species Iningainema tapete. Next base: position 45,544 of record NZ_JACXAE010000029.1, read on the forward strand.
CATCCTTTACTCCAGAAATTGTGACTGCACCTGTAATATTAAGATCGATATTGCCTGCATTCCCTTCTCCAAGAGTGCTGACAGATAGTAGAGCACCATCCAAGAGGGAGAATGAACCTCCAGAAATAGTGATGTTTCCGCCTTTACCTTTTGCTCCCGATTCGACGGTGCTGCCAATTGCACTGGAAGAGCCATCCTTCCTGCCAGAAATCGTCACTGCACCTGTAACATCAACATTGATATTACCTGCATCTCCCTGTCCAAAAGATGATATTGTTGAAGCCTTATCAACTGAAGTCAGCACTAGAGCGCCATCTGTGAGCGACAGTGTCGCGGCGTTGATGTCAATGTTACCACCTTAGCGCTATTTTCTAACAAGATATCAGCTCGCCCAACAGTTTCTGGAAACAGCAAGGATGTGAGTCGAAACACTCCTTCCGACTGCTGTCCTTTGAGATCCACCATTCCAAAGTCAGCTACTGCGCCTAACTCAATTCTACCTGATGACGATCGCAACGCTCCTCCTTCAACGCTCACATCCCCACCCACTAGCGCCAATGTTTCACCTGGTTTTCCCTCTAAAATAGATCCCCTTACCTGAACACTCTTGGCATTATTTCCGTATTGCAAACCGACGGGTACACTAATCGTAAGTAGTGGTGTTTGAGGATTAGTCGCGCTAAACTCAAAACCGTCGGCAAACTTCAAACTACTGGCGGTAATTGCTAAAAATGAACCTCCAATATCCAACCGTGCATTTGCACCAAAGATAATTCCTGATGGATTAATTATAAACAAGTTTGCTTTGCCATTTGCACGAATCAAACCATCAATATTAGATATTGATCCACCTGTTACTCTTGTTAAAATGTTTTGAATCTCTTGTACATTGTTGAACAAAGCTGCTGAGTTTTGTGGAATTGAAAAATCTTTGAAGCTATGGAACAGATTCGCGCCTCTAGTAGTTCCACCTTCAATAATCGTCGTATTGCCGTTTAAAGTGACATTAGAATTATTTGGGAGAGTGTCATCTGGGATGATTTGGGCGACTGTGCTGTTCGGATACCAGATAATTGCACATGCGATCGCCATTCCTAAACCTTGCCACCAGTACAAACCCGTAGTTCTCCCAGACATTGCACTCTCCCAATTAAAAAGGAAATTCAGCAAAGCAACTGTATTTTACAGTATAAGTCTCATACCGATCACTTATGCATATGCGTTTAATATTTCGTAGCTTAGCGCCAACGCTGCACTTACGCTTTTAATCTTTGAGATGCTACGCAAATTAATTAGTGTTCTAGCGATCGCCCTAGTAATTTGGATTGTCTTTTTCTATACTTTTCGACTCCGATATGAGGTGTAATAACTTAGTATTATTAATTTTGTGAGAAAAGTATTGTTCAATAGCTGATAGCTCCTTAGCAGCTATACGCAGTGATAGCAATTCAAATTCTTCTTCTAGCATATTCAGTTCTTCATTTAAAGCACGTATATATTCTTTACATAAATTCTCAATCAGTGAAGTTTCTCTTTCAATTTTTTTTGCTCTATCTATTGATTCTTTAACTTGTTTCAATTCATGTATTTGATTCACAAACAAGTCCCATTCCTCCTGAATTCTAATTCGCTCTATTAAATTTAAATTTTCTAGGAGGTTATTTGCATTAATTCGTACCTGAGACCAATGAATACTAGATGGGGGAAAAGAATAACCAGAATTTGTTTGTACAAACAAGATACTATCTCTATATTCTTGAAAAATAGCTTCAGTTTGATATTGTATGACTTTAAGTCGAGGTTCTTCACGAAGAATAGTACCTAGCGTTGTTTTGTTAAGACGCATAGCATCTTCTAGTATTACACGAGATGTATTTAATGCTTCAGTAAGTAATTTACGAGCATTTTTCTTGATCCTATTGATATCAGATATCCCTTGTTGAATTCTTTGAATCCTTCGATGATTTACTTGTGATTGAAGACCAATTACACTAATAACCTGTTCAAATGTTGTTGGGTTTATAGCGGCTTGCAATTCTTGATAAATTTGCATATAACGGTTACATTGCAGTGTAACCTGCTTTACATCAGGTATTTCATTAGGTATCTCGCCAGGATAAGACATGATTAGACTCCTATACCAAATAGAAAACGGGTTTTGATGATTGTGGGATAATAATGTAGCAGTGAGAAAGTAGAGATTTTTATTACAAACATCTCTACTCATTAATTGGTTGGTTCTTGTCTTTTTATTCAAGTCAAATTTTGTTATACCCTATTTGGCGAAACACTTGTCATTCCGAACGAAGCACTTGCATTGATGTAGAATGGCGTTCCGTCGGAACGTCTCTACGACGACAATTCATATTATCGACGGTTGTGAATTAGTAATACAACAACACCGTTGGCAACTACGGCAAAGGCTGAGGGGATAAATGGTAACCATACTCCTGGGATGAAAAGTGCGATCGCACAAACCCCATACAAAACTATCACAGCAGCAAATATGACAGTTCCCTTATCAAGCAGAGAACGAACACGCCAAACAATTAGACTAGATACACTTGCCCATCCCCATATCCAAAGAATATCGCCCCAACTTGGCAAAACCCAAAAAATCGGTCTATCATCTAAAACTGCACTAAGAATTTGACTAACCATTTCCGCTTGTATAAACACGCCTGGTGTTTCCTGGTATATTTGCTGTGCAGCACTGTAAGGAGTTGACCGAGTATCTGCGATGGTGTTAGCTGTAACGCCGATGAGAACTACCTTATCCTTAAACAAATCAGGATTAACTTTGTTACTCAATACATCTTCCAGAGAAACTTTGTCGAAATCGGCATTATGGTAATTAACAAGAATTTGAATTCCGCCGAGATTAGTTCCTTTTTGATAGCCACCACTACGATTCTGTTTTAAGCCTTGGAATACTTTAGAACCAAACTGTACATAATCTTCATAGACATCAGATTTAATTCTTTTGTCAGCTAAATAACGAGCTGCTAGTTGCCACGAAAGCGAGTAAGGCGTTGTGCAGGGAGAAGAAGGTTCTTGCGCCATAAGGAGAATTTGGCGACGGATTACACCATCACCATCTTCCACAGAATCACTAAAACCCTGACGTTCTAAAGGAACTGTTGCGGGAGGTTTAACACCTTGAGGATCGTACTTGCTATCTTTGCCTTTGCAAATGACAACAACATTCTCTTGATTTAATTCAGTCGCAAGTTGTATTGGCTGAGATTTGTTTGGAGGATCGGCAAAGTCTCTATAAATATCCAATCCAATAACTTGTGGTTGATACTTTTGTATTTTGTGGAGTAATTGAGCTAACTTACTATCAGAAATTGATTTTCCTCCTAGTGTTGTCTCTTGTCGAGATTGAATATCTTCTTCTGTGATTTCCACAACCAGCAACCGAGAATCTGACTCTTCCTTTGGTCGTAGGAGTAGCATTTGGTCAAAAGTTCCCAATTCTATTTTCTCAAAAACTCCTAAATATCTCAACCCTATTGTGGAAAGAGTTACAATCAAAGTACTTAATAGTACAGTCCATAGTTGAGATTTTCTAGTTTTAATTGTGCTTACAGTATCATCAAATGAGCGATCGCCAACACTACCGCGCAATTCTTGCCAAGTTGTCGGAACAGTTGTCGGATTTTGGCAGATGACTGGCAACCAACTAGCACAAGGAAATTGATTCTCCAACCCTTGCAGCCTTTCCCGTGCTTCGCGCACAGCTAGATAAAACGACTTACCACCAGCAAAAGCCGCCAAAAAGTTTTTCAAAAACTCCTGCGCCACAAAATCCGGCACCCCTTCCCGCATCACAATCATTTGCGGAATATTCAAACTAGCCAAATTTCGTGCCAACCCAATTCCATCACAGGAGTTAAAAATTGCTAGTTGTAAACCGCGTGTAATTGCTTCCCTCAGTGCATTCTGTAATTGGGAAATTGTTAAACTTTCTGTCTGATTGATGTAAATTTCCCCAATTCCATTCTCCAGACTGGTGCTATGTCCAGCAAAAAACAGGATATCCCAATCCTGTTTCCACAGTTGCTCATCCAATTGTTGACGTGTAGGTTCAACAATAAACGTGGTTTGAGCATCTACTAAACCCTTCCACAAAACACGGTCTTTGTCAACATCAATGCCAACACTATTACCCAGAATAGCCAAAATTTTAACTTTACCTGTAGGCGATCGCAACACTTGACTCGAAGCATACTCATGATTACTCAAAGCCAACTCAGCTTTAGGGTAATCTTGAAAAAAATCCCACAAATGCCAAGGCAACCGATGCACTAAAGCTACATTAGTTTCAACAATAACTCTAATTTCATCATCTCGACTCAGAAAAGTCCGCAACTGCCGCTCGATATTCTGGAATGACTCAAATTTCAACCAAGCATTAATATTTGCTTGTAGCTGTTGACTTACTTCATCGAAATCATTCACAGAAATATTCGTAATATCTTGGGAATGTAATTTTATCCGTTGATTGCTACCCAAACGTTGATGCACAGCTTCGTAGAGTAGCTGCCACCTTCTGTAGAGTTCGCTTTGTGGAATTGCTGGCAGACTGCCTGTTAATTTCACGGGAACAGTTTGGTTATTATGCCACAATTGAGCCGTGACAACAGGAAATCCTGCATTTAAATCACCCCCTAATAAACTGAAAACGACTAGTTTACTCATTTGTCATCAATGATTAAATAATGACTAATTCACCAATGCGATTAACCACGTCTCTACTCAATCACAAAATCTTCTGTTATTTGAAAGCTATCAACAGCAACTTGGATACTAAAACATTCTCCTACCTCCACATCAAAGCGCTTCAATTGGATGTAATTATCCTGAACTCTTGCTTGCACTTCCTGAATGATTTCTCCATCAGATGAAAGCAAAACTAGTTTGATATTAGTCGGTAAATAGTTCTCTCCACCCGTTGGATGTAGTTGCACGCGAACACCAAATTGGTTAGCTTCTGGGAGCAAAGCAACCAATAGCACCACTTTTTGAGAGTCTATTTCCATGCCCAAGTCTATCAACTTGGCTCTTTTAATACTATTAACACTGAAAGCAGAACTACTCCTAAAATTAAAAGCTAAGCTGCTGGTATTAGAATCTAAAAATGTCTCTATTGCTTGCCAAGAAGTTTCATAAATATTTTCTAACCAACGACTGAGATTTACTCTTTGTTGCGATTGTGCCTGCCGTCGTTGTTGATACAAGCGCTGCCGCCACTTTTCATTATCTAGTAGCGCTCCCCAATTAGTAAATGGCACTTCTAGTCGGGGAGATATTATAGAGGAGTTGCTTAACCGTTGTAAAAGATTGGATGCTTGCTCTGTGGATAATTCAGGTAATGAAGCGATATGAGCTTTAGTTTCCGCGTCACTGCAAAATTGATAAGTTAAAAAGAAAGCATTGAGATCTTTCGTTAAATGCCGTGCATCTATACAATAAGTCCTATCCAATGGATCGTATCTAGCTAGAGACTTAAGTTCTTGGTGGGTTGTGTAACTCCAAATTCTTACCCACTCACCATCTGGTTTTACTTGCACTGCTAAATAATAGTCTGCTGCCCAACTGGGAATATCCACCCATTCTTGAGGAACTTCTAACTCGCTATCATCAATTGCCTCACTGGGGATTAATACAATTCGCTTTCTCCCTAACAAAATTGCCGTACCATTGACAAATTCCCAAAAAGCTGGTAACACAGGAGAACTGTACCAAATGCTTGCCTGGGGAACTTCTGTTTTTACCCAATTTAAGAAGACATCAAGGCAGATTTGATTGATATAAGCGTACCAGCGACTGCTAGGCGTAGTATATGTCTGGCTTTGCTGCCACGACTGCGCCTGAATTGTGGGAGTTATTTCTAGAAACCATTCTTTGGGATCGGCAAACTCACAAATCATTTTTTCTACCTTGTCAAAATTAGGGATTCATGTTAAAGCTTCCATAATGATTTCTCAACCATTCTTCTAAAGCAATACTCATATCTTTTATTTGGTTGGGATTGACAGAAATATTCAGTTCTTGACACCAGTTAATTAATGCTGCTAGGAGAGATTCTCTACCTTTAACCAATCTTCGGGAAACTGTCGGCTGGCTCATCCGCAACTGCTGCATAATTTGCTGTTGTGTGAGATCTTGTTGGTAGTAAAGTTTAAGTACTGCTTGGGATTGCGCATCCATTAGCTGTAAAGCTTCTAGTAATACAGCATACATCTGAGAGATTTGGTTTTGTCGGGTTTGAATATCCTCAAGAGCGATCGCATCTGCTATTGGTGAAGACGGGTTTGGTAAATCCAGGGTTATTGTGCTATCATCTTGCTGGAAAGCATCCACAGACCTAACAGGTGGAAACAAATAAGCACGCACGTAAATAGCAGTCTGAGTTAACCACTGTTCAATTGTTTCTGGTTTACATTGCCCAGTCGGTAGAGTAAGCTGGTGTCGCAAGTGATTGTAGGAGTTAGCCACAGCTTCCCAAAGTTGACGATTTGGCTGGGGTAAGTTATTAATTCCTCCTGGTTGTTTCTGGATGTACAAATTTTTGAAACAAGTCCAAGCTAAGCTATGTTGAGCAATTGCGCTTTGTGATAATCCTGCTTGCTCCAAGGCTTCAAGCAACACCTTTTTACTGATTTTGCGTAACAATGCCCAGTTAGTACAAATATCAGCTTCCTTCCGTTGGCGTAAAATATCTCTCAACCGAGAGAACATAGCCATTGTGGCGTAGGATTTTAAATTAGAGGATTTTTCTGGGTTAAAGTCTCTGAGGATGATTTCGACTTCGGCGATCGCCATTTGAAAGTAATCAGCTAAACTATATAGGCTGTTCGTAAACTTAGTCACTGTTTTTTGAGCAGCCCAGTAACATGGTTCTTGCAAATAAGCTGACAAATGCATTGACGCATAGCGATGAGACTGAGTTTGCCAGTGCTTGTGCCAATAAAGCGCCCAAAAGTTCTCTAAGTAAGATACTTCAGATGCACTCAAGCAATTTTGCATACTTCGGCGTAGTTGGGAATCAGTCAACCATTTGCTGAATCTGTCTGTTTCCAACTGCGCGAATGTAGAGAACATTTCCGTAACTTCTTGGCGAGGATGCATAGGCAATTAGACATCCAAATATTGAGGACTTACCAGATCTTTGCACCCCTGTGCTGATGCAAGAATTTCTGTGATTATTTTAACTGTTTTTGTGTCCCTCATTTCCACTGAGAGAATGGGAACGAAAAGGAGGATCACTCTTAACTTTCAACTGATATTTGTAGGATTGAGAATTTGCAACGCCTGCGTTGATAGCGTAGCTAATAGCCAAAAACCTTAACCATAATGCTGGGTAGCGCGGTTCAAGCCAAGGTTTAATTTGCCACAGTAAATCAGGAAACCAACTCCGCAGTAAAGCACCAATTAAGGTATGACGAGCAAAGTCAAAGTAATTGAGAGTCCATCGTAACAAATCTTTTACACCAGCAAGTTGCCAAATCCACACTAACAATGCCGGATTTTTTTGCGCTGCTTTTAATGCTAAGCGATTAAAGGTAAACCAATCAAATCGATCTTTGATAAAGTTATCAGCAACAACCGGAGGCTCATCTACCAATAGTCCAAAGAAGTTGTTGAGCATGGAGTTGATGCGCTCTGGAGGAAGAAATTTTCCTGTAGGAACCATCATGCCTTTGGAAAACATCCAAGTGACAGCAATGTTATTTTGAAAGGCACGAATACAATTTAAATGCTGGAAACTTGACAAGTCGTGTTTCAGTGCTGTATCTAAAAGAGTTGTCAGCCGTTCAAGGTTACGAACTAGAGAGCCAAAACCAGTGAAAACTAAGGGAGACTGGAGTGATGCAGCATCACCGATCGCAATTAAGCGGTCAAAGGCAACGGTGCGATCGCTACTTCCTACACTAAAATGACCTGGTATATAACCAAAAGTTGGTTTTTTCCACACCAGCTTATCCATATCACATCGGCGATACTCTGGCAAGATTGTGAAAAAGTCCTCGTACATTTCTAGTAACGAACCAGGATTTTCGGCATTTACTTCGTGGTAGTGAAATAAGTAAATAGTTAGTTCTTCATCTGCGCCGGGAAACAACTCCCAAATTAACTGCCTTCCTCGTGAAATATCGCCGTGACTATAAAGAACGTCCCCATACTGAGAATCCCAAACTCCGGGGGCAAAACCACTCTTAATTGCTGCTCCTACTGTTGGGCAAACACTGTCAAAAGCTCTACCACCATTTAGTTGCCATGCGATTGGTGATGCAGTTCCCATTGCATCTACCAACAACCTTCCACTAACTTGCTTTTGTGTTTCACTAGGTAAATGCTTGACTTTGACGACGACTTGTGATTCATCTATATCAGCTTGAATAAACTCTGTCTCATCCCAGATTTCACCACCTACAGATTGTAGTTTTTTGCCAAATAATTTCAGTAGTTTCTCTGAGTCTAAACCCACGTTTAACACAGTAGGGGTATGTAAGACGGGCGCTTTTAAGTGATTGGGAACATTAGCATCAAAAAATTTATTAAATCCGTCTTTGTATTCCCTGGCAATTATTGTCTCTAACTCAGCAGGCGTCAGCACACCCAAGTTAATTAAACTTTGGATCTCATCACGGGAAATATTCCATTCTCTGTTCATCCGTCCAAAAGGTAATCTTTCCACCAGCAGCACTCGGTATCCTAGTTTTGCCATCACTGCTGCATGAATCACACCCAAAGCACCACCGATATAAATAATGTCATAGGTAGGATGTGAAGATAAGTTCTCCCCTACTCCCTCACTACGAGAAAACACAACTTGACGTGGCTTTTGCGGATTGCGAACTCCTTCACGCCATCGTTGTTCCCACCAGTAAACTCGTGCCAAGTCATATTCGCCGTTGGGCATTTTTTGAAAATATTTTACAGTTAGAGGATAATAAGGTGCAAGGGAGGAAAAAATTGATCCACTGGATAAATCTATCTTTGGTGGCTCTGGGTAGTAATGAGGAAACCTGCTTTGGATTTCAGTGATGAGATGTTGAATAATTTGCTGCTCTTTGTCTAAGGGTTTATTTGCCCAACGGAATGCTTTAAGATAGGTAGTTCGTTGTACAGACCAAACAAATACAGACAGTTCCGCAGGTAATTCCGAAATGCTTGTTCCACGAGTTGTATTAGGCATTCTCCAGCGAAAACCTGACTGAGTTGGTACTTTTTCGCCTATTCCTGGTTCAAAATCTGTTTGTAACCAGTTAAGTACAGTAGTTGTATCTGGAGTCGGTATTTCTAAGTAAAGTATTTCTTTCATTTTTGATTCTCCATTTAATTTATGCATTAAGACAGATTTAAAAAGATGTATATTCTGGTACGATGCGCCCTATAACATCTGTAAAGATTCAGTAAAGAAATTTTAATAATTAGTCAAAATTACCGTTCATTTATGTTTCTGTAAACGCACGCCATGAATTATCCTATTCCAGATAGCCCCCAAGAAATCGTTGACCTACGACAAAAACCAGTTGATGAAGAATTAGTTGCAACGGCGATCGCAGGTGTAATCAAAATTGTCCGCTCTCAGGGGCAATCTTTAGAAGAGTTAACAGCACAAGTACTAGCAGATGATCGAGTGCTAGATTTGCAACAAAGACGTTGGCTGTGCCAACTAGTTGCACAAGCGTGGGAAACTCTACCTTTCTAGGACAAAGCAAGATGGTGCAGAATCAGCACCTAAGTGCAACAATAAACCATATTCCAATCCTTCTACCACTGCTTGATAAGAAGCCGCCAAAATATTAGTAGAAACCCCCACTGTTGCCCAGCGTTGATAACCATCTCCTGATTCCACCAAAACACGAGTTTTCGCCGCCGTACCCGTGTGTCCATTGAGAATTCGTACTTTGTAATCTGTCAACTCAAAACTGGCAATTTGGGGGTAAAATTTCATCAAAGCTTTACGTAAAGCTGCATCTAAAGCTGCTACCGGTCCGTTTCCTTCTGTTGCTTCCAGAATATCTCTACCGTTAACAGCTACTTTCACTGTGGCAACAGCATTACTCACCTTCTCTGGTGCTAAGTCACAGTGAACTATCCAACCCTTAATTTCAAAAAATGATGGGCGAGTGCCTAAAGCTTCTCGCATCAACAACTCAAAACTTGCCTCCGCTGCCTCAAATTGATATCCTTCATTTTCCAATAATTTGAGACGTTGTAAAATTTGCGCTGTCATCGGGTTGTGCTTGTCGAGTTCAATTCCAAAGCTACGGGCTTTGGCTAAAACATTACTTACACCAGATTGCTCAGAAATAACAATGCGACGACTATTGCCTACTTGTTCTGGTGAAATATGTTCGTAAGTGAAAGGATTACGTTCCACTGCTGATACATGAATACCACCTTTATGAGCAAAAGCCGAACGTCCTACAAATGGTGCATGTTCATCAGGAGCAAGATTTACAACTTCACTCACGAAACGACTCGTTTCTGTTAGCTGAACGATTTGATGATCTTCAATACATTGATAACCCAGCTTTAGCTGCAAATTTGGAATCAAAGAACATAAATTAGCGTTGCCGCAACGTTCACCATATCCGTTAATTGTTCCTTGTACCATCTTTACCCCCGCCATCACAGCAGCTAGAGCGTTGGCAACAGCAGTATCGGAATCGTTATGAGTGTGAATTCCTAATTGGGGCGTCATTTGTCTTTCACTAGTTATTTGTTCTGGACTAATGACTATTGACAAATGGCTCATGACTGATGTGACGATTTCACTAATCTCATGCGGTAAAGTACCACCATTAGTATCGCACAGAACCAACCATTGAGCACCAGCTGAGGCAGCCGTTTCTAATGTTTGTAATGCATAATCTGGATTGTTTTTGTAGCCATCAAACCAGTGTTCCGCATCATAGATGACTTGACGTCCAAGGCTTGTGAGGTACTCAATTGTATCTCGGATCATCGCCAAATTTTCTGCCAAGGTAGTTTTAATGCCTTGTGTAACTTGTAAATCCCAAGATTTACCGAATATTGTTACCCAACGAGTACCAGCAGCCAGAATTGCTTGTAGCATTGGCTCATCAACTGCTACTGTGTTGGGACGTCTAGTTGAGCAAAAAGGGACAATTTCTGATCTTTCTAAGGGTTCTGCTTGCAACTGCCAGAAAAATTGTACATCCTTGGGATTTGCTCCAGGCCAACCTCCTTCGATAAAGGGAATGCCCAGTTGATCTAATCTACGGGCAATGCGCAATTTATCTTCTATCGACACCGATAAGCCTTCACGTTGAGTGCCATCGCGCAATGTAGTGTCATAGATCCAAAGTTGTGGTAATGATGCATTCATAATATGGGGTCTAATACAACTTTTTCAGCTATGACTAAATATAGTTGGTAAAGTACTCCCACATCTGTTATCCCGTCTTACTAATCCACAAGGAATAGATGATATACTATCTGCATAGTTTTCTACATGAACAAAAATAAATTGTTACAATTGAATTGAATATTGCTGAATCCAATAGTTTTCAAGTCAAAATAGCAGATAGTAGATTACAATAACATATTCTAGCAATATGGTATTGACCGCAAAAATAGCAATGCTAAGGTAATTAACTACAGTTCCAGTAAAAAAAATTCAGAAAACGAAGGAGAAAAACACATGGGTAGATGGACACCACTGATTCTGATGGCAGGCGGCTTGGCAATTTTGCTAGGTACATTGCTGGGAATCAGCTTTCCCATGGGCGGACAAAACGCTCAAGCACCAACTCAAAATCCAGGCAAAGCATCAAAAGTTCTCCCTGCTAATATTAATGTAAATAGCACTGCTAATGGGAACAATGCGCCAACAAACCAAGAAGCTGGCAGCGTTGCACAAACTACCCAAAATGATACAAACACTAATAGTAACCAAACAACCCCAGAACCAACCGCAACAGAAACTCCCACAACTGAAACAAATCAGAATAACGAGCCAATCCGCGCTCTGTGGTAGCAACTGTCGATCATTAAATGATGGGAAATATTACTCTTTAAGTGGCGATCGCGGCACAAAGCCGATAAAATATAAGCAATGACTAGTGATATACTCATTATCGGTGGCGGTATCATTGGGTTGGCGATCGCCATTGAACTCAAAAAACGCGGCGCAAATGTCACCGCGATTAGCCACGATTTTCATGCAGCATCTGCCCATAAAGCCGCAGGAATGTTAGCACCGAGTGCCGAAAAAATTGCTAACCAGGCGATGAATGAACTGTGTAGGCGCTCTTTACATTTATATCCTGACTGGACACACAAATTAGAAGAATTAAGTGGCTTAGACACAAATTATTGGGGTTGTGGCATTTTAGCACCAGTGTATGAAGTGGGGGACACTACTCCCCCAGCTTACTGGTTAGATCGACAAACGATAGATTATTACCAACAGGGATTAGGGGAAGAAGTAATTGGCGGGTGGTGGTATCCAGAAGACGCTCAAGTAGATAATCGTGCTTTAGCACAAGCATTGTTGACAGCAGCGCAAAATCTTGGTGTTGAACTCAAAGAAGGCATTAAAGTACAAAGCATTGGGCAAAAACAGCAGCAAGTTTTTGGCGTGCAAACTAATGCTGGCACAATTAGCGCCGATCACTATATCTTAGCAGCAGGTGCTTGGACGAACGAATTGTTTCCCCTCCCAGTACGTCCTAGAAAAGGACAAATGCTGAGTGTGCGAGTACCAGAGTTTGTGCCAGAAATACCATTGGCACGGATTTTGTATGGGGAGGAAATTTATATAGTACCCAGGCGAGATAGGCGAATTATCATTGGCGCAACTAATGAAGATGTTGGCTTTACTCCTCATAACACTCCTGCTGGGATTCAAACTTTACTTCAACAAGCAATTAGGCTATATCCCCCCATTCAAAATTATCCTATCGAAGAATTGTGGTGGGGATTTCGTCCGGCGACACCAGATGAGTTACCCATCCTTGGTACAAGCCCTTGTCAGAATCTAACCTTTGCCACTGGTCATTATCGCAATGGTATTCTTTTAGCACCCCTTACAGCGGCATTAATTGCCGATTTAATTTGGGAGCAAAAATCTGACTATCTATTAACTAATTTCCATTATTCGCGCTTTCATCATCAGTCATCTACCTCAATGCTTACTCACCCTACAATCAAAACAACCATAGACGTTGCGACAACAAATCACAATGGTAGAGACGTTCCGGCGGAACGTCTCTACGAAGATAAACCACTGATTATTGGTGGTAAAACTTTTCAATCTCGCTTGATGACGGGTACTGGCAAATACCGCAATGTTGAAGAAATGCTCAGTAGTGTTACTGCCAGTGGTTGTCAAATTGTTACTGTCGCAGTACGGCGGGTACAAACTAATGCTCCTGGGCATGAAGGTTTAGCCGAAGCACTAGATTGGACAAAAATTTGGATGTTACCCAATACTGCTGGATGTCAAACAGCAGAAGATGCTGTAAGGGTAGCACGTTTGGGGCGAGAAATGGCAAAACTTTTGGGACAAGAAGATAACAACTTTGTCAAGTTAGAAGTAATTCCCGATCTTAAATATTTATTACCAGACCCAATTGGCACTTTACAAGCAGCAGAACAACTGGTAAAGGAAGGTTTTGCAGTATTGCCATACATTAATGCCGATCCAATGTTAGCTCTTCGTTTAGAAGAAGTAGGCTGTGCGACTGTGATGCCTTTGGCTTCTCCTATCGGTTCTGGACAAGGGTTAAAAACCACAGCTAACATCCAGATTATTATTGAAAATGCCAAAGTACCAGTGGTAGTGGATGCTGGAATCGGTTCTCCATCGGAGGCGGCACAAGCGATGGAGCTGGGCGCAGATGCTTTATTGATTAATAGTGCGATCGCTTTATCAAAAAACCCTCCAGCGATGGCTCAGGCGATGAAACTCGCCACAGTCGCTGGTCGTTTAGCATATCTTGCTGGGAGGATGCCTGTCAAAGACTACGCCAGCGCCAGCTCACCCTTAACTGGAACCATTACTAACAATTAGCAATTAGCTAGTGTAACGAAATATCTATTCTCAGAGAGAGCGAAGGCACAACTTTTGTAACATAAAATTAATAAAACAATCATAGGAACTCAGTTCAATGCCTTATACAACTGAAGATGGCGGACGTCTGAATAATTTTGCCCGTGAACCAAAGGTTTATACAGCAGAACCTCCCAATGCAGGACAAAAGCGTAATTACATCATCATGGGAGTTGCTGCCACAATTTTAGTTGGTGGCTTGATTTTCGTCGCCTTCTCTGTTTCTGCTGTAAGTTAAAAGTAATTTTTTTAACAAAAAAATTTTCATTTTCGTTCAGGCTCCCAATTATATGGGAGCCTTGTTTTTTATCTGTTAGAATAGCATCAATTAACCAGTATAAATGTATACTTTTGTCTCTTTCATCTGGAAAAGCTCAAATTATCCTGAGCAAAGCAATAACTACTTGAAAAACGTAGTCATAATCCGGATTATAGGCTGCTTGGTTGCGCCCGGTCAGGGTTTGTACAATGCGTTTTGGCTTCCTTGCCACCATGAGCATTAATGATACTGCACACTCAGAAAACTCAACATGGAATCGGCAAGTGTATCAGCGCCTGAAACTTGCCCTAAGTCTTGGTTTACGGCGACAAATCTTTGTAGCCGTATGTGATGATTTAAACCTGAGAAATCAGGTAGCCGCTCGTTTGCATTCCACATTAGCTTATCCAGTTGGACAAGTACTATATCAGCCCTCTGATACGCAAGAAAACAGCACCCCAGCCTATCCGCGATTAGTAACGTTACGACTGAACTTAAGCGATCCCAATCCCATTGCCCAGATTAACCAATGGTTGACTAATTATCCACCACCTATAGTTGGAGCCACCCAAGACAACCCAGGACGTCCTTTACCAATACCATCATTTCAGATTGTAGGTGTTGAGCAACTCACCAAAAATCCAGTAGCAATACAGCGTTTATTTTTGCACTATTTACGCTTAACAGAGCAGCATCTGTCAAGTTTAGAATCTAGTCTACTATTGTGGTTACCTCGTCCTTGGTTATATGCTGTCAAGCAGTCAGCACCACAGTTTTGGCGTAGCCGTACTGGTGTGTTTGTCTTTGCCGGAGAGCCAACACCAACTACCAATAGTAAAACTTCGCCAGAACGTTTTTCTGGTTCTAAAAGTTTGGATTTAGAACATCTTGAACAATCGATTTTGGAAGAATCACATCCCACAGAAGATTTTGATTTCCAAAACTCAACATCAGTGAGTCGCCTCAATCAAGGGCAAGAACCGAGAGAATCAAAATCTGAATCATTCACTAAAACTCCCATAAATGAGGAAACAACGGAACAACCCACAGACAGCAATATTCCATTAACTGAACGTTTGCCTCATGTTAACAAAGAATTAACAGAGCTTGTATTAGCAACAGTAAATACCACAATTTCTGAAGAGGGAGATCAAAACGCCCAAGTACGGCTACTTTTAGAAGATCTCGAAGAATTACATGCCCAAAAAGCATCTGGAACAACACTAGCAGTAGCTTACCAACGTTTGGGCAATTTATATCGTTTCCGTATTGAGCAAGGACAATCAACCCTAGAAAATTTAATGGTCGCCATTCTTGCCTATCAGGAAGCCATTACCTACGATGATACCTCACCTCAAGTACCAGATACATTGAACGACTTGGGAACATTATACTGGATGCTGTACCGCACGCCACCCAATTCAGAAGAGGGCAAATCTTACATAGAACAAGGTATTGAATTTTATCAATTAGCGTTAAAACTAATTTCGCCACAAACACATCCAGACACTTACACAAGAGTACAAAATAATCTGGGGACAGCTTACGGTGATTTAGCTCGTTTTTCTAACGCAGCAGAAAACTGGCAGCAAGCTGTTTTAGCTTATAGCGAAGCACTCCGCTTTCGTACAGATGAAATGGAACCATCAAAGTATGCAGCTTGCCAAAACAATTTAGGCACTGCTTACTGGCATCTAGCACAGTACAACCAACCTGTCGAGTATCTTAAGAAAGGAATTACAGCCTACAACTTAGCATTAGCTTACTACAGACCAGAAGAAGAACCCCTCAAATATGGCATGATTCAAAATAACATCGGCACGGCACACTGGAACATAGCCCAATATGAACAGCCAGAGGAAAATCTGCGGCTAGCTATTAATGCTTATCGTGAAGCTTTGAAATATCGTACTCCCACAACTGTTCCCCCTGCTTGTGCCGCTACGCAAAATAATCTTGGTACTGCTTACTGGCATCTAGCAAATCTACCTCAAACAACTAAGGAAGAACGTTTAGAATTTTTGAAATTATCGATCATCGCTTACGAAGAAGCACTTAACCTTGCTCACTCACTTAGTGGTGTATCTTTGAGTTTTGATGTGTTCGCAACAAGTAATAACCTGGGACTTGCTCATTTCCAATTAGTAACAGATGCTTATTTTGAGGGTGATAAAACAACTCGTTCTCAACACTTAGAAGCAGCATTAGACAATCATTTACAAGCTTTAAATGGGTTAAGCAAACAACCTGAAGCTTACCAAACAACGCTGTCTTATATTGTGAAAACAATTCGTGCTTTCCACAATGAATTAGGCATACAAGGGCAAAATCTCGCTTTATCCAAAATACCCGGTCATTTGTTACCAGAAATTCTGCCAAAATTGTAAAACCAATTTGAAAAAAGAATGTAACACATGGATGAAACCCCTCCCCAACCCTCCCCTTAGTAAGGGGAGGGTGCCCGATAGGGCGGGTGGGGTTATCTGTGTGCATCTGTGGTTAAATATCTATTTAATGTTCTAAATTAATAGCCGAAAATAGAGATGAGTAATCATCGTCAGCAAAGGACATCTTCATTGCCATTTCCAATATTTCCCGTACACCTTCAATACTGCTGACATTTAAACCTACTGATTTGGCTTCATCGATGAACAAATCAGTGTCTTTCATTAAGTGTTTTGTAGGAAAGTTGGGATTAGCGTAATTGCCATCTAACATCCGTTGCAGCTTTTTGTCAAATGTTGGTGCGTAAAGGGCGCTTTGCCGTAAAATTTGCATAAAAGTATCTACATTCACACCCTCACGTTGGGCAAAACCAAGACTGAGAGCAAAGGCGGTAGTAAGAGAGGCAATTAGTTGATTTAGCGCCAGTTTCAGTGCTGCGGCTGTACCTACTGAACCAACTAGTACAGGATTTGACCCAAAATGTTTCAATAATTCTAAGTGGCGTTGATACTGTTGTTGTTGTGCGCCCACCATGACAATCAGTTTGCCTGTTTTGGCTTCTGGTATACTACCTAACACTGGTGCTTCTATATACTCTCCTCCCACAGCAGCTACTGCATCTCGAATTTCTTTACTTTCTCTAGGAGTAATTGTCCCCATCTGGATGACAGTACGCCCTGCCAATGTATGCCAGGATCGATCTGAAAGCAACACGCTATATATGGCTGCACTATTAGTAAGCATGAGAATTACATACTCAGCTTCACTTATTGCTTGGTAAGGTTTCGCTGCTATTTCCGCACCTGCTGCTTGTAATGGGGCTAGTTTTTCTGGGGTACGATTGTATGCTATTAGCTGTACGTTTGCCTCAAGCAATCTTTGCGCCATCGGTAAGCCCATTAATCCAGTCCCCAGAAATGCCACCTTCATTTTTCACCTTCCTCATTAGAGCGTTTGTTGTTCAAATTTTTGATTTTTGTGGAGACGCCCCGGCGGGGCGTCTCTACAGATTAACCACCTGCTGCAAACGAAGCCATAATCAATACTGACAGTAAAATACCAGGTGTAAGTAGCGTAACTAACATGATAAAGTCATGAGTGGACATAATTATTACCTTCTCTAATCACTGTAATCACTGCTATGGTAGACTATATACATAATGTGCAGGATTAACACATTTTTAAGTTTTTATTCTTGATTAATGTTTAGATTTGTTCTGCTAGAGTAAACCCTTTTAAAGAGCGCATTTGTACCAGAGTCAACCCTTTACTTTGCATCAACACACCAAAGCCACCCAATCCCAAAGGATTGATAAGTTGACGTAGTGCATCCCTACGACTCAACAGCTGCGATATGGGTTGTTGCTCCACAAGGGAAGTCATCCGCTCACTCCATCCCAACCCCACCAAAAACAATTCTTGTTGCGTAAAACCAACTTTATCTAATCCGCACCGCTCACCCCATCTTTCTAAAGCAGTAAAGTTAACGTGCGCAGTTATGTCTTGTTCCCCAATATTTATGTAGGGATTGTTGTGGTGCTGATGTTGATAATAACACTGTAAAGTACCTTGCGATCGCCCCCGATTGTAGTAACGATTTGCTGTATAACCATAATCTATTGTTAACACATACCCTTGTTGCAATCTGTCTGCCACAATACTAAGAAACTCAAAAGCCGCTAAATTAACCTCGCTCCGATAATTATCTGCTAAACCTTTAACATCTACTCCTACCAAATCAAAATATTCCGCCAATTGTGGTGTAGAAGCTTCATCAACAATTTCTACAAACAATGGATTACCCGTAGAGACGTTCCGCCGGGGCGTCTCTACAGATGTTGTTACATAAATTTCCCGCAATTGCCCCTGTTGCCAAATAAATTGATGTACTGGCATAGCATCTACTAACTCATTAGAAAAAAAGCAGCCAGTAATAGAGTTACAAGGTATTTCTTCTAAATTAAACCAACGTACAGAAAATTCTCCCAAACGTTGCTGTTGTTCTTGTTTTAAAATTGAAGACTTCTCTATAATAATGTAATCCAGTACAGCAAAAAACTCCGCATATTTCTGTTGGATGTACTTCAAAATGTCCAATGCCAAAATACCTTGTCCCGCACCCATTTCTACTAAAGAAAAAGGTTGAGGTTTCCCAATCATCTCCCACATTTGCACAAATTGCTCAGCTAGTAACTCACCAAAATCTGAGCCAAGATGGACAGATGTGAAGAAATCACCGTGCTTTCCCAGGGTTACTGCCTTAGTAGAATAGTAACCGTGTTCGGGGTGATATAGCACCATATCCATATATTCTGCAAAAGTTATGCGCTGCCCCTTACTTGTGGCTATGCGGTGTGCTATCGCTTCACACAATGCTAAATTATCACCCATAAAATTGTTAATGGTTAATGGCTAATGGCTAATGGTAACAATTAACTCTTCGGGTTCGCCAGTCGCCTACGGCGGGAAACCCGCCTGCAGCGCTGGCTCACAATTAACAATTAACAATTAACAATCCAAAATTTTAACGGTCTACAGATCCCATGATGATATCAATACTACCCAGAATTACCACAACGTCGGCAACTTTCACGCCGCGCAGTAAATGAGGGATAATTTGGACGTTGTTGAAATCAGCAGCCCGAATCTTCCAGCGCCAAGGGAAGACGTTATCATCACCAACTAGATAAATTCCCAGTTCGCCTTTACCGCTTTCTACACGAGAGTAAATTTCACCTTTGGGAATTTTAAAGGTGGGGGCTATTTTCTTACTAACGTACTGGTAATCTGGACCATCCCACTCGGATTTTTTTCCAGCAGCCATGCGCTTAGCTTCTAGATTTTCAAACGGTCCACCGGGAAGTCCCTTGATTGCTTGTCGAATGATTTTAACAGATTCGCGCATTTCCCGCATCCGTACAAGGTAACGGGCTAAGGAATCACCGCCAGTTTCCCAGTGTACATCCCAATCTAGTTCGTCGTAACATTCATAGTGATCTACTTTGCGCAAGTCCCACTTGACTCCAGAAGCGCGTAACATTGGGCCAGATAGTCCCCAGTTAATAGCTTCGTCACGAGAGATGGTGCCTACACCTTCAATTCGACGTCGGAAGATGGGGTTGTTGGTGACTAAGCGCTCGTACTCGTCAACTTTGGGTATGAAGTAGTCGCAGAAGTCTAGGCATTTGTCAACCCAGCCGTAGGGTAAGTCTACTGCTACGCCGCCAATCCGGAAGTAGTTGTGGTTTACCATCCGGTATCCTGTGGCGGCTTCCCACAAGTCATAAATCATCTCCCGTTCCCGGAATTGGTAGAAGAAGGGAGTTTGTGCGCCTACGTCTGCCAGGAATGGTCCGAACCACAGTAGGTGGTTGGCGATGCGGTTTAATTCTAGCATGATCACCCGGATGTAGCTGGCGCGTTTGGGTACGGGTATGTTTGCTAGTTTTTCTGGGGCGTTGACGGTAACTGCTTCGTTGAACATTCCGGCTGCGTAGTCCCACCGACTTACGTAGGGAACGTACATGATGTTGGTGCGGTTCTCCGCTATTTTTTCCATTCCCCGATGTAGGTAGCCGATGACTGGTTCGCAGTCAACTACGTCTTCGCCGTCTAGGGTGACTATTAGTCTCATTACCCCGTGCATTGAGGGATGGTGGGGTCCCATGTTGAGCACCATTGGTTCGGTGCGTGTTTCTAATCTTGCCATAGGTTTTTAGTGTTGTCTGTTTTGTTTGAACCGCAAAGACGCCAAGAACGCCAAGAGAAGATGTTTTTTACGGGGTTTTTGTTGTTGTTTCGATTTGTTGCTCTACTTTATTAATTATATGGATTTGGGGGTAAGGGGAAGATGGTGGAGGAATTTTTTCATTTGCCTGTTTTGAGTCGGGAGGTTTTGGCGGGGTTGGCTGTGCGTCCTGGTGGGTTTTATTTGGATGCTACTGTTGGGGGTGGCGGTCATAGTAGGATGATTTTGGCGGCTGCTCCGGATGTGCGAGTGACGGCGATCGATCAAGATGAGGAGGCAATGAGTGCGGCGCGGAGCAATTTGGTTGAGTATGAGGGGCAGGTGGATTTTATACACACCAATTTTGCTAATTATCAGTTTCCAAAAGATAAGTTTGATGGTATAATTGCTGACTTGGGTGTTAGTTCTCATCATTTGGATTCGCCGGAACGGGGTTTTAGTTTTCGTCACGATGCTGGTTTGGATATGCGGATGGATCGGCGTCAGTCTTTGACTGCGGCTGATGTGGTGAATGAGTGGGATGAGGCTGAGTTGGCTGATGTTTTTTTTAAGTACGGTGAGGAAAGACTTTCTCGGCGGATTGCTCGGCGGATTTTGGAAAGGCGTCCTTTTTCTACGACTGGGGAGTTGGCTTTTGCGATCGCATCTTCTGTTCCTGCTAAGTATCGTCACGGGCGGATTCACCCGGCTACTCGTGTTTTTCAGGCTTTGCGTATTGTGGTTAATGATGAGTTACAGTCTCTGGAAACTTTTATTGCTCAAGCACCACAGGCTCTTGTTCCTGGTGGTAGAATTGCGATTATTAGTTTTCACAGTCTTGAAGATCGACTGGTGAAGCATGGTTTGAGGAATTCGCCTTTATTACGAGTATTGACGAAAAAGCCCATAGAAGCACAAGAAGATGAAATTGTCAATAATCCTCGTTCTCGTTCTGCTAAATTGCGCATAGCCGAGAGGACAATTAACCATTAACATTTCTTGGTAATTCGACGCGAAAGGTTGTACCTTCTCCTAATAAGGTTTCAACAGTTATGGTTCCGTTCATCAGGCGTACTAACTTGTCTACGATCGCTAGTCCTAAACCTGTGCCACCGTAGGGGCGTGTGGTAGTCTGATTTAGTTGCCAGAATTCTTGAAAGATGTTTTTCAATTGCTCTTGAGGAATACCAATACCTGTATCTTTAATCATGATGGCGATGCGGTTTTGGTTAATTTGCTGCACTTCTACAATTACACCGCCAGTTTCTGTAAATTTGATGGCGTTGTCCAGCAGGTTTACTAACACTTGATGAACGCGAGTGCGATCGTTTACTACTTTGGGGTTTTCAATCTCAGCGTGCATCACCAAGGTCAAATTTTTCTGCCGAGCCAGAAATCGTAGTTCTTCTGTAGTTTTTGTTACTAGTTCTACCAAGTTAAATTCTTCAGGTTTTAGCTCCAACTTACCTGCTTCTAAGTGTGAGAATTCCAATATATTCTCAATTACAGCAAGTAATTGTCTGCCACTGTGAATAATCCGTTCTACCATACTTCTCATCTCTGGAGGAAACAGATTGTAGTAGCGACGTAATAGTATTTGGGAAAATCCCAAAATCGTATTCATGGGGGTACGTAATTCGTGAGATACAACCCCCATAAATTGGGTTTTGATCCTTGCTGCTTCTTGTAATTGCAAATTTTCCAACTGAATTAAGCGCAGTTGTTCTTCTGCTTGTTTTCTAGCCGTAATATCCCGCACTAGCCAACGCCAACCGAGAGGGTTGCCTTGGTTATCTCGTATAGTAGTTACACTGATAGAAGAGTTAATATTATTACCTTTTCGCGGTTTCAGGGTAATTTCCCGCTCCAGCATTTCCTCTATTTCGCATAGCTGAAGAAGTAGGAAACGAAAGGCGTGACGCTCTTCTAAAGGAATAAAGTTAATTAGCAGTTTGCCTTGGAGGAGATTTTGCGGAACTTTGAGTAGGTTAGCAGCGGCACAGTTAGCTTCGACAATTTTACTGTTGTTATCAGTTACTAAATAGGCATCAGGCGCGAAATCAAATAATTCTTGGTAGCGTCGGCGTTCTTGTTCCACTAAACCATGAGCAAGTACTAACTGCTCGTTTTGCAAACGCAGTTCTTCCTCAGCCACATGCAATTCTTCCAAAGCGTTGCCCAGTTCTTCAATAGTTTGTGCCAGTAAATTTTGTTCGAGCAAAGGTGATTGCCCAAAGCTTTGTTTTAAAGTTTCTGAACGCTGGCGCACTTTTTCTACCTGCTGAGTAAACTTGTCCACATTCACACAGTCACCCCCAATCACCTGTCCTACTAAGGCTATCTAAAGTGTAAGTAGACAAACTTTATTCATAATCTACCCATAGTTATTAGTCTTTGGTGAAAAGTAAGTTATCCATAACAGATAACTTAACTAAATGGTTAATAACTTATGACTCATCCACTTGCTCTTTCTCCTCCATCAATAGTATTACTCCTTGGAGTTCGGCTGCGGTACGAATCAGCGGTGTGCAAATCACTTCGCATTGAATTGCCTTACCTCGACGGTTTCTGGCAAAAAGCACCACTTCGTAAGAATCCAACTCTTCGGAAATAATTGAGCGCAACGGCTGTAATAGAGGCTGCACGGGTAAACCAATATCCAAGCTCATAAAGTGCTGCATTAAAACTTCATCCGAGCGCAAACCCCACAAGTCCTCAGCTTTGCGGTTCCAAATTAAAATGTGCAATTCAGGGCTGACAACTACCACCCCGGCGCGAAGACTGGTGAGAATTGATTCTAAAAAACTGTTGACTCGATTGAGTTCCTCGCTGCGCTGGCGCATTTCATCATTCATCGTCTGCAATTCCTCGTTAGTGGATTGCAGTTCTTCGTTCATCGTCTCTAGTTCTTCGTTAGTAGATTGGAGTTCTTCGTTAGTGGTTTCGAGTTCCTCGACTGTAGATTGGAGTTCTTCGTTAGTAGTTTCTAACTCTTCGTTAGTAGATTGGAGTTCTTCATAAGCCGTTTCCAATTCCTGGTTAGCGTGTAACAGCTCGTTTTGTAGTTGTTTAAACTGGGTAACGTCGCTAAAAATAATTTTTACAGCTAAGAGTTCGTCGGTGCTTTCCTCTAAGAGTGGTATAATCTGCACGTCCAGATATTTCAGATCTTGATTAGAGATAGACCACTCAATATCTTTTAATGTAATCGTACGTCGGTTTGTACGCACTTGGTCGATGCGCGATCGCAACTCTACTGGACGGTAAGAAAGTTCTAAATCTTGTAAAGGGCTACCCAAATCTCTGAGACTGAGATTAAACAAAGTCCGAGCTTGAGCGTTAGCTAATAATACTGAATTGTTAAGATCTACTATAATTTGGGCTACCGGTTCAATTTCAAAAGCCGCCTGATGAATGCGGATTTTGTCAACCATTTCTGGAATTGTTTGTTGGCTACGGGGGTGAGCCATATTCAAAAGCATTTCTCGCAGATTGCCATTAGAAGCTTTAGTAAATATTCTGCGCCGTAAATCGAGCGGTGTAAAGGAGTGGTTACGAGTAAACAACATTTCTGCTTTGCCCAAAAACAGAAACCCACTTTCATTTAAAGCAAAGTAAAACTTGTCTAATATTTTAGCTTGAGTTTCTGTATTGAAATACATTAAAGTGTTACGGCATACTAGCAAGTCTATCTTGGATATAGGTGCATCTTGAACTAAATCGTGACGACCAAATATCACGCAACGACGTAGTTCTTTTTGCACAGAGTAGCGCCCATTAACGCGCTCAAAGTATTTATCTAGTAAATTTTGCGGAATCCCCTGAACTTCTTTAGGGCTATAACCTGCTAGACGAGAGTAGTTAAGCGCCTCCACATCTACATCTGTCGCGAAAACTTTTACCCGTGCTGAGTACTGTTTCATGCCTAGAGCCTCAGCTAGCAACATAGCTATGGTATAGGTTTCCGCGCCAGAAGCACAACCTGCCGTCCAGACGCGGATCGATTTGCTAATTTGCCTGCTGGCAATAATCTGAGGAATAATCTCATTAGCTATGTATTCCCAAGCTTGGGGTTCTCGAAAGAATGCAGTAACATTAATTAAAATAGTATTAAATAGCTCTACAAATTCGTCTGGGTGAACCTCCAAGTAGTCAAGATAATCATTGTAGTTTTCTCTACCAACACTTTGCATTCTTTTGCAAATGCGACGAGTTAAGCTTGTACGTTTATAGCCGCTGAAATCAAAACCTCGCCTCTGTTTAATGTATTCTAAAAGATTTTCTAATTCTGGGTTTTGCTCCATAGAAGTGTTAATTATTACTGAAGCTCATTAAAGATTAATTTTGGACTAATTTTAATAAAGTTGGGGCATTGGCATTTAAAGGCAGGATAAAATCGACCACGCCAGTGTCAATTGCAGCTTTTGGCATTGCAGGAAATTTGCTAGTTTCCTCATTTTGAGCTATTACCGTACCGCCCATTTGTTTGATGATTTTTACTCCATTTGAACCATCCATATCCATACCAGTAAGAACGACAGCGATCGCCCGTTGCTGATAACTAGCTGCTGCTGATTGAAATAGTACATCACCTGCAGGGCGAACATGTCGGACTAGCTTCCAGACCACCGGCAGATGCGGCAAACACCACTATGTAGTGGTTATTTTTCATCACTTGGTTCTAAATTGTTTGGATCAGAAAATATGTCTGAATCGAAGGTAGCATCTCCCTTGCCATTGAGTAAGACATTGCGGATGATGGTAGCACGATGATCGGTATTTTGTGCTTCCTCCTCCAATCTGTTTGCTGACAAGACGTGATTGCGATCGCGCATTCGTTGAGCCATCCGCCGCGATAAAGATGATTTTTCTTTCAAAGCTCTCAGAGCAATCCACAGTGCATCCTCTAAAGCATCAGACTGCTCTGCTAACAGAGTTTCAGCTGAGTAAGCATGACCCGTGCGACACCGGAACCGTAATAAATCTCCTTCATGCAGTTCCCACAAACTCCCACCGCAATCTGGACAGACAAAGCCTGAAGGTTGACCAGGTCTGTCATCTTTGTTTAGCGCTGTCATTTTCAGTTCTGCAATATCAGATTCTATTTCCATTTCTTCAGAAACTGGTTTTTCTGCTCCTTCCACAGCCTTGTTCGCTAATTCCACCAGCACAGCTGGTATCTCAGACAGTGGCAGGATGTAATCAACGTCTTTAACATTCTCAATTGCACTACGTGGCATCCCAGAATACATAGCGTCCTCTGGTGATTGGACAACCGCCACCCCGAACTGATTTTTCAGCGCCATTAATCCCGCCGTGCCATCATCAAGAACACCTGTTAACACTACACCAACCACTCGCCGTCCGTACACTCGCGCTGCTGTACGAAAAAGTGGATCAATAGCTGGACGATGACTATTTTCACTAGGTCCCCTCGCTAGATGAATATGTCCGGGTTTGATCAGTAGATGGTAGCCTGGTGGAGCAACGTAGATTTGCCCTGCCACAATTGCTTCACCATCCTGAGCGTGATGAGCATTCAAGCCTTTAGCTCGATTCAAAATTTGTGGCAAAACACTTTTGCCGTGTGATGGAACATGAAGAACTATAAACACACTAGCATTCAGATCTGACGGCAAATACTGAACTAAATAGGTTAGTGCTTCTACTCCCCCTGCTGACGCTCCGATAACGATAATGTCGTGTTTAGGCATTAACTTTTCTCAATAGCAGCGCCGCAAAACACGTCACACTGCTATTTCAGTTTAGCAAAAGTAATTAACTTGAGCGTCGTATACAACACTTTGCATCTACCCCACCCTAGCCCTCCCCTTGGTAAGGGGAGGGTTGGGAGGGGTATTTTTTACTCGATAATTAACAACTGCTTGAAAAAATTTTAGCAGTTCTTCTTCTTGAAAATCTCTCTTGGCAAAGTTAGCCATGACGCTCACAAACTGAACATTTCCCAGCACGTACCCAAGAGAAGAATCTATCCGATCTAAACTGGCTCTTTTCGGATGTAATTGATTATTTTCCCAGTGAGCTGTTGTTTCGGGATTATCTAATTTCCAACCAGTATATGAGCATATTCCATTTTGCTGTTCCCACAATGCCTTTAAATATTCTAGAGTGATTGTGCATTCTCTTCCATGACTTTTCACTCGTCTTCTTGCTAGTTTAAGATGTTGGCGAAAAGGTGAATATTCATCTCGACGATTTCCTAAAACTAACTGTTGATAATTACTCTTTATCTCTATCAAATCTTTACGGTTATATACATCCAGATTCCTGTATTTACAAACATCATGACAAAAGTTAATTAAATCTTCTTCTGTAAAAGCCATTTTCGCATAATTAGCAATTACGGCAACAAAATGTATATTGTCTAGTGTATAACCTTGAGATGAATCCTTACGATCTACACTTGCTCTATTAATTGTTAAAGATGTAGTTTCATAACTAGTAGTGCAAGGTAAAAGAACTAAACTCCAGCCAGTGTAAGGGCAAATACCTTTTTGTTTTTCCCACAATAGCTTCAAGTCTACTAACGTGACATAGCATTCTTGATTTCTGCGCTTTGCCGACTTTTTCATCACTCTTAAATGATATCGAAAAGGTGAAAAAGCATCTCTTCTAACTATGTCTCTTAAGTGGGAAGTGTCTCTATTTACCTTTCCTTTAAAATTACTAAGTCCTCTGTATTGTGCATGGCACTTCAAAGAACAAAAATGTGGTCTTTCTAGTTTTTTACTTCTATTAAACTCAGCTAAAAACTTGCCAAATTCCTTACCACAAGCAGGATTTTGACAAATAACAAATACTTGCGAATTTCCCATAAAACAAAATCCACCTACATATAAAAGTGTAAGGTGGTTTCCTTAAATATTATTAGTGGATCCGAGCAGAGTCGAACTGCTGTCCAGACTGGGTATTGACCCCCCGCTCGTTCACAGGTATAGCCTTTCTTACCCTCAAGGCGGGGAACGTTCTTTATCCCGAACGGTAGGATGCTCTGATTAAATCTTAGCTAGCAGTCAACCAGAGAAATCCTGCTAGAGCATCCGTTGGGGTTGGTCTGTAGCCTTTAACGGAGTCGGACTACAGACAAGCGTACCTGTAAGAGGTTTTTACGCAGCTACTGCTACACGCTTAAAAGATACAATGTTGTTTGCATTTATCTTTTTGAGCCTTTGATTTTCGAGAGACGACTCACTCTCGACCTGAATCACAGAGTAGCTTTCGCCAACCTGTCGAAACCGTTACGGACCCATGTAGTTCATATACTCATTATAGTGCGCAATTTTAAAATATGCCACTTTAGAGTAAAAAGTTAAAAGGGTAAAAGGGACTGGGGATTGGGGATTGGGTAATAAAGCGCGAAAAATTATGGTGTTCGGTATTACCCTGACAAATTTTGCAGCATTTCCCCAGTACCCAGTACCCAGTACCCAATCCCTTTTACGTCAGTGCTTCAGCACCACCTACCACCTCAAGAATTTCCTGGGTGATGGCAGCTTGGCGTGCTTTGTTGTAAGTCAGGGTGAGGTTGCTAATTAAATCAGCAGCGTTGTCGCTGGCATTGCTCATTGCTGTCATTCTGGCTGCGAGTTCACTTGCAGCAGATTCTTGTAGCGCCCGCAATAATTGGTTACTTAAATACAGCGGTAATAGAGAATCGAGGATCTGCACTGGATCTTGCTCGAAAATCATGTCGCGAGGTAAAGCACGGACTGGAGTTGTAATTTTCTCCCGTTCGACACTGAATTCACCACCACGAGTTGTGAGGCGGAAGATTTCATCATCCGGTGTTTCTAATCCTTGGGTGTCGAGGGGTAGTAGTGTTTGGACTACTGGACGAGAACTAACCAAGGAAACGAATCTGGTGTAGATTAATTCAATGCGATCTACAGTATCGGAGAGGAACAAAGAAAGCAGTTGATCGGCAATATTGGTGGCTTCTGCGGCGGTGGGAATTTGCTCTAAGCCAGTGTAGGTAGCATCAATTGGTTGGTTGCGGCGTTGGAAGTACTGGATAGATTTGCGTCCTACTAACACAAATTTATAGTCTAGCCCTTCTGCTTTGAGTTCCTTGGCGCGATTTTCTGCACGACGGATGACGTTGGTATTGTAACCACCGCACAAACCCCGATCGCCTGAAATTACCAACAACCCTACTGAGCGCACTTCCCGTTTTTTCAGTAGAGGTAAATCTACATCTTCAAACCGCAAACGAGTTTGTAAACCGTACAATACTTGTGCTAAGCGATCGGCAAAGGGGCGAGTGGATAGCACCTGTTCTTGAGCGCGACGTACTCTTGCCGCCGCCACCAGCCGCATGGCTTCTGTGATTTTTTTAGTATTTTTGACCGACTGAATGCGATCGCGTATTGATTTGAGGTTAGCCATAATTTTTCCAAAGAATTCTGAATTCAGAATTCAGAATTCAGAATTCAGAAGTCAAGAATAAATTAACTCCTGACTCCTGACTCCTGACTCCTGACTCCTTTCCTACGTTGTTGCCAAGAAAGTCTTCTTGTATTCGTTGATTGCTTCTTTCAAAGCTGCTTCTTCATCGTCACCGAGTACTTTCTTCGTTTGTACTCCTTGGGTGTACTGAGGTTTGCTGGTTTTCAAGTAATCGCGCAATCCCTTAGTAAAGGTAGTAACTTTATCTACTGGGATATCGTCTAAGTAACCGTTAATACCAGCGTATAGAAGAGCCACCTGTTCATACACAGATAGTGGCGAATTTTGCGGTTGCTTCAGTAGTTCCCGCAAACGCTGACCCCTTGCCAACTGATCTTGAGTAGCTTTATCCAAGTCAGAAGCAAATTGTGCGAAAGCTTGTAAGTCGTCAAACTGTGCGAGTTCCAACTTCAACTTACCAGCAACTTTTTTCATTGCCTTGGTTTGAGCAGCCGAACCTACCCGTGATACAGAAATACCAGGGTTCACCGCCGGACGGACACCAGAGTTAAACAAGTCAGAAGAGAGGAAAATCTGACCGTCTGTAATCGAAATCACATTGGTGGGGATGTAAGCAGATACGTCACCTGCTTGAGTTTCGATAATCGGCAGAGCAGTCATGCTACCTGCACCTAGTTCATCACTCAGTTTAGCAGCACGTTCCAACAAGCGGGAGTGGATGTAGAACACATCTCCTGGGTAAGCTTCCCGTCCGGGTGGACGACGCAAAAGCAAGGACATTTGTCGATACGCTTGAGCCTGCTTGGAGAGGTCATCATAAATTACCAGAGTAGCTTTGCCTTTGTACATAAAGTACTCAGCAATTGTTGCTCCGGTGTAAGGAGCCAAGTATTGTAGGGTAGCAGGTTCACTGGCGCTGGCTGCGACAACAATTGTGTAGTCCATTGCGCCCTTGTCCTGCAATGTTTGCACGACGCTTGCTACTGTGGAAGCTTTTTGTCCTACGGCGACGTAGACACAAATTACATCTTCTTCTTTTTGGTTGATGATTGTGTCAATCGCGATCGCTGTTTTTCCTGTTTGGCGATCGCCGATAATCAACTCTCGCTGACCTCTACCTACAGGAATCATCGCATCAATAGCGGTAATTCCGGTTTGCATTGGTTCGTGTACAGAGCGACGTGCTACAATACCTGGGGCTGGAGATTCAAGCAAACGGGTTTCCGATGTTTGGATATCGCCTTTACCATCAATTGGACGACCTAGAGCATCTACAACTCGTCCAACCATCGCATCTCCCACTGGGACCTGAGCAATTCTACCAGTGGCGGTTACAGTACTACCTTCTTGAATATCAAGACCTTCGCCCATTAGCACCGCACCCACATTATCTTCTTCCAAGTTCTGGGCGATGCCAATTGTACCGTCTTCAAACTCTAATAGCTCGCTTGCCATGACCTTGTCTAGACCATAGATACGAGCGATACCGTCACCTACTTGTAGGACAGTACCAACGTTAGCAACTTTGACTTGTTCGTCGTATTGCTCGATTTGTTGCTGAATAATGCTGCTGATTTCGTCTGGTCTAATGCTAATTGCCATTTGTCTATCTTCTTTGTTTCAATATGGTCAATGTTTACGCACTGGTTAAGCGCAACGAAAGGCGGCGCAGTTGACCCCGTATACTGGCGTCAATCACCTGAGAGCCAACTTTAATAATCACACCACCAATTACCTCGCGGTCGATTTTGCTGTCTAATTCTACCGAGCGAGCATTGGTCATTGCTGTGACCTTTTGGATTACTGCTTGCTTTTGTTCTTCCGACAGAGGAACGGCAGAAGTGACTTCAGCTAATACAGTTTGATTTAGTTGCCGCAAAAGCGCCAAATACTGCCGACAAATTGGTTCCAGCAGTGAAATGCGCCTTCTATCTACCAGCAGCATCAAGAAATTCCGGAAGTATGTGTTAGCATCACCAAGTATTTGGTTGATGACTGCCTTTTTGTTTTCAGGTTGAACAAAGGGGTTGCCAAGAAAGTTTTGTAGCTGTTCGCTTTCTGACAGTAGCGATAGCAAAGAACGCACATCTTCGCCGAACTGCTCTGTCTGGTTTTTTGATTGTGCTACCGACATTAATGCCTGAGCGTAAGGCTGGGCTATTTCGTCTGTGGCTATATTACTTTTCATCCCCTGCCTCCTAGTAGCGCAATGCTGCGATCAACTAATGTATGTTGAGCATCGTCGCCAATTCCCCGATCTAGTTCTGACTCAACTTTTTGCAATGCCATCGCGACTACCCGTTGACGCAGTTGCGCGATCGCTTTTTCCCGTTCTGAGTTCAAATCAGCTACTGCTGTCTCCCTCATCCGTTCGATATCAGCAGTTGTTTGTGCTAGTATTGCTTCTCTGGCTTTTACCGCATTTTCTTCTGCTGCTTTTTTGATTTTTTCTGCTTCTGCTTGCGCTTGTGCCAATTTGCGCTGCTGATCTGCCAGGTTTTCCTGTGCTTGTTTCAGCCTTTGCTCTGCACTTTTAATAGCTGTTTCAATTTTGACCCGGCGTTCTTGCAATGTTGTGCCGAGAACCTTCCGTCCAAAAATCAGCAGCACACTAATAATAATGGCAAGGTTAATCAGGTTGGTTTCTAAAATATTGGTGTTTACACCAAAACCACCATGCCCTGCTGTTTCCGCCAATTCACCTCCGACGGCGCTGGCTTGGGCCATCAACAGTAAAAAAGTCCCCATGTTTTTTCATCCACTACTGCGCTGCCGAAACTGCTAATTGTTAATTGCTAATTATTAATTGCTATTAGCCATTAGCCATTAGCCATTAGCTATTAACTATTAACTCTTTACCAGATCTGCTCCTAAAAGCTTTTCTAGTATTTGGCGACTTAATGCATCAACTTCTTGCTCCAATGATGCAAAAGCCTGCTGTTTTTGTTGCTCAATTTCTTGAGCTGCTTGTTCTCTTTGTGCTTGAGCTTCTTTTTGCGCTTGAGCGACTTTTTCGGCGGCAATTTTTTGAGCTTGAGCTTGAGCGTCGGCGATCGCGGTTTGTGCTTGTCGTCTTGCTCCTGCTAATTCTTGCTCATATTGTTGCGCCAATTTTTCCGCTTTTGTCAAGCGTTCTTGTGCCTCTAATTGATTGTTGCGGATATATTCATTCCGTTCATCAATTGCTTTGCCTAGAGGCTTGTAAAAAATCGCGTTCAAAATCAGGGCTAAGAGTAGAAACTGGATTGCCATCAAAGGCAGGGTTGCATCTAAATCAAATAGCCCCCCTTCTTTGGCAACCTCTTCCACTGCAAATAAGGTGATCCAGTGTATCATGGCTGCTGATTCCTATCTAATTTTAGTTAGGAGTTATGAATTCAGGATATATTCGTCATCATTCAGTTAAATTTCCTGATTCTTGTACAGACGTTCCGATGGAACGTCTCTACAATTTTTCACTCCTGTACAGACGTTCCGACGGAACGTCTCTACGATGATTATGCGAAGGGGTTAGCAAACAATAGTACTAGAGCAACTACTAGACCATAGATGGTTAGCGCTTCCATGAATGCCAAGCTTAACAGCAAAGTACCGCGAATTTTACCTTCTGCTTCTGGCTGACGAGCAATACCTTCTACAGCTTGCCCTGCTGCATTTCCTTGACCGATGCCAGGACCGATCGCCGCCAAACCTACAGCTAGAGCAGCAGCCAATACTGAAGCAGCAGAAATTAATGGATCCATGATATTCTTTCCTTACTTTACTGAATGGATTTTGTTGATTGTCAATGGCTAATAGCTAATTGTTAATTGCTATTAGCCATTAGCCATTAGCTACTAATGATGTTCTTCACCATGATGTTCTTCCATCGCTTCGCCGATGTAAGCAGCAGCCAAGGTGGCAAAAATTAGTGCTTGGATAGCGCTGGTAAATAGTCCCAAAGCCATTACTGGCAGTGGCACAAATAAAGGCACTAGCAGTACTAGCACGCCTACTACCAGTTCATCTGCCAAAATATTACCGAATAAACGGAAGCTTAGGGAAAGGGGTTTGGTAAAGTCTTCGATAATTTTGAATGGCAACATAAACGCCACTGGTTGGACGTAGTTACCAAAGTAACCTAAACCCTTCTTGCTGAATCCCGCATAAAAATACGCTAGGGATGTCAACAAAGCTAAGGCAACCGTTGTATTGATATCACTGGTTGGAGCTGTTAGTTCACCTTCTGGTAGATGAATCAACCGAAAAGGAACAAGTGCCCCTGACCAATTTGACACAAAAATGAACAAAAACAAAGTGCCAACAAACGGCACCCAAGGGCGATATTCTTTCTCGCCAATCTGATTTTTCGCCAAATCCCGAATGAATTCCAGGGCATACTCCATGAGGTTCTGTATCCCACTGGGAATTCGTTTGAGGTTGCTACTAGCCAATATTGAAGCTAACACCAGCACGGCAATTACAAACCAGGAGGTGAGAAACACCTGCCCATGTAGCTTCAAGTTACCTATTTGCCAGTACAGATGTTTTCCCACTTCCAATTCGGCAAGGGGAACAGAATTGAAAAAGTTCAGAAAATTAAGCATTTTCTTTCTATATCAATCGTTTCTCCAATCTTAACTGGAGAAGAGCAGCGAGGATATCGGTGTGGAAGGTTAACCGCATTTCCGGTGTGGAGCTACCATCCCGGAAAACTCCCCTCCTCACGCAATTGCGTGAACCCGCAGGGTTCACAGTCGCCTACGGAGGGAAACCCTCCTCATGCGCGCTGATTCACCTTTTACGGTTGTCGGAGCCAAGGCTCGCCAGAGAGTAATGTCACCCTTATCACATAGATGATGAGCGTTGCTTTATAGGTAAGAAATCCTAAAAATATGGGCAATATAAGCAGCTGATTCCACCGTGATGCCAGTAGAATTAACGCTACTAATAAAGCTAACCGAGTTTTACTCAGCTGCTGTTTTTGGTTGCCCAATCGCTCAACATCCTTTGCCAACATCCTTAAGTAAATCACACCTGTACACCCCCCTAACAAATAGTTCAGGGCAATGTTGAGTGAATAAAAAAACCACACAGAGAAGAAAATAATCCCCGTCAAGACAAGAGTGATGAGCAACAACTCTTGATAGAGTTGATAAAACTCTTGCATAGAACTCACTGATTCTGTATCAGAAGAACCAGTTGGAGTATCTTGTTGTGTTGTCGGCGTGGGATCTGTTGATTCGTCTGACAAGCTCACAGGACTTGAAACCAGTACAGCTATTTAGGTTGACTGCACATTCAACCAGCTGAATCATAACACGAGCGGGTAACAATACTTTAGAAAAAAACAATTAACTTATCGGACTCAAAATTATCAATTGTTGTTTGACTAGCGATCGCACTTCATTCAATTCCATCTTTACTTTACTCAAAATCTCTCCTACGGTAGATGTACCTTCACACATGCCCAAAAATTCTAACTCGCGTTCTGACAAATTGACAATTTGGTAATCGTAGTTAAATATACATCGACTCGGAAATCCGTCAATACAAGGATTGCGCTCTGGTATTGCTGTTAATAGCTGGCTATCTGCTGACCAATCCGTTTTAGGTAGGGGAGGACGGCTCAGGAAAAACTCGTAGTGAGTTACTTCTGGGTCTAATAATTCTATCAAGCGGTAAGTGGCGATCGCGCCACAGCTTCCTGCCCTTTCGATTAATTCTGGTGCTTTACCCAAAAGTCGCTTTAAGTCCCAAAAACCTGGATTGGAAAAACCAACAAATTCTAATCCACTGGCGTCAATGAGTTGAAATAGCGTTTCTATGTTATAATCCACTTCTTGAGGATGGACGTACATATCAGCAAAGCATTCATCCCGCTGATTTTCCAAAGCCCAACGTTCTTTTTCTCGCTTGACAAGTCGGTTCTTTTCTGGTAGAGAAGCGAATATCTGCCGCCCAACCTGCACGCCATCACGGTAGTCGCCGCGTTTGTCACCTTGAAGGAGTGCGATCGCTTTTTGCATCAGTTGAATTTCCCAGCGCCCCAACTCGCCGTAGACGAAGATGTGCATCAAGCCACCTGGTGCTAACTTCTGCGCCAAGGCTTTTATACCGCGATTTGGATCGGGTAAATGATGCAGCACCCCCACACAGTTAATAAAATCAAATTCTCCTGGTAACTGTTCCACGTCGTATAAACTGAGGTGATGGAATTCAACGCGGTTTGCTCCGGAACGTTGACAACGCTCTTTTGCCACTGCTAAAGCACCAGCACTCAAATCAATTCCCACTACAGTTGCCTTGGGATTGAGGTGTACTAGATACTCAGTTCCCACCCCTGTACCACAGCCAGCATCCAAAATGCGGATGTCTTGCTTTTGAGGTTTTTGTCCAGTACAGAAGTTGTAAGCGGCTAACCAATTCCAGCGCCAGTTGTACCCTGGTGGTGGTTCATCCAAGAGGGGTTCTGGGGGAAAGGGGTAGGTGTCGTAGAGTTTGGCAACAGCAGTGCTAACGGTTTGAGAATCGGACATGGTAGGCGAGGCTTGCAGCATTATTGAGTGTAGCGAATGTTGGATCACACCCTCAAGTCCGCCTGAGATTAAAGACACGCTCAAGTCCGCCTGAGATTGAAATCTCAGGCTCATAGCAGAAGTCCACGCTTTGTGGACTAACGAGGATTCGTGCTTTACCTCGTTCCCAGCCTCTGGCTGGGAATGCCGTCTGAGAGGCTCCGCCTCCATAATGTCGAGGCAGAAATGCATTCCCACGAATAGCGTGGGAACGAGGCTGTGGGGGGTAGCTTTCTGTGACTTTTGTAAATCTTAGAAACAAAACTTAGGTTTCTTCTCAGATAAGCGGAGGTTGTAGCTTCAAGAATTGATACATTTGCACTACATTATTGATACACTTCTTAATAATGCAACAGAAGAAACGCAAAACGTTCTAATCTAAAAGCTGACTGGGTTAATTTTTTTTGGCAGTCTGGAAGGCGGCACTCCCAAGGCATAAATGTACCGATGTGTCAAGCCAGAAAGCGACCCAGACTTAACACAAAAATAATATGATAGGAGTTTTACAAATCCAATGAGTGTTAAGGCAAGTGGTGGAAGCTCAGTTGCGCGTCCGCAACTATATCAAACCCTAGCTGTATCGACAATTTCCCAAGCAGAGCAGCAAGATCGCTTTCTCGGAACCGGCGAACTCAATGAGCTGGCAAGCTATTTTGCATCTGGCGCAAAGCGTCTAGAAATTGCTCAGAAGCTGACGGAGAACTCGGAAATTATCGTCTCTCGCGCTGCCAACCGCATTTTTGTGGGTGGTTCACCAATGGCTTTCTTAGAAAAGCCCAGAGAACCAGAACCAGAATTGGCAATGGCAGGCGTGGGAACTGATGTCAGAGAAGGGATGAAACTAGGAACTGTCACTTACGTGGAATCTCGTGGTGGCTTCTTAGAAAATTTAAGATCCATTTTTAACAGTTCACCCAGCGGTCCTGTACCTCCAGGCTTTAGACCAATTAACGTTGCCCGTTACGGTCCGACCAACATGGGTAAAAGCTTGCGGGACTTATCATGGTTCTTGCGCTATGCTACCTACGCGATTGTTGCTGGTGACCCCAACATTATTTCTGTAAACACTCGTGGTTTACGAGAAATTATTGAAAACGCTTGTTCTGGAGAAGCAACAATTGTAGCTTTACAGGAAATCAAAGCAGCATCGCTTTCTTATTTCCGTAAAGATCCTGAGGGAACAGAAATTGTATCTCAGTACATGGATGTTTTGATTAGCGAATTCAAAGCACCTACCCCTTCTAACAAATTAAGGCAACGTCCTTCGGGCGATCAGCAAGGATTAGAACTGCCCCAAATTTACTTTAATGCGGCAGAACGGCGTCCTAAGTATGCTATGAAGCCAGGGTTGTCAGCAACTGAGAAAAATGATGTAGTCAAGGCAGCATATCGGCAAATCTTTGAGCGTGATATTACCCGCGCTTACAGTCAGTCGATTTCTTACTTGGAATCCCAAGTTAAGAATGGCACAATCTCCATGAAAGAGTTTGTCCGTCGCTTGGCAAAATCTCCGCTGTACCGCCAACAGTTTTACGAACCATTCATCAACAGCCGCGCTCTTGAACTTGCTTTCCGTCACATATTGGGACGGGGACCAAGTAGCCGGGAAGAAGTGCAAAAATACTTCTCCATTGTTTCTAACGGTGGTCTGCCAGCTTTAGTTGATGCTTTAGTAGATTCTCAGGAATACGCTGATTACTTTGGTGAAGAAACAGTACCATACCTCCGGGGACTGGGACAAGAAGCACAAGAATGCCGTAACTGGGGTCCACAGCAAGACCTGTTAAACTACAGTGCGCCCTTCCGCAAAGTACCTCAGTTTATCACAACTTT
The DNA here is from genome assembly GCF_014698965.1 of Iningainema tapete BLCC-T55. Taxonomy (GTDB): domain Bacteria; phylum Cyanobacteriota; class Cyanobacteriia; order Cyanobacteriales; family Nostocaceae; genus Iningainema; species Iningainema tapete. The sequence continues at coordinate 82,890 of NZ_JACXAE010000029.1, forward strand.
TGCTGACTACGAGCAGCCACTGCCCGACCAGCATCCCTATGGTTCGGGTAACGATCCATTGGAAATTCAGTTTGGGGCAATCTTCCCGAAAGAAACCAGAAACCCCAGTACTCGTCCAGCACCTTTTGGTAAGGATACCAAACGTATTCTGATTCACCAAGGTCCCGGTATTAATAACCAAAACAGCAATCCTCGCGCTAGAGGTCAGTTTCCCGGAACTCTTGGTCCTAAGGTATTCCGCTTAGACCAACTACCTGGTACTAGAGGTAGAAAATCACCCACAGGAACTAGTGTTAAGTTCTCCGAAAGCTCCACTCAAGCTGTGATTCGGGCGGCTTACCTGCAAGTTTTTGGTCGCGATGTTTACGAAGGTCAGCGGCTAAAAGTTGCAGAAATTAAACTAGAAAACGGTGAAATTTCTGTACGCGAGTTTATCCGCGCTTTGGCGAAGTCGGATTTGTTCCGTAAGCTTTACTGGACTCCGCTTTACGTATGTAAGGCACTTGAGTATATTCACCGTCGCTTGTTGGGACGTCCTACCTACGGTCGTCAAGAAAACAACAAGTACTTTGATATTTGTGCCAAGAAGGGCTTCTACGGTTTAGTAGACGCAATTCTTGACACTGTAGAGTATAGTGAAACGTTTGGTGAAGATACAGTTCCTTACGAACGCTATCTAACTCCTCAAGGTTTAGCATTGCGTCAACTGCGTGTTGGTAGCATCGGCGAAGATATCGGCACTAAAGTTGAGAAGGAAGAAACTCCACGCTTTGTGGAACTGGGTGCTGTTACACAAATGCGGACTGAACCAGATATTCAGTTCCGTGTGAACCAAGGTGTGAGCAAGAAGCGCGAACAAACGAAAGTCTTCAAGTTGGTGGCTGGTACTGGAGACAAAGTAGCGGTGCAAACCATTATCGGTGCTGCATACCGTCAGATTTTTGAGCGTGATGTTGCTCCATACATTGCCCAGAACGAATTCACAACACTACAAAGTAAGCTGGGGAATGGGGAAATTACGGTGAAGGAATTCATCGAAGGTTTGGGTTGTTCTAACTTATACTTGAAGGAGTTCTATACACCATACCCCAACACTAAGGTAATTGAGCTAGGAACTAAGCACTTCTTGGGACGCGCTCCTCTAGACCAAGCGGAGATACGGAAGTATAATCAAATACTTGCATCTCAAGGTATTCGCGCATTTATCCGGACAATGGTAAATAGTGCTGAGTACTTACAAGCGTTTGGTGAAGATACGGTGCCTTACAATCGTTTCCCAACTTTACCAGCGGCGAACTTCCCGAATACTCAAAAGCTGTACAACCAGCTCACCAAGCAAAACGACGACATTGTTGTACCTAGCTTTGAGCCAGTGGAAGCGAAGATGAATGTGGCTCAAATGCCGATTATGGCGAAGGCGATCGCAGATATGGCAGCCAAAGCCCGTGAAATCGACAAGAGCAAGCCGTTGTTTATTGAATTAGGTCGTTCCTACAATGATGGGCGCGGACAATCTGTAGAAGTGGGTGTGGGTACAAGCCGTCGCAAACCAGCTCGGATTTACCGCATGACTTACGGTGCTAACCAAGCGGAAACGCAACAGGTGATTGACGCCATTTACTGTCAAGTGTTGGATGTCTTTAGCGGTCAGGTTCCTGGCTACTTCCGTCGCACTGACTTAGACAGCAGACTGCGTAATGGAGAAATTTCTGTGCGGGAATTTGTCCGCGAACTAGCAAGTTCGGAAATTTACCGTAAGCGCTTCTACACCCCCTATCCCAACACCAAGGTGATTGAATTCCTCTTCCGTCACCTTTTAGGACGCGCACCAGCAACTCAGGCGGAAATTCGTACCTACAACAAACTGTTAGCTGATAGTGGTTTAAAAGCCGCTGTAACCGCTATGGTGGATAGCCCAGAGTATGCTCGCTACTTCGGTGAAGATGTGGTGCCTTACGGGCGCTTCCCATCCTTACCCGCAGGTAACTACCTCGGTAGTGTCCAAGCTGCTGCTGACTTGGTGAAGCAGTCTTGGTCTAGCTTATCTCCTGCTGTGCTGACTGGACGGTATAGCCAACGCTAGGGAATGGGTATTTCCCTCCTCTCGCTGTACAGACGCCCCGGCGGGGCGTCTCTACGACTTAACACTCCTTAACAATTTTTTCATTTTTCTGCTAAGACAGTGAACATGAAAGAAAATATTACAAAGTGTTAAGGACAGTCATAAATGCTCAACATAATGCCCGAAAATAAATCCGGTAGGTAACTGAATTGAGAAGCTTGTGTAGTTGTCTTTACCCAAGTCTCATTTACAGCTCAGTTAACTAACATTCTCACCAGTTCATTAAATTCTGGTTTCATTCGTACTGGAGGAATCCACACATGAGTATCGTCACGAAGTCTATCGTGAATGCTGACGCAGAAGCTCGCTACCTTAGCCCCGGCGAACTAGATCGGATTAAGGGCTTTGTTACCAGTGGCGAACGCCGTCTCCGTATTGCTCAAGTTTTGACAGACAACCGGGAGCGGATTGTTAAGCAAGCAGGCGATCAACTGTTCCAAAAGCGTCCTGATGTTGTATCTCCTGGTGGCAACGCTTACGGTCAAGAAATGACCGCTACTTGCCTGCGTGACTTGGACTACTACCTCCGCTTGATCACCTACGGTATTGTCGCTGGTGACGTTACTCCAATTGAAGAAATTGGTGTTGTAGGCGTTCGTGAAATGTACAAGTCCCTCGGTACTCCTATTGATGCTGTGGCTGCTGGTGTTACCGCAATGAAGAACGTTGCTGCTTCTTTGTTGTCTTCTGAAGACGCTGGTGAAGCTGGCTCCTACTTCGACTACCTAGTCGGTGCTATGCAGTAAGGCGAATCCCAAAAAGGGCAACAAGTATTGCAATCAGGTTGGAAATAAGGAAATAACAACATGCAAGACGCAATTACCGCTGTTATCAACTCTTCAGACGTTCAAGGTAAATATCTTGATACCGCTGCTCTCGAAAAGCTCAAAGGCTATTTCCAGACTGGCGAACTGCGTGTACGTGCTGCTACCACCATCAGCGCTAACGCAGCTGCTATTGTTAAAGAAGCAGTAGCTAAGTCCTTGTTGTACTCTGATATCACCCGTCCCGGTGGTAACATGTACACCACTCGTCGTTATGCTGCTTGCATCCGCGATTTGGACTACTACCTCCGCTATTCTACCTACGCTATGTTGGCTGGCGATCCTTCCATCCTAGATGAGCGTGTACTCAATGGTTTGAAAGAAACCTACAACTCTTTAGGTGTACCCATCGGCGCTACTGTACAATCTATCCAAGCAATGAAGGAAGTAACCGCTAGCTTGGTAGGTCCTGACGCTGGTAAGGAAATGGGTGTTTACTTCGACTACATCAGCTCTGGCTTGAGCTAAAAGCTGTTTTGCGCTTAAGAATTTAGGTGCGGCTTAAGGTCTGGAAATCAGTCGTGAGTGCTAGGGCGTTCTGTCGCTTATGATTGTTAAATTTAAGAATGATGAGTGTTAACGATCTAGTATTGACGCTTGATTTCCAGCCTTAGTAAATAAATAAAGATTCTTTCTTCTTTTTATTCACATAAAAAAGTTTTCACAATCACTACAGGAGTTTTAACAGCATGTCACGGTTATTTAAAGTTACAGCTTGTGTTCCTAGCCAAACCCGAATTCGCACTCAGCGTGAACTGCAAAATACTTTCTTTACTAAGTTAGTTCCTTACGAAAACTGGTTCCGCGAACAGCAACGTATTCAAAAAATGGGCGGTAAAATCGTTAAGGTGGAACTGGCAACAGGTAAGCAAGGTACTAATACTGGCTTACTGTAATTCCTGTAAACAAAATATTTTTAGGGAGTTGAAAAGAGGTTTAATAGACCTCTTTTTTATTAAAATATGCGATCGCCTAATTGAAGAGTCTTATAGATACCCGACTTCTTTAAGAAGTCGGGTATCTATGATTTATTCTCGATAGTATTTAAATTTATTATACTTATCAAAATGTGAATAAATATATGGTATCATCGCGTACTCAGATACAGACGCGGGGTGGAGACGCTTCACCGGAGCGTCTCTACGTTAAATATCGAAAATTTAATTGTGAATTTACGCGGTTTAATTCCATTATTTGACGACTCTGTGTCCACCTGGGCATGGGAAGCGCGGCTGCTGCGCTGGTTAACATTAATTTGGCTGTGTTCTGGGTTAGTAATGCTATTTTCGGCATCTTATGCCGTCGCTGACGCGAAGTATAATGATGGGCTGTACTACTTTAAGCGTCAACTGCTTTGGACTTTAGCTGCATGGGTAGGATTCAATATCATTGTCAATGTACCCTTACGGAAAATTTTGCGCACATCACCTTGGGTTGTGATACTCTTATTAGTTTTGATTTTCGTGACTTTAATTCCCGGAGTGGGAAAAACGGAACTTGGTGCGGCACGCCGACTTGTAGGACCACTTCCAATTCAACCTTCGGAAATTATTAAACCTTTTTTGGTACTACAAAGTGCGCGGCTGTTTGGTCAATGGGAACGTTTGAGTTGGGAAATTCGTTTATCTTGGCTGGCTGTTTTTAGTCTTGTGATTATCGGGATTTTGGCGCAGCCTAACTTAAGTACAACAGCACTTTGCGGTATGACAATCTGGCTGATTGCCCTTGCATCTGGGTTGCCTTACAAATATTTAGGGGGAACTGCCGTTGGTGGATTGCTGTTGGCAGTAGTAAGTATAAGTTTCAAAGAATATCAACGCAAACGGGTAATGTCTTTTCTCAATCCTTGGGCAGATGCAACAGGAGATGGCTATCAGCTAATCCAAAGTTTACTGGCAGTAGGTTCTGGTGGAAGATGGGGAGTGGGGTTTGGGCTTTCCCAGCAAAAGCTGTTTTATCTGCCAATTCAAGATACTGATTTTATTTTTTCGGTATTTGCCGAAGAATTTGGTTTTGTCGGCAGTATGCTGCTGTTAGTACTGTTAGCTTTATATGCAACTCTGGGATTAATTGTGGCACTCAAAGCAAAGCAGCCAGTTCATAGATTGGTGGCGATCGGTGCGACAATTTTAATTGTCGGACAATCATTGCTGCATATTGGTGTAGCCACTGGGATTCTGCCCACTACCGGATTACCCTTGCCAATGTTCAGTTATGGTGGTAATTCAATGATTGCTAGTTTGATCTCAGCTGCGTTACTAATTAGGGTAGCACGCGAAAGTAGTGAGGCTGATGTAGTGCCTATACGAGAGAATGGGAAAGATGAAGAAGGCACAAGGCACAAGGTACAAAGCAGAAGGAAACCCCATACATAAATACAGATGAGCTATTAGCTTGATTTCAGCAGATGCTACTCAATATTGCGAGGTTCTACAACCAGTTTTACTCCATCAAGAATTTGCCTTACTCTTTCTGGTGAAAGTGTACCAATTTTTTCACCAAGCTGTCTTTTATCTACAGTGAAAATCAGAGAAACGTTAACGACACTTTGCTTTGGCAAATCTGCTTCCCCCACATCTAGCATTACATTCCCTGGTGCAGATGCACGTTTAAGATTGGAAGTCAAGGTACAAACTACAACAGTACTAATGCGACTACGATTAAATACATTGTTTTGAATCACTACATGGGGATGACGATAACCAGGTTCGGAACCTAAAGGTTTTTCTAAATCAATCCAAAAAATATCGCCTTGATTAATTACCATTCGCCTTCAACCATCTGTCGATGATGGCGACTCATACTACTAATAACTTTCTGTTCTTCCTCATTAGGATCTGTGTAAGCGGCGTTAATTTGCGCCAATAACTGTCGATTGTGATAGCGCTTGAGGAATTCTTCTAGTGCGATCGCCATCAACTTACTACGCGAAACATTCATTTCATTAGCTACAGTCTCAGCTTCCTCTAATAAAGACTCTGAAAGTGAGATAGCAGTTTTAATGTGTCCCATAAATTCACACTTATAGTTATACTAAAAGTATAACTTTTAATCTTACTAATTTCAATAATTGAATAAGCGTGAGCCGCACTCCAACCTAAAAGCGCTATCTTAAGCTAAAATTCAAGCATAGTAAGCTTTCCCGCTTTACATACTCCATGCTTGAAACCCTACAAACCCGACTTTACGAACTAGAACAATTTGCCAATGGCTTGGTTTCTAACCAGCTAACACACCTGAGTTTACTCAGTACAGGTGTAATTTTTCTCGCTGGTTTACTTACTAGCCTTTCACCTTGTATGCTTTCTATGCTGCCAATTACCATTGGTTACATAGGTGGTTACGAAGCCAAAAGCCGTGTTCAAGCTGCTGCTCAGTCAACGTGGTTTGCTTTAGGATTGGCAACTACATTAGCAGGGCTAGGAATTATAGCAGCTTTTGTCGGAAAAGTTTACGGTCAAATAGGAATTGGGTTACCAATTATTGTTAGTATTATCGCCATCCTGATGGGGCTGAACTTACTAGAAGCATTGCCCCTGCAAATGCCCTCTTTTGGTGGTACAGAGTGGATTTCTCAAGAATTACCCCAACAGTTGCGTGCTTATTTAATTGGTGTGAGTTTTGGTGTCGTCGCCTCGCCTTGCAGTACACCTGTACTAGCTAGTTTGCTAGGTTGGGTTGCTAATACGCAAGACTTGGTTTTAGGTGCTGTTTTACTGCTTTGTTATACAGCGGGTTATGTAGCACCTTTAATATTAGCAGGTACATTTACTGCTTCAATTAAGAAAATACTAGAGTTGCGTCGTTGGTCTAGTTGGATTAATCCAGTCAGTGGAGCGTTGTTGGTAGGATTTGGCGTATTTTCTCTAATTTCACGGATTCCAATTGGCAGTTTGTAAGTAAATATTTCTCTCCTCACTAGTAGATGGTGCGTTACACTACGAATCGCGCACCCTACGCCAAAATTTTTTATATATAGCGATCGCTTAAAATGACTATAGAAAATCCTATTTCCAACCCTCCAAATTCTTGGTTAGCAGCTGTACGGCTTTTGTGGCGGGAATTATTGTCGGTGCTGACGAATTTTAGCTATTCTATTGTATTGCTGCTAGTAATTGCCGTTTTTAGTGCCACCGGTACTGTAATTGAACAAGGTCAATCTGTAGCATTTTACCAAACTAACTACCCAGAACATCCTGCTTTGTTTGGTTTCCTCACTTGGAAAGTCATTTTAACCTTGGGCTTAGATCATGTATATCGTACTTGGTGGTTTTTGTCATTGTTGATATTACTAGGTACAAGTTTAACTGCTTGTAGCCTAACCACTCAATTCCGGATCTTAAAAGCTGCGCGGAAATGGAGATATTACAAAAAATCTCATCGCATTCAAAAATTAGCTCTGAGCGCAGAATTTGATGTAGAGACGTTACATGTAAAGTCTCTAGAAAATGTTACGTCTATACTACAGAATCGTCGCTATCAGGTATTTCTTGAAGGCGATACTCTGTACGCTCGCAAAGGAATCATTGGTCGCATTGGACCTATCATAGTTCATGTAGGCATAGTAACTATCCTACTGGGAGGAATTTGGGGAGCAATGACTGGGTTTGTTGCTCAAGAAATGGTTACTAGCGGCGACACATTTCAAGTGAAGAATATTGTAGAGGCTGGACCTTGGGCAGCACAAGTAAGTAAAGATTGGTCTGTACGAGTCAATCGTTTTTGGATTGACTATACTTCTTCTGGTGGAATCGATCAGTTTTACTCTGATATGTCTGTCTTAGACAATCAACAACATGAAGTCGATCGCAAGACGATTTTCGTTAATCAACCTTTACGTTATCACGGCGTCACTTTCTACCAAACAGATTGGGGAATTGCTGCTATTCGTGTCAGAGTTAATAACAGTCCAATTTTCCAATTACCAATGGCACAACTAAATACCAACGGTAATGGGCGCATTTGGGGAACTTGGATTCCTACCAAACCAGATTTAAGTGCCGGCGTCTCGGTGCTAGCAAAAGACTTACAAGGAATGGTGTTGATTTACGATGCCACTGGTAAACTAGTTGATACCGTTCGTGCGGGAATGTCTACCCAAATCAATAACGTCACGCTCAAAATTCTGGACGTAGTTGGGAGTACTGGTTTGCAAATTAAATCCGATCCCGGAATACCAATGGTTTATACAGGTTTTGCTTTACTCATGCTAGGTGTAGTAATGAGCTACTTCTCTCACTCCCAAATTTGGGCATTGCAAAAAGAAGGGAATTTATACGTGGGCGGTAAAACTAATCGCGCTCACGTCACCTTTGAGCGCGAGTTTTTAGAAATGTTAGATTTGCTTGGTAGTGCGCCAAAAAATGGTTGATATAATTTACCTATAATTTGCGCGCTCGCACACACTAGGAATGTAAATAATTTCTTAATCGGTAAATTGAAGTCTTGCTAGATGATTTGATTGTAGCTGTTGTTCTATAGCTGTCCAATCTTCAAGCTCAATTAAGTGAATTAATTCATCAAGATTGTGGCGATACTGTTGAAGAGAATGCAACAAACAAGAGCGATTGTACCGTGCCATCATCACGCCTAATTCTGCATTACCACCGCCGACACGGCTAGTATCACGAAAACCGGAACTAGCAAATTTTTGCGCTAATTGTAACACATTTGCGTCAGGTTCATTCATACAAGCAGCAATCAAAGCAGCACTAACCATCACAGGTAAATGAGAAATCCAACTGACGGCGCGATCGTGATCTTCTGGGGAACAATAGTAAATAATCGCCCCTAGCTCACGGACAATTTTATCAACTAAGCTAGTTGCCGCCGTTGGTGTGTCGGCTAATGGTGTGAGTACATAAGGCTTGTTTGCAAATAAATGTAGAGTGGCAGCTTCTATACCACTGTCTGTTTTGCCCGCCATTGGATGCCCACCAAGAAAATTATGCCGATAAGAAGACAATTCCTTAACTATCGGTGTTTTAACCGAACCGACATCAGTTACTACTGTATTTTCGGGCAAATGAGCGATTAATTGCGCAAATGTGGGAATAATAAGCCCTAGAGGTGTACAAATAAATACTACCTCTGCCGCAGATAGCAACTTCATGTCAACTGACGCCTCATCTACACATCCTTTGGCATGTGCCAAAGTACAGGTAGATTCACGGCGACTAACACCCAAGACATGATGCCCATGCGATCGCAAATCTAAACCCAAAGATCCACCAATCAGTCCAAGTCCTAAAATACCAATATTCATTCGTGATTTTTACCTTCTTTAAAAAACGTGATTTGCATATACCAACTTATCCAAGTTGGCATCAGGTGAGGTGGCATTAGATGACAGTAGAGGAATTGCTAGAACAATATCTACAAGGAGTAAGAGATTTTAATAGTGTTGATCTCTCGGAAGCTAACCTAAGTGGGGTAAAACTTAGTGGTGTAAACTTAAGTCATGCTAACTTAAATGTGGCAAATCTGAGTGGTGCAAATCTGATGAGCGCTAACTTGAGCTATGCCAAACTAAATGTCGCAAGACTCAGTGGGGTTAATCTTGCTAACGCCAATCTCAATGGTGCTAGCCTCAACGTAGCTAATTTAATTCGCGCCGATTTAAGTCGCGCCCAAATCAGAAAAGCTACACTCATTCGTTCTGAGTTAATTCGGGCGGATTTGAGCAACAGCGATTTATTAGGATCAAACCTTAGTGGTGCGGATTTGCGAGAAGCTACTCTCAGAAACGCCGTACTCCGGGAAGCCAATTTGAGTGAGGCAAATTTAAGAGACGGTTTCTTAACAGCAGCTAACCTAGAGTTAGCTAACTTAAACAACACTGACTTCAGCCGCGCCGATTTAATTGGCGCAAATTTTCAAAATGCCGAACTCAAGCAAGCAAATCTTAACCGTGCCAACTTAAGTGGAGCTAATTTGAGCGCTGCAAATCTTCGCTGGGCAGACTTAAGTGGGGCGAATCTCTCTTGGGCAGATTTAAGTGGAGCAAAATTAAGTGGTGCTAATTTAATTGGAGCAGACTTAAGCAACGCTAACTTAACTAATGCCAGTTTAGTTCACGCCGATTTAACCCAAGCAAGATTAATAAAAGCAGAATGGATAGGAGCAGATTTAACAAAAGCAATTTTAACTGGGGCAAAACTATATGCTACCTCCAGGTTTGGTTTAAAGACTGAAGGCATGATTTGTGAGTGGATTGATCTTAGTTCCGCAGGTGATGACTCTTTGATCCAGCGTTTTAGTTCTCTTGACTCACGCGACTTTTTTAATGAAACTTCACCAACAATCCGGATTATTGTAGACAAAGCCTTAGATCACGAAGCAAATTTTGCTTTGGGGGGTGTTTATCACCAAATTGCCCAGAAATACCAGGAACTGAAACAACCGCCCAGTATGGAAATCGGGCAACGAAGAACAGTTTTTAGCTTCCGAGTCGATAGTGACGAAAGTTTATTTGCTACCGCTTATGTAGCTATTCTCCCCTTCAAAGATGCCATAGCCACACAGGAAAATATTTGTACAGCAGTATCCATGATGATTACTGAAGATATTGCTAAACTAACTCTAAAAACCCCTAATCAAATGAAGTTATTAAACACTATTTTAGACCAAGCAATAGAATATGTTACAACTATAAAAAAAATGAATAAAATATTGAATATAGCAGCAAAACTCAATTTTTTCCAAGCACCTACACAGACAATTATCACAAATTCTAGTTCTCAAAATCTGATTTTACACAATCATCCCAACTTTGGTAAAAAAATGTTCACCCGTACTGAAGGGAATAGTTCAGCCCATAGCAATAACTCAACAGAGGCAGCAAAATTATTAACACCATCATTAAGTATGGTTGTTGATTTTGTCAAAGGGTTTCATTATATATCACAGTAGAGACGCTCCGGCGGAGCGTCTGTACCGAATATCCCGGCGGAGCGTCTGTACTAATCAATTACAAATTTAAGGAGAGAAAAAAAAATGCGTGATACCTTTAACAGAATGATCGGTCGAACTCGTTATGTAGTGTGTCGCATAATGCTACATTTAGGTGGGGGTGAAGTAGCACCAATTTTAGGAGTCTTGAATAGTGCTGGGCGTAGAGCAATTGATGTTGAAGGCGATGTAGAAATTTTGGGAGAAGAATTGGTAGAAATTTCTCAAACTCTTTTACAATACGATGAATATTGGCTTTCTGCCGCCAATGAGGGTGATGTATTTTGGAGCGAAGGTGAGGCAGGAGACTTTGTGAATGAATTATTTACCGATTCTGCCCAGCGGTATCTGAGTGAACCAGCCTATGATTCTTACTCTAGAGCAAATGAACCTTTATCTATACCTGTAACGCGCAACGTAGTTGTGATGATTACAGTAGCTTATGAAGGAGAAGTACCAGATTTGGAAACAGATCTTTCTAATGTTCAAGCACTAAAGAATGGTTTGAAAGCTATGATTAACCTGCACTACCAACACAAATTAAGAGCAGTGCAGGTACATTTCTCCCCAGCCCAGTTAGGCGATGAACTAACTAGCGATCAGTTGCTCCAACATTACCCAGAGTTAATACCGTTGTAAAGATAGCTTTTGTGGGGTGGACATCTTGTCCGCCCATAATTAAAGACGGGCATCCTGCCCGTCCCACAAATATCATGACTTTCTTGCTAAAATATTATTTACTTTTTGGCAATTACCCACACAGCGTGAACAATTCCCAGAATATAAAATCCAAAAATAGTCAAAAGTAAATTAATCCAAAAGTCCTTACCTAAACCCACTTGCAAAAACACTCCAAGTGGCGGTAGAAAAATTGCACACAATATCCGAACTAAATCCATTACTCCCTCCTGCACCTATTAGTACGATGGGATTTATGTACTTTTCAAAGATAACATTTATATCTCAAAACAGCATTGCTAAGTTAGTTCGGTAAACCGCATTCCTAGCCACCACTAATTTTGGCTTTATAACCTAGTTTGATCAAAATGTCGAGGATTTTCTGTTTGTGTTCCCCTTGAATTTCTATTTCATTTTCTTTAACTGTTCCACCTGTACCGCATTGAGTCTTTAACTGCTTTAATAATGCTTGTAGAGTTTCTGATTTAGTTTGAAAACCAGTAATTACTGTCACAGTTTTGCCTTTGCGCCCAGCACGAGTAGCCTGTACTCGCAGGTTTTGTTTTTCTGGAGGTAGTTCTGGTGTTGCTCTTTCCAAGGCTGGGGAGTTGTCGTTACCAAATTCTTGATAGACAAAACGTTTTTCGGAGGGGTTGGGCTTTGATGACATATGGTTGAGTTTATGGAACCGCATAGCCTGGGGTTTAAACCTGGGGGAAGCCAAGAAGAAGGGGAGTAAGTTTTTTACAATTAAGGTCACTATGTCATTTTAGCGTTTCTCCATATACCTCTTGCACAAGTAAATTTATTTGAGATAAAAACCACAGATGGACACAGATAAACACAGATGATTATCAGTGTTCATCTGTGTTTATCTGTGGTTCAAAATTTTAGCAGTAGTGAAATTTGATTAGTTGGCTAGGAAGTTGGGAGTGCCACTACCTCCGTTACGTCCAACTGCTGGAATTTCTAGTAACTGATCTGTGGCTTGTCCTTTACCGTCGTTAGTGACGGAGTTTTGGTTTCCTGGATGTCCGTTTGGAACGAACAATTGTGGGTGATCGAAGGGAGCTTTCTCTAACCGGACTCGCTCGTCTGTTAGCGCTTTGAGGAAAGCTACTAAGTCAGATTTTTCTTGGGCGCTCAACCCAAGTCTTTGAATATCTGGGTCTAAGTTAGCAATGTTCTGTTCGTTAAAGTCTCCGCCTCGGTTGTAGAATTCGACAACTTGCTCTAAGGTTAGTTGTCCGCCGTTATGGAAGTAGGGAGCGGTTAACTCTACATTGCGCAGTCCTGGTGTCTTGAAAGCTCCATCTACAGCTACCCTCTGGTTGCGGTTAACTCTGATATTGGGTTGTATGCCGAGAAACTGCCTAAAAAGCCCCTGCTGCGCTAGCCGTGATTCGGAAAGTGGTTTGCCGCCGATCTCCTCTGGCTCTGTACCACCTACACCAAGGTCTTCTTGGGTAGGTCTGACAGCTATGTTATAGAAGCCGTTGTCATAGACAGCTTCGCCACCATCCCCCATCTCCATCCGTTCAAGTCGTTCGTTCTGCACGTTTTTAACTGAAGCATTGGTGAATTCGGCTCCACCGTGGCAGTTGATGCACTTGCCTTTGTTCTCGAAAATTTCTAGCCCTCGCCTCTGCTGGTTGGTCAATGCCCTGGTGTTGCCTTCCAAGTACTGGTCAATGGGCGCATTGTCCGAAACTAATGTAGCTTCGTAAGCTTGAACTGCCAGACCGAAAAATAGCGAGAAGTTGTACTCGGAAAGTGTGTATTCGGTGGTAGTTAAGGGGCGATTTGGCTTGGGGATGAATGTTCGCTCGCCTGTGTTCGGGTTAATTTGGACAACTATATTGGAATTCCACCACTCCGGTTGAAAGGCTTCTTGGATCATCGCGTCGTAGGTTTTATTCAAACCTTTGTCAGGCGCTCTGTAACGACCAAGAACGCTATCATCTGGATGGACTACCTGTTTGGCAAGCGGTTTGAGGGCAATTAGCTTCTTACCGAGTTTCCTTCCAAATCTTCTAAACCTTACGGACTGATTGGTTGATGCTTCTTGTGTTGACTCGTCAGCGTCGTCGGTTCCTGTTGCCTCAACAGTAGTGCCAATAGTCTCTGGTTCGTTGACTCTGGAAACCGTAACTTGATTATCAGTTTCCGACACATCAACCCTAAATGGTGCGATGATATCATCGTTTTCGGCAAAGGTCTCGAAAGCACTCAGAGGTGGACCTACTGCCTGCGAAGCAAGAGACGAATTTTTGAGTCTAACTCGCACGTCTGCTAGTCGATTTGGTCTGTTTGCTCTTAAGACAAAGGCGTTGCGATCTCTCAAACCCCATTCATTGACACCGTTAAAAATATTCTGAGCACGTCCGTCCCAGAAGTTGCGGAAGTTGAATACCGCGTTGATTGTAGTGGGAGAGTTGCGCCCTGTCACTTGACGGACATTTGTGCCATTGACGTTGAACTCCCGATCAGGTTCGGGAGTCACATTGTCTTTGTCACTGCCAACAACGACATCAACGAATCTTGATTTAAAAACTCCTTGGGAGCCGGTGATGTCATTGCTGTCGGACAGAACATTTGACTTACGGTTATTGGGATCTGCTAACTTGTGGAATGGGTAATCTGCTACAGTTAGCTGGTAGTTTGGCGCACCTCCGATGTTGAAAATATTCCCTAGACCTGGGTTAAGCTGGTTCTTTGACCTGTTGTCTGCACCAGCATGGAAGTGGCAACTAGCACACGACTGAATGCCGTCGCTACCTAGTTGCATATCCCAAAACAAAGATTTTCCTAGTGCGATCGCCGCCACCTTATCTTTAATAAAGTTGTTGAGATTGTCTGGTTCTGGAATTGGCACGCCTTCTAAAGAAGCTAGTGGCTGGGAAGGCGCTTCACCTCTTAACTGCGCTGACACTGTATGTCCGGTTAAGACTAGAATTACAACGAGTGCAGCAACTGTTATGTGCAGCGTGATTTTCCTAGAGAACCTTGACCACTGCCGCAGCAGTCTGGTTACAATTGGTGGTCCTGTAGACACATCGCTCATACACGTTATTTCCTTGGTTGTTTTTACTGAGGACAACTAGCCCTTTAGTTAAACAACAGTGGTGGTTTCATAAATTACTCAATTTTGTAACACTTTTATACAATCGCTGGTGTTAAACTGTTACACAAAAATGTTTCCGTAAATTTATTTTTGATTGTGGAGTTTTTAAATTTTTGATTTAAATTACTTTTACTGCCCAATACTGTAATTTGCAACTCTTGACGAAGGTATCAAAATGTGCAATGATTTGCTATCCTCTTTAATACTGAAAAGTATATAAGTATATCAAGAAACTAATAATCAGAGGATACGTCCAGTAAATCTACACATTACTTAATTCTCAATGTTCCGACAAACTGCTTTAGGCGTTGCTTTAAGTACGCTTGTCCTTGTGAGTGGATTGACAACTAACACTTCTGGAACAGGTCACACTTCTACACAAAATCAACCGTTTTCGATTTCCTCAAGTCGAGCAACACAATCCTCTATTACTGTAAAAAACACTGATTTAGAAAGGTCTATTTTTGACCAAATCAATCGGTATCGGGTTTCTAAAGGTTTACGTAGGCTCTCTCTCAACGCCAAAATTAGTCAGCAAGCCAGAATTCATAGTCGAAATATGGCAATTGGTAAAGTCCCTTTTAGCCATCAAGGATTTAGAAGGCGAGTCACTGCTATTCCGATTCGTTATCGAAGTGCGGCAGAGAATGTTGCTTACAATTTAGGATATAGCGATCCGGCAAGTGAAGCTGTTACTGGCTGGCTCCACAGTCCTGGACATCTTACTAATCTTAAAGGTAATTACAACTTAACTGGAATTGGTGTAGCAACCAATAGCAAAGGCGAAGTTTACTTGACACAAATATTTATCCGTAGTGGTAAATAGGTTGTTGATATTATAAGTAATCAAATGGACTAGATCTAATTCATGGAAGATTTTCAGGTTTGCGATCGCGACATCAGTGACACTACCCTTTGTCATTACCTACAAGCAGAAGCGATTGCTGTAGATACAGAAACAATGGGATTACTACCGAATCGCGATCGCTTATGTCTTGTTCAACTTTGCAACAGCGAAGGCAAAGTTTCCGCACTACGCATTCACAAGGGACAAACTGAAGCCCCTAATCTCAAAAGACTACTCCAAGCAACGAATGTCCTCAAAGTTTTTCACTTTGCACGTTTTGACATAGCTACCTTACGCTACCATTTGGACATTCACGTTGCTCCTATTTTCTGTACTAAGATTGCTAGTAAATTAGCTCGGACTTACACTCAACGTCATGGACTCAAAGATGTAGTCCAAGAATTAGAAAAAATAGAATTAGATAAAAGCGCTCAAAGTTCTGACTGGGGCAACGCTGCTAATCTCTCTGAAGCTCAACTAAGTTACGCTGCTAATGATGTACGTTACTTACTCAATGTGCAGCAAAAATTGGTACAAATGTTGCAACGCGAGGAACGCTTAGAACTTGCTCAACAATGCTTTCAATGTTTACCTACTATAGTTTCTTTAGATTTGTTGCAATTTAAGGATTTGTTTGAACATTGATATGTAGAGACGTTCCGCCGGAACGTCTCTACATTAAATTATTTCTGCTGTGTTTCGGCGTGGTTTTGTAATCTAGCTACTACATTGTAGTCATCAGCTCCTGCTGGAGTTCTAGATTCAATAATTCCTTCGGTAGGACCACCAATTGCTTTCCATGCTGCCAAACCACCTTTTAGTTCAGAAACGTGTACAAACCCAGCACCTCTTAGGGCTTGTGCAGCCTGAGCAGATTGTTGGTCACTGTCACCGTAAACATAGATATCACGGGTTTTTGCCAAAGATGGTACTGCTTTATCTACCAATTCATCAACTGGCATTGCCATAGCGCCCATGATGTGACCTTCGTTGAAAATTTGGCGATCGCGCACATCTAGAATTGTCAAAGCTGGTTCGCCCCACTCCAGGCGAGACTTGAGAGAGTGAACATCTGATTGTGGTTGAATGGGTGGCTCTGGGGGAACGGGAATGACATTGCCTACTACATTAGACGCTTTATTCCCTAGTGACTCCGCTGCACTCTTCACTGATTGAGCAGCATCTTTAGCTGTATCTTTTGCTGATTGAGCAGCATCATTAACTGCATCCTTTGCTGATTCAAGATTATCGTTTGCTGATGCCATATTATTCCTCTCTATTTAAATTAAACCCTGTGCAAAAGCCTTAAGGCGATAATACATCAATACAAGCGCTGTAGATCGCAAGTCTTTTATGCTGCGGTACTAAGCGCGAGAAATTTCTCTTTTGACTGCAATGTACAGGAAAATTCAACTTGAATTGCTCTTTCTTGAGAATGAAGCTTTTAAATTTCCGTCTAATGGTAGACTCGCTTAAGTAGAAGTAAGCTATATCTGATACATAACCGCGTAGCCCAAATCGCCGCTAGTGACTGTTTATGAAACCAAAGGATGAAAACAGGAAAAAAAAATTTGAAGTCATAGCCCTAGCTGTAGCAGCAGTTACTGCCATAATCTTTACTATGATTATTTTATCAGTGTTACGAAAATCTTCATCAACAATACAGCAGTCGCCAACATTGCCAACCATGTATAACGCACCTGCATCGTCACCAGCCACCACACATAATGACGATAACGAAGACAAAGACAAAGATGACGATGACAAAGATGACGATGACAAAGATGACGATGATTAAGTAACAACATCGCCAATACCAAAATACTGTGAGTCATTCTTAAAAATTTTTGCGCAGCTTGTTTTGGAACCGGAATCTTAACGTAGCTAGCAAGTAAGCAAAACTGCACAATTTTATAAAACTAATGAGATGTTTGGGTTATGATAGTTAGTTAACTCAAAACCATTTTGATCTAAAGCTTCGCGAACTCGGTGACTGACGAGCGCATCTAGTTCTAACATACCCGATCCTTGTGGTCCGTTACTTGGTTCTCCAGGAATGGCAATAGCTGGGTGAGAATAAATTTCGACAAAGTTAGCCTTAATCTGAGGAATCAAACCAAGTAAGTAAGATTCGCTCATGTACCCAGTTTGCAGCGTTCCGTAGACGCGATCGCTAAAAGCAATTCCTTTCGATTTGAGTAAACGCTCTCCGTACCAACGTAGCCCACCAAAAACATAGTACCAAACAGTTTTGATCAGGCGGTTCTTACTATCAATGTTCAAAGTCAAGCTCAGTTCTTCGTGGGGAAGCCGAATAACTTTGATGTTAAATTCAAGAGCTAGATTAACCAAAGTATGTAATACTACCGGGTTGAAGTGCATATGGTTATGACCATCAACGTGAGAAAGTGGCAACCCGGTAGAGCGAAACTTTTCTAGTTGAGCGCGAATTTCCAAAGGTAGCTCACGACGAGCCTTACTACTCAAATGATAGCGCACACCTGCTTGATTAAGTTTGTCAGAAAAATTACCGTCTTCGTCAACTAGGTGAGGAATTTGGGAATGCGGTAATACTGACTTAGCGCTACCTAACACTAGATGCAACCCAACTGCCAAGTTTGGATGAGATTTAGCCAGTGCCACTGCTTCATCAAAAGCCTCTCCTGTCACCATGAGGCTAGTACTGGTTAGCACTCCTTGCTCATAAGCAGTGATGATTCCCTGGTTAACACCTTTTGAGAATCCAAAATCGTCTCCATTGATAATTACGAATCGGCGACGTAAGGGCAATGCCCTTTTTTCTTTCATAAAAACTTTCTGTTATCTACTTTTAATTATCAAAACTTTAGACATTTTAAGCGAATTTTCATTGTTTATTCATCTTTATGCACAACAAATGTGTAAAAGTATTAAAGTGGTGCATAAACTATGTGAAAACACTGAATTAATTCTACAGCAAAAACTAAATCAAATTTTCTGCAAGTGTGATTTAGATCAATGCGAAAAGAATAAAATTATACCAATCTATAGTTGTAGGGAAAATTCAACGATCCAGCAAAGAAGCTGTTCAAAGCAATTTATTAAAATTGTCAGCAAACAAGAGTGCATCTCCTTCTAAACGTGAATTATCAGTACAAACGCTCTACCAGAGCGACTGTACAGCTTCCCACTTCAATTCGGATATTTGTTTACAGGAGGTCTATCTTGTTGAAGTCAATTAAAAACGGAATCTCAGCTCAAGAGCCGAAGTTAGTACCAACCGCTATTTGCATTACATTCTCTTCTGTAGCAGCAGTTATGGGTACAAGCCAATCTGCTTCTGCTCAATTAAATCTTGGCAATCATGGAGTTCAACCAGGATTAGAGTCAGAGTATCTACAGTACCAGCTATCAGGCAGCGATCTGAGTAAGATGCGTAGTATTCCTGCATGTGATGTAGGATTTGGTCTAAGCTGCAACAAGACTGGAACAGTACTCCAAGAATTAGTGGAAAAAAATAACGGCTCTAGTTACCGTGACCTCTTATTACGAGCCGCAGGAGGTCAAGAAAATTACGACAAGTTTGCTAATTTTTACGGAAACAATCCCAATCTTCCTCAAGTTCCCTATGCCTCATTCTGGCAAAATGACTCAACCCACATTATGGATGGGTATCAATACTTGCTTGGACAGACTCTCAGTCGTAACCCTGTGGAAGGTTTGGGACTTGTGACGAAGAATTTCAGTTGGGCGCCATTATCAGGGACAAATGACGCTCTGAGTCTTCGTAGTGGTTTAGTGAATTTGAAACTTTCTTATGGTCGTCTTCTACTAGAAGAGGTGGCAAAAATTCCTAACATTGAACAACAGATTCAGTCTCTGGATCTGTCACCTAAAATGAAGGAATTTTATCAACAAACACTCTCTCAAGGGATAGAAGCCTTGAATAAAGGAGATGAGACACAACTACAACAAAGTATTTTTCATGTACTTTCTCATCCATATACTCTAGAAGGCGGAGAGTGGGGACGACCAATTATTGGAATTGGCAAGGAGTTAACTGCACTGGTTGGAGAAGGACTTCCGGGAGAAAGCTTTTTAGCAAGCCCGCTGGCATTGTTAGAGGGAGACGCGATCGCTATCGATCTTCCTGCTGGTATCGGCGGAGATGTCTTCGTCACAGAAGGTGAAGATTTCCCCGGATGGCTGGCAGGCGGTCCTCTAGCTCTACTTTTGCTATTATTTCTTAACGGAGATAATTCATCATTACCAGTTCCTGTGGCAAATATAATCGGCGATATTGCTCCCAACATAGTGGGTGGTGGTGGTGACAGTGGTGTACCTGATACTGTCGGTAGCAAACCTCCTGGTAATGAAGTGCAGAGTGTACCAGAGCCATCAACGGTAAAATCTCTTTTTTTATTAGTGATTACGCTATGTATGCTCAGCTATCAACAAAGGCACAAGTTAGCAAAAGTTCAAGCGATTCAGTTTGGGGATTAACTAGTTATAGTCTATATTCAAAATTTGTAACCGATTAGTTGCAAATTTCCTCCATCATGATTGCTTTACAATTAGTGCTACTTGTTCTGATCGCGGGTGCGGTAGCATATTATACTTGGTGTGCAATGAGCACAGTTCAATTCTTTTTTAATCACAAGCAAGAACTAAATACTTGCTCTGAACCAGTGTCGGTATTAATTCCCGTTGCTGGGGTAGATGAAGATGCGCAAAAAAACTGGGAAAGCTTCTTTGCACAAGATTACGAAAATTACGAAGTACTTTTTGGGGTAATGAACCCCAAAGATCCAGCGATTCCGATCCTGGAGGAGGTGGTTGCTAAGTATAGCGATCGCGCTAGATTAATTTATGGTTTAGAAGTCTTGGGACTCAACTATCAAATTAGTAATCTCATCCATTTGATAGATGCGGCAAAATATGAAATAATAATATTCACCGATAGCGATATGTATGTACAGCCGCACTACCTACAGACGGTAACGGCACCTCTAGCAGATAGGGCAGTAGGTTTGGTAACATGCGGCTATCTAGGTCACGAACCGAAGTATTTAGTAACGGCTTTAGCATCCTTGGGACGATGCATCGATAATCTGCCGAGTATCCTGCTGGCACGAAAATTGAATGGAGGTAAATTAGATTTTGCGATCGGCGCAACAATGGCTACCCGCAAATCTATTTTGGCTCAAGCAGGTGGATTAAAAACAATTGTCAACTGGATTGGTTCCGATTACCTCATTGGTAATATGGTAGCTAAAGCTGGATATAGAGTTGAACTATCACCCTATGTTCTAGAAACTGATGGTGGAAATGAAAGCTTTCAACAACTGTTCCGGCGAGAGTTACGCTGGGCGAGAACAATCAGGTGGAATCAAGGTCCTTTATATTACGGTAATATCTTCACATACGGCACTGTTTACTGTATACTTCTACTCTTAATCTCAGGTTTTCATCCTTGGGCGGTAATTCTATGCTTTTTCACCATAGCTGTGAGAACTGTACAAGCGTTGACAGCAATTTATGGTATGAATTGTCCCAAGCTAGTTCGCTGGCTGTGGACGTTACCACTCCGCGATATATTAAGTTTTGTCACCTTTGTTGGGGGAGCCTTTGGTAACAGTATCTATTGGCGTGGGCGACGACTATCGATAGGGGTAGGTGGCGTACTCACAGAATGAAGCTTGGAAAAAAGAGAAGAAATTTATGACACAAACAGTAAACAGCATTGAGAATAAAACTTGCCCAGTCAATTCATATAATGAATGGGACCCACTAGAAGAAGTTATTGTGGGTAGGTTAGAAGGAGCTAGACTACCTTCTAGTCATGTTACTGTTACCTATACCATCCCGCCAACAGCAGCAAAATTCTACCCATTTTTTGCCGGACGCCGTTATCCTGGTTTCGTCGTTAAGCGTGCGCAAAAAGAACTAGATGAATTTATTCATATTCTCGAATCAGAAGGCGTTGTTGTCAGACGACCAGATATAATTGATTTTTCTCGTGAGTATAAAACTCCCCAGTGGAAATCAAAAGGATTTACTACCTCTTGTCCTAGAGATGGAATCCTAATTATAGGTGATGAAATTATCGAAACGCCTATGCCTTGGCGTTCAAGATACTTTGAAATAAACGCTTATCGCTCATTATTCAAAGAATACTTTGCTAAGGGTGCAAAATGGACTGCTGCTCCCAAGCCAGAATTACTCGACGAACTCTATGACTATAAGTTCAAACCTCCTACAAAAGATGAGCCGCTGCGTTATGTAATTAATGAATTTGAACCTGTTTTTGATGCGGCAGATTTTGTTCGTTGTGGTAAAGATATATTTGTCACCAAAAGTAATGTCACAAATGATTTTGGGATTGAATGGTTAAGAAGGCATTTGGGAGAAGAATATACAATTCATGAAATTGAAAGTAGATCTCGCAACCCGATGCATATTGATTCCACCTTTATGCCTCTTGCCCCAGGTAAAGTGTTAGTAAATCCTGAATATATAGATGTAGATAGACTACCAAAAATTCTCAAATCTTGGGATGTATTAGTCGCTCCCGAACCCGATCCAGTCTCTGGGTTTATCGTCTCCATGTGCAGCAAATGGATCAGCATAAACGTGTTGATGCTTGATGAAAAACGAGTCATCGTGGAAAAAAATCAAGAAACTATGATTAAAGCTTTTAAAGACTGGGGCTTTGAACCAATTCCCTGTTCTTTTCGTTATTATGGCACCTTTGGTGGCTCATTCCACTGTGCAACTCTTGATATCAGAAGAAGAGGAGAATTAAAATCGTATTTTTAACAATAGACATCTGCGAAAAACATGTAGAGACGTTCCCCCGGAACGTCTCTACATGGATTCTGAATAATGCACAATTAAATTCGGTCGATGTCTAATCACGCTCAGAGACGTTACATGTAACGTCTCTACATTTAGGTATCAATTAAAGAGGGTTGTAAAAATAGGTGGTATTAAACCTTAGCTAAACTTTTCTTTTTTTGAGAGAGGAAACCATAGCCAGCAACTAGCCCAATACCTAACAAGGTAGTAGGTTCTGGTACTTTTTTCTTCTTGGTGTAGTTATATGTGACTTTGACGCTTGACGCAGCTTCAGTGTTAACATAAGAAGAAATGTTACCACTACCTGTTACTTTTGAGTCAGCTAAAGCTGAGAACAAGAAGTTCACATCGCCCATACCAGTAAAATAATCTAAAAACTCGCTGGTGGCGAAAGTCTTACTCGCAGATTGTGTTGCCATCAAGCCTTCTACTGTATTTCCAGAAGTTCCTGCAAAATCTAGTTTTTTGTCGTAGGCTGTGACATTGTAGCTATAAGATTGTTTCGGGTTAATATTATTGAAGAGGTATGGACCGTCTGCTAGTTTTAATTCCAGTAAACCAGAAAAATCTAGTGTGATGGTAGCTGGTTTTGCGTCTCTACTTTCAAAACCGGCATCACCTTGGATCTTGCCAGTGAAATCTATCTTCACACTGTTGAGTATGCCTAACTCTGCGTCAAATTTTTTGATACTTAGAGGAGAGTTAATGATATTCGTGGTTTCAAAATCTGTATTGGCAGTGTAAGATAGTGTAGCTGCATTGGCTACTCCAGTTGTTGCAACAATACCTGTAAGTGCAGTTGTAGCAGTGAGAAGACCCAAAAGTTTCGTATTCATCTTAGGATAGCCTGCTTAAACCCTGAGTGGTGAGTTTCTATATCATTTCTAACTCTTAAGTTTTGTGATCGGGTTTGAGAATTCTACGTAACTTTTTGTAAACTTTTTTATCCGTTCGTTTCCACTAAATAGCTATTATGCCAACAGTTTGAGTAAAATTTTGATGAGTTTCCACTCAGTCACTGTAAGTGTCATGGCACTTTTGGCTACTACTACTCGCGCCTTGCATAAAGCGTGCAAGGCGCGAGTAGCTGAAGTCGGATAAAACCGACTAATAGCTGAGTGAGTTTACAAATGTCCTACCCAAGATGATATTTCTAAAACTGATTTGATGGAAACTAGATTTCTACTGTCAAACCAATATTTCCAGGCTTGCTTGAGGTTTCCCTTAGCGGCTGCCTGTAAGCCATCACTAACGCCCATGCCAATTTGCATCATCACGCTGCCGTCGCGGTAGCAGTCAATCATACATGAGGTACATCCGTCACGCACTCGCTGTGAACCGTCAAATTCTGTGATGTGGCACATTGGTTTATCCCAGTTGTGACAGCGGTAGAGGTTAAGATGCCAGTCTAGATAAAAAAACTTCCAACCTGCTAAACAACCAAATTGTTCGGGTTCTCCACGTAAATGGCGTTGCATATCCTCAATTGAGGCGATGGGGTTGAGGACGGGAAAATCTTTTTTGAGTGCCTTCATTTGCTCGAAGCAGTCATACAACTCTTCATCAGTGTAGTCAACTAGCTCTGACTCGGCGTGACTTAGATAGCTTGATGGTAAAGTGGTAAGCGGATAGGAAAAGGTAACACTGTCAAATCCTAGCGACTTTAAGAATGGTGGCAACTTTTGGTAATCATCCACCAGTCGGCTCATGGTGACAGAGGCTGTGGGCGTGAGATTGCGACGGCGGAATTGGGCATTGGCGGCGCGGATGCGATCGCACACTCCCCTTAATCCCCGGTTCTGTTCATGCTTTTCTACATCAGTTGCATCAATGGAAATAAAAACGCTTACCAACCCTGCATCAACCAGCGCATCAACTCGCTCTGGTGTGAGGAGCGAACCGTTAGTCACAAGCATCGGTGCTATACCGATACTAGATGCATGGGCAATCATCTCATTCAAATGCGGATGGAGCATTGGCTCGCCGCCAACGTAAAATATGAAGTACACCCCATTGCGGAGGAGGATTTCTGCCGCCTGCTTAGCATCATCCAGCGTCACAGATTGCCTTAATTCTTTAGGCAGACGATCTACTGAAAAGCTACAGAATCCGCAGTGAGCATTGCACGCACTGTTAATTGCGAAATGACAACTACCAGGACCACCATCTAACACTCCTTGTAGTCCCATTTGCCATAAAGAGCGTCGTTTTGAACCTATAGCCGAGCTATCTTGGGACATAATATCTTTCAATATAAATTTAATACAGATTTTACTTGATTAGGACTATTGTATAAAAATAAAAACACAGATAGTTTATCTGTGTTCATCTGTGGTTCCTAAATATTTATTAAACCCCGTAGTAAGAACGATACCAATCTACAAACTTGGGAATTCCAACTTCTACAGGTGTACTTGGTTTAAAACCAAACTCCTGCTCCAAATCTTGAACATCCGCATCTGCTTCAGGAATGTCACCCGGTTGGAGAGGAAGTAAGTTCTTTTTTGCCTTTTTGCCGAGATAATTTTCTAAAACTTCAATGAAGTAATTTAATTTTACCGATTTGGCACTACCAACATTATATATTCTGTAAGGAGCAAAACTTGTACTTGGATCTAAGGTGAAGTTAGTTTTATCTATAGTTGGTTGAGGAATTTTGTCTACAACGCGAGTCACTGCTTCAATAATATCATCAACATAAGTAAAGTTTCGTTGCATCTTACCTTCATTAAAAACATTGATCGGTTGATCTTGTAAAATTGCTTGAGTAAATAAGAATAATGCCATATCTGGGCGTCCCCAAGGACCATAGGCAGTGAAGAAGCGTAAACCTGTTGTTGGTAAATTATATAAATGGCTGTAAGAGTGAGCCATTAGTTCATTTGCCTTTTTTGTTGCTGCATATAAGCTAATGGGATGGTCTACATTATCATGAACAGTAAAAGGTCTTTTTGTATTTGCTCCATACACTGAACTTGAGGAAGCAAATACTAAATGTTTTACTTGTGAGTGACGACAACCTTCAAGAATGTTGATGAAACCGACTAAATTAGTATCTACATAAGTATGCGGATTGGTAATTGAGTAACGCACACCTGCTTGAGCCGCTAAATGGATTACTTTGGTAGGCGAGTGATGTGTGAAT
Organism: Iningainema tapete BLCC-T55; assembly: GCF_014698965.1. GTDB lineage: Bacteria > Cyanobacteriota > Cyanobacteriia > Cyanobacteriales > Nostocaceae > Iningainema > Iningainema tapete. The sequence goes on from NZ_JACXAE010000029.1 coordinate 108,417, forward strand.
AACTCAGAAATGCTAGGGCGATCGCTTACATCTAATTTATAAAATTGAAAGTTATGGTAATTTTTTAGTTGAGTTAAGCGGGAATGTTTTAAGCCGACATCGTAGTAGTCGTTAATATTATCAATTCCAATCACTTCTGCTCCCATCTGCAAAAGTTTATTACTGAGATGGAAGCCAATAAAACCAGCAACACCTGTAACTAAAAATTTTTCCATTATGATAAGAAATCAGTATCACGGAGAAACTCAATAATTGCTTTATTTACTGCTTCATTAGCACCAGATGAAGCGTCATGACAGCAGTTAGGCAGAATTTTTAACTTTGCCTTAGGGATGAGTTGGTGCAATTTTACACCATCGCTTGCCGGAAACCAAGAATCGTGTTCACCCCACAAAATTAAAGTTGGACACTTAATCGCATGGAGATTATTTTGAATTTTTCCCAGCAAAGTTGGTTTATTTGACTGCAATTGCTCAATTTGTTTAATAGCTATTTGTAACTCTTCGCTAATTTTAGCGAGAGTACCGGGAAACTCAATTAATGGGTAAGTCATCCAGTAAACATCTTCTTCGGTGAGTGTTGAAGGATCGAACAATACTCCTCGCCTTTCTATTGCCATCATCTCTCTAACTACTGGTGCAAACATTTGTGTTACGCGCAAAGCGTCTACTGTTTGCACTATTTCTAGCGGTATTTGAGAAAGTAACCACATTGCCCAATGAGGTAGACGTTGAGCAAATATAGGTACGTTTACCACGACTAACCGCGCTATTAACTCTGGGTATTCTTGAGCAAGGGCAAGGGCAACTAATCCCCCTAAAGATTCTGCCACAATTACGACTGGTTCATCACATAATGTGCGAATAATCCTTTCTGACTCAATCACTAAATGACCATTTTGCTCTCGACGAGACAAAGGTTTCTCTGAAAAACCGTAACCTTTGGCATCAAAACAAATAACGCGAAAATACTTAGATAAAGGCGGAATGCTGTAACGCCAATTGTAGCTCCAACTACCTGCGCCATGAAAGAAGAATAAAGGTTTACCAGTACCTTTTTCACCATAAGCAATGCGTACAGGATAACCATTAGCATCAGTGATGATTAAACTTTGTCGCCCTTGAGGGAATTGAGATTGCCACCAGTCTTTCATTAATTTTGTCAATGACTAATTTAACTACCAGTTAATAGTCCCCACACTATTCCAGCAGCATACCAAAAAAATCTCACTAAGATCACGCTCAAGGCTACCAAGGCAATGGTGACAATAAACAATCCCACCAAAACCGCAAGTACAAACCATTTGTCTGTACTTTTCTTCTGGCTGGGAAACTTTAAGTGATCTTCTAGTAACCTGATATTATACTCGTTGGCTGTCCAAGCAAAATCAAACAAGTCTCCTACTGCTGGGATAGCACCTACTATAGCGTCTATGATAATATTCAAGAGCATTTTGGCTAGAGTTGCTGCAGGCACACCCAGTCGTGCAGACTCTAAGACAATGTAGGCAGAAAATATTAGTCCCAAAAAATCACCAGCACCAAATAGTAATCCTACAATAGGATCTAACCCGAACCCAATCCGGGTTCCTGGAATGATAATGGCTTTATCGAGTATTCGGCTAAGCTGACGCAAACGCCTCAAGGTTGGTGCTTTGGCATCAGGATCAATGGTAGAAAAATTAACAGGAGGTTGAGACATTATTAGGCGACGCTTTGCTGTATGTTGCGCTAAATATTTTACCGGAAGACTTGAATATTGCAAGGGGAGAATGAGTGCGATATAAAAATGTTTACGAAAGTAGAGACGCTCCGGCGGAGCGTCTCTACAGTTTATATGATTAGTACTAGATATTATGACTCAAGAATTAACACAACAATGGTTGACGGAGATTCAGACACTCAAACAGCAGCTAGCAGAAATTCAAGGGGAACGAGATGCTGGTTGGGAAAGTGCGGAAAAATGGCGTAAACTGTATGCGATCGAAGCAGAGCAACGTCGTACAGATGCATACTTGTTTCAAGAAACAATTGCATCTTTGAAAGCGCAAATTCAAAAACTTCAGGGCATTGAGGAAGCCCAGCTAGGCGACGCTGATGCAAGCAAAGCCATTGAGCTAGAAATCGAAGCACTCAAATCAATCGAGCAATTGAAAGCTAAGCTCATTGCTGTCATTAAAGAACGTGCTATCCTGCTCCAAGCTTTAAAAACTGAGCAAGACAACCATGCTGAAACTCGCAAAAACCTCACCACCGCTTTAGGTGACGCTATTGATAGCTTAACGCGAGAACGGGAAGAGAAGTAAAAAGAACCAAGTAAAAAGTCAAAAGATTAAATACTCTTTCTTTTGACTTTTTACTTGTTAAAACCCCATCGCCTCTGCTACGGCGAGAATTTTTGGTTCAATGCCTTGTTTAATTTGACTGTTACTATGTTTAATGGCTGTATCTGGATCTTTCAAACCATTGCCAGTGAGGATGCAAACTACTGTCGCCCCAGTGGGAATTTGATCTTTGACTAGTAACATTCCAGCTACAGAAGCGGCACTAGCAGGTTCACAAAAAACACCTTCTTCTGATGCTAAAAGTCTATATGCATCAAGAATTTGCTCGTCAGTGACGGCGTGGAAACTTCCCATACTTGCTGATTGCGCTGCTAGAGCTTTTTCCCAACTGGCTGGATTGCCTATGCGTATTGCTGTCGCTATGGTTTCTGGATGTGTCACTGGTTTACCATTCACTAACGGCGCTGCACCTGCGGCTTGGAATCCCATCATTCGGGGTAAGCGATCGCACTTTCGCTGTTGATGATATTGACAAAACCCCATCCAATATGCTGTGATATTTCCTGCATTACCTACTGGGATACATAACCAATCTGGAGCATCTCCCAAAACATCGACAATTTCAAACGCCCCTGTTTTTTGTCCTTCTAAACGGTAGGGATTAACTGAATTTACTAATGTTACTGGATAGCATTCTGCCATGGAGCGGACAATTTCTAGTGCTGTATCAAAATTTCCTTTTACTGCTAGTACCTCTGCCCCATACAGCAGTGCTTGCGCTAATTTGCCCAGCGCTACATAGCCATCAGGAATTAACACAAAAGCTCGCATTCCTCCACGTCGAGCATAAGCTGCGGCTGCCGCTGAGGTGTTACCTGTACTGGCACAAATTACTGCTTTTGCTCCCGCTTCCTTTGCTTTGGAGATTGCCATTGTCATCCCTCGGTCTTTAAAGCTACCAGTAGGATTAAGTCCTTCGTATTTAACAAATACACGCACTTGTTTGCCGATTAGCTTTGCAATCGAAGGAACTGGGATGAGGGGAGTATTGCCCTCAAGCAGTGTGACAACTGGTGTTGTGTCGTTTACTGGCAAGTAGTCGCGATATTGCTCTATTAGTCCGAGCCAAGGTTGGCGATGAGTAGCAGCAGACAGGAGGCTTGAAGTCACGGTAGTTAAACGCTGATTAAATATGGAGAGTGAGTACAGGTTGATTACCTGCTCATTTTATTTTAATTTCAGTGCCAATTGATCTTTTTCGTCCTAAACTAAAGAATTGCTACAAGTATTTTGCCTAACTTCTACCCTTGGGTACATTTATGGAACAGAGTTATTGTGATTTAAGTCTCCAATATACAAATAAAAAATTCACGACTATGGAGCTACAGAAAATATATAATAATTTAAGAAATCTTAATATGCCCTTACTATAATATCCCTAGTGGTGTGACAAGAGTTTTTGGAGTAATTTAAGCATGACTACATCGACAATTTCCGTTAAAAATACCCAAAGTGTGGCAAGTCAGCTCAATAAGTCTTTTTATCAAGCCGATCAACAAGCTAAGCTGAGAACGCTACAAGCAGAAGTAGACTCCCTACTACAACAGTTGATGAATTTGGAGCGGCAAAGATTAGCAACTACAGATCAAGAAGAATAAAAAATGATCATAGCGATCGCCCTGATTCATCGGATATCCATCAGTATATTTCCCAATGTCATATCAGTATGGTTGTGAATACACTTTCTGTTTAGGTAGGTGAGAGAGAGTGTAAAAAGTTGAAATACATACTGGTACTTAGTAGCTTTTGTAAAGTTTGGGCGCTGGCTTGGTTACTAGTTTTAGTCAAAGGAATATCCGTAGGCGTCTATGCACAACCGAGCGAGAGACAAAGAGTAAAGGATACGGGAAGCCAGGGAGTTGATTCTCTCCTTATCTCCCCCACTCCCTCACTCCCCTACTCGGATGATCCGATGGCGCAAGTTACATCCGTTTCTCAACTTAAGGATGTACAGCCAACAGATTGGGCGTTTCAAGCTTTACAAAACTTAGTGGAACGTTATGGCTGTATTGCTGGTTATCCAGATGGAACGTATCGTGGTAGTCGGGCTTTAAGTAGATGGGAATTCGCAGCAGGTTTGAATTCCTGTATGGAAAGCATATCACAAGTGATTGGAACAGCACAAAGCGAACTAGTAAAACGTGAAGATTTAGTAGCTTTGCAGAAATTACAGACAGAATTTGCTGCTGAATTGGTGACTTTACGAGGTAGAGTTGATAACTTAGAGGCTCAAACTACGTCCATTCAAGCAAACAGATTTTCGACTACTACTAAACTTACTGGCTTGGCGATCGTTGGCGTTCAAGGAAGGAGCCACAATCGTGGTGATGTTAACCCCAGAGATGGAATTCCTGACACAGATGATCCTGGTAAAAACGTCAATGTCATCTCCTTAGCACAACTCTACTTAACCAGCCAATTTGATCCACGTAGTTATCTACTCACAGGTCTTGTAGTCGGTGATGGTTCTACTGCACCTAGATCGAGTAATGACGTTATTCTCGGCTATGAATTCCCTACTAATAAAAAGTTTATCATAAGTGACCTCAGGTATCACTGGCTTGCTACAGACAACTTAGCCATAATGATAGGAACAGCAGGTGTAAACATGACCACTGCTTTCCGAGGACCAAACCGAGTAGAAAGTGCAGCCACAGGACCACTTTCTTATTTTGCCCAAAGAAACCCAATTTTAGATATAGGATACGGTCAAGGTGGTATAGCTGTGGATTGGCAATTTACCAAACGCGCCAGTTTACAGGCTTTATATTCTAGCAAAAATTCCGGAAACCCAGGAAAACGCAGTGGTTTGTTTGATGGCAACACCACTACAGCAGTGCAATTACTATTAACACCAACTGATTCTCTAGATGTCAGTTTATATTATGCTAATAATTATTCTGTCAATGGTTGTTTACTGACTTTCATTGGTGATGAGTGCTTAACTACAGTTGATCCGCAGTTAGGAAAATCAGCACCACTACAAACTAATGCTGTGGGTGCTACTGTAAATTGGCAAATATCACAAAATGTCACCTTAGGTGCCTGGGGTGGTTATACTAATTCTCATATTCCCGGGCGATCAGGAAGTGTAGAGACAACAAATTATATGGTGTATCTCAATTTCCCTGATTTATTTAAAAAGGGAAATTTAGGCGGAATTTATATCGGACAACCACCAAAAATTATTAGTAGTGATTTACCTGTAGGAAACAATGTCCCTGACTTTGTAAGTACTGGTTTAGGACGTGCAGGCGGGCAACCAGGTACAACTACTCACATCGAAGCATTTTATCGCTTACAGTTAACAGATAATATTAGCATTACCCCAGGACTAATTTATCTTTTAGAACCAGGTCATACCCCAGACAGCGATCCAGTTACTATTGGTATATTACGTAGTACCTTTTTCTTTTAGCTGAAACCATAGCAGCATGTCTTGTCGGGTGGTTTAGAAGCTCACCCTATGTTCAACATACTTTTACAGAAAACGCTACCTAATATAACCCACATACACTTTTATAAAAAGTTTATATAATCACAGGTAAGAATTGATAAAGATGTCAATAAAGCACTAAATTTAGTAGTGCTTAAAACGAATTCAAGATTTCAGTGATATTCCTCTTTCATTCATAACTCTTGTACAACTACTATTTGACTAGTTGCGCTAACTGCATAACACATCTGCATCTACAAGCAGATTCTTCTTCCCAGGTGCATTAATTGCAGTATCTCTATCGGCTGAAGACAAGACTACCTATTTTTACTTGTTAGTTGCCAGCGCAACTAATCTTTTTTACCTTAAAATCATTTTTTAGTAATCACAATGCATCCATATACTTGTAACTTGGTTACGCTTGTAATAGCGCTATGTTCTGCGTCGATAATTTCGCCTTCTTTTGCTCAGAATTTAGAAGAATCAAATAAAGAAAACACTATTAGTATATCCTCATCTTCATCAAATTTTAACGAGGATACAATCCCATCTAACCTCAGTAAGTCAGATTTTACTGATGATAAATCTGTGATTATTTCTGATGCAGATAATCAAGTTTCTACTACTAATGTAGCCGCAACTAAACCGAATCCACGAATTCCAATCCCTAGCAGAATATTTGCCGCACCTTCAATGCAACAGTAGTAGTAAGCCTCATCTTTTCCTTCCTCTGTGCTCTCTGCGCCTGTGCAGTTCAAAAGTTATTTATTTAACCACACCAGACGCAGAGTACGCAGAGATAAAGTGATCGCATTCCTTACCTGAGCTTGCGTCACTTTATTTGGATAACTTTAAACATTAAAAATAAATTTGTAGATATTCTATACTAACTAAATTTTGACAACTTTTATAAAAAATTATAGATAATTTTCGCTACCTTTTATATAAAGTTTTAATGAATTTTATTTAAAAAGACTATTTTAGTAGCTCAAATAAGTGTTAGTATCCTAACGAACCAATTTAAAGCAACAAGGGGAAAAATCATGGTTGATATTAGCCTGAGGAAATGTTGCTCCGAAAGAATTACTGTATAAGCATTATAGCTATAGTTCTCTAAAAAGTAATCTCGCGTAGATTGCTGATGACTTAGCAATGCTGACAATTGGAACCTTTGATTGACAAAGGTTTTAAAACTTGACGTGACTCAGACAAAACAAGAGGCACACACTGAAGCGTGAATTTTCCCAGGTGATTATTCTCGCCCTTAAACTTTGTATCTCTATAATCTAAATACCTGCTTTTGACAAACCAAATGTAGGACAAAGCTTTCCTATATTAGCTCTAGTGGTAAAAAAATCTGTTGGACTAGAACTTAGAAGTCAACTGAGTGAAAAGTCCTGCTTTAGCTTTGATGCTTTTCCAGCAAACCCTACCAAAGAAGGAACTTCAAATCATGTCAAACGATTACAACAGTAATTCTGGCTACACCTTCATTGTTAATAGCTTGCAAGACATTATTGATCCTAATGATGGTGTCACTACCCTACGTGAAGCGGTTAATGCTGCTAACAATCAAAGTGGACAAAGCACAACTGTATTTAATCTTGCGCCTGATTCAGAGATTAAGCTGATAGGACAACTTAATATTACTGGCAATCAGATAATTAATGGACCTGGTGCTGGAAGCCTTACTATTAGCGGTAACAACACCTTTAGCAACTTCGCGATCGATAACGCTAATGTTGTAATTAGTGGGTTGACTATTGCCAACGGTTTAGATGGTATTGATGTCGGTAGTAACAGCACTGTATATGTAACGAACAGTAATATCACAAACAATGCAGATGATGGCATTGATGTAAACGGAAACGACAATACCATTAACCTGTTTGGAGTTACGATCACAGGCAATGGTGAAGAAGGTTTGGAAATTGATGGCACTGACAACACTGTTTCTGCTAGCAACAGCAGCTTTGTTGGCAATAGCGTGGATGGCTTCAACATTGATGAAGGCGGCAACAACAATGTCAGCCTCAACGATTCAGTGTTCAGTAACAATGGTGACGATGGTATTGATATCAACACCGACAACAACACTGTCCGCTTGTCCGGTGTTACTGTAACTCGTAACGGTGAGGAAGGTTTGGAAATTGATGGCACTTTCAACACTGTTTCTGCTACCAACAGCTTCTTCAACAACAACAGTGATGATGGGTTGGATATTGATGAAGGTGGCAACAATAATGTCAACCTCAACGATTCTGTGTTCAGCAACAATGTCAACGATGGCATTGATATCAATACCAACAACAACACCGTTAGCTTATCTGGAGTCACCACGACGGGCAACGGTGAGAATGGGTTGGAAATTGATGGCACTCGTAACACCGTTTCTGCTAGCAACAGCAGCTTTGTTGGCAATAGCGTGGATGGCTTCAGCATTGATGAAGGCGGCAACAACAACGTCGCTCTCCGTGATTCGCTGTTTAGCAACAATAGTGACGATGGGATTGATATCAACACCGACGACAACACTGTCCGCTTGTCTAACGTCACTGTAACTCGCAACGGTGAGGAAGGTTTGGAAATTGATGGTAGATTTAACACCGTTTCTGCTATCGACAGCACCTTCAGTAACAATAGTGATGATGGGTTGGATATTGATGAAGGTGGCTTCAACAATGTCAGCCTGAACGATTCTGTGTTCAGCAACAATGCCAACGATGGGATTGATGTCAACACCGACGCCAACACTGTCCGGTTCTCTGGAGTTATTGCTGCGGGCAACGGTGAGAATGGGTTTGAAATTGATGGCAATGACAACATTATCATTGGTAGTAACAGCAGTTTCGTTCGCAATGGCGATAATGGGTTTAACATTGATGAAGGTGGCTTCAACAATGCCAGTCTGATCAATTCAGTGTTTAACAACAATGTGGACGACGGCATTGATATCAACACTGATGGCAACATCATTGGCTTATCTGGAGTTATCTCTAATGGCAATGGTGAAAATGGGCTGGAAATTGAAGGCAATAACAACTTCTTGAATGCTATCAATAGCAACTTTATTGGTAATGGCTTCTTACCAATTTCTAATGAGGGCAACGGCAATATTGTGAACGCGATCAATAGCACTCTAGTTTAACCATGATTTAAAGCATAAGGAACACTAGTAACAAGTAAGCTCAACCTACTTGTAGTGTTTCAGAATCTAGGAATGATTCTTGTGGGGTAGGCATCTTGCCTGCCCCGAATATATAAGGGACGGGCAAGATGCCCATCCCACAAAAAGACTAAATTCATCCTGCAGCGATCATCGTCTATTTCGCTCATACCGAAATCAAACTATATATCAAGTAATTTACTTAACCTAAAGATAAGAGGAAAAGAACGCTAACACCAAAACACTAATGATTGTACAATTAGATGGTGGTAACGACGGACTAAATACTTTTATTCCATACACTGACAATAATTACTTCCAACTAAGACCAACGATCGCCATTCAAAATGGGATTCCCATCAGTTCCGAAGTTGCGCTTCATCCCAATATGAATGACTTGAAAACATTGTACGATCAAGGTCGTTTGGCAATTATTCAAAACGTTTCTTATCCCAATCCCAACCTTTCCCACTTTCGTTCGCGGGATATTTGGATGAGTGCTCGCCCAGAAGGAACAGCAGATTCAGGTTGGATTGCCCGTTATCTGACAACTTTACAAGCTGAAACTGGCGATGCCGTTTTTTTAGGTGATGAATATCCACTGACATTGCTGGGTGAAAACAGAGAGCAGTATTTACATCTAGCACCTGGTTTGTCTGTAAAGTTGTCGGGGAAATTGGCACAAGCAGTGCTGTCGCTCTATGACGTGCCACAAGAAAATCCAAAGATAGAAGAACTGCGTCAAGCCGTCGTCAAAAATCGTCAGGCGATCGACAAGGTAGCACAAAACTTAGGTAGTCGCACAGGTTATCCCAACACTGATATTGGCAATCGGTTTGCTTTGGCAAGTGCAATTTTGGCATCTCAACCGAAAGTACTTTGTTTAACAGTTGGTGGTTGGGATACTCATAACGATCAACTCAACCGCCAAGGCAACCTACTTAGACAAGTTAGTCAAAGCCTTGGTGCATTACAAAACGACTTGCAAAATTCAGGATTGGCAGATAATGTTCTGATCCTCGTTTTTAGTGAATTTGGTCGTAGACCCGCCCAGAATGGCACTGCAGGCACAGATCACGGCACGGGCGGACCCGTTATGGTATTAGGAAACGTCCGGGGAGGAATCTACGGTGGACAACCGCCTTTAGATAGTTTAGTCGCTGGTAACTTACCTGTGATTAATGATTTTCGGAGCATCTATGCCGAAATTTTGAGAAATTGGGAAGGTGTCAATCCCGAAGTAGCTTTGGGACAAGATTTTCCAGCTCTCGGATTTTTGTAGTAGGGGTGAACTGCCGATTGTCTCTGCCACAAACAAGTGTGTTGACGATGAGTAGACAAAATTTGTATACTCATTGTGTAGACATTAGAGGAAATTGATTGATGCAAGGGCAATCAACTGAGGTAAATCGAAACCGCGATGCGATTATTAACATCCGGGCACACCAGGCGCAACGTGATTTAATAGATCGTGCGGCAGAAGCTTTGGGTAAAAACCGCTCCGATTTCATGTTAGAGACAGCTTGTCGCGAAGCCGAAGCGGTTTTACTGGAGCGTCGGCTGTTTATATTGGATGACGATGAATTCAAGCAATTTATGGATCTTCTTGATGCACCACCCTCGGCAAATGAAAATCTACGTAAATTGCTGACAACTTCATCGCCGTGGGATTAAATGTGGCAAACGAGCAGAATCAGATACTACAGGCTCCTCAACCCATAAAACCAGAGCATCAATGGGAAGATTTTGATTCAGGCAATCCTAAATTGAACGATTGGCTGAGAAAGCGTGCGCGCAAAAATGAAGATAGCGGCGCTTCGCGAACGTATGTTGTAACCGTCGGGCAAAAAGTTATTGCTTACTATTGTTTAGCAAACGGGAGCGTATTAAACACCAGTGCGCCTAGCAGAGTCCGACGCAATATGCCAGATCCAATTCCTGTTATGGTAATTGGGCGGCTTGCAGTAGATTGTAACTGGCAAGGGAAAGGAATTGGACGTGCTTTAGTGCGTGATGCTGTACTTCGTACATTACAAGCGGCTAATATAGCTGGAATCAGAGCTATCCTTGTACACGCTATTTCAGAGGAAGCAAAGCAATTCTACGTAAAATGCGGTTTTATTTCTTCTCCTGTGGCTCCAATGACGCTCGTGGTGACAATTGCTGATGCCAAAGTTGCTCTTGGTGTTAATAGCTAATAGACATCTCCAGAAAACAATGTAGAGACGCGAAATTTCGCGTCTCTACAATTCGCCAACACACACTTCCTCATAATGTTTACCCGCATTTTCCCAAGTAAATTCTGTCTCTACCATAAGTCTGGCGTTGCGAGACAATTTATCTCGTAATTGGGGGTTATCAAATAATTGACTGATGGCGGTGACATACTCAGTTGGTTGATTTGCTCGTAACGCCCTGAGTGGTACATTTTCTTGGTCTACAGCTAGCCCTTCTAAACCGCGATCGCTTGCTACAATTGGTACACCTGCCGCCATTGCCTCTAAAGTTTTATTCTTAATTCCGAACCCAGTTCGCATCGGCACAACGCAGACAGTAGCTTTGTGTAGATACTCTACCATTGAAGGCACACGCCCAGTGACAGTGATTCCGGGTTTGTCTTTCAATGCTAAAATTTCTGGTGCAGGGCGAGAACCAACAATATCAAAAGTTGTATCTGGATAAAGTTTTTGAATTTCTGGCAAAACTTCTTGACTAAAAAAGCATACAGCATCAATGTTAGCTAAATTATCCATCGCACCAATAAAAATCAAGCGGTGTCCCTCTGGATTAGTGGTGCGATAGGGAAATAAACTTAAATCTACACCATTGGGAATGACAGTAATTTCAGTGTCAGGCTTAAACTTTTGCAGTTGAATTCTGTCTTCAAGTGTTGTTACGACAATTTTCGAGAACTTTGCGCAGTATTGTTGCTCGTAGCGTCGTAAAAGAGGTAGATAGATAGTGTCTCGCAATTTATTTTCAGAAATCCCAGTTTCTAACTGATTGCGACAAGTACCGTAGACTGAACTGTGAACATTGACTACGGTTTTTAGCTGTTTTGGGAAATTCTGCCGAATATAGATCTCATTTACGCTATGTTCACAGGTAACCACATCGCATTTCCCGGTTTGGACAAAGTTATCAATCCAGTTTTGCATCTCCACAGAATAACGGTTTAAGACACTTGGCGGTGTACCTCGTTGTAAGAATGTAGCTAGACGCTGTAATTTTGTTCGTATATTTACTGATGTACCAAGGTCTGTAGGACGATTAAAAATAACTAAGTTATCAACGCAATTGCGTAGTTCTACTATTTCAGCGTTTGTGACATCCGGTTCTTTTTGAGTTACCAAAGTGATGGCATGGTGTTGGCTCAGATATTTGAGTAGATTAAAAGTTCTTACCTGAGTTCCTCCTCGCGTTGGCGGATAGGGAAATGTAGAAGATAACATTAAGATGTTCATGCATTTATTATTTAAGGATACTTAGTATAGAGATAATAAATATCATGACCTATTGTTAATTTTATGTCACTGTTCTGTATCTAAAATAAATATATTTAGGAGTTGCACTTATGAAAAAAATCGGTATTTACACGCTTGCCAATGATGTAGTATGTGATCAACTAGTAGCTTTGATCAATAGCATTGAAGCAAATGTCAGTTTAGATATACCCATTTGCATTATTCCTTACGATCAAAGACTAGATTTGGTGAAGCAGTTCGTTAATTCTAGAGAAAATATAACTCTCTACGATAACTGGGAATCACTACAACGGTGGGATAAGTTTGCCGAGGAAGTTTGGGCTGCTCATCCAGCAGCAAAACAAACTAATTTAACTCGTAACGCTTGGTATAAAAGCCCGTTACTCAGAAAGTTAGCAGCTTATGACGGCGAGTTTGAGCAGTTTGTGTTTTATGATGCTGATAGTTTAGCAATGAAGCCGCTGGATAGTGTCTGGCAAAAGCTTGAAACATATGATTTTGTTTTTGATGATTGGGAACATATCAAACCTAGAGAAACTGCGGCGTTAGATTTAGCCTTGATTGAAGCTTCAGGCTTGTATCAGGAAAAAGATATTCGTCCTAAATTACATTGTTCTAGTTTTTTTGCTTCAAAACAAGGTATATTTTCTCCGGAAGAGATGCTAATGATGAAGAAACTCTTGATTGAACAAGGAGAAATTGCTTGGGTAACACGTTGGTGGGATGATGCCTTTTTGTTCAACTATTTGACATTAAGGTGTCATCGCCCGTTTTTTAATTTTACACTCAGCCCTAATGGGCAAGAAAAAACAGGTAATTGTGCCAATGCAGATCCTTTTGTAAATATAGATAATGTTCTTTATAACAAAGATGGATTAAAACCAATTCATCGCCTTCACTACATGGGTTATACTCCCACTGATTTTGCTCGTTTAAGTCGTGGTGAAGATGTCAATATTCGTTATCGGGATGAGTTTTTATACTACCGCTTTCTCAAACAACCAGAGCAAAAACCACAACATCTAAAACCACCTAGTCTATTGTCTAAAACAAATAGATTTTTGCAGAAAGTCACTAAAAAAGTACAAAGAACTATCTCTTGAACCTAATGAAATGAATATTGTTCCTAAAGTAAGCGTTTGCATTCCCACTTATAATCGTGCTAATCTGCTGCCTTTCGCGATTGAAAGCGTACAGAAGCAAACTTATCAAGATTTTGAAATTATAGTTTGTGATGACGGTTCTCAGGACAGTACACCTGAATTGATGTCACAGCTAACAGACAATCGGATCAAATATATCCGTCATGGGCAAAATATTGGTAAAAGCAACAATATGCGCTCTGGCTTTGATGCGGCTATGGGCGAGTATTTTATTAAGTTTGATGATGACGATCGCCTGACTCCAGAGTTTCTCGCCCGAACGGTAGCCATCCTTGAGCAAAATTCTAGCATTGATTTTGTTGGCACAGATCACTGGGTAATAGATATTAATAATGTACGCGATCGCGAAGCAACTCAAAGAAACTCTCAGCGCTGGGGAAGAACAAATCTACCTGTAGGTATTGTCGAAAATTTATTAGAAGTAGTCTTTGTTAACCAAAGCTTTCAAATCGGAGCTACATTATTTCGTCGGCAAACCCTAAAAGAGTTAGGATTCATGCAGCCCAACTGGCAAAATTGTGAAGACAACGACTTATTTATCCGCCTAGCGTCTTCCGGGAAAAAAGGCTATTACATCCCAGAATTATTGATGGAATATCGCTTTCATACCCAACAGCAAGAAATTAATCGGGCAATTCGTTATTTGTATGATAAAATGCGCTACTTGCAAAATTATAAATTTGACTCAGAAAAGCTAGAAAAAATTAGGTTACAGCGTCTTACAGAAACACAGTTATTGTTAGGATTGAGGTTAATTGAAACAGGAGAAACGCAAAAAGGCAGAGAATTAGTTTTGGCAGGAAAGTCTTGTTCGCCTACCAAAGCATGGACAGGTTTAGGATTATCAATTTTACCTGTAAGCTGGCGGGGTAAAGCCTTTGACTTAGTGCGCCGAATTAGGGGGTAAATCGTAGGGGCGATTGCTGGTTCCTACGCTCTGCGTGGGAACCCATTCTTGGAGGCTCAGCCTCCAGAACTACACTAGAGGCAGAGCCTCTCTAACTGCATTCCCAGGCTCCAGCCTGGGAACGAGAGATAGGCGCTTGTTTTGGGGTTTCCATTACTCGTTCCTACGCTCTGCGTGGGAACCCATTCTTGGAGGCTCAGCCTCCAGAACTATACTTTGTTATACTAAATTGTTGAGTTTTAAACTTTGACATTGCAGTGCATTCCCTACTCTAATTTTGTTGACACACAACTGCAACTACCCCCCAAAAACAACAATGAACCTTTAGCGATTGATTTATTTGCTGGTTGTGGTGGGCTTGCGCTCGGTTTTGAAGCCGCTGGCTTTAAAACTATTGGTTACGAAATTTTAGAAGATGCCTGTGCAACTTATCGGCATAATTTGCATAGTTCATGTCATCAGGTAAATTTAACACCATCATCTGTTGTAGAGACGTTAAGTGCAACGTCTTTACAGAAACCAGACTTTATCATTGGTGGTCCTCCGTGTCAACCCTTTAGTGTCGGTGGGCATCAACTGGGTTTAAAAGATAGTCGTGACGGCTTCCCAACTTTTATTTCTACAGTTGAGCATTATCGTCCAAAACTGGCTTTATTTGAAAATGTGCGGGGAATGCTCTTTCGCAACAAAAAATATTTTACAGAAATTGTTTTTGCACTGCAACAACTTGGTTATATTGTCGAATGGCAAATCTTAAACGCCGCCGATTATGGAGTACCTCAAAAAAGAGAACGACTTTTTTGTGTGGCACATAAAGGCGGTTGGAAATGGCCGCAAAAAACACATTCTCAATCACCTTATACTGCGGGTGACGCTTTGGCAGAATTAGCATATTTAGCGCCACCGAACTCAAAATTTCTGACTCCTAATATGGATGAATATATTAAGAAGTACGAAATAGCATCCAAATGTATCAAGCCCAGAGATCTTCATCTGGATGCACCTTCTCGCACAGTAACTTGCCGGAATTTATGCGGAGCAACTGGCGATATGTTACGGATACGCTTGCCCGATGGACGAAGAAGAAGACTAACAGTGCGTGAAGGTGCTAGGCTGCAAAGTTTCCCCGATTGGTTTGAATTTCAGGGTTCTGAAAATAGCCAATTTAACCAGATTGGAAATGCTGTTCCTCCTCTATTAGTAAAGGTTATAGCTTATTGTGTTAAGGCTTATTTGAATAACGAGTATTAAAATCAGAAAAAATTAGTTAACCCACTCAATAGGTCAACTTGGCAGCGCTAACTTCTTATAGACAACTTATACTGTTGTTGAAGTAGCTTTAAGCATTATATTAATTCAATGGTTTTTAAGTTTACCATCTAATTAATATAATAGTTCAAACAGTAAAATAGCTAATTAAATAATAAGTATGTTCTCTCTCAAATTAATCTTGTTGAGCTAGACCTTCTTGTAACATGCCTGCAATAACCCATTCTCGGATCTTCGCACTACGATTTGGCAGAGATCTGAGAATCTGGTCGTAGGGGTCTGGTATTTGAAACGATAGAGGTTTTCTGTCCCCTACCCCAAGACCTTGATCTTTGAATTGAGTTTTTTTGCTGCCTACTCCAGCCATTGCCCACTCCTTTAAAAAGTTTTACCTTTAATAGCTTGACTATCCACCTATAGGTGGATTAATATATTAAAGTGATTTTAACCACCGCGAAACTTTTCTCTGGAGCACAGCGGTGGCTTGACCAAAACTCAACAAGGAATCCGATCATGTCCCATTTTAGCACTAAAACCACCATTGGTGTCATAAAGCATAACGTTAAACACCTGTTAGGGGTAAAAGACACTGCGCTGGTCAAAAAGTGGGCAATAGAGAATGGGCTGGGCAAATTGGATATGAGGAGGAAGTACTGCTGGCAGCTGGTGTTAGAAGCTGTATTTGTGGCGATACATAAGAGTCGGAGCCTGTGCGGTATGGGTCAACTTGAACAAGAGTGGGCGATCGCGGCTTAGTGTGCTAACGCAAAATAAAATAATACACCGCATCTAAACCGAAAATATGAACTTGCTTCTCGTACCTCAAACCAGCTTTTTCCATCACTCGTCGTGATGCTGTGTTTTCAGGAAAAGCAAGTGCAATAATTTTATCTAGCTTGGCAACGTCAAATCCAAATTTAATTGCCGCTTTCGTCGCAACTGTAGCAATACCTTTTCCCCAATGCGCTTTTGCTAAAGCATAGAGAACTTCTACTTCTTTGAGTTCTTCAAGATAACGCAAGCCACAATAGCCAATCATTGATGATAAAGAGTTATCCTCAATTGCCCAAATCCCATATCCAAACTTCTGCCAATGTTCGACGAAATAGGCAAGTGACTTTTCGGTTTGCTCTCGTGGAATCGGCTTACCGCGACTGGGCAAAAATTTCGTCACTTCTGTGTCTAACCATATTGCTGCAAGCGTATCTAAATCAGATAACTGTAACGGTTTCATTGTGAAATCAGCAAATTGAAGTGTAGCTGGGAAAAAAGTGTTCATATCGATCTGGTTTATTTAATAGTTTGCTTTATTACTGGAGCGATCGCCACCTTTTTCTCCACTTCATCCACAGTTACCTGTGCTAGCTCAAATTGTTCAATTACCCAAGCGTTTGTCTTCAAGTGCCGACTAACAACAGCTACTTGGTACTCACTTTTCTCTGAGGCTAAAGCAGCTGGTAAAAGTAACTGATCTGCTAAATGTTCATCCAATGCTGCACCAGTTGCATGAAATCTTAACATTTCCTCACAAGCTATAGACGCTACTGTTTCTGCTGCCAATCCGAGCCGCCCCAACGCACCAAACCCAGCCAAGGTATTCTCGTACTCAGCAGTGAGAAACAAACCAGCCCCTGGTGCTACACCCTTGGCTCTTAGTGGCTGTACATTAGCTTTCAATTGAGCTTCACGTAACAAATTCTCAGCACGCATCGCCATTCTTTGCGGAATGTGGGAAGGTAATTCCGTTACTACCGCCAGCCCCCGCACACCAACCAAATCACCACGTTCAACTAAATTGATCCCACTAATACTACCACCACGAATTAACAACTTCACTTCTCCTCCACCGCGAGGATACCAGCCCCAAGCCTTTAACTCCACCTCCGCTTGCACACCCATTTGCTGTAGCATAGGTAGATAGACTTGCTCAATGTAAGTTATTGAAGGGCTGTGACTGACATGAGTTCCGCCGCGTAGGGTTACTTCGGAGTCACCATCCGCAAGTGCTAGGGGCAAGAGAATAGTTTGTAATACTAGAGCTAGAGCACCTGCAGAACCCCCTGGAAGTGCCTCGCTGACATCGAACGTATAACTTCCCGCTTGCACGAAATTACCGGGAACAAACTCCAGTGTCATTGAACCCAAAGCATCTCCCTTTACTTGGGCATGACAAATTGCCGCAGCAGCGCGAACCGCTGTCAAGTGTTGGGCAGCTAATCCTGGTTTTTCGCGTCCAGCACGGATACGATTTATCTGTAAAGGTTTACCAGTAATTGCAGCTAAACTCAAAGAGGTGCGGAGAATTTGTCCCCCTCCCTCACCGTAGGAACCGTCAATTATCATATTGATTTTAGTTGTTGTTGGCACAAGCGGTAATTATACTTATGCCAATCAATAGAGAGCTATAGTGAATGAACTGGCGGTAGAGGCTATGAATTTTCACAGTCTTTGGTGACAACTCATACAATAAAATAGCTCTGTTTTCTCAGATTTTAACTTAATCGTAAAGTACATTCTAAAATCAGTTTTTGATTTACGTGGGAGTAGGGTTGAATTTCCACAGCGCGACGAAAAGCTTGGATAGCTTTAACGTACTCTCCCATTGCAGCATGGCACAAGCCCATACCGTGAAGTGCGCCAAAGTGTACTGGATTAAGATTAACAACCATTCGACAGTCTGCTAGAGACTTTTGATACTGGCAGGTGGTGTAGTAAAGGAAAGCACGACGATTCCATGCTTCAGCAAAATCTGGTTGATCTTGGATTAGTTCATTTAGTACAGTTTCGGCTTCAGTAATTTCTCCTGAATCGAGCAACTTTTGACTACGTTCAATTGTTTGCAGTCCAGAAATCCCTTTTTGCTGAAACCACAGACGCCAAAGTTTCTTGGTTGCCTGTTCGCGGATGGTTTCATCAGGATTTTTCAAGTCTTCAAGTAAGGAATTGACAAATAAAGAATCCATGAATTGTCGTCACTGAATGTAAGTGTGGACTAAAGTTCGCACAAATTTATCACATAATTATCACACAAGTAACTTTTTACGTTACTTTCAAAATTGATCGTTTAATTGCAAATTAAGCAATATATGTGTGATTTGTTGTAGTCTGTAATACTATTATTGGTATAAACCAGATTTACATTCGTTAGTGATTGGTCATTAGTAACCCAGACTTTTACAAATCATGACCACTGGGTAGTTGTTTATAAATCGCTAATGACTAAAAATTAATAAAAAGTGACAAACAAGAAGCGACTATGCCAAAGCAAAACGGTGTTTCCAGGCATATTGTTCTGACTTCCCATCCCAATCGTTATGGTTCACAACCCATCTCGATTAACTGGGGAGCAATTGATCCGCTGCAAAGAGGTCCGCTGATTGCTACTTTAACAAATCAATCACACCGTAATGTGATTGGCACTCACTCTGGTAGTTACTCAGTATATCGCGCTTTAGCAGTGGCTAGGGGTGAACTGCAATCAGACCATAAACCTGACTTATCCAATACTTCGCCTGTAGAATATATTGGACCATATCCAAGCTGGGCTGATCCCGATAAGATTGTTTCTCTAGACCCATTTGGGGCGATTGTTGGTGAAGTTTTTACATCATATTACGAACAGGGGTATGACATTCGCCCGACAATTGCAATCACTAAGGCTCACATTAATATGCCTGAACTACAGGACGCTGTGGCGAAAGGACGCTTGCAAATTGATGGCAAGATTATGAAGCCTGGGGGCGACTTGGTTGTCACTAAAGCTGCTATTGAGCCAGTTTGGTATTTACCGGGAATTGCCAAGCGGTTCCAAATTACAGAAGGGGAGTTACGTCGCGCTTTATTTGAACAAACTGGCGGCATGTTCCCAGAACTTGTCACAAGACCGGATTTGGAGGTGTTTTTGCCGCCGATTGCTGGTGTTACAGTGTATATTATCGGAGATATACAAGATATTGCTGACCCAGGTAAACCTTTAGCGGTGCGGGTACATGATGAATGTAATGGTTCTGATGTGTTTGGCTCAGATATTTGCACTTGTCGTCCTTATCTAGTACACGGAATTGAGGTGTGTGTGCAAACGGCTCAAGAAGGTGGTGCTGGTGTAATTGTTTATTGCCGCAAGGAAGGGCGTGCTTTGGGGGAGGTGACGAAGTTTCTGGTTTACAATGCCCGCAAACGCCAAGAAGGTGGCGATCGCGCTGATGCCTACTTTTTCCGGACTGAATGTGTCGCTGGTGTACAAGATATGCGCTTCCAAGAATTGATGCCGGATGTTTTGCATTGGTTGGGTATTACTCGGATCGACCGCTTGGTGTCTATGAGTAATATGAAGTATAACGCTATTACTTCTTCAGGCATTGAAGTAGGGGAGCGCGTACCGATTCCAGATGATTTGATTCCTCAAGATGCACGGGTAGAAATTGAAGCGAAAAAGTTTGCTGGTTATTATACCACAGGAGACGTTTTAGATGCAAGTAATTTGGCGGAGGTGAAGGGGCGTTCGTTAGTGGATTAACGTAGAGACGCCCCGGTGGGGCGTCTGTACACAAATATAAATATTGATGACAGGAATGGGAAATGGAGATAAAAACCGCAGA
Source organism: Iningainema tapete BLCC-T55 (assembly GCF_014698965.1). Lineage (GTDB taxonomy): Bacteria > Cyanobacteriota > Cyanobacteriia > Cyanobacteriales > Nostocaceae > Iningainema > Iningainema tapete. The sequence goes on from NZ_JACXAE010000029.1 coordinate 128,785, forward strand.
GGCGCAGAGGAAGGAGGGGAAAGAGGTGGTGGCGTATTTGCGATCGCCTGCTGCTATTCGAGAACGTTGTGGGCAACTTTTTACTTTGGCGGTGACGGGGAAGTCTCGTCATTTTGGTTGCGATGTGAGTCGGTTGGGTATGGTGGCGGATTATGTGATTGAGGTAATTCGTGAGGGGTATCCGGATGGGGATATTCCGTTTCATAGTCGTTGGCGACATTTTGAGGTTGGGGGGGTGCAACGGTTGTCTCGTTTGGATGAGATGTTGGCGGGGTTGGCTCCTTTGGAGAGGGCGGCGGCTAAGTTTGATTTGGCAATTGTTAGTGTTTTACTTGATGCGGGTGCGGGTGAGCGTTGGTGTTATGATGAGCTGGAGACTGGGCTGAGTTTTCGGCGTTCGGAAGGGTTGGCGATCGCTAGTTTTCATATGTTTTGTCAAGGGGCTTTTTCTAGTGATGACAAGCGCTCTTTACAAGTTGATGGCAAAAGATTGCAGGCATTGACGCAGCAAGAGTTGGCAGATGGATTTGGTGTAAGTGAGGAAAATCCACTGTTGGGAATTTCTGGTAGGTTGGGATTGTTACAAAGATTAGGTCAAACTTTAGTTTCTTCACCTCAGATGTTTGGGGAAAATTCTCGTCCTGGTAATTTGGTTCATTATTTGATGAATCAATCTAATCATAATCAACTTGCTGCTACGACAGTGTTAGATGCCGTTTTGCAAGGATTAGGTGAGATCTGGTCTGGACGAATCGAAGTTGATGGAGTTAATCTGGGTGATGTGTGGTTTCATCCAGATGTTGTTGATGATGGCTTAGTGCCATTTCATAAACTTTCCCAATGGCTTACCTACTCGTTATTGGAACCACTACAAGAATTAGGTTTGGAAATTACTGGTATGGAAGCCCTTACTGGATTAGCAGAATACCGTAATGGAGGTTTATGCCTTGATTTGGGACTGATTAGCCCTAAACATTTAGATATTTTACAATCATCCCACCTAGTTTCTTCAGAAGTTATCGTTGAGTGGCGTGCCTTAACCTTGATTCTTTTAGATCTGATTGCGGTGGAGATACGTGATAAGTTGGGCAAGAGTGCTGAAGAACTACCACTCGTGAAAATCCTGCAAGGTGGAACTTGGGTAGCCGGACGAAAAATTGCCGCCCAACTAAGAACAGGTGGTGTCCCCCCTATTCAAATAGTCAGTGATGGCACAGTATTCTAGTAGAGACGTTCCGGTGGAACGTCTCTACAAATTCCCGATTTTTTATTTATTTATTAAAATTTTTAAAATATATGCAACAAGTAATAGTAATTGAGCATCCTTTAATTCAACACAAACTAACGCTGATGAGGAAGTCTGAAACCTGCACAGCCAATTTTCGCCTCCTCCTTAAAGAAATTAGTTGGTTGTTAGCTTATGAAGTGACGCGGGACTTACCTCTAAAATATGAACCGATTGAAACACCACTAGCCTCAATGGATGCTCCTATACTCGCTCTTGACAAAAAGTTAGTTATCGTCTCTATTCAACGTGCAGGACAAGGAATCTTGGATGGGATGCTAGAACTAATGCCATTAGCACGAGTAGGGCATATTGGATTATACCGCGACCCAAAAACTCTGATTCCCGTTGAGTATTATTTTAAGGTTCCTCACGATGTGGACAAGCGAAATGTGTTAGTTGTTGATCCAATGTTAGCGACTGGTAATTCAGCAGTTGCAGCGGTTGAACGACTAAAGTCTACTAATCCACTCTCAATTAAGTTTGTCTGCTTACTTGCTGCACCAGAAGGAATTAAACATTTTACTGACGTACATCCTGATGTACCTATTTATACTACTGCTATTGATAGTTATTTAGATGAAAACGGTTATATCATCCCCGGCTTAGGAGATGTGGGAGATAGATTATTTGGTACTAAATAAAATTAGTAGTAAAATTAGCTATATTAAAAGTAATCTTTGTTACTCACTGTTCACTTTAAAATTAATATCATTTAATCAAAAGAAATAGAGCGACTATATCTTAAGTCGGATGGTAAATCGTATTTATCTACACATAATGAAAGGCGATTAGTTAATAAAACTCAATAAAAATAAACATGGAGAACTTTTCAGAAAATTTAGTTGCTGTTGAAGAACTCCTAATCGCTGTGCAAATTTCTGATAATGATATTGTGATAATTCAAGGAGAGGCAATAGTTGATTTAGCAGAGTTCAATTTAACATATCAAGAAGTGGAAAAGTTTAGAAAAATTTTCATGAAAATAAATGCTAAATTGGCAGAATCATTTCAAGAAAAGTATCCGGCTAGCTCTGTGCTCTCAGAGATTAAGTTAAAGTCACAATGAATAATGCAGAAAAGACTGCTAAGCTTAGATCTTGCACCTCCACCTGAATACGCCTTGAACTGAAGTTCAAGGCTAAAAGCTCAAGTCCGTTAAAACGGACTGAAAGAGTTACCCAGTTAGCTGTCTTCTGACTTAAGCTTTTAGCCAAGAAATTTATTTCTTGGTTGACGAAAATTATGGTGCAAGATCTGAGTAAGCAACAGTCTTTCCCTGCTTCATTTTACTTCAGTCGTAGTTAAGTTAACACTCCTCACCTTGATAAATACCTTCTGCCCATGCAGCAGATTCAATTATGCGTCTAAGCCAAGCAGTTGGATTTGGGAGAGAGTGAATTGCTTGCTCAAGTTTAACAGCAACCTTCACGCTGATTGGGCAACGAGCAAGAGGTTTAGAACCAATCTGTATAATGTTGGTTTTTTATAATTGACAATCAATTAACAGTAGCAAATATTTGTTCCGCTGTTAGCTGTAATGAGTCGAATGTAGGGGAGATAATACGTTCACTGCCCCGAAATTGAGTAGGCTTTTGGTATTGATTTCCACTAGCTGCTAACAGGTAAACTGATATTGTTGGTTGTTTTGGATTACCAATATAATCCCGACCCCCTAAGCCCAAGTAATCCACAATCCAATACTCTGGGATGCCTATTGTGCTGTAGTCTTCTACTTTTCGTGCGTAGTCATTTTGCCAATTAGTGCTGACTACTTCCACGACAACTTTGACGGAAGTTCCTAAAGTGATTACAGGCTCATCCTGCCACAGAGGTTCACTAGCGATCGCTACTTTATCTAACACTACTACATCAGGACGGAAAGCTGTTTTAGTTCCCAGTGGTTTAATTAAACAACGAGTAGGTGTAAACCAACGCACGCCTAGCCGATCTATCTCAATATTAACTTTTCGCAGGATAAAAGCGGCTACCTCTTCGTGCGGTCCAGTTGGTTCCATGTCAATAAGTTCCCCGTCAATCAATTCGTAACGCTCGTTATCTCCATAGCGAGCAATAAAATCATCGAATGCCAGAATCGGAGTAACTTGTGTCATAGAGATCGCATTTCCTACTTTACTCTATTTTTGATGACTTTAACATGAAAACAAAATTTAGCGATTTCTCTTCCAGTAGGGAATACCCAACGCCGCCGGAGGAGTTGATAACCCTGCTAAACCAATCATAGCGAAGATAGCGATCGCATACGGTAGCATAATCAAAAATTGATAGGGTATATTTGCACCACTAGCTTGAATGCGCAACTGCAAAGCTTCTGTGCTGCCAAACAATAAGCATGACAAAACACTACCCACAGGATGCCATTTACCAAAAATCAATGCGGCAATGGCAATAAAACCTTTCCCTGCACTCATTCCTTCCGCAAAATATTTTACCTGAACCAAGCTTAAATAAGCACCACCCAACCCAGCCAAACTTCCACCAATTACCACCGCAAGGTAACGTACCCGTTGCACTGACACTCCAGCCGTTTCAGCAGCTAGGGGATACTCTCCTACAGCGCGTAAGGTCAAACCAGGGCTAGTATAATACAAAAAATATGTACTTAAACAAACTATAAATAATAGTAAATATACTAGGATATCCTGCTGAAACAACAAAGGTCCAATCAGGGGAATATTCGCTAAACCAGGAATAATAATTGGCTCAATTCCAACAAGACGCTGCGTACCATCAGTAAAAACTAACCTTGAGAAAAAAGAAGTTAACCCAGAAGTAACAAGATTAATCGCCAACCCAGACACTAACTGATTAACCAGCAAAGTAACTGACAAAAAAGCATGGAGTAACCCCACCAGCCCCCCACCAATCACAGCGGCAAGAACACCAATCCAGGGACTATTAGTATAATAAGTAACAGCAGCACCGACAAAAGCACCAGTTAACAACATGCCTTCCAAACCAATATTCAACACCCCTGAGCGTTCCGAGTAAAGTCCCCCCAAGGCGGCAAAAGCCAAAGGTATCGCCAGATGCAGACTAGAAACAAGGTAATCAGAAAAAAAGTTAGTCATTAATTGATTATGCTTTGCGCCTACCCTTCAGGAACGCCTTTGGCGAATGCGCCTTTGCGTGAAGCTACTAACCGAGATTCAACTGCAAGACTAATAGCAATAAACAGCACAGTCAAACCTTGAATTGCATAAATCACAGTTATTGGTACTCCTGCACTACGCTGCATGATATTCGCGCCACTCCGCAAAGCGGCAAAAAATAAAGAATTTAAGAACACACCTAAAACACTACCACGACTAAGAAATGCGATCGCGATCGCATCAAACCCATAACCAGGTGAAACCGACTCAAACAAACGATATTTCAGCCCCATCACCTCAGTTGCCCCCGCCAACCCAGCTAAACCACCAGCTAACCCCATTACCAACACAATAGTGCGTTCCACAGAAATCCCACCGTAACGAGAAGCAATCGGGTTAAATCCGACAGCAGCAATTTGATATCCCACAGGCGTCAGCACAAGCAAAACCCATAAAATAGCCGCCACAATTAACCCCAACAAAATTCCCCCATGAACAATACTCCCTGGAATTGTTGGTAACCGGGCTGACTGAGCAATAAGTGGAGAATAAGGACTAGGGGCACCTGGTTCCTGCAAAGGATTCTGAACTAGATAACTAACTAAATTCACGGCGATGTAATTCAGCAGCAAAGTAGTAATTACCTCATTCACTCCCCGCACTGCCTTAAGATACCCAGGAATCAAACCCCAAAGCGCACCAAAGACAAACCCAGCAAAAAGTGCCAAAGGTAGATGAATTACAGCAGGTACATGAACATACAACCCAACCATTGCACTTCCCAAAGCACCCAGATAAATTTGTCCTTCTCCACCAATATTAAATTGACCAGCACGCAAAGCAACCAATACCCCTAAACTAGTTAACAATAGAGGTGTCATCCTAGTGAGCGTGTTACCAAACCCAAAGTAAGTAAAAAGAGATTCTTGAAACAAAGCAGTGTAGGCGACGACGGGATTTGCCCCAGCTAACATAATTAAAAGAGCACCAACAATTAAAGCAGATGCGATCGCCACCAGCGGTGATAAGATTGGCAAAACCGATACCCTCTCCCTTACCACTTCCTCTGTGCTCTCTGTGTCTGTGCGGTTCATTACTTCCTTCCACCTCCCATCAAAAACCCAACTTCCTCAACCGTCGCCGTTGCCGCATCCAAAACACCTACAAACTCACCCTTGTAAATTACCGCAATGCGATCGCTCATCGCCATCACGAATTCCAACTCAGTAGAAATATACAATATCGCTGCACCGCGATCGCGTTGAGCCAACAACCGAGAATGTACCGCTTCTATCGCCCCCACATCCAGCCCCCGCGTAGGTTGCATAGCTATAATTAATGCAGGTTCCCCCGCCAATTCCCTTGCCAGCACTACCTTTTGTTGATTTCCCCCCGACAACTGACTTACTTGAACATCTTCACTTGTCGCCCGGATATCAAATAGTTGCATTGCAGACTTAGCATTACTCCTAATTACTTCACCTTGTAACAAAAAGCGACGACAAAAGGGAAATTTCTGGAAAGCTTTCAAAATCAAGTTTTGTGCGATGTTAAACTGCAATACCAACCCCATTGTCTGCCTATCTTCTGGGATGTAACCTATCCCCCCAACCCCACCCCCCCTTGCCCCCCCTTCATAAGGGGGGGTGGGCATACTAACCTCCGTTTGAGGCAGCCCATCCCCCCTTGCCAAGGGAGGAGCAATTTTTCCTTGTTTAATCGGGCGTAAATTGGCAATTGCATCTGCTAATTCTCTTTGCCCATTACCATCTACACCAGCGATCCCCAAAATTTCCCCTGCCCTTAGTTCAAATGATACATTACTGACTACAGTAACACCCCTGTCATCGGCAACTTGCAAATTCTGCACCGACAATACCAACGAACCAAGAGTTGCTGGAGATTTATTCAACGTTAAAGCAACTTCTCGCCCCACCATCAATTCAGCTAACTGCCTTTGTGTTGTTGATGTGGTAGCCGTATTTGCTATGACTTTTCCCCGTCGCAACACAGTTACCGTGTCACATAAATTCATTACCTCATCTAATTTATGACTAATGAAAATAATCGTGTGTTCATCTGCTGCTAATTGGCGGAGAATCCGAAATAATATTTCTACTTCATTTGGTGTTAGTACTGTAGTTGGTTCGTCAAAAATTAATAGCTTTGCTTTGCGGTAGAGTACTTTGAGAATTTCTACCCGTTGTTGCATTACTAGGGGTAAATTTCCAACTTTAGCTGTGGGTTCAACTTCTAATCCATATGTTTGGGATAAAGTAGCTATTTCTTGATGTTTATGATTTAGGTTTAATTGCCACTGGTTGGATGTGCCTAGTATGATGTTTTCTGTTACTGTTAATTGTGGTATGAGCATGAAGTGTTGATGAATCATGCCAATACCAAGTTTTATTGCCTCACTTTGCGAAGTGATTTTTACTGGTTTTTCTTGCAGGTAAATTTGACCTGTGTCTGGTTGGTAAAGACCACTAATTATGTTCATTAAAGTGGTCTTTCCTGCGCCATTTTCTCCTAAGATAGCATGTATTGTTCCTGGTTCTATGCTGAGGTTTATGTTGTCGTTGGCAATGAATGAGCCAAAGTGTTTGGTGATTTGTTCTAGGCGTAGATATGGCATTTAATGAACCGCACCAGGCGCAGAGGACGCAGAGAAGAATGAGTCTAGGGATTAAGTTTTTTTAACACAGCGTGTATCTTTACCAGCTTCTTTACAGTTGGCAAAGGTGATTTTTTTAGAAATAATTTCTTCTTTTGTATTTAATACCTTTTTTTGAATTGATTGAGGCACTATTGGGTTGAATTTTCCTAATGATAATATATCTGGTTTTTCTAATCCAATGCTGTATATTTGTCCTTGGAGTTGATTTTGTTTGGCAAGTTCAGCTATGTAGGCGATCGCAAGATCAAGGCGTTTTACTGCACTTGTCAAAACTGCTTTGGGAGCTATTTCCAATTGATCTTTTGTGTTACCAAAGGCGTACACTCCTTTTTCACTTGCTGTTTGTATTACAGCTGGTGAGGCGTTGTCTAACCACTGATATATGATATCAGCACCAGCAGAAATTAGGGCAATTGTTGCTTCTTTGGCTTTGGCAGCATCATTCCAGTCACCTGTGAATGTGGAAGTAACTTTGATCTCTGGTTTAACGGATTTTGCTCCTAATTCAAAGCCGCGTAATTCTTGTTGCGTAGCTTCAAATGCTTGTCCGGAGATGTATGCTAGTTGATTGGATTTTGTCATGGATGCGGCAATGATACCACATAAATAGCTTGTTTGGAGGTGATCTAGGCGCAAGGCTCCTATGTTGGCAGCACTAACAGCACCATTGACACCGACAAAGAAGGTTTTGGGAAATTGGGGTGCAACTTGTTGGATTGCCGCATCAAATTGTCCTCCGTGGGCAAATACTAGGTTGTAACCCCGACGCGCAAAGTCGGAAAGGACTTCTGTTTGCTCCGCTTGTGCTACTTTTTCTACATAGGCAACTTCTGCACCCAGCTTTTGTTTGGCTAGTTGTACACCTTCATAACCAGATTGATTCCAAGTTTGATCGGTGATGATTCCAGGAAGAGCGATCGCTACCTTAAATCCACCACTATTAGTTGTTGAGGATGTATTCGGGCTACTACAAGCTTTTAACAGTATACTAGCACTAAGTACTCCTGAACCGTATAGAAGAAATTTACGCCTACCCCAAAGTGTTGTCATAAATTAACCTGACGATCAATAATTCTCAATTATCGATTAATTTCAGAGTTGTAAGGTAATGATCTAATCAGTGAAACCGATGAAAAATTTTAGAGAACTCTTTCGTGTCATTCTGGCGGTGGCAATTATTATAGTGGGCATAACTCACTTTACCGTTGCCGATCAATATGTTAAAATCGTGCCACCACAACTTCCCAACCCTTTGGGATTAGTTTATCTTAGTGGTTTTTATGAGATTTTGGGTGGAATTGGTTTGTTAGTGCCACCTGTTAGTCAAGCAGCAGCTTGGGGACTAATTGCGTTATTTATCGCAGTTTACCCATCTAATATTAATATGGCGGTTAATCACATTAAGATTGACCATATCCCAGATTCAAACTTATTACAAGCTATTAGACTTCCCTTTCAAGCAGTTTTCATTGCTTGGGCTTGGTGGTACACAAAACCTTCAGATTTAGCAATACAAGCTTCTATCATTCCTAAGTCTCTCATCCCTAAAGAACTTGAAGATGCATCAAAGCGGTAGTCACCCTAGTTCAAACTATCACTCAGTTATCCAGATTGACGCCAATGTGTTGGTGGTTGGAAATTTTCTGGCAATTGGGTAGTGCCGTCGCCTAATGCGTTCATAATCTGCTGAGGTTCCAAATTTTTCGCCCCAGTGAGGATTGCTCCTTCTAGTTTGACATCACATAAATTTGCTTCACTCAAGTTAACTGCCACAAGATTTGCGCCACAGAGTTTAGCTTCATGCAAAATTGCCTGTTGTAAGTTTGCTCCCATCAAATTTGCGCTACTGAAATCAGCTTCTCTTAAACTAGCTGCCGAGAAATTAGCAAAAAAGATTTCTGCTTGTTGCAGATTGGCGGCATTGAGGTTTGCTTGTTGCAGATTGGCGGCATTGAGGTTTGCTTGTTGCAGGTTGGCTCCAATCAAACCGGCTCCTTGTAAATTAGCTTTGCTCAGCTTTGCTCCTTGTAAGTTGGCAAGAAACAACTTTGCTTCACAGAGGTTAGCACTCTTTAAGTTTGCTCGTTGTAAATTAGCTTTATAAAGGTTTGTTCGAGAAAGGTTAGCAGCACGAAGACTGGCTCCTGATAAATTAGCAGCACGTAAGTTGGCTCCAATCACTACACAGCGATTGAGGTTAGCAGCATAGAGGTTAGCTCCTTGTAAATTGCACAATTGCAAATTAGCTTCATAGAGAATTGACTCGGAAAGGTTAGCACCATCAAGCTCGGCTTCAAAGAGGTTAGCTGAGCGGAGGTTTGCTCCACACAAATTAGCTCCTCTCAAATCTGCTCTTTCCAAGTTCGCTCCTTGTAAGTCTGCTCCTTTTATATCCGCATTTCGTAAATTTAGTTTTTGATTTTCAGGATCTTTTGCTGCATTACGTCTACCAATGACTGTGAGAGCAGCTTGGATATCTGTAGGAATTACTTCTATTTGTGGTTGTCTTTGTAATTGCAGTTTACCAATCTCCTCCCTTGGACTAAAAGTAGAAATATTTTCCAAATTTGACTGTTGTTCTACTTGAGTGCTAGTATTGTCTCTAATAAAAGCAGTCAAAATTTCCATGATTGTCCAGTATTCTTGAGCGGAATCTTGGGCAACTCTTTCTAAAGCATAAATAGCTCCTGTCCTTGTGGCAACACTCTCATGCCCAAGCTGTGTAATTGCCGTCATCAACCGTTCTGTAATTAAATGTTCTTGAGCTATCTGTGTGTTTTTGAACCCAAATTCCAGGTTTTTCTCAGCAGCGATCGCTCTTTTTTGCATTTCCTCCGTACGTTTGCCTGCATAATAACCATTAATCAATACTGCCCAGCCCAAAAACATAATTGCACTAGTTGTTAAGGCTTGATTTCTACTTTCTATTTTTTGTCTCGTTGATAATTTTTCATTGCTAGTAAATGCGAAGAAAATTAAAGTTGGTGATAAGGTAAATACGACTGTTATGGCTATCAACCAATGTTTTATTACGTCTGTCGTGTTAACAGACAGATTCGTTTTATTCTTCATATTTCATTGTTTGCACGGGTTTTTTGGGCAAAAAGCGTATAAAATTTATCACAAACAATCAAGATCGGACCACAATCTCAACCAAAAATATTGCTCGTCTACTCAAGCAACACAATCATGCAAGTAAATTAAAGCTCTACATTCAGCGATGCGCCCTAGACCATCAATAATACATCTTTTTCTGATGAATTTATCACCAATAGTAGAATAAGATGCAGCAATCACAACCGATAGTTAAGGACTTAGTGCTGATTGGTGGAGGACATAGCCATGCCATAGTATTATTAATGTTTGGCATGAATCCGCTACCGTCCGTACGTTTGACGTTAATTACCGAAAATTATAATACACAATACTCTGGGATGTTACCAGGACATATTGCTGGATTTTATACTCACGATGAGTGCCATATCGATTTGCGTCGTTTAGCTAACTTTGCTCAAGCACAATTATATCTAGACAAAGTGATTGGTCTTGATTTGGAGCAAAACAAAGTTCTCTGTGCTCACCTTCCAGCAGTAAGTTTTGATTTATTGTCTGTTGATATTGGCAGCACTCCAGCCACAATATCTGTATCCGGTGCAACAGAATACGCAATTCCAGCCAAACCAGTGGGGAAATTATTAGAACATTGGGATCAAATATGTAGAGACGCGAAATTTCGCGTCTCTACAATTGGCATTGTGGGTGGAGGTGCAGGCGGTGTGGAGTTAGCACTGTCGATGCAAGCTAATTTACATCGCAACTTAGGAGACGAGAGGGTGGTAGAAGTTCATTTATTCCAAAAAGATGCTGAACTAATGCCACATTATCACCCGTCGGCAAGGCGTCAAGTCAAGCAAATTCTGCAACAACGTGGTATACAATTACATTTGGGAGAAAAAGTTTGTCAAGTTGAACCGCATCAGGTGAGATGTGAATCTGGTTTGACAGTGGAATGCGATCGCATTTTTTGGGTAACACAAGCATCTGCACCCCAGTGGTTGAAGCAAGCTGGATTAGCTACAGACGATCTTGGTTTTATTCTAGTCCAGGATACATTGCAATCCCTATCCCATCCACAGGTATTTGCCGCAGGTGATATTGCGACAATGATAAATCATCCCCGTCCAAAAGCGGGAGTTTTTGCTGTGCGGCAAGGGAAACCTTTATTTGAGAACTTGCAGCGCACTTTCTTAGCAAAGCCGCTCAAACCTTATCAACCACAGCAACAATATTTAAGTTTAATTGGTACTGGGGACGGAAAAGCGATCGCTACACGCGGCTCATTCACTTTACCACCTCACAAACTATTATGGCACTGGAAAGATTGGATAGATCGCCGCTTCATGGAACGCTTTAGTAATTTACCTTAAAGGTTAGACTGCATTAGCTCAATCAAGTCACACCTAATTGTAGATTAAGAGGCGATAATCGTACTGAGATGCTCCTCATTGCCAAGATTATTTAACCGTGTGAAAAAATACTTGGAATCTTTGCGGTTGCATGGTCAAATAATTATGATTCAAAAAACACGATATTGTTCATCTATGAAAAAACCCGCTATTTTCACAACCGCATTACTCGCCACTTGTGCTATGCTCCTATCAGCCTGCGGCGGCACTAACACTAACACTGCTACTAACGGCACAACTACTGCTACTAACGCCTCAACCACAACAACTACTACATCTGGTGCTATTCCCATCGGTATTGCTTTAGCGCAAACCAGTAATGTAGCATTACTTGGGCAAGAAGGATTTGTTGGCTCTAAAATGGCAGAGAAGTATTTTAACGCTCAAGGTGGCATCAACGGTACGCCAATTAGATTAGTCAACCAAGATACTGGTGGCGATGAAGCTGGAGCGATTAACGCTTTTCAAACTTTAATTAACAAAGATAAAGTTGTGGGTATTGTTGGTCCTACTTTATCACAGCAAGCTTTTAGTGCTAGCCCGATCGCAGATCGTGCTAAAGTTCCAGTTATCGGTCCATCGAATACAGCAAAAGGGATTCCCGAAATTGGTGATTACGTTGCGCGTGTATCTGCACCTGTTTCTATTGTAGCGCCTAACTCAGTCAAAGCTGCACTCAAGCAGAACCCCAATATTAAAAAAGTAGCAGTTTTTTACGCGCAAAATGATGCATTTAACAGATCAGAGACGGAGATTTTTCAGCAAACAGTTAAGGAGCAGGGGTTGGAATTAGTAACAGTGCAAAAGTTCCAAACCTCTGACACCGACTTTCAATCTCAAGCCACCAATGCTCTGAACTTAAAACCAGATTTAGTAATTATATCCGGGTTGGCTGCGGATAGTGGTAATTTAGTGAGACAATTGCGGGAATTAGGTTATAAAGGGATAATTATTGGTGGTAATGGTCTAAATACACCAAATATATTCTCAGTATGTAAAGCATCTTGCGATGGTGTGTTGGTTGCTCAAGCTTACAGCCCAGAGCATCCAGGAGAGATAAACAAAACATTTCGCAAAACTTATGTTGAGCAATATAAGAAAGAACCTGCTCAATTTAGCGCTCAATCTTTTACGGCGGTACAAGTATATGTAGAAGCTTTGAAAGCGTTAGATAAAAAGACTAAAATTAGCACAATGTCCCTTGATAAACTACGGACAGAATTAAACAAACAGTTACTTGCTGGAAAGTACAACACTCCTTTAGGGGAAATTTCTTTTACCCCAACAGGTGAAATAGTGCAAAAAGAATTTTACGTTTCCCAAATTAAAATGGATGCAAGTGGAACTAGTGGTAAATTTGTATTTTTAAAATAGTTCCGACATGAACATAACATTATTTTTGCAACAATTTTTGAATGGGTTATCCATCGGCAGTGTTTATGCCATTTTTGCCTTAGGATATACCCTTGTTTACTCTATATTAGGCATCATCAATTTAGCACACGGCGCAGTTTTTACCTTGGGTGCATATTTTACCTATGCACTGATGGGAGGTACTTTTGGATTTAATGGATTGCTAGCCAATACTACACTACCTGTACAATTACCATTTGCGATCGCCTTAATTTTTGGCAGTATACTTGCCGGAATAGTTGGAGTAGCGGTAGAAAGACTTGCCTTTCAACCTTTGCGCCGAAGGAGTTCTGACTCTTTATTCACAGTTGTTTCCAGCTTAGGTGTAGGAGTGGTAATTGTGAACCTAATTCAATATTTAGTAGGGGCAGAAAGTTACACATTTCCCGCGAACACTTACGGAAATTTACCACCTGCCATCAACTTCGGTAGTGCAGAAAACCCCATACCCATTCGCACTGTTCAGATCATAATTTTTACAGTTTCAATGATAATTGTAGCAATTCTCACCTATTTAATTAATAATACAAAATATGGCAAAGCAATGCAAGCGATCGCAGAAGATCCCACCACTGCCAGTTTATTAGGAATCAACACCGACCGCTACATAGTGCTGACATTTTTCATCAGCAGTTTCTTAGCAGGAGTAGCAGGAACCTTAGTCGCCTCCAGTGTTAGCATAGCAGGACCATACTTTGGTATTGCCTTTGGCTTAAGAGGATTAGCAGTAATAGTCTTAGGTGGTTTAGGCAGCATCCCAGGAGCAGTATTAGGCGGCTTACTAATTGGACTAATCGAAGCATTTGTGCCATCAGAATACTCCGGTTACAAAGACGCTGTAGCCTTCGGCATCTTATTTATTATGCTCATAGTCAGACCCCAGGGTTTACTTGGGCGTCGATTTATTCAAAAAGTGTAATATGGCTGAATTTCTTTCTACTTACGGATCGCTCATCGTCTCAATGGTACTGGGGGCGCTACTAGGATTATCGCTGTACTTACCCCTAATGACAGGACAACTATCAGTAGCCAGCCCAGGATTTTATGCATTAGGAGGATACATAGCAGCAATACTATCAACAAAAGTATTTACCACCAGTAATCCATTCCCAATACATCTACTACTACTAGAAATGTTCATAGCAGGTGTAGCATCTGGCTTACTAGGATTAGTCATAGGAATACCCACATTACGACTACGTGGAATATATCTAGCGATCGCCACCATCGCCTTCGTAGAAGTCTTGCGAGTAGTATCCCTAAACCTAGACATCACAGGCGGTGCAGTAGGTATATTTGCCATTCCCCAACCATTCCAAACACCAATAGAATACTTGTGGATTGCACTGCCATTACTAATAATCAGTATGATACTACTTTACCGATTAGAACGCATCCGCATCGGCAGAGCATTCACAGCCATCCGCGAAGACGAACTAGCAGCAGGAGCAATGGGAATCAACCCCACATACTACAAAGTCCTAGCCTTCACACTAGGATCAATCCTAGCCGGAGTAGTAGGTGCAATCAGCGCCCACTTCCTCAACACCTGGAACGCACGCCAAGGAACATTTGACGCCAGTATAATCTACCTAACCTTCGTCCTCATCGGTGGTTCCAGAACATTTATCGGTTCAGTAGTAGGAGGAATAGTATTCACAGCCCTACCAGAAATCCTACGCAACCTAGCAGACACAACCGGCTTACCCACCCCACTAGCACAATTTCTCCGAGATGGAAGACTAATCATCTTTGGACTACTCATCGTCATCGGCACAATCTTCTTCCCCCAAGGACTAATAACCCCAGAACTACTTAAAGGCAGGAGACACAAGACAGGAGACACAAGGAAATAAATCCGCGTGGCTGCATTCAGAACCCAACTAAATAATCAACACACTCTCCCCCTCTTCTTCGCGTTCTTCGCGTCTTCGCGGTTCATTATGACACACCAAAACACCAACAAAATACTAGAAGCCAAAGCCCTCACACGCCGCTTCGGCGGATTAGTAGCAGTAAACAACGTATCCTTCACAGTCAACCAACACGAAATCTTCGGACTCATCGGTCCCAACGGAGCCGGAAAAACAACCCTATTCAACTTAATCACAGGCATAATCCCCCCGTCAAGCGGACAATTACTTTACCAAAACCAAGAAATCTCTCAACTACGTCCCCATCAAATCGCCAGATTAGGAATCGCCCGAACATTTCAAAACATTCGCTTATTCGGAGAACTTTCAGCAGAAGAAAACGTCATCATAGCACGACATTTACACACAAAAAGTGGTATAATCACAGGAGTATTAGGAATACCACCCGCTCCCCAAGAAGAACAAAAAAACAAGCACAAAGCCTTAGAATTATTAGAACTCGTTGGCTTAAGCAAACGTGCTGAAGAAAAAGCCAGAAACTTTTCCTATGGTGACCAACGGCGTCTGGAAATTGCCCGCGCTCTTGCCTTAGAACCCCAAATATTACTCCTCGACGAACCAGCAGCGGGGATGAATCCTAATGAAAAACAGCAGCTAAGTGAGTTTATCCGCAATCTCCGTTCTAGCTTTAATTTGACGATAATTCTGATTGAGCATCACGTGCCTTTGGTGATGGGTTTGTGCGATCGCATTGCTGTTTTAGATTTTGGTCAATTGATTGCTTTGGGTGAACCAACTGTAGTGAGAAATAACCAGGCTGTCATTGATGCTTATTTAGGAAATGGATGATAATTATAACTACAGATACACACAGATGAACACAGATAATTATAATATTTTAGAAATTAAAGACCTTTGTGTTAACTATGGTGGAATTCAAGCTTTAAAAAATATTAGTTTAACGGTTAATAAAGGTGAGGTAGTGACTTTAATTGGTGCTAATGGTGCTGGAAAAAGTACTACTCTCCGCGCTATTTCTAAAATGATTAGTCCTAAAAGTGGTGAGATTATTTATAATGGGCGTAGCATTAATCGTCGTCCATCGCATGAAGTTGTTAAACTGGGGATCGCTCATTGTCCAGAAGGACGTAGAGTTTTAGCGCGGCAAACTGTTTTTGATAATCTGCTTTTGGGTGCTTATATTCGCTCGAATCAAGTAGAGGTGAAGGCTGATATTAAGCATCAATTTGAGTTGTTTCCACGTTTAGCACAAAGGCGCGATCAATTGGCGGGAACTCTTAGCGGTGGGGAACAACAAATGTTGGCGATCGCTCGTGCTGTAATGAGTAAACCCCAACTTTTGCTTTTAGATGAACCTAGTTTGGGTTTAGCACCAGCAATAGTCAGGGAAATCTTTACTATTATTGAGAATTTGCGTGCTACAGGCGTTACTATTTTGCTAGTTGAACAAAACGCCAACCTAGCTCTACAAATTGCTGATCGGGGATACGTTTTAGAAGCTGGTTGCATTACTTTAGGTGGCGCAGCATCAGAGTTAATCAGTGATGAGCGCGTCAAGAAGGCTTATTTAGGATAACAAATCTGCTGAAGAGACACAATAGAATTAAGATGATGCAATTAATTTCCGCTTGATTCCGAGTAAGGAGTAAAATTATGTCTATGTCTTGGCAAGAATTACGTAAAGAAGCGTATAATTTATCTGTAAACGACAGATTAGCTTTAGTAGATGCTGTCATCCAGTCACTTATGGATGAACTCGAACCTAGTACACCAGTGGCAAAAGGAACTTTAACAGGCTTGCGTGGTTTACTGAAACAAGACGGAGTAAAGTAAAATTACTAACATGGTATTAAATTTGCTTACGAATGATTTAGGGATGAAATACTACGTGGATCGACGACGGTAATTTCAGAAAATCGCTTGAAGTCGTTGGTGTTGAATGTCAGTAGATGACTGAGTTTATGAGCAATCATAGCAGCAACTAATCGCGTATCGTGTGCTGGTTTGCCCATGACTTGATGTTTTGCAACAAGCTGTTCCCACCCAACAAAGATAGTGGAAATATCTGGCTTTAATTGAAAAAGATCTTTCAGAATTGATAATTCCTGAGATGCTTCTGTTAAAGTAAGACCTAAACCATTTGTACTAGTTGGTCGGGTAGCAACTACCCAAAACTCAATTAGGTTTTGCGGAATAATGTAAAGAATCTCTCCCTGTGTTTGGAGAACAGTATACGCACTTTGGACATGAGGATGCATTGGATCAACTCGATGAACCAAACGTACTAAAACATTGGTATCTACCAAATAGCTCATAACATTTGATCTTCTCTGGTGTAGATACTTTCGCGGCTGAGTGCTTGATCTGAGAGTGGCGGTGCTTGAGCAAGGGAGGGACTTTGACCTAGCATGGTCATAGCAGCTTTCCATTTCTCCTGAGGTGTTGTTGCATCAATAGAGGCTTCTTCTTTAGCTAAACTGTTTTCCACTAAAGATTCAAGATAAGTTTCAACTGACATCCCCTGTGCCGCAGCATGAGTAACTAAACGCGCCTCGACTTCTGGTTTTAGTTTAAGGGTAATTGTCATATAACAGTTCTCAATTAAGCTATTCAGGTTGTATCCAGTATAAAACAATATCATCTAACTTAAGCGATACTTTACAAATTGCTGTTTTCTACATTCGCATCAATTAGAACCGAGAGCGCACTTTGAGCAAACGTTGCTCCATTGGGTGACTGTTCGATTGTTGCCATTAAGCTAGCTCCGCCAATTAGGAGAAGATACTGCTGCGAAAAGAAATCCGGATTTTTGACACCAGCCTCTTTTGCTAAACGCATAATAATTTGTCGAATCGACTCTCGCAGATCCACTGAAACTTGATGTGCCTTGTGAGACGTATCGGCAATTTCCAAAACCGCATTAATAAACGGACAACCCCGAAAGTAGGGACTTGAGTACCACTCACGCAACACATCAAAAGTTGCTAATAAGCGTTCTTTGGGCGTATTTCCTCGCTCTACAACCGCATCCTCGAACCAGCACAACCACTCTTTGGCGCGATATTTCATCACTTCTTCAATTAACAAGTCTTTAGACGGAAACCAGCGGTAAAGCGTCCGTTTAGCAACGCCTGACGCTGCAATGACTTCATTAATGCCGAC
The DNA here is from genome assembly GCF_014698965.1 of Iningainema tapete BLCC-T55. Classification (GTDB taxonomy): domain Bacteria; phylum Cyanobacteriota; class Cyanobacteriia; order Cyanobacteriales; family Nostocaceae; genus Iningainema; species Iningainema tapete. The sequence goes on from NZ_JACXAE010000029.1 coordinate 146,796, forward strand.
GTGCTGAATGCCCTTCTGATAGAAGAGTTCAGAAGCCGTTTTGAGGATTTGTTGCCGAGCGTGACTTGATTCAATCGTCATGGTTTGATTAGTAGACAAGTTTGTCTCCTTTGAAATACAATAGCACTAACTTTGGTAGACAAGTTTGTCTCCTTCACCCATTCGAGGCAACAACCGATGGACTTTACCATTCACACGATTGATAGCGCCCCTGTTGATTCCAAGGCGGCTTTAATTCACGCGCAACAAACGTTTGGGTTTATTCCCAATCTAGAAGGTATTATCGCGGAAGCACCAGCATTGCTTAAAGGTTCGATGGCACTATGGGATTTATTTGCTACGACAAGTTTCAGCCCAATTGAACAGCAAGTGATTTATTTGACGATAAATTACGAACACGAGTGTCACTATTGCATGGCAGCCCATTCTGGCTTGGCAAAGATGATTGGCATGAACAGTGAAGATATTCAAGCGCTACGCGATCGCACGCCATTGAAAGATCCACAATTGCAAGCTTTGCGCCATTTTACACAAAGAATGATTCAAGCGCGGGGTTGGGTTGAAGATCGTGAAATTGAGGAATTTCTAGCAGTTGGTTACAGTCAACGCCAAGTGCTGGAAGTCATTCTTGGCATTGCAATTAAAGTGATACACAACTATACAAATCACATCGCTAAAACGCCCCTTGAGAAACCATTTCAGTCATACACATGGTCAAAACCTGCAGACATCACGTAGTATTTGACCTAACTGGAGAGTTATCAATGGCTTGATCTCCTATGATCTGCTGAAAATCCTATAATTTCACATAGATATTTGCTGTCATTCTTCTGGAGTGGAGAGCAGCGCTGCTGGAGGGAAATGAGAATTCTGTTAGATACTTACATTTTCCTCTAGTTGATCAGGGCGCGATCGCTGTCTGCCTCCCCACATCCAGAGTCATATAGTTATGAACTTTTGTGAAGATGCAGAGAGTTTTGCGTAAAACTCGCTGTTGAGACTGAGAATTAAGTAGAGGCTCTTGCCTTTTGTTCAACTTAAGCGTGCATCTACTGCCACTCCTGGAATCGCTTTGATTTCGGGTTTAGTCGCAGTTGCTCTCGATTAACTTAATTCTGCACTGAACTATAGTTTCACAAGGACTAATAGACGTGGCATCTTTCAACGGTACTTCTGGTAATGATAATCTGGTTGGGACTCTAGGAAGTGATAGCTTTTTCGGTGATTTGGGTGATGATATTCTTGATGGTCGTGGTGGTGGTGATACGTTTGTCTTCAACGATGTATTTGGTACCCTCTATTTCCCTATTGCTAAACCGGATGATACCCAAGACGTGCATGTTTACAGTAATGATGGTCTTGACATCATTAAAAACTTTAGTATAGGTAAGGATAGTATTATTAGTATTGACCCTAAGACTCACTCGCGTAAGCATGTAGATATGCCATATGATGTGAGTTCACCTAATCTAAAAATGAGGAATGAAACTGAATCTATCTTCGGCACCATATATTCTGACACAATAAATGGAACTTCGGCACACGAAACTATATATGGTTTGTCCGGCAATGATCTACTGTACGGCAACGCTGGTAACGACGTTCTGTATGGAGATGCGGGCGATGACAGACTTTACGGTGGTGCAGGCTCTAACGTATTGTACGGAGGACCGGGCAACGATTATCTGAGTGGCGGAGGAGACGCTAACAACGAGCTGTATGGAGATGCGGGCGATGACATCCTCGATGGTAGTGGGTCGTATCCAGACATCCTAATTGGTGGAACTGGCAACGACACCTATATTGTGGGCAATCTCGTAATAATTAAGGAATATAATTTGGGCGATCAGATTACAGAAAAATTGAACGAAGGAACGGATACGGTTAAATCTCCCATTAGCCATAAACTGGGTGACAACCTAGAGAACTTGGTTCTCACAGGCAGTGAAGATATCAATGGCTTAGGCAACGCCTTGGACAATCGAATTGAGGGTAATGCTGGTCAGAACTTTTTGGCGGGCGGCGACGGCAATGACTACTTGCTCGGCTATGGGGGCGACGACATTCTAGTTGGTGAAGCAGGCAACGATACCCTTGAAGGCGGTGCTGGCGACGACTTGCTGGATGGGGGTGCCGGTAATGACACGCTTATAGGCGGTACTGGTAACGATCGCCTGAATGGGGGTGTTGGTAGCGACACGCTTACAGGCGGTGCGGGTGTTGATAAGTTTGTCTTTAACTCCACGTCTCAAGGCATTGACATCATTAAAGACTTTAGCTCTGTGGAGAGCGACAAAATTCAGATTTCCAAAACTGGGTTTGGCGCTACTTCCACTAATCAGTTCAGTTATAACAATAACACTGGTGCCTTGTCCTTCCAAGGAACTCATTTCGCCACTCTTGAGAACAAGCCTAGTTTTGTACCCAGTGTTGATATTGAGCTTGTCTCTTCTTCGGGTGTAACCTCTTCTCAACCAGGAACGTTTATTGGCGTTGCTAATTGACAGCATGAAAATAGAAGCGCAAAGGCGTGGCAGTGCGTTGCACCTGTGACCAAAGTTGAAGCAACTGCCGCTCCAAAAACAATAACCCCACCTAGAGAATTTCTAGGCGGGGACGTTAATTGGATGTGGCTACTATTCTTCTTCAGCGTTGTAAATTTCCTGGGTTTCATCTTGGTATTAAAATAACTTTATAAGAACTTTACAAACTTGCCGAGCAGGAGACTTTTGCTGTGTTCTCTCAAAGCTTATTTCATCAGTGGTGGCAGTTGGGGCTAGCAAGTTTATTGGCTTTAGTTGGGGCGATTACAGGAGCCAACGAATCTGCCAAAGCCCAGATAGTACATGATAACAGCTTGGGTCAGGAAAGTTCTGTCGTCAGACCTTTTGCTCCTAACTCGCCTATTGACCGGATAGATGGTGGAGCAATTCGGGGTGACAATCTATTCCACAGTTTTGAGCAGTTCAACGTTAATGCCGGACGACAAGCCTTTTTTACGAATCCTCCTGGTATTAAGAATATTATTAGTCGGGTGACGGGGGGTAGCCGCTCCGAAATTCTCGGCACGCTCGGTGTCTTGGGTTCTGCTAACCTGTTTCTGATTAATTCCAATGGGATTATCTTTGGTCCGAATGCCCTCCTCAATATAAGAGGTTCTTTTGTAGCGACAACAGCTAATGCCATCGGGTTTGGCGACCGAGGCTTCTTCAGTACATCGGTTCCTGATTTTCCCCCACTCCTGACGGTCAATCCTTCAGCTTTGCTATTCAATCAAATTGCCAAGCCGATTACCAATCAATCTACAGCAGGTTTGCGACTTCCTGCTAATCAAAGTTTGTTGTTGGTGGGTGGTAATGTGAACTTGTCCGGGGGTTTATTGCGGACTCAAGGTGGTCGAGTAGAGTTGGGAGGATTGGCAGGAGCAGGAACGGTAGGGCTAAATGTGGATGGCAACAACCTGCGGCTCAATTTTCCCCAGACTGTGCAAAGAGCAGATGTATCCTTGACAAATGGTGCTACAGTTGATGTCAGTTTTGATCGAGGCAGCGGCGATATCCAAGTACTAGGTAGGCGTATCACACTTGCTGATGGTTCAAAGATTGTAGCTGATAATTTAGGATCGCAACCGGGAGGAACTTTAACCGTGTCTGCCTCCGAGTTAGTGGAAGTAACTGGAGGAAGCAGCTTGTCAGCTGAGAATGATGGTGTTGGGACTGGTGGAGATTTGACGATTGACACTGGGAAGTTGATGATCCGAGATGGGGCGCTTTTAGCAGCTGGTACTTTTGAGGGACTTGGGAGGAATGTGACTGTAAGAGCTTCTGACTCAGTAGAACTAAGTGGAACTTCAGTAGATGGTAAGCCTAGTGGCATATCAACTCAGAGTGATGGTTCCGGAAATGCCGGTTCGGTAAGGATTGAAACTGGGCGATTGATTGTTCAGGATGGGGCAGTAGTCTCAACTTCTACCGCAGGTTCGGGGCAAGGGGGTACGTTGGTTGTAACTGCCTCTGATTTCGTGCAACTGATTGGAACATCAACATCAGTAGATGATCCGATTCCTAGTGGTCTGTTTGCTTTGGCTCGAGGTTCCGGCAAACCTGGAGACTTGACGATCGCAACGAGGCAGTTAATTGTCCGGGATGGGGCAAGAGCTTCAACTTCCAATGTAGGCTCGGCTCAGTCGGGAGGGACGTTGAGTGTGAATGCTTCCGAGTCGGTGCAACTGATTGGAACATCGGCAAATAGTCAGGTCAGAAGCGGCTTGCTTGTTGGAACTACAGGTATCGGATCTGCAGGAGAATTAACAATTAACACTGGGAAATTGCAAGTCTCAGATGGAGCAATTGTGTCTGCCCGTACTGAACGCGAGGGACGAGGAGGAAGCGTAATGGTGAGAGCCTCTGACTCTGTAGAGGTTATTAGTATCTCCGCTAATGGTCAGCCCAGCCTTTTGACAACAGAAACCACAGGCGTGGGAGATGCCGGGAATTTGATGATTGACACTGAGCAGTTGACTATCAAAGATGGCGCACAAATAACTAGTAGCAGCACTGAACTGGGAAGGGCAGGTGATACTCAAGTACAAGCAAATTCTCTCAGTCTTGACCGGGGAAGTATTACTTCGCAAACTACATCGGGTAATGGGGGAGACATTACTATATCATTAAAAGACCTCTTACTAATGCGTGATGGTAGCCAAATATCCTCCACCGCAGGTACAGCACAGCAGCCAGGAGACGGCGGCAACATCAAAATTAACGCTCCTAATGGTTTTATTGTTGCTGTCCCTAGTGAAGATAGCGACATCACTGCTAATGCTTACACAGGTAAAGGCGGGAGTGTGGATATAGAAGCTGCTGGTATCTTTGGTATTCTACCTCGCCCAAATACAACTTCCCTAAGTGACATCACTGCTAGTTCAACGTTTGGCGTGGACGGTACTGTGGAACTCAACACACTCGAAATCGACCCCAGTAGTGGCTTAGTTAACTTGCCAACAATACCAATTGACACGGAGATTGCCCAAGGTTGCGACAGTCCCAATTATGCTCAAAGTAGTTTCGTCATCACTGGGCGCGGTGGCTTACCTACTGATCCCCGAGACATTCTAACTCCTGATGCCGTACAAGTTGATTGGGTATCGCTCAAACCTAGTAGGGAAAATAGCTTTAATCGAACTGTTACCAGCACAACCACCACACCAAAACGAATTGTCGAAGCTACTGGGTGGGTAGTAAACGAAAAAGGCGAAGTAATTCTCACAGCCGATTCTCCCACCGCTACGCCTCGCAGTCCTTGGCAAACCCTTGCTTATTGCTCTGTTCAGCATAAGTGAGCAGATCCCCCCAACCCCACTTACCAAGGGGGGCATCAAACCCTCCTTTTTAACGGGGGCGTGCGTGGGGATCAAGTCTTGGTAGGCAAACTAGCAATTTGTTGCGCCAACCAAGCTGCAACACGGGTGTTTGCCTCTTTGTTCATGCGCTCTAGAGCTTGGTTTAATAGAGAAATGGGTAAACCTTGGAGTACTACAGATTCAGTGCATTCAGTATACTTACCATCCTGTAACTGAAATGCAAACACTCGCTGACCGCGAACATCAATCACCCAATACTCAGAAATCCCCAAAGAAGCATAAATTTTTTTCTTCTCATCAAGATCTGTTGTCAATGTCGTGTCGGAAATTTCACCAACTAAATTAGGTGCTAGCCACTGGTGCAGATCGATCCGACGCGGTTCTCCTGGCTGCCAACGGGGGTAGTCTTCTCCCAAGTAAAGTACTAAATCGGGCGCACCAGCTTTTAAAGGGGACTTCTCTAATAAACAACGCCCTAAAGAACTGAAAACTTGTTCAGGTCTTTGAGTAGACCAAATAAAAAATAGCATTGTGAAGAGGTCACTAATACTAGCATGATTAATACCTTCTGCCCCCATATCTACCCAAAGCCAACCTTCGTCAAAAAATAGCCTTATTCTCTCAAGTTTTGGATCATCGCGCAAAGCTACGTAATCTTGCCAAGTAGCGGTTTGCCATTGACGTAGATTCGCGATCGCATATTGAATAACTTTAGCGGCTGAGGCAGACATAGCACAACACCAGCACCAATCCTAAATTTTAATTATACTTAATTTTATCTAGCAAAGAACCCCGGTTTCTCTAAGAAACCGGGGTTCTAATTTTTTACTTGCGCTTAGTGGTGAAAATAGTGGTAAACATCATGAGGAAGCCACCGAGAAGTATGATGATCGCAATTCCCCCTGTCAACAAGTCGAGCGAATTATTATCCATAGTTAAAAGTCTACCCCTTGCTTAAGCTCTACGCCATGATTAGCATAGTGTTTGTGGCAGTATACCTCAGAGTGAATGCTGGCTAAGTCGAAGTAGGTCGGTTGATTTTGGCAGCGACCTGTGATAATAACTTCAGTATCGCGAGGTTTACGTAGTAAAGCTTGGACAATTGGTTCAACGGGGAGTAGTTCTAGGTCAACGGTGGGATTAAGTTCATCAAGGATAATAGTTTTATACAATCCAGATGCGATCGCCGTCTTGGCAATTTCCCAACCTCGCTCGGCTTCCACATAGTCCAATTCTTGGCGAGAGTTACGCCAAACGATCGCATCTCGTCCACAGCGTTGGTGATCTACCACTTCTGGATATGACTGCTGCAAAGCGGCGATCGCTGCATCTTCCGTGTAGCCAGTGCCACCTTTTAGCCACTGCATAATCAACACACGAGTAGAACCTGGATGGTTAATTCCTCTACCAATTGCCTGCAAAGCTTTACCCAAAGCACTAGTAGATTTACCTTTACCTGCTCCTGTGTAAATTTCTATACCTTGTATCCCCTGTGCTACTGCTGCTGTGTGGTGATGGGGTTTCATTTCTGAGTGCAAGTCAGCAATATCTAGTAACTGTTGTGGTGCGGCACGCCCAGTAGTAATTATTTCTAATTCTTGGGGTTTAGATTGAAGTGTCTGCACCACCTGATCGACATTCAGTAAACCTAAATCGAGGACGGGGTTAATTTCATCTAACACTACTACTGAGTATAAACCACTGGCGATCGCACCTTTAGCCACGTCCCAACCTCGCGCTGCTTCAGTTTGATCGTAGGCAGTGATTTCTTGTGGGCCAAAAAATTCGGCTCTCCCAGTACGGACTTGATCGATCAGGTGTGGGAATCCCCGTTGTAAGGCAGCGATCGCCCCATCTTCATCGTAATCTCGTTCTGGACCTTTTAAAAACCGTAGTAGCAAGACGCGGTTAGAATAGTGCGGTGTATTGATTCCTAAGCCGATTGAACGTAAAACTACTCCCAAAGCCGCTTGCGATTTACCTTTTCCTGCCCCATCGTAGACATGAATTTGACCTCTGGGCCGTGAGGGGCGTATTTGTGCCGTGCGAATACCGATACCGTTCCTTGTCATTTTTCCAGAAGCTGTAACGTGGCAGTCTTTAATATTACTCAAGTTTTTGTATTATTGGGTAGGGATTATAGTAGTGAGAAAGGATGCGGGGTGCGCTCAGCGAAATATATGAAGAAAAGAAACAAGAACATACACTGAACCAAAAGATGGTAGAAGTTGTAGATACAAGCCCAGACGCCGTGCGAACACCATATGTCCTACCTGTAGGACTTCTGTGTAGGTGTGCGCAGGCTGTAAATTTAAAGTCAGAAGCTCGGCTATGAGCGCTCTGATTACAGCTATACTCTCATAGGTACACCTTTACGTTACTTGTTTATGTTTGAAATTCCCTCTCTTCCCAGAATTTTTCCCCTTGGGGCAATATTGTTTAATTTCTTATTTCTACTTGTTGCAATACCTGCAGAATCGTTTATCTTATATCAAAGGTTAAAATTTGATAAAAAGACTAGTATTTTTTATGGCATATCTATTAACCTTATTTCCAATGTAATTGGCTGGATTGTCTTTTTTATTATAAATCCAATCTTACCAGTAAGTTTGCAATCTGAATTAATTAGTTACATATTTTTTAATAGATTCCATTCAAATAACATACAGTCTCTTGTTGTTTTAACTGCTTTTATCACTTTCTTTACTACATTTATTGTCAAATACTTTCTTTTACGGTTTTTTATATTACTTTTGATGGAACCTGAAAAGCAAGAAGAATTGCCAACTAATACAGGACGTATCTCCAGAAGGACATATCGCTTTAAATTACAAAATACTAATTTAGTCACTACTGTATTAATAGCTAATTCTATTAGCTATACTTTAATCGTCTTTATTTTATTCCTACGTTCAGTAAACTTGTAATAAATATTAAGGAGGAAGATATGAATTTAATTTTAAAAGATCTGCTCAACGTATTCAAAATTGTTGAAGACGTTTATGAGCGGATTAGAAGACTATTAGTCCCACCCAGGGCTTATTCTTGGCAAACTTTAATTTACTTAAGTATTTTTTCTTGGATAATGTCGATTCTTTCTACTGGATATGTAAAAGATATAGTTTCATTTCTAGGCTGGTTATTTCTCATAGCCGGAACTTCTTGGTATACTACTGATAACCCTATACTCATCCCTGGTACTAATATGCCAATTGGAGCAGTGATTACTGGGTTTTTAGTAAGTACTCTGGCTTTTGGAAGAGAAAATGATGTAATTACACCCAGAACTATTGTTCTCTGGCCAACAATTTCAGCATTAATTGCTGCTAGCGCAGAGTTTGTTGAAGGAACAGGTACAGAGTCGAAAACTCAGGTTCCCAAGATAGACGAACGCCAGAAAATTATAGTTTTAATTGGCTGTTGTATGGTAATTAGTTGCTGGATAGGGTTTTACTTTGTGACTGATGATTGGTTAAATGAATATCCCAGCATACAAACTGATAACTTTCAGCGTAGTACATTTATCTTGAGAACAGATGATGTAGTGGTAGGACCAAGAAATGGTGTGGTAATTTTAGATAAAATCCAACCAGTAATAGAAGAACAAATATCTAAAAAACCTTGGTCGGAAGTAGAACAATGGTTATTTGACGCTAGACAAAGAGTAGCTAGAATAGGCAGAGAAGTCATAGCAAAAGAACTAGCACAATATGATGAAAGGTTTTTATGGCGAGTTGAACCACGCATATCAAATCCTAATCCTAAGAACAAAAATGAGTACAAACTAGATTTATTAAGTATATGGAGTGGTCCTAGTTCTAAACCAGGTGGGTATTATCTGACAAAATCTTGTCAGATCGATCCGATCGCAGTACCAAAAAACACAGACACTACTAGTACAGAACAAACAGTTATAGTAGCAGAAATTCAATGCGGTCCGATCGGAAAAGTCATTCAAGGAGCACCTCCACCCCAGCAGTAAAGTACAGACGCTCCGCCGGAGCGTCTGTACATCATTCCGATTTAATTATCATACTAGCCATGAATTTAGGTAGAATTTCCGTAATAGCCACAAATGTATTTCGCGAAGCAGTGCGCGATCGCATCCTTTACATTATTGGTTTTTATGCTTTAATACTAGCAGCAGCTATGCGCTTACTTCCCGAATTTGCCGCGACAACAGAACAAAAAATTTTTTTAGACTTTGGTTTAGCGGCAATGAGTGCAATCGGTTTAATTATTGCTGTTTTTGTTGGTACAGGATTAGTTAACAAAGAAATAGAAAAACGGACAATTTTGGTATTAATTGCCAAACCCGTTAGCCGTAGTGAATTTATCATCGGCATATATTCGGGCTTGTTAACGGTACTAGCCGTACTCATTGCGGCAATGACAGTGATTTATTTAGTATTTTTACAATTGGAAAAAATCGCTTATCCAACACAAAGTATTTTATTAGCAGCAATTTTCTTATTTTTGCAACTTTCCTTAGTTACTGCTGTGGCTATTACCTTGGGTGTTTTTACCAGTTCTCTGTTAGCGACAGCTTTAACCTTTGGGATTTACTTAATGGGGAATATTACTCAAGATTTACTACAACTTGGTCGTTTAGGTAGCAGTCCTGGGATTGAACGCCTGACTCAAGCTTTATATCTCATATTACCAGATTTATCAAGATTGGATCTGAAAAATCAGGCAGTATATGGTTTGGCGGCACTACCGGAAACAAATGCTTTATTGACTAATGCAGGCTATGGCTTAATATACATTGTCATGCTATTGGCGATCGCTATCCTAATTTTTTCACAACGTCAATTTTGAAATTTGTAGAGACGTTCCGCCAGCAATCTGTAGAGACGTTCCGCCGGAACGTCTCTACAGAGATTCGGGGTTAAAAAAATGCTATTTGTGGATAGTGAATTGTTCCATCGGGCATGATTGTATCCCACTGAAGAGTATAAGTGAGTTTTGACGAACATAGGTTTGCTTCACTCAAGTTAGACGAAGTTAAGTTTGTCCAAGTTAAGTCCGTACTAGTTAAATTTGCCTGATATAAATTAGCTTCTACTAGCGTTGCGCCACAAAGCCTTGCCCCTGTGAGATTCGCTCTGACTAAATTCGCTTCAATTAATGTCGCTTCAATTAATGTCGCTTCACTTAAATCAGCCTCGCTTAAGTCAGCATTACATAAAGAAGCTCCCCATAAGTCACTTCTATTTAATTTTACTCGCCACAAAAAAGCTCCACATAAATTTGCACCTTTTAAATTAGCTTCACTTAAATTAGCTTCACATAAAGAAGCTTCATATAATTTAGCTGATTGTATAGAAGCTCCCATTAAGTTTGCTCCGCTTAGGTTTGCACCACATAGGATAGCTCCATTCAGATTTGCACCGCGTAAATCTGTTTCGATTAAATTTATTCCACTTAAATCAACTGCTCTCAAATCTATTCCACTTAAGTCACATCCACTCAAGTCTCTTCTTTGAAGACATTCATCAATGATTTGACGTGAAATTAAATCTTTGTCAGTATAATTTCTCATGGTCTTTACCTCTAATTTGGAATTGTCAAAAAATCTTGATAATATTACGCCTTGACTTATGTAAGGGCTAATAGCTCAAGTCCGTTTTAACGGACTTAGAGAGGTACTTAGTCAGATGTCTTCTGACTTGAGCTTTCAGCCAAGAAATAAATTTCTTGGCTGACAAAAATTATGGTGCAATATCTGGGGATGTATTTTAGAGTCATAATCTGCCCAAGGATAATTTTTAATACGTATTTAGGTAAATGAAAATCTGTATTTAGAAGTATTTTATCCAAAATAAAAACTGGCAAAATTACAAATATTACTTATATATAGCTATCCAATGACTCAAATTTGGTTGTGGATTGGTGTCATCAGCATGACACTGGGTTGTCTTTTTTTTGGGTTAGGCGCAAATGCTTAGATGATTGCTACTGGCTTTGTCGCCACAATTTCACCTAAAACTATTAGTTATATTTGGTACATTTTTAGTTGCGGTGCTTACGTAGCTATTTTTTACTTATTGGCACCCTACTGTCAAGAAGCGGAAAGAAAACATCCCACATCCAAACAAGCATTCCGCAAGTTAGTAACTGTGCATCTAATACTGTGGACACTCTACCCAATTGTATGGATTCTTAGTCCAGAAGGGATCAATGTCTTTGGTCAAAGTGGAGAGGCAATGTCTTATACCCTACTAGATATTGCTTCAAAAGTAGGTTTCGGGCTTTTGTCTTTGAACACCCTACATACACTAGAGACTTCCAAAGAACCCATCAACGAACCACACGCATCTTATATATAAAATTCCCACTCCCTTTCTCCCCTACTCCCCTACTCCCTGATTTTTGCAATCAACTTGATATAATTTTTGGTATAATATCAGGTAAAATTATTTTTTCATAATTGTTGACAAAGTAATCTTACGTAGAGGCAATACTTAGTAAAGATTGTTTGATGAGCCAATCAGTACTGGAGAGTTTATACGTAATTCAACCACACTGCTTATATGTAAGTAGTGTGGCTAAAAGCAGTGACACGCAATTATCTGGGAACTAAAGAATACTAAGAAAATCTCAAAATTACTGTGTTAAATACAAATATATGCTTCTGAACTGGAACCTTTGGCATATTTAAAGCAATCAGGTATGTTGGGTGCGATCGCCAAAAAGTAATCAGAAAAACCCGCCTCCTCATCAGGGGTGGGAGTACATCAATCAAATTTATACACTTTGCGTCAACCAAATGAATGCGGAAGAATATTTCGACCAGGCATTGAGTAAAAGTTTACAACAAGATTATCAAGGGGCGGTAGCAGATTACAACCAGGTACTCAAGCTAAATCCTAACTGTGCTGAAGCTTACTATAACCGAGGTTGTATTCAAAGCAGTTTAAAAAATTACTATGCGGCTATTGGCGACTTTAATCAATCAGTACAACTCAACCCTAATTTTGCTGAAGCTTACTGTAATAGAGGTAATAATAGATACTATTTAGAAGATTATACAGGAGCGATCGCCGACCACAACTTAGCATTACAAATCAATCCTCAACTAGCTGTATCCTATCAAAGTCGGGGGATTGCTCACTTTGCACTGGGCAAATATCATAAAGCGATTGAAGATTATCAACAAGCAATCAAAATTGCTCCAGATTTGGCTACCCACATCAATTCAGATTTAGCTCATGCTTATCATCATCGCGGCTTGGCTCGGTATGAGCAAGGGGATCATCAAGGCGCAATTAAAGACTTCAACTCAGCTTTAGAACTTGAACCCACCTTTGCCGCAGTGTACAGCAATCGGGGAAATGTTCTCTATACTTTGGGAGACTACAAGGGGGCGATCGCCGATCACGACCAAGCGTTGCAACTAGATCCCCAACTTGCCATCGCCTATTATAACAGAGGAAATGTCCGTTACGCTTTGGGTAATCATTCGGGAGCAATTGAAGATTACAACCGAACAGTAGAAATTAACCCATCGTTTGCACTAGGTTATTATAATCGGGGTCTTGTCCGCTATCACCTCAAGGATAATACAGTCGCAATTCAAGATTTTAGTCAAGCAATCAAGCTTAACCCTCAAGACGTACAAGCGTACTATAGAAGAGGTTTTTTGCGTGCTGATTTGGGAGACTATCAAGGCGCAATCGAAGATTTTAACTGCGCATTGCAGCAAAATCCGGAACTGGCTTTAGTTTATGGTTTTCGCGCTCATGCTCATCGTCGTTTGGGAGACTATCAAGGCGCAATTGCCGATTACACTCAAGCATTAGAGATTAATCCTAATTTAGCTGAAGCATACTATGGAAGAGCAATTGTCCGCGATGCCCTCAAAGATTTCAAAGGCGCGATTGACGATAACACTGAAGCAATTAAGATAGCACCAAACTTTCCCGATGCATACTGCAACCGAGGTAATGCTCGTCGTTGTTTGGGAGACGAAAAAGGTGCAATGGCAGATTATACTCAAGCAATAAAACTTAATCCCAATCTGATGGAGGCATATTATAATCGAGGTTCTATCCGCTATGCCAGACAAGATTACCTGGGAGCGGTAGAAGATTACACCCAAGCTCTGCGCATTGATCCTAAATCAGCAGCAATTTATAGTGAGCGCGGTAATGCTCGTTACGCCCTTCAAGACTATCAAGGAGCAAGCGAAGATTACAATCGTGCCATTGCGATCGCACCCAGCTTTTGTGAAGATTGGTATAATCGAGGTCGTAGCCGCTCTTTAGTGGGAGACTTACAAGGAGCGCTGGCTGACTTGAATCAAGCCTTACGACTTAAACCGCATTGGGCTTCTGCTTACATTATCCGAGCTGACATCCGGCGTAATCTTGACGACTATCAAGGCGCAATTGAGGATTTTCAGAAATCTGCTGACATTTATCAGCTCGAAGGGAAACAAGAGTATTATCGGCAAGTTCTCGATTTGATTAAACAACTTCAGCATTAATTTAGACATAGTAGAGACGTTCCGGTGGAACGTCTCTACAGTGATTAGATAAACATTATTAAGTTTTTCTTAAATATATGAATACTTTATAAGTTGTCTGCTATATTCTCAGGCTATTTTGCCTATAATTAGGGTGTGTCTTCTCATTGTCTAAGCTAGGGGCAATATTGACGCCCATTAGAGCAGGCGAGTAAGATACTTAAAAACGCAATCTGGAAACGCGAGCCAGTCCAAAGCGAACGCTATCAAACCGTTTGCGTATTGCCTCGTTTGTTCTCTAAAAAGAGACTATGAATGCAAACAAATCTTCGGGAGAAGAAATGAAACTGGCACATGCATTTGTGAGCAAGCAAAACAAGCATGACGACAAACCTCCTCTAATTTTAGCAGTTGAAGACAACGATGATAATTTACAACTGATGAGTTATGCCCTTGAAGCTCTCGGCTGTAAATTAATTTGTCAAAACGACAGTTCTACAACATCACTAGTGGCTAAAGAGTATCAGCCAGACTTAATCCTTCTGGATATTTTATTACCAAGTTTAAGTGGGCTAGATGTTGTAAATCAACTTAAACAAGAACCACAAACACGTAACATTCCAGCGATCGCAGTTACAGCTTTAGCTAGTAGTGAGGATAAACAAAGAATTCTGAAAGCCGGCTTTGACGATTACATTAGTAAGCCCTACATGATCGAAGATTTGGAGAGTATGGTTTGTCGTTACCTTTGCAAAAAACTTTATTCTCTGTCAGCTTAGTTCTAAGTTTTTCTTAGGGAGATTTTTCTGGGTTTGTTTTACTGGAAGAATTCTTTTTATTTCCTTTATTACTGGAAGTAGAATTACGAAGTGTAGGCGTATTGGTCAAAAGAGCAATAATTCCAGTACGACCTGTATTGATTGTGGCATCGCTTAATAGATCAATTACAGGAACATTTAGAGTCTCCTCGATCAAAGCCTTTATTTGCGGCTGAATGGCGTTATCTAAATCTGAGTGTACTTGCTCAGCTAATTCTAACCTACCCGTTTGAGCAAGTAGCAACTCTGGTTGAGTAATAGAATCTTCAAGTACAAATACTACATTTTGCTCTGACAACTGGCAAGTTACCTTACTAGGTTGATGCCCAAGTTGATCTCGATATAAAGCTTGAACACGCTGTGCTAAAGTTCTTTCTACTTGCCCACGAGTTGGAGTTTGTGCCGTCATTGCTTAATTTATGAATAGTTTGTAATGGTTCAAAACCATTATTTAAAAGTTTAAGATTAGGTGATGAATGATTATTTATATAGTAGAGGTAAGCATTAGTCAATTTCACCATCCCAACGTAGTATTTTATGTAAGACAAGTTAACCTCTGGGCATAAGTTAACTTAGTCATGAAAATTAAATACCTTTGAGGCGCACTGTAAATATACTGCCCTTACCTAACTCAGAGGAAACTTCTATCGTTCCGCCGTGTGTCTCAACAAGGCGACGGGACAAATGCAATCCTAAACCACTACCTGCGCGTTTATTTTTGCCTTGACGAAATCGCTCAAACAAGTAAGGCAGATCTTCTGGAGCAATACCATATCCTGTATCTTTTACTTCAATTGTTACCCAATGATCTGATTCAAAAAGGCGAATATTCACACCGCCTATATCTGTAAACTTAATCGCATTTCCCAGTAAATTGCTGACAACTCGTCGTAATTCTAACCGATCGCCCATTACTATACCAGCATTTTTACCACGTTGATCTAAGTCACTGACATCTACATCTATAGTTAAGCCTTTTTCAATCGCGAGAGGATTTAGTTCTTGAACTACCTCTTCGACTATTTCCCTGAGCGAACAATTTTCAAATTGCAAAGTTTTTTTACCTGCTTCAAAGCGATACACTTCGAGGAGGTTATTTACCATTGCCATTAAATTGTGGTTACTACGTAACATGGCAGCAATCGCCTGTTTCATTTCTGGCGATATTTCGCAGAAAGCTTCTTGTTGAAACAAATTGAGCATTCGATCTGCTGCTACTAAGGGGGTACGCAAATCATGAGTTAGACGCGAAACAAAATCTTCCCGCTGACGTGCCATTTTTCGTTGTTCGTCTATACTATGCTTGAGACGCAACAGCGATCGCACTCTTGCCATCAGCTCGTCTTGATCGTATGGTTTGCGGATAAAGTCATCTGCTCCCGCGTCCAAACCTTGCACTACACTGGTTTCATGAAAAGCTGTCAACAATAGAATTGGAATATAAGGTATTTCTGGGTTACTACGGATGCGACGTGTTACTTCATAGCCATCCATTCCTGGCATCATCACATCTAGCATAATTAGATCGGGCGCAGAAGAAGCAATTCGAGACAGCCCTGTTATTCCATCAGCTACTAATTCTACTTCATATCCTTCTACTTCCAGAATTGTCTGAAGCAAGATGAGATTATCTGGGGTGTCGTCGATGGCGAGAATACGTTCTACTTTATCTGTCTGCGCGGATAACATAACTTACTATAGAATAATTTATACTTTTTTACTCGTGATCTTACTATCTTCCCTCTTCTCGTATCTGTTGTTGAGTCAACTGACGAGCTTGGTACTGCTTTATATTTTTTACCGAATCACTATGATTGGTTACTTCTTGTTTGTCAAGCCGAGAAGATGATATTTGGCGTGGCAGTTGTATTTGAAAAATTGAGCCTTCATTCAACTTACTTTCTACAATAATTTTGCCAGACATCATTTGTACTAGTGCTTTCACGACTGGTAAACCTAATCCAGTACCCGGATATTTACGGGTGGTGCTTTGATCTACTTGCCGGAAGGCTTCAAAAATACTTTTGATATCCTTGGGAGCGATGCCAATTCCGGTATCCTTAACAGCGATCGCCAACTTATTTCCGGGCAGTTCCTTAACCTCAACTTCCACATTACCACAGTCTGTAAACTTGATGGCATTAGAAAGCAGGTTGATCAGCATCTGTTGCACACGAGTAGGATCGTTAAACACTATAGGGTTAGGCAGTTCAGTTTTTAACATCAATGTTAAATTTTTTTCTTCTGCCAAGGGGCGCATTTCTTGCACTACACCATCTATCACCTTGACTAAATCAAATATTTCTGGCTTAATGTCTAACTTTCCTGCCTCTAGCCGAGAAAAATCCAAAATTTCATTAATCAGTATGAGCAAATTTTTGCCATTTTTCAATATTCGCTCTAACATGTCTATTTGCTGACGTGAAAGCTCTCCACACTTTAGACGTAGCAAAAGCTGTGAGAAACCAATTATAGCATTCATTGGAGTTCGCAGTTCATGAGAGATTGTTGTCAAGAACTGCGATTTTACTCGTGATGCTTCTATTAATTTCAGGTTTTGCAGTTCAATTTGTTGTCTTTGTACCTCTATTTCTTGGTTTTGGCGAATGATTATCTCTTGGGTTTCTCTTAACTGTTGATTTACTTCGACTAATTGCTTTTGTGTTTGGGATAACCGAACTGCACTGCGTAAAACTTGTGCTATTACTTCTGCAGATATTCTAGATTTTAAAATGTAGTCTGTTGCGCCTGCTTTGATAATTTCTACAGCTATTTGTTCATTTACGCTTTCAACTAAAATTATTACAGGAACAGTAGTTGATTGTGATTGCAATTTATTAATTAAATTTAAGCTTTCTTGAGCTAGGAAGTGATAATTGAGGAAGATACAGTCGAAAGAAGTTTCATTACTAGCAGCGATCGCACTATTACTATTTACAGCTTCTGACAATTCTATTTTAATACCTGTCTTTAACAAGGTATGTCGTAATACCTCTCTGTCTACTTCGTCATCATCTATTACTAAAATTTCCAGCTTTTGTTCCATTTTATTTCTGACTTCGCTATCATATCCTCTTTTTTATAAGTAGGTAAGCAAAAATATATACAACTGTGTCAATTCTGCTAAATAAGTCGGAAACCAATACTAATGAAAACGGATAAAATATGAACCTAATTAGTTAACTTTATTTGTATTAACCTACTTGTGTCATTGTTGGCTCTATATTACGTACAAAAGCACTTCTGTTTCTTTTTTATTTATTGAATAATTTTAAATGTTAAATCACAGAAAGTTCTGTGAAATTAAAGACCAAATAATATCTTTTTCGAGTAAATGTTTATGTTTAATTTAATATTTATTTTTTGTCATCCTCCTTTAGTATTAGATTATTCAAGATTGTCACTATTACTAGCGATTTAATTCAACCTGCATCCCTTGTTCGATTACACAACTTAAATACCGTCTTCAGGATGATAAGTGATCGCTTTCAATCATGATTGAATAATTAGCAAACAGCATACTATTTTGCTGAAGAATCCTGAGTTGAGCCTGATTTTGGCAAAAAACCTAACCAGGTCAAATGTAATTGTAAAGTAGTAGCTCAAAAACTGTCTTCACCCATTGGTCTGACATATACGCCCCGAAAAGCCTACCAATAGATAGTGCTGTAGGAGTCAGGAGTTAGGAAACAGAATGAGTAAATTTACTGGGTTGAGTAATTTTTAGGCATGATTGAAACATGTTCTTCATCACTTGGTTGCTAAATTTTATTAAGAATATAAATATATAGATAAAATGAGAATAAGCTAATGTGCTAACAAATTGCCAAATTCTACAGCCGCGATCGCGATTGTCTTGCTCTGTCAAAGGTCAATAGTTAACATAAGTAACAACTTATTACCATTTATAAAGTGAACCTATATCTCCAGCAAGATTTTGGCATACATAATAAGACAAAAGAAACATAAACCCTTATCTCTATCGGTGGATGCAAATTTGTCAAAATATCATCTATCTTAGGTTTTGGAAAATAAAAAAAACAGTTAGCGTACAGGTCGGCTTCCGACAGATGCAATTCATACACAGAGAGAGTAAAGATGAGCGAAATCAGTATTGTTTTAATTGAAGATCATGACCTGACAAGGATGGGGCTAAAAGCAGCATTACAGTCACACAGCGCACTACAAGTTGTAGGGGAAGCAGCAAATGCTACCAAGGGATTAAAGTTGCTCGAAACAGCAAAGCCAGATGTAGCTGTTGTGGACATAGGCTTACCAGACATGGATGGGATAGAACTGACACGGAAATTTAGGCAGTTTCAAGCAGAAACAGGAGAAAATAATACAAAAATTCTCGTACTGACGATGGATCATACAGAGGATGCAGTACTAGCAGCATTTGCAGCAGGGGCAGACTCTTACTACATGAAGGATACCAGTATAGATAAGTTGACAGAAGCAATCCAAGCAACTCATACTGGTAACTCATGGATCGATCCGGCGATCGCTAACGTAGTTTTACAGCAAATGCGGCAAGGGTTGCCCATGGATCAGCAATCTGACAAACCCAAAACCGTGAAAATTGAAGCATTGCCCTCTGAATACGAGCAAGTTTTAGAAACCTACCCACTCACACAACGAGAACTCGAAATTCTAGAGTTAATTGTCGCAGGTTGTAGCAACGGGCAGATTGCGGAAAAACTTTATATCACAGTTGGTACAGTCAAAACCCACGTTCGCAATATCCTGAACAAACTCTGTGCTGATGATCGTACTCAAGCTGCTGTACGTGCTCTTCGTTCTGGATTAGTAGCATGAAAAAGTAGCCTGAATTTTATCCGCTCATCAACCATTCTCTCTCAAAAAGTGATGCTACATTAATCAAATTGTTTCCAGTTTCATGCAACTCATCTTCGTAGTAAACTGGAAACAATTAATTATAGCTAAAAGAGCGATCGTGTCCGACGACGAACCTCCGCACCACGAGCATCTACTCTCCAGCTACGCAGCGGGATGGGATAGCTTACACCTCATCTATGAACTAGAACCCGCTGATGAAATGCCGTCCATGCAATTAAGTCAGCACTTGATCGTCATCACACTTGACGATTGTTGTGTTAGCTATATGCTAAACGGGCGTTGGCAACATGTAGATTACACCAAGGGTGATGTTGGAATTTTCCCAGCGAGTCAACCCTTTCCCAAAGCACAAGTTGACAGAGAAGTTCCCCTGATCGATCTTTTTGTTGAGCCGACAACTCTTACTCGTGCCACTGATGCTGTAAATGCACAAATTGAACTTGTACCTCAGTTAAAAGTACACGATCCATTAATCCAGCACATGGGATTGGCACTAAAATCTGAGTTAGAAGTAGCAGGAGCAGACAGTCGTTTTTATGCCGAATCAATGGCAACTGCCCTTTCGATGCATCTAATTAGAAGATATTGTTCACGCTCACAGGGAATTCAGAATTATATAGGTGGATTGCCCAAGCATAAACTGAGGAAAGTAATCACTTATATTAACGAGCATTTAGACCAAAATTTAAACTTAGCTGAACTTGCTTTTTTAGTCCAAATAAGTCCTCATTATTTTGCCAGTTTATTTAAACAATCTACAGGACTATCACCTCATCAATATGTGAATAAATGCCGGATAGAAAAAGCAAAGCAGCTATTAGTTAGCCAGGATTTAACACTTGTAGAAATTTGCCATCAAGTTGGGTTTCAAAATCAAAGTCATTTCACCAGAGTGTTTCGCCAATACACCTCAATGACACCCAAAGTATACAGGGACATGCTGTTTTAATGTTAGACTAAAAGCATTATAGCTAGTTTCGCGAGCGAGGTCAAAATGAACGCTGAGTTTCAAAAGGTGTTTGAATTAGCCCTTTCAGAAAAGATACAACTTGTCGAGGATTTGTGGGATAGCATTGCCTCTGCTCCCGAACAGATTCCTGTACTAGAGTGGCAAAAAGAAGAACTTGCCAGAAGGAAAGCTGCCTACTTGCAGAATCCAGACTCAGGAAGTTCATGGGAAGAAGCTAAAGAACGAATTCGCAATCAAAGACAAAATGCTTAGAGATCTGATTATTTTACCAAAAGCAGAACAGGATGCTGCTGAAGCTTATACATGGTATGAAGAGCAGGAACCTGGCTTGGGTGAAGATTTTCTTCGTTGTGTTGATGCTTGTATCCAACTCATTAGGCGAAATCCACAGATGTATCGGTTAGTTCACGAGAACTATCGAAGGGCTGTAGTTCGACGCTTTCCCTACGTTGTTTTCTACGAGTATTTGGATAATACAATTATTGTCTACTCTGTTTTTCACAGTTCTCAAGATCCAAATAAATGGCGTAATCAGTTGCCATGACATAATACTTCGTTACAGTGAACGGACAAAAGTCCCTGTGCGGCAAGGAGATACTGATTTGCTAATTTGAACTTGTTGGAAGATTAGGACATTTTTCGGAAGAATAGGCAAGACAAAGTAGAGAGCGATCGCTAAACTTAGTAACAATCAGCAATATCTTAGTTACGCTTTCTATTTTTCATTTGATTCTCCGAAAGCTTCGTTAATTAGCATCCAAATGTTCTAATGAACCAAAATATTATTCCGATCTCAACTCTCTTTATTGGGCTTAACGGTTTCATTGCCTTTGTGCTTTCCTACATTGCCGCAACAGAACGAGTAAGAACAAGGATTTGGCATGGTGAGTCAAAAGAAGATGTCACGATGCAACCAGACCCCCTTGATAACCCAAGTGCCTGGGCAGCCATAGTTGAAAGCTGGACTAAAAAATTTCTACCACACGAAGCTAATGATGATGGTATTTTACAGCGCAAAGTCCGCGCTCATGGGAATTTTGCAGAATATGTGCCACTCGGATTGCTGTTAATTATAGCACTTGAGTTAATGCATTCGCCGACAAGGCTAGTTTGGCTTTTAGGAAGCACATTTACAGTAGCCCGAATTGCTCATGCATATGGTTTAATCAAGACATATGGACCTTCTGTTGGTCGTGCTAGTGGCTTTTTTCTCACCTGGTTTGTCTACGTAGTTGGGGCAAGTGCCTGTGTCTATTACGGCTTAAAAGCTATGTAAATATAGTAGTGATGATCACTTAAATACCGTATATACACGCATTCTTGGGCACACAGAAGGAGAAGCCGCTATTCAATTTACTGATAGTTTTAGTATCTATGCTTATCATGGGGTAGCTCTACCTGACAGATATTTAAAACTGCACCCTAGCCAGTGGCAAGCCAAATGGTTTTTGGAAGAAAGTAACTCAGAATTACGCGAAGCTCTAATTCAAAGTCTTGATTGCCAACGTATTCTCGAAGAATTACAAGCTGTTGAGTTAGATTCATACAAAGAATATACATTATATAAATTAAATGATGATGATAATTATGAGCGAACTTATCTAATTAAAATGATTGAGCCTAGTACAGAAAATATTTATATTGTGTACATACCTTTTGATTTGACATCTTTACAAGAGGTTATCCCATGGGTAGGTACATTAAAAGAAAAGTTAATCAAAAAAATTGACTTGGAAATAAAAAGGTTAGGATGGAGTATTGAAACTTGACAATTCAACAGCTGCGTGAGTATGTGTTGCAACATCGCTTCGGACGATGATGCGCTTCATGCATTAGGACAACGTATTCACAAAGAAGGTAAACGGCTTAACTCGATTGAAGAATTTGAGCAGATGATTCAAAACAAACGCGCTTCTGGCATACAACCATAACGAAAAGTCAAATATACTCAAAATTAACTATGAGCATATCCGGCATCGACTACTATTGTCTGACGGGTAATTGCTCGCGAGGTATCTGAGGCAAGAAACAGATAAGTTCCCACTAAATCATCCGGTGAAAGTTCGATGGGAATAGATTGTTGTTCGAGATACTTTTGTATGGCTTCTGGTGTTACCCATTGATTGAGTTGTCTTTCCGTCATAATCCATCCTGGAGCCACAGCGTTAACACGGATATGATGCTTTCCTACGGCTGTGGCAAGACTGCGAACCATGCCGATGATTGCTGTTTTAGTTGCGCTGTAGGCAATCAGCTCTGGATTGGCAACCCACACCTGATGAGAGGTTGTCATAATGATGCTACCTCCACCAACATTAATCATGTCTGGTAATAGTTCACGACAGGTAACGAAATAGTGGGTTACATTCAATTGAAACAAGTCATTCCACTCTTGCTCTGACATGGATAGTAAAGGATATCTCGGATCGTAACCAGCGTTATTGATCAGAACATTCACTACTGGTTTTTCTTTTTTAATCTGAGCTAAAGTTTCGGTAAGTGCTTTTGTATCAGTTAAATCCACACCATATACATTGACTTTGCAGTTATATTTTTCACATTCTTTAGCTATAACTAAGCCTTTGTTGTAATCTTGATCAAGAATTGTTACTTCCTGAGCCTGCGCTGCAAAGGAT
This sequence comes from Iningainema tapete BLCC-T55, assembly GCF_014698965.1. Classification (GTDB taxonomy): domain Bacteria; phylum Cyanobacteriota; class Cyanobacteriia; order Cyanobacteriales; family Nostocaceae; genus Iningainema; species Iningainema tapete. Next base: position 169,912 of record NZ_JACXAE010000029.1, read on the forward strand.
CGAGTTAAAGCCTCTCCAATACCATTACTACCACCTGTGATTAAAATATGCTTATTTTTTAAATCTGGATAGATTGGAGTCATGATTTTCTTCTTTTTCAGAATTGTGGTATTAGGGATTCTTAGCGGTATTTAATTAAATTAGACCGCTATTTACTATAGGTTGGAGCTAAATAAACTTATGCAGTGATGCTTAAGACGAATCATGAGACTTCAACGCACTCGCCTTCACTCTCCCTTCACAATCAAACCTTCCATCGCTTGCTGCAAGTCTTTTGTCAAGTCAGCAACTGCTTGTCTTGCACCTTGGCGAGAAGCTTTGTAAACTGGGTAACGTTCCGACACAGATAGCGGTTCACCTATAGTCATTTTTACTTGTTGTTTACCTAACTGCGGACGCCGGAAGGGGTTAGTGCCTCTAATGCGAGTCACCATATCCCATATAAGTAAAGTTGTTTCCGCAAATCTTTCTGCTGTTGGTTTTTCTCGCACGTACTTGCCTGTGACGGCAACAAAACTTTCCACCAAGCGCATGTGCCACATCCGCAAATTCGCTTCTTCGGCAACACGATCGCCTAATGCACGTTCTACAGGAGACAGTGCTTTCACATTTTTATATTCTTCTCGGAAAATGTAATTAAATCCCGCTTGTTCTACGCGACGACAGCGATCATTTAAATTTCCCTTTGGCTGCAAGTCAAAATATTGCTCTGCTACAAGTAATACCACATTCAACAGTACCTGGAGACGAGCGGCTATTGCTTCATTTCGATCACTTTGATCTCCTACAGGTAGTTTTTGGTGGTAAAATTGAGTATAAAATTTTTCTATTAAAGATAGTAAATGTTCTGATAAACCTAACAATCGGGGGTAGAGAGATTCTGGTGTAGGCGCACCATGTAGAGACGTTGTCGGCAACTTCTCTACAGGTAAACCACTAACGGTTTCTAGTTCGCCCAAAAGATTGGCGATCGCACCCCAAGGAGCTTCAAGGTAACTATATTGAATTCCAACTGGTACAATGAGAACTTGCTCATCTCGTCCACCTTTGTGTAAATCCTCAGCACACCAAAAACTCAATTGGGCGATCCCCGGTTCTAATGGGTTGACAATTTCTGAATGTCCATTAGTAGCTCCTTCTGGTGCTGCTGCCATCGGGAAGTTGCCGTTGACAAACAACTCACGGGCAGAACGAAGTCCAGTCCAGTCTGCCTTACCGCGCTGGATCGGTGTACCACCCAATTGAGAAGCAATCCAGCCAACATGGGAGCCAGCCCATAGAGGAATTCCGCGATCATAGATAAAATGAGCATGAATAGGGTGCTGTAACTTTATCCCTTTGCGTCGTGCTACACGAGGCAGAATATGAGAAAGCAAGTAACCCAGACAAAATGGATCTTGCACTTTAGGATGACGAAATGCCAGCAAAAAGCGAATTTTTCGCTCTTGAAACTGGCGATAGAGATCTACCAAAACCTCTACATTATCTGCTTCGATTTGCCTAATCTCTGTTCTGTAACGTATCCAACTGGGTAACATCAATTGGACGCCACGCAAAAACAACGGGTTAAAAGCAGGTGGGATAAACTCCAGGGGTGGTTGTGCTTGGTGAATTACATCGGGCAAAGTAGTTTTCTCCTGATCATCAAAAATATACTTTCTTTAGACTTTAACCGACATAGAGACAATTAAATGTAGAAAGGGGACAAACGATGCGACTGTCACAAATGTTATTCGTAACACTGAGGGATGATCCAGCAGATGCTGAAATTCCCAGTCATAAACTACTACTCCGTGCAGGTTACATTCGTCGCATCGGTGCTGGTATATACGCATATCTCCCCTTGATGTGGCGAGTACTGCAAAAAGTGTCCCAAATCGTGCGAGAGGAAATGAACGCCACTGGCGCACAAGAATGTCTCTTGCCTCAATTGCAACCTGCCGAGTTATGGAAAGAGTCGGGACGCTGGGACACTTACACTAAAGCAGAGGGAATTATGTTCGCCCTCACAGACAGGCGAGAGCAAGATTTAGCACTCGGTCCCACTCACGAGGAAGTCATTACCACAATTGCTCGTGATATGATTCACTCCTACCGCCAGCTACCTCTAAATCTCTATCAGATACAAACTAAATTCCGTGATGAAATCCGTCCTCGGTTTGGTTTAATGCGTGGACGAGAATTCATTATGAAGGATGCTTACTCCTTTCATGTGGATGAAGAAAGTCTGAAAAAAACTTACCAGGATATGGATCGTGCTTACAGTAACATGCTACGGCGGTGTGGTTTAGCTTTCCGTGGTGTACAAGCTGATTCGGGTGCGATTGGTGGTTCTGGTTCTCAAGAATTTATGGTGCTGGCAGAAGCTGGCGAAGATGAAGTCCTCTATACAGAAGATGGACAGTACGCTGCTAATGTGGAAAAAGCAGTTTCTCTACCCAATGATGCTGAACCTTCACCCTTTACATCCTTTGAAAAACGGGAAACACCCCAGACAGACACAATTGAGAAATTGTGTGCCTTCCTCAAATGTTCTTCTACCCAAGTGGTGAAAAATGTCCTCTACCAAGCAGTGTATGACAACGGTACGACGGTGCTGCTGCTGGTAAGTATTCGCGGCGATCAAGAAGTGAATGAAGTTAAGTTGCTTAACGAGTTGACAAAGTTGCTTGGTGCTTATAACGCTAAGACTATTCTTAAGTTATCAGTTCCTGATGCACAAACTCAAGAAACTTGGGCAGCTAAACCTTTGCCTTTAGGTTACATTGCTCCCGATCTCACTGATGATTATATTACCCCCACCCCCACCCCCTCTTCTCCGGGTGTTACGCCCCCCCTTCATAAGGGGGGGTTGGGGGGGTTCCACCCTCAGTTCTTGCGCTTGGCAGATAAAACAGTTGTTGATTTAAAAAACTTTGTTACAGGGGCAAATGAACCAGGCTACCACGTAGTAGGGGCAAATTGGGGAGATAACTTTAAATTACCCAATGACCAAGTGGATATACGTAAGTCACTCCCAGGCGATCGCGCTATCCACAACCCCGAACAAACCTTACAAAGCGCCCGTGGAATTGAGGTAGGACACATATTTCAACTAGGAACCATATACTCTCAATCAATGGGAGCAAAGTATACTAACGAACAGGGAGAAGACAAACCTCTATTAATGGGTTGTTATGGTGTGGGCGTATCTCGTCTTGCCCAAGCAGCTGTAGAGCAATCTTTCGACAAAGATGGCATTATTTGGCCAGTAGCGATCGCACCATACCACGCAATTGTTACCATCCCCAACATTAACGATGCTCAACAGGTAGAAGCCGCAGAAAAACTTTACACCGAACTGAATCAAGCCGGAATTGAAACTCTACTTGATGACCGTGATGAACGAGCAGGAGTTAAATTTAAAGATGCCGACTTGATTGGAATTCCTTATCGAATTGTTACAGGGCGGGCAATAGCCAACGGCAAAGTCGAAGTTGTCGAACGCAAAAGCCGAACATCTTCCGAAATTCCCATAACTGAAGTTGTATCTACCATTAAGCAGTGGATTGAGCAAGAAAAGGGGTAAGAGTGAGGGAGTGAGGGAGTGAGGGAGTGAGGGAGTGAGGGAGTGAGGGAGAATATAAATTCTCATTCTCCCCTACTCCCCTGCTTCCCTGCCCCCCTGCTCCCCTGCTCCCCCAAATTGATGTATGGAATTATTCACAATCCTTCTGTCTGGCTTGCTAGGCTTAATTGCGCCTGTGGGATTGGTGGTTGATCGAACTGCTGAAAATGCCATCCGTGCTCAATTTGCTAAGGTAGAACAATTACAAGTGCGAGTTGAAAACACTCCTAGCTATCAATTACTGCAAGGAAAAGTTGGCAGGGTGCGGATTGCTGGGCGCTCTTTGCAGTTAAAAAAGCAAGATTTGAGTATTGCAGTTTTAGAATTAGAAACCGATGCAATTGAATTGGCGTCTCTTAAGCGTAGGCAAAGACAAAACAAAGTAATACAACCTTTACAGGCTGGTGTACGAGTAGTGTTTACTCAGGAGGATATCAATAAACTTTTAAAATCACCCCTATTTATCTCCAAGCTAAAACAACTGAATATTAACTCAGTAGCATTCCTTAACAACCAAAAGCATTCTGTATATAATTTAGCTAATCCAAATGTATCAATATTAGCAAACAATCGTCTACTTATCCAAGTAGAATTACAGAATGAAGGCAAGGGTAAGATTGCTGTGAGAGTTGAATCAGGATTTGGGGTAATTGGCGGTAGAAGTATCCAACTAATCAACCCAGTGGTAGCACTGAATAGTGAAGAGGTTCCACCTCAAATACTCCAATTAATTGTAAATAACATCAACCAACGGTTAGATTTACGTGTTTTGGAAGATGCCGGAGTACAAATGCGAATTCTAAAATTGAGTATGAAACCAAATGAACTAGAGATTGCAGCATTCCTGAGAATAGAACCATCCGCTAAATTTTGGGAAACACTTGGTTCATAAGTACCGTCGCTCGTGCAAGGCTTCTCCTCACATAAATACTATACTCAGCCTTAAGGAAGGTTTTTAAGATGAAACAGCAACAATCAAAAGGGATCTCAAATGGTGTGATAGCAGCTGTCATAGCAGCTGTTGTCGCGGTAAGTGGTGGTGTGGCTTGGTTAACTTGGAGTTCCAACAAACCTGTAGCCCAAAATCCGCAGCCAAACATCTCAAATTCTGTCGAGCCGTCTCCCAAAACAAATCCTGTGGAGAAACCCGCTGAAGTTTATTGGCTACAAGATACTGGCACCAATTTTAAATTAGTTCCACAACCGATAACAATAAAACCAGCTGGGGATTCTCCCAACCAAATTTTAGAAGCAGCTTTTCAAACTTTGTTAGCAGGTCCAACTGAAGCAACCAATTCCACTACTATCCCACAAGGAACGAAATTAGTGGGTGTGGAGGTTGAGAACGATAGCGTTACTGTTAATTTGTCGGAAGAATTTAAAAGTGGAGGAGGTAGTGCCTCGATGACTGGGCGCGTGGGACAAGTAGTTTACACAGCCACGGCTTTAAATCCCAACGCCAAGGTGTACATTGAGGTGAACGGGGAAAAATTAGAAGTTTTGGGAGGCGAAGGTTTAGAGTTAGAACAGCCACTTACTCGTGACAGTTTTAATCAAAACTATCCGCTTTAGTGAAGTCATTAGTCATTAGTCACTAGTCATTAGTCATGAAAATGAGAGGAGCGGAAATGACACTTGACTTTTGACAAAAGGACTAATGACTGTCTATTTCGTGGTATTTAACACCCGAAAATTACGGGCTTGCTGTTCTAATCGGCTAGCGAGGCGATCGCAAACCTGATTACACAGCTCAAAAATCATTTTGTCCTCAACTCGATAGTAAGCACAAGTTCCTTCGCTGCGACGGCTAAGTATACCCGCTTGCCACATTACCTTGAGGTGCTTCGATACATTCGCTTGAGAAGTTTGTGTTGCCTCTACCAACTCTTGGACGCATTTTTCATCATCCCGGAGCAAATGCAGTAGTCGCAGCCGCATTGGCTCACTCAAGAGGCTGAAATATTCAGCTACTTGTTGCACAACTTCCGGCGGTACAGGCAACGCTTGTTTCATCAGGATTGATCCGCAAGGACTGAACACAATTTTAACCATGACATCTTCGATATATAGATTAATACTTAATCAGGGTTTATGCGCATTAAAGGTTGACCATATTCCACAGGTTCCCCATTTCGGAGGAGAATTTCCACTACTTGACCAGATACCTCAGCTTCAATTTCATTCATCAGCTTCATGGCTTCTATGATACAGACGGTTTGACCCCTCTTGACACGATCGCCAACTTCTACAAATGGCGGTTCGCTAGGAGCCGGGGCGCGATAAAAAGTGCCTACCATTGGGGAAGGCACATCAATTAGTTTTTGTTCTAGTATTTGTGAGCTATTTACTGGCAGTGCGCCAGAAGCCACAACATTTTTTTCAGAGCGATTAGTCGCAGTTTCGGCTGGTAATATTACCTGCGGTGCAGGCGGTGATACTGGTGTTGTCAATCCCGAAACACCCACGACGCCCCCTGAGACTGCTGGCAACATTTGATTGGTAGCGCCCACAGCCTTACGTACTGTTAGTTCAAAGTCATCACTTTTGAGCGTTACTTCTGCAATATCTGTTTGTGCAATAGTTGCTAGTAGTTGGCGGATTTCATTAAAGTCCAATGGCACGGCTTTTATTACCTCAAGCAATCAGGTATGAGATAGACTTTATAATTGGTAGCGAGTCTTGGGTGTATAAATCGGGATTTACTTTTCTTAAGATCGAACAACGTTACTCCCTACCCAGGTATGTATCGTTTCGAGTGTCTATGCGGATGCGTTCGCCTTGAGAAATAAACAGAGGAACCATTACTGTTGCCCCTGTTTCTACAGTTGCTGGCTTAGTACCACCAGTAGCAGTATCTCCTTTTACACCAGGATCTGTTTGTACTACTTCTAATGTTACAGAGTTAGGTAGTTCTACTTCCAACACTTGCTCGTTCCAACGCACAACGTTAGCTTCCATACCTTCTTTGAGGTATTTTACGCGATCGCCAATCTGGGCGGCGGATAATCTGCCTTCTTCGTAGGTTTCCATATCCATAAAGACGTACTCATCGCCCTCTTTATAGGTATGCTGCATTGTGCTTTTTTCCAAAGTAGCTTGCGGAACTGTTTCTCCTGCCCGGAAAGTTCGTTCTACTACGCTTCCACTCTGGACGTTTTTCAGTTTTGTGCGCACAAAGGCAGAGCCTTTCCCTGGCTTAACATGAAGGAATTCTACTACCCGCCACACAGACCCATCTAATACAATTGAGACACCGGGTCGAAAGTCGTTACTGGAAATCATGAAGCTTTCAATTTTTGGAAGACAATCGCGTTTTATTGTAACCCTCAATAGAAGTATTTAGTCATCCATTATCATTGATTAGTTATTTGTGCTTATAGGGTTAACTATTGATTGAGTTTATGGTTACAGTATTCTTCTAGTAAAAGTGAAAAACTCAGATACTTTTTGACGTTGCGATAAATAATAAAAGTTCCCCACTACTCCCCAATCTCTCGTTCCTATGCTCTGCGTAGGGATGCTAGTGTGGGAGGCTCTGCCTCCAGTGTGTGACTAGAGGCGGATCCTCACAGATGGCATTCTCAGGCGGAGCCTGGGAACGAGTGCAGCCAGGAGGATCTAACCTGCTTGAGCAATCAACTGATTGGCAATTTGCTGCGCCTGGTTAATGGGAATGGCAAAACTTAGTCCCTGCGCACCTTGAATGATAGCAGTATTTATGCCAATTACCTGTCCTTTTTGGTTGAGTAATGGTCCACCAGAGTTACCTGGGTTAATTGCGGCATCAGTTTGAATCAAACCAACTCCCCTACCACCCAAGCCGAATGCACGACTAGAACGATCTGTACTACTAATAATGCCTACAGTAACGGTATTGTCTAAACCTAGTGGATTACCGATCGCGATCGCCCATTCCCCTGGTTTTAAAGAGTCAGAATTCCCCAAGCTTACCACAGGTAAATTGCTTGCTTGAATTTGCACAACGGCTACATCTGTGGTTCTATCTCCTCCCAATACCTTACCGGGAAGACGACGACCATCTTTTAATGTTACTGTCACTGTGTCTGTACCAGCAACAACGTGAGCGTTAGTGAGAATCAAACCATTGGATTTGATAATAAATCCTGAACCCGTTCCTCGTGCTACCCGATTACCATAATTTGTATATGGATTTCTCAAGGTGCGTGTAGAGTCAATCCGCACTACCGCAGGTCCAATTTTTTCTACTGCATTCGCAATAAAGTTAGAATCTGTGTTACCTATATTCGATGGTAACTGCGCAATTGGTTGTTGATTCGTAAGTGCATCTGTAGGTAATAGCTGTGTTCCCAGCATTCCTGCTATTACCCCGAAAGATACTAAAGATAAGTGAGCAAAAGACTTCTGAAAAGAGAACTTAGATAACATTTCTGTTTCTCCAATAAAAAGAATAATTCTTAATAGTTAGACAAAATTAGTTTGATGAGATTTAGAGCTTGCCCAGTTGTGTCATCGAGCAGCTTTGGATCTACAGTGCGATCGCCAGGTGTGTGGTAGTTTGGATCTTGACCACGATAAAAAAACAAAACTGGCACACCTGCTTGAGCAAAGGATACGTGATCACTACCACCAGCAGAGCCAAAGATTTTCAGATCGGGGTTAGCATTTTGCGCCAACGTAGTTAAAGACGAAGTACCACCAATGCCAAGCTGGTTGTTAACGCCAACCATATCGAAGTTGAGCATGGCTTGAAGCTGCGTGAGGAACTGTGGCTGTGATGCTTTAACAAAAGCCCGCGAACCTTGCAACCCGTCTTCTTCTCCATCAAAAGCGATGAACCAAGCTTGACGAGCCAGCGGTTGATTTGATAAACTACGGGCTATTGCCAGTACAACTGCTGTTCCTGAAGCGTTATCATTTGCGCCTGGTGAACCAGGTACTGAATCGTAATGTCCACCCACAATAATTTTCGGCTGAGTTACACCTTCGGCATGGGCGATGATGTTACGTCCAGTGACAGTACGTTGTTGAGTGTTTACGTTCAAGCTGACATTAAGCTGTTCTCTTTGGCTGCGCTCAATTAAGGAATTACCTTGTTCAACCGACAGCGCTAGTACAGGAATTTTTACTTCTTCGCCCAATGTGCCGGATAAATTTCCTTTTTCAGTATTGACAATTACTAAACCAACTGCGCCAGCAGCAGCGGCGTTGCGAGCTTTTTCTGAGAAGCGAATTTCACCACGTCGGACGATGGCAATTTTGCCTTTGACATTTGCTATGCTAAAATCTGCTTTTGTTCCTACATTAGGCACTGCGACTAAGGATGCCTGAAGTTTACCAGGAATTGTCCCTCTAAGTGCTTTACCTTGTATTGTCTGTTCATTTATAATTAGGTTGGAGCCTAAATCTTCAAATTTGGGGTAAGTGAAGGTTTGAACTGAGGTAATGTAGCCAGCTTTGCGGTATTGGTCTCGGAGATAAGCGCTTACCTTGCTCATGACTGGTGTACCAGCAACTCGCGGACCAAAGTTAATTAAAGTTTGTACATCTGTGTAAGTGGAATTGATGTCTTTGGTTTTAGCTAGTGCTTGTGATTGAAAAACTTCCTTTATGCTGTTGGGTTTAGAGGCGCAAGCTGTGGGTAATAAAACTAGAACAGCCATGAGCGCAGTTTTTAACGGGGATTTTACGCATTTTGTGTTTTGCGAAGACATTTGCTAGAGTGTGAGGTGTGAGGTGTGAGGTGGAAAAATGAACCGCACGAGGCAAAAGAGTTCGCTGAGGAAGAGAAGAGGGTGTGATTGGTGATTTAAATAAGAATAAGGTAAGGGGTATTGTGCCATGTCTGTTACCAATAAATGGCGGAAATAGCCAAGTAATCGGACGAGCATGGCAATTAGCCAGAGCTTATTTGGAGCGGCAATGTTCATTTGCGCATTTCTACTGTACGATCGCCGAAGATGCGCTCTGCTCTCATTTCATCAGTATCAGTAAGATGAGCGTAGCCAACTAATTTCACTCGCTGCCCAATCTGCAAAGCTCTTTGGGGTAAACCACGTCTCACCTTCCGTGCAGGTGGTGCGAGTACAGCCTGCCATACTTTATTATCATCTGTCTTTAACACGATTTTGGTATGGGAGCTTGTGTAATTGATATTTTGGATTTCTCCGATTATTTTGAGTGTTTGTTGGTTGTTGTACTCATTCCATTCATGATGTGCGCTGGCTTTATCACTAGCAGAAGCTAAGAATGTGGCGATTGAAGCTGCTGTTACGGCAGAATGCAAAATTGCTTGCTTGAGTGCTTTGTTATCCTGTTGCTGGTTATTGAGCAGTTGTTGGTTATTCATGGTTCGATTCCTGCTTGGCTAAATTTCTTGTCGCTGCTTTATGATTCCCATTTAGCGATCAATAATCACAGTCTTTCCATCAATGGTGACTTGCTTCCTTGCTCATTTTTTGTGTATGAATTGTATACCCTCTCTAGTTACCGTTATTTTTAGTGTGACGGGTAAGTATGACAAAAAAATGTCAGAAACTAGGGATTGGGTACTGGTTCGCGAAAACTATGAATCATCCCCAATCGCCAATCCCTAATCCCCAATCCCTTTTACTTGCTCAGTGGAAGTGCAATTTCAAATGTTGAGCCTTGCCCAAGTAGACTTTTGACAGTAATTTGTCCTTGGTGCGCCTGTATAATCTGTTGAGCGATCGCCAACCCCAACCCGAAGCCTCCTGTAGCCCTTGATCGCGCAGTGTCTACTCGGTAAAATCGTTCAAATATATGAGGTAAATCTTCTGGTGGAATGCCTATACCGTTGTCTTCTACCTGAATAATGGCACGATGGGGGGATTGTGTGCATCTTAGTTGTACTGTACCAGATGAAGGTGTGTATTTAAAGGCGTTACTCAATAAATTCACCACAGCTTGTTTTAATAAATCAGCATCGGCTTTGATGTGGATGGGTTGATTGGGTAGATTCCAAGTGAAATTGAGATTTTGTACAACTGCAAGTTGCTGATATTCAGTGGTGAGCGATCGCAACAGTTCCATCAGATCGATATTCTTCAGGATTGCCGTATCTAGAGGACCATCATGTCGCGAAAGAAACAGCAGATTGCTAATGAGATTACTCATTGTTTTGGCTATTCCTACGATATTTTCTAAGCGAAAACCTTGTTCTACTGCATCTTGTGGTGGTAATAATGCTACTTGAGCATTACTAAGAATAGCAGCAACAGGAGCGCGTAGTTCGTGGGAAGCATCAGCAGTAAATCTTTGTAGTCGCTCGTATGCTCGACGAGTTGGTTGCATGGCAAGTCCTCCAAGAAACCAGCCTGTAATACCAATCATCCCTAAAGTCACAGGAACTCCCAGTGTTAAAAATAACCTGACTCGATTTAAGCTTTCTCGTAAAGGTGTAAGTCTAGCAGCAATTTGCAGATAGCCAGTAAATTTATTATCTTGTATAACTTTCAAGGTTAATTCTCTGATTAATTCTTGAGATCCATTGTTGCGATGGTGTTCAACTCTAATAGTTTGATAACCAGGGCGAATATTTAGTTGTATCGTGGATGCACCAATAGATTTCACTAACACTTTATTGGCGTCAAAAGAGCGAACATACACTAGATTGCCATTGAGCTGTTGAAGTGCGTTGGCAATAGTAGGAGCATCCTCCTCAACATTCCCTTTTTTTGCATCAAGCTGATATTGTGCATTTTGTGCAATTGCTTTGCTTGCTGTGAGTAATCCTTGATCAAAAACCTGAAGTTGTTCTTTAACCACCAGATAATAAGCGACACCAGCAAAGACAACGAGGATACTCCCCATTGATATGGTAAATAGGTAAGCTAAGTTACGACGGCTACGAGTAAACATAAATTGTTAATTGCTAATTGTTAATTGCTATTAGCCATCATTTTTCTCAGGTACGTTGAGCCGATAACCCATACCATAGACATTTTCTAGCCAATCTTTGGCTTCTACTGTTTGCAGGCGCTGTCTTAGTCGGCGCACTAAGGTTGTCACAGCGTTACTTTCTGGTTCAGTACCCCATCCCCAAAGTGCTTGTTCAATTTGATGTTGAGACAAAACCTGACGGGGGTGACGCATTAAGTACTCCATCAGTTGAAACTCTCTACCAGAGAGTTGAGCCGTTAGCTGATTTCGCTCAATGGTGAGGTTTTTTAAGTCTAAATGTAAATCACTTAAAGTAAGTTTATCTCCAATCCATTGTGGCGAGCGCCTCCCCAGTGCGCGTACTCTTGCCAGTAGTTCGATAATATCAATTGGTTTAACTAAATAATCGTCAGCCCCAGCATCTAAACCATGAACTTTATCAGAAGTGCTGTCACGAGCAGTAAGCATTAGTACTGGAGAAGTTTTACCTGTTCGTCTATATTCCTGACAAAGTTGAACTCCACTGATTTTCGGTAGCATCCAGTCTAAGATGAGCAAGTCATAATCTTTTTCAGACATCAGCCACTGAGCTGTTTCGCTATCTTCTGTGCCATCAACAGTATGCCCAGCTTTTATCAGCGCTGCCCGCAGTGGCTCTAATTGAGCGAGATCGTCTTCTACCAGTAAAATTAGCATAGAGCTATGTGTTTACTTTTTCTTCTAAATGAGTAGGAATTTCAATCACAAATTCTGCTCCCTGCCCTAATGCGGTTTTGCAGGTTAACTTTCCTCTGTGTTTTTCCACCACGATTGAGTAGCTAATCGACAATCCCAAACCTGTACCACTACCTACGGGCTTAGTTGTAAAAAATGGATCAAAGATCTTTTGTAGAATGGACTCACTCATACCTGAACCATTATCAACAATGCCAATTCTAACAATATTAGATAATTGTTCGGTGTAAATACGAATCTGTGGATGTTGGCGAGGATTTGTGCTTCTGGGTTTTTGCAAAGCCTCGATCGCATTACTGAGGATATTCAAAAACACTTGATTTAATTGGTTGGCATAACAATTCACTAAGGGTAATTTAGCGTACTCTTTGATAATTTGAATTTCAGGTTGGGAAGCACAGTGCAAGCGATGTTGCAAAATCATGAGGGTGCTATCAATTCCCTCATGAATATCTACAGGTTTTATCTCGGCTTCATCTAAACGGGAGAAATTGCGTAACCCAAGAATAATGTCACGGATGCGTTTGCTTCCGCTTTGCATGGAATTGATAATTTTGTCCAAATCCTGGGTGATAAAATCTATGTTAATTTCTTCAATCAACTCTTGAATTTGCGGATTTGGCTCATATTCTTGCTGATAGAAAGCGATTAAGTTGAGTAAGTCTTGGACATAATCCTGCACGTGAACGAGATTGCCATGAATAAAGGTGATGGGGTTATTAATTTCATGAGCAATTCCTGCCACCATTTGTCCTAAGCTGGACATTTTTTCAGTTTGAATCAATTGGGCTTGGGTGCGCTGCAATTCTTGCAATGTTTGTTGTAAATCCTGATTTTTTTGATGAAGTTCTTGTGTGCGCTCTGTGACTTTCTGCTCTAGATTCTGGTATAAAAGTGCATTTTCTAGGGAAATAGCAGCTTGGGTAGTGAGGAGTTTGATTACCAAGAGGCGATCGCTACTAAAAGCACCTGTAGATTGGTTATTTTCCAAGTAAAGCAACCCGATCAATTTTCCTTGGTTGACGTTTTATCCATACCACGAGCCAAATAAAAATTTGCAGCCAACTCATACGCCAAAGCTTCTTCTTGAATATAGCCATTGTTGCTAGCTCCAGATATAGCTTGTTCATAAAAATGCTCGGCTTCAATAATTTGTCCCAAAACTCGTGCTTTCTCTGCTTCCACCAATTCATACTTATGCTGAAAATTCATCGGGGCATGAAAATAATAGCAGTTGCCCAATTAGGAAATGAGTTTTTTGCTTTTGCTCATCTTTAATTAAAGAATAAGCTGCTTGCTGTACTCTGTCATGCAAAAATTTAAATTTAGCTTCATGACTGAGAGAATTAATTTTTGTATGTATTTTAGATTGGTCATTTAAGTAAATTACTAAACCCTCTTGTAAAGGAGGTAGTAAATACTTAAATACCTGATGGTAGGAATGTTCAGAGATAATGCTTAAAGTAGATAAATCAAAGCTATTACCAATGCAAGCAGCTAACTGTAAAATCCTTTGTGTTACATTGGTGAAAGTACATATTTTACCTGCCATCAATTCTACAACATTATTTGTAATGTCTTTAGCAATAATTTGCCTTACATCCCATTGCCACCCCCCTCTGCCCCCCCGAAGTTCGGGGGGATGAAAGGGGGGTGGGGGACAGAGGGGGGTGGGACGATTAAATGTTAATAAAGATTCTGTATATAGTGATTTCAAAAATTCAGTAGTAAAAAAGGCATTACCCTGTGTTTTTTCGTAAACTAAATCAGTCAGGGGCTGGCTATATATAGTTGAACATTCTAAAGTATCAGAAATTAATTCATTAACATTTTCGGGAGTGAGGTTATCTAAATGAATTTCTAATACGAATACTTCTGATTTGTAACTTTTCACTTCCCCCTAAAAACAAGAGTCAAGAAACAGCAGGAATAGAAGGTGGAGAAAAGCCCTTACGACGT
>NZ_JACXAE010000030.1 GCF_014698965.1 Iningainema tapete BLCC-T55
CTAAGTAAGTGAGGGGGATAGAGCCAGCTATTAACTTGAATAACTCATTAATCATATGCTTGAATTCGGAGTAATTCTGATGTCAAAATCACCTCCGTTTTCTTTTTGTTTTTACTCCCTTTTGGTCTTCCACGTCCACGTTTTTCTGCTGATTTTACTTCTGGGGACGATGTTCTACTTTTTTCTATATCGCTTTTTATTACCTGTTCTATTTGAATGGGAAACGAGTGCCTTCTTTCAATACTTACTAACGATAATGTAAAGAAAGATAGTCCTGATATTGGTTGGCTCAATAAACTTGAAAAAAATTTATCTAACCCATATGTTTGTTTCCCTGCTTTGGTTATTACTACCTCATCTCCAACCAGTAAATAAACATCTTTTGGACACCACAGATGTTGGCGAAAAAATACCCAGAATACTGTTGCCCACGGTATGACTGTGTGAAAGAATCTCAACACCGTTCGATAACTACCGCCAGTCTCCGCCCAACGGGATATTCCCCGCATCGTCACTCGCCCACTCATGGCTAACATCGCCATGATGATTTGGTTCAATTGCCGCATTGTGGTCACTTTTATTTGTGGTAGGAGGCATTGCAACAGTGCTAGTATATCTGGCATGGGCTGCTTGTAGTTTTTGAGTTGTCGTTGTGAGAGACCATAACTCTACTACATCTGCCCTCTCTCTTCATCCTCTTTTTTTGGCAAAGGTATTG
>NZ_JACXAE010000031.1 GCF_014698965.1 Iningainema tapete BLCC-T55
GTACTGACACGTAATTTCTGCCTTTACACTTTTGCTCCCTTTTATCTAACTCCTGAAAAAATGGGCGAACCGGGAGTCATCAGTAATCCACGAATATTCCACGAGGGTAGCATTTTGGTGTTTGGCGATTTGTTGCAGTAGCGATAGTGTAGGTTTAACAACAGTAGGTTCTAGGGTTTGACCTGTATTTTTGCGAACCAAGCGTGAAGTTAATAACTCTACAAATGCCCTACTACGTCCCCTTTCAGAAATTAAGAGAGCATCTTTAGATTTATTTTGAGCAATGAGGACTTGTTGCAGTATGCGGTAAGTACGAGCTTGTTCTTCAAAAATTGAAATTTTGTAGCTATCATTTTTACCCAATAATTCCCTGAGAGATTCCCATCTCTCAATACCAGTGCGGAGAATTTTTTCAGCTTCTGCAAGCTTGCCAGATTTATAGAGAGCTAATCCTAAATTATTTAGGCTTCCTCCTTCTCCATTGGGGTCTTTAATTTCACGTGCGATGGCTAAACTCTGTTGGTGGTAATCAATGGCTTTAGCATAGTTTCCCAAAGAATGGTAAGCAATTCCCAAATTTCCCAGAGATTGACCCTCCCCGAAACGGTTTTTAATTTCGCGTGCGATGGCTAAATGCTGTTGGTGGTAATCAATGCCTTTAACATAGTTTCCCAAAAAATAGTAAGCAAGTCCCAAATTTCCCAGAGATTGACCCTCCCCGAAACGGTTTTTAATTTCGCGTGCGATGGCTAATCTCTGTTGGTGGTAATCAATGGCTTTAGCATAGTTTCCCAAAGCTAGGTAAGTAGCTCCCAAATTTCCCAGAGATTGACCCTCCCCGAAACGGTTTTTAATTTCGCGTGCGATGGCTAAACTCTGTTGGTGGTAATTAATGCCTTTAACATAGTTTCCCAAAGCATTGTAAGCATTTCCCAAATTTCCCAGAGCGTTACCCTCCCCTAAACGGTCTTTAATTTCGCGTGCGATCGCTAATCTCTGTTGGTGGTAATCAATGGCTAAAACATAGTTTCCTAAAGAATAGTAAGCAAGTCCCAAATTTCCAACAGCTGCACCCTCCCCTAAACGGTCTTTAATTTCGCGTGCGATCGCTAATCTCTGTTGGTGGTAATCAATGGCTTGAACATAGTTTCCCAAAGAATAGTAAGCATTTCCCAAATGTCCAAGAGATTGACTCTCCCCTAAACGGTCTTTAATTTCGCGTGCGATGGCTAAACTCTGTTGGTGGTAATCAATGGCTAAAACATAGTTTCCCAAAGCATCGTAAGCAAGTCCTAAATTTCCAACAGCTGCACCCTCCCCTTGACGGTCTTTAATTTCGCGTGCGATGGCTAAACTCCGTTGGTAGTAATCAATGGCTAAAACATAGTTTCCCAAAGCATCGTAAGCAAGTCCCAAATTTCCCAGAGATTGACCCTCCCCTTGACGGTTTTTAATTTCGCGTGCGATGGCTAAACTCTGTTGGTGGTAATCAATGGCTAAAACATAGTTTCCTAAAAAATAGTAAGCATTTCCCAAATTTCCCAGAGCTGCACCCTCCCCTTGACGGTCTTTAATTTCTCGATAGATAATTAATGCTTGTGACCAAGATTTTAATGCAGCTTCAAATTGACTTGTTTGATACTGCTCAATACCTTGATCTAACAGTCTATCTGCTTCAGCTTTCCGTGCATCTGGTGTTTGCGCTACTACCGCAGATTCCCCAAATCTGCGGGGATTTAGCGTTACAGACTGCAACCCGGTGAGTAGCAAAGTGCTAGATACTATCAGTGAAAATTTATTGATTCGCATATTCATTGCCTAAGCTATTTTCCATATATTTCTCACTATTAGGAGGTTATGCAAATGTCACAATTGAAAGATAAATTGAATTTTGTAGTAAGCACAAAGCGTGGTTAAAAAGCGCTTAAGCGCTTACTACGTACTACAAAAAATATGCCATTAGGACACGCCAATCAGCGTAAAACCCGCCCAATCAAAAGGATTTGGATACTTTTTCATCGTTGTTAACATCGCTTGACGCAAGGCATAAGCTTTATCAGGATTTTTAGTTAGATTCTCATAAAAATTGGTCATTAGCAACACAGTTTCTCTGTCCGACGGACTCCACAAAGAACCAATGACGCTAGGCACTCCACCGGCGAAAAAAGACCGAGATAACCCAATCACACCATCTCCAGTAATTCTCCCTAAAGCTGTACTATCACTACTTAAAACAACTAGCTCTGCATTCAAATTTAAATTCATAATTTCTTCAGATTTCAGCCACCCGTCATCTTGACTTGACGGTGCAAAAGCCAGTTCACCAGGGATATTCATTCCCTCAAACTCAAGACAACCCTGTGTTGCAAAGTGAATAATTCTGGCTTGGGACATTCGCTGTTTGACTGTAGTTTCTGTTGCTACATCACCCGTGAGTGCTTGGGTATTGAAAAGACGGGCAATTTCTTTTGCTTCTTCTTCTGCACCCAGTAACTGGCTTAGTTGCTGCGGCTTTTCCCCAGGTTTAGGCGATACGCTGGGCATAGTGGGATTACCGACTACCAGGGTTGGTAGAGACGCGTTAGCGAAGCGGCACGAAGTGCAATTTCGCGTCTCTACAAATATTTGCTGTTGTCGTTGATAAAGTAAATCCAGCACTTGGATCGACGGAGCAGTAGAAATGGTATGCTTTTCAATTAGGTATTTACCGTTTGCATCTGGTAACGCCGCGAAGGGAACAAGAAACAGCGAATTTTGAGGAATGAAAATTATTTTCTCATCCGGTTGAGTTGGTAAAAGGTTTGCAATGGGTTGAATTAATAGTTGATGGAGTTTTTTTAATTTTTCGTTTGAGTTAGGCTTTGGTTTTGGTTCTACTGGTTCTACCTTAATCATGCCTTTAACATTTCCACGATTGACACCAATCGACTCACGACTTTTGGCAATTAAATCAGTTAAAGACGTTTTTTCTTTCTGCCACAGTGGTTTCAAGTCAACGTTACGAAATGTAATTTCGCCTGTAGGTTTAATCACCCAAATATACAATTCTGATTCCTTAGCTTCTCGTTTACCTTCAAAATTCAACTCATCAGTTATAATTGAATATTCAACAAGTGTGGCGTTTTGTTGTTTGGCAACTTGTTTAATTTTGTCAATCGATGGAGGAACCGATAAGTCATTTGTTGTCGATAAGCGCTTTGCCAATAAATCCACTAATGCACGGGTACGCCCTCGTTCAGAAATTACGAGCGCTGCTTCGGTAGGATTCTGAGCAATGAGGTTTTTTTGTAATTTTTGGTAAGGTGGTGCTTGGATATCTACAGTTTGCGCTAATACTTTATTTGCCTTAAATAAATTTAAAGGCATTGAGATAGTAGCCATGATGATCAAAGTGGGAGTGAGTTTAGGGATTAAACTTAAGAAGGTCATTTTTTGATTTTTCATTTTTGTGGTAATTTAGCTGTTTTTTAAAGGGTGAGAAACCCGACTTCTTTGAGAAGTCGGGTTTCTAGTCTAGTAGCATTTAGCTCTCCTGTATCTTCTGAATTGCGCTGTCTGCTTTTTGGGCAAATTCCTGGTTTCCTTCTTTTTTAAACAGTGTGGATGCTTTGCGTAAGTCAGCGATCGCTCCCGGTTTGTCTTTTAAGACATAGTTGGTAATACCCCGGAAGTAATGTGCATAGGCAATGTTGGGAGTAATTTCTAAGGCTTTGTCAAAATCTTTCTTGGCTGCTTGATATTGTTCTAAAGCAAAATTGGCTAATCCTCTACCGACGTAAGCATAAGCATTGTTGGGTTCAATTTTCAAGACTTGGTTAAAATCTTCAATTGCTCCTTTATAATCTTCCTCATCAATCCGCTTCAACCCTCGTTCTAAGTATGTATTAGTATCATTTGTATTCTTATTCTCGGATTTGGAAACTTGCGCTATTATTTGCGCTGTGAGTATTTGCTGAGTGTTGAACAAGTTTCTAGCATCAGCTTTGGGGCTGATAGCGATTGTTCCTAATGCTAAGATTGCTACTGCTAGTTTTAGACCTTTCATTGTTGCATCTCCTAAAATTTACTTGCTTACGTATACATATTTCTGAGGGGGTGGGAGGTTATGCAAACATTCGGCAGAGGAAATTAAATCAGAAACCCGACTTCTCACAGAAGTCGGGTTTCTAATGCCTCAGCTAGCGACAATAAGTATTAATATTTAAGGAGTGGGGGAATTACTGCCTACTGTTTGTTGTTGATTACACAGCTTATCGGGAATATCTTGGCGAATCTGAGCCAACTCTGGGGATGGTTTTTCCACAGAGTAAGCTTGCTGCAAAGCATCTGACCACAACTGCTTATTAGCAAAAAAATTGGCTTTTGCTGTGGCGATCGCCTCTATATTCGCTCCCTTTGCTTTCAGTTGATTTTCCAGAGTTCTCAATTGGGAGGTGATGCGATCGCGTTGTTGCGACTCCATCACCTGAAACGGAACGGATTTATTGGGAGATTCACCGATAAACACCCACCAGTCGTATTTTTGACCTGGTTGTAGCGCCTTTCCTGTATAATTTGTAATCTGCGTGGCTGCTACAGTTTGACTCCACAAGTCTTCATTACTACCTGCTGTCCGCACTGCTATTTTTTGTACCGAACCGTTCCAAATAAATAGTGGGCGATCGCTCCAAACAATTCTATGTGGCTTTGGAGCATCTGGAGAAATCATGCAGATAAATAAAGGATCGCGGGAACCACCTTTGCGCGGTTTTATGGGAGGTTTCGGGCTAAACAAAGCCTGAGAAATCTTTGTCCAAGAAAAGATTTGTTGTATTGGTTTTTTCTTGACACTTTGAGCTTGATTGGGTATAATGTGCGAAATGCTTAAAGCTGTGGCTAATAGCAGTATAGGCAGCAAATATTTATTCATTAACTTTTCTCCTCAACACAGATGGTAGAACATAAATCCACAAGGTTGCAGACGGTAAAAACCAAGGTAAAAGTACGGCAGTTGATGAAATGTAAATCTGTAAACTAATCAAACCGTATAGTAATGTGATTATAGCTACTAGTATTATCCCAGGAGCGTGATGTTTTTTTGTTTGTCGCAATAAATACATTGTTTTCCCTAACAATATCGCTATTACAATCATCCACAAATCGGGAATCGGCACAACTAATCTTTGATTCAGTAAATGATGTACCATATATGCATGATATTCACCACCTGTAAAAACTTGACTTTGGTTAACAGGATTTTCTTGACTTCGCCAGTAAGCAACTGCTGCTGGTAGTTCAAAATTGTCCTCATCATCTTTTGACACACCAGCTTCGCCATATCCCCCTGGTGCAACAATTACAATTTGCTTTTGCAAGTTAGGGAAAGCACATTTTTTCCCAACTCCCGTACAGACTTTCCGGCGGAACGTCTCTTCCCCTTCTAATAATTTCCAAGCGGGAATGGGATGGTATATCTGATCGGGGGGAATGGAAAAGTCTATAATTGGGTGCAACCACATTTGACCAATCCAATAACTCAAGGCTGTCAGTGGTTGCAGACGCGATCGCTCTGATGTCAAAATCGTTTTATTGTCTTTGTTGCCAGCTTCAAGATTAGCGCTTATTTGTTGCCAAAAATCTTTCTGACTATTCAATTGCGGTTTTGGGGAGTTGGGTAATTGCTGTAACTGCTGGGAAATAGCCAACAAGCCGGCGAAAAACAAAGGTTCCGAGTTAGACTTGACAATCGGGAACAGTTGCATATATCCTGGCAGAACATCGATTTCGCCTTGCAAACTCCAATTAGGACTAGCGATATGGGGTAAAACCTTCAGCCATTCCCCACTTTTTACGCGGGTTGTAGCGAATACAAACGTTGTCGGGTTTGGGCTTTTCACCGCTGCTTGTAGAGATTGTGCAAGGATATTGTCGCTTTTTCCTTGATGTCGATCTAGAAAATAATCTATACCGACTACCCTGGCTTTTGCAACCGTAAGTTTATCCACCAGACGCGCTAAATATTTGCGCTCCATTGGTTTAGGATTAGATATGCCTGCATCTCGAATTGACTTTTCATCAATTTGCACCAATAAAACCGGGGGTGTTAGCACCTCAACTTGATGTGTAACTTGACGATACATCGCCTGTGCCAGTAACCGCCGTTCTAATAAAAATTGCTGCACAGGTAGTTGTAAACTAATTAATATCAGAGATGAGAGAGCGATCGCTTCTCGACGAGTCGGTATCAAATTTTTGAGTTGTTGTTTGAGTCCAAAAGGTTCGAGACGAAATAAAGGCGCTTCTGGATGCCGAAATAAGGAAGGGGTTAGGTAGGAACTCGGATAAGTCAGATTTTTTTCTAACTTCAGATACTCGCAAGCAGCTAACAATGATTCGTGAACATCTTTATATTCTGTCAAAGCTTGTAGAAACAGAACGAAAAATTCTTCAGCAACGCGGTTATGAATTGGTTCTCGCATGACTGCAACTTGACTTAAACCTAAGTCAATCAGTTTATTTGCGATACTCAAACCGCTGCAAGAATTGAAAATTGCAAACTGCAATCCGCGTTCTTTCGCAACAGTCAAACATGGGACTATTTCGCTGAGTGATAAAGCCACATTTGGGGCTATGGATAACTCTCCTCCTGTTAAACTAGTTTCATTACTATGTCCGGCAAAAAATAAAATATCCCATCCGGTTTTCGAGGCGATCGCTTCAACTATTTCAGTTTTTAATTCAGGAATATCTTTTCCTGGTTGCCAACCGATAAATTTAACTTCCGCGATTTTTTCTAAAGAACTAATGGCAGATTTTTCCGAATTGAAATTTAAACCAGTATCATCGCCTAAAATTGCCAAAACTCTCGCTTTCCGATTGCAGCGATTATTTGAAGTTGTCACCTTTTCCCGGATATTAAGAGGTGCGCGGACGATATGAATTTTATCAGCAGCAAATTCCGTATTAATTTCCCAAGCTTCCCAAGGTAAACGCGCTAAATCTAAAGGATTGCAACTGAGGAAGACTTCTACGGGGGGTGTGTTTGTTGCCAATTCTCTATTTTTATTGGCAATTACTGACCGAATTTCATATAATTCAGCACTGCGTAACCAATTGTGAAACTCATACAAAAGCTGTGCTTCCGCTTGCACTAATTTAGCGTGCCAATCAATAGGGGGTGCAGCTAAAATACCAGCATCTGCAACTCTTCCACGCAAGGAAGTTTGATAAAAGTTTAGATAAGTACGCTGCCATTCTTGATAAAGCTTAGTCAGATTTTCAGGATAGGTAAGTGTAGCATTAATTTGCTGCCCTTTTCCCCAGGAAAGTTCAAATAAACAAACTTTGTCGATTTGTTGAACTTTGAGATATAAAGCAGAAGCGTTCATTAGTTTCTTTGTCTCCTATTATTCCCCCGTTTGTTAATTTTGCCCTGGATAAAATGTAAATGGTGGTAAAGTTAACTCAATACCATCCATGAAACTTACACTAACAATAAACTTCTCATCCCAACTGCCAACAACACGAGTAAACAAATAAGAACCACCGCTTTCTTGATTTATCCCCTGTTCTACTAAAATGCCCGTTTGGTCACTCACTCTTAGTTTCAAGTTATACGGTAAATTGTTCCCTGAAGGTATACCTAACACTAGCAATAATGTCCATAAATGGGGGTCTGATTCAGATAGCAATTGCCAAGTAACAGCATACAATCGTAGTTGAAACCCGGCTAATAGCAAATCTTTGAAAGCTGCACGCGCCTGCAAGGGAATTTCTAAACCTTGTTGTTGAAGTTGTGATTTAATCGCTGTAAATTCTTCTCCGGGGCTTCGCATTGCTGTAGCTGGTGCAATAGGCAACAGCACCCAAGAAAATTCCTGCGCTAAATTATCCAATTCATCCCACAACCAACGTCCTACATTGAGCGCTGGTTGTGTTAACAATTTGATTAAATCTGATAAATTGGTAATTGCTAATTGATAATTGCTAATTGGTAATTGTTGGATCTGCAAATTATACACCCAATTGAGTAATTCTGGACTGGTGAGAACTGTGATTCCTTGTTCCCAATTTAAAACCTGCCATAATTCAAGTTCAGGAGAATGCAATTGAGGTAACAATGTTGTTAATTCATCCTGTATTCTAGAAAGGTTGTAAGCTCTTTCTGGTGGTACAGTGGGTAAAGCGATCGCCTCTGGTTCTAGACAACGCAAATATAGCAACAAACGGTCTGGATTATCTTCAAACCAAGTCAAAGGTAGCTGATATGTCCAATCTTCTTGGGGTACTAAATTAACATTTACCAATCTTTCTGTCAGTTGCTGATAGGATAAAAACCCTTGAACAACAGCGCATTCTTGTTCTTCTAAAACTTCGACTAATACATAAAAATGGGTCAGATATTCTGGTAAATCTACAACTGCTCTAGTAATAAGTACTTCTTCGTCTGTAAGGCTACCAGTAGCAATTAGACACAGTTTAAATTCACCCACTTGTAAATTGCTAACGGTGGAAATGGCATTAGCAATTGCTGGTTGGAAAACTGTGCATTGTTCTCGATTAATGCTTAGCGAATTATCTCGTTCTTTTAGCCATTGTTCAAAGGCGAATAGAGCCAAAACATTCAAATAAGTTTGCCATTGATAAGTTGAATTATTAATTTGACTACTGAATTCTACTGCCTGATTAATTTCGTCAGGTGAAAGGATAATTGCTGATGTAGGCAATCGTTCAAAGTCAAAGAACATTTGTTGAGGATTAATAGAGAAATTAGTCATACGATTTTGGATTTTGGATTATCCACGCTACAAATTAGAAATTTTTAACTGTAAGCAGAGCCTTTCTGTAAAATGGCTTCTAGAAGAAATATTTTTCGCACTTTGAGCCTCTGCTTCTGCCTGGGAAATTAAGTTTGTAATTTGTTCATTCAGGGCTAGTGTAATTTCATTTTCTAAAGTGGCAAGACGTTCTGGGGTAGAATAGTTCAAGGCTAGTTCGATGACGTGCGATCGCAGTATCACTAAAAGCTGCTGTTGGACATCGGTGCGAAATTCCTTGAGTTTCAGCAAGCGAGTCACTGCATCCTGTGCGCGTAGTCCCAAACGCTTGGCAATTTCTGCCATTGGCACTTTCTCACAATGAGATAAGTGGAGTGCTGTTAGGAACTTTCTTGCCTTTTCCTCGTCCTTACGTTGTAGTTGTCTCACCCGTGATTGAATCGTCATTGTCAATGCTTGATCTAAGCTTGCTTGAAACTGCGGACGATAAGACTCTAAAAACTCAACTTGTTCCTCAAGATCCCAAGAGTTAGCATCAGAGGAAGGGATACGCTCAAGTAAGGTATTATACTCATTACCAGCAGCATCCAGAGATTCTGTGAGGAGATAACCACTTCGGACATGAATCCGGTACTGTCGCAGGCGGTTAGCGAGGTTTTGCAGTTGTCTCATCACAATTTCACTCTCCAGTTTCTGGTTAGTCTTACCTTCGAGACGTTGGGAGATTTGTTGCAGTTGTTGAGTTGTCGGTGTGGTACATCTTCCCCCTCCTCCACGAGAACGTTTTTGCAGGCGATCGGCACGGTAGACAGCATGATATGCTTCTAAAAGTTCAAGCGAAAGCTTAATTTCCGTAGGTGTGAGCGAGTGATAATCTCGCAAAATTCGCGCTAGCTGTTTTGGTTGAGTATCATTGAGAATCGCCCAGTCACTGATAAGATAAACTCCGCACTCCAGCAAAAACCTATTCAGTGCCGGATGCTGTTTTACCCTTCTGCTTGTCCAGGTTGTGAGACTGCTTTGTTCTGGGTCAAAACTCTGTAAAATTTCCCTAGAAAAGCAATTATAGGACGTTGGCGGTTTTAAGCTACCATCATCATCAAGGACATATGGCAGTAAGTCACGACAAGTAAACCCATGAAAAGCACCAAACTGGGTTTCCAGTTGTAAGCAAACTTGCTCAATTTGCCAGGAGATGAAGCAGAGTAAACAACGTTCCGCCATAGCACGCTCACTATTGGCAGCATCCCTTACCCATCTTAGTAGCTGTTGCTGGATATTGTCAGAATATACATCACTTTGAGATGGCTCAGCTAACGCCGAGGCTAAAAACGCTTTGGCTGGTAGAATTTCCAAGATTTGGCGATTTCCCGCCGCATCAATTCTTACCAGTCTCCAGTATTTTGATTTAGTCATCAACTTTGGATAAATGACTCTGGGCTTTGAACACAACTCAAATATTTTCCCTCCTGTGGTCTGAATTCGTCATTAATTTTTAAATCTAGACTGCTATCGCTTATGCAGTTTTGCCTGCATATTGAATCCTGGCATCTATATAGTGGTTCCCCATCTATTCGCGAAAAATAGCAAGAATCTTCTAGAAAAAGCAAGATTCTTCAATACGGTAAGCTGGTGAAGAATAAATATACAAAAAGCAAGGTAGATAACTTTATGCCATGAGGGATGGTGGCGATCGCTTGCTTTACACGCTTGTTTGCCCGCGAGGCAATCGTCAACGAACTAGATTAGAGTAAAAATAAGGAGCTAGCAGATGAAAATTGAAGGTGCAGTGACGCTTGTTACCGGTGCTAATGGCGGAATTGGCAAGCACTATGTAGAGGCATTAAAGACGGCGGGAGCAGCACGGATCTATGCCGCTGCCCGTGACGCCGGAAAAGTTGCCGACCTGGTTTCCATAGACCCAAAACGAGTCATTGCAATTGCACTCGATATCACTAATGAGAAATCGATTGCGGAGGCTGCCGCGCATTGTCAAGATGTCAATTTGTTAATTAATAATGCTGGCATAGCCCTCTTTAAAGGACTGATCGCTGCGCCAGATTTGAGCAGCGCCAGATCTGAAATGGAGGTCAATTATTTTGGCACTCTGGCGATGTGCCGCGCTTTTGCACCCATTCTTAAAAACCATGGCGGCGGGGCAATCATTAATATGCAGTCAATTTTGTCTCGTGTCAGCTTACCCCGCAATGGAGGGTATAGCGCCTCAAGAGCAGCTTCCCTGTCAATGACTCAGGGAGTGCGGGCGGAGCTTGCAGCACAGGGAACTCTGGTTGTCGCTGTCATGCCTGCAACCGTTGACACTGATATGAGTAAGAATGATCCACCGCCGAAGGTGTCCCCAAATGAGGTAGCTGCATCCGCGTTGCAAGCGGTTATTGATGGTGTAGAGGAAATTTATCCAGGTGAGCAGGCAACGAGTATGGCAGCACAACTACTGAGTGACCCCAAAGCAGTCGAAAAGTATCTGGCGACTATGCTACCCACTGCTTAAGTTGAAGCAATATTCAGGTGATTACTGAGATGGAAATCTATTCAGAAGCCGAGTTCAACAAAATGTTCACGCACCATACAGCGACAGTCGGCGATGTACGGCTGCACTATGTGATTGGTGGCAAAGGCGACCCTGTAGTGTTGCTGCACGGTTGGCCTCAAACGTGGTATGCATGGCGCAAAATCATGCCTGCGTTAGCCCAGCGGTATACTGTACTCGCACCGGATTATCGAGGCGCGGGCGACTCTTCCAAGCCTTTTAGCGGCTACGACAAGCGTACCGTCGCTGACGACATCTACGCTCTTGTCCAACAACTTGGCTACGAACGCATCAACCTCGTTGGTCACGACCTTGGAATGTTAGTCGCATACGCCTACGCTGCTGCTCATCCGGAAGCGGTCAGTCGT
Source organism: Iningainema tapete BLCC-T55 (assembly GCF_014698965.1). Taxonomy (GTDB): domain Bacteria; phylum Cyanobacteriota; class Cyanobacteriia; order Cyanobacteriales; family Nostocaceae; genus Iningainema; species Iningainema tapete. Next base: position 11,676 of record NZ_JACXAE010000031.1, read on the forward strand.
CTCGTGCTGCTCGACTCTCCGCTGATGGGTACGACCGTATGGGATCAGTTTGCGACTGGTCCGGGAGCTTGGCACTTCGCGTTTCACGGTACGGCTGATTTTCCTGAAATGCTAGTGACTGGTAGAGAGCGCGAGTATCTGACGGCAATCTACAAATCTTGGGGACATAAACCCTTGGTCATGACTGAAGAAGAGATAGGAGAGTATGTGCGCGCTTACTCCGCGCCTGGTGCACTGCACGCTGGGTTCGAGCTTTATCGCGCCTTTCCCAAGGATTTGAAGCAATTCAAAGAATTAATCAAACGACAGCTTCCTATGCCTGTGCTCGCGCTCGGCGGTGAAACCAGTGCCGGTCCCTTCATTGTGGATATGGTACGAGAGGCGGCGTCGGACGTGCGCGGTGGTTCAGTTCCCCACGCCGGACACTGGATCGCAGAAGAAAACCCAGACTACCTGATCCAGCAGCTTCTCACCTTCTTTAATGAAGCAAAATGATACTGGAGAAAGATCATGAGTAATACCAATTCTCTTTGTAGTTGCCACACATCTTTACCCCCCAACCCCCCTTCAAAAGGGGGGCTTGAAGGGATCTTGTGTAGCCAGCTTTTGGAGAAATGGTATAACACTTTTGAAGAGAAAAGCTCAACGCTGAATACTGCGAGCCTCCCCTTGGGAGGAGCTTCGCTAACGCTAACCAAAACTTTTTCATCCCACTTACAAATTTGTCGCCACCAACAGAAGCACCAAGTGCGACAATGTTAGTAATGGAAGGCTCAAAGCACGGGATTCTAGCCAGTTCCGTACTGATAGCAAATGTAGCGCCTGGTGAAGGACCACCACTACACCTGCACTACACAGAAGAAATTCAAGTGTTGCCGGAGTGTCGTGCTGAGTTTTTAATTGGCGATAAGCGCTTCACCATTGATGGAAGCACCTGAAGTTGGATGGGTATCTTTATAAACAATTACTGCCCCGTTAATAACAGTATTATTACTGTTATGATTTGTATTTGTAGAATCACGCTCAGCCGCACCGCTTGTGCCACTGCGCATTTTTCGCCGCCGGACGCTGGTAGCAGAAGGCTGCGATCAGTTCTCTTGTCAGTGCGGCAGTTGGTTCAATGGTTTTTATTATTACATTATATATGCAGTAAGTGATTCGCGAATCTGAATGTAAGTAAAGGAAAAACTTTTATGGCAAAACTTGATGGAAAAGTGGCAATTGTCACCGGCGCATCACGGGGAATAGGAAAGGCGATCACTCAACGATTAACTCAAGATGGTGCAGCAGTGGTAATCAATTACGGACGAAGTGCCGACGAAGCCGAGGAACTTGTCTCATCTATTGAATCTCAGGGCGGTAAAGCCTTGGCAGTTCAAGCGGATATGAGCCAAGTAGCAGATATTCGCCGCCTATTTCAAGAGACTATGAATAAATTTGGTCAACTAGACATCTTAGTCAACAACGCTGGTATTGCCAAAGCTGCACTCATCGCTGAAGTAACAGAGGAAGATTTTGATGCAGTGTATGCAGTCAATGTTCGCGGTGTTCTCTTCGCCTTACAAGAAGCAGCACGGCACATAAATGACAATGGACGCATCGTCATTATCTCATCGACCACGAGTGTATACCCTAGTCCAGGTCTTGCCGTTTATGCCTCTAGCAAAGCTGCAGTAAAACTTTTCACTGAAATCCTTGCGGCTGAGGTGGGAGGACGTGGAATCACTGTTAATAGTGTACTTCCCGGTCCGACAACTCCAGGAATGTTTGAGAAAAGATCGATTGAGGAGCAACAAGCAGCAGCTAAGAGTTCTCCTTTTAATCGGATTGGAAGAGGTGAGGACATTGCCGATGTGGTAGCATTTCTCGCAAGTGTTGAATCTCGCTGGATTACCGGGCAGCACATAGTTGCCAACGGCGGAGCAAAAATTTGATACGTTGATTACAAAAGGTTGGTGAATTGTGGGAAATCTTCGTGAAAAAGTGGCAATCGTCACGGGAGCTTCGACAGGAATCGGAAAAACTGTCGTCGAACGTTTGGCAATGGAAGGGGCGACGGTAGTCCTCACCTACGCGAAAAGTGCAGATAAAGCACAACAGGTGGTTGCAGCGATTGAAAGCAACGGTGGAAAGGCGCTTGCACATCAAGCCGACTTCACCAAGCTAGATGACATCCGCAACTTGTTCCAACAGACGCTTAACAGCTTTGGCAAAATCGACATCCTTGTCATTAGTGGTAGCGCTCCTAGAATTTCCAAACCTTTTGTCGAGACAACAGAAGAAGATTTCGATTATGCGTTTGCGTTTAATGCCAAAGGCAACTTCTTTGCAATGCAGGAAGCAGCAAAACACATGGCAGATGGCGGACGTATAGTAACTTTTTCAACTCCATACACTGTGCAGCCGCAGGCGAATATGGGGGTGATTGCTGGTAGTAAGGCTGCCGTGGAGCAATTTACCTTTACACTAGCAAGGGAAGTAGGTGTACGTGGAATTACTGTGAATGCTGTGATGCCTGGTCCGACAACTACAGAGTCTTTCGATAGTGTGGTTTCACCTCAAGAGCAGGCTGAGTTAAAACGCATTTCTCCTCTGCAACGGTTAGCAGAGCCTGGTGATGTTGCCGATGTTGTTGCGTTTCTCGTCAGTGACAAAGCCAGCTATGTTACTGGACATGTTCTACATGTTACTGGTGGGCTGGCATAGTTTTAGTAATTTACAGCTAAGAGGAATCAAAATGCCGACGATCGCCAAAAATAATGACGTTATTACGGTGATATTTATCTTCGCAGTGGAACCTGAACGTCAGCAGGAACTGGTAGATATCATCGTTGACTTTCTCAAATCAACAGTAAAATATAAACCGGGTTTTGTTTCCGCAAGTATCCACAAAAGTTTGGATGGTGTGCGAGTTTTTAACTATGCCCAGTGGAAAACTCAACAAGACTACGAAGCTTGGGCATACAGTCCCCAAGATCAAGCATTCGGTGCAAAGCTTTCTCAGTTTCATTTACTAGACTCGCACATTTACGAGGTGGTAATTTCTCAGCCAGAGGATGCCACACTCAAAATTGCCACAGGAGATCTGATTCACTTTGCCGAATTTCGAGTCAAGCCGGAGAACCAACAACGCGCTTATTGAGTTGGAGCGAGAAAACGTTGCGATCGCGCTGTTGCATCCAGACTTAATCTCAGCCAACTTCCACCGTTCGCTCGACGGCACTCGCACTGTAAACTACGGGCAGTGGCGCAGTTTAGAGAATTTTGAAGCATTACTGAAAGAGCCAAAGTATGCTCCAGTGCGTGAGTATTGGCAAGGTTTAGCTGAGAATGAGTTTCATCTTTACTCAGTGGTATTTACTGAACCTGCTGAGTGATTGATGTTGCAGTTCGTTTTTGCTAAGTATGCTGGAAATTTCGGTATTTGTGCAAAAAGTTTACTAATTAAAAGGATAGATAACTTATGGCATCGCTAGCAGGGAAAGTGGCAATTGTTACAGGCTCTTCGCGGGGTATTGGCAGAGCTATTGCAGAAAGATTAGGACGTGACGGAGCAAATGTTGTCGTCACTTATGCTGGAAATCAAGATAAGGCAGAAGAAGTAGTTTCAGCAATTAAGGCACATGGAACAGATGCGATCGCGATCCAAACAGACATGAGAAAAATCGCAGATGTCCGTAATCTCTTCCAAAAGACACTTGACCACTTTGGCAAAATAGACATTCTTGTCAACAACGCTGCGGGGAAAAACGTTTTCAAACCAACTGCTGAAATGACACAAGAAGAGTATGATAGTATGTTCGACATCACCAGAGGGGTCTACTTCGCCCTTCAGCAAGCAGCACATCAATTATCAGATAATGGCAGAATTGTCAGCATTTCCACTGGTGGCACATCAATGGCGATACCAGCGGGAGGGGCATATGCTGGTAGCAAAGCAGCGATTGAGCAATTCAGTATGGGACTGGCAAAAGAGCTAGGCGCACGCGGTATTACGGTTAACACTATTGCCCCTGGTGTTACGGAAACAGATGGTCTAGTGCTAGAACAAGAGCAAGTTAATCAAATGATTGCTCAAACACCACTTGGTCGCCTTGGTCGTCCTGATGACATTGCCAGTGCTGTGGCAATGCTAGTATCTGATGATGCTCATTGGATTACTGGTCAAAATATCCGCGCTACAGGCGGAATTGTTTAGTTAGGGCATGAATGAGGAGTTAGCCCGACACAGCTACAAGCTCAGTTGGGGAACTCCTAAAATTAATCATCTAAAACTTTTTTTTATTTGAATTATAGAATTTCGATATCGATTTACTGTAATATTTGGATACGATCTTTTTTTGACAAGAGGCGAAAGTCTCTTAGCAAGTAAAACACTTGGTATATCAGAGTTCTTGTCTTTATGGAACTCAGGCATACTCATATTTTTTTGTACGAATTATTATTTAGTAATCAAAGAATAAACCTACATATAGTATAGTCAATGAACGCGATAATTACAATTTCGGCTCTAACAGTTGGTATTGTTGCCTTAACGACCAACAACACAACGATATCCAACTCATCTACTCAAGCTCAGCAGCCACAAAAGGTAAGCCAAGCCAGTACACAAAAGGTGGCGACAGTAAAAATAGATGGATCTAGTACAGTATATCCGATCACGCAAGCGATCGCCAAAGATTATCAATCAAACACAAAGAACTCTGTACAACCGACGGTAACTATTTCTGGTACTAGTGGTGGTTTTGAAAAATTCTGTACCGGAAAAACAGACATCAATAATGCTTCCAGACCAATATCAAAAGAGGAGATGGAAGTTTGTAAGAAAAATGGTGTCAGGTACATAGAAATTCCCATTGCCTTCGATGCTCTCACCTTAGTGGTCAATCCACAAAACAATTGGGCAAAAGACATTACCTTAGCAGAGTTGAAAAAGATGTGGGAACCAGCCGCGCAAGGGAAAATTACTCGTTGGAATCAGGTACGTTCATCTTGGGTAGATCGTCCCCTGAAATTGTATGGTGCAGATCAAAAATCTGGTACATTCGACTATTTTACAGAAGCAGTAGTTGGCAAAGCTAAAGAAAGTCGTACAGACTACACTGCAAGCGAGGATGATGAAGCATTAGTAGCAGGAGTCACTAAAGATCCAAATGCTTTAGGTTACTTTGGCTACGCCTATTATGAAGAACACAAAGGGAAATTAAAAGCGTTAGCTGTTGATAGTGGTAAAGGACCAGTTTTACCATCTCGTGAAACTGTGGAAAAATCTAGGTATCAACCACTGTCTCGACCTTTGTTTATCTACGTAAATCCTTGGACCGCTGAGTATAAACAAGCGGTTTACCAATTTGTCGATTACTATCTTGAGAGAGCGGCGAAAGTATCAACCACTGTAGGTTATGTTCCTTTACCTGCAGAAGCCTACCGCATCGGTTTTGTTCACTTACACAAGGGTAAAGTGGGAACAGTATTTGATGGCAAATCTCAGTTTGACTTGACAATTGGGGAGTTGTTACGCAAACGAAAGCAGTTTTAACAAAACACAGAAACTAAGATCCTGCTCAGGGGATCTCGATCTATATGTCGTACTAAGCTTCCCCGTTATGTTATTCATCATAATGAGTCTTGGTACGGTGAATGTAGATCAGATTCTGTTCGTCATCAATCGTGTAAACAATTCTGTCTTAATAACTTAAACGAACGGAATAGAAACCAGCGAGATCTCCGACCAATTTTTTACCAGCATAAGGATTGATGCTAATGCTATCCTGAATAATTGTTTTAAGTTTCTGCTTCAATTTAGGAGTCAGTTTGGCAATATCTTTCTTGGCTTCCCTAGTAAAGCGGACTTCGTAAAACATTAATCAATATCTCCCAACACCTCGTCTAGGGAGTAAGAGGATGTTTGAAAAGTCAGGTAGGTTGTAAAAAAGCTCTCTCAGTATACGCGCTCGTATAGATAGTAAACAGCACCGAGAGAGCGACATGAGTAAAGCTACCAGGTGCAACCTGACCTTCGCCCAATATGAATTTCGAGCGTGACCTAATTTCAGAACCGAAACCCGGTGGTCGTCCCCGTGAAGTAGATATGTGGTCCGTCCTCAATGGAATCTTCTATGTCCGCAGTAGTTGGAGTTCGTGCCGCGTGCCTTACCTGGTGACTTTCCCCCAAGGCATGCCAGTGTACACATATTTCCGTTACTGGCGCAAAGACGGGACGTGGTTGCACATCCACGATCGTCTGCGAGAGTGGACGAGAATTGATATTGAGCGTCATCCGAGTCCATCGGAGGCAATCATCGATAGTCAAAGCGTGAAAAGTGCAGCGATGGTGAGTCAATCCGTGGGCTACGATGCAGGTAAGCAGCATTATTGGGCGCAAGCGGTTTATGACCGTAGATACTTTGGGACTAGTCTTAAGGGTATGGGTGACAGCAGCCAGTGTTGGAGAACGAGAATCCGGGAAACATGTACTCAAGCAGGTCAAAAAAATGGGCTTTCCATGTGTCCCGTTTGACAACTATCTGGGTGGATGGAGGGTTTAAGGGTGAGCTGTTCATGCAATGGGTAATGGAATGAGTGTTGTTGGATTGTCCAGGTAGTGCTACGACCAGAGCACTCCCTTGGGGAACGCGAGTGCTCAAAAAGCGATCTCGTTGTGGAACGCACTTTCGGATGGCTCATGGGGTGTCGCCGATTGGTCAACAGACGTTGAACTTCTGCCGGAAACATCGGAGACGTTCATCTACTTGGCTATGATCCGTATCATGGTAAGGCGATTGGCATAAATTTTCACTCTTCAAAACTTTTCAAACACCCTCTTAGATAAAATTTCTAATCCATTAAACCGTCAACAAGTAATATCCGAGATTTATAAACTCTGCGGTGATTTTGAGTATATTGAGATTAATAGCAGCAAGGATGAAGCCCGTGAATTTAGAAGCAAATTAAAAATGACTCCTTCACAAGAGAAAGGCACTAAGGCAGTTTGTCCTAGATATTGGTAACTAGGTGGATATAATATAAGTATCTTTGCCACCAAGAGCTAGCGACCTGGAAGGAGGATATCATGCTGCGTTAATGTTAGGGTTGCCGTTGTTGTCTGTAGCTTTGTCATTGTGGTTGGCGATCGCCACCCTGAATAGACATCACTCTGTAGAAAATTATCCCAGAGGGGCAATGTCTTGATGTGAGTTATTGCAAGAAATTAGTTATCAGAACAATGACTCTTGAAACTAAGGTTGTCTTTAGGGGTAGAGCGATTAACAAAGATAAGGATGTGTACAACTCAAAAGCTTTATCCTCATACACTCTTACGCATCCTTACCTCACTCTCTCCTGCGCGAGCCATGATCGTGCGAACTAGTGAGCCAAAAATGCGCCACCCCACTAAGCTCAAGCTAGCAAACCGTGTAGCCATTAGTAAATCTTCTAGTCGCACTTGTACAATTCCGTCAAATACCAAAGCGTTTCCAATTACATCGGGTAGATCGTTTGGTAACGGTGGAAGATACATACGCTGTGTAGAGCTAAACTTCAGTAGTTCTCCAAGTACTTGTTTGGCGTTTGGATCATCCTTTTTAATTGGTTGTACACGCAGTAGTGTTGCGTATTGACGACGTTTCGGGATGAGATCGCAAGTAGAAGTAGCGACTGCGAACTTCATTCCAGTGATGCGTTCTCCTAAAAAGTAAGCGGTGTCCGTACTGATAATGTCGCCTTGCAAAAGGATAAAGGGATCTTCTTCGGGAGCGATCAGCCCCCTAAGAAGCATATCTTGGTAGATAATAGGTTCACCTACAATAGCCCCCTTTTCATTAAACACGCGCTGGCGCTGATTTGTTTTGCCAAGTTTCAAGGCAAAGTTTTGGATAATCTTAAGGGCATTGTCGTCGTGAGATAGAGTTTGTAATTGCGCCTCAAGTTCTGCCAAATTAAGAGGCATATTAGGTGTAGTCAATGGGCATTACTCCCCTAAAAGGGCGCTTTTTGCATCAAGCGGACGCTCAATCTGGTTTGGATCGAGTTCTACTTGATCGTCTGGGTCTAGGTCAAGATCTTCGGGAAGCAGAGGCTCGAAGCTGTCACATGTGGGAAGCTCAGGTAAGCTACCTAACATTGTCACCGTCTCAACTAGCAAGTTGAGGCTCTCGGCATCGGGGTGTTTCTGCACAACACGAGCGGTATGTAATAGTACACGTAATCCTCGACGCAGGCGTTCCACATCACGAGCCAAGCCTAGTATTTTTTGAAAGTCTTGTTCCTCAAGAATGCGATACTGCCCAGTTTTAGTGTGCAGAATAGCAACTTTACCGTCTTTAAGAGACATGAGTGCTTTCGCGCCTTCTGCGCGAAATTTCTCAAATGATGACCAACTCGGTCCAAGCTGTAAATTAAGTGATGTTAAGTCTTTTGCTGCTAGTGGCATATGTATGACCTCCACTTTAAATATTAACGCAAATCGTTGGAAAAACGTTGGTGTTTTGGCAAAAAAAATAGAAGTGGTAAATCCTTCCTGTGAAGGAAGACGGCAATTTGTTTGGGTGGTAAGTTTCCCTCAGTTTTAAGCGATTAGTATACAATTTATGACGCAGGACACGCCCATTGTTGTCGATCACAGCCAGGAGGAAGCCACGCAGCAAGTTCTTCCCAATGCTAATCTGCTATATAGCTGCAAGACAGCTTTGACGGGTATGTATTTGGAGTACCACTATTCTCCACCGCACGAAACGCCGGAGCATTATCCAAATCAGCACGTAATTGCGATTCAAACAGAAGGAGCGGTACAGTCAGAACGCAAATTAGATGGGCAGTTTCGACAAGAATATATTGTCGCTGGAGATATTTGTGTTGTGCCTGCCCACACTCGTCACTGGATTCGCTCTCAAGATGAGCAAGGACTGATTTTACTAAGCTTTGATCCAGCTTTTTTGGGAAAAGTGGCACATGAGAGCGTCGAAATCATCCCGCATTTTGCCAAATCAGATCCGCTCATTCACCAGATCGGGATCAATCTCAAGACGGCTCTACAAGCTGATCCCATGAGTAGTCAGGTGTATGCAGAATCACTAGGCGTTGCCCTAGCTGCCCATTTGATGCGGTATTACGCTGCTGAAAAAAGAACGCTGCAAATTTCTACCAACATACCTCAAGCCAGTATTCAGCAAGCGATCGACTATATCAACGATAACTTAACTGAAAATTTATCACTCTTAACGATCGCCACCACAGTAGGCATGAGCCAATACCATTTTTGTCGCGTATTCAAAAAAGCGACTGGGTTGACGCCTTGGCAATATGTAGTGCAACAGCGCATCGCCGCCGCAAAAAGATTGTTAGCACAGCCATTATCGATCGCTGAAATTAGTCTTAGATTGGGCTTTGCGAATCAAAACCAATTTGCCACCTTCTTTCGCAAGCATACAGGCGTACCTCCACGGCAGTACAGGCAAGGGCTATAAATATATCTAAAGGTGGATTTAGTTGCAAAGCGCAAGAATTGAAACATTTTAGCAAGAATTAGTAGAGAAAAAGCTTGCGGCGATCGCTACGCTAATAGTCATTAGTAGACACTGCACGAAATTCCCACTCTTATTTACGTTTGTTTGGACACAGTTATGGATCAGAAACGCTCAAGAGCAGTGACAGCAGTTTTGCTTACCGGGAATTGAAATATTGATACTGTTTAAAGGTTAGTTATGAAAGTTCTTGTGACTGGTGCAACAGGATATGCTGGGTTTTATGCGGCTCTAGCCTTACGACAAGCGGGACATCAGGTTTATGGACTTGTGCGCGACGACAGCAAACCCCGCGCCCAAGACTTGCAACGCCAAGAAGTAAATCTAGCGATTGGGGATATCAAAGAGCCAGACTCCTATCGAAAAGTCTTGGAAAACAGCGATGTCTTGATCCACGCAATGATGGATTTCAAAGATCCTCAAGGGGCTGATTTGACTCTGTTTGAAACCCTCCGGCAAGTAGCCGAATCTTCACCCCGAAATCGACTGTTTATTTACACCACAGGCTGCTCAATTTACGGCAAGCGTCCAGAGCGAGTCATGGATGAAACCACCCCCGCCAATCCAGAGCATAAACTTGCCTTTCGCATGGAGTTTGAGCAAGAACTCTTTGCCATGCCAATTCCCCAGTGTCGGAAAGTTGTGCTGCGTCCCGGTTTTATGTATGGTTTGGATGGACATTCGAGTGTGAGTGGGACGTGGTTTAAGATGGGTGAGCAAGGGAAAGCCATTTATCGCGGCGATCCAGAAAAAGGTTGGTCGTGGATTCATATTAGCGACTTGGCAGAGGCTTACGTGCGAGTGGCAGAAAGTGGAGCCGCGATTGACGGTGAAGTGTTTTGCCTTGCAGATGAACAGCGTCCCAAGTGCGTTGAGGTGATGAAAGCTTGTTTGCAAGCAGCAGGGTACACCGGAGAAATCGAATTTGCTCCACCGCAAGAAGACGATATCACAAGTACTTGGTTTAATCAAAACGAGTTTATCACTTCGCGTAAAGCTTATCGGTTGCTCGGTTGGGTTCCGCGCCACACCGGAATTATCGATGAAATTGAAACTTACTACGGTTCATGGAAAGCGCAAAAGTCCAACCACAAAGAGTAAGATAAGACGCCGATAACACAAGCATCGCTCAATCAAAGTAGGAGAATTATGTCAAAGGAAACTATCCGAGTTGTGGCTCATATTTTTGCTTTACCCGAAAAAGCAGAACAAGTGAAGTCAATCTTGAGTGGGTTGGTTGAACCAACAAGGCAAGAGCTTGGCTGCATCCATTACGAATTACTGCAAAGTCGCACTAACCCAACCGAATTTACTCTGCTTGAAGAATGGGAAACTCAGGCAGCGCTAGATGCACACTCCGCCGCTAATTTCGTCAAAACAGCAGAAGCGAAAATGGACAGCCTACTTATTACCAGTCCGCCCGATGTCCGCTTTTATCTATCGATAGCATGAAGGACAGGATGTAAAACAGGTGCGCTCCCATGTGTACATGAAAAGAGATGGGCGTTGGCAGATGATTTTGGGTCAGACAATCCCCATTTTGGATTTCAATTAAGAAATGGGATCGATAGTCTAGTTAAATTGAGCTTAAATAGAGGCGATCGCGATGACTATAAGTATTCAGACGGAAAACAACTCGCAAACTAAGTTGCTGCAAAACAGAGTAGCCCTGATCACTGGTGCTAGTCGAGGTATTGGTGCTGAAGTTCAAGGCTAATAGCTTAAGTCAGAAGACAGCTGATTGAAAGAGTTATTCAGTAAGCTAATCGTGTGCTTAAGCTTTAAGTCAAGAAATTTATTTCTTGAGTGACAAAAATTATGGTGTAACTGAGCCTACCAACGTGCCTCATAGATGGAGCGAATCTCGATATGTCAAGCATAAATTCAAGCACCCAGAAATTCCAAAACCCAAATTCGCTTCCTGCCAAAGCAACTCTGTTGCTAGTTAGTACATTAACTGTAATGGCTGGGGCAACAATTTCACCTGCACTCCCAGCAATGCGGCAGTATTTTACCAGTGAGCCAAATGCTGATTACTGGGTAAGATTAGTGTTAACAGTTCCAGCACTTTTTATCGCCTTGGGAGCGCCATTTGCCGGAACTATAATTGATAGATTTGGACGCAAAACTTTGTTGAGTATAGCTGTATTTATTTACGGTTTGGCGGGTAGTTCTGGATTTGTGTTAAATTCTTTAGGAATTATTTTATTGGGACGAGTTTTACTTGGTTTGAGTGTAGCAGGAATTATGACTACTGCTACAACGTTAATAGCTGATTATTATACAGGAGCTACACGTACTCTATTTTTGGGCTTGCAAGCAGGATTTATGGGTTTGGGTGGTGTAATTTTCCTATCTTTAGGAGGCTTTCTTGCTGATATAAATTGGCGGATGCCATTTTTAATTTACCTAATTGCTTGGCTAATTTTGCCATTAATTGTAATTTTTTTACCAGAACCTAATCGCGCCACTAGTAATACTTCAACACAATTGCTCAAAATTATGGGGTCGTTTTATTTGGATTGACAATTGCTGGATTGGGACTGGGGTTGTTAACTCCTAACATGAATGTTTGTTTAACTTCTGTGGTTCCAAGTATGTCTCGTGGAAAGGTTTTGGGTGGATTAACAACAGCATTTTTTCTTGGTCAATTTACTTCCCCAATTATCAGCCAACCTTTGAGTCAAGCTATCGGTTTGAGTGGTACTTATGGCTATGGGGCAAAACTAGTATTTATCTTTGCTTTTATTGCTTTTGTTGTGATGCTGCGTTGGAAGTAAAGGGAGCAGGCTCATGCTCCCAGAAGGTGCTGATTCACCCACGCTCTAAATACTTCTTAATACAGTGAACTGAACCCAAGTTTTGTGCAAAGGGATGAAAATCAGCAAGTTGGTGAACAACGAAACCTAGCTTTTCCCAGATACGCTTGTTTTCAGCATCAATTGCTGCAAGTTCTTCCCAATCACCATAACCGTAAGTTGGTAGCCAAACATGATTTCCATCACAAGAATCGATTTGTACCAAGCAATTATTCGCTGTAGCAAAATACCAAGTACGGATTTTATCTGTGCTATTATCGACATATGTTATGGGTAAAGGATTACGAATCACCTCAAATCCCATGTTTTGCAGACTTTTGGCAACGTCATCAAAAATCTCTGCCGTTGCATGTTTAATCGGTTCGCGCCCTAAAATTTTGTCTGCAACAGTTGGAGAACCCACCAACAACCGATACTTTCCTTCAGCATTTCGTCCAGCTAGTGATATAAACATATCAATGTGAAATATCGGTTGTTTATCTCCTGTCCCCAAATATATTTCTTCTACCCATTGCTCTTTATTAATCGTAATTGGGCGTTGCTGATACTGCGGCACAGGTAATTCTGTACCTATATAGATAATTTGGCGTTTCGGGTCAAAGGTTTGACTGTATAAATGTTTAATAAAAGCATCTACTTCCGTATTTTCAGGAAGAAGAATATTTACATTATCTTCAATCAAATCCTTGGTTTTTTTCGGGTAGTCAGCACCAATAAAAACAAAATCATCCCCAATCAGTATATTTCCACCTTGAAAATAGAGAGGAGACTGGATGCTTTGTATATTTGTTGCTTCTGCAAACAACTCGGCAATTGCTGCATCACCCCTACGATTAAAAACTTGTGGTTCAACCAAGAAAATTGTGCTGGGATCTGTTGCTATATCATGAACTACAACGTAAGGATCTTCTGCCCAAACCAGAAAATTCAAATACTCAGGTGCTTCAACAATAGTAGAACGACTAGACGCATCGGCTGCATCAAGGGCTGCTTGGAGATCGCTTGTAACACTTGGATGGCTGAGGATAGTAAATGTCGTCTGTGGTAGTTGGCGAAAAAGATCCTCATAAACTTGTTTGTAACTATACTCGCCGCTAGCATAGCTAGGATAACATAGAAGTATGTGCTGAATTTGACCGTGAGCAGAAGAAACAATTTTTGGTTCACCAGGTCCTGGTTTAATAATCTTAGCTTCTAGTTCTCTGAGAGTTATTGAGCTGTCAGCCAACGCAGTTTTGGGTGCGATTGATCGTTCTGCTACAGCAGTACTTAGCTTAGGTTGATTGCGCCGAGAAAGACTTGCAGGTAGTGGAAGATTGTTTGTGCGGATTTTACTGTACACAGTCATAATTCTCCTAAAGGTTAATCAAAGTTATGCACCTGATTCTTTATGCTTGGATTCATCTTGCATATCAGGTGCTTACTTTACTTATTTATGGGTGTAGAAACATAGAGCATATGCAGTTAGAGGGCAAGTACTTTTGATTAAAATAGCTTTTCCTACCTCAGTAATAGTACGGTGTAATCTGTGTAAGGTTAGACAGTAATATTCTTATTTAAGACTGTGCATTTAAGGATTTGCCAAAATTGGCAACTATTTCGCTACAGGACTTTTACCAATCAGGAGCATTACTAAAAATGGTTAAACCGCTACCAACACCAGTTCTTAAACCTAATCCAACTAAAAATCAAACTAGTCTCACTCACAGTACGGGAATAGTTTTAGGCGACAACGTGATTTGGATTCCCAGCGAATTACCTAATGGTCATATAGTGTTAATTGGTGCTTCTGGTAGTGGGAAAACACAGACACTCAAGGCGATCGCCTACGAGTTACCAAAGCTATTTTCTCAATTGAGAATTATTCTTATAGATTTCCACGGGGATTTGGAATTACCCCAGGAAGCTTACTACCCTCTAAATATGGAATCACCACTAGGTATCAATCCTTTGACAATCGACTTAGATACTAAAGGAGGTGGTCCAAATTTACAAGCGATCGCCGTTGCTGCTATCTTAAAAAAAGCTCTTGTGTTGGGAGCTAATCAAGAAGGGTTGGTCATCTCCATCATCAACAGTTGTTATAAACAAGCTGGCATTATTCAAGATGATCCCACTACTTGGATGCTGGAGCCACCAACATTTGCTGATGTCAGAGTTGAAATTGACCAACGGATTGAATTTGGCTGTAAAGAATCGCAAAAGTTAGCTTTGAAGCTGGCTGCTACTTTTCAGTATGGTATATTTGACAAACCTCAGCCATCCCTTGATGCGCCACTCATCCGTTTTGATTTGTCGGCATTAGGTAAAGTACCGGGATTGAGTGCTGTAGCCGCAGAAACACTGATTAAACAGGTGATGGATTCACATCGTATACTTGGCGAAATAGAAGGTAAAACTCCGAGAACCTTTATTTTTGTGGATGAGGCAAAGGAAATTAAAGATTCACGGAGTATAAAATTAACAATGACTGATGGGAGGAAGTACGGATTGTGTGCAGTTTTGGCATCACAGCGGGATGCGGAGATTAGTGATGAGGCGATCGCTAACAGTTCAACAAAAATTGTGCTACAAGTGGATCAAAGCGAAGTCAAGCGAGTATCTCGTCGGTTTCGTTTTGCAGAAAATTTAGTTGCCTGTTTGCAACCGTTGGAAGCACTAGTGAGAATCCCCAGTAGCTACTCTTCCTTCTCAAGAAGCTCCTGGGCTTTGTAGTAAAGGTAAGCTATAGGCAGAAATAAA
>NZ_JACXAE010000032.1 GCF_014698965.1 Iningainema tapete BLCC-T55
TTGTCTCATTTTATTCTTGGTTTGCTTTTTTATTTCAGTAATTACCGATTGTGACACTATTGGGTGCGGAATATAGGCTTTAAACACTCTTTTTTGTAAGCGGAAAAGGTTCGCCCGAAATTTCTTCCAAGGTAATGATTTCCACAGTTCACTAATATTTCTATCGTGTCTAACCATGCTTTACTCCAAACAGCGTTTTCTGAATACCTCACAACAGTTACGTTCTGTCCTACCCGGTGCAAAGGAGTTCCGTGTCTCGTCTCACCTACTGGGGTTTTCGACCTGTTTCCCAGACCCTTGCACCGTTTTTACTCGTTCCGTTCTTTTGATTGTTTTGATGGTTTAGGGCAGTCCACTTTGCCTATCCTCTTCTCGGAGATTACAGCTATTAAAAGAATGATGCTGTGAGAATCTAGAGGATGCAGTCTACAAAGGTTGTTCAGGTTGTAGCTTGATTCCTAAGACACTTTTCTAGGACTTGTTTACCCGTGCCATCTCCCCGTTAGCGCCAGTGTTGTTACCTGCTTGTTTTACAACTGATTGCGCCCTGTTCCCAGCTTCAGTCTCCATAATTCCGAGTATAGTCGCTGTGGGCAGATAGGGAGTCACTTGTCTCCTCAAGTTATCTCTTATGAAATTATTAATAAAAACAACAACAACAGCGTAGCTGATATTAAGTTTTATCACTACGCTGTTTTCACACTTCCCCGTTTTGTAGTATATAGTTACAATGTAATTAAAGAGGGTGAGGTCATTGTAAGGATGAAAGTCCAAAAAGGTATCCTTCCAAACTCAGACAAGACCGTGTGGATAGTGTTGGATGACAATTATTTGCCGATTGAGCCAATCCAAAAGTATTTACATTACCTTGACAGTGTGGGGCGGAGTCCAAACACAATTCAGGTTTATGCTTACAACCTCAAGCTGTTTTGGGAGTTTTTACGGGATTCAAAGGTAGGTTGGCGCGAGGTTTATCTGGAAGAGCTATCAAACTTTATTCATTGGTTGAGAAACCCGAATGCTGGAGTTTTATCTATTCAGCAAGAAGTTTCTCAGCGCTGCGAGAAAACTATCAATCACTGCCTAACAACTGTTTGTGGATTTTATGATTTTCAAGAGCGTATAGGAGAAACTGTTGGGGTTGATGCTGAACGCTATAAATTACAGCCTGGTAGTAAATATAAGCCTTTTTTACACCATATTAGTAAGGGTAAAGAGGTTAAGACACGGTTATTAAAAATAAAAGAACCCTCGACATTCCCTGGATGTTTAACGCCTGAACAAGTTAACACCTTGGTTGAAGCTTGTAATACATTGCGTGACAAATTTTTAATCAGACTGCTATACGAAACAGGGCTAAGAATAGGTGAAGCACTAGGGCTAAGACATGAAGATATGGTTACTGGTACTCACAATGAAATTCATATTGTACCAAGACTAGATAATATTAACCTAGTTAGAACCAAGTCGGGAGTAGAGCGGACAGTTCATGTTAGCAAAGAGCTAATGCAATGGTACTCAGCTTACCTGTGTGATGAGTACCCACAAGATATTGATTGTGACTTTGTTTTCGTCGTGATAAAAGTTCTTGCTAAGGGTGAAATTGGTAGACCATTGGCTTATAAAACTATTGATAGTTTGTTTAGAAGATTATCAAAAAAAATAGGGATTAAAGTTAATCCTCACCTCCTGAGGCATAGCCATGCGACTGAACTGATTAGAGCAGGTTGGGATATGACTCACGTTCAAAAACGATTAGGACATACTGATATTCAAACAACGGTTAACACTTATGTTCATTTAAAAGATGACGATTTGAAAGAAGCCTATAAAGAATACTTGCAGCGTCAAATAAAAAATAAATAAATGCCATCAAAATCTCAAGCAAATAAACAAGTTAATTTAGAGCTAGTAGAAAATCATTCAAAAACATTTTGTCATCACTGTGGAAGTAGCAAATATCATAAAAAAGGTCGTAAGGCAGGTAAACAACGTTATTTATGTTTGGTTTGTCGCCGTTATTTTGGTGATGATTTTGACTATGTAAACTGTAAACCTAACTATTTAAAGTTAGGGGATGATGTTTGGGATGCCTCCTCCCTTGGAGTCAAAGTAAGAGATTATACAGGAGAGACTAAATTAGTTTTTTTATATTTTCAGCAAGATTGGTTTAAAGATACTGTTAAAAAATTTATTAGATATCAGGCTATTAGCAAATCATTTGGGCAATTGCAAAAATATACTCGGCATTTGGGCAAGTTTGCTAATTTTCTTGAAACCCATTATCCTTCAATCAATTTTACCGAATTCAACAGAAAAGTTATCATTGATTTTCTTGATTTTTTAAACCGAAATAATCTCTCTGTTGATACCAAAAATAAACACCTAAGCACCCTCAAACTTTTCTTTGAAATTGGAAATATTAATTTATGGTTTGATGTTCCAGCTTATTTAATTAGACCTGAAGATTACGCAAAACGAACTAAGCCTCTTCCCAGATATATACCCGAAGAGGTAATGCAACAGTTAAATCAACACTTAGAAAAGTTGCCAGAGCCAGTGATGAGAATGGTGTTGGTAATTCAAGAAACAGGACTTAGAATTGGTGAGCTTTTGCAGTTACCAATAAATTGCTTAAAGTTTGATGCGTTACGTGAGCCATACATTCAATATATGAATTGGAAAATGAGTAAAGAAGATACTAAACCAATTTCTCTTGAATTAGCAAAAGTTATTCAAGACCAGCAGCAATACATCAGACAACATCTAGGAGAAAGTTTTGAATATTTATTTTCCGCTAGGTATACAGGTAAATATCGTGAGAAAAATTCTTTTCACCCTAAGCCTAAATTAATGCGTGACAATACTTTTATAGGTTTTCTAAAACAACTAGCAGAATCGGAGGACATTAAAGATAACTTAGGTAAACGTTGGAATTTCCAAACTCACCAATTTCGGCATACAGTCGGTTGTAGAATGGTGAATCTTGGCGTACCACTCCACATTATTCAGCGATATTTAGGTCATGAATCACCAGCAATGACAATGATATATGCTCACATCCATGATGAAACTCTTAGAAAGGAGATTCAGAAATACCACGAATCAAGGGTCGTTAACTTTAAAGGTGAATCTGCCGAGTTAGACGAAACGATTTTATCTAGCAATGATGACTTAGAATGGTTTAAGAAGAATGTCCAAGCTAGAGCATTAGAACATGGATATTGTGCTAGACCCAAGGTATTAGGTGATTGTAACATTCCTGGTTTTGATGGTTGCTATAATTGCCCACATTGGAGAACTAATAAAAACTTTTTACCTATTTTGAAAGATACCTTAGAGCGTACTAACAACATTTTAAGGAAAGCTCAAAGTTGTGGTTGGGAGTTACAAGTTCATAAAAATACACCTGTCAAAGATAATTTAGAGAAAGTCATCAAAACCTTGGAGACAGACAATGACTAACAGAAAGATTGAAGCTTTACAAGAAGCAGCAGAGAGGAAAGCTAGAGAGTCCGCATCGCGAGTAGAAAAAGCACTTGAAAAGATAATAAAACAAGGTCAAATAATTAGTTTTAAATCTGTCGCTCAAGCTGCTAATGTATCCACAGCTTACTTGTACAAACAGTCTGATTTGAGAAGTAGAATTGAAAAACTGCGCTCGCAGCAGAAGCAACGACCATTATCTAAACAACCTCCACTAGCATCAGATAATTCTAAATCCGTAATTATTTCCACATTGAGGTCAGAAAACAAACGGTTAAGAGCAGAGATAGATGGACTACGCCGAATTAACGAAGGTTTAACTGGTAGACTTTATCAACTTCAAGGAGCTTCGGAATTAGCGGAACGGCTCATGGTTGAAAATGCTGATTTCAAACAACAACTGGAAGAATGTCGTCAGCAAGTGCAGCCTACTACGATATTGCCAGTAGATACTTCAAAAGTAACATCGTTAGAAAAGAAAAGAACAGGACATTCAAATATTAGCGAACAAGTTAAACAGCAACTTGAGTCATTGGGCATTCAGCTTAATTCAACTTTAACTAGAGCTATTTTATCCGTTGACTCAGAAACTGTTTTATCCGCTATAGAAGCATTTAAAGAGGCTTTAACTGATAATAATATTGAAAAACCTGGAGCATGGCTAAAACGAGCCATTGAACAAGGCTGGAAACCTAACGGTCAAGGTAACATCAAACCGGAGTTAGAGGTATTTAACGAATGGTATCCAAAAGCCAAACAGAAAAAATTAATCCAAGCGTAACTTTTCACTTCCCCCTAAAAACAAGAGTCAAGAAACAGCAGGAATAGAAGGTGGAGAAAAGCCCTTACGACG
>NZ_JACXAE010000033.1 GCF_014698965.1 Iningainema tapete BLCC-T55
ATCATGTTGAGATTTATCCTGACTCAGTACTAACATTAGCTGTGTTTGTCCTGACTATTTGAATGTTTCTGCCAAAATTGGATGCTCCCGAATAGTAGACGAAATTGGGTTAGTAGAAATAATTAATAATTTATTGGGTAAAGAAGCAGGAGAAAAAGTGAGCGCTGGGCATGTAGTAAAAGCAATGATTTTAAATGGTTTAGGTATGGTTTGTTTCTAAACCTTTATATATGTTTCCCGACTTTTTTGAATCGATAGCTTGTGAGCATTTAATTGGCTCAGCAGTAAAACCAGAATATCTCAATGATGATAAACTTGGTAGAGTGATGGATAAGTTATTTATTAAAGGACTAGATACAGTATTTTTAGCAATTAATTTAAATACAGTAAAGAAGTTTGAAATATCTTTAGCTTCATCGCATTTAGACTCATCATCATTTCACCTACACGGAGAATATAAATCTATTTTACCGGAGGTAATATTTAGTCAGTCTAGAGTTGAGGATTTTCACCGAGAAGAAAGATAGGTTGACGGTTCTCAAGGGATTACAAAACGAGCCAGAACTCTAGTTTCTTCTCAATCCACTCACATATGACCTACTGGAGACTTTCCAAATTCCCCAAAAAATCCAAAAGTCTTTACAGTTGTTGCCCCAAGAAACTGAGTTCAGCAATTTAGAGTTTAATACCCTACTCGATCACCATCTACCCAAACTCGGCTCTCAACAACGTACCCGTGTTTTGGAAGCACTACTCGATCACTTTTTACCATCATCAAACTGATTGGCCAGTGGTGCAAGCCCTTGTCTGTGATGATGCTCCTCAATTCAAATTACTGACGACTGAGTTAGCTTTATGTTGGGATCATGTTGGGCGACACTACAAAAAGTTGCGTCCTATGGTAGCTTATCATCAAAAGCTTTTAGATAAGTTTCTCAAGACATAGCTGGGATTACTACCGCTTTCTTACTGGCTTATAGAGATGCTCCAAGCTATGAAGCCGCACAGAAACTGCGGTCTGAGTTTTGGGATATTTTCGCCACTAAAAGTGGTTATGAGGAGTTAGATGAACGAAAACAATTAACTGCAGCAAAAATGGAGGAGTTGCTGTTAGTCTTGGAGCATCCTGAACTACCGTTGCATAATAACCCGGCTGAATTAGGAGCTAGGACAATCGTACTGCGACGTAATATTAGCTATGGTTTAAGCTGTGGGGGTTTTATCCCAAATTAACTGTCTTAACTGTCTTAACTGTCTACGAACTTTTTACTAACTATCTACTAACTGTCTTATATGTCCTTGCATTTTTATAAATTTTGAAATACTATATTCAGTACTGTTAGAAAAATGTTACAAAAGAGTGAAGCATCTATGAAGTAAAGCCCAATGTCTCAACCAACTCCTACATATCGTCCTCCCAATTTTGCTGGCATCAGAACGTTTATGCGTCTACCACATACAACAGACTTGGATGGTGTTGAGATTGCAGTTGTGGGAGTGCCGTTTGATACGGGGGTGACTCATCTGGTCGGCGGACGCTTTGGTCCTGAAGCCATCCGTTCTTATTCTATGCTATTGCGCATACAACACACAAGAACCTTACAAAGCTTGTCCACGAAAACCTTCTCAATGTCAATAAAGCCGAAAATAATCGCATTAATGCCCGCTTATTGACAAGATTTTAAGCAATCGCCTTAACTGAAGAATATTTGAAAAAGGTAAAACCTTTTTCAGGCAACCTTTAGTACATACATCTTTTTAGCTTGCCATGCCAATACCAGAATTCGTTTCCGATAAAAGTATTACTCTTCATGGGTTGTTTGAAGCGCAGGTAGAGAAAACTCCAGAAGCTATTGCGCTTGTATTTAAAGAAGAGCAGTTAACCTATCGCGAACTTAATGAGAGAGCCAACCAACTGGCACATTATTTACACTCTTTAAATGTAGCCCCAGAAATGTTGGTAGGCATTTGTCTTGAGCGTTCGATTGAGATGATAGTGGGAATGCTGGGTATCCTCAAGGCAGGTGGTGCAATGGTTCCGCTCGACCCATCGCAGCCTCAAGAGCGCAAGGCGTTCATTCTAGCGGATACAAAAGTCGAGGTATTGCTAACTCTCAAGAAACTGGTAGCAGGAATTCCTGTACCTCAAAGTCATTTGGTTTGTTTGGATACTGAGTACGAGAAGATTGCTACCAAAAGCAAGAACAATCCAAAAAACGGCGTTCAGTCTGACAACCTAGCTCACACAATCTATACTTCGGGTTCTACAGGACAACCAAAAGGCGTGATGGTAAATCACCAAGCAATTTGCCAAGGCTTTGTGTTGATGCAAGAAATTTGTCCCATCACCCAGCAAGATCGCGTTTTGCAAAAAATGCCTTTAACATTTGAATTTTCATTCTGGGAGTTATTTTGGCCTTTGATAACTGGGGCTTGTGTAGTCCTTGCCAAACCAGGCGGTGAAAAAGATATTGCCTACTTAGTCAAACTTATTGCTCTACAGAAAATAAGTATCCTTATGTTTGTTCCTTCTGTATTGCAGGTTTTTCTCTCCTACGAGGGTCTGAAAACTTGCAAAAATATTAGAACGATATTTTCAGGTGGAGAACCCTTAACTTCTGCATTAAAAAATAGATTTTTTAATCAGCTACCTAATTGCCAACTCTACGATCTTTATGGTAGTACAGAAGATAATGCAGTAACCTATTGGCTTTGCCAACCCGATGAAAAGTTATCTAGCTTTCCCCAAGGTCGCCCGTTACCAAACGTCTCAATTTACGTAGTTGATGAGCAGTTGCAACTTGTTCCCGTAGGAGAAACAGGGGAGCTACTTGTCGGCGGATGGGGACTGGCAAGAGGATATCTCAATCGTCCAGAACTGACAGCACAAAAGTTTATCTCTAATCCCTTTAAGGATAAGATACAGGAACGTCTTTATCGGACAGGAGATCAAGTTCGCTACCTAAGTGATGGAACAATTCAAATTCTCGGTCGCATCGACAACCAAGTTAAGGTGCGGGGTTTCCGGATTGAATTGGGAGAAATTGAGGTTGTACTCGAAGCACACCCTGCGGTTCGACAAGCTGTAGTCTTAGCTCGTGAGGATGTATCAGGGGACAAGCGCCTAGTGGCATACGTTGTACCGACCTCGCAAGAAAGCCATCCCCAGGAGCAGAGCTATGCAAATAATCCTCTACGACCAAACTTGAGCACTCAGCTGGTGCCACTGCTGCGGAGTTATCTGAAAGCACATCTGCCTGAGTACATGGTGCCCAGCGCCTTTGTGTTGCTAGAGGCTTTCCCCTTAAACCCCAATGGCAAAGTAAACCGCCAGGCGCTGCCAGCACCAGACCAGAACCGAACTGATCGCTCAAAAGTTTACGTAGAACCACGCACACCAGTTGAAGAATTACTGGCGAGAATTTGGTCTCAAATACTTGGAATCGAGCAAGTTGGTATTTATGACAACTTCTTCGACTTAGGTGGGCATTCTTTGCTCGTCACTCAGCTTATTATCAAGGTGCAACAAACTTTTCAAGTTGAATTACCTTTGCTTAGTCTGTTTGAGATGCCCACAGTTGCGGAATTAGCCCAAAGTATTGCGATCGCTCAAAAGACAGGGGCTTCATTTACTACTGTTGGTACAAAAACTCCCGTGAATCTCAAGGCTGAAGCTATCCTTGACTCTACGATTTGCCCAAACACGTCCGCTCAGTATACCGCAGAGCCAGCTTGTATTTTTTTAACTGGAGCCACGGGCTTTATCGGAGCTTTTTTGCTGCATGAACTCCTACAGCAAACTCACGCAGATATTTATTGTTTGGTACGTGCTCCTAATCTCAAAGAGGGTAAGAAGAGAATTCAAAGCAGCCTTGAATCTTATTTACTTTGGAATGAATCACTCAGTTGCAGAATTATTCCAGTTGTAGGAGATCTATCTCAGCCGCTTTTGGGGCTTTCCCAAGAAGAGTTTCAAGCAATGGCTGAGTTAGTTGACCTCATCTATCATAATGGAGCATGGGTTCATCATACTTCTCCCTACTCTGTACTCAAAGCAGCTAATGTTTTGGGAACCCAAGAAGTTTTGAGATTGGCAAGTCAAGTTAAAGTAAAACCGGTGCATTTCATTTCCACCTTAGGCGTTTTTTCCTCAGTTGGTGATTCTGGGGTTCAAGTCGTTCGAGAACATGACAGCTTAGATGATTACCCATTACCATTAGACGGCTATTGTCAAAGTAAATGGGTTGCCGAAAAATTAGTTACTATTGCACGTGAGCGAGGTCTTCCTGTTTGTATATACAGGATAGGACGTATATCAGGGCAGAGTCAAACTGGTGTTTTTAATAAAAATGACTTCTGGTACAAACTAATTCTTGGCTGTACCCAACTCGGATGTGTGCCGGAAGGAGAGATGCTAGAGGATATGGTTCCTGTGGATTATATAAGCAGAGCGATCATCTATTTATCTAGGCGAAAGGAATCTTTAGACAAAGTATTTCATTTTGTCAATCACCAGTCTTTTAACTCCAGTCTGCTGATCAACGTACTCGGCTCGTTAGGTTACCCATTGCAACAGATTCCTTACGATCAGTGGCGAAAATATTTGCTCAAAATTGCTGAACATTCGCCAGAACATACCTTGTATCCACTGGTGTCGTTTTTTCCTTCAAGAAGTTCTAAAAAAGAAATGTCCAACTTAGGAACAGTGCAATTTGACTGTCAAAATACGCTCAATGGGCTTGCAGGTACCTCTATAGTCTGTCCTCCTCTAGATGAGCAGTTGCTTTCTACTTACTTGTCATACCTAATTGATCAACGTCCAACCTAGTAACTGGAGTTTAGACTAGTGCGATTCGTTAGTAGCCCAATAAATAAGCTACCCAAGTATAAATACTTAAATTTTTATGTGATGTGGGTGACGGCCAAGTAACTGAGAAAGGACTAGTCCCACCTTGGTATTATGTCGTTTACAACGTCTACAACATATACAAATAGCGGCTTATACGCTGGTTACATTTTCTACAACGTTTCAAGTGGATACTGAGCTAATATCTCCGAAAAAGGTATCCACTTTTGATCATTTGTGTAGATCATGATGCCGTCAAAGGTAGTTTGACTAGCTTGAACCAATCGAATCAACTTGCTAGTCAAGACTTTACTATTGTAGAATCCCAGCGACCTCGACGCCTGCCTTTGGACTTACAGGCAGAAACACATTTGGTGAACGATCGCTACTCTATCGCTGATCGCAAATGGCTTAAACAACAGGGTATTACCTTCGGTACTATCTAACTGTAGGGCGCACGGTACGTGTAATAAGGAATCGCGCTTGAATAACTTACCTGATAATTTGACTTGGCTTGGCGAATCTGCTAAGCACTTTCAGGTCGAGGAGCTGGAGTAAAAGTGGTACAGCAGTAATTTCATTCGATTTGCCACTAAACTTTTTGTTGCCCTAACACCACACCTGGTACTGCTCCACGCACTCACACGCTCGCTGAGCTTTGAGTTGCCCTTCTCGGTCAAGCGGAACCTTTGGCTGTCTTGCCGTCGATATGAATCAACAAGGGTACCTAGTTGCTCACTGATACTGCTCACCCAACTTAAAAAACCGTCCTGCAACGATTGGAGGTTCCAACGCTCCTAACACCCGCGCAAACGTATCGTGTGACGGTATCCCATTCGGTAAGTCTAAAAACTTCTCTAACCATTCCTGCTTGGCTTTGCCATAGGGTTCAATCGCCACAAACCCGTCTGAAGAGTGCTAACACGGCAAAAATCGCGCTCGTAATGATTGCCATTAAGCTATGCCGTTTTGTCCTGTCTACTCTGGGGTCAATAAGACTGCTGGAAATGCTGCATCACGCTCCGACGGAGGATTTTGACTTCTCTAACTTCATTGGGTCTGACAATGGGTGGACCAAATCCTTTAGCCATACTAGCTCCGGGGAATATCTCCAACCTTGACTAGTATTCAGAATATCTCCTTCCATGTCAATATCCCTCTTGTATCAGCGCAAACACTCCTTTTGCTATTCTGGTCTTTTTGTCAAGTACAATCTATACAAAATAAGATGCGTTTACCCTGCTTGCTCATTTAAAGATTGATTTAATTTCCGACTGAATTCTTTCTTGACTTCTTCTCTAAAGTGACCTACTTTGAATGTCTTGTCATAAAATGATAAAACATCATCATTACATTCTAGTTTAGAAAATATATCTTCCATCTTTATATCTGTCCTTAAAACTATGTTCAACAATTTTTCTGGTAACTAGGCTCAGTGTGGTAACGCATTGTAGAAGGATTTGCCTCCTGTATGATAAGGTGAGGGAGGCAGAGCCTCCAGATTGCATTCCCACGCGGAGCGTGGGAACGAGGAGGGGGGAGGAGGAGAAAGACTTGGATTTAGATGGTGTTGACTAGGCTATTAGAGTCAACATGATTCAAATCGTCTATACTAAAATCCTCGACAAAATCGGATTTTCCAATTACAGGTAATAAATGATCGTATAATTTCATAGCCTGTAGACAGTTATTAATTCCCGTAACGGCAGAATTGTATGCTTCAATCTTTTGCTCGACGGCACTGAGTAAACGTCGATTTTTATCAATCTTTTCTTCAGCTTCTTTTTCTAAAGTTTGCTCTAAATAAGCACGCGCTTGGGGGTACTGTTGTAAAATAGCGTCGGCTTGCTGCTCAGCCATTGGTAATAACTGAGTTTTGAGAGTTTGATTGATGGTTTGGCGGAAGTTTCTGCGAATGGTTTGGGAAACTTTTGGTTCAAAATCTAATTTGAGTAATTGCCTAATTGCAGGTTCAGCTTCTACCATACTTTCACAGTCGTATCCTTGGGAAGTTTGCAGCAATGTTTGCCGAAACTGGTAGATGGAAAAAGTACCTTCATCGTAGAATCTCGGACTTTCTCTAACAAACCTGTCGCATTCTACCTTAGCTGCATTTACCAAAGCAAGAGTAACTTCTTGTTCTCGCACTTTCAACTCTTGTTCAATTCCCCCATCATTCCCAAGTAAACGGTACAACTGACGATAGTATTCCGCCGAGCAAATCCTTTCTAGTAACCGTTGGAAGAAATTGGCAACTACTGACTGACAAGACTCTACCAAAATATCTTCTAACTGATTTGCCAAATAATATAGTGCTTCAACTAAAATGGCAATTAGAGGTGCGGTAGCATTGCGAGGATGACTCAAAGTTGCATGTCGATAAGCATTCCTGACAGAAAAAGTATTGAGCAACTCATCCAAACAGCGAATCATGCGTGATTGCAGTTGATGAAAATCAACTTCAAAAGCATCGCAGTTGTTTGTAACGACTTTGTTTACTTCTTCGGCAATGTGCAGCCCTAAGTCGTTACCGACTTGTTGTAACTGCTGGTTAAGTCGTTGCAACTCCTGTGCCTTCATCGCCTCAATTTCTCGCGGCTGACTATCTAAATCTCGTTGCTGTGCTTGATAATGTGTTTTCAGTTTGATACAAACGTCTTCTAAATCGTCTGCGAGGTTTTTAAATAACTGGGGACGCTTTTCTTGGGTAAGATAGCGAGTGATGGCGTTTCTAAATTCTTCAATGCCGCTATCTTGAATTAGCTGAGTAATCACAGGTGTTCCATGTTCAGCTAAAATTCTAACATAGTTCTCATTGGGCGTCTCAAAGTTATTAACAGAAATACGAAACTTGCTTGGTGGTAACTTACCGGAGTTGGTACAGTAGCGCAGAAACTCATACACAAACTGTGGTGTTTCCTCTTTACCATCCAATCCTTTGACACTTTCAGCAAATACAGAATCTAAACCAAATCTATCTCGTCCACTTGTCTGTTTAATCTGACTGCCATAAAATCCTAGTAAACCACTAGTTTTATATAGCCTGCTGGTATCGCGAAACTGCTTGGTAATTAAATCATCTAGTCTTTGCCTTAATTGGGTATTATACCAACTTTCATCAATCCGGTTGAAGATATAGAATACGCGATCGCGTATTCCATAATTCCCCCGCATCTTTTCCAAAAGTTCCGTTTCTTCCTTTGTCATGTCACCAGCCGAAGCAGGTTTCAATACACATACCACCGCCGAAGTATCTGGATGCTGAATTTTCGCATAAGTTAACTGAGCATCCTTCTCCACTGGCGCATCAATACCTGGCGTGTCAATAATTACATTACCATCTTGCAACAACGGATGATAGCAGTAATATTCAATTCGTTGCAAAACAGCACTATTACTGCCACGACGCGCATAACTTGCCGCTTCCTTGAGATTCGAGAAGTTAAATTGCTCCATCGAATAGGTAGCATTATACTGTGTGTGGATGTGTTGACGGTTTGCCATATACCCCGCCAACAACAACATCAAAGCCTTTGCCTGTTTTGCTCGTTCAGATTTACTCTCACCACCCTGTTGCTGAATAATTGTTTCACATCCTTGACGCAGCAAATTAACAACTTCAGATTGGTTAATATTGACATTCGTCGTAAATCCTAATTGCTGACACAAAGAAACTGCAAGTTCGCGAATTTGAACTTCACTCAAAAACGTTAAAACAACACGTTCCTTATCAGGCTCGGAATACTCAATTTTGCATTCTGTACCAGTAGCGTGTCCCTCTGCACTGTACAGCAACTCTCGTTCTAACAGTGCATTTATTAGCATAGATTTACCTGCACTAAACGCACCCGCAAACACAATTTCAAACTTTGGTGAAATTGCTTTTCCAAGAGTTGTTTGTAAAGGTGTAATGTCGTGCGATCGCAAAGACGGTTCTTGCTGTAAAAGTAGTAATATAGACTCAACTTGTTCTTTTAAATTGTCGATTCGGAGCTGAAACTCCCGCATTATGAGCATCCTGTTAATATAATATTTAAGTATTTCCGTTCATTTTATGAACATTATTTGCCAAGGAACCACGTAGAAACTACTGACTTACACTTTAAAGCAAATCACCTGAGAAGATGAAAATCGCCGCTATTAGACTAAAACCTGAAGAAGACTTAAAACAAAGCCTAAAAAACTTCGCCATTCAAAAAAATATTCAAGCAGGATTTATATTAACTGCCATAGGAAGCTTACAACAAGCAACCATTCGCTTCGCCAATCAACCAACAAGCACAGTACTAACAGAAAAATTTGAAATTCTTTCGCTTAATGGTATAATAGCAACCACAGGCTTGCATCTTCATATAGCCATATCTGACCAACAAGGCAACACCATCGGCGGGCATCTAGACAATGGATGCATCATCTACACAACCGCCGAAATAGTTATTGGCATTAGCGAAGAACATACTTTTCTGAGAACAGTTGACACGGAAACAGGTTATCAAGAACTAGAAGTTATCACAAACAAAGGCAGAGGGTAGAGAAACCCCTCCCTAGCCCTCCCCTTGTAAGGGGAGGGTGAAACCCCTCCCTAGCCCTCCCCTTGTAAGGGGAGGGTGAAACCCCTCCCTAGCCCTCCCCTTGTAAGGGGAGGGTTGGGTGGGGTATGACATGCTCCTCTGACTCATTAGATAATGAAGAAAGATTAAGTTTAATGAGAGTGTTTAATAATGATGAGCAAAACTGCCCTCAATGTTGTAGCAATATCTATCTTTATAATGACAATGTCAACCTTGCTGGGACCATTATTTCACTTATCACCCACAATACCAGCAGGATTGACTTTTATCGTACTAGCAATAGCAACTTTTGATGCTTTCAGTTTAGAAGGCAAGGGAGGTAATTTACTGCTAGATTGGATTGCAGGTTTTTCACCTCAACATAGAGAACGCATTCTCCATCATGAAGCGGGACACTTTTTAGTTGCTCATTTATTGGGTATTCCGATTACTGGTTACACTCTTAGTGCGTGGGAAGCTCTTAAACAAAGACAACCAGGACAAGGAGGTGTTAGCTTTGATGATAACGAATTAGCATCTCAATTGGAACAAGGTAAAATTGGCGCTCAAATGCTCGATCGCTACTGTACAGTTTGGATGGCTGGTATTGCTGCGGAAAACTTAGTTTATCAAAACGCTGAAGGAGGTGTTGATGACAAAACTAAGTTGGCAGGAGTATTGACAAATTTGGGTTTTTCTGAATCTGCTTGGGAAATGAAACAACGCTTTTTTACCTTGCAAGCAAAAACCTTACTGCAAGAAAATTGGTTAGCATACCAAGCTTTAGTTAACACTATGCGACAGCGTGCGTCTGTGGTGGAGTGCGAGAATGTAATTGTAGAGACGTTCCGGCGGAACGTCTCTACAGATTTATGATGAGACAGCGTGAAGTTCGCAAGCATGGGAGAAATGACTGTCGCAACCAATTACACGGTTACGCCCAGCAGTTTTAGCTTTCAACAAGTATTGATCCGCACGATTGAGTAGGCTTAGTCCCCCTGCATCATCTTCTGGTTGCAAACAAGCAGTTCCCAAACTAATTGTGACATTGATTGCCAGTTTGTTATTAATTGCGAATGGTTGTTCACTCACAATTCGGTTAAGACGACGCGCTACTATCAGTGCTTCGTCACATTTTGTGTTGCCCAGAAGAATGACAAATTCCTCACCACCATATCGGAATGGAGTGTCTTGAAACCGCAAATTGTGTCGAATTCGAGTACATAGTAATTGTAAGAGACGATCGCCTACTAAATGACCGTAGGTATCGTTAACTTTTTTAAAATAATCCACATCTAAAATTATCAAACTCAAAGGAGTCCCATTAGTTTGGGCTTTTTGAATTTGTCTGGGTAAATCCCACTCCAATGCACGACGATTATTTAATTCTGTCAACGAATCTGCTAATGCGATCGCTGACAATAAATCATTTGTGCGGATCAGATCGCGATATTTTTGTGCTTTACGCAAACCTACTGTCAGTTGAGCTAATAGTAAGCGATGCCATAGGGCAGGCGATTGAGTATCCAAGTTAGAATTTGTTTCCTCTGGTAGCTGCCAAATGCAAGCATCAGCTCCTTCTTGTAGTGCCGCACAAGTCATCTCCAATTCCCATTCTTTGCCATACTTACGAATTGATGCTATTAACTCTTGACGGTCTTCCAAAAGGATAGAATATATCCAAGAAAGCTTTGTCTGTTCTTTAAGCCAATGACAAAGTTCCATACTCCCATCTAAGCTAGCCTGTATAAGTATGACATCTGGAGGCGTGGTTTGAATTTTAGACACGCACTCATTGAGATTGGCGATCACTTCTATGCTAAAAGCGCTGGCATCACGGATCTGATCTGGAAGTGTGGTCAGAAAATTTTCACTTCCAAAGATCAGAATATAAATATTCATTGCTATACTTTTTGCCTGATTTCAACGTTAATATCTAACCTCGCTCAACATACTCTCCTGCCAGCTAATACTAAATATAATTGTATTTTTTGCCAAGAGTTTTAGATCATATTTTATATTCTTTTTACTATCTACCTGAAAATTTTCCAATTTTTTTTACCTCACATTACTTATTCTTTACTACAAACCTTAAGGATTAAATTTCTGATACCTAATGTCTGCTTTTATCACTTTTATTTCAAACAGTATAAATACTGAATAATCTTTTTCAGCATAAAACTAATACTGTAATTTCCTGGACTTATAAATTTCTTAATCATTACTCTAATTTACCGTAAAAAATACTGATGCTGCAAGTATAATTACTTAAATTAGCATCTATATAGATAATCTTAATAATCCGAGCATTAACTATGCTCATTTATCCGTAAAAACCGAAATATTTTCTGAATATAAAAAGAGAAAAAACAGTAATTCATCACAGTTTTTTACTCACAGATAAGTACATTTACATATGGATAAAACTGACTCCAAGTCCTTGTCGAAAATCACGCTTGCTGTTGCCCTAATCGAAATGGAGAATTTGAGCAGAAATTTTTTGCCTTGGACTTGTAAGTCAGTATTAAATACTCAGATTAATTCTGTACAGCCAGAAAATAGTTACTGATAACCTTCTATGTGGTAACCTGCTGCAACAATTGCTTGTTTGATCGACTCTTCCGAAGCTTGTGCTTCCACGGTAACGGTTTTAGCCTGAACATCTACATCAACTTTCGCATCTGGCTCCACGACATGGATAGAATCAGTAATCTTCTCTGCACAACCATCACAGGCAATGTTGGGAACATTCAACTTTAGTGCCATAGTTTACCTCAATTTCGTCGATAAACAACTGTTTTTTCAATCTAATTTTAGTTTTCGCCTAGTAGCTCTGCCATCCTACCAAGGTTGTGAGATTAGTAGTACATCAATGCGTGAATGCGTGAATGGGTGACTTTCGCGCAGCGGCGGTGGTGGCAAAACTGTCCTGCTGTGCGGCATACTTTTTGTAAGTGCTATTGAGTAAGTCCTGACAGAACTATTATTAGGGCTAAATTTAGTTGAAGCAAAAAAAGTAAAAACCCATGTCTTTTAATCCCCAGTACCTCAGCGGTAACGAAATTCGCGCCTTATTCTTAGACTTCTATGCCCAACGGGGACATCAAGTTCTCGCCAGTGCCTCCCTCGTGCCAGAAGACCCAACGGTACTGCTGACGATCGCGGGGATGCTACCATTTAAACCTATATTCTTGGGACAACGCACAACAGAATTTAAGCGTGCTACCACTTCCCAAAAATGCATCCGCACCAACGATATCGAAAACGTCGGACGTACCAAACGGCATCACACGTTTTTTGAGATGCTGGGTAACTTCAGCTTTGGTGACTATTTTAAAACACAAGCGATCGCTTGGGGTTGGGAACTGTCAACTAAAGTTTTTGGATTACCCCCCGAGCGTCTTGTCGTCAGCGTCTTTGAAGAAGATGACGAAGCTTTTAATATCTGGCGCGACGAGATTGGTGTGACAGATTCCCGCATCAAACGGATGGGTGCTGATGATAACTTTTGGGCATCAGGTCCAACTGGTCCTTGTGGTCCCTGCTCAGAAATATACTACGATTTTCACCCAGAACGTGGCAATGACAACATTGATTTAGAAGACGATACCCGATTTATCGAGTTATACAACCTCGTCTTCATGCAATATAACCGGGATGCTGAAGGTAACTTAACACCGCTAGCAAACAAGAACATCGATACCGGGATGGGCTTGGAGAGAATGGCACAAGTTCTCCAACAAGTTCCCAACAACTACGAAACTGATTTGATTTTCCCCATAATTAAAAAAGCAGCAGAAATCGCTGGCGTTGACTATGCTACTAGTGATGAGAAAACTCAAGTCTCTTTAAAAGTAATTGGCGATCACATTCGTGCTGTTGTCCACATGATAGCCGATGAAATCCGCTCTTCTAACGTCGGACGGGGTTATGTGTTGCGGCGACTGATTCGCCGGGTGGTACGTCATGGGCGACTCATCGGTATTTACCGTAGAGATGTTACACGCAACGTCTTTACATCAGAAGTGGCATCCGTTGCGATCGCTCTCTCCGAAACAGCATACCCCAACGTGCGTCAACGGGAAAATGCCATCATCGCTGAATTAGAACAAGAAGAAACCCGTTTCCTCAAAACTTTGGAACGTGGTGAGAAACTGCTGGAAGAAATTATCCAGGAGTTACAACAACAAGGTAAAACCCAAATCGCTGGGGAAAGTGCCTTCACTCTCTACGATACCTACGGTTTCCCCTTAGAACTAACTCAAGAAATCGCTGCTGAGAACAACCTTACAGTTGATGAGGCGGGATTTGATGTAGAAATGCAAAAACAGGTGGAACGTGCAAAGGAAGCGCACGAAACCATCGATTTAACTGTACAAGGTACGCTCGACAAACTGGCTGAACAGATTAATGTTACAGAGTTTGTGGGTTACAACGAACTTGTAGTAGCAGCTAAAGTGGAAGCGCTACTGGTTGGTGGC
Organism: Iningainema tapete BLCC-T55; assembly: GCF_014698965.1. GTDB lineage: Bacteria > Cyanobacteriota > Cyanobacteriia > Cyanobacteriales > Nostocaceae > Iningainema > Iningainema tapete. The sequence goes on from NZ_JACXAE010000033.1 coordinate 13,878, forward strand.
GAGTCTACCCAAGAAGCAGAAGCTGGAACTGAAGTGCAAATTGTTCTGGACAAAACACCATTCTATGCTGAGTCGGGGGGACAAATAGGCGATCGCGGTTACTTATCTGGTGATGGCATCGTGGTAAGAGTTCACGATGTGAAGAAAGAATCAGATTTCTTTGTCCACTTCGGACGCATCGAACGCGGTACAATCCGAGTCGGTGATAGTGTGATGGCGCAAATCGATCAAGCTTGTCGTCGTCGCGCCCAAGCTAACCACACTGCAACGCACTTGCTACAAGCTGCTCTGAAGAAAATCGTCGATAATTCGATTTCACAAGCAGGTTCTTTGGTATCTTTTGACAGGTTGCGCTTTGACTTCAACTGTCCCCGTTCTCTCACACCTGAAGAAGTACAACTTGTTGAGGAACAAGTTAACAACTGGATTGCCGAAGCACATTTTGCCCAAGTGGAAATTTTACCCTTAGCAGAAGCTAAAGCTAAGGGTGCAACTGCCATGTTTGGAGAAAAATACGGAGAAGAAGTCCGGGTGATTGATTTCCCCGGCGTGTCGATGGAATTGTGCGGTGGGACACACGTAAGTAATACTGCTGAGGTTGGGGTGTTTAAAGTTGTATCAGAAAGTGGTATATCATCAGGGGTAAGACGGATAGAAGCTGTTTCAGGTCCGGCAGTTTTAGATTATCTTAATGTTCGGGAGAAGGTAGTTAAGGACTTGAGCGATCGCTTTAAAGTTAAACCTGAAGAACTACCGGAACGCATCACCACTCTGCAAAACGAACTCAAAACCACCCAGAAGGAACTGGAGACGACTAAAGCACAACTGGCGATCGCCAAATCTGACAGTTTGCTGCAAACAGTTGAATCGGTGGGCGATTATCAAATTCTCGTCGCCCAGATGGAAGACGTGGATGCAGAGTCTTTGAAAACAGCAGCAGAACGCTTGCTGCAAAAACTTGGCAATAATGCCGCAGTCGTGCTGGGTTCAGTTCCTGAAGCAGAGAAAGTTAGTTTAGTTGCCGCTTTTGGTCCAGAAGTGAACAAAAAAGGCTTGCAAGCTGGTAAATTTATTGGTATGATAGCTAAAATTTGCGGCGGCGGTGGTGGTGGACGACCAAACCTTGCCTCTGCAGGTGGACGCGACGCTAGTAAGTTACCACAAGCTTTGGAATCAGCTAAAACTGAGTTGCGATCTGGGTTGAGTTAATAACATAAAGGAAATCGGGTTAGAAACCCGGTTTCTTTTGCGGATATTCAGTCACCTGTGCTTAATGCGATTATTTAGGAGCTTATTGATAATGGACTATTCTTGTTGACAGGATGCCCTTGCCCTGATAAACATAGGGTTACAGGGAGAAAAAGTTAATCCAGGAGTTTTCCATGTCCTCCGAATCCAAGACCGTCCAACCTGCAGTCTTAATCACCATCATTGGTGAAACAGTATTGCAAGACCGTATTCTCCAGATGTTAACAAGTCTGGGCGCAACTGGCTATACCTTAACCCCAGCGCGGGGTGTAGGTAGCCACGGCAGACAGATGGGAGATATTGCAGGTTATAACACCAACATTGAAGTTAAGACGATTGTGTCTCAGTCCGTATCAGATGATATCTTTTCCTCAATCGCCGACTATAAAACTCATCACGCCTTGATTGCCTTCCGCCAAAATGTCGAAGCTTTGATGGATTAACTGGGCATTTATTCCCCAGGGCAAACGCATCTAAGCCGCAACCACAGCAAACACCGGACTTGGTCGTAAGGACTTAAAATTAGTTTACAAAAGGCGGTATAAAATGGGTCGTTTAAATCCTTACTCGCTACAAATGCAAATTACGCGGATGTTTGAGCAAGGGCAAACATTCTTTGCTACAACCAAAGTACAAGAATGGTTAAAAGAACACAATCATAATCCAGCAGATTACGACATTATCTTCCATCAAAAACCTGCACCTCCAGGTTCACAACAAGTAATAGCAGTGGAAATAGAGTTGCGGCGCAAAGATGGACAACCTGTGGATTCTTGGTTGCAAGAACAAGCGAATTTGCAAGCTTAACATTGCATAGAGTGCAGGATGAATAAAAATTTCCTGTGGGATAGAGAGCAGCGCTCTCCGGAGGGTTTCCCACTGTCGGGCGCGACTGCGGAGCATCTTGCCCGTCCCTTTGAAAAATTTTCTGTGGGATGGGCATCTTGCGCCTTAGCCCCTAAGAAAGCGGGAACGGCTCCGCCGAATGCGTGAGGCTATTCTACTCCTCTAGCCCGAATTAATTCAGCAATAAAAGCAAAAATCGCAGATACTAAAATCAAGATTACACTCAAAGCATTAATATCTGGCTTAACCCCGGTTCTAATGCGGCTAAATATTTCCATCGGTAAGGTATTGACACCACTACCAGCAGTGAAACTGGCAATCAGAAAGTCATCTAAGCTGAGGATAAAAGCTAGTAGACAACCTGCTATAACACCAGGCATTAATTGAGGTAGCAGTACTTGGATGAAAGCTTGTACAGGTGTTGCACCTAAATCTAATGCGGCTTCTTCTAAATGAGGATCTAAATTGGTAAGTCGAGCAGAAACAACAATACCAATATATGCAAGACAAAATACCACATGGGCGGCAACAATTGTCCACACACTTAGGGGAATGGCAAACGCCGCGAGAAAAACTAAAGTAGCTACGGCGATCGCAATATCAGGAATAATCAACGGTAGGTAGGCAACTCCGCGATACAAAGTCTTTCCCGGAAACTGATAACGTGCTAACCCCACCGCCATCAAAGTTCCTAACACGGAGGAAATACTCACTGCACTACCCGCTACGATCAAACTATTTTTCAATGCCGATAGAATCCGCTCATCACCAAACAATTGGCGATACCAATTTAAGGTAAACCCATCCCAACCAGCACTGTAAGGCGACGAGTTAAAACTATAAAATGCTAGTACGGCGATCGGCAGATACATGAAAACAAACATTAGTAGTGAGAAAATTGCCTGCACACTAACACGCGGTTTTTGTTGAGATGGGGATACATTCACGCCTGTGATTGAAAATAATTACTGTACTTTTTGATAGTACATTTGCAGCAAAACGTCAATGATTTATACAAAAATTTAGTAAACTAGAAGAACCACAGTCCCAAATGTTTTTTCATGACTTTTTTCAGGGTAGGCTCTAATATTCGGACTGAAATTCAGGAATTGATCAAACTTGCTATCCCATTAGTTAGCGCCCAACTTGCCCAATCTGTCACGGGTTTTGCCGATACAGTAGTTATGGGTAGATTGGGAGCTGAAACTTTAGCGGCAGGTGGATTAGCTTCGATCACGTTTATGACACTGTTAAATACTGCTATGAGCATGGTTGTAGGAGTCAGTCCGCTCGTAGCAGCAGCGTATGGCGCAGGAGATAAATGGCAAGTCACGCAGGTAACGCGCCAGGGGTTATGGATATCAGTAGTCCTGGCAATTTCTCTGATGCCGATTGTCGCACATTTGGATGCGCTGATGCTTCAGTTCGGACAAGCCAATAGAAGCGCTTTTTTGGCAAATGAATATCTGGATGTAGCACTGTGGGGAGTATTTCCAGCTTTGGGGTTTACCGTACTGAGAAGTTTAGTGGCTGGTATATCCCAGGCACGTCCACTCATGGTAATTGCGATCGCTTGGACGCTGTTTGATATTGCAGGCAATTATCTATTGGGGCTAGGTATGTTCGGTTTTCCGCGCATGGGACTTGTGGGTTTAGCGTTGACTAGCGCTCTCAGTTTTTGGGGGAGGTTTTTGTCTCTAGTCGTCTACATCCTCTGGCACAAGCAACTGAGAACTTACCGTATTTTTTTAGCATTACATCAAATTAAACCGCGCATCATTTGGAAATTGCTGGGGCTTGGTGCGCCGATTGGTATAGCAACAGCTATAGAATATGGGATGTTTAATATCGTCTCATTCTTAATGAGTGCTTTGGGAACTGACATTTTGGCCGCACACCAAATTGTTTTACAAACTGTAGCCGTCTTTTACACAGTACCATTAGGGATATCATACGCTACAACTGTACGAGTCGGTCAATGGTTCGGACAGCACAACTTAAAAGCAGCCAAACTAGCTGGATACCTCAGCATGGTTTTGGGTGCTGGAGCGATGACACTAATAGCGATCACCGTATTAATTTTTCCTCAACAAATAGTAGGATTGTTTATCGATCTGAGCAACCCAGCAAATGCAAAAATTTTATCAATTGCTCTCCCTATGCTGTTTGTAGTAGCTTTAGCAGAAATTGTCGATGGAGTACAAAGAACTGCTCTTGGCGCACTGCAAGGGCTTCAAGATACTCGCATCCCAATGTTGGTCAGCTTTTTTGCTTACTGGGGAGTAGGTTTAACTAGCGGCTATCTGCTATGTTTCCACTTTGGTTATGGTGGAGTGGGATTGTGGATTGGACAGTCAATTGGACTGGCGATCGCATCTATTGCTTTCACTTGGCGGTTTCGTCAACTATCCTCCTACAACCCCTCAAGTGCTGAGGAACACCCATTACGCAATCACTGAATCATTAACTAATGCCATCAGTTGCGCGATAGAACCTTTGAACCTATTTTTGTCTACATTACCGCTAACTCCCGCTACAGTACCTTTCTCTGTATATTGCCAGAAGGTATAACCGTTTCCGCCCCAGTTATGGGCAGGAATCAGCGGCTCTGGTTTGTCTGTATAGTGAGCAATCCACAGAGGATACCGAGTGAAATTTTGAGTATCACCCATATACTCTTTCCAGAAAGATGGACTGGTATAAATAATTGGTCTGCGTTTTGTCGCTTGCTCTACTTTTTTTAACCAGATTTGCACACGTTCAATCCGCTGATCCAGATTAATTTTTTTCCATTGCTGTCCAACAGTTTCTGGCCAAGCTTCTATATCTAAAACTGGTGGCAAATCTCCTGGTTCCAGAACATCTTTAACAATTGTCAAAAAGTTATCTGCCTGTTCTTGGGGAGTACTAGTTGTTGGTCTAAAAAAGTGATAAGCACCGCGAATAATACCAGCTTGCTTCATTCCTTCCCAGTTAGTCGTAAAGGTTTTATCGATGAAAGTAGCGCCCTCTGTTGCTTTAATAAAGCCGTATGTAATCTGAGCACTTCTAACAACTTGCCAATTAACTGGGGGATTTATATTTGAAACATCTATACCAAGTTGTAAGGTTGTATTCAGAGTATCCATAAGTGTTACATCTCCATTATTTAAGACAAAACTAGTAAGTGTAACCAACTAGAAGTTTGACCGTATTCTGCCCTTCTGCGTGTTTTTTGAACTCTTTCTCAAAGTCGGCGAACTCTGTTTCCGGTAAAACAATGCATCCCATTGAACCTGGTATATTTGCATCTTTATGAATCAGGAGATCACTACGAGTTCCTCCGTCCTTTGTTTTGACTTCAAATGGTGTAATAGGATAACCATTACCCTCTACGCCCTTAACATGTTTCAGGTTGACAGGATTAACTGCAACAGAGTAAAAAGATAATGGCTGATTAAGTTCATAAGTAGCAGGAATCACCCCACCACGAATATTCCAGTCTTTTACCCCTTGCTTGTCTCCAGTGCTGCTTGTGGCAACCCATCTACCGACAATTCCTTTAGTTTCATCTATCAGAAATAACCTACCTTTGTTAAGTGCTGGAGTTTCGTCTAGTGGCATTGTGAAAAATAAAAGCATACTCATTCTTCTCCGTTTAAAATTCAAGTTGAGCTTTCCTTCTACTCATTTAATATGTGCAGACAAATTAAACTTATGCACTCAATGAAGTGTTAATGAAAATATGTTCAAAACGAACATTAGCATTAAAAAAACCGCCTGCCATACGACACGCGGTTTATGTTGGAATGTAAATATAGTAGTCCTAAATGATTCACGAACACCAAAAAACCCGGTTTCTTGGAGAAACCGGGTTTCTAATGGCTAGAAGAATGCAAACTTTACAACTTAGTGCCGCATTCTGGGCAGAAGTTGTTGGCAGGCAAATTTTTCGCGCCGCAGTTACTACAGTAAACTGGTGCTAGTGATGCTTTCTGCGGTTGACGTGGCAAGCCGATCATCTGAGCATTACTCTTACCTGGGGCTACCATTGGATAGCAGTTTTCGTCTCTGGTAACTAGAGCATTGACAATAACTGGTCCTGGGTGTGCTAACATTTCGGCGATCGCATCTTTCAACTGCTCCCGATTTTCGATTACCATGCCCTTAATGCCATAAGCACGACCTAATAACTCAATATCTGGCATTCCTACTTCCATATTCGAGCAGGAGTAACGTTCGCCGTAGAAAGCTTGTTGCCACTGGCGCACCATTCCCTGCCAACCATTATTGATAATTACAGTCTTGACATTTATGCCATACTGTGCTAGCGTTCCTAACTCCTGCAAATTCATCTGAAAACTGGCATCGCCGCTGATACAGATGACTTCTTCATTAGGAAATGCCACCTTAGCGCCCATTGCTGCTGGCAAACCAAAACCCATCGTTCCCAAACCAGCGCTAGAAATCCAGCGCCGGGGACCATTGTTCAGGAATTGTGCCGCCCACATTTGATGTTGACCCACATCTGTAGTGTAGTAGGCATGAGGTGCTTGGCGACCGATTTCCACTATCACCTCTTGCGGCGACATGCTATCAGGATGGTGCGGTACTACCAGAGGATACTCTTCTTTCCAGCGGTTAATTAAATTCAACCATTCTTGAGTTTGGTTGGGTGTATCCTTGATCCCTTCTTCGTGACATCGACGCAACAAATCAGTTAAAACTTTGCGCACATCACCAACAATGGGTACTTCTGGAATTCTGTTTTTACCAACTTCTGCCGGGTCAATGTCGATGTGAATAACTTTAGCACGAGAGGCAAATTCATCCAACTTACCAGTTACCCTGTCATCAAATCTTGCGCCCACACAAATGAGCAAGTCACAATCACTGACAGCAAAGTTAGCGTAAGCGGTACCGTGCATCCCCAACATGCCCAAAGATAGAGGATGGTGTTCGTCAAAAGCACCGATCCCCATTAATGTTGTTGTGACGGGGATATTAAATAACTCAGCTAATCGTTTAACTTCCGCGTGGGCATTTGATGCGATCGCACCTCCACCCACATATAACAGTGGTCGCCGACTTTCCCGAATCAACTGTATTGCTGCTAAAATCTGCCGTGGATTTCCCTTGACGGTAGGACGATAACCGGGTAATCTTATCGATCCCGGTTCCACTGGCACATAATCAAATTCCTCTAAAGCCACATCTTTAGGGACATCAATCAAAACCGGTCCCGGACGCCCAGTATTAGCAATATGGAAAGCTTCGGCAACAATTCGTGCCATATCTCTGGGGTCGCGCACTACATACGAGTGCTTGACTATAGGTAGGGTAATTCCGTATATATCAGTTTCTTGGAACGCATCAGTACCAATTACTGGTCTTGCTACCTGTCCCGTCACAATAATCATCGGGATGGAATCGGTGTATGCAGTAGCGATCCCCGTCACTAAATTAGTTGCACCGGGACCAGAAGTACCAAAGCACACTCCTACCTTTCCCGTAGCGCGGGCATAGCCATCTGCGGCGTGTGCTGCACCTTGTTCGTGTCTGACTAAGATGTGCTTAATGGCATTACCAGCGGCTTCTACCTTGTATAGATCGTCATAGATCGGCAGAATTGCACCGCCCGGATACCCAAATATATACTCAACGCCGTGGCGTTGGAGACTGTCAAGCAATGCAAAACCACCAGATTCACGTCTCGGTGTCACTCTTTGAGAAGAAACAACTGACCTTTCATGCTCAGTTTCTAGTTGACTAACTTGTAGACGCGCATCTCCTGCCGAGAGACTTGGTAAACGCACAGGCAACCCTCACGTTATATGATTTAATTTGAAAATTTTGTAGTTAATGTACTATTTTAGTGTAAAGTGACCAAAAAATGTTCATCTTTGAGAAAAAAGATTCCCGACTTCTCTGAGAAGTCGGGAATCTTGGGATGCTAGATCAGCTTATGCAAAAATTCAGCTGCGGTTATATATTGCTCTACTATAGATGATTCGATACACCAGCCTTGTACTGTTTGAGGCGATCGCCACATGAATAAATGCTCAACGGGGGGATCTGCGTAAAAATTCTGCCCACCACCAAACAATACAGAACTCCAATGGGTGAAATAATCATGGCTCATACGGTGGATAGGGAAGTTACCCCACAGCGGTACTCCCCAACCATCTATAGCGATAAACTTCTTCACATTTCCCCCGCACAATTGCCACAACCAAGCAGCTTGTATTGCCCCAACCACACCAGCACTAAAACTAATAAATACAACGGGTGATTCTCGTGCCAAGTTTTGGTATAAAAACTGCACTATATGCAATCCTGATAGAGGTAAAAAACTAGAGGAGGGAAACACTAGTATATCCACTGGTTTTTGTTTCTTAGAACTGTCAGATGCTGACTCTAACCACCCTGAGATAAAACTTTGAGTTAATTCTGGTTCATGGATTCCTGGGATAATTATTATACACATGATTAATAACGTAGTTATCTTACTAAAAAACAAATTATTACTTTTTGAGTATCCCCTCCCCCCGCATGGGATATTAATCTACTAGTATGAGAAATAACCATCTCTTACCCTACTTCTCAGCTCTATTTTATAGAGGAAATCCACAGTGGTAACTACACCAGAAAAAATACAACACGGGCATCAACAATCATCAAGCCAAGACAGAGTAGCAGTATTACTCATGGGCTATGGCGAAGTTGAAAGCTACGAAGATTTCGCTAACTATAACGAACAGGCATTAAATTTACTCACGGCTAAATTTGCACCAGTGCCAGTTTGGATATATCCTCCTTTAGCAAGAGTTTTAGCTTTATTTGATCGCCATGAGTGGGGACATCAGCATCACGATTTTATCTCCCCACACAACGCCATCTTTGAACAGCAACGTGCTGGGATTGAAAAACACTTGCAAGCTAAGTGGGGTAATGGTGTTCAAGTTTTCAAAGCCTTCAACTTCTGCGCACCCTTTCTTCCCAAACAAGTTTTGGCAGAAATTGAAAATCAAGGCTTTGATAAACTACTGATTTACCCACTACTAGTTGTAGATTCCATCTTCACCAGTGGGATTGCGATCGAGCAAGTAAACAATGCTTTAGCCGAGTTGGCAGATGGTAATGAACACTGGGTGAAAGGACAGCGCTACATTCCTTCGTTCTACAATGAACCGGAATATATTGATTTACTAGCGCGTCTAGTTGAAGAGAAAATCTCCACTGACTTAGCAACCGCCTACCTTCCTTCGGAAATTGGTATTGTGCTCATGAACCACGGTTGTCCACACAAGGCAAAAGGTTTTACTTCGGGAATTACTGAAAGTCAAGTGTTATTCGACTTGGTACGCGATCAATTAATCAACCGCTACCCTCTGATTTCTATTGGCTGGCTAAATCATGACACACCTTTAATAGAATGGACTCAGCCAAATGTGACACAAGCAGCCAAAAACTTGATTCAATTGGGTGCAAAGGCGGTGATGTTTATGCCCATCGGCTTTGCAACAGAAAACCACGAAACTCTTTTAGATGTTCACCATATCATTCATGCTTTGGAGAAAAAGCACAAGAATGTAAACTACGTGCAAATGCCCTGTGTTAACGATCACCCTGAATTTTTGGCGATCGCTGCCGAGTGGGCAAATTCTCATATAGACAAGCTTTTGTCAGAGAAAAAATTTGCAGTTAACCCGACTCTTGCTGTAGCACATCATCATCACCACCATTAAAAGTTAGGAGTTATGAGTGAGGAGTTATGAATTATTTACTCCTCACTCTTAGCTACGTAACTCAAATTCACCTAAATGGGTGAAGCAAATCTAATCGGAGAATTATAACTTACGAAAGTGCATGTAATTGTACTTTTGTTTTATCATTGAAGAAAAATCAGCTCTTAACCCGGTAATTTTCATTGCTGAAAAATAAATATTGAGGAGTGAACGTGAAAATCATCGCCATATTAGGAGAGGAAAATAACGAGTAGTTCATACAGAGCTTATGCTTTTAATCGACAACACCAAAAAACAATCCTTGACAATCTTTTTAGTTTTTCTGGCATTTAGTTTCATATTGCCTTTAATGGCAACTGCCGCTAATATTTATTTTTACGGTAGGAAAAATAAAGTGACCAAAGCAGATGCTGCAATTGTTTTAGGAGCAGAAGTTTGGGAAAAAAAACCATCTCCTGTTTTTAGAGAACGGATTAATCATGCAATAAATCTCTACAAAAGAGGAAAAGTGAGCAGCATCATTTTTACTGGTGGAATTGGCAAAGATAAAGAAATAGCCGAGGCAACCGTTGGTAAACGCTATGCGATGGCGCGTGGGGTGGAAAAATCAGATATCTTAATTGAAACTAAATCTCAAACAACCCTCCAAAACCTTAAAAATGCAAAGAAAGTCGCGTCCTCCCAGGATTTATCTAAATTTATCATTGTTAGCGACCCTTTGCATTTAAAAAGAGCCGTATTAATGGCAAGAGATTTAGGCATGAATGCATATCCGTCTGCAACACCTACCACCCGTTATCAAAGTTTTAAGAGTAAGCTGAAATTTTTGATGCGGGAAACGTCTGCTTACTTTGTTTACCAACTGTCGAGAATTTCACTTTCAAGTTGGTATTTTATGTAAGGAAGACTAAGAGTGCGATCGCACTCTGAAAACCACTTAATATTTTGATGGAACGGGGATGCACACAGATAAACACAGATGATTTGTTTGCGTGCATCTGTGTTTATCCTTAATTAGCGAAATTAGGCTTACAGGTATCTACCTGCAAGCCTAAGAATTGTAAAAGTTACTTGTCTACAACTGGACGACCTTTTGTATCTAAATCTAACTCTTCGCGTCTAACTGTGTCACTAGCTTCAACTGTGTTTGTATCTACAACTTTCTTGACTCGGACTTCTTCGCGTACAACAGCTTCTTTTTGAATATCTGGCGTTTCTTCGTAAATCTCCATACGAACAACTTCACTATCTTGGAAGGCGTTTCTGGGATTGCTTGGTGTAGTATCTGTGGGATTTGTGCGCTCAATCACCACTCGCTCTTTTTCTACAGGCACTGCAACACGGGCTTTTTCCGTTTCCACATGTTTGCCAATTGTAACTTCCCCTGTTTTACGACGTTGTTTGTTCGCGATCAACCGTTCTTCGTATAGTTTCAGGGTTTGTTGATCCTGGTCGTTGATGTTGTACAGTGAAGGTTCTTGTTCGTAGTTGTAAGTGCTGCGGTCAAGCATGGCAGGTTGCATCATGTTAGAAGCAGCAACAGAGCCTCTATATACACCGCGTACTTGCTCTTCATAGTCATAATCAACCTCTTCCAAGTCATTAAAGTTAGGTAGGTTTTCTACTTGCTCTTTGGTCAGACTATAGACATAGATTCGTCTATTATTGTTATCAACGTTGGCACGTCCAACGGGTAACAACACTTTTTTACCAAAAATCCAAAAGCCTGTATCTACAATAAAATAGCGGAATTGACCAGTTGCCTCATCAACTAAAACATCATACACAGAACCAACTTTTTCATTTCCCTCAGCATAAATATCAAAATTCTTAATGTCATTATCTAAGGAGTCTTCGCGGTAGTCTGGGTAGAAGTCTTCAAGTTTTACAAGTACCATTTGATTTGTCTCCTAAATTAACATAGTGTTGACCATTAACTGTCAACTGTTAACAGTTAACAGCCTAAACGGTTTGTTTGCAACTCCAATCTTGTTTGCGATATTACACTTTACAGGTTAAAGCTAAAAAGTGGAAAACTGGTGGATAACTTATTAGTTATTTCGTGCCATACTATTATTATTTATTCGTTCCCATGAAGAAATTATGGGCGATCGCACGACAACTTAACGTAATTACCTAAGGATATACAGTTTCAGCAACTAATACTGGCTTGTTACCATACTCCACTTGGTTCTCCCGTATATATGGTGATAAGCTGTTCTAATCACCAAAGCAAGCTAATAACCGATTCCGGAAATTGTTGAA
>NZ_JACXAE010000034.1:0-15686 GCF_014698965.1 Iningainema tapete BLCC-T55
TTAGGCAGTTACGTTGTAGAGTGTTTCTCCAAAACTCTGGACTAATAAGCTTTCCACAACGTGGATTCCGCATAATAGCCCCAGCAATTCACCTTTTCTTATTCCTGTACTGTTTAACATCAAAATTATGAGTTTATCCCTTAGTCTGCTGCAAGCATTAACTAAAGTTTCTATTTCTTCATCACTTAAACAACCTGGAAATTTTTTGGGTTCTTTAAGCTTAACTAATTTATTTCTTGTTGGTTTAGATTTTGCAATACCCGCTAGTAAACCCTTACGAAGCGTTCCTTTAGTAGTCACAACACGAGAAAACTGTAATGGTGAGATATTTTTACAAGCAGCATGATATTCATAGAACGTAGTGACAGTAGTAATTGTTAGGTTGATAGTACGTTCTGTGCGAAGTGCTTTAACTGGTTGCATTGAAATTACTGAGCTTGTATCTCCAACTCTTAACCAATAAACAAAATCTTCTAAATCAGAAATATCTACTTCACGCCAATTTAAATTTTTGCTTAATAAAAACTCCCACCAAGCTTTTAGCCCATAACCATAGGTTTCTACTGTGTTAGGAGACTTTAAGCCGCATAGGTAACTTAGGTATCGCTGGATTGGTTCCACAACTTGGTAATCAGAGTCCAACATGACCCAGACTATCCCTCCTGTTTGGGGGTCAATTCCCTTTTGTAGTGTCAACGACATGTTAATATTGTATAAAGTTAAAATTTGTATAAGCTTATAATTTAACAAAGTATAAGAAAAGTATTCTTTGTTGTTGTTGTTTAATAATTATTTACAGTATTGCTTTATCTAAATCACTGTAGAGGATATGTTCGACTACATAAGGAGGAGCCTCAATTGCGACACGATTAACTACATTGGCAATAAACTCCAGAGAACATTCTGATGCAGATAAAGCTTGCAGCAAATCATCTGCATCTTGCTCGGTCATTTCGCTCAGATTTTTTTTAATACCAGCTTCAGCAAAAAAATCATCATAAAATTCTTTTTCTTGTTCTGTAAAGTTTTCACGCTTCGCTTGCGAAATAACAAGCTCAGTCCGCCGTTGTTGTTCTTGAGAAAATTCCATAAAAATGATAGTATGTTATCTATCTCATTATGGCTAAATAAAAATAAACCGTCAAGAAAAACAGAGTATAAGTTGCTTTGAAGCCATTAACATATAAATCAAAAATTAATTTTGAGTAACTTATAAATTTTTAAATAAAAATCCTTAAACAAAACATGCACATTTATAACCTCAAACTGAGCTAAGCATTTCTCGATTTAAACATCACAGGCAGCAATTTATGTCTGATAAAACTCGTAGAGTAGCAATTCCTGTTGTAGGATAAACACCAGCCAGGAACCTGAAAAAATTATCTGTCAAGTGGGAGCAACGCTTACGCCAACAATCCGATTTTTTGGCTTTTAACACAAAATAAATTTTTTGTCAATCATCTATGTGCCACTTTAAGGTGCGTTTGCTCGGGTAAGCGATCGCTCTTCATGCTTCGGCTGGGCAGTCACAACTTTCTAACTTCTAGAACTAAAAAGCGAGTCCTTTGTCAATACGGTTCGGATAAAAAATTTACTCGTGTAGTCTTGATGGGGAAGGTGGGGAAGATGGGGAAGGTGGGGAAGGTGGGGAAGGTGGGGAGGATGGGGAGTTATTTTATTTATCTCCCTCATCTCCCTCATCTCCCTCATCTCCCTCATCTCCCTCACAACTTGGGCTGGCAACGCCTGTAGGTTTCAAGTATATTAAGCTACAATTAGAGAAAGCATGTGTAATTGAAGTTTTATCGCGACAAAGTGAGTCAGATCGGGCATTATAGGGGAGAATAGTTTTGATATCGAAAACAGCCATTTTCGAGCGCACTGCTATGTCCGATACACCACATCCCCCTAGACGTACATTCCATAAAAACAGCGATGACACAGGATTCGACTCGGCGCTGGAGTCATTGGAAAAATCTTTTTCAGCCCCAATTGAGCGGTATTTTGCCGCAACAGAGGATGAACAGGATGTGATTGCTTTGATGCTCGCCAACATCCGCGCACCCAGTACGCGGCGCGAATACCAGAAAGATTTACGAAAATTTTTTGTGGCGATGACGGGGTGTGAGCCAAATGTTGATAGCGTGTTGGAGTTTTTGCACCTTACCGAGAAGCGGGCGGTGGCAGTGGTTCTAAAATATAAAGCTTTGCTACTGGCACAGGGGTTGAAGGAAGCAACAGTAAACCGTCGGCTGAGTAGCATTAAATCATTGGTTCAGTTCGCCCGTAAGCTTGGGGTGTGTAGCTACTCCCTTGTTGATGTGGAATTGGAGAAAGTCTTGGCTTATAGAGACACCTCTGGGGTTGATGCCCAAACCATCAACAGTGTAGTCCAGCTAATTGAGCGCTCAACAGTTCAAGGGAAAAGAGATTATGCGCTGTTGCGGCTTTTGTGGGAAAATTTACTACGGCGAGCGGAGGTGAGTCAATTAAATATTAAAGACTTCGACCCACACTCTAGCAGATTGCGGATTTTGGGGAAAGGACAGGGCACGAACGATGAATGGGTAAAACTGTCAGCAGCAACAGTCAATGCTATCTCCGATTGGTTGCAAGCGCGGGGTAATATTACCGCCGCTTCACCTCTATTTATCTCCCAAGACAATCGCAGCAGAGGGCATCGCTTGACAGGGGACGGCATTCGCAAAATTGTTGTGAAGCATTTTGGGGAAGCTGGTGTGCTCAAGTTAATGTCACCGCACCGCATCCGCCACAGCGGTATTACAACACTTTTGGAAGCAACATCAGGGGATGTGAGAAAGGCGCAAAAAGTCAGCCGCCATGCTAAGCTGGATGTGATTTACCAGTACGACGACAACCGCAAAAAAGGTCAGGAAGTTTTGACGAATTTATTGGCAGATATGATTGATTAGATGTGCTCAAGACACCTGTTGCGGCGCAGGATGGTACAGCCCATAACAGGGGTATCGGTTCGCGGACTTATTGAAATTTTCAAGGGTGGAATAATTCTGGCTTTCCTTGTCGCGAATAAGATGAAAATTTGTCGCGGAGTAAGTGAAAAATACCTCTTATATTCGCGGACTAATTGAAAATTTCCGACATTATTCGAGGATTTTACCCCAAAGCCTGCTTCTAGCTTAGCATGAAGCTATTGAAACTAAATTTTTATTTCACAGGATGATAAAGTTTATCCCCCTCCTCATAGCGCCAGCCCATACCGCTGGGATCGCGATCCTTGCACCACCTCACAAACTCTTGGTCCGTCAGAGTCTCGCGTTTGTCGCGTAAAGTTGCGACATCAGTAACTAGCCGCAGAGCCAAATTTTCCGCTTGGAAGGGCTGAAGCTGGGGAGGTTCTCTTTGATAGTACTGATTGGAGTAGGACCTGTTCGAGCGTTTTTGCCCTGAAGAGTTGCTACGTCCAAGAACCATAATCGCCCCTTCCAGTTGCGCTAACTTCGTTGTTACTGCTTCTAGCTTCTGTTCCAAATTGCTCAGGCGAGCGTCAGTTTTTTCTGCACTGCTTTCCATACGCTTTTCTATACTACTAGCGAGATGTCCCAATTCTTCTTCAATTTGGTGTAGACGAGTTTCTACACTGTTTTCTGTACCTGTCACCTGCCCGAGAACGTGATGTAAACCCTGGATGACTAAATCTGTGGCGGTGATATTGCGATCGCGTGCAGCGGTACGGAGTGCAGCTGCCAATGTCTTGGGCAGCTTAAAGTTAATCGATTCCCGTTCAACTTTTGCCATCTACACTAGTTTCTGTACTTGGTGTAGACAGTTTACAGCTTTAGGGATGCTTACTTCAAATCATGCTCTAAAGTTGTAACTGTAAGTATAAGATGAGCAACTTGCTTATATGCTTACAAAAAGACTTGCTTGGGCTTATGCTTACAAAAATAATATTGGAAAATATAACGCTCTAGATGTATGTTTAAAATAAAGTCTTTAAGTTTTGGAGCCTGAAAACCTTGAACTGTCGTTCCCTACTTTGGACTCTCGCAAAAATAAAGTTCTTAACTTTGAGCAAAGCCAGTCCATGAACAACACCTTGAAAAATAATAAAGTTTATTACTGTCACACAAGCGTAACTCACTCTTTCTGGCCACTTGTCCGCACTACCACCAGTCACAAGAAGACCAGGGATGTGCCAGTTACTAAAAGACTTTATTTTAAATTTGAGGACTTTATTTTAAACTTCAGAACTTTATTTTAAATGTACACTAGACGAGTGTGCAAGTCTCGACTACTGTTTACGCTAGCACAACGCTATATATTTATGAACGCTCGTAGTGAAAATATTTGCTCAACTTATAGTTTCTAAATATAACGTTTGCTCAACTTATGCTTTCCCATCTTCTATTTATACTGAGACGCTTTTACGAGTTTAATAGGGTTTCAAGGAATTTATTGCTCAACTTATGCCTTAAGAGTTGCTCAAAATATCCTTACAGTGACATTTGTAGGTTCGCAGACTAATTGAAAACCGTCGCAGACTAATTGAAAACCGTCGCAGACTAATTGAAAACCGTCGCAGACTAATTGAAAATTATAAGGAAGCTTAAGAGTAGATTTTGAAGGTGTGAAAACACACATATGTCGCCTGCCAAAAGGTTATTGAGTTTCCCAACAGGCGATCGCCACTTTGACAGAAAGCTAAGATGTCCTTTTTCCAAGCGATCTAATGGTGGACCAGATTAGAAAAATCATTCACATTGATATGGATGCCTTCTACGCATCGGTAGAACAGCGGGACAATCCTGACTACCGAGGCAAACCATTAGTGGTGGGTGGCACTCCCAATCAACGAGGTGTGGTGGCAGCCGCTAGTTATGAAGCGAGGAAGTTTGGCATTTATTCCGCGATGCCTTCTCGCATTGCACTTGCGCTCCGGTCCATCTCTCATCTTCGTCAAACCCAGATTTGAAGTCTACCGAGCAATTTCCACCCAAATCCATGCTATTTTTGAGCGCTACACTGATGTAGTGGAACCCGTCGCCCTAGACGAAGCCTACTTGGATGTTACTGAAAATAAGCCAAGTCTACCCTATGCTTCCACCGTTGCCAGATACATCAAAGCAGAAATTTTCACTGAAACAAACCTAACTGCCTCTGCTGGCGTGTCCGTTAACAAGTTTCTAGCAAAAATGGCATCTGGGAAAAACAAGCCCAACGGACTAACGGTAATTTTGCCAGAACAGGCAGAGGAATTTGTAGAACAGTTACCAATTGAAAAATTTCACTCTTATTGGAGAGGTGACTGCTGCCAAAATGCACTCTCTAGGTATTCATACAGGTGCTGATTTAAGAGAGCGATCGCTCATCGAGTTAGTACAACATTTTGGTAAGGTGGGGCAGTACTATTATAAAATTGCTAGGGCGCAGGATGATCGTGTAGTAGAACCTAACCGCATCCGCAAATCGATTGGTGCTGAAACATCATTTGCTCAGGACTTGAGCGATCGCTCATCCATGCTGTTGGAACTCGAACAAATTGCCTCTTTACTCAAACAACGTATTGACCGACATCAAACATCAGGTCGTACCTTGACCTTGAAAGTGAAGTTCTCGGATTACCAGCAAATTACCCGCAGCAAGACATCGCTCACTCCAATCAAAGAGTTGAGTGCGATCGTCATTATGGCAAGGACACTATTTGAAGGCATTGAATTGGAGAACCGCAGTATTCGGCTGTTGGGCATTTCGTTGTCCAATCTTGATAATTTTCAAATATCTCAAGTAATTCAATTGCCATTATTTGAGTTATTCTGATTATACTAATGTCCAATTATTGGTTCTCTGGTCCCAATTCCAAGCTCAATTAATTTATCTTTAACACCATTCGGAAGAGTACCGCAGTAATAATAATGTTTGTGCATAATATCAACAAGATAAAATCCTTCTTCACCACCGTTAATTTTCCGGAGTTGGCTTGCAGCTTCACGCATACTTATACCAAAAGAGCTAAACAAATCATCTAGTGACATAGATGGTAAGTTAAGCGGATTGTAAAAAGACTCACCTTTAACAAAATGCCATTGAGTACCGCAACGGCGCACAACGCGGTAATAAACAGGTGCAACAATATATGTGTCTAAATCATTCATAGTGCAGATGTTAGTATAGTGGAAGAAACAGCCCCTAGTCGGATAGGGGCTGCAACTAGCGCTAGTGGCTAGTTATCTTGTTCGTCTGAGGGAGGGTCTAGCTTGTCCTCTAGCTCCTCTCTCGCCTCATCATCATCGATAACGTTTGACTCACCAGTTATGATGTTTTGGCGTTCCCAAATACTGCGAAACAACCGCAACAATACAACAAAAGGGTCAAATACGTTTCGACGACCGTTACCATTGTTACTCAGACTTTTTACCTCCTTTTTTTAGTTTTACGTGATGGATTTATTTCCATCACAATTAATATTTTATCCCAGTTAATCGGCAACAATCAACAATTTTATAATTGATGAACTATGGTTATTATGGTTTATATAATTTAGTATGTATTTTCGTTTATGAGGAATCCGAATCCATTACAAAAACAGGCATTTAAAAAGCGACAGTATCAAGGGTATACAGCTATTTGGTTAAAAGATACCCTGACAATATGTGAGGAATTTATCCTAGTCAAACAAAAAAATACCAGCACTAGCAAATGCTACGCATCGTAATTATAAAGTGGTGCAAGAAATGTATTCATAAACAGAAAGTAGTATACACCATAGTACTTTCTACATCAATGTACTCACTTAATAGCTCAAAAATATTTATTCAAAAACAAGTTACAGTATGAAAGATTTCAAAGATTTTTGGAGCATTAATAGATGGTTGTGTCAATATAATATCATCTCCGCTCAAACTGGAGAATACGTTGATGATTGTATTATTGTTTCTCCTACAACCCAATCGCCTTATCAATCTACAACGTGCTTTCAGTATTGGTCAGTAAATGAATTAGAAATATGGCTGAACCATCTTGATAGCAATACAATTACTTTATGCAGCTTGGAACAAAGTTGGAAATCAGGAGAAATATGTCCAACTCTCGAACTACTAATATTTCCCTGCGCTAATAGTGAATGGTATGCGGCATACCCGCATAATAATCCACAATACTTTGTAAGAGTTTGCACATTTTCACCCCCAAGTTGGTATAGAGAGAGAAATTGGCGTGCAAAATTAGAAAAATACTTGCTGGAAAATGGGCAAAACTATATAGCAAGCGCTGCTAGAAGGATCTGGTTAAATATCTTAAAAGATGGCGCTTTGGTTAAAAAGGCGAACGGCAGTCGCACACCACCTGCTCCTATGAATGAAATCAAACAGTTCAATCGAGCCTAATGACTTGCGCCTTCCACATCCACAACAGCCGCTTAACGCGGAAAACGGGTGACACTTCATTAGGAGCAATCACCCATGTCCGATATACTCACCCTACCCCAAGCCCAAATCCTTACACATCAAGTAACAAGCTTTCAAACAGGTAGAGTCTACTTTCCAGCCATGTTTGTGGCAGAAAACCAAGACTTCATCAAAAGTTGGCTCAGTCAAGATGATATCTCTTTCGACGAACGAGATATCAAATACTACTCAGATGGCTCGTTCCGCATCTACTTCAAATCACCCAAAATTAAAAAACAAATCGAAAAGTTGTATCAATAATCCTCGAAAAATCTCTCTTAGAGGGATTTTTCTTTTGACCACACTACTTTCTTCGCTGCGGAATAGTACTGGCAACCAGGAGTAATCAGCGGGAGGGGTGTTCGGCGCACCAATGGAAGATATAGTGCCAGTTATTCTATTATTAAACCAGTTACTACTGTAACTACAAACCCTCGTCACGCACTCGTTATTACTGAATTGATAAAAATAGAATAATCTGCTAACGCAGTGGAGTTACGACTAATAAATTAGTCAAAAACTCAATGCGTGTTGCTCAAAAAACATATGAAAAGCTGGATAAAAAACTGGTTCTCTAATTTAGAGGTTTTGCAAAATCCTATAGTAGTAGATGGGATAGATTACTGGTCAGTAGAAAATTTCTATGCTGCATCTAAAAGTTTGGACGTAAAAGAGAAGATGCATATTGCATTACTTCCCCCCAGTGCCGCCAAAAAATATGCCTTAAAGGTGGCACTTCGTCCTGACTGGGAACAAGTAAAGTTAAGCATTATGCTAAGAGGCTTAGTCGCCAAATTCAGTCCGGGTAGCAACTGGCATAACGAATTGATGGAAACTGGGGGCGAGGAACTGATAGAGTTTTCAAATTGGGGCGATCGCTACTGGGGAATACCTGCAGCCACTGACTCTAACAGCAACAAAGCTATACCCACAGGAAAACCAGGGGAAAACTGGTTGGGACGGCTGTTAATGTTCATACGCAGCCAGCATGAGCAAGCAAGCAACATAGCTATTTTAAACTGGCTGAACGACCCGAAAGACCTAGCTGAAATTCAACAATGGCTAATACAATGCCCCAAGATACCACCAGCTCCCAAAACTGAAAACTATAGGGGAAAAATAATTGATAACTGCACCCTGCCATCCTACAGATTGAAAGTATTTGTGTTCGGTTCCAGAGAAATTAACCAGCTAGATAAGGAAGCCATCTCTCGACTAGACGCAATAATGACCCTTGGAGCCCACATTCACATCGGTGATGCCGTTGGAGCAGACGCAGCGGCACAACAGTACATTAAGTCCCAGTACTATAGCAGGGTAACGGTGTGGTATGTAGATAACAACCCGAAGAACAATGCAGGATTTAAGACCGTGCGCTTCCACGGCTCCTACAAAGACATGGATAACAAAATCCGCTCGAAGTGCAAATACGGGTTATCTATTGGCACCGACTTTAGATGCCTTGCTAATGCTGAAAAAATGCCCACCAGGGTAGTAATGGCATCTAAGTAGAGCGCAGCTTGAACCATCTAAGAGTTGAATGCTATGAGCAACCAAGAAGAAATGAAACATTACTACCAACAACAATCATATTGCTGGGCTGTTGGTAGAAGTAATTCTCAAAAAAGAAATACTAGCACTAATTGAAGATAAAGAAGCGACAATCTCAGCAGGAGAAATCCTGGAATTAGACTGGCTCTCGTCCTAACTCCAACAATCCCAAACCCGAAGATTTCTGCCAGTGTTTCTGGAAAGGACAACCAGTATATCCGGCGATTAATGAATTGGATTTCGATAAAGTGAGGTCACATTTAGAAAAATGCGTACACCTACATTAGGTGACAAAAAATTATAGTTAATAGTCGCTGTGGATATATTGAACACATCCACAGCAATTATATCTATTCAAATCTTATGTTAAGAGATTGAGCAAAAATGCCCGAGCGGAAGACTGTGCAAATCGGACGCGATCGCCGTTGATGTTCTCTCAGCAATACGAAAACCAAAAGCTGATAACATTCTCTAAAATCCTCAGCATGAACGTTGGTACTTGCGCGCAGCCAGTAAGCGTGTAACTGACACTCACTATTGGTTAAATATCACTACATTAGTACAATAACTCTACAATATATTTAACAAAATACAGCATTTAAATCACTACATCTGCTGTGCAGGTAATTTTGTTAACTAGAAGATATTAAACCATGAAACCAGGATTTTATGCCGTTATAGGTAATAGCGATTATATTAAGATAAATAACCGAAAAATTCCAATTTGGGAGCTATTAGAACATCAGCCTACAGGCTGGTTGTGTTCGCTGCAAACCAGACCTGAAGTAATCCCAGAAAACACACCAATTATATGGGACTGTGGTGCATATAGCTATAGAGAACAAGATTATCCCACTATAAAGGGCAGGTATGTAGACGCATATTATGTAATTCATAAGTATCGTCTTCGTAGTAAAGCTGGCGATATTATAGTCAGTCCGGACAATTTACTCATGGGGGATAATATCAACTGGCGACGGCAATTCAATCTAGAAAATGCTACTAATTTTATCAAAGCTGCAGATTCCCTTCCTGACAGAATCCCAATGGCGACCATCCACGGGTTATCATTGCAAGAGAAATTATCCAACGCTTACGCACTATATACGATGGGCTATCGTCACCTGGGGATAGGGGGGTTAGTGCGTTCGGCTAGCGACTATTCGGGCAACTTGCACATCATCCGGGCTATAGTCGAAAAACTACGCTCTGTTGATTCTAGTGTCCACTTGCACGTTTTTGGGTTATGCGCTCCCAAGTACGCCTCGGCATTCCAAGAAATGAATTTAAGCTTTGATGGTTCAACCCATGCACGCACAGCATTTACAGAAGGCATCTTCCTTATCAACAGCGGGAAAGATGTAGTCAGATATCCCCTTTCTCATGCGCCCAGATGTCTGTGTCGAGTATGCCAAATGGTTAAAAAGTATGGGATAAACCCCCATTACTGCGGCAAAGGACGCAATCACGACTCAGCAAGGATGGCTCATAATTTAAATCAGTTATTAGTTACAATCGATAATATCAGCAACCACGAAAGAATTTACCTGATATCCGGTTGTGGTAAGCAGTTATATCACCCAGCCCCTGCACGCGAATTATATTGCTCGCAGCTATTCCAAGCTAGCCGAGATTATGTTCAAAATCTCAATGCTAGATGGTTTATCCTGTCACCTCTCCACCATACTATTCACCCCAATCAATTAATCCAACCTTACGACAAGTCTCCTCACTCTATGTCAGAGCATGAACGCTGCGCCTGGGCTACGACTGTCACCCAACAGCTTGTACAAATCGCAGCGGATGAAGATACAGAATTTGTATTCCTCACAGGCAGATTGTATCGGGAAAAGGTAATTTTTCAAACGCGATCGCGTGGTTACAAAACAAGGACGATAGCAAATAACCTGGGAATTGGACAAAAGCTAGCTTGGCTCAAAGCACAGATATTAGTAAACAGACAACAGATGCTCAATTTATAAAGTTAAAACCTTCACCAAAAATACATGCTATCTTTATTCATCGATTAAGGAAAAATCATTTATACGGAATAAGATAGTCGTAAAAATCAAGTGCTGTATGAACAAACATACGGTAATTTTTTTATGAGCAGTACAATTGACATAGGAGAGAGGTTCGGTTGTTGGGAAGTATTGAACAACCGAGGTAAAAGAATTCCCTGCCTTTGTCACGGCTGTGGAACAGAAAAGTTAATATATAAAAGCTCACTCAAAAACGGAAAGTCAACTAGTTGTGGTTGCCAGAGGAGAAACGAACCAATTGCAGCTGGAACACAATTTGATAGGCTAACAGTGGTAGATGGAATTGAGATAAAAGGAAAAGATGGTCAATACCAAGTCTTAGTTCAGTGTAGTTGCGGCATTCAGAAGTACGTAAATAACAACTGTCTTCTGAATGGACTCACTCGAAGCTGCGGTTGCTTGCAGAAAGAGAGCAGAAGAAAGCATGGTAAAGGCAAAATCCCCAGCCATGAATACCGAGCTTGGATATACATCAAACGAGTCTGCTATGACTTGAACCACCCTTACTACAAGATGTATGGCGGCTGCGGCATCAAAGTAGCACCAGAATGGCAAAATAACTTTGAACAGTTTGAGCGCGACATGGGACTAGCACCCCCAGGTACTGTTTTGTATCGCATCGACCTAGAAGGGGATTTTGCTCCTGGTAACTGCCAGTGGATAGAACGAAAAACCCATCAGCAACATATCCATCAAATGGCAGTTAGAAAAACCTTCTTCCCACAAAAGAACAAGGAAATACTACAGCCACAAAAAGCAAAGCAAGCCTCTTTAATCAAAGATATCCAAAAAGCTCATGCATCCGGGGAAGCTAACGTCAGCAAGCTAGCAGCACAATACGGAGTAAGCACGGCTGAAGTGATTAACCTTCTCATACTATATTAATAACAATATGTCAATTGTTAAAGTAGCTAATAATACTCTAGGCTGATTATTCTGCACTCTTTCTTTCGTCTTTATATTCTCAAGTCTTTCTCATATTGAATCAAAAAATCTATTACTATTTGCACGGCTGAAATGTAATTAAAATAATAAGCTGTAACTTTAATTAACAATTCTTTTTCATCCCACATCCGGAATTAAAGAGAAATTGTGCTGATTGGGAATTGAAATAGCTAAAACTTTGTAGTGAAAAAAAACCCTTTGTCATCACTAGGGAGACTTTAATTATTATCTCGTTTCCATTAATTCGTCTCCCAACTGAACGAGAGACTTATAAAGATAGCTAAGGATTATGATGAGGCTATTGGCATAAAATTTGCCCCCTCATCACTTTTCAAACATTCTCTTAGACAACTACAACTTTTTCTGAGTTTTCAATCTCTGTAATGAATGGAGATTGACCGGAAGCGCTGATAACAAGATAATCTTCTGGTCTTGTTATGCCGATATACATTAAACACCGTTCTTGCGCTTCAGTGGTATCATCAAACTGTCTTGGTAAATGGTCTGCCCACATCAGAATAACAGCGCGGTACTGTAATCCTTTTGCCGAGTGGATAGTTTGAATTTTAATCCCTGGTTCATTAATTCTAGTTTTAGCTCTAAAGTTACTCGGATCATTCAACCAAATTACAGATGCTAGGTCACTTAAACTTTCTATCATCCCTTGAAGAATGGGTTTTTCGCGATAAGTTGCTATTGGATAAAAAATCGAAATTTCTTCTGGTTTTAGCGGTTTAATATCTTTACCAAACCATTTACCATCAAGCAGATTTTTGACTATGCCGAAAATTGTGGTACATTCAGTACGGCGATTCTCTGATTTGACAAGAGCAGGTTTGATTCCAGTGCGACGTTGACATTTTTCTGGGTCAACAAAAAGCGAGAGTATAGCATTTTCTGTTTGTTCGCTTTGTTCTGTAGGGGTACTAAATAATGTAGCTAATTCTACGATTTCACGAGAATTGCGGTAGTTTTTATCCAGGTCAAATTTTTTGTAAATTGTTCTACCTTTTGCATTGATACCAATATGGCTCCAAGGAACTTTGGTTTTTCTATACAAACTCTGGTTGCCATCACCAACAATGATTAAGTCGCCGTCATTGGGTTCAACCATCGCTTCTAAAACGCACTTATACCAAGAGTCAGCAAAATCTTGCGCTTCGTCAATCAATATTGTGTCGTAGCGACGAGTATCAGAACAGCCTTGTTCTAAAATCTTTAAAAAGCGCTCACCAAGTTCTTCGTTAGGTTCACCTTGTTGGCGAGTACAACTGTTAGCTTTGGCCCAACCATCAAAATGCTTAACGGTAACATTTTGACACTCGCTGGTAGCTTCACGTAAATAGGTGGCTAAGGTAACGTTATAGCAAAGCAAGAGAATTTGTGCTTCCGGTTTTTGGACACTTAGTAAACGTGCTTTAGCAATAAGTAGGACAGTTTTTCCTGAGCCTGCAACACCGTAGATGATGCGATGTCCATCGCCAATATTACGGGCGTTGTTTTCCTGACGTAGGTCAAGAACCTTAATATCTGGTAGTTCTACCTTGAGAGTTTGTGACAGTTTTATGCCTATGGTTGGTCGTAGTTTTTCATCTGGCATTATTGGTAATTTTATCTCTAGGGTTTTTAGTGGTTCTACCTCTGGAGTTTCTGGTTCTGTCTGAGAAGAAGGCAGGACGATTTCAGGATGAATAATCGCTCGGATAGCTTTAATCTGACTTTCTGTCAGTCTGGGAAATGTCCAGAACGGGTCGAAGAAAGACTTGAGGATTTGGCAGAGACTTTCTTCAGAGAATGATTCCTCAGTCCAAGATTCCAGGACATTACGCGGAACCACTTTTGTAGATGGGAAAACGTGGGTAAGATCGCCTAAGTGATGCTGTTGCAACTGTGTGGTAGTAATGTTGGAAAGAACAGCAAAATGTCCAAAAGGGAATATAAACCTACCTTGGTACTCCCCTTTGCTTTGCAGCAGGCATTTACCGTAGTAATGGTTTTCACACTGATTCATTAAGGAAAGCATATAATCCCATGCCTGCCGTATTGGGTGGTTCCGGCGGACTTCTCCGCGCGATTCTTTAACACGGACAGAATTGTTATCGCCTGCCAAAATATCTTTAGGATACCAACCCTTGACTTCTAAGACGAGTAACCCCAGGTCAGGACAAATGATAATAAAATCTGGATATCGGTCTTCAACGATTGGCTCGTAGTAGACGATGTAGTCGTCTGGTAGTTTTTGTAGAACCGAGAAGAGCTTTTTTTCTCCGGCTGACGCACGCGATGGTAGCCGATCTGGAATCATTTCTGCCATAAGTAATACATATCATGCGACAGGTTTTAACTACGCTTAGATTTCACAGTATTCCAGGAAGATTCTTTAGAATCTTTAATTAAAAATGTTCACTAGAAATGCTGTTAAAAATGCTACTACGGTAATCATAACCGAAAATTAATTAATAAAAGCAGCATTATGAAAGAAATATCCGCTCGGATCATTCATGGGCATAGCATTGTTAATGTGGGCTAAAAGTAGTTAAGTCGCATTTTGCTGCCATACAAAGCTTTCAAGCTTTGCTGTGAAAAAGTTACATAAATAAGATCGCTGTAAATCACCAAAAAACGTAGAAAAAACTTATTTTGGCTGTACCAGTAAGACTCTAAGTTATTTAGCACAGTGTTTTTAAACGTAGCCACAAGGTTTTCAGGCTCTAAAAATTAGAGGACTTTAAATGGTACAACTCAAAGTAGCGGATCTGGTCTGCCAAATCCCAATTTTTAGGTTAAAGTCAAATTTTTTTCGGAAACTTAATCTGAGCAAGATTTAGAGATAATTCGTGGTGGCAAAGCGACTTGGCTACTTTTACCCCAATGTGTCGCTCTGAGGCAGAAGTATCGTACCATCGCTTGCAATTGGGAGAGGACTTATACCAGGCATGGGTAGAGATGATGGACGCAACCACACTCAATACGGTTCGGTTAACCTTTAAGCAGTATTGAGTAGTAATTTCTATAATGGTTTTTAGTGCATATAGTCAACTGCGGTTACTATATCTGGTTATTAAAAAATTGAAAATAAGAAAACTAGAATCAATTATGCCAAGCTTGATAAAATTCAGGGTAGGTGAGAGATTGGGCGCAGTACCAAATTACACTGTAACTGGAGGAAGGAAAAAACTTTGAACAATTCTTGAAGCGTTTAACAACTTCAAGTATCAAACCCGGTGTTGTTAAAATACTCTCCAAACTGTCTGATATTCCTTCACGCTCATATTCATCCTGCGTATTACTCATAAAGTCAACTAAAGCGTTGATAGCAACTTGGTTCCCAATGCCGATTTTAGCCAAGGATTCTGCCACATATCTACGCTCTTCTTCATCCTGCATGTTGCTCATAAAGTCAACTAAAGCGTTGATAGCAACTTGGTTCCCAATGCCGATTTTATCCAAGGATTCTGCCACAATTCTAAGCTCATATCCATTACTCTGCGTGTTGCTCATTAAGTCAACTAAAGCGTTGATAGCAACTTGGTTCCCAATGTCAATTTTACCTAAGGATTCTGCCACATACTTAAGAGTATCTTTATCTTGCGTTTTACCTATTAACTCAACTAAAGCGTTGATAGCACGTTGGTTCCCAATGCCAATTTTACCTAAGGATTCTGCCACATACTTAAGAGTATCTTTATCTTGCGTTTTACCTATTAACTCAACTAAAGCGTTG
>NZ_JACXAE010000034.1:15783-178643 GCF_014698965.1 Iningainema tapete BLCC-T55
CGTTCCAGCTTAACTCGACTAAGGCGTTGATAGCATCTTGGTTGCCTGGATCGATTTTATTTAAAGTTTCTGCCGCACATACACAAGTAAGTTCATTTTGAGCGTTCCAGCTTAACTCGACTAAGGCGTTGATAGCATCTTGGTTGCCTGGATCGATTTTATTTAAAGTTTCTGCCGCATATACGCGAGTATATCCATATTCAGCGTTCCGGCTTAAATCAAATAAAACACTGATAGCATCTTGGTTGCCTGGGTCAATTTTATTTAAAGATTCTGCTGCACGCGGACAGGTAAATTCATCGTCCGTGTTCCAGATTAACTCAACTAAAGCCTTGATAGCATCTTGGTTGCCTGGGTCAATTTTGCCTAAAGATTCTGCTGCACGCTGACGGGTATCTTCATCGTCCGTGTTCCAGATTAACTCAACTAAAGCCTTGATAGCATCTTGGTTGCCAACGCCCATTTTACTCAAAAATTCTAACGATAAATAATAGATAAGCTTATCGGAAAAATCATAACTTCCCGCGCTCGACCAGATTAACTCAACTAAAACGTTAATTATGGATTTGTTGCCAGAGTTGATTGTATACAAAGCGGATGCCGCATTCGCACAGTCAGATTCATCTTGCAAGTTGCTTATTAACTCAACTAAACAATCGATAATATCTAAGCTGAAATGATGATTTATAACCAAATATTCTGTACCATAATTAAACCTATATTTATTTGAATTGTCAAGTATAAAGTCAAATAAAGGATCGTCATATTCTTGGTGTAAATTATAAATTTCTTTTCGTGGTAATTTATAATAATATTCATTTATTTGGGTGCGTATTAAGTCTTTTGAATAGAAAGAATCTTCACTTATTTGGGTCCAACTTAAGTTGTACATCATGAAAAGGTAAATAATATTTATGCTAGTTTGGTCAAGTCTATACAAATAAGTTAATGCTTCAATAAGGTTATGTTTATCTTTCGAGTTCTGGATAAACTCGACTAAGGCGTTGATAGCATCTTGGTTGCCTGGATCGATTTCATACAAAAATTCGGCTGCCCACAAACAAACGTTTTGAGCAGAAAAATTCTCTTTATATTTTACGTGTGCGTTCCGCAATGATTCAACCAGTAGAGGGATTGCTTTTTGTCTATCCGTTTGCAATAATAATGCTCTAGCGTTATTTGTAATCTTGTCGCAAACTAAATCGCCCCACAACTCTTTTTCAAAATCATTAAAATCCCTCAGGCTCCACTTCACGATTTGTTTGACTATTTCCAAGGCTCTAGAACAATTTTTAAACTCTAAAATTCCTATACCTGCCAAAGAATAAGCTTGATATTGATAAAAGCAACCGCAACCATCTTTAAACCCTATCAATGCATTGATAAAATCATCTTTACATTTACTTTTTACATCCTCACGTCCCAGCCATAGTAAAAGCACTTGCCTCCATTGCCGTTCAAAAATTCGATATCGTTCTGTTTTTATAAATTTATTTTTATGAGCGCGGGGCAAGAAAAAGTTCCAATCATCAATTGCCAAAGCGGCGAAATACTCCTGAAAGGTAGCATGGTAGAAAGCATAAAAAGGTTTGCCAGATTTATCCCTATCTACTTGATTTAGCCAACCCAGCTTTAAGCCAAGGTTAAATAAATCCTCCCCCATTACCTCGAAGGCAAAATCTCGCCTAATACGATATCTAATTTCGGAATCATCTATAGCCTTTAGTGCCAACTGACTTAGAGCTTTATTCAACGCAACTTGTTGCGCGTCAGTCGTAGGAAATTCTCTTTGTTTCCACTCATAGTGGTTGAGAGTAAATCTCTCGTAAAGTGCGGCTTGAGTTTCTGGTAAATTAGCACTAGAGTTCAAGCCCCAAACTTGACACATCAAAGCTAATCTAAGAGGGTTTTTTACTAAATCTAGTAAGCGCTCCCTTCCGGGTTCAATCAGCTTCCGCCATAGTTTTTCCCCTTTATCAAAATCTCCTTTATCAAGAGAAGATGCACGTTCAAACCATTGGGTAATAAAATCGTGTACCTGCTCACGGCTAAAAACCTGAGTTTTGTAATTTTGAAAATCAAGTAGATTTTTAGTGCTAGCGTCCCAGACATTTAACCGACAAGTTAGGACTACCCGTGCGCCCGGTAGTTCGTTGATGAAATCACTAACTTTATTTAGCGCTTCGGATGCAGATGTGTTGGGTATCTCATCTACACCATCTAACAGCAGCCACACTCGTTGTGTCTGTAATAATTCCCGTAATTGTTCAGGTGCAACTGATTCAACTAAATTACTCAGCCAACGGGTAAGTAAATATTTTTTTAAGGTGTCACCTGATAAATTGCTCAAGGGAATATAAATAGGTAATGCGTTACGCTCAATTAAGTAGCTACCTATTTTTTCTAGCAATGTAGACTTTCCGACTCCCGGTTCCCCTATGATTGCTATTTTACCCTTAACGTTTGAACCATCTCCTATGACTTTTGTGAGAAATGTATCGTGGTCATATATCTTTTCGATGACTTCTAGAGGTAGTTGGTAGAATTCCGTTCCTCTTTCCGGCGTTAATTCACCTTTTGCAAAAAACTCCGCACTGCGGCTAGATTGACGCTTGCGCTCAACCAACCCCAAAGGTACGTAAATGTCAAGTTCAACAGCACTTTCGGTCGCGTGCCGTCGGCTGCGATTATTCTGAAGTTGCTCAGAGAATTTACGGTAACAAACTTCGCACCAGTTGATGGGATTTGGCTTTGCCCGTTCCCCTTCGGGCGTAGTCAGTCAAATAGTAAAATTACTACCTCTTTGGTCAATGTTTTGGGTTTGAGCTGCATTAATAGCTTTTTGAATATTTTGGATAAAAGTCGAAGGGTATAAGTGTTGAGAGTTCTTCACAGCTTCTTCTATCTCTCCAAGGATTTTAGCCAAATTCGGTGGTGGATTAGTTTCTGCTAATGCTACTAATCCCTGCATGACTTGATTGACTTCAGGATTTGCTTGAGCAGCAGATTCTACTTCCAACACTGCCTTACCGTAATCGAGTGGTTGTTCTGGCGCTTTCTCAATAGCAACTACAGTATGGGGAGACTGTTTTTTTAGTGTTACAAGGAACTTGCCAGTTTTGTCCCATAAAGCTTCTCCTACCTTTTCGCCCGTTTTTTCCAATGCTTTAGTGGCAATTACGGAGCCAACAGCTATTGCAGCAGTAGTTAATAATGGTTCCACGAGCTACCTCCCTCTCTGTATTATCCTAGTTTATTATTACAACAGTTACAGCAATTTTCAGGTAAATAGACGACAGTGATTAAACCAACTAAAGGTATTAAAATTTCCTAATTGATAAAATGACTATAAAATGTATCAGGGGTAAAACAACGCACAAGGAATGATCTCTTAAGAAACACATTCCGTAGGGTTAGAAATAGGGATGAGTTCTAAGCCTTGAGCTTGAGCTTTTTTTTGAAGCTTTTTCAGCATCCGATCTCGATACTGTTGAGAATCAGCATCAATACCAGGGTCGGTGTAGGCATCTCCAGAGGTTCAAAGCCGGTAAAAAATGTGGGCGCTCTTTATGGGCAGTAGCAGTGATTGCCTTTGGTGCGCCCATACGGGAAATGCCACTAATCAGATACTGAGGGTTTGTCATTGATTGGCACTTGGAAGTAATGCCCATTGTGGCATTCATATTTTTGCAGCATTTCCCCAGTGCGTTTGCGTACTCGAATTCCGTACTTTTTCTTGATTCCAGCACCGCACTTATCACAAACTCGCAGTACGGAACTTGGTGATAGTTCCGCTTCACCAATATTTTGATCATGAATCGCAGGATTCCCCTCATCAAGCTGCCTGGGAGGTTGAGGTTTTCCTCTCAGGCAAATAATTCCCCCCTTAGTTCTTCTATTTGTTGTTGAAGTTCAAGCCGAAAAGTGGTGATCGCACTTTGAATCAATTCGTCCACCCACTTCTTGTCACCAGAGTCAAATATAGCTATAGAAGCTATTTTTTACATCTTTAATCACTGCATAAAGCTACGCTTGCACTCCTGACGGCATAACCCATCAATCATCGTCTCCTATTTAGAGGACGATGATTTTTTTAATTCAATATTAGTACAAGCCGTCGTAGTAATAACCACAACACAAGAAGACTGCCTTTCTGATTAAACATAGAACAAGCATTATTCACATGAAACCAAATCAACCTGAGTGGTTACAACCAAACAAACAAGTTTATTCCAAACAACACGGTGTTATTCACATCGCAGCCATCATTGATGAAAACCTTTACTTCAAGAAAGGCAATGTTAGCCAAATTATCTTTAATTGGCAACAAGAAGTCCAAGATGGAAAACTCTTACCCATTAACGAAGCACCATGTGGTAAAAGTATCCTCTATCAAGAGATAGCAGCTATCCTTGATGGAGCAGGAAAACTGCAAAGCTGTGATATAATACCAGCAAAAGAAGCGCAACTTTATCCTATACCCGATGATATTCACCCTGCGGTTAAAGATGCTCTAGTTAAATCAGGAATCACTCAGTTATATTCCCATCAAATCGAAGCGTGGTCAGCTTACAAGCAATCTTCAGATATCATCCTCCAAACTCCTACAAGCAGTGGTAAAAGCATATCTTTCCTGATTCCAGTTATGCACGAATGCCTTAAAGGGAAATCGGCTTTGGTGTTCTTTAACCTCAAAGCGCTTGCCAAGGATCAGGAGGATAAAATCCGCTTGTTTGTTAGCTATTTAGATGAAGAAATTCGTCCGCAAGTTATTAACATCAATGGGGATATACCGCCTCAACAACGCAAACAACTTTACAGCAATAAACCGTCAATTGTATGCGTCACACCTGATGTTTGGAACCACGAGTTAAACAATTTCCAATACGAGTCAAATTGGGGATTTAGAGAAACAATCAGAAATATCTCAATTATTGTCTGTGACGAAATGCACTTTTATTCGGGCATCTTTGGGGCGCATTTTGCATTGCTTAATCGCCGCACCCAACTAATGATGGAAATTGCTGGAAATGAACTATCAAATTTGAAGTATATCTTTGCTTCAGCAACAATCAGTAACAGCAGGGAAATAGCCCAAAAGCTATCTAATCGAGTAGGACCTCACAATCTTACTATTATTGACCAAAGTGGGGCGAAACGCCCAGAAATCACCTTTCTTAGCCTCAAACCACGAAACAATACTGTATACCAAACTGCCCAGATAGCAGCATTGCTTGTAAGCAGAGGCATTGTTGGAATTTGCTTCTGCGATAACCGCGCTCTGGTCAAAGTTTTAACCAATAGCATCCGTAAAGCCCTAACCGAGATGCAACTAGCCCACCTTGGAGAAACCATTTCTGCATTTTATGGAAGTATGAAGCCAAACCAGAGGAACAAAATTGTTACAGATATACAGTTAGGAAAGGTGAAATTCATAGTCTCAACCTCCGCCCTTGAAGCTGGTTTGGATATCGGCTCCATTGACGCAACCGTCGTACACAGCTATCCCGGTTCAATTCTCGCCTTTCGGCAACGGGCAGGAAGATCTGGCAGGCAAAAAGAAGGATTGTTGATATTTATACCATCCAAAAGGTCAATTATGGATGGATATTATGCCTTGCACCCGGAAAGACTGTTATCTGACCCTCCAGAAATAATCAATTTCAACCACAACTACGAAACCATCCTCTCACAGCACATTCTCGCCTGCTGCAAGGAAAATAAACCGACACTAGCTCAAATTAGCCGTCATTTTGGTAGTCTTGGTGAAGCGATCGCAAAACAGTTGATTGGGGAAAACAAAATAAGTTTCAGCTATAACCAGAAAATAGCTACCAATCGCAGTCAGGGTTACGTACACTCAAATATCAAAGTTAGGGGTAATACTGACAGAAACGTCGGGTATGTGAACCTTGACAGTGGGGAAGAATTCGAGGTAAGCAGTACCTCTACAGCATTGCGAGAAGTCTATCCAGGCGCGATTTATCCTGCTCAAGACTTCGATGGGAACCCCGCATGGTACAAATCCATTGAACTAAACCTGAGCGAAGGGAAAGCTTGTCTCAAGCCAATTGGCACTACCAGCCAGTTTACCCGCGCTTTGGGTTTCCTGGAGTTTGAAGAAATCAAGCTTGCTCTTGAGAATAAAATTGTCAGGTTACCTCAAGGTGCGATTAGGTTTACGCCAGTTGTTGCCCTAATCAAGCAAGAGATTTACGGCTATAACTTGTACAGACGAGAACTAAAATGGAGTTGCATTAACAACAAATGCAAAAATTATAATTCAAACTTGCACGTACATTTACAAACTTGTCCTGCGTGTAATAATCAACTCTTTGAAAAAGAAACTATCGAACTTGTGGAGGAATATAAGTATAAGGAAATACTCGCTCTCAGCTACAATACTTTCTGCATCAGAGTAGAAGTTAATCCAGAAGCAAAGAAACACTTTGCAGATGTAGTTAGTAATTTTATCAAAGAAATTCTCAAAAAACAGAAATACATCCCTCAAGAAGAGAAAGAACTATTCGACAATAATGAAACCGACACCTGTATTCATACTCTGGCACATCAACTAATTCTGAGCTTACCACTTGTCGAACATGGCGCAAACAGTCGAGATTTAGATTTCATGTTAGTAAAAACAGCTAATAAACCCTATACTATAGGCTACTTCTTCGACACCTGTGAACATGGCACGGGAATGTGTGATACCCTCATCAAATACTTAGAAACAGCTTTTATGAAAGCTAAGTTTCTAGTGGAAAACTGTCCCTGTAAGTACGGATGTTCCTCTTGTACAACTATTCATCGCTGTCCTGAAGATAACAAAGCGTTGTTTAAATCGATTGGATTATTCCTACTTGATGAAATAACCAAGTCATCGGAAACAATCACCATTAATCAATAAAGTCTAAAAATAGTCCTACCTAGTAATGGTGGGACTATTTTTTATTAGTAGCAAGGGAAAAACCACGTACATTGCTCACGCACTAGTTTCCGCAGTTCGTAAATAGCAGCTATGTACATTGAATTATTAGCCGATTCAAGTCAAAGCCCTAGCAAGTTTCAAATTCTTCATGCACCGACATATCTCCTGCTAGAAACAAACCTAAAATTAGGTGATTTTGTTGAATATGGTCGCATCGATTATATCATCAATTATGCTACTAATCAGGGATATGAAATCAAAATATTATATAGAGAAAACCAGACTGACAAGAAATATCCCTTACCAGCTATCAGCGATGAACTTACTGATTTGATGATTGATTACCCGTCAGATTTAAAAATGCGGACTAACGGGATGGTTTTCGAGCAGCGGGCATATCTAATGGCAAAGGTTCATCATGAGGTATGTCAAAATATCGAATCAGAGAAACTTCTCAAAGAAGCTGAATATTGGTTAGTAAATTATGCACGAGAAGTTATCGCCACTCAATGCGAATATCTACCAGATATTCTTAGCAAACTTGACCATTCAACTATTAGGTCAATGGCATTAGATACGCTAATGGTTTGGCAACCAAATTGGAAAAAAGCTATTTCTCAATATGCAGGAGAAAGATTTGAAGCAGGTAACAATGAGTTTGAAATTATCAACTATTACTATGACTGCAATAAAAAGGGTAGAGAGGGAGTAATGGTGCTGTGCCGAGTAACCAAAACATTGGACAAATATTCTGAATTTCCCATCTTCCCCCTCAATCAAAATTGTACTCTTGGGACTTACCAAGTCGAAAATGCTCTAAATCAAAGATTAGCTTAATTGCGCCGACACCATTTAAGTTTAAAAATCCCAAATATTAGTTACTTATTTGGTGGAGATGTTCTTTACTGGAGTTTGGACTAAAAGCTCAGACAGAAGCAAAGCACTGATAGAATAAGAGATAAAAAACAGACAGCAATACTGAGGTGAAGACTGATTGTTTTAGAGAAAAGCAGTCAGTATCACTTCTGACTGCTGTAAAGTCAATGAATGTAAACAAAAGCTCATTGACTCAGATGATCCTGACACAATTAGAAGAATTTCGGCAAGCAATCTACGATTGTCAATGGTATTGCTAGAGACTCAGTATTTGAGTTGATGGATGCAGTGAAGACGGCGCCCAACCATTCAATCATTTGTAGCGACTACCCAAAATCCAATGTTTAGGCGGGAATGGTCGAGTATTTATGCCGCACTGCATGACAGTCGTCCCAATAGAAGAAAACTGATGAATTTGCTGGTAGAGAAAGTAAAA
The DNA here is from genome assembly GCF_014698965.1 of Iningainema tapete BLCC-T55. Taxonomy (GTDB): domain Bacteria; phylum Cyanobacteriota; class Cyanobacteriia; order Cyanobacteriales; family Nostocaceae; genus Iningainema; species Iningainema tapete. Next base: position 24,027 of record NZ_JACXAE010000034.1, read on the forward strand.
ACTGAAGAACAACCATTTCTAGCAGGAGATCATACCTTTTGGCCCAGACCAGACGCAAAGACGCTCAAAGAAAGGACTTTTAGTGGGGGGAAAGGAGTTAGTGCCAGTGTGGGACAAAGTTATAGTACCTTGGCATGGATACCAGAGTCAAATGGGAGTTGGGCATTACCGTTAAGGCACGGGCATGATTACCAGCTTTGAAACCCCAACGAGTAAGGCAGCGTTTCAACTCAAGCTTGTGACTCGGCAGGCGCGGAACTAGACCACTTGTTGCTTATGATAGAGGCTATGGCAACGCCAAATTTGTGAAGGCTACCGCTGGTATAGAAGCTGACTTATTACTCAGGTTAGCATCCAATAGATGCCTTTGGGGTAAACCCGAGGTCAAAAAAGGTCGAGGCGCACCACGTAAGCATGGTCATAAGTTTAAGCTGAATGACCCCACAACAAAGCCAGAGGCAGATGAGACTTTGATTGTTGAGGACCCAAAGGTTGGTCAGGTCAAACTGATGCTAGGAAGCGGATATCATTTTTTGGAATCCCCCAACCGAGACATGGAGATCATCCGTGTCGAGGTGATTAAACCAGCAGGGCGAAATCGGAAATTCAAACCCTTATGGCTCGCGCTTGGCTTGGTCAGACGATGCCCCCATTAGAGGACTTCTGGCATAAATACTTACGTCGCTTTGCGCTCGAACATTGGTGAGACAGCGCTGCAGGAGGGTTTCCCTCCGTAGGCGACTGCGAACCCGAAGGGTATCGCTTTGCTTCGCAAAGGCTACATTGGACACAGCCTCAATTAAGTTCGACTCAGGCAGCAGAGCGATGGAGTGACAGAAGTGCCTCTGTTAACTTGGCAATTGTGGCGCTTCGTGGGAAGCTTGCATCGACTCCCCATTGCCTTGGCAATCAACTCAGGATACACTGTCTCGGCGTGCACAAGCGTTTCCCCTAATTTTAGCCTCTATTGGTACTCCGGCTAAACCACCAAAAACCCGTGGAAAATCACGCTTGTCGCGCTCCCGGACATCAACCACCCCCACGTCCAACTTATCCTACTGTTAAAAAACACGCATCTAAAAAAGCTAAACCCGAAGAATCACTGCAATATTGCCGACTCCACTGCTGCTTAGTTTCGGCTAAAAACCTGATGATTCAACTTGACTCAGTTTCAAACTTGAAGTTGAGCCGCTTTGTCCTGCCAATGAGTGTTAATTGCAGGTCGAAACCGGATTAGTCCAAACTCCAGTCTTTACTCTCGGCTACTTTTGAGTCCAAACCAAAATTTTTGTCATGAATAACAACAAACCAATTGCTTAATAACAGGAATAGCAACACTTCACAGTCAAACTGCCTTTTTCCATACCCCCTCCTCCTCCCCTTCAGTCAATAAAATCCAAGCCACCATAAATATGAACATTGTCAAGATAAATTCACTTGCAGAAATAGACAATATTATTGCACTCTTGTTAGGTTGGGTTGAATCGGAAATAGAAGAAGAATGCAGTCAGTTTACTCCAGGGGCAACATGGATTTATGGAGGAGATTATTATGCCATAAAAGTAAAATTACTTTTCCCCGAAGAGGTAGTAAATGCAGGCGGTGAGTCAGAATGGACTTATGAACACGAAGACTGGTACGAAAATGGAGGCGCACCCTATTTTAGTTCCCAATGGAGTGATACAAATATTCTACTTGAAGAATGCGATCGCATGGGATTGCTGCTGGAGTGGTTCAGAAATAAAGACAACATCGGATGTCAAATACGAAAATACGAATTTGAAAAACCAGAATTATTGATTCCAGTTGTTGCTTACACTGGCACTAATTTTAGCATTCCTAAATCAATGAGTCTTGCAACCTGTATGGCATGGCTGTTGTGGCACGGCATCAAAATTGAGTTTGAATTCGATAAGCTCACAGATAAATATTGTATAACTGGCTCAGAAATATCAAGCCAAGATATCGGCAGTCCAAATGATACATAAAGCGCACGACTCCGCCGGAACATCGTTCGAGAACTAGTAACAACTAACCAACTTTACTACCAATTACTTAAACATAAGTAGGTCGGTATGAAAAATTGTCGTTAAAGTAAGGCAGAAAGCAGAGGGCAGAGGGCATTCGGGAAGAGAGTTTTAAGCCTGTTTACGTTTTTGTACTTGCCTCTAAATTATGATGCCGACTTACTTATCGCCACAATAACTAACACACCAATTCTTGAAAAAATGTTGGAATTATCCCTATGGAACAAGAAGTCAAATATTTGCTAGAAGGCATCTGTACCTTCTATTGGAACGCAGACTTTTATAAATTCTGCGAAGTCTGTAACTTCGACCCTGAACATGGCTACTCACATGAAAAGTGGCAACAGTGGCAACAGCTAATATCGTGTATCAAAGCGTTTGACCAAAATACCCTTACCAAGCTAGTTGAAGCAGGTCACCTGCAGAAGTCGTTGTAAACCACCACAGGTACTTACGCAAACGGTGCATGAGTCACTTAAACACATAAATATATGAACTCATGCACGCACACGCTCAAATTCGACAGTTGGTATCTTCCCTAGACACTTTACCCGAAGAATGGCAAGTTGTCCCCACGTTCGGTAAACGTCCTTTGGGAAAAGAATGGGAGAAGAACACCTACTCTCCTAGAAAACTACAAGCCGAACTTAGCCGCCGCCGCTTTAAAGTCTGGATCAATGACAGATACATCGTCCCCACAGGCATCGCCTTGGTATGCGGACCCAATCACCCCCAAGGGTATCTGGTAGCTATCGACTGCGACGGGGAAACCTCATGGCGAAAAATCCTGGAAATAAACGGGTTAAAGCCAGAGAAACTTGAGCAAATAACACCCGCCGATTCACGGGAACGCGCTCAAAAATACCTTCCTCCCACAGTTGCATTTACCTCTGGCAGGAAATACCGAAGCCAGCATTTGTACCTTATTCCTGGTTTGAGAACTTGGGAGGTAAAATCTCGTAAAGTCAAAACCGGACGAGACGAACACCTAGAGTTTCGGGGCAAAAATCTTGCGTCAATTCTTCCTCCCTCCTTCCATCCAGAGGGCAGGATGTACAAATGGCTCCCCGGTTGCAGCCCGTGCGATCGCCAATTAGAGATAGCTCCCGATTGGGTAATTGCCCAGATGCTCGTCAAACAGGAGAAAGCAAGAAAGTTCAACCTACCCCAGGAAAAATACGACCGCCGTTCCGGGGTAGATATTTATGCTTGTTTATACCCGGAAATCGAGAAAAACATTCAAACCGCGCTTGCACTTCTCGAAGTGATCCACCCCCGATTTGCAGATGATTACCATTCCTGGATTCAAATAGGGATGGCACTCAAGAGCGTTAGCCCTATTTTACTTGAAGCATGGGACACCTGGAGCCAGCTATCACCTAAATACAAAATAGGCGAATGCGCTTATAAATGGCAGTCGTTTCGCCTTACTGGCATCACGATCCGTACCTTATTCAGATTCGCCAACCTTTCTTAGTCATGAACAGTCAAATACAACCCAACGAAAATGTAACTAACCCAGAGGCTAGTTACAGAGATTTTAATTCAGATGCCCAGGATACCAACAATAAAGATGAAGCCTCAGATGAATCTATAAATACTGAAGCCATAAATCAAGATTCATCTAACGAGATAAGTCTGGATAATCAGAACATAAATCCTGTCCTAATTACCATTCAGGTAATACCAAATTCGGAAATAGCAATTATTTCAATTGGAATTAAGAATGCGACTCCAATTATTAAGACAATTAACAAGACTGAGTTAACATCTCATCCTATCATAAATGACTGTTTAGTGGAATTAGAAAAATATCTCCCAAAAATGTTAGCTATATGCAAGCAGAAGGAAAATCAGAACATATATCACGAACATCAGCAGTCGTCTCCATCAGTACAAAAGCGCGAATTACCTGAAAGCAAAAATAAAGCATCTAACTCTAGTAACCAACTGTCACTGTTTTAACAACTATTATGAAATATATTGCACACATTGAAGGACAGCAAATCCTACTAGATGAAACAATTGCCTCTGACGATAATACACTTAAAACAGCTATTAGCGTCTACTTTCCAGAGTATGCTAATGCCGAAATCGAACGACAAACAACTGATGACACGGTTTCAATTCGGCTGGTAAAGAAAGCAGGTACTAAGGGTAATCTAATTCAAGAAGTAACAATACAGCAGTTGCGAGAATCCCCCTTTGAAGTAAATCCTGCACTAAAGTTAGCGTGGCAGTTAAAACTTCTAGAAATAAAAAATCAAATTACTCTCTCAGGTTTAATCGCAATACAGCCTGAAATAGACCTCGCAATAAAATCGGCTCAAAGCTGGGAAACTTACACAGAAAAAGTAACCCAAAGCCTTAAGCAGCAACCCGCAGCCACAAGTAAATATCCCGTACTGTAATAACATGTGCTAAGCCGCACGATAGCGGCTTACTATTTATGCTTACCAACATACACTCATTCAAAATACCAATTACTTGTTTAACAGCGACTATCTACCTTGAAAATCTCTCCCAACGAGTAAATATCTTAAGTCTGTACCAAAAAATATTCCCAGAACATTGGTTAGAATCATCCATGACTATTGATCAACACTCGCATCGAGAAAGTGCTTACATTGATAGAGAAATTGAGTTTATTCGACTGGTTAATGAACATCTATTTCCAATCGAGTACATCGACGATATAGAGTTTAGTCCCGATCGTAGTAATATCCCAATATCACCACAAAAACCTGAGTGGTGGTACGAAGATTTTGAGGATATAGAATACTTTGAAAAGTTCCTCCTCTCACTTATGGGACAAGGGTACAATCTCGACGAATGGGAAGTACATTTTGGTTTTACTCCTGAATGTATAACACCAGCAGAAGATATCTATCCCGACTCGCTTACTAAACTATGCCGTTGCTACAAAAGCCCACTTCAACATCTAGTTACAGCCATACGAATTATCGATTACTCAACTGAGAATATCTGGTTAGATGTTACGTATGAGACAAGCGACTGGCTAGAGTGGACTTACGAAAATGTTATGTTTCTCGCTCAAAAGTGGCTTGAAGCTGTATTGATGATGGAAAACTCAAATGCACTTGCCCATCTTATAGAAACATCTCTGACTGCCCGAAAAACAATAGTTAAACTCTGGAACCAAGCATCAGAACTATGAATACTGATATCAATATATTGCCAATAATCGACTTAGAAAATATCTCTCAAAGTCTTCTTGCAAGTATTCCCCAGTCCGAGTTAATCGCGCAATTAATTATTCTCAAGGGGCAATTTATCTTAGTCGAACACGAAGGTAAAAAATGCAGTTACAAATTCCTTTCCCCCGAAGCGGTAGAAAAAGCTTTCACGAGTAAAACTGCTACATCTGGATGGCTTCCTAGTAACACGGTTTGGTGGGGGAGAACTCCAGCAGGGGAAGCAATAATTCAGTTTTACCCTCCCCAAAAGTACCAAATCCAACTTGTAGGAGAGGACATTGCCGTGGGCGGGGAACCCGACTTGAGGCAAGTGTCCGTTGAGGAAATAAAGATAATTACTGTCCCAATGCCGGCATTCCTATTTGCAGGATGTGGTAGTAAATATTACCTGTGGGCTGTTAAAGGAAAGGTATTTAAACCAGACGCTCAATTGTACAAGCCACCCCTACCTAACGTCCGCGACGACTCTAGCATCTGCTTTGGAGAAAACTCTCCCGGTGCGTGCAGTGCTAACACCATCATCCAAACCTGGGAGTTGTTTTGGAAATCGCCCTTTAACAGGGACTTGGCTCAAGGAAAGTCAAAAACCCATCCCAACGATATCTGCTGTTCCCTAGTCAGCTTACACGAGTCAAAAGCCAAGTCTTACCCTTCAAGCGACTTAGTTCCCCTTCAAAGCTGGAAATTTAAAACCCCATTCGACATTATCAACCAACTGTTCAGTTAGCCCATGAATCCTTTTATCGGTTATCACCTCGCCACAAGTCACAATCTTCTTTCCTACAGCCAAAAACTCCAAGAATACTGGCTTGCATCAAACGGTCTTTTCGTGCGATCGCACCGCCGCGAGTTAGAGGTTTGTCTGCAAATTGCCCTGACTCAGATTGCTGGACTACAACCCATTGAACCGTACTTCCGCCTGATAGTCCCAAAAGTCAAGAGCCAGATAATCACGGACATCATTAACACTGCTACTATCAACCAAGAGCAGGAAATCCTTTTCTACCTGGGTGTGGCAAATAACCAATGGTGGTTCCATACCCCGTTGCAGACAGCTTCCTCAACCCAAGTCGCATCCCTAGAAAGTTCACTCTCACAAACCTATACAGAAGCGCTAGTAGAAATACACAGTCATGGAAATCTAGCAGCTTACCCTTCAAGTACTGATAATGAGGAGGAAAGAGGGAAATTTCGAGTGTTCGCCATCATCGGTACGCTTGATGCCACTCCCACAATCTATACCCGTATCGGGATCTACAATCACTTCTTTCCAATCGACTCCAATTTAATATTTGAAATCCCGGCTCACATTATATGCTTGAACTAACTGCTTACCAACAGGCTTTACCAGTTCTACCCCAGCGCCACACTCGTATCAACTTTATCCTAGTCGGAGCAGGAGGTACAGGAGGGTATCTTGCAGAAGACTTATGCAGGATTATCCTACAACTTCAACAAACCGGGAAAGAGGTAAGCTTTACCATCGTCGATGGCGATACCGTCTCAACCGAAAACACTATCCGTCAAAATTACCAACCAGCAGAGGTTGGACTATTCAAGGCAGATACACTTGCCTTAAAATGCAGCGCCAGGTATGGGATTGAAATTACAGCTATTTGCGACTGGTTTGAAGAAGAGATTGTCCACGCCACCAGTTCGTGGAACAGCCTAACAGTAATTATTGGTTGTGTCGATAACGCCGCCGCCAGGGACAAAATACATTCGGTTTTGAAACTAAACAACGCTAAAGAACCAGCATCACTATTTTGGCTAGATTGTGGTAATACCAGTCACTCCGGACAAATAGTAGTTGGAACCCACTCCGATTTTGATATTCTGCGGGCTTGTGATAATCCAGATAATCCTAAATTCTGGTTGCATCTTCCCCAACCGACGCTAGTTCATCCCGAATTGTTAGTCCCCTTACCAGAAGAACTTACCAGCAACAACCTTTCCTGTGCCGAAATCCAAGCACGAAACTACCAATCCCTATTCATCAACCGGATGACAAGCGCGATCGCTGCTCAATACCTGCTAGAGTTAACCCTAACTGGAGGACTGAAAAAGTTCGCCAGCTACTTTGACTTGAAAGCAATGTCAACCCGCAGTCTATACACCAGCATAGACAACCTTAAAAAATATCACGCTCCATAAAGAAACCACCACTCTAAGCTAACGCAAACTGTCCTAAAAGTTTGGACAGTTTGTATGAATCGGTTTAACCATCAACTATTGGAAATTCTTGAGGAAAACCCAGAGTTTGCCGAAGCTAAATACTCACATTATATCAGAGGAAATTCGGAAATAGCTGGAAGTCAATTTAATCTAATCATGCAGCAGATTGGATTAGGACTTCCAGTAGAACCTTTCTTAAAAGCATATCCTCAGATTGCTAACTGGGTAGATAAAGTCAAACCATTTCTCAATCTTCCTGGTAGCAAACAATGGAACGCAGAATTACAATACTACTACCAGTCTAACATAATTTACAGTCAATATGACCTAGTAATTTACGCAGAAAATCAGGTAATTGGATTCGACTGGACTATCCAAAAACCTACAAAATTTGAAATGCTAGAGTCTAGATACCAAACGCAACTTAGGTTATTCCTCCTACAGCAGAAAACAACTTTGAACTACGATGCAATCTCACTCATCTACCTATTTGTAAATAGCGATGACTTTCCTATTTATCAGTTCACTTACTCTAAAGCCAGACATACTGCTTTTAAAGAAAGATTAGAAAGAACTCTTGCCCCATTTACAGAACAGGCAGGGAAAGAAACCGTAAGTGATAAAACACTCCTAGAAAAACATAATGAAAACCTCCAGAAACTATTCAGGCAAGAAATAACTGGTGAAGAATATCTTGCCACTATCCCAGAAGTTGAAATATGAACAAAGCATTAGAAATTACCAAAATAGAACTAACACCCGACGGTTGGACATTCAATCTCCTCTCCCGTCGGGTAGGAACAATCACTAATCCTTTAGGCGTTCGCAAAACCACTTATTTTGGTTTTGATGATGAAAATCAAGCGCAAAAGTTTCAACAATGGCTGAAGAGGAAAAATAAATGCAGCGATGCCGTTATTCGCCAGTCAGAACGCCTCAAAACTTTATTTGAGGTAAAAGCCTGGAATGTACCAACTGAACTAATTATTGAGTGCGCCCTCAAAGATTTAAAGGAACAGACTAATGCAACTATCCTTATTCAGTCTACCACAACAAGATAGTTTCGGCTTCGACATTTTCAACATTCCCGACACCAAAAAAGCCGAAAAGCTACGGGAACTTGCAGCCCAGATGCAATCAATTATTGATCAAAAGAAAAACCCAGCTATCGGGAATCAAAGGGCGACACACCGCCGGAAAACCATTGCCCAAGGAATTATCCAAGAAGGCATCGAACTAGAGACTATCCAATCTTGGATAAAGGCGATCGCACAAATGTGGGAAGCTGGAAATACCCCACCTGTGCTGCGCGGCTTCTACCAAAAATCACAGGTAGAAGCACTGTATAGAATTTCTCAGAGAAAAAACACAACCCAGGAAATACAAGCAATTTTCAATGAAGAGAATTATCAGAGTTGGCTAAAATCACTCAGTCGTGCAGGTTTACACACAGCAAGCGAAATTGTATCTGCAATAGAAGAGATTCAGCAGATAGTAAAACCTGAAGAAATCGATACCACCAAACAACAACTTAACAAGCTTGAGTTGGAAATCATTGGAATGAAATCTGGAGATTTCTTCCCTACTCCTGAATCAGTTTGTCAGCGGCTTATTGAACTTGCGGATATTCAACCAAACTGGCGCATTTTGGAACCGAGTGCTGGTAGCGGAAGCATAGCTTATTGTATTACTAATTACCCAAATGTTCAACTAGAAGTAGTTGAAATTAACCCGACATTGCGACAAATTCTTGAACTCAAAGGGTTTAATCTGGTAGGAAAAAACTTTCTAGAGTTTAACCCTAACCATTTATACAATGCCTGCATCATGAATCCCCCATTTTGTGAAATTGAAGAACACATCTATCACGCTTGGAAGTTGATATGTCGTAAAGGGATTCTCATCTCAATCGTACCAGAATCAGTCTTCTTTAACCGAAAGTATAAAGCTTTTAAGGAGTGGTTATATTCAAGAAACACTTACGATGAGAAATTGGAGAAAGAAGCATTTCTCCAGTCAAATAATCCAACTGGTGTAGCTACTAGAATCATCAAAATTATCAAGCCATAAAAGAAAAAAAGGCAGTCAGAATAATCTAACTGCCTTTTGTTATATAACTGAGGCATCAAACATGTACTACAAACGCATGGCATATTGCCAATTAGAAGACAAGTTCGTTACATATATATTTCCTGTATCGGGAGGGCATATTAGGTACAAAATTCTCAACCAATCGGAGATGAAAACAGCTATTTTTCAATGCAATAAAGCCGGATGGAAAGTCATCAATGCTACTAATTTAGTAAATAAAATGCTAGAACCAGTACTATTTAAATCTAGAAGATAAGGAAAATATGGCTATTCAAATAATCACTTCGTATAGGTTTATCCCTGGAAAAGAAAGCAAAATTACTACTTACGGTAGTCCAGATGAACAGACAGTTGCTATTCATAATAGTAGCAGTACTTCTGTATCTCTAACATTTACAACTGAAAGTACCTCGGTAGTCAAGCAACTGATTAAAAACTTAGCAGAAGTATACCAGACACTCGCCTATACCACTCCCGAAATTATTCAAGAGGAATGCAGTGAAGAATTTGAAAAATTACTAACAGATAGTGAAGATTGACTATTAAAGTTTATCAACACGTAAGTCGCCTAAAAACACTTGGCGACTTTAGTTTTTTACCACGGCTCAATGCTAAACGCAATTTCTGCATTGACGTTAAATCAATCGTGTAAGTTATGGCTATCAGAAACCAAGGTAAAACAACTGCCCTTCAAGAACAAACACAAGAAACTCAAAATCAGAGTCAAGATAACAGCGAACAAACACAAGAAATGCAAAATCCCAGTCAAGATAACAGCGAACAAAGAAAATCTGCACTCTCTAAATTCGCCAGCCCTGAATATAACGCCCCCATCAGCAATATCTGCATTTGTCAAATAATTAACCACATGGAGGCTGAAAAGGTTGGCTTATTTATCAAAGACAAGCAGTTAATAGGAATAGATTGGAAAGGAAGCGAACCTACCCACAAGCATACTTTCTCTTCAGGCACACCAGAAATGGGAGTACTGCTGCAATCTCCTCGCCTGCACATCCTTGACATATCTCCAAGATATATTGAGACACGAGATGAAGGAGAAATCATTGGCATCTACGAATCGCCTAACGGGTACGACATGTACCAAACCCTGGGTAAGGACAAAGTAGTGTTAAGACGGTTTTACTTCATCTATCTAGTTGATGAGAAGAATCAAAACCTGCACGCAAAGCCTATCGTCCTTTCTATCAAAGGAATCGCTTCTAGCAAATTCGGCGAAGCATACAAACAATTCCAGCGCGAGTTAGAAGTTGCATTTGCCAAATACATGGGATCGTCTGTTGCGGAGAAATGTACAGAATTTCACCGCTTGGGAATCTTCCAACCAACATTTATTCCATCCCACGAACCAAAGGATGCACCTAATCCAAAGGACAAATCCTGGGTTGCTGTAGTCGATTCTTACAAGTCACCAAAACCAGATGGTAGCGATTTTCTAGAATTCTTCTCAGAGGAGAAGGAAGCCGAGTTCGAGACGCTTATACAGGCTAATCCTGAATTCTCTCACAGAATTGGCAAAACCTCTGCTGTCGTCGCCGAACACCACCGCTTAGTAGGGGTTAGTCACGAGATGAATGCATTACCAAGCGCACCTGTACATCATACTGCTGCACTAGTTACCACCAACAGCAAGATGGAAAATTTGCCTTACTAAAAAACAGCTAGGGTGCTGAATATTAGCACCCTTTCAACCATTCATACTCACATTTGCATATGAAACTGACAGTCGAACAAAGCACGTTACAAGAACTAATCGAAACCACCAAGAATGCCGTTGCTGCCAAACCAACTGATGTAATTCTTGGCAACCTATTAATAACAGCATCCGCTGAAAGGAAGCTAACGGCGATTGGCACTAACCTTAATCTTTCGATAGAATCTACAATTGAAGCAAGCATTGAAAATGCCGGCAGTGCAGCCCTTCCCGCAAAATTACTAGTCGATACGGTTAGCAACCTTAAAGGGCAACTTACCATTGAAGTAAACAACCGCACCTGCGTAATACATCACTCTACGGGTAAATGTAGAATTCAAGGTGGCAATCCAGAGGAATTTCCCTCGCTACCAGAAAGTAGTAACGCAATAATAATTACCATTCCTTGTAAGAAATTACAAGCAGCAATGGATGCTACTCTCTACTGTAGTAGTAGCGACGAAACAAAACTGGTTTTGACTGGTGTCAACTTCCAGTTTCACAATACCTCTTGGCAGGCTGCGACTACCGATGGACACAGACTAGCGCTAGTATCAGGATCGTTAGATACCGGGTATCCAACTCCAATTGAATTTACCGTACCAGCCAAGAGTTTGGTAGAGTTAAATAAAATACTTGCCCAAACAGCAGAAAATAGTACTTGCGATATCCTGATAGAGGAGAAAACCGTCAGATTTGTCCTAGCTAATGCCAAAATCACTTCCCGACTGCTCGAAGGTGACTATCCTCACATCAATAATTTAATCCCCAAATCATTCGCACACAAATTTACCCTAGAACGCAAAGCATTTGAAATGTCCCTCAAACGCATTGCTCACTTCACCGAAAGAAAACAGAAAATAGTCAAAATCGTTTGGGAAGTCAGCAACGGGCAAGCAACCTTATTTACCGAAGCTAGTGATATTGGCGATGCGGTAGATTCACTGCTAATGAAGCCATACTCCAGTAGCACTGTTGATATCAATATCGGGTTGAATATTCAGTACTTGCAAGAGGCGTTACGACACATCCTTACCGATGAGGTAATTATTCAGTGCAACAATTCCCTTCAGCCAGTAGTTATTTGTCCCGTAGGAGGATTACTCAACCAGCTATCACTAATTATGCCTGTAGAAATCAAACAGGAATTCAGTTCAATTCCTACGAATAGCAAACAAACCCAAGAAAATGACACAGACAAGTTTTCTGAATCGTCAGAACCAAAGGGCATTCAGGAAAAGGAAGAACACCGCGCACAGTCTCCTGAACTACCTGATTTAACAAATGCTCAAGAAATAGAAGAACAATCGCCACCTGGGGAGGAAGCTCTAAATGATACTGCAACAGAACCAGAAACACCGACGCTAAATACCAGTTCTAAGTCACGCAAGCGTAATCAAAAACCAGTAGCAGCCGTTTAGAAATCTGCTGAGGGAGGAAGTAACCCTCCCTTACAAAAAACCCGTGGAAAAATCACTTTGCTCAAAAACTACCACCCACATCAACATATGTATCAACCCATACACCTAAAATACCGTCCTGAAACCCTAGCAGATCTCATCGGACAAGAACACATCGTCCGTACCCTACACAATGCGATCGCTCAAAATAAAATTGCTCCTGCATACCTATTTGCCGGAGCTAGAGGTACTGGCAAAACCAGCACTGCCCGCATCCTCGCCAAATCTCTCAATTGCCATTCCGCAAATTCTCCCACTACCCAACCTTGCGGTAAATGCAACTCTTGCCGCGCGATCGCACTCTCAAATTCACTTGATGTAACCGAACTAGACGCCGCCAGTAAGTCTGGTGTGGACTCGACGAGGGACATCATTGAAAAACTAGGGTTTGCGACTGTCGAAAGCAGGTACAAAATTGTCATAATCGACGAATGCCATGCTCTATCATCTGCTGCGTGGCAAAGCTTGCTCAAAACAATCGAACAACCCCCAGCACACGTAGTATTCATACTTTGCACTACGGAGGCGCACAAAGTTCCAGATACAATTAGTTCTCGCAGTCACTGGTTCGATTTTCACACACCCAGTATCCAAACTATTGTCTCCCATCTGGCACTAATTGCCGAAAAAGAAGAAATCAAGGTTACAGAAAGCGCCCTCCGTACTATTGCACAAAGTAAAAACAAACATATGCGTGACTGTCAAACCCTACTCGATCAGCTTAGTAACCTCGACACTGAAATTACCGCCAACTGGGTTTGGGAAATTACAGGTTTAATTCCCGAATACGATTTATTAACAATTCTAGAAAACCTTAGTCAAGGTAACGCAATCAACAGTATCAAAATCCTTAAAAGCAATTATGAATTTGGAAAAAGCCCCTTCAATATCTACACTGACTTAGTTAGGATATTCAAAGATTTACTAATTGCCAAAGCTAGTGGGGGCGAAAACCTCACTGAAAGAGAAGATGATACTTGGAAAGAACTAGTAAATATTGCTTGCACTTGGGAGATTAAACACATCCAGTCAGCAATCAGCTTAGTTAGTTCAAAATATACGCTTATGCGAGATAACCTCGCTCACTTGTGGCTAGAAACTACACTGATAGAACTTGCTCAAATCATGGAAACAAAGACAAAAGAACAACCCTGGGCTAATTGGAAAACAATCCAAGACGCGATAAATTGGAGTAAAGAAAAACTCCCACATTTATCCCAATCTGAACTCGAAGTACACTGGAACAATCTTACTCCAATTAATGGGAAAAAAGCACCAGCATGGGTACAAATGGTACAAAAGCTTCAGATAGAATCTCGATTAGAAACAGCCTAATTCAAATGTTCATCACTTTATAAAGACACTGACTTTCCCCAAAAAAACTTTGGGGAAAATTTTTTATTAAATATAAAAAATATTAGTCAATGTATAAGATTACATATAAACAACGTGAGTTCGAGGGGGTAGTTGACTGTGGTAGCAGGTGTTGGCTTCAATTGCTGGAAGTAGGCGATCGCCTACTAGCATAACCACCAACTTGGGCTAAATACTAAAAGGTGTAATTTTCCGCACGTCAACTTAATATTCTCATAATCACTATTGGGTAGCGGTAACTGCGCTGAAATCAAGCAAGACCACAACAAAATTTAACAACTGGATTCTGGAAGTATCTGATTAAAATTATGCCAGTTGAAGCAATTAGCCTTCGTACAGGACTTTTATTGCCAGCAGCAATCGCTGACTTCGATACGTATATTGATGAATTACCACGATGCTCCAAATGTTTCGGCGAGTTATGCCTCGCGAAGGGTGAAAAAATGCCACCTTACTGGAGGCATTTTCCAGGCGTAGGAGATGAATGTCCCGATAAATCAGAAATTAGGGTCGTTATTTATCACAAACCTAAAACCTTAGACCGTAAACAAACTCTTGCACTTTTTAAAAAACGTTTTCTCGAAATTTTAGATATAGCCATCAATGGCACACTGACTATCGATGGACAATTCGCCACTAGACAACTATCAGAACAGGTTAAGGGAAGTTCAGTTCAATGCAGTAATGGAATAGCGCATTTTAACGACTGCCTGCTTGAAATTGACAGACTTAGAAAAAACCTTGACTGTATTCTAGTAGTTGCCTCTAGCTGTGCCAAAAATTTATACAGCAATGACTCAATTAACGAATGGGTTGTACCAGAAGCAGAAAAAATCCAAATGCTAGAAATAACAATTGCTTACAAACAAACTCATGAGCGTTGTGTAGATGAAGCGTGCAAATATATATTCAGTAATGGTAGGCAAGACCTCCTCAAAGAATTAGTAGCCTTTGCGTGGCTGGAATACAATTCAAATCTTAAAAACACTTACAATCAATTAAAAGTACGCGAATTTCCCGTATGGCTGCTTACAGCAACAATATCAATATTAGCAGCAGTACCCTGGTACAGGATTATGACTGCACTATTAGAAGAAAAAGAACCGTTAGTTCAGCCGCTTTCAATCTTCGCACTTCCTAATAATCTGGACATCATTTTTGAGGTATTTTTACCAACAAAAAAACCCCATACTAAACCACAAGGATTCATGCCAAAGAAAAGTAAGTAATTCTGTAAAGTTTAGTAAATTATGAATTACAACCACCGAGATTTTATTACCAAATCTGGTAATAAAATCATCGTTAATGAAGAAAAACTTGACATATTCTGGTCAGATACTACCCCAATACCTGAGTGGCATCCCACGGTAAATATTGCCCCGTACTCTAGTCTCAAAACTCTGGTAGTCGATATTGAAACGGCAGGGATAAACCCAAGAGAAAATCGGATCTATGCAATTGGCTGCATGAGCGAGATAGGGGAGATTGCCATCTTTATGGATCAAGCCGAAAGTAAAATCCTCCAGGAGTTTCTCTTCCATCTAGAAGCAAGCAAACCAGAAGTAATTTACACCTACAATGGAACAGAATTTGACCTACCGTTTATTATCACCCGCTGCGAGTTACACGGCATTCCTCATCCGTTGAGAATTGCATCTAAGACACGAATCATCCAAACTGCCCAAATACGCGGCGAACCACTGGAGATTCGAGAGGTATTCATCCGCAACTGCCAGCACGTAGATATCTTTATTTGCGTTCTCAGGTGGGATTTTGTTGCTAAAGAACTGACCAACGGGCGATCGCTTAAACAAGTGGTGCTAGAAATGAGATTGCGCTCCCTTGGGCGACTGGTTCTCCCCTACGAGGAAATTCTAGCTTGCTGGAAAGCTGGTTCTGGTAATCAGGGATGGCAGAAAATTAAGGAGTATCTCACCTACGACTTGGAAGATACTCAACTTATAGCCAACAGGCTTGTGCCCTCATATTACTATGAAACACTAGTTGTACCGGGGATGAACCTCCAGCAGTTAGCACTCGCTGGTAACGGTACAAAGTGGGAAAGAATTTTTGAGCATTACTATCCTGGATACAAACCCAAACCCGATCGCAAGTACAAATTTCAAGGAGGTTGTGCCTACTCCATTCCAGGACTATACAAAAAAGTTGGATACATCGATATCAGTTCCATGTACCCCAGAACCATATTGTCAAAGGGAATTGTCTCTCGCAAGGATACAAAGCGAATCGGGTTGAGCATCTTGCAATATTTGGTAAATGAGAAATCAAGACTGGAACAACTTGCTGCAGCCGGAGACATTGTTGCCAAGGAAAAAAGAGAATCCACTAAAGTTTTGGCTAATTCTCAGTTTGGATTCTTCGGAACATCTGAACTTGCCTTCAACGATATGGAAGCAGCAGCCCTGGTAACAGCCTACGGTAGGCGCATTCTACAGTTCATGATTGAGGTAATCAACAACAGTGGCGCAACTCCCATAGAAGTTGATACCGATGGTGTGTTCTTTACCCACCCCAACCCAGAAGAAGTGTATGCCACACTTCAATCTCAATTACCCAGAGGGATAATTGTCAAATTAGAGTTTATTGCAGAAGCGATGTTCATTCCCCAGAGGGGAACTAAGAACTATCTGTTATGGCTGAAAGATAACAGGATTATCCACAAAGGTAGCTGGAGAAGTCGCTCCCGCTCGAAGTTAGAAAAGGAATTCCCGGTTGAATACTTAACTTACTTAATCCAAAACCAATTCACAGCAGAGTCATATTTCAAAGAAGTAAAAACACAGATTTTATCGGGAAAATACCCAGTAGAAAAACTCGCCATCACTCGTAAGATTCGTGAGGGTGAAAAGGAACTTCTCAAACTAGGAAAACCCGGAGATGTCGTAACTTACTATTACGGAGTTAGAGGTTTAACAAATATCAGCAGTAATGAGAAATATTCACCTCTACACTATCTTAACCTGATCGAACACTCGCGGTCAGAAATCCTCAAGATAGCTGCTCCCGAAATACTAGAAACCAACCTGCGTCAATTATCTCTGTTCTAAAGAACCAAATCCCTATCAATCATTAATTAACTGATTGGTGTGGGGATCACTCATTAATGTAAAGACAATTAAATGAAAAATAAATCATCAGATCGTAAGCCCAGGCTCAACAAAAAACAGCGAGCTTGGGTAAACTCGTTCGTTTCGTCCCATCCAAACGCTAGAGTTAGAAATATCTACGACAGTTTGGATGGCGATCGCTTCGTTGAAATCGAGTGGTGGGAAAACACAAACCCGGTGATACTAGATGAACACACCCACATACGAGGAAGAATATCCTATCAAATACGAGTCAAACTACGAAAGTTTGGAGACGTCAGGAAAACGGCAGAATTCTCGTACCGTATTACCCCACCGGAGAAACAAACGGTATCTTACCGCTTAACTGGTCAACTCTGCTTGGAACTTCCTCAATTTTACAGGGTTGTGGAGCCGACTAACCCTGTCATTGTCAAACCCAAACAAAAAGCCAAAACCGCTAAAAAAGTTAAGAAGTTTGTCCAGCAAACTCTTCCTTTATCGGGAATTACCGCCCAACTCAACGCCATAAACCTTCAAGAGGGAGGAGTAGCCCTATCAGAACAGGAACTGCTGCTAGAGACAATCTCACATCTGGAGTTGAACACAGTTCAAAAGGTTAAACTTCCAGCAGCCATCATCAAAATCCTCAAAGAGAAGAAAGCAAGCCTAAAAGAATCTGAGACTGCCATATCACTCTATCAAGTAGCGGGAGCAACTTGCGTTTTAGAGTATCTACAACAGCTAGACTCTTGGCGCAAATATATAGGCATTCTACCAGTAGAAAGCCAGACTATCAAAAATAAATAAAATGGATTGCCACCGACTATTTTTTAGTTTGTGGCAGTCTCTCTAGCACTAAAAAAAGCCATTCAAAATGGTTACAAAAGCGCCCAAAGGCTATATTACCGACGCTACGCGCAACTCCTAGAAATAATAGGGGAACAGGTGTTATGCCTTCACAAATCAAAAATTTAAATAAACTAGAGCGCATTCTAAGAAGCTTCGGCATAGACATAAGACCGAGGCAAACAGCTAGAGGAGAAATATTACTACCTCTAATTTACCAGGGAAATGGCTTCAGTTGTATGTTAACCTGCGTCGGAGGCGAAAAAACTGCATCGTGGCGCGGCAGTTGCAGCCAAAGAATTAAAAACAGAATTGAAGAACATTTTCAAGCTTTTCTAGCAGTAGATAGTTTGTAATGTCAAAAGAACAGTACCCTGATTTGTCAAGGTATTGTTTTTTTATCCCACCCTTTTGGCTTACACCTTATAATTAAGAAAAGAAAGACTACCAATATTGTTCCTACCCGCCCTTTCAAAGTTTAACCAAAGCATAACACCACTTGCTCAAAACTATATCCTGTGGATGGAACGCAAAGAATGGCAAATCATAATTAAACTAGATAACCAATTAGAAGTTATCAATCCAAAAGGAGAAATAGTATTCCGAATGCTACTAGATTGCACTCGCTCTCATTTACCAGTTACCACATAAACTGGTAAGTGGATAATCGTCCTAATTTAAATCACCACTTATCGCTAACACAACTTCAAATCGAAGTTGTGTTAATTAAACAAGCGATGCTAATACATATACTAAGTGGCGAGGATACCGTATCCTTAAACAATAGAATCAACCAAATCGTCGAGGAACATACTCATCCTCAATGGCGCACATTCAACTATATCAAACTAAATTCTACTAATCAAGATACTATTGCAGACGCCATCACTGAAATCCGCACTATCCCTTTTGGAGAGGGAGCAAAAGTAGTTCACATAAACCAAGCGTCAATATTCAACAACTGTGCAGATGAAATCATTCAGTTTCTGTCAGAAAATTTAAAAGCTATTAGTACTACAAATGGAAACGTCCTATTAGTCACTTCTACTAAAATAGACTGTAGAGGCAAAGCAATAAAACTACTTTCCAAATACGGAAATATAGAGGAATTTCCTCTCATTCCCAGTTGGAATAAAAAGGAAATTAGGAATCTCATCAATCACAGTGTTTCTAAATACAATCTATCACTTACGGAAGATGCAATAGATTATTTAGTTGACGCTATTGTCAACAATACAACACGACTTGATAGCGAGTTGAAAAAGCTATCAATTTATGCTGCCGGAGAAATTTTAAATAAGGAAACAATAATCCCTCTTGTTAACAACAGCACCTCTAAATGCATAGAACTTGCTCATGCTTGTCTTACAGGAAAGGTAAAAGTTGCCCTGGAGTTACTCAGCAATTCAATGTTGAGCAACGAACATCCCCTTATAATCGCAGCTACACTGTACAGTTGCTTCCGCACTTGGCTAATTGTCAAAGCAGGGATGATAGAAAAACTCAAGGATGAAGAAATAGTTAGGCTGGCTAACTTAAAAAATCCCAAAAGACTATATTTCCTCAAAGCAGAAATACAGTTTGCTAACGTTGAAAAACTCAAGCAAAGCCTAGAGTTTATTTGCTCTCTAGAACATGAACTCAAGCAAGGAATAAATAACCTTGAAGCACAAATTATCAAACTTTGCAGCATTTAAGAATTATGAAAAACCCCAATTTTGATAGCATCATTGGACAGCATACTGCCAAAGTCATCTTAAAAAATGCAATTTCCAGTAACAAAATTGCTCCAGTATACCTCTTTTGGAGCAATATTGATGGTATAGGAAAAGCAAAAACAGCTTTTGCCTTTACCGCTGCATTAGTAGAGGACGAAAATATTACCAATCATCCAGATGTATTGGTGATAAAACCAAGTTATCCCCCAGAAGGAAAAGCCTTCCATACGCCAGCATCTATTCGTATTGAAGAAGTACGAACTATCATCAAATTTACCAGCACTACTGCTGTCGCCGCCAAACGCAAGGTGGTAATCCTCCATGAAGCAGAAACACTACAAGAAAAAAGCTCAAACGCACTACTTAAAACCCTAGAAGAATCGCCTAATTGCGTCTTCATTCTCATTTCGTCTCATCCAGATAAGATAAGCGCCACTATTACAAGCCGCTCGTTTGTTGTCCCATTTACACGTCTAACACCAGATGAAGTAGCAAAAGTTCTGGATTCATTGCCAGAGTACAAACAAGTCAGCCAGGAGATAATAGCACTCGTCAATGGTAGCCCAGGTGTAGCAATAAAGCATATCAAATATCTGCAATCTATACCTTCTATTGTCAACCGTCTCCAAACACCGCCCAGAAGCATTACCACAGCCATCAGCCTCAGTAATGAAATCTCTTCTCTAGAATTTCCTACCCAGCTATGGCTAATTGAGTATTTGCAGTACCTTTGGCAAGAAAAAAGAGCAAAACTGCATTTATCAAAGCAAAAGCTACTACAGCAAGTGCAAACTCGTGCTGTTTGGGATACAGCGCTGATACCTTAATCATGCATTGGGTTTTTAGGATAAACAATTCCTAAAAACCTACAATCTAAACTATTTTAAGTGACGGAAGATGACAAAAAGAAAAAAAGGTTATTCAGATTCAAATAAAAATCTTACTCTATTTGAGGTTGAAAAAATTTGCGGTAATAAATCAACTTTACTCAGTCAATCAACTCAGAAGCTATTAAGACTAATGGTAGCTGAATTAGAAATAAATTCAGCAGCTACTGCCAGTTTATTAGAAATAGCCGAAGTCGATAAACAGCTAGTTCAATATATCGCCGGTCCTGTAATTACTTCAACTAACTGCTGGCAATCATGCATTCCCCAGTGGGTATATAAAGCAGTTACCATTGATAGGCTAGACACAGTACTAGAGGAAATAGAAAAAGGCAGTATTGGAGAACTTGCAACACCCAGCGAGGTACTTACCGTCATGATGCCTATTAGTCTTGAAGCACCTTTGCATTCTGATTGGGTAAATGTCTATCTTTGGGCATCTCACACAACACTAGTCAAGCACAAACCATTCCCCAATTACGATTATGAAAACCTCTGGGCGAAGATAGGTACGTCGCCTATCAATTATAAACAAATCCAGCATAACTATAAGTCTCTAGCAGCCGATATTCGGTTTCGTGTAGTCAGCTATGCCGCTAAACAAGGATGGGGAAAAAGGCATAAATCACCTGAAAAGTTAACTACAAACGAATCTCAGACCACAAATATTGCACGGCAATTAACATTGTTTGAGTAACAAAGAACAAGCAAAGCAAATAGTTGCCTTTAAGCTTTATTCAATGCAGCCAGTGCTTAATTCCCAAGCGATCGCGTCTCACAAGCAAACTCTACCACATCCGGCAATAGAGAACTGACCTAATAGACAGTTTTCAAAAGGATGGGCTTTAATCAACTCTCCACCAAACCCATTCGATGGAGAGTTGATTAAATCATCACGCCCAGGATACTGTCAATAATGGATTTCGTAAGCAATGGGTGCAAAATAACAAAGCTTATTGCAAGTTTTTTTTCAAAAAAAGACTAAACCCTTTTTTATCTTCTAGTAGCAGGTTAGCCTCTTAACCTGCTATATAATTAGTGGTTGTGGCAATCCTGACAACCACGTTCGTAGTAGGAACGTAAAGAGGAAAAAGTTTTCAACAGCCAATTGCTACCAACCTCCCACTCTTCAATACAATTAAGCGTCATGTAATACCCACTTTTATAAGCAGCAACACTCATGTTAACTGGGAAGCCAGTAGAAATCCTAGTAACTTGCATCGGAACACTCATCAAAGCCTCTAAGTGACTATTGTTATTTTTTCCAGTAAGGAAGTAAAATACAATCATCTGTACTAAAGAAGGAAGTAACAACAAGCGGTCTGACCATTTAGTAAAATGTAGCTTAATACGAAAATAGCCAGTGGGAATACCCTCATCTTCATAGATATTACTCGATTCCATATCCAGTAATTCTGTTTCAGATAAAGTTAAATCACTATCCAAAATAGTAAATAAAGTATTTGCTCCCAACTCTCTTCTTAAATAAACAAGCGTCATTCCCCAACGTTTGCCATCTTTTTCCAATATATCGACTGCTACCTCTGAATGATGCCGACCGTACTTTTGCTGTAGCGCCGCCACAGCTTCTGAATTTAAGTTATCTTTCCAAGTAGATTTTTCAAAAAAATCTTTAAAGTAGTATCCCGGACAATCAGTTTTTCCCGCTGCTATTAGTTCCGCTAAATCCGGTTCAGCTGCAATATATTCCTGTAAGGAAATCTCTAGTTCATCTTTGATATGAGGTGGCAACAAACACCTTACCTCATCCAAACTCAAGGGATAGTCTAAATAGGGATGTCCCATCAATATATAAGGGTCTGCCAAGTCCTGTAAACATTCAAGTACAAGCTGACGGGCAAAATACTCGTTACCCTTATTTATCGGTTGCCCACTTAGTTCTTTTTCAACCGCAATGAGGGCGATCGCACTTAAAGAAAAATAAGCCGCATCATGCACGCAAGTAGGTAATTGCCCAAAAGGTTGAGTAAGCAATAAATCGAGGACTTCTCGTAGCACACCAATTCTCTGGGTATTAGATATATCTCCAAAATGACGAATCCCAATTCCATCGGTATTTTCTAACCAAGCCTCATTTGTTACTTCTAGATGGCTACTATAATCAGCGGCTAGTAAGGGCATCTCACCCTGAGATCGCAGATAACTGTCTTCATCCTGCTGCAACCACATAAGAGCAAGCAAGGTTAGCTTACAGACAGCCATATTCCGCCGCAACCGACGTTCCAGTTTAGTCATAAACTTCTCCAATAATCACTATTTAGGCATAGATATCATCAAGATGCCCATAGAAATACAAACCACATCAAGTGCCAAGCACTTGAAACAAAAAGTCACAAATATTACACACATGAATACTATCTCTATACAGTTTAATCAACTAGACAAAATTTCTAGCCTGCTTAGGCAACATGGTGCAATAGTAATTGTAAAAAAAGGAACAAACAATCAACGAATAATTATCCTTAAGCGTCAACCAACAGTCGATATAGCAACAATCATAGGTGGTACACCACCTCAAGAAGTACCAAGACTGCTTACAAAAGAAGATTTAGATAATTTAGAAATCGAGCAATTACAACATCTGGGGGAAATCCACAAAATACGCAACTATAAAAGGATGGGGAAACAAAAGTTAGCAGCAAAACTAGAAGGAAAGGCAACCAGGGAAGAAATACCATCCTAATTAAGTAAACACTTCGGTTTGAGAGTCCGCATCTGCACACCAAACTCCCCTACAGATGCGGCTTACGTCAAAGTAAAAATTACACATAATCAGTTAATAACCACAGAAGGAAGACTCATGCTTACGCAAATAAGAGCGGAAACATTAACAAGTACTCCTATGAGCAACTTCCTCAACATAATCATGCTAGTTGGCAGATGCGGACAAGATCCCGAACTGAAGTATTTCGAGTCGGGCGCGGTAAAAGCAAGCATTAGCCTTGCTGTCAGACCTCCCTATAGAAGCGAACAAGCCCTCTGGTTCGATTTAGTCGCATGGGGTAATCAAGCAGAAATTATTGGAAATTACGTTCGCAAAGGAACTCAAATTGCGATTACAGGCGAGTTTGGGTTCGACCGCTGGGCTGATAGAAATTCCGGCGTGACAAGACAACGACCGGTAATTACAGTCAATGCCATTGAACTACTGGGAGGACGCAAAGAAGAACAACCCAGCAACACCGAAACAGCGATCGCTAACGCCAATTTTTAAGAAAAGCAACCCCCAAGCGACCACATTCGCCTGGGGCAACAAACATCATTTATCTACATAGGTCAAAATTATGATTAACAGCATTTGCACCACAACCATCAAGACAATCAACCAAACTCACGACTCCTCTGGAAGTTTAATAGTGTTTGGAGTCATGGAATTCCACTATCGGTCTAAAGAAGGATCTACAGCAGACGAAATCCCTTATCGCAGTAAAGGTGCACCTGCTGTTATCATCAACGAACTTGGAGAAGCTACTCTGGGAACGGCAATAGGATTTATAGATTTACAAACAGACGACAGAGGAACATACAAGGAAAAAATTGCCACATTCGTCATAAGACAATTTGCTCCTTCTTCAGCTAATCCATCCGAACAAGGTCTCAACTCTAAGGTTCAAAAGCCTGAAACTCCTGATTTCGCCAAGGAGTTAGTAGAAGCAAATGACAGTGTAGCAGACGAAAACAAAGACCAAGCTGATGATATCCCGTTCTAGCAGACGTACCTTCTGTTAGTGTTCAATTTGAAAACAGTAGTTATACCATTTCTCCAAAAGCTGGCTACACACGCTCCCTTCTTGCCCCCCTTCCCAAGGGGGGTTGGGGGGTAAAGATGTGTCGCAACTACAAGGAGAATTGGTATTAGCTGAAAATCAGAAAATAATGCCAGTATGGACGCACAAATTCATACTGGCATTATTTTTTTAAGCAGCAAAAGTTTTCCTGACAATACTTATTGATGTCAACTCCTCTTACTCGACTGCTGCTCTAAATCAGGGTTTCAACCTCCTGTAGCTTTTCTTGAAGGGCTTGGCGCAGTTCGGCAAGTCGGGTTCGCCCCAATTCATTGAGATCAATCGATTGGACGGTTTTGATGGTTTTGTCCATCTGTTTGTCCTGCTTGGTTTTGGAATCTGGGGTATCGTACTGCAAAAGCTTTTGCTTGACTAGTGTTCTAGTCTGCGAGAGTGATAGTTTCTCTTGAATAACTTGCTGAGTTACCTGAGTGCGGATTGCCACAGCTTCAGTTTCATCAACATTCAGTGCGAGAGAGGAGAGTTTGTTAAGTTCTCTCGCTTTGCTGCTTTCCAGCCCGAGAGAGCGAATGACACACTTGAGATCTTCTGCCAGTTTAAGTAGGGGAAAGATATTGTTGTTGATGGATACTGGATTTAGTTGTAGCCCCAGCAAAACTGAGACAATATCTTGTTCCTCAAGGTCTTTGAAGTCAGCCGTTTCTAGCCACTGCTGTTGAGTTGTCAGGTCGGCATCCTTAATCA
This sequence comes from Iningainema tapete BLCC-T55, assembly GCF_014698965.1. Classification (GTDB taxonomy): domain Bacteria; phylum Cyanobacteriota; class Cyanobacteriia; order Cyanobacteriales; family Nostocaceae; genus Iningainema; species Iningainema tapete. Next base: position 49,137 of record NZ_JACXAE010000034.1, read on the forward strand.
GTGCAAGCTCCTCAAGGGTTTTGCTACGAATTCGTCTGTTAATGAAAGCATTAAGAAACTTTGGAATCTCGTCTTCTCGGTCTTTGAAGTTGGGGTATTTATGAATGGTTAATCGAATCAGAGCAGTTGCTAAGTCAAGGTCATGAAGTTTTTCGGAGTGAATACTGGTTACTAGTTGGCCCTCAAACACTGCTGCTTCGTCCTGAGCATCCTCTTTGAGCAGAAACACAGCTTTTAGGGTTGTCATTCCAGCTAATGGAGCCGATCGCCACCTAAGTTCTCCGTCAAATAATTTGTACCGTCCATCAAGTTGTGGAATTAGCACAATTGGGTTTTTCTGCCCCTGCCGACGTAGACTCTCCACTCGTTCTTGAATTATCAATTCTGGGAAAGTTTGTCTAGGTTGAGTAGGGTCGGGATCGATGAGGTCGATCGCAATGTCGTGTATTCCGCCTTGGTTAGCTAGTTGATTGGTGAGTGACTCAATTTGTTGCTCTAATACAGTTTTTTCTTCAGAACTGAATGCATTTGCTCGCAGTTGTGTAATTTCCGCTTCGAGTTCCTCTACCTGACTTTTAAGTTGGTGGATTTGCTGTGTTTGCCCTGCTTGCCCGAATAATTGACTCATCTCCACGGGTTTTTTGCTTGCCATTAAAATTACTCCGTCATTAACTTGATTAGGCGCTCAACTATTGGGTTAAAGTCTTCACTTGCATCACATCCTGGTCGGTACAAGTGTAGAGGTAGTCCTGCTCCACTAGCTTTGAGGTGGTAATTAGATTCTCTAATGTAAGGGAAGCAATGAATACCCATCTGTTGAATCAGGAAAGGAAGAGTTTTGGCTGGGTCAATGTCAGTTCTTGGTTTCCCTTTTTTGTCTAACCCCAGAATATCCCGGTGTGCCCCTACGTCGTATAAGTCCACCCGTGTAGGTACAAACCCCAAAATTTCGGGTTTGGGTTTGAGTCTTAGGTCATCCACTTTGCTGTAGAACCAATCCAAAAAGCCCGCGAAAGCTCCCGTATCTTTGTATTCTGGTTTGATGGGAACCAGTACATGCGTGCTTGCTGCTAGTGCCATTAACCCCATTGGCTCTAAAGAGGCAGGAGTATCAAAGATAATCAAGTCGCTCTTTAAGGGGAAGTCTTCCAATTTATCTTTGAAAGTGTAGTGACGGCGACTGTAATTGTATATTTCTCCGATGCTTTCTTCTAAAAATTTACCACCTTGTATAGCCGTTACGGTAGAAAGATGTTCAGTCCAAAGTGGAACAAGGGGGTAATCACCTTTGAATGTTTTTTTAAGGACAGTAGCAAGAGATTGCTCCATAGACGCAGGTGCAAGTCTTGCAAAAATGCACAATGACCCATTTTGGTCGAGTTCTATCAGGGTAACTTTATACCCTTTGGCACCAACAGCATACGCTAAATGAGTTGCCATTGTGGTTTTCCCCGATCCGCCCGCATTGCTGGCGATTGTTAATCGAACCTGGGTTCGAGCAGGTTTCTTTTTCATGGAAATACCTTCTAAAGGGGAAGCAATTATTAAAATGCTCAACAGTATTCAGTTATCGAAATGGCTCCTGGAGTATTCGTTGTGTCGCTAACTGCCTTTTGGGTAGAAGGCAACATCTGGGCATTTTTCAGGTCGATGCCTAAGACTCATGGATTTATTGGCTTTAGCCAATGGCGATGGTAAGTCGCGAGTGAACCTGAGTGGAAAATTGTTAGAGCAGAAATTTTTCTGACCTACTTAAAAACCCCACTGCTCCTAATGAATCGGAGTTTCATAAGTTATTTAAGCAGAAGTCAACGGCAAAATGTTCCACTTAGTCGTCAGATTTTTGAGTTAATTTTCGGGTTTTAGGAGACTTTGCCACTCTCCCCCGTCAATCGGAACCTATAACCCAAAGTTGAGGTTGCTCCATTTTGAGCAAGGTTTAGCCCAAAATGTTGTGTTTTACTACTAATAGTAGTAAAACTAACGTTAGTTTCATGCTCTAGAGCAAAACTAACGTTAGTTTATTCTACACTGATTGGTTGTCTACCACTTGTATTAACCGAAAAAAGTTATGACTAATTCTTAGGGGTTAATTGTGTTACCTTGTTGTCAGAAGGCAGAAGTACGTTCGTGCAGCGACGACCTTCGCGATCTTCGACGACCTTCGCGCCGCGTCTCTGAAGGACAAGGAGAAGGAGAAGGCACGCAAGCAAGGGCAATTGGATGAATTACACTTGTAAAACAAATTTCCTACTCGGAAAAATTTATTAAGCACAAGTGTAGATGCGTCCATAGCCTTAAAACAATCTTGAGAGATGCACTTATCATATCCAGTTCGGTAATATTACGCATCTAATTGGAATTAGATAAAGAAGTAAACAATTTTCCCAATCTGTTGTAGCGGAATTTTTCAAGTTGTTGAACGCCAGTTCTGCAACGTCTCATACATCTAAAGCATTTTCATTTATAACACCAGCATTTTGGCAATATTTATAGCAAATGCACAGTCAGCTTAATGATTTTTAGGTAGGTGCATACAAGAGTGCGATTGCCCTTTGGGCACTGCGCTCTGCGCAATCGCGTAACGCACCCTACGTCTCAAACCTCAACAACTACCCGATTTTCCGAGAGTTGTACGTGTTACAACTCTTATCGATTGCGCATTGTAGCCTCTTTGTCATCCCGCAATCTCACCATCAATATGTGGGGCAACCTCTTGTTCAAAGAACTCAGAGTCTATTGCTTTAATTTTTCCTGCCATTTTTAGATGCCAACCAGCTTTTTTTGCAATGGCGATCGCCTGCTGCGATCCCTTGTCTGGCGCTAAGCGTCCTAAGAATGCCAAGTATGGTGGTTCTTGATGTTGGGCAACAAAAGGATAATTTTATAAATCAATTCCGTGGTAGATTGTGCCTACGTAGTTCAGGTTTATTTGACGTTGCGCGTTACTAATACTGACGTATGCTTGCTGCTTATGGTGGGATGATTCCTAAGCGGGAAAACCTGAGTGCGATTAATCCGTCTCCCTCTGCATCCACGCCGAAGCATCAAACGGTAAGACATCTTTTCTTTCACTCCTGCAATAGCTGTACCTTGCTTGGAGATGAACCCCATTAAAACCAGATGCGACATAAACTTCTAAAGTTATCTCTTAAATCCGTTTCTATACCCGTAGGGTTAGAAACGGTAGTTCAAAAATTGAGTCGCCGCAACTAAATTTATTGTGTCAGATGATAAGCACCAATGCAGTTCTTCTACTTTTCTTTTAACCTGAAGGTTATCAAAATCTACCACCAAAGTTATGTTAATTTATGAGAACAACCGTAGATTGAGTTGTTCAATAGCATATGGGGTACAAGTGGGGGCTATGCGTACCCTAATCGCTTTTTTTTTAAATTAACCCCTATACAGGGTATATATAGGTTATTCTTAGGGTATATTTAATATATAAAGTTGTTATACCCCATTTGACCCCTATGAAGAACATTCACGCGAATCAAAAAATTTTTTGTGCAGGTTTTGATAATGGCTATGGAAGCGTCAAACTGTTGGTCGATGGTTTTGATGTGGTGAGAATTCCCAGTTACATCTCACGAGAAGACATGGAGGATGTACCCGGTCGGGTGGTTTATAACGGCAACGCCTACACTATTGGTGAGTCGGCTTTCCGCACTGGATACTACTTTGAACGGAATACGGACAACAACATTAACAAAGTAAATAACGCCCTCATCACTTTATTGGGTGCGTTAGCTCACTTGCCATATCGTAAGGCTTGGCACTTAAAGCTCGTTGTTAGCTTGCATGACGTGGCTCTAACTGATGACTTGCTGAAAGTGCTTAATGGTGAATATCAACCTTTATTGGCTGGCAAGCTATCTGATATCAAAGTAGAAGTTCTCAAAGTCGTACCTGAAGGTATGGGTGCTCTGGTGGGTAGAAAACTCCCCAAAAAGTTAACTGTTGTAGATTTTGGGAATGGGACAACACTTTATTCTCGTTACAACCAAGGTAAAAGAGAAGTCCATACCCCCTACGCTGCAGGAGTGGAAGTTCTCATTGGTGAGATTGCCAAGAAGATGAAACCTCTCAACGGTGGTAAGCTTGGGGACTTATCGAAAATTCGCTTTTGTTTAGAAATGGGACACACCAAATACAGCCGCGATATTGATATCAAAGATGTTTACAGTGTTTGCTTAAAGGAATGGTATGAAAGCTATTTGAAAAAACCAGTCAATCTCGCTCTTGATGCCAAACACCAAGGGGATGACATTTGGGCGATCGGTGGCGGTTGCTTGCTTCCTGGTTTTAAAAAACTGCTCGTGCAGAACGGGTTTGAAATTCTAGACAACCCAGTAGAGGCCAATTCTTGTGGACTATTTCAAATGGCTAAAACCATTGTCAACTCTTCTTCTACCAACGAAGCTTAGCAATTACGAATTACGAATTATATTTATTATGGTTTCTCAGCAAGATAAAACTCCAGAAAAAGTCCGAATCAAAGACAGCTATCGCGATCGCATCAAAGCAGAATCGCAACGATTGGGTAAAAGTTACCTTGAGACGCTATACTTTATTGTTGATTGCTACTTTGCGTTTAAGCAGGGCGTGTTACCAATACAGTCTGCGGTAGTTAACACCCAGACAACCCCCATAGAACAAAATCAGCCTACTGTAGATGAGTCAACTCATACCCCAATTGACCCCCAAGTTGAATCCGTTGATGATGAGGAAACTTTTACGCTTGATTGGGAATTGTGAATGACTATAGATTACCAAACTACTGAGCGCTGCACCGACTGTGACAAGTTCCGGCTCCGTGGTAGGAAGAATTGCGGCGTTGCACATTTGCGGACTGGACATTTCATAGCTATATTATACAATTCATCCCACAATTATACAACGCCGAAATTTTTTGTCTAACTGCCAGACATCTGAGCAAGTATAGCCGTCGTCACATAGGTTAGGACATTATTGATTGCAAGTGATTTCATTCTGGAACATCTTCAACAAAAGGTGGGCTTGAATGCACATGCTCAACTTTCTGTCAATGCGTAAGTTCTAACGCTATCTAGTATCACCTCCAAACCCACTTGCTACGCACTATTTAACGATTAAATATAGGGAAATAGGAACATGAATTGCTCTACATGTAGTTTCTTTACAGTCAACCAAAATTTAAGTTGTACAGTTAACCCGACACACTGTAAAGGAGGATGGACTCAGGCGTGCAAGGAATACGAACACGATTTTAGTAAAGAAATACGCTGCGGAAATTGTGCTACTTTTTCAATACGGCATTGTAGCCTTTTGCATCTATCAGTTGATGCAAGTGAAAAAGGATGCATAAATTTCTTATCCAATAATGAAGTTGAGGAAGAATTAGCCCGTTGGGAGCAGTACCAACCACAAGTTATAGCTTCTTTTGAAGAAAGGGAGCTAATCTTTAAACTCATTAAAGAACTATTTTGGCAACAAGATAAACGCAACATAATGTTATATACATGCACTCTTAGTATGGAGGAATTGTACTATTGGGTAAGTAACTATATTGACAAAGGTATCCTTGCGCATGAAGAAGATGGGCAGTTAAAAACCATCACATGGAAACAAAATGAAATCAATGAATACGACCTCGTATTCAAAAAGGAATATACCTTCTTCTAACAAATTCGTAACCAGCCTTTCAAGATGGCTGGTTGATTTTTCCTAGACATTATCATCTATAGTCAAAAAACCTTCAGGAGCTTGACGGGGAGTATAATCTGGAACGAATTTCCGAGACTTATGCAGCAATCTAACATTATCAGGCTGCGAAGGTCGAGCTTGTTCCTCCTGAATACGCACATAGCCAGTGATCTTATCAAGCTGAGTAATCATATGTTGGTGCAATGCGTAAACATCCGCCATTCGATTACCCATGCCAGAAGATATCTCATCGGGTATAAAAATATCAGCGTGCCAAGACACTTTAATCCCCTCTTTTTGGAAGTAAGCGTCTATCTCCGGGCGAATGTAATCGGCAGTCCCTCCGCAAAATACTAGTTCTTCAATATCTTCATCCATCTTTGAGCGCAGCCACCGAACAATAGCACGCCAATACTCATCTCTGGCAAGCAATAGTGCCTTCGACATCAGCTCGCCATCAAGTTTAATTTCCTCGCGTTTGCGCTTGCGCGAGAGTTTTTGCATCACCAGGGGGTCGCAACTAGCGCCAGCTTCGACCAATACCTCGACAATGTTGGGATTATCAGAGCTTAGTCCCGATGCCTTGGAGACAAAATTATCTACCAACCAGGACATCCCAAAATTACTGGTTATTCCCGCACCACTTGAGCCACCTCGAACAGTGAAAATACTTGCATTGCGATAACCAAGCATCACGTACATCTCAGCCAGCATATTCTCGCCAAACACTCTCTTGCGTTGGAAAAACACACCACTTCCTTCTGAAGCTATGTTACAATGCAGCGTTTTTACCCGCATCCTACCCGTTGGCGTATCGAAAGAGCGAAATGCATCCTTCAAGCGGGTTTGTAGTTGTTCTTTATCTTGCACTTCCCCAGGCGGCAGCAGGATACTCAAGTAAGCTGCAACATCGTTATCAAGGTTCAACTTCTGCTTTGCCAGCCAAATTGCACCGCACACCTTAGGAACCGCTAGTTCGTACTTAAGCTCTCTTAGCTGCAATATACCCCCAAACCGACGACGTGCTAACTCTCCCAGCGCGTAGTATTCTCCGCCTATTCCTACCCAAGCACGAGATTCGGGTAGCCCTTCTGCTTCAACAGTCTCAACCGAGGGCTTACTCACGTCTGCCACCTCTGAATCCACGAGCAAGACAAAAGGCTCCCCTTCTGGATACTCTTGAACAATAGCTTTTGTCTTGCTGCCACCCATATCGATCGTTAACGCAATTTTCTTTAAGTCTGCTTTCTCTTTAGTTTTTGCCATATCTTTAGTTTTATTAATCTTTCCTATTGTTCCCAATTTAACCGAACCGAAATAAATACACCGTTATTAAACAGTTTCTTTACAGCAGCTAACGCTGTTTTTACAGGAAACACATATGGAGAGAAAAATCCTATGGCTATATTCTTCGACGGCGCAACCGACTCCCTCGTATCATCAGTACTCAATTCAATCGAGTGGCGTATCCGCTACAACTTGCTAGAAGGCAGGTGTCCCGACAGTCCTGCATTCCGGCAAGTCATACCCAATGCTGTAGACAGTCGGGGTGTTTGGTTGGAATCTGGTTGCTTCCAAATCGAGTCAGCCCCCATTACTGGCTCGCAAAAGACTACGATAAGCTGGCATTCTGATGAGGGCGAAATCCGGTTCCGAATCGTTGAAATATCCCCACCACAAGACTAAATCCACAATCTAAAGCACAAACTCTACTTCAACGGTAGGGTTTGTTTTTTATTAAAGAGTGCGATCGCATTCCCTACCTCCAGAGCCAAAGCGCATCAAACCTCTTTCCTACAACCGAAATCCCGCATCCCCATTAATCATCCCTTCAGGTATCACATCTGAATCATCATCAAAAAAGCTATCGTCATCCAAATTTTGCTCTTGAGGCAATTCTTCCTTAAGGGAAACTTGCTTTGATTGTTCGTCCCTCTTCGCCTCAACACTCACCCCACCTTCACCAAAAGATGATGAAGCTGGATTTACAGCAGCAATACCCCCCGATACCACACCCTGTGGCTGTACTAACATTACTTGGGGAAATTCTCTCATCCCAAAATTATGCTTTAGCTTCAATATCTGTGCTTCTAACTGCGCGATCGCATCCACAACTGCCCGTTGCAGTTCAATTCCCCTCACCCCCGAATCATACAAACAATATGGCAGGTAGTACGACATTATCGCCGCAATCGCCAAATCACTCCCCTCTTCTGTCTCCTTCAAATAATCAAGCACCTTCCCGGAGCGAAAACTTTTCTTCCTTATTAGTCTCAATACTACTGGTGAGTCAGTATCCTGCTGTTGATTCATAAATTCTCCCAGACACTCAACTACGGTTCATAGCTCGATAAAGTCAAGTTTGCCTGTAGTAGGCTTGTAAGCAACACTACTTTAACCTACTGATACAAGTAAAGTACACCCAAGTTGTACTTAACTTACACGGAACTTAAACACAACTGTCAAAAATTCCACCAACTTACAGTTAATTCTATGTTTTAATTTACTTCTCCCTCGGAAATCATGTTGGCTAGCAGTAAAGAGGGTGACACTACAGTTAAACTGTAGTAGTACTCAAGTTGCACCTAACTTATCACCTAACCAATAAGTGCATTCATCTCACTCCAAGCGCTACAACTACCTTGTGGTAAGCTTTTGCGCTTCTCACCGCCCCATCGACGCAATCGACTGCATCTAGTAGTATTTATCCTCATCGACAAGGTATGGCTTGTAGGGTCACTCACATCAATTCCTATTCTTAATAAGCACTAGCTATTGACAATAAATAAGTAGTTTATTATAATACATTATGTACTATAAACAGAAGCGGTTAGTTGTCAGATAATGTGGGTTCGTTGAAAGGTGGCAGAATGGAAGGAGCTTTGCCAAGGCTTGCGCGATGCCGCGAAGCGGCCTGCCCGAAGGGCATCGCACACAATAAGTTTGTAGGCAATAACATTCCACAAAACGTTAATTTACTCACCAAAACTAGGTGTAGAGAAAAACTACACTCGGCAACGCTCGCCCGCCGTGACAGTGGGAAACCCGTCCGAACTCGCGCTGGCTCCCCCATACCCTACACCCTTTTTAAAAAGGGAACTACAACAGCTACAGTTAGATTTGATTTAAAGTACAGAACAAGAGGAAAAAGCGATAGCCACCGTCGATTTGTACCCGAAGGAGTGACAATACCTGCTAATTCAGTTAGATTCGACCTAATCAATTAATGAAGCTGTCCTCAATTTACGAAGTGTTCAAATTTGAATACTTCGTACCCAAATCTAGAAGGTCACAAACTTTACACTTTTATCACCAAATCTTGATAATTCTCTCCTGACAAGAAAAGCTGATACTAGGTTATATTAGGGGTTTAAAGATATATAAGTAGTTACAAGGATGCTGGTTAAAAGTATTAATCTTAATCAAAAAGAATTAACCATACTAGTGGGGCTGGATTCGATTGAATGGGTAGTATTGCCATTGATGAGGGCATTTTCACCACAGGTGCAGTCTAACCCCCTGCAGAGTACTTCCTACCTCTAGTGCAGTACAAAGATAGCTGATTAGTTCCCAACTTACATGGACAACGTATGGTAAACGATCTTATCAAGAGAACCAAATCAATAAAGGTATACCTTTTTGAGTTGGAAAAAGCCACCATTGAGGAGAAAGCCGCCGCGACGGGACAAACAGCATCAGAGTACCTGCGCTCGTGTGGGTTGAGGCGGGTGCTAGTAGCCAAGCCATCCGCCGATTTGATAACCGTGCGTGCGACGGCAGGAACCCTCAAAAGCGAACTGATGCTGCTAATGCACCTCGGTGTTGAGACAAACAACCAGCAAATTATCAACACTGTCGAGAATGCGATCGCGCTCGTAGATAAAACCATCGCTGCTGCGTTTAACCTAGACATTCCCTACCCCCTACCCCCTACTCCTTGATTCCCGTCATCTACAAAAAACCGAACTTTCTCGACACGCTCAAGTATGTCTTGGGGAAGGAGGATGCTGCGATCATCGATACCAACATGATGGGAACAAGTCCGCACTCCTTTAACGAACAGTTCCTCAGTACTAAATACACCAACAAAGCAGTCAAACGGCAGTGCGCCCACCTTATTATTGCGATCGCACACCGTCCTGACTACCACGAGCATTTGTCCAATAGTCAGTATAGTTATGTGGCGAGGGAATTCCTTAGAGACATGGGGTATTTGCTCAAGGACAAAGCATCCCATGCTACGAGTCAATTTGTAGCAGTGCGCCACCATGACCGATCCCACGAACACTTGCACATAATCGCTTCCCGGATTCGGTTAGATGGTAGCTTAGTTAATGACTCTTACGACTATTTCAACTCCCAGGTTTCAACTAGACGAATAGCAGCAGAATTGGGATTGGAGGTAACACCAACGACAAATGAAGCCGTCGCCTCTAGGTTAAAACAAGAGTACGAGATTACCGTCCCCACCAGTCCCAACCGCTCGAAAAGTATAAGGGCAATCAACAGCTTGCACAAAACCCCGACGAGTAAGGAGATTATTCGTGAAGCGATAGGGGAAGCTATTAAAGATAGCCCTACCATCTCTACTTTTATCCAAAGACTGGAGGAAAACAACATTGGGGTATTACCCAAAATGAGGGGAGATGAGCTACTCGGCTTTACCTACATCCACAATGATGTCAAAATTGCAGGTTATCAAGTATACAAACCATACAGTTGGAACAAACTGCAATCTAAATATGGGCTATCTTACGACCAAAGCCGGGATAGTGGCATACTGCAATCATGCACCAAGCAAGCGATCGCCTATATTAATAATTTGTCATCGCGTGAACCAGAATATACTGCCCACAAACCAACCAATAGCAATACAAGCGGCAGCAGTGGTGATACAGATAGTAACACAACACATCTACCTTCCTTGAGTATTAATAGTGCGGCTTCAAATCAAGATTTAATAATTACACTAGTTGTAGAAGAAGGCATAAGGCAGGAGACACGAGGTAAAAGGAAGAAACCACAACCCTCGGTACAATCACCAAAACCGGAAGAACTGCCTCAATTGGAGCCGATAGTAAACCAAAATCCTCCCACACCAGTTGAAGTTGAAGCGATTGTAGAACAACTGCCGACGGGGTTACAACAGGAAGAAGTGGTACAGCCAACCCCAGTCAGAGAACTTTTTAAAGTTGAGACTCAACAGAAACATAAGAAATTTGCCCAAAGGGAGGAGCCTATTAAAGCTTCCCAAACCCTTGTACCCTCTCACTCGCTAGAAGAACAACCAATAATTAGTCTTGATGAACTAGCACTGGCACATTCTTACGTTTCAGAAGAGGGCATCACGACCGAAAGTGAAGTGTCCAAAGAAACAGAAGAATATCCCCCCACACAGTTGCAACAACCGCACGACGCTTCCCTTACCCTTGCTTCTACTGGGTTGCTTCCTAAAGAAGAAAAGATCGCTTCTACCTTATCTTCAGTCATCACTGAGTACATGCTTGCAGCAAATAGTCCCCGAATTAGAGGTAAGGAGTTGAGTGCAAGCCAGGATGGGGATATCCTAACTGTTTGGCGACACTCTGATGATACGCCTGTGATGCGAACCCGAAAAAGTGATGGCAAGTGGTATGAAGAAATACCCACCCGACTTACTGAGAGTGAAATCAAGCAGATTGAAAGCCTTAAGAGATATATCCAACAAGCGCAAGTCAAGTCACAATCCCAAGCAAGGATGGAACTTTGAGTGAACTATAGCATAGAATAAAGTTCTAGTAAACCTTACTAGAATAATTATGCTTGACTACAAGCAGTCACTGCCGGGTGGGATTAATCCGTTTGAGTTGCCATCTATTGATTTGAGCGAACGTGCCACATTGTCGCCCATCGCCGCTGTGTATTACTGCATTGGAGAAGACGACAGGATACTGTTTATAGACTGCACCCGCAACCTGAATCAAAAGTGGATTGCCAACAAACAGTACACACATTTGGCGACGATAGCAGGTGTTCGCATTGCGTGGTTAGAGGTGGATGAGCCAGATGAACTGGAAGGCATCAAACAAGCCATGATTGAGTATTGGGAACCCATGCTTAATGATTGGCGCTACAAGTTACAGCAGATCCGAGATTTAACCATAGATGGCTGGCATGACTTTCAAAAGGTAAATCTGGAAATTTGGGCGACATACCGTGATGCCGTGATGCCGACCCCAGTGCCAGAAGAAATTGCCACTGTCTACCGAAAGGCAATTAAGGATGCAGCAGATGAATTCAAAAAAGTCAAATCCCAAGAACGTCGCCAACAACTTGAGCGACTGCGAACCGAAATACGCGAGCTGGAGCGCAACGGGTTTGTCCCCCCAGCAGGATGCTACCTCAGCACTTATAAAGTCAAAAAACCTTATGGCACCTACGAGTACTGGAAGCTATGGAGTAAGTATCCCGTGTTCCCTGCCAGGATGAACAGTCTTCAGGCTGCATACTGGCAAAGTCAGGGTAAGGACTACATGAAAGAAGGGAAGGTCAAAACCATGCATCTGGGTAGGACCGACAGTATCACCTATAACTTGGCAGTGCAGGGACTTCAGACTCGCAAGCGCATCGAAGGATTGCAACGGGAGATTGAGGTGCTGCTGTGGAGTCTGGATGATGAAGAGGAGGAATAAGAGCGAGTAATATTCTAGCAATATTTACTAGAACAATGTTAAAAGCGATCGCTTTTAACGCGGTTTCCACAGGGAGCGGTTGCCGCGATGCTCCCACGCTTGAGTGTCGCAGTTTGTAAATGCTGACTTATCATTATTTCTTGTTAAACTTGTACAACCTACCGTATTGTCTCGTAGTCTTGTTCAAAAATAAAATAGGACTCCTATAGTTGATTTGAAAACATATTGGTAGAGTTCCGTTCCGGAGCGAAGAAAGTTGACAGTAACAAATAAGCTAATGGCAATTTGCTGTCTCTCATAAATCGAAATAGCTCCATCTCACACTAGCTGGATTACGCAACGAATAAACTTTGATATAATCAGGGATTCGAGCGCGGTAAGTTATTTCTTCCCGCCAGTTGAGCCGCTCAAGAGCAGAAATAATGTGATAGGACTTTACGTCACTAATCGCGGCAATTATATCGCCAGCAGTACATTCTTTGATCTTTAATTCTGCTTTAATTCGTAGGTCAAGTTTGTGTTTTTGTTCTTCACTAAGTGTTTTCATTATTATCACCTTGGTGGTCATCCTGTAAATGTTCCATTGCGGCGGCTAACGTCTCGTAGGGCGACTCTTAGCAGCCCCAGGAATAGATTGCTGTTGGAGCAATGGGGACAGGGTTTATTTTGGGTCTATCAAAGATTGATAGGGTGTAATAATATTTGTTTTTGAGAGTGGGGTGGGGATAGATATTTATCTTTTTAGCCCCTCGGTTTAAAGTTTTTGTGGTGATTGGGTTCGTCATGTTTCTGTACATCCAAAGTTTGTTGATTTCAATTAATAATGGCAATTTATATCGTAATACGTAGCCCGTACAGTAATATCAACATCTCTCTCCTGACACCGAATACTAAATTCCTCAAAGCTGGATAATTGAAGAATAGGAGGCATTCCGCTCCAAGTTTATCCTAAGTAATTTATGAAAATTAAAATTGTTTTATAATCATTCGACATTTTATTAATTAGGTTTTTCTGCATTTAATTTCAATTTGATATACAACCTTTTAAACTTTGAATCGCCTCGATTATTATAATAGTTAGACTTTTCATAAATAGTGATTAGCTGGCGCTTCTCCATTTCCTCCAAAAACCACACCCATTTATCAAGATCCTCTGGCGGAGCAGATATCCGAAATTCGTTGATTTCACTCATCGTCTTCTCCCCTCTCATACCAATTCCAAAAGTCGGTTTCGGTGGTTTCGTCAAGGAACTCTGTAAATCTTTGCTGCCAGTAAGGGGTGTCTGTTACATCCTGCTGGATCTGCTTGCTCTCAGGTGTATCAGAAAAGGGTAAGGGTAATTCATCAAAGCGGGATTCGAGATTCGCGATCACGCTTGCCAACACCCCAAACTGCTGCTGCACCTCCTGAAACTGTTGCGCTAATTGGTCATCCCGCAAGCAGATTTCCCCCATCAAAGCGATGCCTTGATCGTTGAGCCGCTGCTTGAGGTGTTGCTCTTCAGCCAGCTTGACTGGTGACTGTGGCACGGGTGCTGGAGGAGCGGACAACTTATCTACCTGCTGTTGCAGCTGCTGAAACATTTTGATCAAAGTCCCAAACCGCTCATCAAATCTTTGTTCTAATGCTTGCAGGTCATCTTTCGACACCAAGTTAGTGTCGAAAGGCACTGGTGTAGCCGCTTCTGCTGTCAATTCACCGCGACGTTCCAAGAATTCCTGGAGCGCTTGGCGCAAGACTTCGGCTTCTGTCCGGTTTGTTTGTTTGGCGATCGCTTTTACTTTTTCCGCCCACTCAGGGGGAACCCGCGCTGCCAGCATTGGAGACGTTGCCATAATGGGGGTAGTGATATCACGTCCTTTTATAAAATAGCGGAAAGCAATGCTACAAAGCGATATCACTGTTATCAAAATATAAGCTAATTAATCAGTCGTAACTCAATAAAAAAGAAAAACTCCTCCCCCTTCTCAACGTGAAAACAACCACTTTCGATCAATGCGTGCCAACAAGGATTAAAGTTGGCAGTCAATTTCTGCACGATATTTTCATGAACATACCAGCGTTGCGGCTCGTCGATATCCACCCCATAATGCGCAAGTTCTTCATAGCCAAGAGTTTCCAGGTGAGCGAAGAAAGTTGATAAAAGCGAATAAGCAAGTGGTAATCTGCTGTCCCTCATAAATCAAAATATAATTAGCATCACAATAACTAGAAATTGCCCCAGGAATTAGACCTTGCCTTATAACAACTTCCCTAGTCTCAGTATTTACAAATCTAAGCTGATGAACTGAAAAAATACAATAAGTAAATTTGAGTACAAATTATAGATTTCAGATAATTTAAGGAAATAGAAGTTACTACTTCATCAAAGCTATATAACCAAAGAAGTAATAGCTGTGCTGTATCCAAAATCATGTAGCGCCGCAACCAAACACGCAGCGCATTATTAGTAAAATAATAATCATAGCATAAAACACCACTAGTGTGTCTATAAACACGGGTTTTACGCATCTTAGTCGATAAAACCTGAATCTTTCGCAAACTAGAATCCAAGGGCTGCTGTGGAAAAACAAAACGCAACACGCCCGATACTAACCAAAATAAACCCTCTTGGTCGGCAAAAGCCTGCCGCACCGCAACAGTCAAACTCTTGTATATCCATTAGTATTCGCACGTCAAACAACTTGAAAAAAATAATGCTTCAGCCCAAACTAAGTCCTTTGCCAAAGCAGGTGTATATTTTTACTTTATTCCAGAAATAGTCAAGACGTAAATCTGCTCTTTTTAGCGTTTATACTAATTTAAAATGTATTTATTATTACAAGAATTTTAAATACATAAATCAGAAAATTATTAGATGTATTTTGAGAATGTAAGAAGTAAAATCATGCTAATAGATTTTTATTTAAATTAACTAATAATTTTCCTAATAAATTTTTACTTAAATTAACTGATAATTTCAAAAATGACTATTCAAGCTAAACATTTTGATACTAGATTAAATCAATGGATTCATACCGATGGTAATACTAATAACCCAAATTCACTCTTAAAAGAAGAACTTAACAATACCCTACTAGAACATTTCTTTCCTGGGGTAAACTTTTCGTTCGGACATATGGACGAAAAGTCTACTGCTCGTCAGCTAGAACAGCACCCTGAAGGACACAAATTATTACTATCATCAAAAACTCGGTTATTATATGGACCGTCCGAATGTCTAGACACAATTAGACAATTATGCCCAGACAATAAAGATAGAGGTGCTTATGGTTCTATTTTTCTTGGGTCATGTGAAAATGCCGTCAACCGAGAGTTAAACATCTTGATTGTTGATGACAGTAATGGTGAAAATGGCGGCATCATTAACAATGACCAGGCATATCGACTAACTGGCGACTGTTACGGGCAAATCTCCACAGAATTATATCACGAACTTACCAACCACTTTGAAGGTGATAAATACCGCGTCATCCAGCACCGCTTCGGTTGGACTGACCAGGACGGGGATGACACAAAATACCGCTTCGGCAAAGGTACACTGCGCCCTGCAAACCTCGACCAAATCCTCGACCATCAAGACCCCAATAACCAAACTAAAGTTGACTTAATTCTTCCTATATCTGCTTTCAAAGGAACCGATAAAGATAACCCCAATGGCCCAACCAAACCTCAAATTCAACCAGGGCTATATCAGCAAAATATTTGGTTAGGGGAAAAATCCCAGTCTGAACTCGGAAAAACAGCTATCTCGCAGCTGCTTGCCTCCTTCCCAAATGGAGTAAAAGACTTTACCGAACAGTTAGAACTTGAAGCTAAAAAACTTAAAGAAGCACAGGACGATCCCCGACAACTTGCCCAACTTTATTGCGAAAAGTACGAGTTACGGAAAGCCTTTCTAGAGGAACAAGCTACTACACTTGAGGAACAAGCCGAAAGCGATTCAACAGTAGCATCCGAGTTAGAGACACTGCGCGATCGCCTTACTACTGACTCGTTCATTTACAAACTCATCAAAGCTGATCTGCTTGGAGTTGGACAGCTGCTGGAAACCGAGAAGGTACAGCGAGAACTCGCCCGGTTCGTCCAAAACGAGTGGAAGGAAATTGCCATCGGTAAAACACTCACGTTTGAGCGGGCAATGGTCATTCCCTCCAAAGACCTGCAAAATGGCGAAATCTCCATCCCCCATTACCAAGATGGAGAACAAGTCCTTAACTTTCGCTCCCCCTTCCTCAACTCAAATGGTTTGTGCGTCTCAACTAACAAAGTAGTTAATGACATACTTGGACCCGATGGCAAACCCCTCGCAGGTGTTATCGCTGTCTCGGATGTTTCAAGCGATCGCATTTACAATCGCTTAAACTCACAAATTAAATCTATTCTTCCCGAAGCCCAAGGGAAAAGTCTTCAACTAAAAGGTATTGAAAATTACTTAGACCAAAATATCGGTAAGCTCGAAACCAAAGATAAAATAGAATTTACCTACAAGTTTAACGAGTATATTAAAAAACTTCAATCTGCAGGTTACGAACTAGAAATTCTTCCCCAAGAGTCCGAACAAGAGCGACAAGCCCGCGATTACGATGGTGACTGCATCGGATTCAAGCAAGCTTGCAAGTATCCCAACCTCACAGCCGAGGCTCTTGAGCGTAACCTACCCGAAAACGCTTACGACCCAACTGTTAAACTCAAAAAACAATCTTTCTATCAGGAAGACGGTAGCCAGCCTGAGTTTGAAGAAATCGCTATCCACATGAGCGATGGCATGAGCGTAGGTGTTATCAACAATCACCTTACCTCAATCGAAGCGCTAGAGTCAGAAATTACCATATTGAAAAACTTTGGTAGTGAGAAAGACCAAATTGACTACGTACAGCTTGTAGCCAAACACTACGAAGATTTATTCAAAACAGAAGCTTGGGCAAAATCTAAGGGAATCGAAGGTAAGGAGGTTCCCGACAAGTATCGCGCTTCCTTGTCCGAGTTTGTCCAAAAAGCCCTAAAGGAACCCCTCACTCAGGACAATGCCTTGAAGGCAATGAGCGTCAACACGAAAATGTACCGCGAAATGATTGCCGAAGCAGCATTTCAAAACCAAATTGCGGTTGACCTCTTCAAAAGTGCCAAAAAACCCGAAATGGAGATTATCCGCAGTAACAGTCGGATTCTCCACCGGGAGGTCAACTACATTAAAGATAAAAAAAAAGATGTCTATATCGATGAAACCATCAAACCAACTGGATACTCACCTGTTGAATTACTAATTGCTAAAACTAATCAATATTTTGAGAAAGCTCGGCTCGAATCACGGGAACTCGTCCAATTTCAAGATTTATTTAAAGGGGTTGAATTTTCAAATTCACAGCGCTTACAATGCACCATAGCAAAGAAAGAATTTGACGAATCATTCAACCTAGCTAATCAAATATCTAGACAAAAAGAAACAGAAAAGGGACCATTGGCAAAAATTACCCTTGCTAATGGCAACCAAGTAAGTGTAACTAACCTTCTACAGTATGATAGCGAGTTCATCTGGAAGGCTAAAAAAATTACGTTCAAGCTATCAGAAACACCAGAAGAAAAGCGCAATAGCAACCGCCCGCATAAATATGTTGTCTATGCTCAAATCAATGATGAAACTGAGAACGGTAAACCTAAGTTTAGAGCATTAGGAACGCTTGCTAAAGAGCAGGAAAACAAACTGGAAGAAATAGGAATTACTCCTAGACAAGAAGTAACCTCTAACAAAATATCCTTCCAACCTGAACTAAGTGAAGGACAGATTAAACTTCTCTACCAAAAAGCTTATCAAGCAGCAGAAGAGTTTTATAATTCGATTCCCTCAGATCAGAAACTAGCAATGGCGGCTGCCACATGGGCAGTATCAACTACGAGGGAAACTAGCAATAATGATACCACTCAGAAAAAAGTATCAAACTTTGCTTTTGCTACTTTCCCTAAAGAAATTATTAATCAACTTGATAACTTACAATTTACTGAAGTTAAAATTACCGGATTTGAACGGAATAGTAAAGTATTTTATGAAGAAAATCAAAATCAAACGCTAGAAATTCGCTTCAACATTACAGAAGCTGGAAAAAGCGTTGTGGAAATCAAGAATGAGGACGGGGAGTACCAGACTTTTGGAAATATAGAAGGTAATAGCGGAAGATTACCTATCGATACCACTGCTAGCGCCATTATAGAGAAGGGAGAAATATACACTAATTCTGTCACTACCAAAATCCCTGGATTACCTGAATTTACATTTAAAGTAGGAGAAGCCAACCGATTTGAACTCAAAGATAGGAGATTTCATAATGAAGTTGCTGCTTTAACTATTGAACGAGTCAACTTAACTCGTGAAGATTATACTATATATATTCAAGAAGGAAATAAGCAGGAAAAACTAGGAAACATCGATAAAGATTCCCTGAAAGAAGCTATTAATCAAGGGTGGTTAAAGGAAAAACCAGGCGAAGGTCAACAATTACAACTTAAAATTCAATCTATTACTACAGGTCAAAACGCATACGCTATCGGCAAAACACCTGAAGGAAAACTGCTACGAATAAATATTACCAATCAAAAGTATAAGAAAAAAGAGATTAACGATCAAGAATATAGAAATATATCCGTTAAAGCTTTTGATAAAAAATACGTTTATATTGCTAAAATCGGAGAACAACCTCTGGGAATTATCGGGCAGCATAAGGAACGTTTAGAACGCGCTTTTAATAATAACTCACGCTACAGCCAATACAATCGCCAGGATTCATCTAGCAGCGTTATACAACAGCTAATTGATAGAGGATATCTTAGAGAAGACCAGACGAAAGTAACTATTCCCGTACAGATTACTAGCAATGAAAGTACCTGTAAGATAACTATCAATCCGGAAAAAGTACAGTATCCTGACCAGTGGATTAAGCGCAGTCAGCTTATAAGTAACGAGCGACCTATCAGAAGCGAACAGCAGGATAAAAGTAATCAAATACTTGCTAAAATTAACGAACGTCCTACAATAATGTTCCAAGATGAAGAACAAAAATTAGTAGGATTAGTAGGACTAGTAGTTGATGAAAACATAGCCGAAAGAACAAAAAAGTATTTAGAAAAAGTAGGAGTATCATACGAACAGCTTCCCACGTCACAAGCTCGGTTAGAAACCAAAAAAGGCATGACTGTATTCATACTTGATGAAAGTACTATTAGTGATGAGTTAAAACAAACATTTATTGACCGCGCAGGTGGTAATATCAAAAGTGCAGTTACTCCCTCACAACCCACCCCAATTATTCCCGAACAAACTGTATATTTCTACAACCAAAACCAACAGTATAGTTCCGCAAATGGGTTACAAGTAGAGACTAAAGAGGCTATAGGAATAGTCGTACCCGCACAAGATGCGATTGCTGTAGCTAATTGGTTAGAATCCAAAAGTGTTGAAAATAATTACTTTGTTGAAAATAATACAGCTACATTTATTATCACTAAAACTGAAACTAATGAAGAACTAAGCCAAGAATTAAATGCTTTAATTGGGGAAGTTATTAACATTGGCGAAATTGATGGCTTTGACCGTTACGAACAACTAAGTGCAGAACTCAATCAGAAACTTGAAACTCAAGACAGTCTCCTTCCATCAAACCAAACTTCACCAGGCAGCAAATACAAACAAGCGCTCAAAGCACTACCTAACCGTCCAAAAGAACTCAGTCAGTCAGAAACACCAATACCAATTGTTCCTGCAAAACCAATTGAAGAAGAAGTCAAATCAACTCAACCTGATATTGCTGTACAAGCTAGCAGCGCAACGAAAAAACTTGCGGAGAATAGTGCATCCCAAGCCAAAGCAGCAGAAACTAGAAAGCAGGTTGAAACAGTACTTCAAAATAGCACTGGCTCACTTAACTCAGGACAAAAAGCAGCGCTTGTAAAAATGGTTGCGTTTTCTCAGCAACCTGTTAGCGGTCATGTCAAAGACAATGAGTTCCTGTTAACAGGTTACGCCGGAACCGGAAAAACCTACGTAATTCAACAGCTGCTCAAAACACTCGAACAAAGCGGACACCAGACAAGAATTTGCTTCACCGCACCTACCAACAGCGCGGTAAAAGTATTGCGTGAAATGGCTGAATCTCAAGGAATTCAAGCCGAAACCAAAACTACGCACTCGCTCCTTGGACTCAAGGAAAAATACAACGAACTCACAGGCGAAGTATACTACGATTGTGATAAAAAAGAAAGAAGTAACCAGCACCTCAAGTATGACATCATCGTCGTTGATGAGGGGTCGATGGTCAATAAAGCGCTGTACGAAAAACTTGAAGAAGTCGCAAAACAGGGCGTAAAGGTTATTTACATGGGCGACAAAGCCCAGCTTCCTCCAGTCGGCGAACCTGAAAGCCCAATATTCCAAATCGAAAACTGTGCTGACTTAACTGAAGTTATGCGCTACGGTGGCGATATCGGTAAAACCGCCGAAACAATCCGCAACAACCTCGATACCGACAATCCCGAACCCATTCGCACTTGTAGCGACGGTACTATTGTTGCTGTTTCTAAAGAAGAATTCAAAAATAAAGTTACCGAGCTATTCTCCTCTGAAGAGTTTAAACAAGATAACAGCAGCATCAAAGTTATCGCCTACACCAACAATCGTGTAGATCAAATTAACACTTTAGTCAAAGAACAATTATTTGGTAAAGATAGCCCGGAATATGTATCAGGAATGCGGATTATTGCCCGTGAATCAGCGACCAAAGACAATGGGGAAACTGTAGAAGTTCTCCTACATAACTCGGAAGAAATGACAATCACTGAAGCCGAACAAATTCAGGAAGGAAAATATAAAGTATGGAAGCTCCAGGGTAATAACGAAGAAAACCTTGTTGTAGAATTTAAGGTGATTGCCCAAGAAAGTAAAGAAGATTTTAAGAAAGATGCAGACCGTTTATGGAAGCAAGAATTTGCAAAACCCGTAAGCGATAGAAATTTCAGCATTCCAGTCAGTTTTCAAAAACAATATAGCGATATTCGTCCAGCCTACGCAATAACAGTTCACAACTCTCAAGGTAAAACTATCAAAAAAGGACTAGTTGATGAAACTAACATCAACTACCGCCTAAAACTAGCTCTCCAAGAACAAGACCCAGAAGAGCGCACACGAGGTATCAAAGAACACAACCAACTGCGCTATGTCGCAATGACCCGGTTTAAAGAGCAAGTGTTCGTTCTTAATGCTGAACGCGAACGGGAAGTTGAAGCGTTAAAACTTCAACAAGCTAAGGCTACACTGAAAGCGCCTACTTCCCGGAATCTCAGTTTCGGTGAGCAACCCCAGGGACAAACTAACAGTAAACCACTAGGTAATACTATAGAAACACCAGGAAACGGAAATCAATTAATAAGCTTGCCTTCTTCAAACCAAGCTGATCAAACGAAAGCTATCGAAATCCTGGGTAAAATTAGTCCAGAAAAAGTCGAAACACTCAAATACCACCTGGAAAGCCACCTCAAACCCTTACTTGAGGAAGATAAATCGAACTACGCGCCCGGACGACAGGTTGCATGGGTAGGCGCAAAGTGGGATTTAAAAGACAAAAACTTTAAACCAGGAGTACAAGACGATGCGCTAATGCAGCTCGTCAAGCAGGTATACCCTGATGCCAACATCGTACTCGTCACCTACTCACAACAACCAGGAACTGGGATCAGCTACCACCGCGATGACTCCTACGCCGCCGTCGAAGCGCGCAGCATTAATATTGGAAATTCAGAGTGGGGGTATCGCGCTGCTAAGGAACAAATGGCATGGACTAAGGAGGAAAATACAGCCGCGACTTACCAAGAATTTAAACTCGAATCGGGTACAGTAACACGGTTTAACTGCAAAAACGAACACGCTGCTATCAACACCGAAGCCGGGAGATGGTCAATCAACATATGGTCAATTAAAAACGACCATAGCAAAGAAAATAGCGTTCGCGCCAAATTTGAAAACTTCCTCGCCTCCAACCAACCTCCCCGTGCAGTAGTCGTAAGGTACAATGACCTCACTATCAAGGGTAACGAATGGACACCAGGGGGAGTGATTAAAGTAGAACGTAGTTATAACTCCCTAAAAGAAGCGACTCAAAACACACCCGCATCCTCTGCAAAGCAGCCGAGTGTAGAAGAACTTATCGCCATTGGGAATCAAACTACAGCGCGCGCTGCCAATCCTCAGATTCCAGAAAACCCCACTATATCTGGAAAACCAGTACCAATGGTTTACTCGTTACACATGCACGGCGAACCTGATAAAGTACCAGTAAGCACGACCATCGATGCCATGCGCGGACAGGGTAGAATACACACGACTAGGGGGGTAGACTACCAAAAAACTTATGGCATCAAAGAGGGAGATATTGCGATCGCACGGGGTAAGGATGGCGAACAAGTAGCTTTCCGGGTGGGCAAGCAGTACGAAATTACCCCCCAGATGATTCAAAATCCCGACTACCAACAAGCTTGGGCAAATTGGGAGAAGCATTCAGCAAAAGAACTTACCCAAACCCAGGCAAGCAAGAGTAAGGTATATGGGTTATTTATGGAACCGCTAGGGGATTATGTCAACGGCAAGATTGTGCCGTTCCCATCCGTACAACAGCAAACTGCCTCTCCCGCAAATATCAGCCCCAACTCCAACGATGGACTCTTAGCAGCACTCGCCAATGCCACTGCACTCGCCAAAGAACAAGGTACACTACAAAACGATTACCAGGTTTCAATCAATAACAACCCAGAAGCTGCAGCCGGACGCTATGGGGTAGAAACCCACTTGCAGAAGCCGTTATGTGTAGCATACGCATCTGCCGAACACGCATTCAATCACCAGAAGCAGTTAAATCCCTCAGCTGATGAGTACAAACTGATGGTAGAGGTACTCCAGGCTAAACTCTCTCAACACCCCCGGCTAATTGATGCGATCGCCAAAAGGGGTGGAGTCGAATGGCTAGAAAACTGCACCAATATTACCAACGCCCAAGACAAACAGTGGGAAGGCAAGGGAAAAGAATCAGCATTCATCCGTGCCCTCACCGAAGCGTACAGCAATGTAGTTGAAGCAAAACAAGAAGCCGACGTAACCTTTCAACAACACAACCCCAAGAGTTTGACGACGCAAGTGCAACCTTCAGAGTCGGAAACAGTTACACCTACCGAACAACAAAAAGCGGAGCGAAAAGAAATTTCATCTAGCAATATTGCTTTTAGGCAAATTACAGTTATTAGTGGTGGACAAACCGGGGCAGACATGGGAGGACTTATTGGTGCAGCTTCTTTAGGACTGCCCACTGGAGGCACCGCTGCTGCTGGTTACATAACTGAAGCTGGTTCTAAAAAAGAAGAACTGCAAAAATATGGTCTAAAAGAAGGAGAACCAGGAAATACCGCAGCCGAAACATACGATAAGCGTACCATCGAAAATATTAGAAATTCGGATGGTACAGCCATCTTTGGAGATGTCAACAGCCCAGGCTCCCGGCTTACGGCGAAAGTTGCTCAGTCCACGGGCAAGCCAATACTACACGTCACCCTCCAAACCACTCTCTATCAACCACAACAAGCCGCAGAACAACTCCGTAACTTTGTTGAGTTCAATAATATCCAAGTCCTCAATGTTGCCGGAAACCGAGAAAGCAAAGCACCAGGGCTGCAAGTCGCCGTCGCCCAAATCGTAGAAATGGGACTTGCATACGAACGTGAGCGTTCGGCACAAACAAATAACCAAAGTGCAAGTTCTTCTGTAACCAATAAGACAAAACGCTCAACTGAAGTAGCCCCCGGAATCAACCTCAACTCTCGCAGTCAAGATCCACTAGGGGCTGCGCTTACCAGCACAACTGTCAAATCCAAACAAGTAAACGCCATTGTCAACGATTACCCTGTTTCGTTCCGCGACAATAAAGAAATGCCCGCCGGAACATACGGTTCGGAAACCTACACACAACCTAAAGCACAAGGAGAACCTTTCCTCTCCGCCGAACAAGTTTTCTACGCCTACAAAGAAACTGTCCCTTTAGGAGAACCCAGGATACAGCTAATGGCAGAAATTCAACAAGCAAAGCTTGAACAACACCCCAAACTTGTTGAAGCAATCAACGAACGAGGAGGTACTCAATGGCTAGACCAATGCAGCTACTACGTCTCTAATGGTAACAACTACTGGGAAGGCAAAGGTCAAGAATCACCCTTTATTAGAGCGCTAACTCAAGCATACATTAACGTTCAAGAAAAAATAGAAACCAAGGAACAATTACCAACTACCGCAGCTACCAGGCAAGAGGTTCCCCAAAAAACGGATATCGAACAAGCATTTACTTCCAAAATGCCAAAGTCACAAGTTGGAGTTATGGATGCAACACTTGAACGCATCAAACAAAATACCGTCCAAAATCTTAATGACTGGTATGAAGCTGCTCAAAAGCTTGGTAAATCACAAAAATATCTTAACAGAATTCAGTCAGTAAAAAGCGAGTATATAAATGAGGGAGTTAGCCTTGAAAACGCCTTTAAGGCAATGTCAAGAGATATTAAAGAATTAGAAAAAATAAATGAGATAACTAGTCTTGCCCAACGTATAGTTAAAACTGTTGGTACTGAAGATATTAATGGCATCATGAGTGTAAAGACGGAAAATTATAAAAATTATCAGATAGCTACTAAGGTTCAGGAGCAGACTTATTTAATTAAAGACAAAGATGATAATGTAGTACTATACGTAAAAGGGGGAAAAACTCAGACAAATAATATCATTGATGAAATATTACTGGACTTTAGATTCATGAATTATCGCATTGAAAATAGTCTAAATAACGTCAAAAAAGAACTTGTGGAGAAATAATATGAACGCCTTGATAGAAGCAGCTAGAGAAGAAAAAGTTTCGTTGGCAATGATTGCATACATAGCACGCGAAGCCATCAAAGAGTTAAACATCTCCAAAGAGAAATTTGAGGAAGCAAGACGCAACCCTCCTACAGCCGAAGAACAAAGAGATGCTGCAAAAAACTTTACTATATTTAGCAAGGAAATTAGCGAACAAGTTCAAGAATTAGATAAATTAGCATTAGGAGACTTGAAGGATGATCAACTACAGACCCAACAGCCAGAGAAGCTGCTAGAGCAAAATAGTACAAATTTTGATAATGATAAAAAAGACGATGATAGCAACAATAATGGCGAAAAATTAAAAGAAGAAAGCAATAAAATTGCTGTTATAAAAGCAGTAAATGTGCAACAATTTGTTATCCCTGTAATAGTACAACGCCTTGCGCAGTTAGGTAGATCTGATAAAGAAAATATAGTATACGAAGGGCAGGATTACACTGCATCTCTACGTCTGGAAAAAGATTATCAAACTCTCAGCCTTGACCGTAACTCTCCTACGAACGAAGAAGCTAGGGAAGCGCTTTTAGCCTCTAAAAACTCTAATGAGCAGGAGTATAGTATTGTCATCAACAACCTAACCCAAGAGGAATTCGAGCGCTTTAAAGCATTATTTAAAGAGGAACAAGTACGCAAGGAGGAAAAACAGCAGGCTGAGTTTCCCGTGCAAATAAAATCCAACTCCGTGATAGAAAGTTAAAAAATAACCCTACTAAAGTAGCCCTGTCCAAATACCAAACAAAAAAGCTACAAATACAAATAATAGCTTTTGATATTCGGGCAGTGGCGTTTTTGGACAAATAATAGCAGCAAGTAAAAAATAATAAAACTGTGGACTATAATTAGCTAAACCTGTAGAACTAGAAGCCGCAACAGGTAAAGTACCAACTCCTAAAAAAAACAATAACCCTGTGATAAACCAAGCAACCACAGTATCAGCTATATCCAGTACTTTTTTAGTATTATTAGGTTTCATAAGACTAAGGGGTAAAAGTCAGGAAAACTCCCAGTAGCATGGCGCCTGTGGTTTTCCCTTAAATCAAATTTTACCAAAAAGACAGAACCCACGCCCAAACTTCAAGCTTGAAAATTGCAAAACTCTTACCCAACTGCGTCATAAATTAGCCTTACAGCAGAGGTAATTATTTCTCTCACCTCTTACGACTTTATTCTTGAAGCTTTATTTACTGCGCTTCATAAAGAATTGGTATAAAAAGTGCAAAGCTTATGTATAAATTATGCAAAGAGAGCATGTCACCTTTGCACAAAGGGTAATAATGGAAAAAGACAGAGATCAATAGAATCAAAACTGTGATGACACCAGAACAAGCATCAGCCATCAAAGCCCATGCCGAAGCCATAGCGGCAATACTGTACTCACAAACAGAACCAGAACAGTTAAGCACCTTGGCAGGAATAGAAAAGACAGTACGTGACCAAATACTACAACACGTCTCACCAGAAATTGGAATTTTTTTATCCGCATGGCAACAGGAACGGAGTCAGGAAGAACCAGACACATCAAAAGTATCTTGGGAGAACTGCCAGTAAGTAGTCAACAAGCGCAGAAACTAGAAGTCAAACCCTATACACAGTTAAGTCCTTATCTAGAGATGTGCTGTATCCGCTGCAGTGCCAATGTATCCTATGAAAATGCGGCTTTATATGTGGAGTTTTTCACGGGAATCAGAGTGCCAAGTAAAACACAACAACGATTGGTTCATCGGCAAGACTTGGCGCACCTGAGCAAAAGACACCTGTAGAAGAGTTAAGTGTAGATGGCGTCCAAGTACGTTTACGAACACCCTGATGAGAACCCAGTATTTGGCGAGATTATAAAGCAGTGCAATTGCACAACATTGCGACATAGGCTTGGTTTCAAGACAATACTGCTTTGATTGAATGGGTAGTAGCTCAACCGTTAGGCATCACCGCGATCGCTGTATTGGTGATGGTCATGATGAAATTTGGAATATCATCAAAGAACTAGCACCTCTACAGCAGCGATGGGAAATTCAAGGGTTGGCTATCATCAATGCGGAAAACATGACACAAAGTCGGTAGTTCGCTCAAACTCCTACAGCAGGCTGAAACTTTATTGTGACGCGGACAAGTTGATCCTGTTTTAGAGATGTTCCGTGATTCCCCCCGTAATAAAGGTGCATAATTTCTGCCAATACAATCGCAAGCATCGCCATCGAATTGTTAACTATGAGTATTTTCAAGCTGAGGATATTTGTGCCATTGGTTCCGGTGCTGTCGAGTCTGCCTTTGCAAATAGACCGCCGACTACAAATTTCTGGTGCGTGGCACCGAATCAAGAAAATGTTCCTCAAGTACTTGCTCCGAAGTTGTGCTTATCTTAATGGACTGCTCACTATTTGATATCAAGAGCGCAAAGCGAAAATGCTCCCTTATGCAAATCAAACCTATTCAGCAAAAAGCAATGATATAAGGGATCTTACATAAAATAGAAAGGATCAGAGCAAATGAGTATGATAAGAGTAGCTATTATCGATAGTGAAGATATATTTAGAATTGGTACAGCAAGAGTACTATCCGAAACCCATAAAATTCAGATATGTGGTGAAGCAAAATACGGAAAAGAAGGATTAAGCCTTATCAATGACGAGCAGTCAGACATAGTAATTGTTGATATCAACTTACCCGACATTAGCGGTATAGAAGTAATCGGTAGTATCAAACGCAGGTACGAAAACCGCATTAAAGTCGTTGTAGTAACAAGAAATAGCAACAAAGAAACCGTAAGCGCTGCTCTCAATAATGGCGCAGACTGCTACTACTGCAAAACTAGCAAAAAAGACAAACTAATAGAAGCAGTATTTACTGCATATAACGGCGAGTCTTGGATAGATCCAGTGATAACCAGGATGCTAATAGATAAAGCCACAAGTAAGGAAATTTTGACAGAAAAAAACCAGTGCGAATTCAGCGTCCGGGAAATTAGCGTCCTTAAGCTAGTAGCCGCAGGCATGAAAAACGAGCAAATTGCCAACAAGCTTTGTTTATCAGAAGGCACAATACGCTCTCATATGCACAACGTATTTACCAAGCTAGGGGTAAACGACAGGCTCAATGCCGTCCGCGAAGCCATAAGGCACAAGGTTATCAGCTACGAAGACCTGAAAGCCGATCGCACAACAGAAAATGTGTTAAATAACCAGATTAACGTTGTTGCTGCATGAAACTAGTTTTAAGAAAAAGGCATTCGTTAAGGGTCACAGTAGTGATGCGATCGCCTCCTCAAAATCAACACTAGACAAGTAAAAACGGCAGGTGACACATCACTTGCCGTAGCAAAAATACCGGAATGTACTGGCGATCGCTTTACTAACAGCACATTTACTGAACATCAATTATACAAGCACCAGTATATTTTTTGGAAGAACGACAAGTTTTGATAATTGCCGCATTCTTAATATATATATCCCGCGCTGATTTGCCCTCAGGAGATTTTAACCATTGAAGCAGCTTCCTATCCTGCTCAGTTATCGGGGGTATAGGGGGAACCTTATTAGCATTACTAGTAACATAGGTCCTGGCAACTGTTATATAAGTAAACACACCTAAAAAAGTTCCTAATGCTAACACACCCCCTAGTAGTGCACCTAATTGCGCTAGCTTCCAATTACCAATGGGAGAAGAACTAACCGTGGCAGAACGCTTGCTAATCAACTCTTGAGCAGCTTTAGCGATCGCAGTCTTTTGTTGCTGCAACGCCACATCAGCAGCATTATCCAACTTATTATCTATCATGTTAGTCCAGCCTACTACTACCGACTTTAGCTTGTCAGGCAAAGCCTGTAGAAGAGCTTGTGTTTGCCCTATTTCTGCGTACAAGTTAAATAAAGGATCTTCTTGGTTTATACCCGATTGAGTTATCCAGTCAGCAATTTGTTTTCTTTCTTCTTCAGTACGCTGTTGGAGTGCCGCTCGTACATCTACCATAATTTAATACCTATACTTTAGTAGTTTAAAAAACTTTTTGTTCGGGTGATAGCTCCACGCGACTCATAGTCAACCCTAAATAACTAGCAGCCGTTTCATTAGTAGAAACAAGGGAGTGAAAATTATTCATCCAGTTAAATATAATTGAACGGTAAATAACATTAATATAAGAAATTGGTTTAATAGCTTCACTATAAGGTAATTTACTATCTTCTAATGCTTGATAAATATTATCGCTTAGTTTACCTAAAACTAACTCTATTCCCTTAAGAGCATTAATTTCCTTCTGTACTTCCCAGCCGTCATAATACTTAAAATTTTTACCGAAATAGTAATTTTTTAAAACAACGTAATCCGCTTGATTGCCAAAATACTGATACAAATCTCGTAAATATTCAACACAATCCTTTCGATTTGACAAGGGATGTAAAAAAGTAACACGATACCCCAAAGTATTTAAATTTTCTAAGAAAAACACACTTTTTTCAAAGACCTTGAATTCGGGAAAATTTTGCCCAGGCATATCAGTTAAAAGAACATCTGTTGTGTTACAGAATATTTCCAAGTCTACCAACAATTGATCTGAATCTCCTTGGGAAAAACCTAAATAACAAATCTTCAAGTTTTTTTGTGCATAAATATCCAATTTGTTACGATGACCATGATAATAAACTCGCATATTTAAATTGTACTTGAGATACAATTCAACCAATAATCTAGAAGTTGTAGATTTACCAACACGAGCATCACCAATTGTAATTACAACTCGCTTTCTAAGCATAATTTATTTAATTACAGCAGTCCTATTTAGCTGAGAACATATCGTTTGTTCCGTTAACAGTTAATAGTTAACAGTCAACAAGAGCCAGCGCGAATGAGGGTGTTCCCACTCTCACGGTGTATGGAGCAGCGTTGCAGGTGGGAAACCCGCGCTCTTGAGCAAAGTCTGCCGGGGGGATACTCCAGGTGGCTCGCTTTGCGACTGCACCAAGGCGAACGCGGAGTTCCGCGCTTGAGAAGGGCGTTCAGCAGTCAGCGGTCAAAACAGTTATGTTTACGAATTATTTAGAATCTCTATAGTAGATTTTTCTAGTTCTTGTACTTCTTGTACTTCATTTGCATCTAGTGGTGGTTTATCAAGGGCTAAAAGGTTAGCTGCTGGTTTTATACGTTTTTCAAAATCTTCGCTCCAAGATTTAACTCTTCCCCTAAAAACAATATTTGTTTTAGGATGGGTATACACATCACTAAAAGCCAAACTATAGCGATCCATAAAATCATATGGCTTGTAAAATAGATCGGGCATAGTAATTTCAACCAATCCTTCAGAAAGCATTTTTTTACGTAAAGACCAATCATCATAACGTTCAAAGCTTTTTTCATCGCCATGAAATAGATTTTTGACTACCACATAATCAACTTGCTTTTTACACAATTTGTACAGTTTTTCTAAAACATTAACAGAGTCAAGTACACGACTAATGACAGATACCATTGTCGCCCGATAATTCAAATCAGCCAGCACTTCAAAAAATGCTATTTCTTTGAAAAAATTCTCCATGAACTCACCTGATTGAGCTGGCAAGTCTAAAAGGACAATTGGAAAAGGATTAGACTCTAAATCAGTTAAGAGTAGATCGGTTCCGCCGCGTGTAAAAATATCTAAAAACCGAACTCTACCCTCATATGAGGTCTTAAAGTAACGATTTAATTGAGGATTCCTCTTATCGGCATCATAAGCAATGCAGGGAAGATTTTTATTAAGGTATAGCTGTAACAATCCCCTAGAAAATGTACTTTTACCTACCCCACCCTTATCACCAGTAATAATTACCAATCGATTCTGAAAAGTGCTATCATGATTATTTTGATTGTCTGGATTATTATTTGTATTATTTGCCTCAGACATTTTTTTATTCCTTTTATCAGTTTTGTTTCTACTAACAGACATAACTATCCTCAAAAAAGCCAGATAAGAACTTTGGTTTTATGTTAGTTGTTTATAAGTTAAACTAACACAAGTATTTTATTTGCCAATTTCATTAACCAAGTAAGATAAGCTAATTTCAAATTAAGAACTGCTTGAAGATCAAAAATTTGATGTACACCACACAACTCTAAAGCTTGTAAAAAAATCCCTCCTTTTAGGACATTACAAATAGAAAATGGTAAAGCTTTGGCTGAATAATGAAAAACTATCGTTACATCGAGTTCCTGAGCTAAAAGCAAATCATTAGCATTACTTACGAAGGATTGATACAAATCGTAATATGAGATATTTTCATTTTCCATAATTAGTTGACAACAGCTTAAATAACATTTACGCGATAATTGATTGAGCAAATTAACTTCAACAGTTGCCGTCAATTGCGGTATGTCAACTTTTTTATACAAAAAATTCAAATAAGTAGTTTGTGTAATCGACTTATCAGAGTTACTGCTTAAATTTGTATTATCAGAATACATCTTAATAGCTGGTAATAACATAGGCGGTGCGCTAAAAAATGAAAACTCAGACTGCAAATACATTGTAGAAAGCGCATCAAGCTGAGTATTATTAACTGAATTAAACCAGTGTAAAGAATTAAGCTTAGTTACTACTAATTCTAAGCCCGATGAATGTGTAGCAGACTTTGATTTAACTATATTACACTTTTGTCTATCACCAAACTTCTTAGCAATATCCTTACGCAACCAGCGAACAAATTCACGTTGACGCTGATAAGCAAATATATTAAAAACATACTTAAGAGCCAACCAGCATAAAGTATCAACTTCCCGTATTTCATTATTTTCAGATTGTACATATCGCCTTCGCTGAAGTTTTGGGGGCAACTCTGCAATATAGGTAGCTATATCTGAAACACTTGCCACAGGACAAACAAGCACGAATATGTCTTCTGCAAAAAACTCAACTCCAGTATCAATGTTCAGCAGCCTAATTGAGTTTTGCTCAAATTTAACTACCTGCAACGACCATAAATTATCCATCTTTTAATCATTAGTGCATTTGGTTTTATTAGAATCAATCTCCAGTATGCACAACTAGACAAGATATGAAAACTAACAAAATTCTGATTAAATTAATAACTCAAGTTATATTTCTAAAGCAAGATAGTTCTTCAAGTTATTTACCACCTCTTGAAAACTATCTGAAGTTGAGACTAAAAGGATCGGAGCATTAACAAAGTATACGGGAGCTTGACATTTCAAAATCATGCGAACATTCATAAATAGAAATTGGTGTACGCCAGTGTTCGCGCACTGGCTTTTATTTTAAGTAATCAACAACAAAAGACATAACTACAAATATTGCCCCAAAGAAAATGACAGCCATCTAGAAAAAATACACGTATGCCAGTTGCTATTTCGTGTTGCCATTTCACAAATAACAAATAAGTTTATAATCTCTTGTTTTTTTTGCTGTAAACGCTTTATGTATTAATTTAGTTAAAAAATATATAAATACAAAACTAATAATTTTAAGCCATAAATGGTTGTGTTTTAAAATGTCAATTTGTACAGAGCTTGTAAATTTTAGATAATGAGATATTAAGTGAAAAAGGATGAAGTTCTTAGTTGGCTGTCACACATTTAATAACGCTACATCTTGTCAACTAGTATAAAAATTAGTCTTCCCCCATCTCCGCTTTTCCCAACTGTCAGTTGTATGGCAGAAGCCTTCCTAAAGGGAACTCGACAAGTTCATCTCAACAGACAGTTGCACACCAGTTGCAAGAGTTGAGGGCATTGCCTAAAACCAGTCAACGTGAGAGCGAGCTAACTCTCCCACATGGTTAGCACTCCGCAACGCAGTGGTTCCACTTAACAGGTGCGCCGCCCTACAAGTGCATCTACAAATTGAGCCACAATTCGTGCGGAAGTTCCCAACAATTTGTGGGAAGTGGCTAGGGAAAACTGCCCAGAGCAACGTCTTCCCCCAATACAGTTCGGAACGCTTTAGGAAGATGAGGATGATGGGGAAGATGAGGAAGGTGGGGAGGATGGGGAAGTTATTTTATGCAACTCCGACATCTCCCTCATCTCCCATTACTCCCTCATCTCCCATTACTCCCTTATCTCTCATAAGGGAGGCAGAAACAGAGAATTTAACTTTATAAAGTTTGGTAGGAAATTTTCAGTTCTCATCCTAACTGCTGGGTTAAAAATACCGTACTATAGCTAAATTTTGAGTTAATATGCAATCCGTATTGCCAGATTCTACCAATAGGTTGCATCTGAAAAAATAAGCTCAGACTGAGTACGATTAGCGATTGATTTAAGAACTATCTAATAAAGAAGTAAACTGCTCAATTATCCACGCCATACCCGTAATAATATGCGCGATGATACTAAAGGCGTGTTGTAACAATTGCGATTGCCTCTGGGGCAGCAGCAGAGCCGATCGCACATTAAATGCAACGTGCTGGAGTATCACAAAGAAGCAATTACTAACGGTAGAGGCTGTCTGGACTAAGTTAACAACAGGTAAAAGCGGTGTTCCTTGAGCTACCAAGGGTAAGTACACTAGGGCAACCCAAGCTTGATCGTCATCAACGTCTGGAATAGAATTTGACTCCAGCAATGAAGCGAGTATGGATGCTACCGCTCCAAGCAGTTTAGCCCATCCTCCGATAATTATCCCAGCAGCAATCTGGCTTACCCGAGGCTGTTTGATTACCTTCTCTTTCGGTAACACCGCCGCAATTTCATCAACGACATCCTGCTGCGTCGGTTTTTCATTCCCCGATAATATATGTTTGCCAATCGCCTTGATTAAAGCAAATTTGGTTTGTTCACAACAGGGGGCAGCCCGCCAATCTATATCAATTGCCCGCACCCTTTGAAACTTGCACCCTGGTAATTCCTCTTGCAGGAACCCCACATCAAAATCCCCAACAAAGTAATATATTAATTTCTCTTTGGGACGTAGGTGCGATCGTAAACGACCGACTTCTTGGAGAATTTCAGCACTAACTAAACCATCAACAAATTCTTGGAAGTCGATGTCAGGGAACTTTGCCGCCGCCAGGTTTTCTTCTCTTAAGGGGGATTCCTCAACTGATATATCCGGCACGACACCAGTCAATACTTGGTACTCGGCTGCCAACGAACCAATATTTGGGTATGGTATGCCAAACGAAGCAACAGCAGTCGCACCCGCAAAACGGTTAACTCCCCTACCATCCCGAAAGTGATATCCATCACCCGGTTGAGCGTAGCTCTTGCGTTCGATAAATGCTACGGACGGTGATAACTTTTCGATTTGGGATCGCAGTGCAGCCAAACGTTGGTGCATCGACTCGCGGCGATCGCGTCCCAAAACACCCATGTCGGTGATTTGCACCACCGTTAAATTTTCATATTGAGGAGTAACCTGCTCAATTACAAGAACATCCTCAACTTCCACACCCAACTTGAGAGCAAGATACCGCACATCTAAGGTACCGTCTAAATAAATATTGTACCGTGCGGCTTTCGCCACATCCCGATGACGTGTATCCTCCTGGTGAATTACCAGTACACCTTTATCAAAATGCATTGTCCCACGAAAATACCTTCCCCAAACTTCTAACAGTGGGACTAACCAATTAAGAGGTACTACCTCAAGAGCTTGTTTAATCTCAAGATTCGCAGTAGAGCGCAATAGTTTATTTATTCGCCTACTCGTAGCACGTTCTGCTTTGGTACCAACACTCGCATCTACACTATCCGCACCTTGGGCTAAAAACTCCAAGTTGGGGGAAAGTTTGACTACCAATTGATTGATAATATCAGTTAAATTATCTGGTGGCTTACCCAGTAGTTGGCGAATAGTAGTATCGTTATAGCCATAACGAGTAGGCTCTGGTAGGGGAGTATCACTCTTAGATACAGAACCTTGACCGTAAGTATCACCCCACAACAAAAAGCGCAACAGCTCAAAAATTGTTTTCAATTTCTCATACAAGGATGGCGCTACTAGGGATAATTCCCCCACCGTTTGATTAAAATCGCTTATGGTAACTTCGATTTTGTCTTTGCATCGCATTATCTGTGAAGCCTCATCCCAAAAAATTCCACAATCAGAAAATTGATAATCAACTGGATCGGGAAGGCTATCTGGATGGGCCCTAACTTGGGGGTATTGAAGGACAGAATGTCGTTGAAAGCGATAACCAAATCCAGATCCAGTACTGTGACAACAGGCATTATGAAGATGGCAGCTAAGACAAATCGGGTTGGATGATTCTTCAATGTGGTTAATATTTTTCGCGGCGAGCGCACGGAACGTACCCGCACGGTGACAGTTACCAGGAGTGGTAGCAAAATCTTCTTTGCTATTTGGATGAACCAAAAAAGGTTGTCCAAGGGGTGTCAGTCGAGTAGTATCACGAGCAAACCCACTATGCCGAGGGTGTAAATCAACAAAGTTAGTTTCAACTGTTAAAGTAGTCGGATTGCGATGATCGCAGGCAAGATACCACAACTGGCGACTCCCAAATTCTTCTGGCGTCATGCTCCCGGCGGTGTGAGATTTCCCTAACCCCGGTGCTGATTTATCCAAGATATGCTGCCAGCCCAATTCGACAGCTTCTTTCCAAATACTTACTCTTTCGTCACCCAAATAAATAATCTTAGGACAGCCCAATTTTTTATACTGTTCGGGGGTAGGTAAATCTGTTGGGGTATATACCAATATCGCCTGTGGAGCAGAACCTTGGACTCTTCGTCTCACCCGTCGCGCAAACCCGCGCCCTGGACGCAACAGACGCTTAATTTTATTTAACTGATGACGAAGATCATCCCAAAGACGAAGGGGATTGCGCGATAAACTTTCAAACTGCGCCCAAGTGAGCAACTCGTACTCACCAGTATACTCATCGGGGTCAGCACAAGATTTATCAAGCTGTCCGTACCAGGCAACTTGTAAAGTGTAACCCCACCGGGTAACTAACTCATAAGTACGGCGGTACTGACGCATGACATTTTTATTGGCGATCGCACCCGCATCTGCCCATAAAACCACATCTTGAGTACCACCCAACCTCTCCTTTGCAGCAGTAAGATACGAATTAAGAGTTTCAGGACTACCCGCAAAGTTACCACCTGCCGCACCAATAGTGATTTGGTTTCGCAATTGGGCGATAATCCAAGGCTTAAGAATACCCTCGGCAAGTCCGATATATTGAGCTAGGGGATGTACATCGTTAGCAGGAGTACAAAACGTAAGGGGCAATTCGCCGTTCTTCAAGTGAACAGTTGCACCCTGAGGGCGTTTACGTGTGCGCGAAGTCGCCCATAAGTACTTGGGAACATCTTTAAGTGAATCGTTATCAACTCGCAACTGCCAACCAACAATTTGTCCTTCAGGATTCCACACCGGGCATAGATATCCTGACTGGGGAGTAATTAGAGATCGCCCCCCAAGTGCAACACCCGCCAATTGGTAGGAAACTTCTTGGTCGAGTTTTTGCCATTGCTCAACTGATTTAAATAAACCGGCGGCTATCAACTCATCATTTAATCCTCGGCGTTTCAAATCCTCTCGGTGAGAAGAGCATAACTGTAGTTGGACAAGAATATCTCGAATTTGGAGATCGCGATCGCCTTCAGAAAGGCTGGCAGCATGGTGAGCTTTTTCTTGTTGCAGACGTTCAATACGCATACTCCGCCAACGTTCTGCCCACTCGCGCCTCGAAGCTTCATCTATATCTCCTAAGTCGCGCCGTACTATTCCCCACAAACCATCACGGGTAAGTTTGAGAAACTGCCAACCAGGAGGTGCTGAATATGCATCCGTCGCGGTCATGCACAACACGGTGTCAGGACTATCGCTTAAGTGACGGCAGCGCCTGCTAGTATCGCCACAAACAGGACAAGGATTATCACGAGAGGTGGGGATGTATTTTGTCATGATCTTATGCAGCAAGAAAATCCCCAGTGTTTTCATTTCTAGCTTGAATTCCAAATTCAATTTTGCGTTGGTCAATCATCTCTTCAAGCTTGCCAGTTTCCAGAAGTGTCAGATACCGCTCCTCTTCCAACGTCAAATGAGGAAAATTCAGCATTTGGGTTAGCGAGACTCGCACGGGGTAAATTGACCCAAGTTTTTCTAATAACCGAAGTATTCGTTCTCTCTCTTGCATCGAAGGTTCCTCCTGTAATGTGGCATCAACGTTCTGAGGTCTAATACTCATAGTCTCCAAATAGTTATTTTTAAAATTCCGAAAACCAAACTCAATAAACTCGTTAGTAATTTTAATCACTCGACCAGACCTTCCTAAACCCGATCGCTGTTCCTTTTTAAATTGGTAAACCTGCCCAACTTCAAACCCTCTAAAAGGATTGCGAAATCCTTGACGGACTAAACCCAACCCGTCTCGAATCGTCGAAACCTCACCACTTTCAATTACATCTAACACCTCACCCCGACGCTCGTAGCAAATAAACTTATACGCTGCATCGATGCTACGGTTGAGTTCCCTTTGCAACGCATTAGCGGCTTGCAATTTGCCTTCTGATGCTAATTGAGAAATAAACTCAAAAACTTTTTTACCTTTAGAATAACTACCTGTACTTATTTGCAAATTATCAGCAACAACAGCACGTACATTTATCCGCTCTGATTCTTGAGAATTACTTGCATCTTCTGCTTTTGTCAAATTTGACAAAAGCAGAGCTTGACGAGCATAACTTGCACCTTCAATTTGACGAGCTTTTGCTTGGGGACGCAGTATGGACTCAAAATATTTACCTTCAACAAACTTCTGGAAATAAGTTTTTTCATCCCGGTGAAGATTAAGCGCGAACAACATATCAATCTCTTCTTCAGAGTCAGCATAGTCGCCAATCATTACTGGGACTTTTGGCAAATCAAGCTTTCTGGCTATCTGCAACCGACACTTACCAGAAAGTACAACGTTTGCTCCGGTGCGTGTCGAAACCTCAAGAGGGGTAATGATTCCCTCTCGCTTAATACTTTCTTCTAATTTATGGCGATTTTCATTCTCACCATAGATCTCTATTAGCTTATGGTGAATAACCAACTCGCCTGGGGGGAGATGTAAAATCTGCCGATTATCTAAACAAAGCATATTTTTGCACAGGCATAATCAAAGAAATGTTTTGAACACAAATAACTCTTGCGCTGAACGAAGACTTAATCTCTCAAATGCTCAAACCCATCCATGAGAAGCATTTGAATAATTAAAGCCAAACCAAGAGCTACGAAGTCTTAAGAAAGTATTAAGTTTTTAAAATAACTCTGCCTGTTAGATAAGTACTGCAAAAATTAACAAAGTTTTGTAAAGATGCGTATATATCAATACCGATCAGGCTAAATCTATTTAAACAATTTGCTTTGTACCAATCGGGGGGTAAAAAACATCCATTAAAGGGGGAGCGTACACAAGCAGGTAAGTTCATGATATGATTGATTTAAGTTGATGTTGATTTAAATGCAAAAGCATCTGTCCAGCCTACAGCTAAGAGGTTGGCTTGCTTATTCACTTAGATAAATCCCGCTGTAACGGGTAAATTTTTCAAAGACTCCTGCTCGAACAGGAGTTTTTGAGCTTTTTATGGTAATATGAAACTCAGTATATCAGGTTTAGGACAATTTGACAAAAATAATCGAAAAATAAAAAATTAATAAATTAACGGAAAAAGTTCCCTGTTAAATAAACCTTATTTATAGATTAAGAACAAATGGCTGGTCGCAAAGTGCTTACCATTAATCTTTTGCCTAGAGAAAAAGAACTACTAGAAAAAATCATAGAAAGCAAAAGCAGCAATGAGAAAGTCATCCAGCGAGCTAGCGTAATATTGGCAGCGGGACAAGGGTATGGAAATACACAAATCAGCAAAATTTTGAATATAAGTTGTAGTCAGGTAGGAATATGGCGCAATCGTTGGATAGAAGAAATTGCACCATCACTGAAACTAGCTGAACAACAAGGGGTAGAAGAGAAACTGGAAATATTAACAAAAGGACTAAGTGATAAGCCAGGACGTGGAAGAAACAAGATTACTGACGCTACCCAAGAAAACGAAATCATAATGCTAGCACAAAAAGTGCGAGAGCGTTGGGGTGGAGAATCAAGACGCGGAGAAAAACAGGAAATAGCTCGCACAGCAATCAATATGGGAATCGTGCGAGAAATTTCCCCCCGTAGTATAGGAAGACTTTTAGAGAAAGAAAAAACAGCAGCAAGATAAGGCTGATTGTGTTAAAAAAATTTCTTAAAGACAAAAGATCCGCTTAGGGACATCCCACTGTGTTGTTACTTAAAGGAAAAAATGACCGCTTTTAAAGGATAATAATGTCGCTCGTTACCAACATTTAACCCATATTTCACTTCAGTAAAAGGCGAAACAGCCCTTTGAATGG
Organism: Iningainema tapete BLCC-T55; assembly: GCF_014698965.1. Lineage (GTDB taxonomy): Bacteria > Cyanobacteriota > Cyanobacteriia > Cyanobacteriales > Nostocaceae > Iningainema > Iningainema tapete. The sequence continues at coordinate 88,772 of NZ_JACXAE010000034.1, forward strand.
GTAGATAGAGCGAACACCTTCAAGCCTTGTGACATCAAGAGGTAATTGAATGGTAAAAGTGCTACCTTTTCCTAATTCACTTTGCACATTCAAGCTACCATGATGTGCCTGAACAATTGCTTGAGCGATCGCCAACCCTAATCCAGAACCGCCACTGCTACGAGAGCGATCGCTATTCACCCGGTAGAAGCGATCAAAAATCCTCGCAAGCTCCTTCTGTGGAATGCCAATGCCACTATCTTGAACCTGAATCACAGCATGATGATCACTGCGGTCTAAGACAACCATCACCTTTCCGAATTTTGGCGTGTAGTGAATCGCATTGATAATTAAGTTAGAAATCAGACGATAAAGCTGCTCAGAATTGCCTACAATATTCAGAGGTTGATGCACCTGTATTGAGGATGTCAGCTTTACATCAGCGGCGTTTGCCATCGCGGCAAATTCTTCTACTAAATCGCTGATAATATCATTTAGGCAACAAAGTTCGCGCACGGGCATCGGTTGTCGGTCTAGGCGAGCTAACAGCAATAAATCAACAACTAGAGTCGTGAGTCGCTGATTCTGACGGTGTAAAGTTCGTAAAATATCTCGTGTCTCTTCTTCATGCAGTTGAGGCATCGACAGTGCTGATTCCACTGTCGCGCCTGTCGCTGTTAAAGGTGTCCGCAACTCGTGTGCTGCATCCGCTGTAAACTGTTGGATTTGTCTATAGGATTGGTAAATCGGTTGCATGGCTAATCCAGCCAACCACCAACTCGCAACAGCAACCATACTCATTGTCACTGGCAATCCCAGAGCTAAAACTAATTTAACCGAGTTCAAGTATTGATTGAACTCGAACAAGCTTCGCCCTACTTGAATATAACCCCAATCCCCATTTGGGGTATGTAATGTAAGAGTAATTTGGTGGTATTCTCTACCTTTGCCGTCTTTAATAAATTGCCATTTTTGGTTACTAAAAGCTGTGGAAAGTCCTTCTGGATAACTACCTGCCGTGGCAATCATGCGACCAGATAAATTAAAAAAACGTATGTAATAATTACCTTGGCTATTAATACCGAGAAAATGTTGGTTGGCATTACGCGGGTATTGGATACATTTAGCTCCACTAATTCCACACAAAGATAAATTTGGAAACAAGCTTTTGACAATCAGTTCCAATTTTTCCGATTCCTGGAGTTTTGGTTCAATAGTGTCATGCAACGTTCCCGCAACCGACTCAATTTCATTGTCTAAAGCTACCACATGGGAATGAAAAACTGCTCGGTAGAAGCCGAAAGCACTTATGGACAAAATCAAACCCATCACAACGGCATAGTAAAACGCCAAACGGATACGAGTGAGCCGAAAAAGTTTATTCTGGTTCATTATTCAGCAAATTAAAACGATATCCCGTGGCGTGTAAAGTTTCAATTGGGTTAACGCAGCCACTATTAGTTAATTTACGTCGCAATAAACGCATTTGTGCTGCGACAACATTACTACCTGGTTCTGCACTCACCTCCCACAGTTGATTGCGAATTTGTTCGGTAGTGACAATTTGGTTAGGGTGCTTCATAAAATATTCCAATAATTGGAATTCTTTATTTGTCAGGGGAATAGCTTGTTTTTCTCCCGCAGCATTTTGACTCACAACTGTACTGTTGGCATAATCGAGAGTCAGATTAGCAACAGTGAGTTGTTGGGGTTGAAAATTTGGAGAACGCCGTTGTAATGCCCGTAATCGTGCTAGTAATTCCGCCATTCCAAAGGGTTTAACTAGGTAGTCATCAGCACCCGCATCCAAGCCCGCAACTTTATCTTCCATCCTGTCTCTAGCTGTTAGCATCAACACAGGCAAAGAATTGCCCTTGGCACGTAGTCGTTGGCACAATTCCAAGCCGGAAAAGCCAGGTAGCATCCAGTCAAAAATCGCTACTGTGTATTGAGTCCAGTTATTTTCGAGATACGACCATGCCTCGGTGCCATCAGTCACCCAATCGACTAAATACTTGTGTTGTTTCAGCGATCGCTTAATTGCCGCACCTAAATCTGGTTCATCTTCCACTAGCAGCACGCGCATACAAAATTCAGTTGTTAAAAGTTCATGAGAGTTTTGTGTAAGAAGCATAATTTTTTGCCCTAAAAAATAGATTGACAGAGCCTGATGAAATCAAGACGGAATTTACAGATGATAAAAATATTTATGATTTGGTTACATAAAACCATAAAGATCTACTTGACAAATGACAGTAAATATAGAATAAAAGACTCATTAGACCCACTTGCGGTAGGTAGGGTGTAGTTAGTTAGAGGAGTTATACGCACTAACTGTTTACAAGGAGTCTACTGAGCTATTACTTATCTTGACAGGTCGAAATGAAATTAGGATGAAATATTATTTGTTTTGTTTCAACGAGTAAAAAAATACTTGAGAAACAACAATCTGCATTCCAACTTCCAGAAACACAACATCCCCAGGCATTAGTTCCAATGCTTCCACCTCAAAAATTCTACGTCGCGAATAACTCGCACTTTCGGAGAACTCAGGCATTTGAGGGCTGCTTTGGCTTTTTCAGCGCGGCTTTCTTGCATGAAGCCAAGCAGACCGTTGAGAATGACAATTCTCAGTTTGCAGGTATTATAAAAGTGCTAGGATTTCAAACATAGGCTTTTGTGGTGGTTCGACTTGTCGTTTTGGTAAACAACTCTACTACAAAAGCCCTCTTCATTTTTGGTGAAGGTGTTGCTGAATGCAATCGGGTATCGGCTAGGTATACTGGAGAGAATAGACAATGGTGATGGTAAGAAATGAATTTCTAGCGCGTACAATAATGTTGTTTTGTTTTGGTACAGCAATTCTATCTCTTGCTGTCCATTGGCGCATCACTGCTTCTATGACACCTAATAGTAGGTCGGGGACAGATGGAAATGTTATAGCTACGGGAGCTTTAGCAGCAGAAAAGCCAACGAGCTTTGTGCAGGGTGAAAAACAAAATTCAACTGTAAATAACTCGCTAAAATCGTTATTGTTTCAGGGTTGGGATCAACAAAAATCATCTAATAGGCTTGCTGCGGACGAGACGCAAGTAGTCGTTGATTTAAACGATTACCGCGTCTATGTTTACAGCTTAGATCAGGTCATAGCTAGCTACCCAATTGGTGTAGGTAAGAAGGGTTGGGAAACTCCCACAGGTTCTTTCCAGGTAATGCACAAGCAACTCAATCCTGTCTGGCGTCACCCAATAACCGGCAAAGTATTTCCAGCAGGTCCTGATAGTCCTTTAGGAGACCGATGGGTTGGTTTTTGGTCAGATGGACGCAATCAAATTGGCTTTCACGGCACACCGGTTAATGGGCAGGTAGGCACTGCTATATCCCACGGTTGCTTAAGAATGCGTAATCCCGATATCCGATTGTTGTACAAGCAGGTAAAAGTAGGGACACCAGTGGAGGTGCGCCCTTAAGAACTTAGTCAGGTGTCAGAAGAAAATAATTAACCCCAACGCTGAATTCTAGCTTCCCACTAACACAGGACTTTTGGTTAATAGCAAGCGAATTTATTCACGGAGAAATCAAGAAACTCTGTTACAGAATAAAATACCTTCCAAAAAACCTGAGCCAATTTTACTGGCTCAGATTTTCACTAAGATCACCTGCTTGGGTGGCATTCACCCAGCGAAACCCTATGTCCACCCTTTGTAATTGGCGAAGGTATTGTTAATAGTAAGTCTGAACCCGCGCTAAACCAAGTGGAAGCTCTCCGTTCATACCAACCTTTTTGACAGATACTGGGTAATGCCAAGTTTGTTCGTAGCCTGGAGTGTTAACTCCTTTCATTAGAATTGATATAGTTGTACCAGGAGCTACTGGTTCTGAGAAAGCAACCGTGGCTTTTCTGCCATTAATAGAAACAGTTGCAGAAATTTTTTGACCTAATTTATTTTTCACTTCAATTCCTTGGTTAATGTTCGCATCCTCTGGCAAATCAATTATCAATTCTGAAATTGCTTTACCTTGGGTATGAACATCAAACTTATGAGTCGCAGCTGGGGCAGCCGCATAGTTAGGAATCGCTGCACTGTTTCCAAGATGTGAAATTTTAGCGTCATTTGGATTTTTTGCCAAAGCAGCAGGAACTGAAGATACAATAGCTAAGGTAAATAATGTAGCTGCGTACATAAACTTTTTCATTCCATTTCTCCTCGTTTTAGTTATTAGGTGATTACCTCTATATTTATTAGTTTGATGCTTGCCGATGAAATCATCATGAAATTTAGCTTGATTTGAATAAGGAATATTTATGAATACTATTATTTTTTGTTAGTAATGATTTATATATAAAACAATACGGTTAAGTTAAGAAAATTTGGACGCAAAGAACCCCGGTTTCTTTGAGAAACTGGGGTGATGAATGCGGCTTAACTGTACGGTATTGATATATAAAAAATGAAATAAAAAATTTCTATCCTCTCTTTTCTGAAAAAGAAAGAAATAGGGAAATAAACTTGAAGCGGAAAGTATTGACTTAATTGATACGAAATCTAGCTACACCTACGGGCATTTCTACACTACTACCAGCAAATTTAGCAAATAAGCGGTAAACGGGACCATTACCACGAAAAGGTTGTTGGACATTCTTAAGGTCTATTTCTAGTTGAGTATTAGGAGCAATAGATTCTGCGAAAACTAATGAGATTGTTCTATCATTGACAGACAAATTTGTCTTAACTTTCCGATCATTCTCTTTTGTTACAACGACATCATTAACATTATTGCTCCACCTTACAGTCTTTGGAACTTCAATGCTTAGTTGAGTAACACCTTGGCTATTTTTGGGGATGTGTACTCGGAAAGTGTGTCTAACATTCTGCCATCGAGTTTGAGGAAATTGGGAATTACCATCAACATGGGGAAAATTACCATCATTATCGTTAGCACTTGCATAGTTAGCAGGAAGCAAGGCTGCGGTAGCTAGAATCAATGCAGTAGCGTATATCAGTGTTTTCTTCATATCTACTCCTCACGTAGTTAACAATGTTTGCCAAAAAATAGGTATGTGATAAAGGAATATTACCTTTATTCATCTATTTATCAGTTCGACAGGTCTTGATGAAATCAGGATGAAATTTTTAGCCACTAACAAAATTTAGAAGTTAAAAAGTGGGAAATTGAGCTACACCAACAGGAATCTCTATATCACTTCCAACAACCTTAACCGATAAGTGATAGACAGAAGCAGGACCAGTAATTGGTTGTTTAACTTTATTAAGGTTGATTAAAAGTTTAGTGTTGGAAATGACTTTTTCAGGAAAATCTATGATAATTTGTTTGCCATTCACAGAAACATTGATGTTCACTTTCTGACCATTTCTATACAGCACCTCAATATCATTGCTTACGGCTACAGTCGATGGAGTTTCGATAATTAACTGAGAAAGAGGCTTGTCATTCTGGGGAATGTTTAATCGGAAACTATGTTTGACAAGGCGCCAGCTAGTAGTTGTAAATTGCAATTTATTCTCAACATTAGGAGCCAAGCTATCATTTGTCTTAGCATTTGCATAACTGCTATAAATTAAAGCTATGCTGGCAATAGCGACCATTGGCCCCGCGTAAATCAGCGTTCTCTTCATTGGATTTTAAGGAAAAATTGTTTCAACAACAAGCCAGTTTCATTCAATGAACCTTTACTTAAGCAGTATCACAGGTCACTATGAAATCAAGATGAAATTAATAGTTCAGTTACATAAGTTAAAGATTGTGAAGTATAAAGCGTCAGAAGTTTCCTCTTCTTGAAAGAAGAACAAGCTTCTGGAAATGCTTGCTTTAATAAATAAGTGTAAAAGGTCACTATGAAATCAGGATGAAATTTTGACTGGTTGGGAAAATTATTCGTTCATATTACGGTAAGTGGCTACGGCTGAAGGGGAACTACGGTTAAGGTAACGAAAAACCCAATATTTGAAAACTGTGTCCATAGTAACAGGAACTGTCGCTATAAATAGCGAAATCAGGCTTTTATTGTCTGGAAGACCAAAATGTTTTAAGATATTCTCTAAAATAATTTCCCAAGCGTAGGGAGAATGATAGCCGACAAATATATCAGTAGAGAGAATAATTAAAAAAGCTTTGGCGGAGTCGCTTAAACCGTAGAATATTTCATCAGTAAAAAGCTTTATAACTCTCATCTGTTGTTTTCCGAAGATACATAATGTAATAAATGAGAATAATGAGAGTATGTCTGCAAAAATATTACCGATAGCATCAGTACTTTCCCATTTATACTTTTGGGCTAATGCAATAGCTTCATCCTTTACCTTCTCTTCTATAGCTTTGGGAGAAAGTTCTGGAGCCTTTCCCAGCAGTGTTTGAAACTGAATTTCTCGCTCAAATCTTTTCAATTCAGCTAAAGCTCTTTCTTCTTGAAAAGAGTTCAGGAAAATTCTCGATGCTTCTGGGTTCCAGAATTTATCAATTAAAGGATAAATAACAAATATTTTTGAAAAATGATTGACTAATAAGGGAACAATCATCAGAATTAGCAAGTAACGAATAGAGCTAATTGTGATCTGGCGAAAAGCGCGAAATTCTTCAATTACCTTTTGCTCTGCATTTGGACTTAGCGTCTGTTTTATCTTTTCTATATTTTGCAGTATGGAGCGAGGTATAAAGCTAGTTTTTTTAGATTTTGAGCTATATTTCATTCTCAATCCTGATAGTAAGTCAGGCTTTTAGTCATTCCGCAATTTTGTTACTAAAAAGCCTGATAAATTTGTCAAAGCTAAGAGATAGCCTTCTAATGATTACTATAGGAAATTAACATGAAATATAGATGAAATTTTAGCGCATCTTGTACAGATTTATTTAGAAATGAATAATATACTTTAGCACCAAAATACAAACTCTACGTTGAGAAGATAAAATCAGATTAGCGTTTGCGCCTTGCTGCTGTTCCTGAACGCAATTATGCTGTGAAAATAAAATTAATTTGAATTAAACTTGACGTTCTTCAACAAAAGAACACGGGTAACTTGAATCGCCAGTTTCCACTTGGATAGTTGGATGTTCAATGCTGAAATTGTCGTGAAGTTCCTGGACAACCCGTGCTAAAAAAGCATCACCAGGATATCCAGCAGGTATAACAAGATGGACGGAGAGGGCTGTTTCTGTGGTACTCATTGCCCAGATGTGCAAGTCATGAACGCCACTTACACCTGGAAGTTCTGCTAAATAGGTACGGACAGCCAATGGTTCAATACCTGCTGGTACAGCGTCTGTAATTAAATTTAAAGATTCTTGTAACAATTGCCAAGTTCCAGCGACAATTACCACAGTCACAATTAGACTCACTGCCGGGTCAAACCACAGCCAACCAGTAGTAATAATTGCAATACCCGCCAGTACAACTCCAGCAGAAACCGCAGCATCTGCAACTAGATGCAGAAATGCACCTCGAATATTTAAGTCACCTTTTCGACCTGATAGAAACATCAAAGCGCTACCTGCATTGATAGCGATACCAATAAAAGCCACTATTATCATCGTTCCCCCCGCGACGGGAGCAGGTGAGCGAAACCGTTGAATAGCCTCCCAGCCAATGCCACCTGACACAACTAAGAGAAACACGGCGTTCAAAAGCGCAGCTAAAATTGAGGAGCGACGCAGCCCGTAAGTGCGGCGCGGTGTCGGACGACGACGGGCAAGAATGCTGGCTCCCCAAGCTAGTAATAGTCCCAAAACATCGCTCAGATTGTGACCTGCATCGGCAACCAGGGCAAGGGAGTTAGCAAGAATGCCATAAACTGCTTCGATGATGACAAACCCTGTATTGAGAGACACGCTAACGACAAAGGCACGATTGTAATTGCTGCTGCCGTGATCGTGTCCGTGACCTCCGTGACTGTGATTATGAGACATGACTCCCCTGCTAGCTATCTAAAATCCTCTAATTACTGATTAAAGCTAAACCGACCATTTACTTTTTCCCCACCAACCTCAGCAGTAATTCTTGCCTGATACTGTCCAGTTGCTTTTTCTGATATCTCCGCTTCGTAGTGCTTACCTTGAGCATCATAGGTAAAAGGAATCCTTGTTTGTTTTCCATCCGGTGACTGAATATCAGCCGTTACTTTAGCATTAGGTACTGCAACGTGTTTATCTCCCGTTTCTAAATAAAAATCTATATGAATTCCTTTATCTTCTTTTTCTGCAACAAACTCTAAATGATATTTACCTGATTCAACAACTTGACCACCATGTGAATGTTCTTTACCTTCTTGGGATTTATCATGTTTATGAGAGTGGTCTTTGTCGTTATGTTCTTGTGCGGATGGGCTTTGAGTTTTTGTTGCGTCGGTACTGGTACTAGTGGTATTTGTGGTGTTTGTAGTTTCAGTTTTAGCGGTTTCGGTTTTACTTGTTGCGGCATTTTCTTGAGTTCCGCCACTGCAAGCACCTAAAAATAAGAGTCCAATTGTTCCCAAAGCAATCAAATTAGACTTATGGAATTTCATTTGTTCACTCCTTATAAAATGTTGGTGTACTCAACAATAATCTCATTTTTGTGGTTAGAAGGCACAAAATTTTCGATTAAACAAGATTATATCTGCTTCCGCTCTTTTTTTGTACTATTTCATTTTATTCGATTTTATCCATGAAAAATATTCAATAATGATACACTTTTTAAGTAATAATTCCAAATACTTCATACAACAGAGCCTTGGGTAACGTCAATATCTTGTATTTGTGTAGTCTTTTTGGGAACCAAAAACTTACTAAATTGTATATAGCAAGCAGGAAGCACTAACAAAGTTAGAGCAGTGGAAGTAAACAAGCCACCTAAGACCACAACAGCTAATGGTTGAAGGATTTCTTTACCAGCACCGCTTCCAATTACCAATGGAACCATACCTAAAGCCGATGCTAAAGCCGTCATCAAAATAGCAACCAGTCTTTCCATCGAACCTGACATTAAAACTTCTCGCAAAGGTTGCCCTTCTGCTAACCGAGCATTATAGTTTTCAACTAATAATAATCCGTTACGTGCGGCAACACCAAATAAAGTGATAAATCCCACCATTGAAGCTACAGAGACAATACCACTTGTCAAAGCAATCGAAATAACACCACCAATTAATGCTAAAGGCAAATTAATTAAAATCATAATTGTGGCAGGGATAGAGTGGACAGCAAAGTAAAGTAAAACTGCTATGGTGATAAACGCTAATACCCCAGCCGAAAGTAAAGTTTTTGTTGCTCCTTCTTGTGCCTCAAATTGACCACCATATTCAATAAAATATCCGGGAGGTAATTGCACTTGCTGCCCAACCTTGTCCCTAATATCTTTAATTACCGAACCTAAATCTCGTCCAGCAACGTTGGTAGATACAACAATATACCGAGAGACATTTTCACGGTTGATGGTATTGGGACCTTTACCATAGTCAATTTTGGCAACTTGAGCCAATGGAATTTTCTGTCCGTTAGGTGCGTCAACAAGCAAATTACTGATAACTTCGATATTATTACGATATTTTTCTTGCAGCCAAACTACCATATCAAAAGTTTGTTGCTGCTCTAATACTTGAGATACAACTCGCCCATTGAGAGCAGTTTCTACTTCTGACGACAATTCGCCAATTGTTAAACCGTAACGTGCTGCGGCATCGCGGTCAAATTGAATTTGTACCTGTTTCATAGGTACTTGGGGTTCGAGTTGTAAATCAGCTAAACCTTGAACATTGCTCATTACTGATTGCACTTGTTGACCGAGGGTGCGGAGTTGTTCTAAATCGGGACCGAAGATTTTGACGGCGATCGCACTCCTTACCCCTGACAACACCTCATCCATCCTGTGCGAAATAAAACCACCAATATTAGGTACGACTCCGGGGATTTTTTCAAATTCTTTGCGTATCATTTCAATGGTTTTATCACGATCCTTCGCCCCCTCTTCACTCAATTGCACATCCAATTCCGCAGCATTGACACCAGCTACCTCCGTATCTCCCTGAGCGCGTCCAGAGCGTAACTGAGCAGTTTCAACTCCTGGATTCTTTTTCAGAGCTTCTTCTACCGCCAACCCCACTTGGTTAGTTGCATCCAAAGATTCACCGGGCATGAGAACTGCGGCGATTACAAGGGCACGGTCTTGAAACTCAGGTAAAAATACTTGCCCTAACCCCTGCATAATTACTAATGAAGCCACAATTCCAGCGAGTGCGGTTGCTAAAACTATTTTGGGACGACGTAATGAGAATTTTAAAGCTGGACGGTAGATTTTATGGGTTTGTTTTTCTAACCAAGTTTCCGTACTGGGTAATCTGGTATTCACCAACAGCAAAGCACACATTGCCGGAGTTAATGTCAGTGCTACCAAGGTAGAAGCAGCAATTGACAGCAGATACGCTAAACCCATCGGTGTAAAAATTTTCCCTTCCACACCAGAGAGGACGAAAATTGGTGCAAAGACGACGGCGATAATAATTGTGGCAAACAAAACGCTCACCCGCACTTCTACCGAACCATTGAAAACAACTTGCAAAGGTGGAACTGGATTTCCTGCAAGTTGATTTTCCCGCAGACGACGGTAGACGTTTTCCATATCCACAATCGCATCATCTACTACAGAACCAATGGCTACCACCAGTCCTCCCAAAGTCATGGTGTTGATACCCTGTCCCGTCCATTTGAGAATTACCATCCCCAGTAGCAACGATACGGGGAGCGCGCTTAAACTAATAATTACTGTGCGCCAATTCATTAAAAACAGAATTAGCACAATAGAGACAATAATAGTACCGTCACGCAAGGCTTCTTCAACGTTCTTAATCGAAGCTTCGATAAAATCTTCCTGGCGGAAAGTTATTTTAATTTTGACATCTTTGGGCAAACCAGCTTTAATTTCCTCCATTGCTTTCTCAACAGCCTTAGTTACCGACGGTGTATCAGCTGTTGGCTGTTTGTTGACTGTTAAAATTACTGCCTTTTTACCTGCAAAACTACCGTCGCCGCGTTTAAGTGCGGCACCAATTTGCACGTCCGCTACCTGTTCTAGCAGTACGGGTGTACCATTTTTGGCTTTAATTACTGATTTTTTTAATTGTTCAATAGATTCAATTCTTCCCACCCCGCGCACCAAAGTTTCTTGGTCGGGAGTAATCAAAAATCCTCCCGGTGCATTGGCGTTAGCTGCTTGTGCGGCTTTGGTGACATCTGCGAGGCTGACATTAAATGCTTTTAGTTGATCTGGGTTAACCAAAACTTGGTACTGACGTTCATCTCCACCAAATATAACTATATTACTGACACCAGGCACAGCTAAGAGGCGGTTTTTGACTTGCCAGTTAACAATCCGCCACACCTCCATTATTGGGGTAGTGTCAGAGGTAAAGGCATATTTAACAGTCCATCCCAAGGGAGAACTGACGGGAAGAATTTCTGGGTCTTTTACACCTTGCGGTAACTGGCTGCGTGCTTGTTGTAACCGCTCTGTTACCAGTTGACGTGCGCGGTAAATGTCCGTATTCGGACCGAAGGTTACTCGCACAGCTGAAAGACCGACAGCAGAGGAAGAACGTAATGCTTCGAGTCCTGGGGTTCCGTTAATTACACTTTCGATCGGACGAGTCACCAAAGATTCAACTTCTTCCGGTGCTAGTCCTTCGGCTTCGGTCATAATTTCAACTTGCGGTGGGGCAAAGTTGGGAAATACATCCAACGGCATTTGAGTGAGGACGTTAAAGCCCCATAAGCTGATAATTACAGAAGCGCCGACGACTAACCAACGTTGAGCGATCGACCATTTAACAATAGAATTGAGCATTTTTATACCCTTTAGGGGATATATATTTACTGATGCAACTGTTAATTTAAATATTAGGTGCTATTCCTACTCTCTCAAATCAAGATGAAATTAGGATGAAATTTTTAAAAGATAGAGCGCCGCGAATTGGATAAGTTGCCGTAAAGCTACTACAACCCTAATGCGACTAGCAACTCTGGCGCTTTTGGATAAGTTCAGCCTCAAAGAAGTGCGCCCCGACTATTAAAAACAGGAAACCCCGCAGTTCGAGAACGAACCGGAGAGTATTTACCTGCAGGATACTTGGTGTAGCTTCTAAAGTTTTCAAGTTGGTGTTTGCAATCAAGGAGTAGGTAGAGAATTCTTGAAGTTACGCGATCCCTTGTAGCCAGAAATCTGGGCTAGTTTCTCTAGTGATTGCGTACCAGAAACAGTCTGAGCCTTGACTTGCCAGGTGGGATAGCCTTTAACGTTGGCAGCTTTACAGAGGTCTGGCTGAGGATTTTTGCCTTTAGGATCGCACTCAATGTAGTTGATTTGACTGAAGGCTTCTTTACCAAAAAGCTGCTTTTGATCGTGGCAGTGGGGACACCAGAAAGCACCATACATCTTCGCCCCGACCTGTTTGAGATGGGCAGCTAGAGCTTTTTCTGCTTCTGTTGACGTGGTAGTGATTCGGAGTCCTGCTTCTCCAGGAACTGCTCGGTTAGCGATCTCAGGATTTTTCACCCCAGCATAAACGCCTAATGTACCGACTAGCACAATCATTCCCACTACAATTGCGGTGAAAAAGAGTTGTCCCACGTCTTGCCAATCTCGACTCAGGATAACCAGGATAAACAGGCTAGCTGAAAATAGAGCCGAGGCAACACAATATATACAGACCGCTTTAATTTCAAATACTAGCAGATATATCAGGTAGCTGCTGAAAACCAACATGGCAGTTGCGCCTGCAAATAGCAGCAGCCCAGTCCAGTTTTCTAGGTTAGAGCGCAGTTGCTTTTGCGCTTTTGAATTGACCAATAGAGGAGCGATCGCAAAAACCACCATGCTGGCGTAAGCGATCAAGCCAAACAGGGCAAGCGGTAAACCAAACACAGTGGCGTAAGGACTGGCAAGAACAATATCGCAGCCCTTTGTTGGGCAAACAGTGGTTCCCTGCGTAAACTTGACGAAAGTGAGATAAGCCGTGACCACTGCCCCAAGGGAGGCAATCCCCGCGATCAAGGGGCGTGACCAGCGATGAATCCAAGGAATAGAACTTTTGCGTTTCATGAAGACCCTACCATAGAACCAGAACCCTTTTGTTTTCCCATCATGTCCTAGTATTTCAGTAAATACTTTTTCTGGTTTTACACTAACTTTAGCTACCTATGCAGATTAATTTACTTTCAGAACCCTAGTAGAGTTGTAGATGGCAAGCAGAGCCACGCCTACATCAGCAAAAATGGCTTCCCATAGCGTTGCCAGCCCTAGAGCACCCAAAGCGATAAATACTCCTTTAACTGACATGGCAAGAATGATATTTTGCCAGACAATTTTATGAGTCTTTCTGCCAACTTGTATCGCTTCAGCTACCTTTGAGGGTGCATCTGTCATGATCACAATGTCAGCAGTTTCAATCGCAGCATCAGAGCCAAGCCCACCCATTGCCATACCTACATCGGCTCTGGCAATAACTGGCGCGTCGTTAATCCCGTCACCTACAAATACAACTTTCTTATTGTCTTTTCCTGATTTGCTGAGCATTTTTTCTATTGCACTCACCTTGTCTTCGGGTAATAATCCAGCAAGGTAGGAATCTAAACCTAGTTTTTGAGCTACCCTTTGAGCTACAGCTTGATTGTCTCCTGTCAACATCACCGTTTGCTCAACGCCCAGTTTTTTCAAATTAGAAATAGCCTTTACAGCATCTTCCTTTATTTCATCAGCAATCAAAATGAACCCAGCATAGCGATTATCTACTGCTAAATGAACAATTGTTTCCTCGGCATCACAAACATCATGCTCAATGTTTTCTCGATGTAACAGACGGTCATTTCCTGCCAGCACTACCCTGTCTTGCACTTTAGCTCGGATGCCATGACCCGCTATTTCTTCGTAATCTTTAACCTCAGATGCATCGATTTTTTTACCATAAGCGTCCCGGATAGATTGAGCTACGGGATGATTGGATTGCAATTCTACCTTGGCGGCTAGAGCTATCAATTCCGCCTCAGTGAATCCATTCTTAGGCACAACTTGTGTGACTTTGAAAACACCTTTTGTCAAGGTTCCTGTTTTGTCAAAAACAACTGTTTTAACGGCTGTCAGAGCATCTAAATATGTAGAGCCTTTAACTAAAATTCCACGTTTGGCAGCGCCACCAACTCCCCCAAAGTAGCCCAGTGGAATGCTAATAACCAGTCCACAGGGACAGGAAATAACCAACAGGATGAGGGCGCGGTAAACCCAGAGGAATCGATCTGCGTTGGGAATGAATAGAGGGGGAATTAGAGCTACTCCTAGTGAGAGGAAAACGACAATCGGTGTGTAGTATCTGGCAAACCTAGTAATAAATTTTTCTGTTTCGGCTTTTTTATTGCTAGCATTCTGCACCAAATCCAAAATCTTGGCTATGGAAGACTCACCAAACAATTTAGTTACTTTGATGGCGAGAAAGCCGGTTTTGTTGATCATCCCAGCTAAAACGGGTTCCCCGACTTTGACAATTCGCGGCACTGACTCTCCGGTTAATGCCGAAGTATCGACTTGAGAATCACCCTCTATAATATCACCGTCCAATGGAATCTTTTCCCCTGGCTTGACAACGATGATATCCCCTACGGCTACGGTGTCTGGTGACACTTTTTTGACATCGCCATTTGTCTGCAAGTTAGCATAGTCAGGGCGAACTTCTAAAAGAGATTTGATAGATTTCTTAGAACGACCAACAGCATATTCTTGGAATAATTCGCCAACTCTGAAAAACAACATCACCGCTACTGCTTCTGGTAGTTGATGGATGGCGATCGCGCCCAGAGTTGCCACAGTCATCAAAAAATTTTCATCAAACACTCTGCCTCGGAGTATATTACGCCCAGCGCTAGTCAAGACATTCCAGCCACTTAAGAGATAGGCAGGGATTAAAACAAGATATTCTCCAATAGAGTATGGCGTATTATGTAGCTGTTTTTCAAAAATTGAACCGAGTGCAAACAGAATAACGACCACAACAACAGGAGCCAATTCCGACTTGAGGTTAAAATCTCCGTCGCCGTGACGATGACCATGATCGTGGTCATCGTGGTTGTGTGCTTGGTGAGCATGGCTGTGCTCGTCTTCATGACTACAGCAAGCGGAACCGCCCGATTGCTTTGATGGTGGCTTTTTCATGATTGTGTTTCTCTAATGGCAAAGAACAGGGTTTGAAATCATTCCATCACCAGGCTGGTGACTATAGAAACGGCTTCCTTTGTTTTCTCTCTAGTTTATCTAGGAGATTAGCTGACTATTGATGTATTTTATCTAAAACTTATCTATTTTGATATCTTAATTATGTTAATAATTTAGCTTTAAGTCAAGCCAAATTAGTAGCTATAAATTCTGTTATAAAATGATAATTGTTATCATTTAAATCTAAAATAAGAACAATTATCGTTGTTATTTAAAATGAAAATTATTCGAGAAATACTAAAATAAGAATAAAATCAGACATACGCATTAACATCTATGCCTGTAAGATTTTTGCAGAAGCCAGTTTAATCGTATAAACCAAGACACAGATGCGTTACTTATGGCTTCAATTCCAGAAACAAGTTGAAAATTTTCGTAACATATTTGTGCAGTTAACTCTATAATAAGTTAGCTAAATAAATAGCTTTTTACTTTATCTATGTGCTGTTTAAGAAGGCTGAGAGCTTGTTTTTCTATTTGTCGCACTCGTTCTCTAGAAATACCCATACGCCGACTAATTTGCACTAATGAAAGTTCGTATTCCTCTACTAAACCAAAACGTAAAGTTAGCACTTCCTTCTGTTGGGGAGTGAGGTTTGTTAATAAGTTATGAACATTTTGGTAAAGTAGTTCCCGCTCGGTGTAGTGTTCGGGAGATAATTGATCATCTTCCAGCATATCCTGCAATGGGGTATCTTGTTCGGGTCCAATTCGCATATCTAGGGAAACAGGTTGACGAGCAAACTGTAAACACTCTCGTACTTGACTAGGCTCTAAATTTAGTGCTTGGGCAATTTCTGTCACGCTAGGCATGTGACCTAGCTTTTGAGATAATTCTCGTTGAATGCGCTTGATTTTATTTAGCTTCTCAGAAACGTGAATGGGTAAACGAATGGTGCGGGATTGTTGTGCGATCGCGCGTGTGATTCCTTGACGAATCCACCAATAAGCATAAGTTGAAAACTTATACCCCAGAGTTGGGTCAAATTTCTCAACTCCGCGTTCTAGTCCTAATGTACCTTCCTGAATTAAGTCCATAAATTCTAGGTTGCGTTTCTGATATTTTTTAGCAATTGATACTACCAAACGCAAATTAGCCGTTATCATTTTTTGCTTGGCGATTTGTCCATCGCTAAATTGTTTAAGCAGCGTCTCTTCACTTAAATTCGCTTTTTCAGCCCATTCTTGTACTCTAGGTTCGCGCTGTAATTTCTTAGATAGTTCTTCCTTTGCAGCAAGCAACACCATCATCTGTTGGACTTGTGTGGCGAAATAAACTTCTTGCTCATGACTTAACAGAGGTATATCTCCTATTTTACGGAGATAAGTACGGACTAAATCAGTTGTAGGTATGGATTCTTTTCTTTGACTGTAAATTAGAGTTGATTCGAGTGTTGAACTAGACATACATTTTAAATGATGAAGTCAGACTATTAAAATTACTAAAAAACAGTTACTGAGGTGATTAGTTCTAATCTCGACTTTTGAAAAAAGCAGGAACAAAGAATAATTTTATTTTTTGTCTGAAGAATATCATTTTTAGTACTTGCTAAGTAAATGAATTTTTCAACACTCCTCAGCCAATATCCTACATATGCATAAAAAACTTATCATCTCTGGGTTCAACTTCGTCTGTTTTCTTCGGAAACAAATACTTACCAAATTTCGTATACAAAGCAGGTAAAACCAGCAAAGTTATAGCTGTCGAAGTAAACAACCCGCCAAAAACAACAACTGACAATGGTTGCAAAAGTTCTTGTCCAGGTCCACCTTGAAATACCATTGGCGCCAAGCCCAAAGCGGAAGTTAAAGCCGTCATCAAAATAGCATTGAGTCGTTCCATTGACCCTTTGTAAATAATATCATTCAACGGCATTCCCTCGGCGAATTTACTATTATAATTATCAACCAATAATAAACCGTTACGAGTCGCTACCCCAAACAGGGAAACAAACCCCACTAAAGATGCAACCGAAATAACTCCTCCAGTTAATGCTACTGCAATTACACCTCCTACCAAACTAATCGGTAAGTTAATCATAATCATGATAGTAGGAGGGATAGATTTCACCGAAAGATACATTAGTACCGTAATTGCAACAAATGCGATCGCGCTAAAAACAAGAATATTTTGGGTAGCTCGTTCCTCTGCTTCAAATTGACCTGCATATTGAATAAAATAGCCCGCAGGTACTTGAATATTTTGTTTAACTTTAGCTTCAATTTCGTTAACAATTGAGCGCATATCTCGACCTTTAGCGTTTGCAGAAACAATTATCAAACGGGAAACTTTCTCACGATTTATTGTATTTGGACCAGTCCCATTATCGATTATAGCAATGCTACCTAAAGGAATTTTTTGCCCATTAGGAGTATCAATTAATAAATTACTGATCGTTTGCAGATTTTGCCGTGCGTCTGGTTTTAACCACACTATCAGGTCAAAAGATTGTTGATTTTCTAAAACTTGAGAAACGACTTGTCCATTGAGCGCAGTTTCTATAATGTTAGCTATTTGTCCCACCGAATGCCCGTAACGACTTGAAGCTTCTCTGTCAAATTTAATTTGAACTTGAGGTACAGGAACTTGTGGTTCAAGGTACAAATCTACAACACCATTAACTGTTTTCATTTGCTCCTCAATTTGCTGCCCAATTTTTCGCAGTTCAGATAAGTCGGAACCAAAAATTTTTACAGCGATCGCACTGCGAACCCCAGATAATACTTCATCCATCCGGTGAGAGATAAAACCGCCAACATTTGGTGCCGCACCTGGTATTTTCTCAAATTCTTTGCGTAAGTCATTCAGAGTTTTTTCGCGGTTTTTCATTCCCAGAGCAGTTAATTCAATATCAACGTGTGCCACGTTAACACCTGCTGCTTCGGCATCTCCAGAAGCGCGTCCCGAACGTGTTTGAATAAATTTGTATCTGCTGTCATTTTTAAGTGCTTCTTCCAACGCATAGCCAGCTTTGGTAGAAGCTTCTAATGAGACACCAGGCATTAAGCTCACAGTGTTTACCAAAGTTTGTTCTTGAAACTCTGGTAAAAAAGCTCTACCAAAAGAAGGAATAATTGCGATTGCAGCTACTGTTAGAGCTAAAGAAGCACCAATAATTAATATTGAATATCGAGTTGCAAAGTTTAAACAAGAAGCGTAAATACTTTTACATAATCTCGCTAACCAAGGTTCCCGTTTTGTCCCCCTAACATTAGGTAATAAAATTGCACATAAAGCTGGAGACACTAATATTGATTCTAAACTTGAAACTACAACTACCACCAAATAAGAAATACCCATTGGTGTAAAAATGCGACCTTCGATACCTGGTAAGGTAAAAATTGGTGAGAAAACAATAATACCAATAATTGTGGCATTAATTAGTGAATCACGAACTTCTTCCGAACCTTCAAAAATAATTTCTAATGGAGGTAGTGGGTTATAAGAAGTTTTATTCTCACGCAATCTTCTATAAATATTTTCACTATAAACAATTGCGTCATCAATCGCCGTACCAATAGCTACTGCTAAACCTCCTAAAGTCATAGTATTGAGTCCAATACCCAACCAAGAAAGCGTCAGCAATCCAAATAGCAATGTTAGGAAAAAATTAAGTAAACATACAGCAAGCGTGCGCCAATTCATTAAAAAGGGAATCAGAATTACTGCTGCAATAATGCTACCTTGAACTAGTGATGAACGAACGTTTTCAACCGAAGATTCAATATAACTATCTTGGCGGAATGTCGTGGTAACTTTGACTCCTTTAGGCAAACCAGCTTTAATTTCTTCCATTGCCCCTTCGATCGCACGGCTGACAGTAGGAGTATCAGCAATGGGCTGTTTATTTACCATTAGAATAATTGCTTCTTTGCCGTTAAAACTACCATCACCACGTTTAACAGCACCACCAATTTGCACGTCGGCAACATCTTGGAGTCTAACGGGTACTCCATTACGCGAAGTAATAGTTGACTTTTTTAAATCTTCAATTGATTCAATCCGTCCGATACCTCGAATTAATTTTTCTGTATCTGGCGTAATTAAATAACCACCGGGTGCATTGACATTTGCGGCTTTAGTAGCATTTGTAACTTGCTCTAAAGTAACATTAAAAGCGGCTAATTTGACTGGGTCTACTAATACTTGAAATTGGCGTGTTTCCCCGCCATAACTCAATACTTGACTTACACCCGGAACAGCTAAAAGGCGGTTTGTTACTTGCCAATCAACTATTCGGCGTACTTCCATTAGGTCGATTTTGGATTGGGAATTTTCGCGTTGAGATTCGCCTTCTTCGATAGTAAAAGCGTATTGAACAACTAAACCAATGGGCGAACTAGTAGGGGCGATTTGTGGTGTTTCTACTCCCGGTGGCAGCTTACTAGTAGCTTGTTGCAGGCGTTCGGTGACTAGTTGACGTGCTTGGTAAATATCTGTTCCCAAATTAAATATTACCTTGACCGCAGAAATACCTGCTGCGCTTGAAGAACGAACTGCGGTGACTCCCGGTGTTCCATTAATAGCACTTTCTATCGGTAAAGTTACTAAAGATTCTAATTCTTCTGGCGCCAGTCCGGGAGCTTCGGTTTGAATTTCAACTTGTGGTGGTGCAAAGGCTGGGAGTACATCCAACGGCATCTGGGGAATAACGTAAAATGTCCAGAGCGAAATAATAACTGTAGCCAAGACGACGAGCCAACGTCGGTCAATTACCCACCTTACAATGTTTCCAAGCATTATTTTATATTTTAAATTTTGAATTATTTCTGGTCTTAGGGCAAACGCATATAAATTCTGGATGCCTTACATAGCAGGGGTTTCATCAAACTATAAGCATAAATACTGTTATAGCTGAAGCCCTTACGCAGTGGGTATTTCAAAAATTAGATGCGTTTGCCCTATTTCTGGTCTTCTTTATCTGTTAATGAGGCCAAATGCGACGCAGCTGGATGTTTGGAGTTGTTGATATGAACTTCTGGTTCTGTCTCATATCTAACTAGGTCGAATTGGGAATTTCCCTCCATCGCCAAACGAGGTTGAGTACGACGACCTGCGATAAAGCCAAATGCCAGTAAAATTCCAGCACCAGGTATTAACCAAAACCACGGCAAAGGCAACTCACTTTTGTTTTCTGCCTTAACTGCGTCTTCACTATTTCCCTCTTCGCCGTGGTCGTGTCCCTCTTCTTTCTTACTTCCACCACGTAAAGACTGAGCGTAAAGTTGTGGCGCACGCTGGGTAACAATCATATCACCTTCAAACAAACCAGTCTTCACCTCAACCGTGTCACCATTCGTTTGCCCTAAAGTAACTTCTGCTGCTTGGTATGCATTGCCATTTTGTACGTAGACAATTTTTTTACCATTGGCATCAACCACAGCCGTTGCAGGTATTGCTAAGGTAGGTACGGATTGTTCACCTGTCAATACTTGCAGTTCGGCGAACATTCCGGGTTTGAGTTGTCCTTTTGGGTTATCCACTGCGGCTTGTACTGGTACAATCCGTGTTTCTCCTTGTACTACTGTACCAATTCGGGTAATTCGTCCAGAAAAGCTGCGGTCAGGTAAACTAGACACTTTCAAATTCACCCTTTGACCAATTTTTACTTTATCTAAATCTTTTTCATAAATATTCGCCGTGGCAAATACCCGACTATCGTTAACAATAGTCATCAATCTACCACCTGCATCGTTAAAAGTTTGACCAATAGTAACTTCACGGTCGGCAATTTTACCGGAAATTGGAGCCGTCACTGTCACTAATCCTTTGGAGTTGGGACGGTTTCCTAATTGTTGCAGCCGAGTGTTATACGTAGATTGACTGAGCCTGAAACGTTCCTGTGCTACTTGAACGGCTGACTGGGCACGTTTCAGTTGTGCCTCAGCTTCAATCACATCCCGTTGGCTGTTAGCGGATGTGAGTTTAGCTCTAGCTTCCGCCAGTTGAGTTTGAGATTCTAGAGCATTGCGACGCGGGAGAGCGCCAGCATCGGCTAACTGTGTATCTTTATTGTATTTTTCTTGAGAAAATGCTACTAGGCTTTGGGCTTGCGCTATCTCAGCTTGGGCTATCTGCAAATATCGCTCTCTATTTTGTTGAGCCAATCTTAAATCTGCTTGGGCTTGTTGTATTGAAGCGATCGCATCCGCACGTTTTTCTTGGGAGGTGACGCGCAACTCTACCAAGCTAGGACTTGTGACGACGGCAACAGGTTGACCTTTTGTGACTATTGCACCAGGTTCTACCAACAACTCTACTACTTTTGCCTCAGTAATTGGAGTCGTTACTTCTACTTTTTGACTGGGTAAAGTTTCAATTTGTCCGGTACTTTTTATACCAAGGGCGAGAGGTTGGCGCTTTACGGGTTCGACTTTAATTCCTAATCGTTGGGCAGTTTCTGCATCAACATTAACTGGACTATTTGCGTCGCCTCCAGCTTGAAACGAACTTGCACCACTGTGATCGTGTCCAGCACCAGCCAACACAACGCTGGGACTCGCTAACACTAGCAAGCTCAGAAGCGTGCAAGAAATGTAACTAATCGCTGTAGGTTGTTGAAGACGGTTAGAGATTCTCATCACTAAAAATATCCTTGACTTACTAGATTGTCGCTTGGACATTGGCGTTCCAAGCGGAATTTAGGAGAGCGGTTTTGGTAGATAGGGGTTTGACTCGGGGAAGTTATTCCTGGAGTAAACTCAACCACTTACTTTACAGTTTTTCACATAGAGATGAAATTGGCATGAAATTAAGAAGCATCCCACTAAAAATTTGACTTCTTTAAGCGCTACCGCGTTTCAAGTTTATCATTTTAATCTTGAAAAGGTCTGCGGAAGCGATTCTCCAGTCGATCCCAGTGCATAATTACCTTATTTCCTCTCTGTTGTTGTTGCTCTGCCCACATTGATAACCAATCAAGGCAAGAATGGTCAATATAAGCTAATTTCTCAAGGTGAACATACAACTCAGTATTTGCTGGCATTTGTTCTAAAATAGAAGCCAGCTTTGGCAACCGCTGCTGCCGAAAGTAGACTTTCTGCACTGGCAATAAAGGCGATTGCGATCGCGGATATGAGAATCTGTGGATTTAGCAAATGAATCAAGTTTACAGGCGTTGGCACTTGAATTGCTTCGGTTATAGAAGATACGTTAACATAGGGAATTGACAGATGGAGCAAGTTGGCTATAGTGCTGGCAACCACTACAGAAATTAATGCTCCGGGTAGTAATTTCAATCTTCGCGGCTTGAATTTATCCCACAGTAGAAGCATGAGCAAGGTAGTAACACCGATAAAAGCCGCCATCAAATGGCTAACGTTGTCATAGTCAAAAAAAGTATGATAAACAGATATGGGAATCGAAATTAGATTCTCAATTCCAGTAGCACGCGGCTTTTCTTTAAGCATTACATGGAATTGGGAAGCGAAAATTAGTACGCCAATACCTGCAAGCATCCCATAAATAACTGCTGGAGATATGGCGCGGAATATCTTACCAAACTTGAATACTCCCGCTAGCAACTGTATCAGACCTGCTAAGAGTATAACCGAACCAAGCATTTCGATACCGTTGTTCCGAACTAGTTCCGCAACAATAACCGCTAGCCCAGCGGCTGGACCACTGACTTGCAATGGGGAACCGGAAATAGCCCCGACAACTATTCCACCAATTATTCCTGTCACCAAACCACGAGCCGGAGGAACTCCCGAAGCGATCGCAATTCCCATTGACAGCGGAAGAGCAACGAGAAATACAACAATAGACGCTAGTATATCTTTGCTCAAAGAGCCTTTATGTTTAATACTTTCAAGCTTTCTCATGATTAAATTTCAGATCAACTAATTTGTCTACTTCCGTCTTTGCATTAAAGCAAGTAGTGCTGTGTACGCTTTCTTTAATGACTTAAATAAGCAAGTTAATTACCCATTCCCAAACCTATATTTTTGATTTAGTGCAGGTAAGAAATATCTTTTATAATTAAAACTTGCCGGTTTTAATCAGTATTAAAATCACTCAAACCAGAAAAATTTATCCAAATAATTGGGTTTTTTAACTGACTAAAATTACTTACTCTATACAGTTTTACAAGTATTGATGAAATTAGGATGAAATTTCAGCAGATCTGAAAATATTAATTTAGAGGATAAGTTTTTTGAACATAAAAGTGTTGATTGTTTATAAATTTATATAGAGCAATCCCATATGATTTGTGAAAATTCACGGTGTTCAGATTCCCGACTTTTTTAAGAAGTCGGGAATCTAACTTTTCACGAATGATTTAGGACTGCTATAGCATTTCTAAATAAAAAAATACTCAGCAGTGCTGAGTATACTCGCTTTTTACCTGAAATTTGAGACATCGTAACTGTGGGCAACGAAAACTTGGGCTTGTTGAGAACGTTGACGCGCAAGTCCTAAAGCATTGACAACACTTATTGTAGTGATTCCTAATTAATGTGGTCGCTGAAGATTGTCTTGATTTTCAATCTGTACAGGTGCAGTAGATATTGGCTGCTTATGGTTATCGAGATGAATCTCGGTTTCGGTTTCATAAGTTACAGCCTCTTGAGGAACACCTGCTGTTGCCAGCAAACCCTTACGACGACCTGACAATAAATTACTAGCCCAAAAAGCGATCGCAGTAACGAAAGAACCTCCTCCTCCTGCAATCAACCACAGAGGTATGGGAAAATTATTAGCTTTAACCTCAGTCTCTTCTTCATGTGCATGTTCTTCTTCACCGTGATTATCCCCCTCTTTTTTCTTACTTCCACCCCGTAAAGACTGTGCATATAATTGTGGCGATCGTTGAGTAACTATCATATCACCTTCAAACAAACCAGTTTTCACCTCCACCATATCCCCAGAGGTTTGCCCTAAAGTAACTTCAGTTGGTTGAAAGGCGTTACCATTTTGCACGTAGATTAATTTTTTACCATTGGCATCAACTATAGCCGAAGTGGGAATTGCTAATAAAGACGAAGCAGTTTTGTCGGTGATTACCTCTAATTGAGCAAACATTCCCGGTTTGAGCGAACCGCTAGAATTATTTAGTTCGGCTTGTACGGGTACAACTCTTGTTTCCCCTTGTACAGCTGTACCAATCTGTGCAATTCTGCCTTCAAAAGTTTGGTTAGGTAAGGAAGCAACTTTTACTCTTACCCTTTGACCATTTTTCACTTTGTCTAAATCTTTTTCATAAATATTTGCTACGGCAAATACACGACCGTCGTTTACAATCATCATTAGTTTGCCCCCTGCATCTTGCAGCGATTGACCTTGGCTAACATTGCGATCAGCAACTGTACCAGAAATGGGAGCAGTGATTGTCACCAATCCTTTGGCATTCGCGGTAGTTCCCAGTTGTTGCAAGCGTGTTTCATACGTATTTTTACTGAGGCTAAGTCGAGATTGTGCTACCTCAACATCCGATTGGGCGCGTTTTAGTTGTGCTTGTGCTTCCAAAACATCCCGTCGGGTTTCTACTCTTTTCAGTTGCGCTTGTACTTCTGCTACGCGAGATTGAGAATTTCGTAATTCCCGCAAGGGTAAGTCTACTTCAGCACGTTTGACTTCACTTTCAGCTTGAACTACTTGGGGGAGACTTTTTGCTCTGGCGAGTTCCGCTTTTGCCCTTTCCAGTTTGGCTTGTGACTCTAGCATCTGCCGTCTTGGTAGTGCTCCTTTCTCAACCAGTTCTTGATCTCGGTCATATTGCTCTTGGGCAACAGCAACTTCCGTAGTGGCTTGGGCGATTTCGGCATTAGCGATTTGCTGTTGACGTTTGAGGTTTTCTTGAGCGACTTTTAAGACTCCGCGCTGATTTACCAAAGCCAAGTCCCGATTATACTGTGCTTGTGCTGCATTAAGTTGCGCGAGCGCTTGTGCTATTTCGGCATCAGATATTTGTTGCTGACGCTCTAGATTTTCTTTGGCTAATTTTAAATCCGCTTGTGCCTTTTGCATAGCAGCTTGGGCATCCGCCTGTTTTTCAAGGGAACCCACGCGCAATTCTACCAACTCAGGTGAGGCGACAACAGCAACGGGCTGACCTTTTTTGACTTTACTACCTGGTTTTACTAATAACTCAACTACTTTACTTGTTAGGGGTGCAGTCACCTCAACTTTTTGGTCTGGTAAAGTTTCAATCTGTCCTGTAGTTTTAATACCAACATCTAGCTGCTGCTTTTTCACTGGATAGAGTTTAATTCCTAACCGTTGGGCAGTTTCCGCATCAACCTCAACAGGACCACCTGTTTCTCCTCCTCCCTGAAATGAACTTGCACCACTATGGTCGTGTCCTGCACCTGCTAATACAGTCGTGGGAGTGACCAGCAGCAAACTAATTATTGTCGCTGCGGGAGTTGATAGTAACAGCAAGCTTAAAATTACACCAGATATATAACATGTTGTAGTAGGTAATTGGGGACGCACAGAGTAAGGCATAGGGATAATAGTTTTTAAATAGGTGGAAAGTAATAGCGAACAAGTGCTTACGTATAAATCATTACATTAGTTTTGCTTACTAATTGGTGTTTTTTGCACTCAACTACCAGTTTCACACCTAAAGATGAAATTAGCATGAAATTTAGGGCAGGCGCACTCACTTTATTTAATCTATCTTGCCAACGCTGTTTAATTAGTTTTGAATAAGCAACTCGCTAAATTGATACTGCCCGACTCAACTTCTAATGAAGGAAGTTGAGGGGCAGTATTGTTTAGATCAACGAAACACTCTCCTAAAGCTTAATACACCAAATTTCCTGTACCGCGTAACTAACGTAAAGAGTTTATCCCTCTTCTGTCACTCTCCGAGTTCAAGAAATAATAAATCAGCAGAATTAACCAGAAGAGTAAAGGCTCTCCCGTACTTAGGGTGATAAATTTTATTAATCTCTTAGTAGGTTGGTTGAGCAGAGCGAAACCCAACGATTTCAAACTAACTGGTTGGGTTTCGTTCCTCAACCCAACCTACAAGCATTACTAAAATTAAATTAATGCGATCGCTTAGATCACAAATGATAAGCTTTCCAAAACGTCTAACTCTAAAACTAATTACACGCTTTGGAAAGCTTATGCTCAATTTACTTTATAAAAAAGTAAACGTAATTTGGTCAGCGTCGAATTGTCTGACTAAAGTCAACTCTCCGCTTCTAGGATTGATGATGAACAGAGAATTAATGTCCTCATAGTTGGGATTGGCAAGCGCATAAAGTTCACCTGATGGAGAGATAGTTAAGCTCAACAAGCCATTTCCTAAAGGTTTGTTATTAAAGGTCAATGGCACGATTGTGTTAATTCCGCTGCCGACGTTTACCTGCGCTAAAGTTGCTGTACCTTCTCTGCCAACTGTAACAATGTAAATTGTTCCATCTGGGGATTGAGCCAGAGTACCGTAGCCTCGCGTTGGATCTAGTCTGGGTAGACCAGAATTAGCACCTGAAATTACATTGCCTGTGGTACGCTCAATAGTTGCCAATTCAAAAGGCAAAGTGCTTCCATTTGTACTAATTAAACCGATAAAGTTGTTTCCGGTGATTGGCACTAAACTTTCAACCGTACTGTTATTATTTGGAAATCCAAATAGTTTCACACTATCTGGAGGTTGAGAAGGGTTAGGACTTTTGAAAATCAACCTCGTGGCGGTGCCTTCGTCTGTAGTTGATACAACAGTACTAACCAAGATGCCATTGGGTTGGGTAGTGAGATTAGTTAACCGCTCTTGGATCGACTCGACATCTGTTAGTGCTGGTGTAAGATTAATAGGTAAATCTTGGTTGCTGACAGTAGTAGTCGGAATTTGAAGGGTAGCGATTGTGCTACCAGTAGCCACGTTGGAAGAGAACAGGGTTAATCCTGGCGTAGTGTTAGCTATATTGGTAAATGGTTAAGATATTTTCGGCGGCGCTATCACTGCTAAAGCGTACCCCAAAAAGGATACCCGATGACTGCTGGGCAACTGCTTTAGTTCCCAGGTTGGCGATCGCTGCTGTAGCGGCACTGGCTAGAGCTAACTGTCCAAATCGTCTACGTCTGATTCTCAGATTCACAACTACTTACATTCCTATTACTTAAAGAGGGAAATTTGCTTTATGGCTCCACAATCTTTTTAAGGCACAATGATGTTAGCGCTGGGAGTTAGGGGTCTGGCTCCCATGCTGGCAAAGACATTGACAGCTATTTGCTTGGCACGATTATCTTCGCGAGGTCCATCGACACCATCACTGTCCAATCCCCACATCCACTGAATTGAGCCAGTTGAAAACACCTTAGCACCACTAGGTGCAGTGTAGCGAACTGCGTGTGAAACCCGGGGATCGGTTCCACTGGGAAAACCTTCAATATCGGTATTATCTATATCCTGCCTTGCTCCTGGGAATTGCGATTCACCCAGAATCACTAGTCCGTTTGGAGACGCATTTGCATTAATTCGATCCCATTCAAAACCCACCAATCGACCAAGAGTATCGTTGTCTTTTAGTCCTGTGTTGGCGTAGTAGGGATCGCTGCTATTTTTGACCACAAAATCGAACCCGCCGTAGACAACATCTTCGTCAGCAACATACATCACTCCGAGTAAGGCGCTCTCCGGACGATTATTCAGTTGGCTGCGAAACTTGTCTGTGGGTTCGCTTGCTGTAGCTGCTTGTTTGTAACATACCATCACCCGGTTGGCTTGCCCAGTAATGGTGCTGTTCTCAAAGCGTACACGCCAGTAGGCACTATTCGCGCAGAAAAACGCCAAGTTGACTCCAGCATCGCGAGCTCGCTCGACATGATCGCGCTGTTCTTTTGACCAGTACTCATCATGACCTACCGACAAGAAGACTTTGTACTTAAGTAGCAACTGCGAGTTCGAGTGCACATCTACGTTTGTAACGTAGGATAGGTCATAGCCTTGAGACTCCAGCCACCGCACCATGTTGTACTCCCAACGCAGTAAGTTGTTGAACTCGCCAGTTTCCGTCGTCGTTTGTGAGAATGGTCGGTCGTAGGAAACTTTGACCGCTCTTTGTAGATTCGTACTATTAAATGGGTACAAGCTGTAACGACTGCCCACCGGACCATAGTTGCTATAAGCCAGATGGTTGTTAAAGCTACTTTGGAATAATATGTCAGAAGTTCTGCTATCATCGCGGACGACAAACCACACATATGACTGCTTACCAGTTCTACTGTCAGTGAGTTTGGCAATGTACAGACCACTAGTCCAGTCCGAGCCGACGGCTAAAGTGTAGGAGGTTGACCAGTTACTACACTCCAAAAGTCTGGTAGCACGGGTAAATTTACAAGCAGGTTGCGTAATTCCATTGCGAGAACCACTACTCAACACCAGCCTACCGCCGCTGCCTGCATAGTAACCCAAGCGGTAGACATCTATTGTGTACTGTCCTGGTTGTGCTAGGGAAACTTTGATCCCTAAAGAACCCCCCTTATTGACACTTGTTGCCACAGCATAGCCGGCAATTTCATTAGAAGCTTGGTTGGTAATCCTCCAGTTTGTCGTGCCTGGTTTTTGGTTTTCCAAAGTAATGGCATTAGATCTCGGCGGCGTAGTATTACTGGCAACGAATACTATGTCGCGGAAATAGTTGGCGTTTTGGTAAGAATTGGTTGGCAAAGTACCTGGATTACCATACACCCCATTGTTATTGTCCGCGACTGTTCTCAAATCCCCGTTGACAACTGAGTTTGTCAACGCACCGTTGTATGTGACAGCGAAAAAGCCATTGGTATTAACGGTAACTACATAGGTGGTGTTGGCTTGAATGTTTAGTGGAGTGGTAAGAGCCTGCTGCTGCCAACCAGAGGCTGTCTCTGAAGTGAAATTAATACTTGCTAGGATAGTACCTGTTGATGACCAAATTCTCCCGACATGAGAGCCAGTTTCGCTCACCGCTTTCCAGTAGCGAATTGCCGTAATTTGACCTGCCCTTGTGCTCTGAAACTTCAAACCTAATTCATAAGGGACGCCATCGGTATCATTGGGGACACTTGGTGTCTGAGTTGTAAATATGGTTTGATTTGCTGGCGGTTGAGCTTGAGCTATAAGTATTTCTTGCGGATTCATTTCCCTAGTCATTCCAAAACTCCTAATTTGTCAAAATTTTTAACTAGAAAACTGCCTGATAGTCACTTAATAAGGAAAAAATAGAAAGAAAAATTTTCTTTTCACTTTATATATAACTATTAAATTGTCCGTTGGTAACTTAATAAAGCGAAACTTAAAAGATTAAGTAGAAACAAAGGCGTAAATTAGAAGTATGCAACGAAAAGTGAAGTTAGCTTGTTCGTTTTGCGATCGCCTACATCACAACTGGTAAGTTTTCCAAAGCGTCTAAATTTTGGGTCTTCGGATTAATTAGTGATAAGTTTATCTAATGAATAAAAGAGATTTTTCCGTGAATTTAAGCTCTCTTGCTTATGCAGCAACGCTTAAAGTCAATACCCGTGAATAGGGCAAACGCATTTAAGTTTTGTTAACATGTATTGACATAAAAAAGGATATGTGCAGTCATTGCACGGTTACCGCGATAGGTGCCATTGGGATAACCAGCAATACAACCGTAGCGTTCCACTAGGGATTGCAAAGCCTGGAATGCCCAGTCTGTAGGCTGCACGTCAGAAAACTGAGAAACGGATGTTACTTGACCTAAGCTGTCATTCTGTTCGGTCAACTGAGCAACTGAAGTGACTTGTTCGTTGACTTCAGCAGCTAAGGCGCTGTTAGCAGTGAAAAATATGGCGGTAAAAACAACTGGACTTAGCTTTAAAACGTTCCAAAATGGTTTTTTCATGATTTCTCTCTCACACCGAAGTATATATTTGCAAGGTTCACCCCTATAAATAGTTTCTCAGAGCAAGATGAAATTAGGATGAAATTACAAACTTTTGAGTCAGATAAATTCAGTAAGTAAGAGAAGCACTTTATAAACTATTTGTCAACTTAAATTTAACAAAAGCAGCAATTCTCCTTATGATATTGATTATCATTAGCAACCAGAACTAGGCAAAAATTTAAGCAGGAGGTATGGTATTTGTATTTCTTTAGTGGATAAGCATAAAGGTAAGGTTGAATCAGCCAAGTCGCTTTGATGAAATGGTGCTTTACTTGCGGTTCATCCTGGAAGATTTTCAAGGGTAAGCGAACAGGTAAGAACAAGCGCTATCAAATGAGTGATGCAGCAATGGCACGCATTTTCAATATTTTTCACTCAAATACCCTCGTTTCTTGCCTATCAACGCGAGGCGGGCAGAGAATAAAGGACGTAATAATGTTCAAAGCCTATTTGGCGTACATTAGATACAAGCGTGATAACCAGATCCGAAAGTTGTTGGATGAGGTGGAACCTGCCCAGATCTTTCCGGTATTCTACGAGATTTTCAGACTCTTAGATCCCACATTCCGCACCTAGTACTGTCACACAGGCAAGGATGTCAAAAATAAAATAAGTAGCGAGAAATTGCGCCTACTACAGTAGGATGGGCGATCAGGTGTTGAAGAACAAACAGTAGATATTGTTGCTTCACAACCAGTAAATATCACATACAGGTATTCACGCGACCACCGACCTGATTTAAAACAATTTATCTTAGATCTAATTTGTAGTGGAGATGGCGATGTCCCATTATTCCTTAAGGTAGCATCGGGAAACGAGTCTGACCAAAAAGTATTCGCTCAAATTGCTATAGACTACAAAAAACAAATTGACTTCGACACACTGATGATAGCGGATAGCGCATTATATAGTGCAGCAAATCTTGCATTAATGAAAAAACTCAAGTGGTTGTGTCGAGTCCCGTTGATAGTGCTTGCGGCGAAACAACTCCTATCGAGTCTAAAAGACCTTGAATTTGTTAGAAGTGAAACTGATGGTTACTCATATGCCGTCAAAACAAGCAATTATGCTGGAGTCGAACCAGAAAGGTTAATCGTTGAAAGCCAAGTCTGCAAGCAGGCAGACTTACGACAATTGTCCAAACGAGTATCAAAATCTTTGACAACCGCCAAGAAGAAGTTACAGAAATTATTGTTCGTAAGAATTTGCGTGTCATCAAGATGCAATTAAAGCCGCAGAAAAATTATCAAACTAGCTAAAATATCACGCGTTGAAAAACATTCAGGTTATTAAGCAAGCTCAACAAGCGCCAAAAAAGAGTTTGCCGTCGTCAGAGCGGTGCAAACAAGATTGTTATTGCCTCAAAGCTTATTTAGAAATCATTGAAAGTGTGGTAGAAGTGGAAATGCGAGGTGCTGGAAGATTTGTATTGGCAACAAATGTTTTAGATGAAGCGTTCCTCAGTAATGACGAAATGTATCTATCGTACAAAGCGCAACAATCATGTGAGAGAGGATTTGGTTTTTTAAAAGACCCATTATTCTTTACCGATAGTGTTTTTCTTAAATCACTCCTATTGAATCGAAGCATTGGCAATGGTGATGGGGTTATGTTTATTAGTTTACACGCTGGCGCAAAGACAGTACTTTCGGCTTTATCTGGCTCAAATTCAGGAATCAAAAACAGGCGCGGTAAATGGACAGACCGTCCTACATTAAGGTTGATATTCCAAGGTTTTCAGTCAATTCATCTATTAGTTGTTAATCATGTTAAACAGATATCTAATCTTACAGATGAACGATTATGGATATTAAGATTATTTCCAGCAACTTGTCGCAAATACTATCTATTTGATTAAGAAAATGTCCTTCTTAATTGTGCTTGATTGTGTTATCTCCTTTCTCACGATATATCTTCTTTTTGGGTTGATATCTATTATTATTGCATTATTTTTGCTCTCATTTATTGACTAAAATATTTAGAAATATTCAAACAAATTTACTTACCTTTACTTCGCTCCCAATTCTTCACATCTGTTTTCTTTAAAAAGGTAATTTCAGTCATTGAAATTCTTGATGTGACTTTTCTTGGTGCGGAATGTAGGTAATAAGTAAAATCCCCAAAATCAGGGAGCGCATCTACCCTCTAATAGCTCATCATAATTGAACTTTACCTTTTTATGACTAGTTATCTTCTGCATCTTTTGTTTACTCGCCTCATAAACTTGCATGGCGATGCTTCATGGAGGTTAGATGTTTTATGCTGGCAAATTTTTCTGATTTCTGGATTTTGAATTTTAAGAGGGAACTGGCAGCTCTTTGTGTGGCGTTTTTGTGGGCGCTGACTTCAGTTATCTACAGTCACTTAGGAAAGAAAATCTTCCCACAGGTGATGAACTTAAATAAAGGCGCGATCACAATTGCGATGGCTTTCTTCACCATCTTCCTAAGTGGTAAGCAACTACTGCCAGCAATTGACTCAGTTCCCTTCGTACTCCTGCTTCTCAGTGGTGCTGTCGGAATTGGCATTGGTGATACTGCTTATTTTGCAGCATTGAACAGCTTGGGGGCAAGACGGACACTGCTATTGAAGACACTGGATCCACCGATGGCTGCAATTGTATCAGCTATCTTTTTGCAAGAACAACTGGCATCTGTTGTTTGGGTTGGTATTTTGTTAACTATTTTGGGTGTGGCTTGGGTAATTAGCGAGCGGGTTAAGAATGTCACTAGCAATGACAAGCTGATTGTTGGTGTCAGCTTTGCTCTGTTGTCAGCATTTACATACAGATGCAATGGGTGCAGTTTTATCCCGTGCGGCGTTTGCTCAGACAAGTATCGACTCTCTATGGAGTACTATGGTGCGGCTAGTGGGTGGGGTATTGATACTGCTGCTATGGCTGCCAGTGAAGCGAGAACCAGTCCGCACGTCATTAAAGGAATTGCAGTCTGGGAAGGTATTGGGCATTGTTGTCTTATCAGCCTTTTTAAGTACTTACTTGGGCTTCTGGCTACAACAAATCTCCCTTAAATTTACTGCTGCTGGGATTGCCAAGTCCCTCGGTGCTACTAGTCCTCTATTTGTCCTGCCATTGGCTTTCTTTATGGGGGAAAAAATCAGTTTGCGGACAATTCTAGGTGTGTTGGTGGCGATCGCTGGGGTGGGGCTGTTGTTTATTTACCGCTGATGAATGAAAAGTTGAACCTGAAAGCCCTCACTAATTATTAGAATTGCGGGCATAGCAGCTGATATAGGCGCAGTTTCAGTTGTAGGCTAAATTAATAAAGTGGGCAATAATGCCCACCTTAAAACTGTTGTCGTTAAACAATTCACTGAACTAATTAACTGCTCTTTTGTTAACTTGGCAGCCATGGCTCAATTTATGAGCAATCGCTCTGCCTAGGTACCGTATGTCTGAATCTGAGCTAGACCGAGTGAAATTTCTCCATTTAATCCAACTTTCTTAGCGTAGACTCGGTACGCCCAAGTTAGGTTAGCTCCTGGTTCGTTATATCCTGGAGTATTAACCCCTCTCATTAAAACTGATAGCTTTGTCTCAGGATCTACTGGTTGCGAGAAAGCTACCGTAGCTTTTCTGTTATTAATAGAAATTGTCGCTGGGATTTTTTGACCAGATTGATTTCTCACCTCAATTCCGTTATCAATACTCACTCCCTTTGGTAAATCAATTGCCAGTTCTGCAAGGGGTTTTCCCTGTACATGAACTTCAAATTTATGAGTAGCATTTACGGCAGCAGTATCATTAGGATAAGCAGCGGTTTTGACCAGATGGGAACCATTAGCATCGCCTGGTTTTCCACTTGCCCATACAGCAGGAACTGAAGATGTAATTGCCAGGGTAAATACTGCTACGTAAATTAACTTTTTCATCTCTCTTTTCCTCAATAATTAACTCAAATAACTCTCTATTTATCAGCATGACATTCAGGGATGAAATCCCAATAAAGTGTCTTGATTTATAGCCAAAAACTGTGGATTAGTAGATACGAAACTGAGCTACACCTATGGGAATTTCAGCATCACTGCCAGACTCTTTAGCCCAGAAGCGGTAGACAGAACCATTACCAAGAATTGACCGTTTTACATTGTTTAGGTCAATATTAAACTTAGTGTTAGGAGCAACAGGTTCAGGAAAAGCTAGTAGTATGGTTCTACTATTGATAGAAACGTTAGTATTAATTTTCTGCTCATTCTCATCTGCAACATCAATATCCTTGATGTCGTTACTTACAGTTAAATTGTTTGGAACGTTAATAAGTAGCTGGGTAACAGCCTTGCTATTCTGAGGAACGTGTAACCGAACAGTATGTCTAACAATTCTTGAGCGATTAGGAGGAAATTGCATGTTTCCATCAATATGTGGAACCCTACCATCATTACTCCTAGCACTTGCATAGCTACTAGGAATTAAGACTGCGGTAGCTAGAGCCAATGCTGCACCCGCGTATATTAGTGTTTTCTTCATATTTAATTACCCATGAATCAACTATGTCAGCTAAATGTAAGGTTCATCCTTGATAATGAACCTGTTATTAACGGATGCATCACAATTTGGTAAAGCAAATCTTAACTGCCCCCTTGATTCAACCATTAATCAAGGAGAAGTTAGACAGTTCGTCCTTAGCAGGTTCAACCTACTGGTGATGTTTCTGCCTTCAAAGGTATGCTTCCTCTATTTACTAGAATGACAGGTCATGATGAAATTAAGATGAAATTCTAGCAGTTGTCGTCAGAATATATAGATTAATTAAAATGTAGGAAATTGAGCTACACCTACGGGAATCTCTACGTCTCTGCCAATGGCTTTGGCTGAAATGTGATAGACAGAAGCAGGACTTGAATTGGTTGTTTTACTTTGTTGAGTTCAATTAGGATCATGGTGTTAGCAATTCATCCCTGATGCATAAACCTTTACTCCAACTAGCTTGACAGGTCACTATGAAATCTAAATGAAATTTTGGTCGCTTAATAAAAATTATTCATTCATGTTGCGGTAGGTAGCGACAGTTGAAGGGTAACTGCGGTTAAGGTAACGAAAAATTCAATATTTAAAATAGGCTTTTAGCTCTAATTCACTAGTAGAGCTAATAAGCCTAAGACTAGTATCTCTGAAAATCGAAGTATAGGTTTACAATTTTTAATATACAGGAGCAAGATGAAATCAAGATAAAATACCTTATTAAATTGAGTTTTTAGCTTAAATTCATGCTTATATAGTAGTAAAAAACAGGCTTTTAGTCCTACCTTTTTGGAGAAATTAAAAGCCCGATAGGGGTGTGTTAGCTGAGGAACCAGCTTATTAATCCTTCTCTTATCACTATAAAGGTTAAGATGAAATCAAAATGAAACTTCAGTTTGGCTACTGCACGTTGACCCAGAAATCAGCAGTGACAATTTTGCCATTGCGATTAAACTGACCCCAGAGCTTATTGGTATATATGATGGCAGAGTGTATTAAGCTGTGCCGGGACTGCGCTAATACTTGCGATTTCTGCGCCCGTTTCATGTCTCGCAATTCAGCTCTCCATGCTCAAATGTGTAGCATTTGTGCCGAAGCTTGCGATCGCTGTGCTGCTGAGTGTGAGAAGCACGACCACGACCACTGTAAACGCTGTGCTGCATCTTGCCGTCGTTGCGCCGAGTCTTGCCGTCAAATGGCTGGAGCAATGGCATAATAAGTTGCGCTTAAAGGCTTCAACTGTGATGAAGTAAGGATATAAGACTGAAAGCGTAAGGGGCACGGTAATGACGTGTCCTTTGTCGTGCAAGATTGTGATAGTGAAGCACGCTACCTTATCCTCCCTTTGATAGATATTCAAAATTTGCTTTTGTTCCCCCTTGACTCTCCATCGGGCTGGAGACTTCAAAATGAAAGTAGTTCATAGCAAGAGGATTAGAATCATGACCTTACAACTCAAAGTTTCCAACATGGCGTGTTCGGCTTGTGGCGAAACGATTGCGAAAGCAGTCAAAGCGGTTGACCCAGCTGCAACCGTTCAGGCTAATCCAAAAACTAAGCTGGTCAGCATTGAGACTCAAGCATCTGAGGCGATTGTGAAACAAGCTATTACTGACGCAGGTTACTCAGTTGCTTAGTTGCCAAATTCCTTAAGACCGAAGACCCACGCCTGTCAAGGAGTCATTTAATGGAAAAAACTACACTTAAATTGCGAGGCATGAGTTGTGCCTCTTGTGCCAGTAACATTGAAGATGCAATCCGCTCAGTTCCGGGAGTTGAGACCTGCAGCGTTAATTTCGGTGCGGAACAAGCCACCGTTACCTATAACAAGAGCAAAACTGATGTAGCAGAGATTCAAGATGCAGTTGATGCGGTTGGATATTCTGCTCAACCTATGCAAGACGATGTACTTGCCCCAGAAGATGATGCGGAACGGCTTGCACGGCAAGCTGAAAATTGGAACTTAACCCGTAAGGTTTGGGTCAGCGCCATCGTCAGTGCAGTTCTGGTCATTGGCTCACTGCCTGCCATGACGGGATTACAGATTCCCTTTATTCCCATGTGGCTGCATAATCCCTGGCTCCAGCTTGTACTGACGGCTCCGGTACAGTTCTGGGCTGGTAGTACTTTCTACCTCAATGCTTGGAAAGCTCTGAAGCGCCATACGGCTACAATGGATACGCTGGTGGCGATCGGGACAGGTGCAGCTTACTTCTATTCCCTATTTCCTACCTTCAGTACGCAGTGGTTTATCACTCAAGGTCTTAAACCGGATGTGTACTTTGAAGCCGCATCTGTCATTATTGCGTTGATCTTATTAGGACGACTGCTTGAAAATCGTGCCAAAGGACAAACTTCTGAAGCAATTCGTAAGTTGATGGGCTTGCAAGCAAATACTGCTCGTGTAATTCGCTATGGTAAAGAAGTTGACATTCCAATTGCCCAAGTGGTTGAAGGTGAGATCATTTTGGTGCGTCCGGGTGAAAAGATTCCAGTAGATGGCGAGATTATTGATGGCTCCTCAACTATCGATGAGGCAATGGTGACAGGTGAAAGTGTGCCTGTGAAGAAGCAGCCGGGTGATCAAGTGATTGGAGCCACGATCAACAAAACTGGCAGCTTCAAATTTCGAGCGACCCGAGTAGGTAAAGATACATTCTTGGCGCAGATTGTCAAGCTAGTGCAGCAAGCGCAAGGTTCAAAAGCACCGATTCAGCGATTAGCTGACCAAGTTACCGGATGGTTTGTACCTGCCGTAATTGCCATTGCGATCGCCACTTTCATCATCTGGTACAATGTTATGGGCAACATCACAATGGCATTAATTACCACTGTGGGTGTGTTAATTATTGCTTGCCCGTGTGCCCTTGGCTTGGCAACGCCAACTTCTATTATGGTGGGAACAGGCAAGGGGGCAGAAAATGGCATTCTCATCAAAGGGGCAGAAAGTCTGGAACTCGCGCACAAGCTCAAGACTGTCGTTCTCGACAAAACGGGTACAATTACGCAAGGTAAGCCCACCGTCACCGACTTTGTAACCGTCAACGGTACAGCCAATGGCAACGAGTTAAATCTTCTGCGCCTTGCAGCATCCGTCGAACGCAATTCGGAACATCCGCTAGCGGAGGCAGTTGTGAATTATGCTCAATCTCAAGACGTGGAATTGAGGGAAGTTCAGGAGTTTGAAGTGATCGCTGGTAGCGGTGTGCAAGGGTATGTGTCAGATCAATGGGTACAAATTGGCACTCACCGTTGGATGAGAGAGTTAGGCATTGATACAAGTGCATTGCAGCAACATTGGGATCGCTTGGAGTATCTTGGTAAGACGGTCATCTGGATTGCGGTAAATAGCAAGATCCAAGGGATTATGGGCATTGCCGATGCGGTGAAACCATCTTCTGTAAACGCAATTCGCACATTGCAGAAAATGGGATTGGAAGTGGTGATGTTGACGGGAGACAATCGCCGCACTGCCGAAGTGATTGCTCGTGAAGTGGGCATCAAGCGAGTTTTTGCTGAAGTTCGCCCGGATCAGAAAGCCGAGACTGTCGAGAAACTTCAGTCGGAAGGCAAAATTGTCGCCATGGTTGGGGATGGCATCAATGATGCACCAGCGTTGGCTCAAGCTGATGTCGGGATGGCAATTGGAACAGGAACGGATGTGGCGATCGCAGCTAGTGACATCACCCTCATTTCCGGGGATTTACAGGGGATTGTCACCGCCATTCAACTCTCTCGTGCCACAATTTGCAACATCCGTCAGAATCTTTTCTTTGCCTTCATCTACAACGTAGCTGGAATTCCCATTGCCGCAGGGATTCTCTTCCCTATCTTCGGTTGGCTACTCAGCCCCATTATTGCAGGTGCAGCAATGGCATTTAGCTCAGTTTCAGTGGTAACAAATGCTTTGCGTCTGCGTAACTTTAAAGCTAAAGCAATCGCATAAGGAGATACCAAATGTTGAGTAGAAAGTTGATTATCGGTAGTATAACGAGTCTGGGATTGGTACTGGGTGTTGCTTCTCCTAAAACAGTTGCACAAATGACCCATGAAATGCCAGCCTCTGGTCAATCACAAATGACTCCGTTTCGTCGTATTGAGCAACCACTAGGGCTAAAAGCCGCAGTCACAGCTGGAGGCTTGGCGTTAATTGGACTGGAGTTATGGTGGTTTCTCCTGAGCAAACCCAAGTCCCAAAAAGCACAAGCTCGTCAGGGCATTCAAGAGGTCACTATTATCGTGGATGGGGGCTACGAACCAAGTCGCGTTGTGGTCAATGCTCTTCAAAGAGTACGCCTCAACTTTCTGCGGCGTGACAAGAGCAGTTGCCTTGAGGAAGTACGTCTACCTGACTTCCATATTGTCAAAGACCTGCCACTTAACCAAGTCACACCTATCGAGTTTACTCCAGATAAACCAAGTACTTACACCTTTACCTGTGGTATGAATATGTTCCGAGGAGTTATAGAAGTACAACCAGCAGACTCTACTTCACAAGCAACCCCGATAACTGCTCCTCAAACCACTCACTCCCAAACATCCAGGTGAATACGAGTTCACCTGTGGTATGAAAATGTATAGTGGTGTTGTAGAAGTGAAAACGGCTGGTTCATCAGGTAGCAAATCGTGAACGAGATGATACGACGTACACGCTATTTCTCCTTGACTCTCCATTTAACCGGAGAGTTTAGAATAAGGTAGGCAATTATGTCTTATATCTAGCGGAGCAGCTAAGTATGTTAGTCAAAGAAGCACCAAAGCAAATTGGTTCAGTTGCTAAGGAGAGCGGCGTACCAATTAAAACCATTCGCTATTATGAAGAGTTAGGTCTACTCAAGGCGTCAGGTAGAACCGAGGGTGGATTTAGATTATTTAACTCTGATGTTTTGACTCGCTTGAACTTCATTAAACGTGCCCAAAGTCTTGGATTGAGTTTGTCAGAAATTAAGGAATTTTTGGATGTTCACGACGAGGGAGATTTACCCTGTGAACACGTAAAAGTTAAGCTGCAAGATAAGCTGACAATCATTGATGAACAAATTAAGCAACTACTCATTCTGAAACTAGAGTTAGAAGGACTTCTTTCTGGTTGGGAAACAATACCTGAAAATTCCGAATCAACAATTTGTCCTATTATTGAACAAACTTAAACAATTAAGTTTCAATTAGTGAATTAAACCAAGGTTTATATTGGGGCTGTATCTCTTTGATAGCCTCTTCAGCTTGACCATCTGCACTGCCAAATTCTGTACCTTTAATTAGCACTAGCGGTGTGACTGTCAATACCACCACTGCTAACAGCAACAGCCAGTTATTCCATTTTTGATTTGTCATATGTTAGTTGTTAATTGTTAGTTGTCAACAAGTACTACTAACCACTAACTATTCTTCCACTGCCTCACTCGCTCATCTACTAGCTTTCTGGTTTAATGAGGTTTAACATTTTTAGTTCTTGGCGACCATAGCTGGAGAGCCAATTCCACACCAGCACTGTCAAAAATCCTTCACTAATTGCTAAGGGTACTTGAGTCACGGCAAAGATTCCTGCAAATTTAATAAACGAAGCCATGAATCCACCTGTAGCAGTGGGAAATGCCAGAGCCAGTTGCACAGAAGTGACCAAATAAGTTGTCAAATCTGCTACAGCAGATGCTAGAAATATCGCTAACCTTTGCTTACCACTTGGCATCACTAAGCGATATATCCAGAAGGCAACAAAAGGTCCGACAATCGCCATCGAAAATGCATTAGCTCCTAGTGTGGTTAAACCGCCGTGAGCTAGTAACAATGCTTGAAACAGCAGTACCAAACTACCCAGCACCGACATGGCTAAAGGTCCAAATAACACTGCGCCTAATCCTGTGCCTGTAGGATGGGAGGAACTACCTGTAACCGAAGGCAATTTCAGCGCTGATAGCACAAAGGTAAAGGCTCCTGCTAATGCCAGAAGTAATTTTAGTTCAGGAGTGGCTTGAGTGACGCGAGTGAGCGATCGCAATCCTAAAACAAAAAATGGTAACGCTACTACCCACCAAAAAATCGCCCAGCCTGGTGGTAAAAAGCCTTCCATAATGTGCATGGCATAGGCTGGAGCAGTGTAGCTTACGATTGAGTAAAAACTGAGAACCGCTATCAGGATGAGTGATGTGCGTTTTGATTTGAGAAAAAATATCGACATGATTCTAGGGTTAATTTTTAAGAATTAACAGTAGACAATTTTCTGTTCATCGGCTTCCTTGAACAACTTTCTTGAACGCTTAGAGTAGCAGATTAATTTTTACAGGTCAAGTGAGTTATATCAGGAATAGCTACTGTTGAACCTGCTGGATAAAAAGTTATGTTTGTTGATGTTTCTGCGTCAAACATAGATATAAGTATTTTAATACTCATAGGGATTCTTAGGTTCTGGAATTGGTTTGATAGATTTAGCTTGAATAGTCAGTTGGCGCTTACCCTCCAGCTCTGCTGTAATCATTTTACCTTCAATTTCCAGCCAAGTATCGAGTGGGTAGGCTTGGCGACTTTGAGTTAATTTAACAGGCAACCCCGCTGGGGAGGCATCTAAGGCACAGTGGGTAATCACAAAACGTGTAATTACCAAAAAATCATCTGGCAGTGTTTTTAGGTGAACCACAAATCCCTGGACTTTGGCTTTCTGACCTATATAGACATCTGGTTCAGGATAGACAGCTAGCGTTTTCACCCAATCAACCAGTGAACGGTCCTCTGGTCGAGTTGAAGCTCGGAATGCTTGAATTTTATTGCGGTTTAAAGTCGAAAAATTAGCAACTTCTTGTTGCATGGCTGCTTGGCTTGTCAAAGGATGAGGAACTATCAGTAGACCCAAGAGGGCGGTTAACAGAAGTAGCCCACTCCCCCAGCCTGGTGGAAATTGCGACAAATGCTGAACCTTCGGTGTCAAATGCTTTCGCCAAATTACCCAGGTTCTAAAAACGGCAACAAATAAGAGCGCAAAGCCGGTGGCAATAACTAACCAGAAGTGTTTAGGGTGAACTAGCAAGACAAGTTTCTCAGTAAGCCAATATTTCAGCAGTAATATTCCCCAAGCAGTAATTGCCAGCACATCCAACCAGTCTAGAAGGCGGGAAAACTTAAAAAAGTGAGGTGATTTTTTGGTCATTTAATGTACAAAGTAAAAACTTGTTTACTGAAACTAGCCGTTGCAGTCCATACCGCTAACTTGCGCTTGTAGGGTTTTGATAGAGGGTGTCGAATTCATTTGGGAGATGTGTTCCTTATGGCTTCAATTCCAGAAACAACCTGGACTATCGTCCACAAAGCAATAGTCGGGTAGAATTACACGGCTCAATATTTATTTTTGGCGGTTGACATATCAGCAGTGAGTAATATGTTAAGATAATAGCGTAGAAATCAACATCAATAATTGAATTGCTACCTCCTCAGGTCAAAATTTTTCGGGGATTCTGTGTTCCGTGTTTTATCAGTTAAGCAACACATGGGTTGCCACGTTTCTAAACCTAGCGGATGAACTGAAGCGCGGATGTGGCGAAGGGGGTTTACGAATGCACCTTCTACGACCATCCAACAACAGGCTAAACGTTTGTCCTTACACCACAGGAGTTTTGTTATGCCTCTGCGATTAGGCGATATTGTCCCTAATTTCACTCAAACTTCCACCACAGGCGAGATCAATTTCTATGAGTGGGCAGGGGAAAGCTGGGTTATATTATTTTCCCATCCCAAAGACTTTACGCCCGTTTGCACCACCGAATTAGGGGAAGTCGCTCGTCTCAAGCCCGAGTTTGACAAGCGCAATGTCAAGGCACTGGCACTCAGCGTTGATGATGTCGAGTCCCATTTCGGCTGGACCAAAGATATTGAGGAAACTCAAGGAGTGACCTTGAACTACCCAATTCTGGCAG
Organism: Iningainema tapete BLCC-T55; assembly: GCF_014698965.1. Lineage (GTDB taxonomy): Bacteria > Cyanobacteriota > Cyanobacteriia > Cyanobacteriales > Nostocaceae > Iningainema > Iningainema tapete. Next base: position 131,223 of record NZ_JACXAE010000034.1, read on the forward strand.
ATCCGGATCGCAGGGTATCTGACCTATACGACATGATCCACCCTAATGCCAACGATACCTTAACGGTGCGCTCGGTATTCATCATTGACCCCAACAAGAAACTACGGCTAACACTGACTTACCCTGCCAGTACAGGGCGCAATTTTGATGAGTTACTACGAGTGATTGATTCGCTGCAATTAACAGACAACTACAGTGTTGCCACCCCAGCTAACTGGAAAGATGGAGATGACTGCGTGATTGTTCCTTTGATCAAAGACCCTAAGGAGATCAAGCAAAAGTTTCCTAAGGGCTACAAAGAGGTCAAGCCCTATCTGCGGATGACTCCTCAACCGAATAAGTAGTTCGGCTCATCTATAAAAGCGCTGGTCTAGTCGATAAAGAACAGCTTGCTGAGCGGGGAAAGCAGTTGCGCTTAACTTTACCAGTATCTCCGCCGCAACAGAATTTGCTTGGAGTCAATTGCATTGATTGGTGCATTAGGAGAGCTACAGATGTTTTTTCGGCAGTTGTTCGACCATGAGTCCAGTACTTATACTTACCTAATTGCTGACCCCAATACACAAGAAGCGATTCTGGTCGATCCAGTTTTGGAACAAGTTGAGCGTGACTACCATCTCCTCCAAGAGCTTGGTTTAACGCTCCGGTATTGTCTGGAAACCCATATCCACGCAGACCACATCACAGGAACTGCAAAACTGCGCTCATTGACTCTTTGCTTGGGGGTATTGCCAGAAAATGCTCAGGCAGACTGCGCTGATCAGTTTATTCAAGATGGAGAAATGCTGCATGTGGGAAGCATTACCATCCAGGCGCTTGCTACCCCTGGTCACACTGATAGCCACATGGCTTACCGAGTCAATGGCGACCACGTTCTTACAGGAGATGCTCTGTTTATCCGGGGCTGTGGTCGCACTGATTTTCAAAGTGGTGATGCGGGAGCCTTGTTCGATTCAGTGATGCAACGGCTATTTACGCTGCCCGATCAAACTCTGGTATACCCTGCCCATGACTACCAAGGATGTACAGTGTCCACGATTGGGGAAGAAAAGCGGTGGAATCCTCGGTTTGCCGGACGCGAACGCGCTAGCTTCATTGAGTTTATGGACAACCTGAATCTACCAAAGCCCAAAAAGATGATGGAAGCCGTTCCCGCTAACAAGCGTTGCGGTAACTTAGCAGACCCTTAAAAGCTAGCTAACTCCTCGTACTTAATAGTAAAGAGGTTAACGAGAGCAAATCCCTAGTCCGGAGCTACTTCGCTTCTTACAAGTTTTTTACAAAGGTACTACCGATGAGATTGTCCAGAATACCGTCCATCATCCTTCTCCTTGTCATTATTCTTCTCGTCAATCTATTGGCGGCATTCGGAGGTGGAAACACCGCAGCTGCAGCAAGCGCTACGCCCCCTGGTGAAGAGAAGTCGGTCAAGACCAAAATGCTGGAAACGGGTGCGGCAGTGTTGCAGAATAAAACACCGCTTGATGCGATCAATGTCTATGTGGATGCGTTTCACTTCCACAACGGAAACCTGGATAGACAGTTGGAAGCTCATCACTACTGTAGTGTAGTCAATGAGGACTTCATCCAGTGCACGCTCTACGACAGCAACGGCAAGAATGCACGGCTGATGGGCATTGAGTACATCGTCAGCGAGAAGAGCTTCCAAACTTTACCCCAGGACGAAAAGAAATTGTGGCACAGCCATGTCTATGAGGTGAAGTCTGGTCAGCTGATCGCCCCTGGTATTCCTGAAACGGCAGAGTACGAGCTCATGAAAAAGATCGCTTCGACTTACGGCAAGATTTGGCACACTTGGAATGTAGAGCAACCAAACATGACTCTGCCGCTCGGTTACCCAGCACTAATGATGGGGTTCACGGCTGATGGTCAAGCCAACCCCGCGCTTGTGAAAGACCGCGACGAGCGGTTCAACATTTCCACCTCTGCTAAAAAACAGAACCGAGCGGATATCCCGACTTCTGGCATTCAACCGGGTGCAGACGCTTGGGAAACTGGTCAAACTGTTCAGTTGCAACTAGTGCCTTTATCAGCGCAGGTAAACAAGCCTCTTTCCTCGGATGATGACACAAGTGCTACATACAAACCATAAGGTTAAAGGCTGAATGTTGAACGCCATAACTTAGTTCCTGCTTTGGTTAGGCGGAAAACTTCACAATTGATAATTTTTCTGACAACTAACAACTAATTAAAGCCATGCGTATTGCCAAAAACATTACAGAATTAGTCGGTCGTACTCCCTTGGTGCAGCTGAACAACATCCCGCAAGCAGAGGGTTGTGTCGCGCAAATTGTAGTGAAACTTGAGAGCATGAACCCTGCTGCCTCGGTAAAAGATCGGATTGGTGTGAGCATGATGAATGCGGCAGAGCTTGAGGGGCTAATTTCTCCTGATAAGACGGTTTTGGTCGAACCCACCTCAGGCAATACGGGAATTGCCTTAGCAATGGCGGCGGCGGCGAAAGGGTATCGGCTAGTGTTGACGATGCCGGATACAATGAGTACTGAACGGCGAGCAATGTTGCGAGCTTATGGAGCAGAACTAGAACTTACGCCGGGAATTGAAGGCATGAACGGTGCAATTCGCCGAGCGCAAACAATAGTTGACACCACGCCCCATGCTTATATGCTGCAACAGTTTCGCAACCCAGCAAATGTGCGGATTCATCGGGAGACAACAGCAGAGGAAATCTGGTCAGATACAGACGGGCAGGTAGATATGATCGTGGCTGGGATCGGCACTGGTGGCACGATCACCGGCGTGGCGGAGGTAATCAAACCCCGGAAGCCAAGTTTTAAAGCGATCGCCGTAGAACCCGCAAGTAGCCCAGTTTTGGCAGGAGGACAGCCGGGACCACACAAAATTCAAGGCATTGGTGCTGGGTTTATTCCCCAAGTCCTCAGAGTTGAATTGCTCGATGAAGTGATTGGCGTTACTAATGAGGAAGCGATCGCCTACGGTCGGCGGTTGGCAAAAGAAGAAGGTCTACTGTCTGGCATCTCTACTGGGGCGGCGTTGTGTGCGGCGATCCGCGTGGCTCAGCGCTCGGAAAATAAAGGAAAATTGATTGTGATGATCCAGCCCAGCTTTGGAGAACGCTACTTGAGTACGTCATTGTTTCAAGATTTGGAGCCACGAGTACCCGCTACTGTAAGTTAGCGCTCACCCTAAACGTTTATCCTCATGCAAGCCAAGCGGAAATTAAATAAGTCTATCGCCGCTTGGTCAAGATGTTCCATCCTGACAGCAAGCAGAAAACAGCAGATCGTGAGCGGATTATTCGCTTCAATGCGGTATACAAGACAACTTGCTGTTTTCACGTTTCCTTAATTATTTTATGAATGAAGAATAATTAAGGTCAACCAAGCGTTATTTCGTTTGCGACTTTTAAAGGAGAGAAAAGTATCATGTCAGCGCTAGCTAAGCCAGCGGCTCACAAATCAGCCATTTTAAATGACGCAGTAAGCGTGCAGCACCAAGTTGTAGTTGTCGGGGGTGGAGCTTCCGGCATCACAGTCGCTGCCCAATTGCTGAAAAAAAATCAGCAGCTTGATGTTGCCATTATTGAACCAAGAGACAAACACTACTATCAACCCGCTTGGACACTAGTTGGCGGCGGCATCTACAAAGCTGAAGATACAGTTAGGGACGAAAAAGACTATATCCCTGATGGTGCTACTTGGCTCAAAGACTGTGTAGCTCAGTTAGATCCAGACAACAATACAGTTATTACTCAGGAGGGAAAGCGTATTTGTTATGAATATTTGGTTTTAGCTCCGGGTATTCAAATTAATTGGCATTTAATTAAAGGGCTGAAAGAAGCAATTGGGCAAGATGGCGTTTGCAGTAATTATGCTTATGAATACGCCCCTTACACTTGGGAAGTAATCAAGAACTTCAAAGGCGGTAATGCTATATTCACTTACCCTAATACTCCCGTTAAATGTGGAGGAGCGCCACTGAAGATTATGTATTTGGCTGATGATGCCTTTAGGAAACAAGGGGTTCGCCGTCAGTCAAAAGTCATGTTTTGCACAGCTATGGGGGTAATTTTCAGTGTAAAAGAATTCGCGGAAACACTGCTTTCTGTAGTAGAGCGCAAACAGATAGATGTGAGATACAAACACAATCTCAAAGAAATCAAAGCTGATACCAAAACAGCAATTTTTGATGTATCAACAGATTCGGGTGTCTTAGAAATAGCTATCCAATACGACTTACTCCATATTACGCCACCTATGAGCGCACCAGACTTTATCAAACAGAGCAAATTAGCTGTACTTGATGGAGCAGGTCAAGGCTGGGTTAATGTAAACAAACACACGCTACAGCACAATGTTTACCCCAACGTTTTTAGCTTGGGTGACGCAGCGAGTCTCCCGACATCAAAAACAGCGGCTGCTGTGAGAAAACAAGCGCCAGTTGTTGTTCATAACTTACTGGCTTTAATGAACTCAAAAAACCTCGCTCAAAAATACAACGGTTATACTTGCTGTCCAATAACTACAGGATACGACAAGGTAGTACTTGCCGAATTTGGTTATGACAACAAGCTTTACCCCACATTTCCAATCGATCCAACTAGAGAGCGGTACAGTATGTGGCTGCTAAAAAAATATGGCTTCCCCTATATCTACTGGAATAGAATGTTGAAAGGTAAACCTTTTGAAGGGAAGTTGTTAGGAATTGGCTCAGCGATCTGCTTGCTGTGCCAAAGAGCGCCCAACTGATGCACATGCGCTTAATTCCATAAGCGCATGTGCAAGGTGCAAGCCGTCTGTTATGAAAATGCTCTTGCAGCTTGTAGCCAAAGCGGTCAAATGAAAAAATCCCCCCGCGAATTCGCATTGATTGAATAAGTCGCCCGATAGTGGCAAGTGTTCCCGCCACTGGCACAGCAGCTAAAGCAATCCGACAGAGTGGCGGCGGCATAGTTGTTATGACCGAATCACCTCTTGCTCTATCGGCTGCGGTGCAGGATTTATATACCAATTCTGCCCTAGCTGCTGGGCTAGGTCATAAGGGGAGACAGTTTAACTTACTAATAATCTTCGTTTGAGCAAGCACTCGCGCAGTATGAAGTAGTATTTTCCGAAGTTATCAGTCGCGCATCAACTTTTTTGGATGTCTTGCCGAAAATCAGTTCTCAAAAATCAATCGTTGATGTTTCTTGAACTGAAAGTGCCAGTCTGAGATTCGGCTATGTTCTGTGACATTCCTTTTTTATTACCTTGTTCATATCAGCATCTAGTGATATGATAATGTAATTGAAATACGCCTTAACAACTGGCAACTTAAGCTAATGCTGATTAATGCTCAATCTCAGGCTATCGGCTTGAAAGCGAAGCTCTTTCGCGGTTTTTCTGATACTTCGCGGCTAGCCATTCTTGACGCGCTGCGCTCTGGTTCACTGACTGTAACTGAAATTGCAACGGTAACTGGTCTGAGTCAGTCAAATGCCTCCAACCACCTTGGGTGTTTGCGAGATTGTGGATTAGTCCGAAGTGAGCAGGAAGGTCGTTACGTGCGCTATCAACTTAGCGATCCACGGGTCGGCACAATTCTGCATCTGAGCGATCAGATCCTAGCGGATGTGGCGAAAGGAGTTTATGAATGCACTCGCTACAACTGTTTAGAGGAAGGCTAGTTATGTCCAACCAACAAACCATTGAAGTTATTGAAGTTGTTGTCAACGGTATGGACTGTGCCGATTGTGCGCGACACGTCCAGCACGCTATCGGAAAACTGCCTGGTGTTGAGTCAGTTGATGCTTTATGGTCTTCTAAGAAGGCGGTTGTACGGTTTGATCCAGTACAAGTGGGTTTAACGGACATCCGCTCCGCTGTGATAGCTGCCGGGTATTCCATCCCTACACCAATACAGGACTTGCCTAGTCCATCCAAACATCAAACCCAAGAGTTTCTCGTTAACGGTATGGACTGTGGCGATTGTGCGCGACACGTTCAGAATGCCATAAGCAAGTTGCCTGGTGTTGAGTCAGTAGATGCCTTATGGTCTTCTAAGAAGGCGGTTGTACGGTTTAATCCAGTACAAGTGGGCATAGTAGACATCCACAAGGCAGTAGAAGCTGCGGGTTATTCAATCCTCACACCAACTGTGGACACGCCTGACTCATCTAAAAAGCAAACTCTTGAAGTTGTTGTCAACGGCATGGACTGTGCTGATTGTGCGCGACACGTCCAGCACGCTATCGAGAAATTGCCTGGTGTTAAGTCAGTTGATGTCTTCTTGTCTTCTAAGAAAGCTGTCGTCCGGCTTGATCCGGCACAAGTGAGTTTAACGGACATCCGTATGGCAGTAGAAGCTGCTGGGTATTCGCTTCCGACGGAAACTGTAGACGAGCCAAAACAGAAACCTCTTGGTGATTTCACTAGAACCATTCTGGTCTTGTTTGGCGTTGTCTTTGGTGCAGTGCTATTCATCACGGTGGTGGGCGAACGACTAGGACTCTTTGAAGCTTTGACCAAGTACGTCCCGTGGCCCATTGGCTTAGCCATCGTTTTAATTGGGGGTTATCCGATATTCCGCAACGTCATCCGAACTACGCTTAGAGGGAGAATCACCTCTCACACGCTAATGACCCTTGGCGTCATAGCTGCATTGGCAGTGGGAGAATGGGCTACGGCTTCAATCGTTGTGTTTTTCATGTACATCGGGGAGTATGCTGAGAATTTCACTGCTGAACGCGCCCGCCGCGCAGTCAAAGACTTGACGGCGATGGCTCCCCAGATGGCACGAGTCGAACGTAATGGTGTGGAACAGGTTTTACCAGTGAGTGAGGTTCAGGTTGGCGAGACAGTGATTGTGCGACCTGGCGACAAGATTCCCGTGGACGGGGAGGTGATTAGTGGTCAAGCCACAGTAGACCAAGCGGCTATTACAGGCGAGTCCATACCCGTTGAGGTCGGTCCTAATGCCAAAGTGTTTGCAGCTACTCTAGCGAGCCTGGGCAGTCTGCGTATTCGTGCTACTCATGTGGGTGCAGACACGACTTTTGGGCGGGTAATCAAGCTAGTGCAGGAAGCCGAAATGCACCGGGCTTATGTGCAGCGCATAGCTGACAAGTTCTCGGCTTACTTCCTGCCAGTCGTAATGGGTATTGCTGCGTTCACCTTCGCGGTGCGTCGCGATCCTTTAGCAACAGCAGCTGTATTAGTTGTAGCCTGCTCGTGCTCCTTAGCTCTGGCAACTCCGATTGCAATGCTCGCTTCCATCGGCGCGGGTGCCAAACGCGGTTTGCTGATTAAGGGGGGTAAATATCTGGAGGTTCTTGACCGTGCGGACGTGTTGTTGATTGACAAGACGGGGACACTCACCTTGGGGCGTCCGCAAATTACTGATGTGATACCGTTGAGAAACATTTCTGAGTCTGAGTTACTACTCGTTGCTGCTTCTGCTGAACGTTACTCAGAGCATCCGCTAGCTTTGGCTGTGCGGAATTCAGCCCAACAAAGCCAACTAACTCTGCATGAGCCTATTAATTTTGTCGCCGTTCCTGGTATGGGTGTGCGAGCACAAGTGAATGGTCATGCTGTGACTGTCGGTAATCGACGGATGATGCCAACAGCAGTCTCTTTGCCGATTGCTGATGAACTGGAAGCGCAAGGAAAAACACTACTGCTCGTAACGATAGATGACAAACTAGCTGGCATTCTCGCTGCTGCTGATACTTTACGAACAGAAGTTCCTGGGGCGATCGCTGCCGTGAATCAACTTGGTGTGCGGCATGTTGAACTACTAACTGGTGATAATGAGCGGACTGCTGCTGCTATCGCTGGACACTTAGGAGTGAGTTATCGCGCCAACCTCTTGCCAGAAGATAAGATTGCCATTGTGAAATCCTATCAAGCCAAAGGTCATACTGTCGTTATGGTGGGAGATGGCGTCAACGATGCTCCAGCATTAGCGCAAGCTGATGTCGGCATCGCTATGGGGGCGGCAGGAACCGATGTGGCGATTGAAGCTGCACACGTAGCGCTGCTGCGCGACGATTGGACACTTGTACCCGAACTATTTAGAATTGCCCGCCGCACTATGAAGGTGGTGAAAGGGAACATCGCTTTCACCGCGTTGTACAACCTTGTAGGATTGTCACTGGCAGCCCTAGGCTTCCTACCACCCATCGTAGCAGCAGCTGCACAATCCCTGCCCGACCTGGGTATTCTTGCTAACTCATCTCGCTTGCTCAGAATCCGCTCTCATAGCTGAAAAAATTACTTGGAATAGCTTACAGTCTGTGCGTTCGCTCATTTTTGAAGGGTGAGAGGAATTAATTCAAGACTGGGTAAGGAAACAAAAGAATTATGGATCGTCAAAAGGTAAGACCGTGTAATACTTGGAAAAAGAAGCCAGACCCCCATATATTACACGGAGACACCTGATTTCTCTTCTCCCGTGTAATACATGGAAGTGATTTGTCGTTAACGTCTCCTTAGTGTAATACACAAGTTACATTCTAGCCTTCATCAATAAGCGCGTTAAACTTATGGTGTAATACACGGAATCACAGTAATGTTAAAGCGGGACATTCAAGGGAAGTTTGCACTTAAAAATGATGACTATCGTCTAGTGCGCTCAGTCCGATTGACTGATGAAACCTGGAAGGCTTTGGGAATCACTGCCGAATGCTTAGGTATGAGTAGATCTGACTACTTGGAACAACTGATGAGAGGGAATGCCAACCCAAGTATTACACGGGAAAAAGAGCCGATACATCAAAACAAAACTACTGTTGTTGAACTTGCGACTACCCCATCGACAGTGGCAACACTGGAAACTTTACGTGACCAAGTTTTACTACAATTAAGATTGGGTAAGCAGGCTCCAGGCTACAAAGCAGCACTTAAAGCCCTCAATCACTTTATTGCCGTACTAACCAGCTAGTTAGCACAGGAGTATCAATCCGGTTTCTGTATTAGTGAAGGTCGAAAAACGGTGGAAATAAATTCTGAGCGCATTGACGATATTCCCGTAATAGTGCAGTGGCTTAAACAGATGGAGATTGCTAAATGTATTGACCAAAAACTGAAAGAACCACACGGAAACCACCAAGGACTGAGCTACGGTCAATTGAGTGTATTGTTATTAACATACATCATCACCGAATCAGACCATCGGTTGTGTGCTGTGGAACTTTGGGTGCAGAGGCATCGAACGATTTTAGAGTTAAGTACGGGGTGGTCAATAGGGGAAAAAGATACCACTGATGACCGATTGGCAAGGGTAGTCGAAGAGCTAGGTAAGCAATCAGAGGCAAGGCTGGAGATTGAGGTAAAGTTAGGACGGCATCTGATTCATGCCTACGAATTACCAACAGATGTGGTACGAACTGATACAACTAGTTTTAGCGTAAATCATACTCCAGGAGATTCCTTAGAAGAAAATCTACTGCGCTATGGCTATTCCAAAGATAAACGCCCAGATTTATTACAATACCGTCAACTACTGGCAACTCTTGACCCAATGGGAATGCCATTAATCAGCGCCACCCTCGAAGGTAATGGAGCCGATGACCCACTATATTTCCCCACTTGGGAAAAAATGGTCAAAGTAATTGGGCACAAAAACTTTGTCTTCATTGCTGATTGCAAAGCCGGCTCGATTGCTACTCGCGCTCAAATTGCCGCCAAAGGTGGTATCTACTGCGTTCCTGTCCCCATGAGTGGGCAACACCCCCAATATTTGAAGCAATGGGTACTAAACCCACCAGCAGAAATCCAGTCCATTCATTTACCGCGACAAGATGAAGAAGAACCAGCCGTGGGCAAGGGCTTTGAAGTAGAGTTAGGCAAGTTTTGGTTCAACGAAGAAACCAATAAGTGGGTACGTTGGCATGAACGCTATTTGGTAGTTTATTCCCCTAGCCTTGCAGCATCAATAATACGTGGTCAACAGCAACGCATCAATAGTGCTCAAACAGCTCTCAATAAATTAGCCGCTAAACCACCAGAAGATCCACAAGCATTAGCTCATAAAGTAGAAAACATTCTTGAGCGCTATCGTGTCAAAGATTTCTTCAACACGACAATTACAGAACAAATCATTCAACAGACTCGTCATGTTGGACGGGGACGACCATCAAAAAATTCTCCCACTGAATCGATAACCAGTACTTGTCTTCAACTTCATATCCAGCTTCAAGATGCTGCAATTCAAGAAGCAGAAACCTTGGCAGGATGGCGACTGTATGTCACTAATGCCCCAATTGCTCAACTGAGTCTATCACTTGCTGTCATGTATTACCGGGATGAATGGCTCTTAGAGCGAGGGTTTCACCGTTTTAAACGTGGTTCTCTACCTGCCCTACCCATTTACTTTCAAAATACTGACCGAATCATTGGCTTGATGTTCTTATTGAACATAGCTTTGCGCGTATTTACCCTAATGGAGTTTGTGGTACGGCAGGCACTTGTAGAAACTCAACAATCTTTGGCTGGTCTTTACGATGGCAATCCAAAACGAAAGACTGAGCGTCCATCAGCAGAGAAGATGCTCAAGGCTTTTTGTAATTTAACTCTCTATTTTTTACCCGATTCTAACATCTTCATCACACCAATTAACGCGCTTCAAAAACAAATTCTTTCTTTAATGAAAATGCCAGAGTCCCTTTATCAAGTAGCTCCGATGGGTACTTCGACGTAATTTTTCCATTTATAAAGAATAACACACGGAATTGAAGTCCGATTTCAATATTAGCCATTCGTGTATTACACGGCGCTGTTTAGATTCATGTAATACGCTCGCTCATAAATTGATTCTCCATGTAATACACGAATTTTCTCGGCTGGGTTTACCATGTATTACCCCGTGGCTCTCAATCCCCCTTTTCCACGTATTACACGGTTGGGTTTTTAGCTGATCCACAATCCCATTGAAACCTTACCCTGTCAGGCATTAATTCCTCTCTCCCTTCAAAAATAAGCGAACGTACAGTACAGTGTCCGCGCTTACAGTTGTTTCGTTTGGCTACAGCGACTTCACGTCAAAAGCGGTAGAGTACAACATGTACTCTGCCGCACTGCACTACTAGTCCACTAGACTGGTATAGGAGTTTGACCTCGCATTTGACGAAGAGCATTTATGCACACTACGCAATCGCAGCCAAACAAGGCTATTGAAGTATTACTCTCTTCATCGGTGAATTCCACTGAGGTGATTTGATTTGGTTGGAAGTTCCGCGCTACCTTCACCTCTGTTTTAGGGGCAGTCGCTGTAGTTTTGCTAACCTGTATACATACCAGGCGATGAGTTGCTGAGTGAGGGTCACGTACACAGGAAAGACGGGTTCCCGTAGAAGTTACTGTTTGAGTTGCACTAACTGGTTGGCTCATTATCACCATAGATATCATAGACGCAAACAGTGCAGGGCTGGAAAGCAAGGCAAGGAAAAATTTTTTGTTCATCTACTCAAAAACCTTTGTGACTATATAAGGTATGGCATTGGTAAGCATACACATAAACTCAAGGATGTTATCTCAATATATCATTAGTTGCTGATATGATGAATTAGTAGCTAAGGTGTAATGCTATGACTGAACGAGATGAGCGTGAGGAACTCCAAGCGCAGGCAGTTGATGACGATTTGGATGAGGTCGAAGGCTTTTCTGGACTATGGTACACCTTCCCACCGATTCGCAATGCGCTAATTGCAGGGACACTTTTGGTGACTGGCTGGCTCGTGAGTCAGTTCAATGTTCCGGTCTATGTTCCCAATAGCATCTTTGGGCTTGCTATTTTGATTGGTGCTTATTACTGGGCGCAGGAAGGTTGGAAAGAATTCATTGAGGAGCGCGAAGTTGGTATTGAAGCGCTGATGGCTTTTGCCACACTAGGGGCGGTCATCTTAGAGCAATGGTTTGAAGCAGCATTCCTAGTGTTTCTTTATGCTGGAGCGGAGTCGATCGAAGAATACACCTTTGCCCAGACTCGCACCGCCATTCGCGCTCTTCTAGACTTAGTACCAGAAACTGCTGCTCTTTTAACGGACACGGGAGAAGTGCGGATTCCTGCGAAGGAACTCAAAATTGACAACGTGTTTCTGGTACGTCCCGGTGAACGCATTCCGACTGATGGTGAGATTGTAGAGGGAGCCAGCAGCATTGATGAGGCGGCGGTGACGGGTGAGTCAGTTTCAGTTGAGAAAGCAGTTGGTGACAAAGTTTTTGCTGGAACGATTAATACAACCGGAGTCCTCAAAGTTCGGGCGACGACAAGCTTTGCCTCCAACTCTCTACAAAAAATCATTCAAACGGTTGAAGAAGCCCAGGGTGTCAAATCAAGTGCTCAACGCTGGATTGACCGCTTTGGACGCCGCTATAGCCCCAGCGTCCTAGTTGTTGCACTTCTGTTGGTAGTTATTCCTTTCCTCATTAAAGCCAACTTCACAACCTGGGCAGTTCGTGCGGTAGTCCTGCTCGTTGCGGCTGCTCCCTGTGCATTAGTGATTTCTACTCCTGTTGCAATCTCTGCGGCGATTGGGCGATCCGGTCAGGAAGGTGTGTTGATCAAAGGAGGCATTCATCTGGAGAACCTAGCAAAGGTTCGAGTTGTGGCGTTTGACAAGACAGGGACACTCACTCGTGGCAAACCCGTTGTCACCAATGTCCTTTCGACCACGAATGAAACTGCCTCACTGATGCGTAGTGCCGCCAGCATTGAGCATCTGAGTGAACATCCGCTTGCCAAAGCCATTGTCGAGAAAGCGCAGGCAGAAGGCGTTACCATTACAGAGGTGCAGAACTTTCAGTCACTCACGGGCGCAGGCGCGAAAGCCGACATTGAAGGGCAGACGATTTATGTGGGCAGTCCTGGGCTATTTCGGCAAATGGGTGTTACCTTAGAAAGGTTGAAACCCGAAATTGAGCGTTTGCAAGCAGAGGGAAAGACAGTTGTTCTAGCGGGAACAAAAGACCGCATTCAGGGCTTATTTGCCATTCGTGACGAACCCCGGAAAGAAGCTAAACGTGCGATTCAACAACTGCATAAGATGCAGGTCAAGGTGGCAATGCTGACGGGAGATAATGCCCGCACAGCTAAAGCGATCGCGGCTGAATTAGGCATTGACGAAGTTCGAGCTGACCTCAAACCTGACGACAAGGTAAAAGCCATTCAAGAACTAGAACAGCAGTATGGTCCGGTTGCGATGACAGGAGACGGCATTAATGACGCTCCGGCACTGGCAACCGCAACCGTTGGTTTAGCGATGGGGACAGCCGGGACAGATGCGGCGATTGAAGCTGCCGATATTGCGCTCATGGGAGATGACCCCAGTCGGGTTGCTTATGCTTTGAAACTTGCCAAAGCTAGCCAACAGATTAGCTTTCAAAACATTGTGTTTTCAATTTTGGTGTTGGCGGTTTTGATTCCCGGTGCGCTGCTTGGTCTATTGGGAATTACGGCTGCTGTGTTTGCTCACGAGGCGAGTGAACTTTTAGCGATCGCCAATGGCTTACGGATTACCCGTAAAAGATTGGCATAAAAATCACAGAACGCGCTTATCGTCCGGCGATCGCCCATCAAAGTGCGGATATGATCGCTGAATCTTCAACCTCAAGCCTAAAATCTTCCGTTTCATTTGCATCTGCTAGCAAGTAAGAAGCCATGAAAGTACAGAAATCTGTTGGACGAAACAATTTTCCAAATTATCTTTAATTGGATGGAAACTCGCCATGAACGACAAAGCCGTTGATGCGACGACGCCCCGGAAGCGTCGCGTTCTGTTTCAGGTTCTGGGACTGAATCTGCTACTGTCGCTTTCGCTGGCTGTAACCGGCGTACTTAGTGACTCCAGTGGTCTAATCGCTAACGCCTTGGACAACTTGTCCGACAGCGCTGTCTACGCGATCAGTCTTTTCGCGATCAGCCGCTCGCCAAGGCTGAAAGTTATCGCGGCGCGTGTGTCGGGCGTGCTTTTGCTCGTCTTCGCAATCGGAGTCTTGAGCGACGCGACCCGTCGTTTCATAACAAACACCGAGCCAGTTGGAACCGTTATGATCGTGATGAGCGTGATCTCGACGGCGATAAATCTGCTCTGCCTCAAGCTGCTGAAGCCCCTGAAGAATGCCGATGTGAACCTCCGTGCGGCCCAGACCTTCAGTATCAACGACTTCATCTCCAACCTGGGCATCCTGGTCGCCGGTGGGCTGGTCGCTTGGATCGGTCAGCCGTGGCCTGATCTGGTCGTCGGTGTCGCGATCGCCGCAATCGCCGTGAAGGGCGGGATCGACATCCTGCGCGACGCTGCACGGGAGTCGCGCTTTGGAGCAAGGCGATGACCCGCATTTTTACCAACCAGATTATTAAAGGAGCAGAATTATGAAAAAGCAGGCTTTACTCCCCAGGAGCAAACTGATTTAATACAATTTCTGCTGTCGATCAACAATGAACCTGAAATACTTCCCACACCATCAAGTTAGTTAAAGCAGGTTACTCCCCAAACGTTGTTTTTATAAGGTAGGACTGAACTGAGTGAGGATAAGAGTTAAGAATAAAGGTTTTTGGTGCGCGGGTTTTCTCTGTTTAGCCATCGATCAAATCACCAAGTTGTTGGTCGTTCAATTTTTTGATCTGGGTCAGAATCTGCCGCTTTTTCCAGGAGTGTTTCACCTGACCTATGTCACTAACAAAGGCGCTGCATTCGGCTTATTCTCCAATGGAGTTCAATGGCTGCGATGGCTCTCTTTAGGAGTGAGTTTGGCACTAGTTGTGCTGGCGCTACGTGTTAACCTCGGTCATTGGGAGCAGGCGGGTTACGGTTGCATTTTAGGAGGGGCTTTGGGTAACGGTATCGATCGCTTCGTAAAAGCTCAAGTAGTGGATTTTCTGGACTTTCGCCTGATTCATTTTCCGGTTTTCAACTTAGCAGATGTGGCAATCAACATCGGGATTGGCTGCTTGCTTGTTACCGCTCTCCGAAAAGAGCGGCGTAATGCTCGATCTCCAAGAGGCAGACGTTAGATATTTAGTCGAAGTTTACGCTGTACTACCGAAGTTACGCCTAAAATACCAAAGACTAGTAGACCTAAAGCGGAAACGGGTTCGGGAACAGCAGTAGGTTTAGGAACGGTGGTGTAAAAGCTACTCACCCGGATCAGAGTTAGTTCCTACAACACATTAACGTTGAGCAAGGCTTGGGCAGCTGTTGCCAAAACCGCGAATCCGGCACTGATTAAGGCGATTGGCAAATTTTTTACAAATCCTATGATGAAGTCTTGGTTGTATGATTTATGCTCGTTCCTGAACTACTTTTATTTTCAGGCATAGCCTGAGAATCTTGGAATGCAAGCTATTGCCTCACGTAGGCAACAGCTCAATTCATAAGCATTGCCTGACAAGGGTTTAAGGAGCGAGGAATTAGAGAATTTCTACCTTAGATAGCAACTCTTCGCCTACTTCTTCTTGGCGTTTGCGCTTACGCACTGCAGCACCTAAAGCACCAGCGGCTAAGAATATACCGATCGCAGAAGTAGGTTCGGGGACTTTCGTCGATGATCTAGGATCAATCTTGATGAGTTGTCCTCCTCGTTCCCCTGCTACGAGTCTGGTACGGTTTGAGGTATATAAATTACCATCAGGACCGAAAAATAATCCAGAAGCCGCCTCTAGTCCATTACCACTGATGATAGTTTCCTTGGTACCATCCTTAGCAATTTTGATGATAGAACCACTTGGGTCACCGATAATATTACCGCCCTGTTCAATTGCCTTCCATTCTGCCTGATTGATATGTTGCAACACATACAAATTGCCCTCAGAGTCATATGTCGCCCCAGTCAGCTGTGTAAAGCCAGTATCGATGACCTGTGCTTGCAAAGTATTGGGATTAACTGAAAAGACACGTGATGCACCTTCTGCATAGGGGAAGTAAGTGTATTCGGTTACTGTTAAACTACCATCTGGAGCAACTACGACGCCTGTAGGTACTGATTGTTGTGATACCGGAAGACCATTTTCAGCAACTGCAAAACCGGGGGGTAGTCCTAAGTTTTCCGGATCTGGGTTTACTGTCCCCTCAGGAAGAGTTGGAAATTGGAGTTGATTTGTTGGTATTGGTTGCTGAGGGAACGCAGCTACGTTCTTGATACCGCTGCCATCGAGTCCCACTTGGTATATCGTGTTTCCACCCCCATCAACGACGAAAGCATCATTACCCTTAATTGTGAAAGCATAGGGATTAGAAATGAAATCAGTGCTATCGGGATTATATTGGGCTTCATACTGGGCAAAATCGGCAAGAGTTGTCAACGCACCAGTGTTTAAGTCTACTTTATATAGTTTGCCCAGGTCAGGCGATTTTAACACGGTATCGCGGTTGTTTGGATCGCCAGCAAGACCCGTCAAAAGATAAGCGTTGCTTTGGGAATCAAATTTGAAGTCTGCTGGTCCTGCAGCTTGTTCACCAGAAGGCACTAATGCTATGGACGTAAGGTTCGAGAGGAAATTTGTTTTTGTACCGTCGGTCGCAATTTTGATCACGCCACCATTAGAACCAGCACATAAAGGGATATATTGCGCGCTAGGTGATGCTATGCATCTTCCGTCTTGTCCGTCACCCCCGCGACCACTTAGTGTCAGATAAAGATTACCGTCTTTATCCCAATCCATATTCCGTGGGTTATCAAGATAGTCGGCAACCACGGACAACGATGCAGCTTCTGCTGCTTTGGTTCCAGAAACAGCGGCAACACAGAAAGTGAGAAATGTAAGGGCAAATGACTTGAATTTCATACCTTTAAAGATTAAGTGTTGGTAATTTGAGAAAATTTTGTTGTTTTAAAAACAACGAGTCCCAGGAACTGGGATATAGAAGTAAAGCCTGCCCTACGACAGATACTCCCTGTTGAGAGGCACTGCCTGACACTAGTTTGAAACTTTTTACCTGAGCATTAGGAGTCCCGCTCTTGTGTTAGGTAGTGATTCTCTTAGCTGGTGGTCACGACTTCATCCACAAACTGTTTTCGCTTGCCCTTCCGCAATCGATTAACCTGAGCTTCTCGCTGTGCAAATGTACTAAAATGCCCAAAATGTCTAATAGATGGTGAATAAAACCATTACTAAATCGTCTAGCCTCTTAAGAAAGGCTTTATAAGTCAGCTATTAGGCAGTATGGTTTCAGTAGTTTTATGCTGCTTCAGTTTACGCTGTAGTATCGAAGTTATGCCTAAGGTGCCAAAGACCAGTAGACCTAAAGCGGAAGTGGGTTCGGGAACAGCAGTAGGTTTAGGAACGGTGGTGTAAAAGCTACTCACCCGGATCGGTCCATCTTGATCGGCTGGTGGGGGCGGTGCTGGTGGAATGATCCCACCACCAGGGGTTAGATCGGGCTGGGTTTTGGATTGAGTGAAAAACACGGTTCCGTTTGGTATTACGCCACCACTAAACGTGATGACGCTATCTGTGACGGTAACGTCTGTAAAGATATCCCTTAGACCTGGGACACTAGAGAAACCAATCTTGCCATCTCCATCTACATCTCCCCACTGCACCGGCTCATTATCAAACGATGGAGTAGAATTCGGATTACTATAAAATATGGTTTCTAATTTATAGACGAAGCTTCCGATATTCTGCCCAGTGGCATTTAGCAAGTTGTTAGTTATATTTGGGACACCATATTCCACGACTAGCCCGGGTTGAAATTCTGATCCAAGCGTTCTCGTTTCTATTAAATCTTCATTCACCGTCGTCACGATGGGTTCTACCAAGATCGTGGCACTTGCTGGTGTCAAAGATAAAAGACTAATTCCTGCGGCTCCTAGAACAGAAAATGCTATTTTGGTCGCTATTGTAGTCATGCTTAGTCCTCCTCATTTGATTGCTGTCTTTATATACTTTATGAATTAGTTCTAATTAGGCTGGAACTGCTACACCTATTCCCCAGTTTCATTTCCCAGCTTGACTGAAGGTAATATTGCTTCTTTTACATTTTTTATTTACTCTATATTATTACTTTATATACAAATATATCGGATAGTAAAATGCTGTTACAATAACTATCTTTTTATAATTTTGACATTTTTTTTGTTCACTAGATGCGCCTTCTTCAAGCTTGGAAATTTGTTCCGTGATCTAGGCGAAACTGGTTGAAGAAATGAACCGCTTGGTGATAGCCCACCAATGCAGTACTCTCCTCCACTCTGCCTAATGAAGAGCGATTTTCCCAATCTCTAAAGCTTTTATATCACTTTATTTTATATGACTATGTTTTATAAAAACATAAGCGTATAAAAACATTAATTTGACTCTAGTTTACCCAGAGTTCATGGCTAAATACCCTGTCCATCGGTTAATAATTTATATGAGTTTCTTGAATCCCAACTTGAAGTGAGCATTGTCAAAAACAGCTTCCCAAGGTTTAAGAAGATTAAATTAAATAATTTGCTAAATTATCAACCGTAAGTTGTTTCAAGATGGTTTCGTCCTTGAGTAAGTTGTGGCTTATTAAGAAACCTCTGAATTTTTTTCGTCCGCTGTCTACTTTTCCCAAATTACCGATGTATTGTCTCACTACATATTTTGTGATGCATAGGCTACTTGAGTTGGTCTTTGAAAGACTACCTCACGCAAAGGAGCTTTTTGAGTGGATGGTGCTTTTTGAATGGATGCTAGTTCCATGGATGACACACAACGTGAATGAGAACATACCGCCGTACAGTAAGCACAAATCTATGGTTTGCTGCTTATGGTAGCGTGTTAGCGGCACTAGCAATATTGACATTCAGGATTATAGAACTCAGTAGAGTTGGGGTTGTTAGCAGAGCAAGTAAAAATTTTTTGTTCACGTTTCACACCTTTATTCAGAAGTATTTCTATCGCAGCCGCCTTCTGGGCAAGCAGCTGGGGAGTATTGGCTAACATGTTACTAGCCTCTTCAAAAGAACAACAAAGACTATGATCCAGGTATCAACCTATAATCATGGTATCGACAGTCGAGTAAAATTACATGGCTCGACACACTATATATCAGCTGCAGCTGATATATAAAAAATACATCAGTGTCTGCTAATATGTCAATCTATTTATTAGGGCTTTGACGATGACTGCCAAAACTAAAATCGCCAAAACTCAAGCAACCGATCTCAAGGTCAAACTGTTTCGGGGATTCTCTGACCCCTCGCGCCTAGCTATTCTCAATGCGTTGCGCTCTTCTGGTTCGTTAACAGTCACAGAAATTGTCAAAGCAACGGGTCTAAGTCAATCGAATACCTCCAACCATCTTGGGTGTCTGCGCTACTGTGGGCTGGTTGTTTGCTTTCAACAGGGACGCTTTGTCCGTTATCAACTAAGCGATGAGCGGATAGCGACGTTGCTGCACCTAGCCGATGAATTGCTGGCAGATGTGGCTAAGGGCGTAGACGAATGCAGTCATTATGACGACAAGGAAGATTGCTGAATCGAACACTTTGGAGTTTAGTTGATGGAAGGCAGACAAAGAAACAATTTTGAGCGAGCGCGTACAGTTTTTCTGTTTCGCTACAGTGACCCTATGTTTGATAACGGGGCAAGCGAACGATGAAGGTGCTACCTTTACCAAGTTCGCTTTGCACCTGTATGCTCCCCTTGTGTGCCTGAACAATAGCTTGCGCGATGCCTGCGGCAAGCCGCTCCGCGTCTACGCCAATCCCAATCCAGATCCACCAGTGCTACGTGAGCGAGCCTCCTAACGGAGGAGCTTCGCTAACGCTATTCACGCGATAGAAACGGTCAAAAATCCGCTTTTGCTCACCTAGTGCAATGCCAATGCCCGTATCTTGAACTTCAATCACCGCATTACCGTTGTTGCGCTTGAGAATTACATTTACATAACCGCCAGCAAGAGTATATTGAATGGCATTAGCAATTAAATTAGAAAGCACACGTAAAAGTTGGTCTTCGTCTCCTATGACATATAACGGCTGATGGCATTGCATAGAAAATGTTAGTTGCAAATTGGCTGCACTCGCTAACGCGGAAAACTCTTCGATAATATCATTAATCAAAACGTTGAGACAGCAGGGTAGCCATTGTGTTGCCTGGGTTTGCTGATCCAATCTCGACAGCAGCAGTAGATCCTGAACCAGTTCAACAAGTCGATGATTCTGACGTATAATAGAAGCCAGCGTATCCCGTGCTTCTGCAACAGACAAATAAAGACTGGAGAGGTTTGGAGGAGCGATCTAGCACCTCCTCAACCAGGTAATCCAGGATGTAATGCTGAGTCCCTTTTAAAGATTCAATGACCGTCGAGATGTCTTGAGCACCCTGCATCGATAGCGCCGCTAACTGCAACCCTACAATCCATCCTTCCGTCCGCGCCTGAATTGCTGAAATCTGCTCTAGTGATAAATGGAGCTTCATTGATTGGTTGATAAAAGCAGCTGCTTCTGCATCGGTAAAGCGTAAATTAGCTGCTCGCAGTTCAGTCAATTGACCACTCGCACGCAGTCGAGCCAGACCCAAAGGCGGTAAGACGCGAGAAGCGATCGCTAAGTGTAGTTGGGGCGGCAGATGCTCCAGTAAAAAGGTAAGTACCGAATGAATTGGACGAGCAGTGATGAGGTGATAGTCATCCAGAACCACGACACAGTCATCTTGGAGATTGGCAATCTCATTAATTAAAGAAATTAGGAAAAACTCGAACGAAGTAGGCTCCGTTGAGCGAAGCATTGCCAAAGTTGATTCTCCTAGTTCGCTCTCAAACTTTTGAAGGGCAGCAATAAAATAGCTCCAGAATCGTGAGGGTTCGTTATCACTTTCATCTAGGGATAGCCAATTCACGGGCATCTTGGCTTGACGCGACCACTCGCTTAACAATGTTGTCTTGCCAAAGCCTGCGGGAGCCGAAATCAAGATTAACTTGCATCCGATGCCCTGATTCAACTGCAAAAGGCAGCGATCGCGCCTCACTAAGAATGAGCGGATTGACGGAATATGAAATTTTGTAGATAAAAGCGGGCCAGTCATAGACGACGCCCCTAAAACCTAATTCACTTGCTTGGCGAAGGCAACTATATTTTAACAAGTTAGACGGCTTCAATAGTTATTCGTTTCCTGGTTGGCGAGTCAATTTTTTAACATAAGTAGTAACAACCCACCCCCTTATGTCTGCCTGCGTGTTGCTTTGGAGGAGCTTTCAACGTCGTTGTCAACGCTATCTGCCACCTCTTAAGGCGAGATGGGCGATTGCGCAGAGCGCACTGCCCTTTGGGCGATCGCCTGAGTGCGTTAAAGGGGTAGTTGACTAATCCCCAGGAACACCAGGGTTGCATTAATCTAACTAATTGTTAAACTTGCAAGCACTCAACAATCTGACTAGAACTGACGGACAAACTTAGCAGATAGTCAACCAAGCTTTCCTTGCCACCACTATTTACATAAGCAGAATAGCCTGAGATCGGGGCTTTAGAACAGAAAATGCGTAATTTTCTGAAACTAAACTCCATCAACTTCTGCTTCTCAAGATCGATATTTACCACTAGCTGGTTTTCGACACCGGAAATATGGATGTCAGTGCGCACAAGACTAGAAACCTCTACACATGACTGGCTCCTCAAGTCGGCAGATCCTTGAGACAATTCCTCAAAGGTGACCACCTCTGTGCTTGAGTTTCTCAAGTCAACAAGAGTGGCGTGGGGATGTGAAGCACTCATCTGGCTCACCACTACAGTGTCCTGACCAATTTCCTGAAAATTAGAGATTTCATTAAAAGAAGCTAGTTCATTCGTTGGCAACTTTACCTCAATACCAAGCTGAGTATGCTCTTCAGGAATAAACTGTTGATTGGAAAAATCAACAGAAGGTTCTTGAATTAATACTTCCAAAAAGGATTTGGAAGTATGAGCTACTTGAGTAGTAGGAGTGTAAAATAGCCAACAAATAAACGAGAGAATCACAAACAGCAGGTAAACATCTAACAGTAAGTCGTAGGCTTTATCAAAAAGTTCAGTCATCATGTTCGTTTCTCCAAGTAGTTAATTGGGTAGATTTTTGTAGAGATTTAGCTACCCAGTAGTGGGGCGTTTACGCCCCGTACTGAGTGCCGTGTTCTACAAATTACCAACTACTATTAGGAGTAGGGAAATTAGATCAAGCTAACAAGACAAAAAGAAGCTCTTAGTTGGGAGTTGGTTGAAAACTTGGAGCGGGAAACTTCACATTACCTTACTTTACCGAGTACGGAAATAGTTGACAAGAGAAATCAGGTTATAGTTATACCTCAGTTCGCAAGGACAATTAGAGTCGTATGGGTCAATTGGTTGACCGTTAAATTTAAAGGAGTAGGATACTCCAGTAGAACAGTTGTAAACAACTATCCTATTTCTATCGACACGGATATCAGCACCATACAAACCTTTATTCAAGTCCCTGATTTTATCCAGGTGACTGTAGTCCTCTTCAACTATTTCCCGATACTTGAAGTAATGAACGTAGTCGCGCAAATCAGTATCTTCACCTAATTCAGGTAACTTGTCTGAAAAAGGTAGCCTAAAACCATCAAAGTCAAAATAAAAACTGCGACCAGAGTAGCTGTCTTTGACAACAACCTCTTTATCCATTTTGAAAACTTCAACATTATTCAAACCCTCATTAAGAGCAGAAATAACGTTTTGGTCTGAGTATTCACGCAGCACTATCCGGTCTGAAAGTTTCTTATCCGGACAATCAATTCCTGACCAACCAAAAGGATGTAGAGCACAAACAATTTTGTCTGCGCCATGTAAGTTAGAACAGCCGAGACAGGAATCCAGACAAGCATTTTTAAATTGCCCGTTTAATTTTGCCCAGTAGAAACTATTGTGAAGCTGGAAATATTCTTCTAACGCTTCAGTAGGGTCAGCTCGACGCGAATGGAAATATTTTCCTACCAGATTTTCTCTTTCAGGGTATTTAACTTCAAACAGAACGGCTAGTTTTTGAACTTGATGATCGTTAAGCCGAAAAGAAGCAATTTCTTCTCTAGGCTCGGATTTTGTACCGCAATGCGAACTCAAACGACACAAATGCAACCCGCACAAAACAGGATGTCCTGTAATTTGAGTCACGTAATAGGTGTAAATAGAATTCTGCCGCCAAGTGTATGTAACCTCTAGATTAGTTTCCTCGTTTTGTTCATCTTCCTCTTCTGACGACTCAAAAGAAGAATCATTCAAACCAAGTACTTCGTCCTCTGACTCTAAATCCTCATCGGAGGAGTCTGAATCATCAGATAATCCGTCAACTGAAGAATTACAGGAACGAAGTGCAATTATTTGGTTTGTCCGAGTAACAGTTTCTTCCTTCTCTTCCAATTTACTCACACCCATTACCAAACTACCAGCAGCAGCAGCAGAAATTGTACCAACCAAGCTAAATAGTCCAGTTGCAGTCGCAATAGTACTAACCCGTTCATAGAAGGGTTTATACTTTGCGCCTACCCCTGCGCTTGCCAAAAGGGTTAGCCCAACTGAAGCTGGTAAAACTATTCCCACTGAAGTGGTTGTAGCAAGTATTGATGCGATTCCTACACAAGAATTGATTTCTTGTAGTAGACGAACAACTCGTGTCTTGAATTTGCTCTTCATAATTTCCCCTTTTACATGCTTTAAACCGTTAGTTACTACTAGCAACCCCGGCTTTTCGAGGGGACTAGGGATTCTAACTTTTCATGAGATGAAACTTACTACTCTACTCCTGTCAGCTATAAATGGCACTCAGTTTTTTTAACCATTCTGGACTGATGTTCGAGTTCAATTCTTCTCTAAAAGCTATACTCCCAGTGGCAGCTACAAGCATCGAACTTGTTAATAACCCATACGTTGGCTGCCTATTTTCTAGAAAATATGGCTATTAGATTCGTTTACTTCTAATTCCTCAAAGCAGTCAGCAAAACTCGAAAAATGAAAATATCTCAAGGGCATACGAGAAATCGTTAGCAAAGATAAATTATCCAGAAGAGCTAACATCTGCAAGCTGAATAAATCTTCGGAAAACTTCTCACTAGCACAATGTAGCCTATCAAAATTATCTATTACCAATAGTCTAGCATGATTAAGTGATAAGTGTTGTACACTCGCGTGCCAATCTAATTGATAGTACAGACCAAAACTTATAGAAATAACTTTAAAAAGTTTATCCAAACAAAAGGGATAGGCTAAATCAAGATAAACAGATTCAATGTTAATATCTTTTAACAGACATGACTTAACTGTAAAGGTTTTTCCTCTACATGCCTTACCCCAGAGATTAACATTTTTACCAGTAGTAACTTTTTCAATTAATCGACTGTATTCAAAATGTCTCAACATGATCTCCAACCTCTCATAAGCTAATACTCAAACTTTAATATGAAAATACTAATTGCGAAGTCAACAACTAATCCTAGTTAATAAGTTTAATCAAACTAGAATAATTAACATTTATCCGGATAGGGTGACTAGTAGGAAATTGAGTAACAAAAAAAGAAGTAAGCAAGCCACAACTAACACCAACTGTAAAGATAGAAAACATCTTTAAAATTGAATTGACTTTTGATCCAAAGTCTGGCTGAGGCTGACGCTCTAGATTATGAAAAATATACACCCCGTATATCCTACCTACCAAACTTACGTCTCCTTGGTAAATACAATTATCAGGCGATCGCTCATCCAAAGGTACTATCTTAATCAGTCGCGTATCAACATTATGCATTTCAGCATAATATTTTTTAACCGATAGTACCTGGTATTTCAAATCATCAAAATTATCAATTTTACTCATCTAAATTCACCATTTCTATTGAGTGTCTCGCTTATCCCATCAAGTCTATATTCTCACTTTACCCTCTGGAATAACTACCGCTCATGCTAGAAGCGACAGTCACGCAATATGTTATACTTGTTTTAATTTATTATTATTTGTTAGTATACAACATATTTAATTTGCTAAAATGTTCTAACATAAAGTCTGGTGTTTTTGACATTCGTAGGATAACTTCATCCTTCTTGCTCCGATGGTAATAATGAATAACAGGAGACTGAATAGTACACAAATTATCGTTCTTAATTACTGCAGCTTCAACTAGCCCGTCCATGATGTACTTACTAGCTGCTGCAACATTATCATGATCGCGGGCAAAAGTTTTTAAATACCAGTGAAATTCTAGCCAAACTTTATCTTTAAACTTCACATCACAAGTACAAGCAAACTGGCAGATTATGTTCGTCCAGTGTTTCTTGTGTCTGGCGCTAACTTGCCAACCTTGTCGAGCAAAATTTATCTGGTCATTAAGCGTCGGTGGTAGACTAAGTGTAATCTCAAATATCATTGTCTCCCTCCAAGCCAGATATAAATTCAGCTACAGCATCGCGCAAGCGCTTATATCTCCTCCCATCCGAACGCGATAATTTAAATAGTTCTTGGACTATCTCATGAAGTTCATAACCGCGTTTATGTAGAGAAATAATACTAGATTTAGTATGCTCATCAAAAGCAATATTTGAGCTAAATTCTTCTAATTTATTGCCAAGAGTAGTATCAGGAATTGGGGCTGATTTTTCGGTAGTAGTAGAACTATCAAAACTAGAAAAACCTAATCCAGAATCCCAAGGAGTAATATCACTCGTGTGATTTTTAGCCGATTCTAGATAGTTTTCAAAATCCTTCTTTTCATCGCCCAGATACAGCCCCTGGAGGCGCATAACCCCCAAAGGTGATTTGTAGAGCATATCACCGAACCCCAACAAACTGGCTGCTCGGTTATCGTCGGGGTCGCCCAAAATAATTCCACTGTCTTCCGGTCGAGAAGTTGCAAACGCCACCTTTGCCGGACAGTTAGACCGGATAAGAGGTTTAATAACGTCTTTGTCCGGACGCTGGGTGAACAGCAAGATATGTATCCCCGCCGCCCCCGCCTTCGCTAACAATTTCATCAGCATCAGTTCTAGGAGATCCTTGTAGTTGGGGTCAGACAGCAGATCGAAGCATTCATCAATTAAACAAACTATCCGTGTCATCGGTACAGCAGGAAACATCTGATTGTACTGCGCGACCTTCTCCACAGAGACTCGTTCAAACTCAAGGTAACGAAGTTCTTGTTCCGCTACAAGGTATTCTAGTAAGTTTCGAGTAGCGATCGCATCCTTAGCCACCGGAGCAATCAAATGGGGTAGCCCGTCAAAGCAGCCAAACGTCACACGCTTAACATCGCTAAGAACCAATCTCACTACTCCAGAGGGATACCGCCTTGCCAAATACAAAACTGCAGCCCGCTCAAACTGACTCTTACCCCCACGAGTACGCCCACCACCCAAAATATGAGTTACATTTTCATCGTAGAGGGGTATTTCAACATAAGTACCGTCCACATCCACACCACCAGGAATAACAACCCGGTTAATATCAAACTCCCCTGAAAACTTGACATAATCAGCAAAATATGCCTTTTGTCTATCCAAACGAGGGATGTCAAACACAACCGCCCCCGGTACTACTGATATCATTGGTGGGTTTTCTATTTTGAGTTCATCCCCTAGCTGCTGTACCAAGTCATTTCCCAAGCCCTGGACTTTCTTGAAACTTACTCCCTTTGCTAGCTTAACCTTCACCCGATTAAAAGTAGGTCCAGTTTTCGTATCAACGTATTTGCAATCAATACCAAAGTCCTGGAGAACACCTACAAGAACATTTCCAGTGTCAATCATCGAACTAGACTGAGGATTTGAAGAGTTATTAGAGACAGATAACTCTGCTTGGTTTTGGGCGGCTGCTGGTAAAAAGATTTTTTCTCCCCTAGCCTTAGCAACCAAATTAGCTGCCTGATAACCCAACTGTTTCAGATACATATTTTCCGTTTTCTGGGCCAGTTGAACAAAATCGAGGTAGGATTTACCTTCGAGATACATTCCATATAAATCTTGCTGGAAAACCTGCTTTTCGTATTCGGAAGGAATCCTATTAATTAATATATACCTCAAAGATAGTTGAGCAAAAGCCAAATCTGATAAATTACAATAATCATGACAAACTTCTAATATGCTACTTTCAGACATACCTGAAAGCACAGCTTGATAAATTATCTCAAATAAATAGTCATGACTATAGCTAACAATTGGACGAGTAAGTTTTTCGGAAAACTCTAACTGTGAAAGAGTAGCAGCGATATAAGATTGTTGCTCCTGAGTAAATAATTCTCTTGCATCGGCTAAAATTTCGCTATTCGATAAACCCTGTTGCTTGAGGCAAATAATTGCCGATGTGATTGACTCTAGAGTGTGTTGATTGTTTTCCACATTCATTATCTACTTGATACTAATTGCTGTTGATAGTAGCTGATTAACTGTTCTAAACTTTTCGGATTTTGTCCGTAATTGTTATAGGGCATACTCGCCCATATTCTTCCAACTTTACGAACTGCACTATTAAAATTACCCGCGTTAACATCATTTAATGCACCTGCCTCTGTAATTAAAGCAACAGCCATCTTATCTTGGGAAGCAGGAGAAAAATCTTTCAGTTGAAGTCGATCTTTAAGGTAGTACCAATTCTTGTCCAACATCTGATATCCCCCAGCCGCAGTCGAGCAAACTGTTCTACCATTTATTGGTGCGCACTGCTTGCGTAAAGGGTGAGAACTAAAATCGTTAAATTCACCATTGAAAACTAGCTTGCGATAACTTTCACTTCCCGATGTACCTGTCTCTGCCCAGCGGATTGTGGCTAAAAAAGCTTGCATTTGTTTTGAATAACTATTGAAATCGCTACTACTAAATCTGCTTGAAGAAATAGAAGCAATACCTACATTATTCGGGATTTTAAATAGATATATTCCCAGGACAACTAACGAAGCAACTGATAAATGTATGGGCTGAAAACGCGATAATAAGTTGTAACGTGGATTCCATACTAATCCCACTAAACCACCAGCAATAAACCCAAATTTCCAACTATCAAGTGCCTTACCAAAACTGTTTAAGAGGCAAACCGTATCCGCACCCTTTGATACCAATCTACACGGTAAAGATGTCGCTCCATAGGAGAAAGCAACACAAGAGGCTGCACCAACCAAACCTGATATAAAAATCGGTATAATCCGCATTTTTACTTTCTCCCCATTACCTTCAACGATTCGCCAAATACTTGTGTAAGTAGGGGCGAGGGTTTTGCGCTACACCATTGACTCGTACTTCAAAATGCAAATGCGGTCCCGTTGACAACCCCGTACTACCAACTGCCGCAATCATTTGTCCCCGTTGCACCCACTGCCCGCTCGAAACATACAACTGGCTAGCATGACCATAAAGCGTTGATATACGAGCGTTATGACGGATAACAACTGCATTTCCATAACCGCCTTTGGAACCTGCACTCTCCACTCGCCCTGCATCCACTGCGTAAATTGGTGAACCTTTTGCTGCACCAAAATCCATGCCAGAGTGAAATCTTCGCTCCCCAGTAATTGGATGTATGCGCCAGCCAAACTCAGAGGTAACAGGTGAATTAATAGCAATAGGAAATCCAATCTTATGGGGCTGCGCTTGTAAACTCGTCGGCACTTGCTGTGGTAGAACTAGCGCTTGGAGCGATTTCACCAAAGTTTGAGATTCAACCCATGCGGAAATCTGAGGAACCATCATCATTGCTACTAGAACACTACTGGCGATACTCCAAAGGAGTCGCTTTGCGATCGCATACCTCCAACTAGCACTATCATTCGCTGTTATTACATTTCTTTTTGTTGCCTTCTTACCTTGAAAATTAACAACCAAGCGCATTACAAGTCACTCACATCCAAAATTGTCGTGTTAAATACGTAATTTGGTTGGGCGCGGTAACGGGGGTCAGCTTTTACCACAGACATAAATTGGTGATGACCATTTTCAGATTGAGCCGCAAGACACGCATATGAAGCCTTATTGACTTTAGACTGATTACTTCCCGAATGCTGGTTAAGCCCAATCATCCCTGACTGTATAAGTTCGCCATTAACATCACCATCTCGATTTACGTCCCGACGGAACTTCACTGGCGCAACCTGAACTAGCCCTTCTTCCACACGACCGAAGATGCCGTGATGAGTACCAACTCGCCAAGCAGAATATTGTCCTGGTTCAATAAACGCTGCACCCGCTTTCCCCAGTGGATTGCGTATTGCAGGTAATCCTGGCTTAACTGTAGCCGCCCAGTTACCTACAATTACAGGCTGACCGCCACGAAACATCAGCAGCAGGCGACGGTCACTCCAATCATTAATACGGTTCCCGTTTGGTTTACCAAGCTGATTGGCACCACGAATGTAAATGATATTCACTTCGCCCTCATTCTGCGATACCTTGTAGCTAAAGCGCTGCATCGCCTGATAAATACGGACAGCTAAACTATTAGGAGCTTGGGAAACTTGCGGGTTAACCAATATACGTACTTGCTGTACTACAGGTTGAGCGTCTATCCACTCTGAAATAGGATGCACAACAATAGATACTGCAAGCAATGCTGTACAAAGCGCATATTTCCAACTTGCTGAATCAAAATCACGCGCAGGAGTATGGACATCATCAGATGATGTCAAATCAGTAGAATCAGAATCAACAAAACCCCCAGCATCAGTATCTTGATCGTTCTCGCCAAACTCAAAAAGGATTCGCATTTTCCGTGCATAAGCGTTCAGTTTTTATTTCTTGCATTCGCAGGAACCGTCTGCCAGCAACCTACCTGAGAGTCAAGTAATACTGACTCAAAATCATTTCTGGCGACACGACAGTTAGAAGAACTAGAAGTAGGGGTAGAAGCAGGTACAGAGGACGCAGAAGTACGATTTGTTTGTTCACTAGGTAAATTGGTATACGACTGTTGGGGTTTTTGGGCTGGAGAAGAATGCTCATTAGATGCTGTCTGGTGAACCCCTCCAACTTGAGTTGACAAAGCTTTCTTCTGCACTTTCTGCAATAATTCCATCGCCTCACGCCAGTTATAAAATTGCAAATACCCTGGTTGAGCTATATCCGCAATCCACAATAGTAGTGTCAGCCAAAAAATAAGTCTTACCCACACAAGAACTATTCCAGTTGCTTAACGACTGGTAGTGTGAACTGGGGTACTTTCTCTGGAACAACCTCTATTTTCTTGCCAGAAACATACCCCGGTCCTGTGTAAGAACCATTCAAGAGAAAGTTAACTAGCATCACAAACAACCAAAGACCAACTAAGCCTACTCCTACAGGCGATTTAATACAATCCGATAGGAAATAAGCTAAATACCAGAAAAATCGCCAAGGATTCTGAGGATGTAACCGATGCGCCTTCCAAACTTCCACATAGGGAACTTCTATTTGAGGAACCCTCGGCTTGTAAGAAGTAGGCGAATTGACGTATCTAACCTCAACTGGTTGACTACTGTAGTCAATCGTCACAGGGGGAGTAGAACTAAACTGCTGTATGCCACCTGGCTGTTGTACTTGAGACAGCATTGATTGCAAGCGATTTACAGGTACAATTGCCCCACCTTCGGAATAGTCGGCATTAAATTCTCTACGTCTGTTATTACTCATGAATATTCACCTTAACTAATTGAAGAGTTAGTTGAATTGTCTTCGTCCCAAATGTCTTCCTGTTGCATCCGCTCGTAAAATTCCTGTGGTGACATTTCTCCTGGTTGGGAAACAACTCTAGTACGAAATTGCACAACATTAGGAGAATTTAGAACCGGGCGTACAGGTCGTGGAGATACACTTATGTTTTGCTGGGGTGAAACTGGCAGTTGATTTTCCTTTTGGGGTTGAGGTTGAGGTTGAGGTAAATCATCAGAAGCTAACTGGTTGTAGTCATTTATCCCCCAGCTCAAGAAGCAAGCAAACCCAGCTAAAAAAACAACCGCACTAAACCAATGAACACCGCTGTTTGGGGATGCCATCATTTCGACAGTAGTACGAGATGAACTTTCTAAGGTTGTTCGCACCGGTATACGTTTAACTCCTGCTATCACATTGAAAGAACACAACAGCAGACAAATAAGGGCAGCAGCAAACTTATCATACATAGGATTCACTCCCCTGATTGCTTACTAACAGGTTGCTTTTGATTAACTGACTGTGAGGGGCGCTTTTTCAAAAGCTGAATGTATACTCTGCGTGCTTCCTCCCGCTGCTTTATTCGTTCTCGAATATCTGCAACCTGTGCCATCTGCTCTACAGGATCGGTATACCCCCGCGCCCGTAGCAGTTGTGCCTGAGCTAAAGAGTACGGTTCTTGGGCATTTTTAATCTGAATCAACATCTGATTCAAATCCACAGCAGGTTGAGATTCTAAGTTCTGGGCATAATCGATCGCCTCAAGTTTACCCAACAGCAAAACAGCAGCAGCCCCTGGTGGTAGTTTTTCTTCTACCTTTGTCCCGTCAGTTCGCTTGTAGCCCCAGTAAAATGAATTGTTTCCAGAAGCAGCTTCTAGCAGTTTATCCAGCGAATTAAACTTAACTATTTCTAGCGCAGGCATATAGTGCAGGCGGTAGAAACCAGATTTTTCATCCGACTGCATCTTGGAAACTTCTGCCTTGAGTTGCTGTCCCCACAGGGCAGCTGCCAGTTGTCGCCATCCTGTTAAAGTGGGCGTACCCTCAACTGAGGAATAACTTGACAAATGATCCATATTGTAGTCAGTACGCGAGAGCTTCTCCAGGTAAACTTCCCGAATCTGAGCAACTTGTGCCTTCGCCTGCTGTACCTCAGATATTTGGTTAGCTGGTAGTTGTTGTCGCCAACCAACCATGAGCGCAACGCTACCAATTACAGATAATGCTCCAACAGTCGAACAAACAGTCCACAAAGCGGCATTTAGCTTTTTCTTCTTTCTCGGCTGCTTAGTATTTTGTAGAGGTTTAGGTGTAAACACAGCTACATACCCCTAACTATTATCACTATTATCAACAACCAAGTGTAAACGCGGACGTTTATTTATCTCACGGGCGATTGATATCACCGCGCCACCGACAACTATTCCAGTAAGTAAGAGCAATGGGTGCAAGGCAAGAGTAGCCCCTACTCCCATCAACTGCCCCACCATACCCGACACGCCCAGGTTCATTAACAACCCGCCGGAGACATTTACTAAAAAATTAACTGCTGCTTGCATTGCCTTTGTGCTCCCTGGTCCAGATAATAAATAAAGCAAGTACTAATCCAATCAGTTCACCAATCCCCACACCGACTAAGATTGGTTGAATACTCCTCACTTCAAGCCTATCTTGAGTGGGAGGAACCGCGATCCACGTCCCAACAACCGTTCCAGCTACTACGCTCAAGAAGTTTATGCCTACCGCCAAGGTAGAAGCTCCTCGCAATTCGGACAAACTCTCATCCCGCAACTGGTAGCAGATAGGTAATATCTGTTGAACTATTTCTTCTGAGATTGCCCGGTTTTCGGCTGCGAGGACTTCAACTGTTTCTGCTGCGGTGTCGATGAACCTACTAGCAGGGGATGATTGATCTCCTCCCAGTTGATCTGACCGAAAAAATTATCACCAATGCGACTTTCAACCCTAAGAACGGCTCGGTCAGAGTCAGTTTCACCAAATGAAGTAGAACCCGTACCGTGAAATATTCTTTCTTCAAGTGCCAAAGTAGAAGATTCAAGTACAACCTGATGGCGTAATTGTCCTAATTGAATGCCTTTATCTAAATCTCGGTAAAGTATACCCACAAAACTATCTGGTGCAGCTTCTTCTGGGTCAACACCAAACCTTTGTTTGATATACTCGCGCTTGTTGAAATGATATCCATCAGCTTGTTGGCATTCAGAACGCAATTGCAATAAATACAAAGCTGCATCGCGCAAAGATTTATTCTCTTTAGAGGCAACTTGCTTAACTTGTAACAAAGAATGCTCGGTAGGTTCAGATATTTTATCTCCGTCAACTTGAAGATTTAATAAATCGCATACTTCACGCAATTCTTCAAGCGACACTTGCAACTGAGAAACCATCTGGTTGATATGCTTCATTGTTTCTTATCTTCTCCAAAATTTCTCTAACTACAATATCGTTCTTCCTCGCATCTTCAGGAATATATCTAATAATAAATTCCTCAAGAGACATCAAATTAGCCTTCAATAAATACTCGCTCAACCCCCCAGCAGGAAGTACATCGGATAAATATTCGCTATGGGTTAACCTCCTGTACTTAGTTGCTATGTAAAAGTAGTCTGCTGCCTCTACACCATCGTTAGTAAAAAAGCCTCCCTTCTTTTTAGGTGGAATAATCCCAGCAAATCGATACCACTTTTTTAGTGCAGTAGTTGTAATTCCATATCGCTGCGCCAACTCGGTTTTTGTATAAAGCCTATAGAGATATCTTACTTGCTCCATCAAATTTACCCGCAATCAATCAACAAACTGAGCAGTTTAATAGAACTGTAAACAAAGCTCTAACAAATCTCTAGTTGAGTAGCCAACAATCAAATCATAGATTCAAACAAAGCTTATTTCAACTATCTAGTAAATACTCAGTTAATCCCAATTTAGTTTGGTAACTCCTAAAAGATTACACAGCTTCAAGTTTAGCGGCAATCTAAATAAATAGATTTACCCAGTATTTCTGGATAATAACTATTGAGAATAATATCTTCTAAAAAAGGTAAAGTTGACAAAAACAACCTTACCTTATGGAAGAAACACTCTATTCTCGGTTGCAACAGTATTCGTTCCAAGCCAATCGCCCCAACTATAAAGCTGCTAGCTCTATCCATAGATGCCGGACTAAGTGCAAGTGAATGTATGGAACGGATAATTAGGGAGATTGATACTGATTAACTACTTTTGACTACGATATTTAAGGATTAGATCGCCGTAGCGATCGCGCATTAAAATACAATGCACTTGTTGATTTTTGGGGATATTGGATATGTTTTGGGTTGTCAACCTCTTCACCCTGTCGCACTGTGACGAACGTACAAGGTAGGGTACGCTTGTCACAATACTGGTTGGAAGAGTCAAAATAGAAAGCCACAGCCAAAGCCAGTGCTACGGCTACTGTGACGATTAACCCGCTTGCGGGGAGAAATTCCGGATTATTGTACGAATAATGGGGGTTGTCACCGTTAATTGTCGTTCAATACTTAAACAGCAAAAAAACGAATTTTAGATAAAATAGCTCAAAAGCAAATAATTCTTTAATCAACATGGAAGTTCAATTTAGTAAATCCCCAACAATTCAATCAGATGTATGTCGCACCGCAGTAGTAATGGCTGCAAAACGAGCTATCGAAACAGAAAGACCAGATCGGTTATTTGATGACCCCTTCGCCGCACAACTAGCTGGTGATGCTGCAATTAATTTACAAAAAGAATGGCTCTCGAAAACCCAAGACTCAGCAAGCCAGCTAAAAGTACAGTTTGTAGCAGTTCGTACAAAGTATTTCGATGATTTCATCATGGAAGTGGTGTCAAAAATTCATCAGGTAGTATTCTTAGGAGCAGGTTTAGACACACGAGCATATCGGCTATCTTTCCCACCAGAAACACAATTATACGAAATTGATTTACCAGAAATTATTGATTATAAGCGAGAGATTCTCAAAGAGATTCCGCCAAAGTGCCGTCATCATACAATCGCAACCGACCTCAAACAGCCTTGGTCGCATTTGCTTTTACAACATGGATATCAATCGAATATTCCCACAGTTTGGCTTTTAGAAGGACTTCTGATGTATCTTGATGAAACAGAAGTTCATCAATTGCTTTCAACAATCAGCGAATTAAGTCCTACTGGTAGCTACTTAGGCGCTGATTTGGTTAGTGTAAAATCGTGGCAGATTGGTTCTCAAAATAGCAAAGCCGTAATTAGCGGTCACTGGCGATTTGGAACAGATGAACCAGAAGAATTATTTGCTACTTATGGGTGGGAAACATCAGTAATACAACCAGGTGATCTCCGTGCGAACTACGGACGGTATACGGTTGAATTAGCACCACGAGAAATTCCAGGAAAAAGACGTTCCTATTTGGTTGTAGGAGAAAAGAAAGAAAATTAAGTTCAGTTTGAAGGTGCTATGCGTACAACTTCAAAATCCTCTTTGTGAGAGATACCAAAACGAGTAGGCTCTCCCATATAGTCAATCAAATAAAAATCCGTTGAATAACGACACCTCGAACGATCTGGGCGAATGCCCTCGTACTCATAACCCTTAACGTGCTTATCTCTTGCCAAAATCAGCTGCAAAGTCTCCAGTTGTGGAAGAGTTTCACGCCAAAATTCTAAATAGTTGTAACCAATCAATCGAGGTGGACTCCAAATAGCTCTACTCTGCTCCAAATTAGGATTAGTATGAAGGCAAACGTTTGTAACATTACTCACAGCACAAGTTATCAGACCTTCGGATGTACACTGCATAATTGTTTCTTGAAACCGCATATAATCCAGACCAAGAATATCTTCCAAAGCTCGAATCGAAGCCATAGATAGCACCTGTTGTTTTTGCAAAAAAGGATTTCGAGTTGACTTGTGCTTCAAAATACAGTTGGGAGATACGCAAGCCTCCACATCAAAAAAATCCCAAACATCCTCTCCGTACTTAATAATTACAGAACTTAAACCAAAGCGTATCGCCCAGGATTTTAAAACTTCACGAAATTTTTTAAGAACATAAGTAGCAAAACAATAATTATCAACTTTGACTATCAACGCATCAATAGTAAAGTCGGGAGTGCAATTCCAGCCATAATGCTGTAACTCGTTCCAAAAAGCCAAAGACAAATCAGCTAATTCCATCGCTGTAAGTCAGAAACGATTAGTATAAGACAAATTTCTTACGGACAGTGCCCGTGAAACTTGTCAATCCTAATGGTGATATTACAACATCTGGTACAAAATCTCAATGTTCAAAACTGATTTTCCGATGAAACATATATTTAAATTTCAATCCACCGCTTAATTTGTCAGGATCATAGCTTACGGGAGATAATAGTAAAGACAGAAAATCCGATTGTGTGTCGCCCCCTCAGCTTAAAGCCATATCATGCCAAACCCAGAAACACCTAAAAAACCTGTAACTCTTGAAGAACTAGAGGCAGATAAAAAAGCCCACCCTGAAAGGGGGATGATAAATGGAATATCAGTAGTTGAAAGAGGATCGCAAGAATTGAGGGGTCATATCCCCAAACCTTTATACGACGAAATGATTTACATCACCCGTGCTTTTTCATTAGGTAAGGCAGAAGCAGCACAGTATGGTGCATGGGAAGCAATAGATAGAATGTGCGTTCATGAAAGCGGACAAGATTTTTTGAAATGGAAAACTATTCAATATGACGGACCATATAGATTATTTAGAGGAGGCATGCCTATAGGGTTATATGAATCATTAACTTCAACGCTAGAAGAAAAAGGGTATGCTCCAGAAGATATGGCTACTATAGTAATTAGTTGCTTTGTCAGCAAATGCAATAAGGCTTATCAAAAGAGATTAAAGCAACTAACAGAAAAATTTCAGGTCAGCGAAGCAGAAATTCTTGATATATTTGCAGATGATGCCAAGAAAATAGCAAGAGACAAAAAAATAGAAAAGTTAAAGTTAGGAGAAGAATTAACAGAAATAGATCGAGAAAAAATGGACTAAAATTTATCCTTGATAAATATGAACATTATAATATATTTATCAAGGATAATCACATCTTGTCATTATTTTCATTTTCACAATGACAATCAGAATGCTCTCCAGAACAACCATGCATAAGATAATAAATTTTATATAATTGTCTAGTACGCACTTTAAACTTATTAGCTAAAAAAGTCATTTGTTCCTGGTCTGGAAGAGTATCCATATTTAATATAAATTCTAATAAATCATGGCAAGAAGATGAATCAGAAAAGTATTTTTTGACCCATTCTTCAGTTCCTAAAACCGTAGGTTCTGGTATATTTTGATTACGCAAATTAGCTACAAGCTGCTGGTAAGCAAAATAACCTGCAGCTAGCTTTTTAATCAACAAAGAAACACCTTCTTTGCCTACAGGTTGAATAACATCTAATTCATCTGCCTCAATAATTTCTAACAAATCACGACCTAGTTGAGTTTCTGTAGAAATTCGCTTACCTACAGTATTATCCTGAACATTTTCATTAGTTCCAGCATCTGGCAGTACTGTAGTTCCAGACTTATAAATAGCCCAACCAGATGCCGCAAAAAATCTGTCAAATCCACCAGGCGTTGGTAAAGATATACCGTTCAATATTAAATATTCTAAAAAAGCAAAGGCAAAATCCACCAAATTACGCAATCGCTTACTTTCAGGTTTATTCCCCCTAGATTTATTACCTGTTGTTCTCTCCCAAGCCGGTGGCAAAGACATCAGCTTTTGTTCCATTTCATCATTCAATGGAACATCAATATATTTGTACTGCTTATTTTTATCGGAAGTATCACTCATATCTATAAGTCTATAACTCTAGCACAAATCCAACCCCCGCATCATCAAAAACGCTTACGCAGCAAAACAAGTATAAAGCAAGCGGTGTAAAGCAAACGAGAATTTTCCTAAAATGGTAAATTTTTGTAAAGTATTTAGTAAAATAAACCAAATTTTCCGTAAAGTGTTAGGAAACATCTCTCCTCAAGAAAATCTCTTAAGTAGAAAAAACATCCAAAAACAAAATTACCGACCTATATGAACAATTGCAAAATCCTAAGAGTATTACCACAGCAGGGATTAGAGCCAAGGCAATTTCTCCGCCTCTGTTTTGGGATAGCCGAACTCAGCCCAGAACTTCTGCTCGAAGAAGAAACAAGGTTTCAGTACAGCAGCGCGTGTATCAAACTGCTATCAGGACTACTGGGAGTCACAAAACAAGCTGTTCGCAAGTGGGGTAACAACCCTAGCTTTGACAAAATGCCCCAGCACACAAAACTAACACTGGCTTATATCAACAAGTGCAACTTAGACAGAGCCACAATCAACGCAATTGTAAAAGGAAAAAAATACACTCCACCAAGCGCAAGTGCAGAAATTTTCTTAAAAAAAGTATTCTTCGAGGGAATGACACCAGCAGAGCGGCTAGCTACAGTAACGCACATCAACTTTCGTCCGCAGTGTGTCAAAAGCTTATCGCAGGTACTAGGGATTGCACCCTCCACAGTACAGGAGTGGGGGCAAGATATCTCATTCAGAAAAATGCCCAAATACCACCAACACACCTTGGGCTATGCGATCGCTGTCTTACAGCAGCACCAAGAGCAATACGCTTTGCTACCAATAACAGCAGCATAGTATTCAGTTTACCAAATAGGGAAAGTTGGTCTTAAAGAAAGACCGACTAATTATAATAGCGAAACAAATTTTATCATGGAAACTACTCAGAAGGCAATCTCCTACTCCCAAAAACATCAACTAGAACCCAACCCAACCGCACATATTGAAAACAGCAGTCTAGAATATCTCCACGTCGCTTTCCTGCTTTGGGAATATAAAACCAGTTATAGCAAAAAAGAATACCGCAGACTGTTAAATACTTACGGTTGGGATAAGGGAAGCGCAGAAGAAATACGGGCGCTCAAGATAGGTGAAAACTTCCTTGAGTTCGCTTGCTGTCCCCAGCATCTAGCACCCATCCCAGTCACAATTTTACTTAAACTGTGTTCTGAAAAATACAAACCAATTATCAACCAACTTCAGGATTACCCTATCGGTGGATTAACCTGCGAAGTGGTACTGGAATTGATTGAGGAACGCAAAGCCTTACTTAAAGCTGAGAAACAAGCTTCTCAAAATAGCTTTGAAGAAAAACCATCAATTTGGCGCAGAACCCCCAGAGGGGAGAGATTTGTGCAATTTCCACCCCTGTGGGAAGAAAATCACCAGACAGGGGTACTGGCACAGGAACTAATTGACGAATACGGACTACTCCCACAAGCTATACTGCGTGAAGCGATCACCGACTATCATGCCAAACTTACACAGGAAAAAGAGCAGTCCCAAGAGACTGCTGAATCTGAAATGGTTGTGGTTGATTCGGAGATACCCCCACAAGTGGAAATATCCCCTATAGAGAGTGAAGAAACTAAAAAAGAAGTTATCTCTAGCGTAGAGCAAAACGAGCAAGCCATCACCCTCCAAGTTCGGGAGTTTGCCACCGACGGAAACCGCCAGAACGGCTACTCTCCCACCAGTAGTGTTACCGAACAGCAGCCAGTTGAAGTAGAGGAAGCATTCATACTAGCAGAGAAACTCCGCTCATCTAATAGCTACTATCAAATCCGTTGCTCTTTATACAGACACTTCAACGTTAAAGACCAAGCGTGGGAGCTACTTTCTCCCGAAGAAAGGTCAAGAATTGAGAAACTACTCCCACAAGAAGTATTAGCCCTAAACGAAGCAAGAAATTCAGGGTTGATTGTAGATTTTTATGAGTTAGAAACTGGCTGGTTTCAAATATTTATACATGGGGTAGATACGCCAATTAGTGTGAGTAAGTCGAATGTATTTGATTGGTTGAAAGAGCAAGAGAGTATTACCTCTGTAATCGTATAAACCACCACTAATAACTCACGCTTCAACCCCAAAAATCAACCAAAGTAATGGAAATAGGAGAGAAAATACCCTCCTATCCGTGCTGCTATCTCATTGAATTATCTGAAGCACTCGGTAATGAGAAACATTCGGCTCGTTACTACTTAGGTTCGTGCGCCAATCTTAAGAAAAGGTTCCAGCAGCACTTACAGGGGACAGGAGCAGCATTCACACGCGCAGCAGTAAAGAGGGGTATTCAATTCAAAATTGTCCATATTTGGAGAACCTCAAGCAAACAAGAAGCACGCCAGCTTGAAATTCAACTTAAACGTCAGAAAAACCACGCCAAATTATTAAGGAGAGTGCAGGATGGAAAGACTACCAAGAGCTAAAAAAATAAAATTTCTGCTGAGAACTCGCAGAGATGGAAAGAAAACTCTATCAAGAATACCGCAATACAGCGTAGTTCACACAAACCCAAAACAGAAAACCTGTACAACAGCCAGAAAGTATATAACATCTAACAAAATCACTGCACCAGCAGTAATTACGGTTATCAAACCATCTCTCATTGAGGACAAATTCTTCCTTTCCCAAATCGGTTTATGGGACTACAAATACGCCGTCATGAACTACAAACATTTCCTTCCAGAAATACTACCAGTCGCTAGTTAAAAAAGGCGTACAACTTGCATCACAGCCTGTCAGACATGGCAGGCTAAAAACTTTCGTCCCCAAAATATGGAATAGTATGACTACTAAGATTCAATGGACAACCGAAACTTGGAATTATATAGTTGGGTGTTCAGAAATTCGGGCTGGATGTAATAACTGTTATGCCAAACAATTGGCACAATCACCACGTCTTGCTAAGTTCCCTCAATATCAAGCTGTCAAAGAATGGGATGGAACTGTAGTGTTAGTTAACAAAGCAATTGATATCCCACTCCTCCGTAAAAAACAGTGTGTTTATTTTGTTAATTCAATGAGCGATTTATACCACGAAAATGTCCCTGAAGAATGGATAGACATGGGGTTTGGAATCATGGCAATGTGTCCGCAACACACCTTTCAGATTCTTACAAAACGTCATAACAGAATGCAAGAATACCTACATCAACCGCGTTTGGTGTTACTGGAAAAATGGTATAAGTCTATCTCAAGACAATACGGATTACAGTGGGAATTTGATGATTCAAAAAGCAATATTATCCGCAGGCGAATTGAAAGTACATTTGATGGAATAAACCCTACAATACCACTTCCAAATGTCTGGATGGGAGTATCAGTCGAGAATCAAAAAGCTGCTGACAGCGCAATTCCTACCCTTATCAATACAAAAGCTGCTATACGCTTCCTCAGTTGCGAACCGCTGCTTGAGAAAATTGATATTACCCATTACTTAGGTTGGCGCGATGAACAAGGTAAAACCCTTATCAATTGGGTAATTGTCGGCGGTGAATCTGGATTGCGATCGCGTCCATGTAACTTTGAATGGATTGAGGATATTGTCAACCAGTGCTACAAATACAATGTTCCAGTATTTGTTAAACAGTTAGGAAAAAATAGCAACTGGAAAACAAAACATCCTCAAGGGGGAGATATCAATGAATTTCCCAAACAACTTAAAGTTAGAGAGTTTCCATTTGTTGACGCTCTCCTGCCTTAAATCCTTAAGTTTGCCCATGTTTAAATCAGCGCCTCATCATTAGGGC
This sequence comes from Iningainema tapete BLCC-T55, assembly GCF_014698965.1. Lineage (GTDB taxonomy): Bacteria > Cyanobacteriota > Cyanobacteriia > Cyanobacteriales > Nostocaceae > Iningainema > Iningainema tapete. Next base: position 172,401 of record NZ_JACXAE010000034.1, read on the forward strand.
GCTTGTCGGTTGTGCTTCTGTACGCGATTAAGATTGCGGTTTGTGCGCTTGGGCATGGTGTTAATCAAACTCCTCCTCGGTTAGTTTGACACCTCAGCTTGCCCTAAATATTTAAGCAATAAAGCTTATTGACAAACGTATCACTGTCTTAACCTGTCACGAATGCTGCCAATAAACAACCCACTCGTATTAGTTCTGTGACGCAATCGAACGCCGGGAGCGCTTTCTAGAGGTATTATACCAGTGGTACGGTATCCCTGCGTTATTTGTCTAAAGCTTTAGTGAGCCTTAGCCTCAAAGATAAAAAATCAAAAAATCGGCATTTAAAGTAACAATCTTTAACAATTGTACTGAGAAACTAGTAAAAATGATAAAAATATAAAGCTAACCAACAAAGTCCCAACTATTAGTCAACAAGGAACATGCCAAAAACCTACAAACTTAAGGTAGACAACTATTCATACTTAATATCATCACCCAAACCCCAGTGTATTATAGCCTGTGCACATATAAAAGACTTCCCCTACGAATTACCTCTTACACCTAACATTAGAGAGCCAAATCGCAAAAGCTCAGTCTACAAGCAAATACTTGACTCGCTCTTTGTTGCTCCAGAAAAATTCGTAGAGAAACACAGTGGTATTACAATATCAGTTAACAAGATCAAGGTAATAAACTCACAAGAACTGGAACTAGAAATTTTAGAGTACTCAGAAGGTTATACCCACCACGGCATTTTAAACGGTGGGCATTCTGTTTTAGCCTTTGAAAACGCTATAAGGTACGATTACAAACTCAAAAACGCAAAGGTCAAAGTAATTATCCATGTTGGTTTAAGCGAAGAGGAGGCACGAGATATTAGTCTTGCCGCTAATACCAACTCCCCTGTAGACGCACGGTCTAAAATCAACGCCCGAGGTGATTATGACTTTATTAAACACTATATCACCCAGCTGGAGCGTACAGAAAAGAAAAAATTCCGCATCGCTTACTACCAAAACCAAAGTAGCGCTCCCAAAGATTCGCACTGTTCGGTCAACCACATCTACAAGCTTCTTACGTGTCTGGACTGCAACCGCTACAACCCTGATAATGAGAAAAAAAGAGGAAAACACCCTACAAGTCTTAGTATTCCAACTGAAATAACTGACTCTGAAAAGGAGAGGATAAGCAGACTTTTGCACCTGCTACCCCAAAGCTTGTGGGTAGAACAGCGCCTCTACGAAATCATTTACGAATATCTAAGCAATCCCCAAAGAAAAGGTAACAATAACCTCGCATCCATCGACACCAAAAAAAACACCCTTCTTCCCGACAGTCAATACTCGTTCGGATTTGGCGCACCAGCTGATTTGGCTCTTCCTGTAGTAGCAGCATTTCGCGTCTTCCTAGACAAGGAATACAAGTGGGTATTACCTTTTGAAGAATTTAGCGAAAACCTTCTACAACACTTATGGAAAAAACACTTCCTAGACTACCTCAAAGAAGAAAAAGCTGCAGGCAACTCGGTAGGTGCCAAAATAAGCCGCAATATTGAAGTGTGGGAAAATCTATATACTTGCGCTTCTCTTTACCTTAACGAATTATATAGGAAAATTATCAACGAGAAAGCAAGCGATCGCAACTCTAAAACTAAGCCCAAAGAACTGATTCTAACGTAAAAACCCTCATCCCATTAAACCTAAATAGTCGAAGGAAATTAACACATTTCCCTCGGCTATTTTTAAATAACATCAAGTGCTACGCACAACTTCTATGACCAAATTAGAAGTTGCAACATGAATACACCAGTTAATTATACAACAACTCCTCAAAAGTCAAAACAAAAACAGCAACCAATAGTTACTGAAGCACAATACTACGACTACGAGGCAGAACTGGCGCAAGAAAGGCAAGACTACTACCACATGCAGTATGGGTACTAAGTCAATCTTCCTCACAGCATCAATTCTTTATTGTCAATAACCAGTCTTCTGTTACTGAAGACTGGTTTTTCATATTAGGAGTAAATCATGACTCAAGCAATCGAAAGAGAAATCAACCAACTTTCCCTAAGAGAATTATGCCTTGACGCTGCTAAACTCTGGTCTCTTATTGAAGAGTTATCAGAATTAGGAGAAGAAGGGAAAGTAGAAGAACTCGTCCAACAGCTAATGTCCGTCCAGGATGGTATTGAAAACAAAATCGATGCGATCGCCTGGGTTGTTGATCAGTTAAATGTGGACATCGAAACCTGGGAGGAGAGGAAAGCACGAGTTGTAGAACTTCACGACCAAGTAATTTCACGCCGTAAAACTCAACTTGAGGAAATTAAGCACACATTAATTCACCTACATGAAATAGGATTAATCAACGACAGAAATATCGGCAGGGAAAGAGAAATCGAAATTAGGCACAACCCGCCTAAAGTGGCTAACTTATTAGTAGAGGTAGATGATGAATATTTCCCAAATGAATTTAGAACTATCAAGTACCAAGCTAATAACAAGGCAATCCTCGAAGCATACAAATCAGGTAAAGATGTCAGCAATGTTGCTGAGGTAACTATTGGGAAACAGGTACGATTTAAGGTGAAATCAGTCAGAAAAACTCATAGTAAGAAAAACAGCTAACAGCAACATTCAGCCGCCTATCTCAAAACCAGGCGGCATTATTTCTGAGCATCTAACATGAAAAATCAAACTACTCCCGGCATCATCACCATCGGCGCTTGTTGCAGTAACAAAAGAACTCCGGAGACTATAATTATCCGCTGCACCGCTCCCCAAAATAACCACCATGCACTCCTACTCGCAAATCCCTTCTTAATTACAAACCCCAGCCAAAAAGAAGCCGTAACTCGAGCATATAAACAGTGGCTGTGGATCAACATGAAAAATCGAGAACAATACATCCCTCTTGAAGGGTGGACTAAACGCGGACTAACCGTAGCCCCCGACTACACCGCACGTTCGGCTAAGTACGTATGGCAGACGTTTTCACATACGTTGTGGCTGCACAACAAAGGGGAAGATATAGAACTTATTTGCGACCAACCAGACATTGCGGAAACTATTCGCAGTGCCTTGTTATGGCTATCTTACCCCAAAAATCTAAACTTCAAGTGGCTGGCTGATAAAGCTCAAGATGCGCGGATTTAGACTCGAAAAACCTGAATCACCCACGGTCAAAGATAACTACGACCGCTTCAAAGGCATGTGCAAAGGGAGATATCTAGTCGAAGACTGGGCTTGTGCCACATTAGCAGAAGCTTATGACAAAATGTTGAATGTTAATTACTGTTGGGAATGTTGGTAAAGAAGTTATTTCAGATAAAATAACCCAAGTCATTTTATAACGACTTGGGTTACTTTTTGATTGGGTTGAAAGAAAATTATCGGCACTCTATAAAATAGCTCAGACTCTTTCACAACAGCACACTTCACAAAAAGCAGTGCCACGACAGTGAAGGGGTTACTCGCAGTCGCTTTGGTGCAGCGCCATGTACAAGTGTTCGCGTCTCCACAGGTGACAAAATTATTCAAACAATCGACTAAAAAGTAACCCACAACGAAGGTTACACCTTCGAGGAGGATAAAATTAAATTCACGCATTAGAGATGAATTCAAACATACAAACTTATTCAAAAATCCGCCTCATTTACTTCAAAAATAGTGGTAAGTTCTACACCAACGGCAACCTTGACTTACTACCAGAAGAAATATCCACAGATGGCAAACTAGCGCTAATGTGGAAAATTAGCCAAAGGGTAAAACAGTTAAGCATCAGTAAAAAACTTCCTGCCGTCAATAGCAATTGGCTAGAAAACGAATGTTTTATCATGGTTGATGTTCCTAGAATGGGATATCCCTGTTTGCTACTACCCTCAAACAAAGAGAAGCTTTTCTCAACCAATTCGACTCAATACAAGCCCGTTAAAACACAGAAATCATCTGAAAAGGAACTTCCTTCAATCCGACTCATATACTTCCGCGAGTATGGTAAGTTTGATGACGAGGCAACCCTAGAAATGCTACCATCCGACAAGAGTGATGATGGCAAAGTCGCACTTATTTATAATATCTGTGACAGGATCGAATTCCTTAATGAACAAGGAAAACTGCCAGGTAGAAGTAGTAAATGGCTCTACAACAATGGTTACATTATGGTAGAAATACCTGACGCTAAAATTTCATCTTGTCCGCATCTAATTCTACCTCGTATACCATATTAAGTACTAAAAATATAAACAAAGTAGCACAACTTGAATGATAAGTTGTGTTTACTTTTTTCTGAAGAATTAACATCAAGTAGTTAAATCTACTTTAAAAAAATCAAATTACAAACCACCTCGCTCTTAGCAGACAACTGCTACGCAGATATTCCTGACATATTTGGGAGTATTACAATGTCCAAAACTTTTTACAAATGTCTTGAAAGCCAAAATACTGAAACTCTTGTAGAATCAGTACCTAGCCACGTAGCCTATGATATTGCCAAATTCTGTGATTATTACGAAGAAGGCGTACCCATTTTATTCACCAAGAAAGACCTTCCTAAGCTTCGGGAATACTACCGCCAAGTTCGTGCTTTCCATACCGAATTTTCCACATCCACAACTACTGTAGGTCGAGTCACTTACTGCGGCATTGATGCCGATTATATACTTGATATCCTCACAAAAATAGGAAAAACACTCCACACTTATCAAGTATTTATGATTTAATTAGTAAAGGAAATACCTAGCAGGGGATTTCCTTTTCAAACACCACAAAAGCTAACGCTTAGTATGAATAAAAGACTGGCATATCGCTTCATAAAACAGCCAGTCATTAGTTATATCAGCAGGAAGAATAGGACAATGGAATTAGCACAAGTTTTATTAACAAACCTTCTCTACATCCTTATATACAGCTTCTCTACACTGTTCATTTGGCAATTTATCTTAGAACTATCTATTGCTTTTGAGAAACACTGCAATTGTAGTACATCCACATCACGCGCAGTAGCAACAACCAAAATAGTAGCTAAAAAATCTAATCTCCAAATATCCAAATCCAACGTTAATCTACCACCAAGAAGCAAACAACTAACTGTTCAACAACTAAGAAAAAAATGTTCGCAGGCTGGAATAAAATGGAGTTATGCCATTAAAGAACCCCAATCAGGTAAGAAGAGACATCTCAACAGACAAGAAATGTTAATAGCCTTAACTCAAATTAAACAGTCGGCATAAACAATTATTACTGGTAGTAGAATACATTGCTACCAGTAGTTTAAAGAGGGATATAAATGAACAAATACTGTTGGACAGCTAGAACTACTAGTCGGTAAGTCACCTATATATGCACAAATAGTTAAACCACGACCAATAGCTAATGCTCATTATAAAGAAACGTTCATAGATTCTCCAGAATGAGCTATCATCTGAACACTTATGTCTTATTAAATTCTAAATAACAACAACAACAACAGCGTAGCTAAAGTTAAGTTTTTTTACTACGCTGTTTTTGCGTTTCTTCCTTTTGTAGTATAAAATTACAATGTAAACAAAGAGGGGTAGTGAGGATGAAAGTCCAAAAAGGTATCCTCCCGGACACCAACCGTCAGGTTTGGATGGTGCTGGATGATGACTATTTACCCATTGAGCCAATTCAAAAATACCTGTATTACTTAGACAGCATAGGGCGGAGTCCAAACACAATTCAGACTTATGCTCACAACCTGAAGCTGTTCTGGGAGTTTTTGCGTTCTTCAAAGCTAAATTGGCGCGAAATTAGTATGGAGCAGCTATCAAACTTTATCCACTGGTTGAGAAACCCTAATTCCGGGGTTTTATCTGTTCAGCCTATTGTTTCTCTTCGTTCCGAGAAAACCATTAATCACTGCCTGACAACTGTTTGTGGATTCTATGAGTTTCAAGAACGTATAGGGGTAACAAAGGGTGTGAATGCCGAGCGCTATCAATTACAGCCAGGAAGTAAATACAAGCCTTTTTTACACCATATTAGCAAGGGTAAAGAAGTTAAGACACGACTATTAAAGATAAAAGAACCTTCTAGATTCCCTGGTTGTTTAACACCTGAGAAAGTGAATACGTTAGTTGAATCTTGTAACACGAGACGTGACAAGTTTCTCATTAGGTTGCTATACGAAACAGGGCTACGAATAGGTGAAGCACTGGGTTTATTATGCGGAATCCACGTTGTGGAAAGCTTATTAGTCCAGAGTTTTGGAGAAACACTCTACAACGTAACTGCCTAA
>NZ_JACXAE010000035.1:0-291 GCF_014698965.1 Iningainema tapete BLCC-T55
AAGGAGCAATAGAAGATTACAACCAAGTGTTGCGCCTCAACCCTAACGATGCTTTAGCCTACTACAACCGAGGGATTGCCCGTAATGAGTTGGGAGACAAAAAAGGGGCAATAGAAGATTACAACCAAGCCCTGCGCCTCAATCCTAACTATGCTAATGCCTACATCACCCGAGGGAATGTCCGTAGAGAGTTGGGAAATAAAAAAGGGGTAATAGAAGATTACAACCAAGCCCTGCGCCTCAATCCTAACTATGCTAATGCCTACAACAACCGAGGGATTGCCCGTAGTG
>NZ_JACXAE010000035.1:390-664 GCF_014698965.1 Iningainema tapete BLCC-T55
GACTTGGGATACAAAAAAGGGGCAATAGAAGATTACAACCAAGCCCTGCGCCTCAATCCTAACTATGCTCAAGCCTACCACAACCGAGGGATTGTCCGTAATGACTTGGGAGACAAAAAAGGGGCAATAGAAGATTACAACCAAGCCCTGCGCCTCAATCCTAACTATGCTCAAGCCTATGGCAACCGAGGGATTGTCCGTAGAGAGTTGGGAAATAAAAAAGGAGCAATAGAAGATTACAACCAAGTGTTGCGCCTCAACCCTAACGATGCTT
>NZ_JACXAE010000036.1 GCF_014698965.1 Iningainema tapete BLCC-T55
ATGAAAGTCCATAAGACAACAAAAGTGAGTAAAAAGTATCTACATATACAGTTTACACCAAAAAGCCGGGAGAACCGGAATATAAGAGAATGCTCGTTCATATCCATAAACATTGGTTCCTAAATTCTCTCCTGTTCTTTTTGCTAAATCAATTTTTCTTCGAGTTGCAATGGGATCGCCATGAATTCCTAAAACGTGAAGAAACTTTTTCTGGTCAGCATCTGCAGGTAATAAAGAAGCTAAAACCGCAGCGCGTGACGCTACTAGCGGACGTCTTGCCCACCAAACATGAAGATAATAAATAGGAGGTAAAGCTGTCATTGAGCGTCTTTCTCTAAGACTTTCTAAGCCAATTTCAGCTACGGGTAACCACTCTTCAATTAAACGTCGTGTCATTCTTTATTCCTCTAATCTTTATGTGGATCTGTTAACAAACACCGCAGCGCCATTAATACCCGTTTGGGATTTTTACGGTGCATGGACATTCCCAGCCAATAAGCTGCTTCTTCCTTACTCATCTCTTCAATTCCCTCAGCACAGCAGCGCATATTTTCCCGATTTCGCATTGGTGCTAATACCCGGAACATTAAACCAATTCTCAAAGCATTTTCTTCATCAAGCTCAAACTCTTTCTGTTTATCTTGTTGCAAATTAATTAAATCAATATCGATTTGCTTAAGCTGTCGCAATAAACGATATTCAATTAAAGCTAAATTTCTGCCTTTAAGTCCGGCAACACGTTTGGGGTTTTTGAGATGAGGTGTAGCAGGCGTTGGTAACTGCCAAATTTCTAAGGATAAATCGCTTCCGGGCAGTTTTTCTACTTTTAACTGATAGTGAGGTTTACTCACATTTCTAGTGAAAGAATTATGGTGATTTGAAAATTGAATGAATGGAAGAACAGAACTAACCATTGTTTAACAAGCCTCTGCATATGCTTCTACAAAAGCAGCACCAGTTGCAAATCTAGTCAGCTTTTCCGTCATCTTTTTCGGTTCGTCTCCGTTGAGATCTAGCCCACTCGCATAGGTTAAGGTAAAGGTGATCTCTAGTTGAGTTTCTGAAGCTGCACGCAGTTGAGGTTGTAAGAAATCTTTAATCGGTTGAGCATCACTTACCTGCCCTTCAAATTCGATACTGAAACTACTGCTATTAGTAGTTTCATATTCAGCAGTCAGTTTTACTTGTTTATCTGCACCTGATACGGTATTGATTGCCCCAAGCAGCTTAAACCCATCACTATTATCAAAAATCCTTAAACTCAGCAGGCTAATTTTCTTAATTTGTGCGCCCTGTGCATCTTCCCAGATTTTAGTCAGTGCTTCCCGCAATGGTGCTTCTGCTTTAAACACACGAGGATGAGAAAGTGAAAGTGTAGGGGTTTGCTCTGAGTTGGTAGAAAGAATGCTACCATTACCATAACTTCCACCTTGTTCTCCTGCGTTGAATATTTTAGTTGGACCAACTTTATAGGAGCTACTTTCCAGAGAAGTGTTTTGGTTCTCAGTCGGTTTCGTTACAGCAGGACGAGGCCAAATGCGATGTTCTTTAGCATAAGTTGTTGTGTAAATAATCGACTGCTCGTCAATTTTTATTTCCGCGTAGGGGTCGCCCTTTCCTAACAATAAATCTCCACTTTGATAAACATAAAGCTCCTGTTCAATTCCCAACCTTACCATCTTTACAAAGGGGTCATTACTGAGCATGATAGGAAAACGGGGGTTTTTGCGAAACTCTGCTCTCAATTCTGCTGTACTGATTTGTCCTTTTTTTAATTTTGTCTGATCCCTGACATATTTCGGCGCAGGAGGGTCATTATTAGGGGGAAGCAATTTTTGATTATCCATCAGCGCTTTGACGATTTCTTGCTGTCCATTTCCTGGTCGTTCGGAAGCAGAAGGTAAATCAAAGGCTGTATGAGCTAAATCAACGCTTGCTCCATCTAGGCGATCGCGTGACGGATAAAAAAGATGGCGATAACACTGCTGAATCACAATCGCTACTTCCTGTTCAGACTTCTTGTAAAGCTCGTTAACTTTATCCTGCTGGTGTTCTGGTAATTGCCCTAACCGATCTGGTTCGCGCATCGCTTCTAATGCCAAGCGATAGATCATCTTATTTTTCATCTCATCACGGCTGGCATCATCGGCGACCAAAAACACCAAATTATTTTGTAGCTGACGGAACTTTCCTTGAGAACCTTGAGTGCGGAAAATATTCTCCACCAAATGTGGCACAGTCACCGCGTCATTCCGAACAGTTTCAGCGTCATAACTGATCAGAACCAAATAAGGTCTTCCATCCCCTACATCGTCCCCTACATCATATGCACCACCGGCAAAAGGAATTAAATTAAAGGTTTTTCCAGTAAAAATCTCACGAATACGGTCTTGTAATTGCGTTCTTGCCTCGCTAGTATCTACCAACTTCATCTGACGACGAATTAAAACACCAAGATTAACTTCCGTTAAAAACCGTAAAGGAGCAACCGGACGGTCATCTAGATAGGCTGATTCAGCGATAAACTTGAGACGTGCATCGTTGATAAAACTGACATCTAAGCTAGGAGCGAGAATAGAATAACGCAAATTCAACTCATCTATGCCTTGTAAATTCTCATTAAATGCAAAGGTATTCCAGAGAATATTACGAGCTACAAAACAAGCATAGGGAGCTAAACCTCTATACCATCTCGCATCTAACTGTTGTGCTAACGAAGTTCCTCCATCAGTAGCCGTCACATCATTTTGAATCACGGGGTCAAACCGTCCTAATTCCAGCCGAGTGTTAATCTCATCTCGAATCGGAATGTAACCTGGTGAGACGTGGTGTAAATGAATTGCGTAGGTATTTGTGGGTTGTTCTTGCCACAGGTGAGCGATCGTGCGTGTCAACAGCCTTAACATTCCTCTAACACGCTGAAATGTACTCAGAGTAGAGATTTTATCCGTAAGTAAATCCATCAATGCTGGATGAAAAGGAAAGCCATTGCTAAAATCTGCTCCGCGATCCACATTCACCCGTTCAGTCGGTAAGTCACTGCGATAAGTCATCCATAACTGTTCATAAGCACGAATCACCTCACAAGCTGCATGATCATCAATACGATCAAATAATCTACGGCGCAAAACCTGTACAGTTTCCTGTTCAGTAGTAGGATTGAGCAAAGTTGCCAGTCTACCTGCAACTTTAGTCGCTTCGTCGAGTTTTTCTGCTACAAATTCATTTTCTTGAGAATATGCATCTGTCGCTTTCCCTTCCTTGCCAACTGCTAGAGTAAAAACCACACAAGCTCGTTCTGAAGAACTGACAGCTTTAAATAAAGCAGTAAGAAAGGGCGTAAGTTGTTCTTGTTCTTGTCTCCCCTTAATTTTGCGTAAATATATAGATAACTCATCTAGAAGAATTAAAACTGGCTTATTGCCAAATAACTCCCGAATCGTATCTGCCCCTGGTGCAACTCGTTCAATATCACTTTGACGAACCTTTTCATATCCAGCTACCCCCGCTAATCCATAGGCTAGTTCCCCCCAAGGAGTATAAGCCCTTAAACCATCACCAATCGGTCTACCGTTGACAGGATCTGCATTTTCCCCATCAAAAGCAGCGAGTCTAACTGTGGTTGTAGGAACGAGGTTAATGTCAATAAATTCAGCGATGTTATTGACTCCTTTCATTCCCTGTGCTGCATGAGTTAAAGCTATCAGACTATGGGTTTTGCCACCACCGTATTGAGTGTCCAAACGCAACACGGCACAACCGCCCACTCCTTGCAATCGTTGACAAACGGTTTTTAATAATGCTTTTAATCCTTGAGTAGGGTGAGTATTGGCAAAAAATAGGTTTGGCAGAGCATATTCTAGAGGGGAAGTGCCATTAATAACTTGAGCTAAATCTGCGGCAAAATCAGACTCTCGAATATCTCCTTTTAATATGTCAGAACGAGGAGTACAAATTTCAAATAAAGTTTTCATTATAATTATGTCTGTGTTACTTTAAAGTTTGTAGAGCGCTTGTCCACATGACGGTTTTTTAATTACCACTCGGTTTTTGATGATCGTTCATCCTTCACTACGACTCCCATATAAAGTTAAATTTGTTACTTTATATCCTATATACTAGGCAAAAGAACGTCTTCAGAATATACACGAACACGAGCTATTTTTTTAACTGTAATTACTGCGAGAAATTCCGTAGATACTGACTAAATACGATTTTTATCTACTGTTATTAATACATAAGTTACGTACAATTACTGCTATAGACCTATAGTTAATGAATTTGAAAACTATCAAATAGTTCTTAGAACGTGAATTATCGATTGGAGGCTTTGCGCTAGAATATACTAGACATTACTGAGATATCTACTTCGGCGAAGTGATTGGATCAAACTCGCAGTTAGAAGCTGTTATAGAAAAAGGGAGACAAATGACATACAAGATTTACGATATTGTAGGAGAATACGCCATTACAGCAGAAGGTGGGCAGAAGATATACGACAAAATTCATCCACAACTACTTGCAGGCAAACCTGTAGAATTGGATTTTACTGGAGTAAAAGTATTTGCGTCTTTGTTCTTTAACTTTGCGATCGCTCAACTCTTGAAGGACATTCCAGCAAGTAACCTTAACCAACTGGTGAAATTTACTGCTCTGGGTTCTCATGGGTTGAATGTTCTGGAGCGTGTTATTGTTAATGCTAAACGTTACTACTGCGATCAGCAATACCGCAATGCGGTTGATACAGTGATGGCACAACAGGCGGCAATTCTTTAAGGTATGGCGGTTAATCTCAACATCCAAGCTGATGTGATCGACATCAGAACTGATACTCCACAGCAGGATGACATTTTCCTTGTAGATACCAACGTTTGGTTTTGGCTGACTTACGCAAATGCCGGATTTGGTGCGAGAACCTACCAAATCAGGAATTATCCCAGCTATCTCATTCAAGCTCTTTCAAATGGAGCCACCCTGACTTACTCCGGGCTGATTTTGGCAGAGCTTGCTCATATCATTGAGAAAACAGAATATGAAATTTATATCCAGTCTCATGGAAATATACCAATCAAGGAATATCGTCACAATTACCCTAATGAACGAGCAAATATCGTTGCTGAAGTTCAATCAGTGTGGAGTCAGGTTAAGGCATTTGCTGTTCCTGTCAATCTTACAGTAGATGAAGCAACAACTGACGCAGCTTTGAGACGATTCCAAACTCAAGCTGTTGACGGCTACGACTTACTGCTCCTTGAAACCATAACCAGAGCAGGCGCAGGGCAAATCAAAATTATTACGGATGACATGGACTATACTGTTATTCCAGATATTCAGGTCTTTACAAGCAATAGCTATGTCATCCAGTCAGCTACTGTACAAAACAAGTTAGTATTGCGTTAAGAAACATTACACAGTTATCTTTTTCACCAAAATAGATTTAAAGCTAGAATGCTACTGGAGTACGCCCCAATAACTGTCACAGCTCACCAGTGCATATGCTTGTATCGAGTTGATGATTTAAGTATCGCGCTGGGGGGCGCAACTTATGTCATCGACAAATCGCTTACTCAAAATAGAAATCAATCTTAATTCTTACCATCCTGAGTTATTGTCAGGACTCGATATCTGGCTGCGCTTAGGTTTGATATCCGATGCTCAAGTCAGACAGATATGTCGAGAGCTGGTTTGTTCTGTGGTATTACAACAAAAGACAATACCTGCACAACAGGAGATAGCCACTGTAGAGACGTTGCCGGCATTACCAGCAACCAAGAAACCCACCGTCCTAGCTAGGATGTTACAGTCTCTGGGAGCAGAATTGAGTGTCCGGTGGCTACTGTTTTTAGGAATGTTCCTCGTAGTGCTTTCCTCTGGAGTACTAGCCGCCAGTCAGTGGGAGAAGTTTCCCCCATCTTTTCAGTATGGGGTTTTGCTTGCTTATACCTCAAGTTTCTCTGGGTTAACTTTTTGGGCTGGCAGACAACCTAATTTAAGCTTGACATCTCGGACATTGCTCATTGTCACCCTTTTATTAGTACCTGTGAACTTTTGGGCAATGGATAGCTTCCGGCTTAACTGGATTGTGGTTGGTTCAGCCTCTGTTATCCTCACAGCTATTACTGTTTTAATGTGCAACCATCGGCTATTTATTGGCGACAAGCCAATGAAGAAATTGCTAGCCGTGAATATTCTGGGACTGTCGTACTTAAACTTGGGTTGGCAGATACCTGGATTTCCCTTGATTGCTATTTATGTGGCGATCGCACTCACATCCATTGTTACAATCTATCACACCCAGCAAAGGCAGATAACTGCTGAAGGGCAAACTGGCTTGGGTATCGTACCTTCATCTGTAATTATTTATGCTTTAGCTCTGCTGATGTTACGGGCAATTTTTATTGTCCACGTAGATGTTCAACAACTAGGATTAGCGATTGGTATCTGTGGCGCTCTTGTAGCTTTGGTGGCACAGCCCTGGGAATTCGTCGGCGCTGTTTTGATGTTCTGCGGTTGGTTAGTATCGGTTGTTACAATACCCTGGCAAGCAACAGCTGTAAGCATCTTGGGTTGGTGGTTTTGCCATCGCCGCTTGCAGCGACATGGTGTATGGATGGATGTAGCGGCAATTTTCGCGATTGGGTTGGAGACGATTTGGTTGGGTTGGCGATTAGTGCCTTCCCCAATTCAACAGCAGGCTATCGCTACTGCTACTCAACTGACTCATGCTCAGAATACACCTTGGGCATTGCTAAGTGTAGCGTTGTTTCCCTACGTGATTTTCATGTTGGCGAAAGCGGATAGACTTCAACGCTGTAACAAGTTGCAATTGGCTGATTTTGCCGAAGAGTTAACGCTAGTTTTTGGGAGTTTGCTCACCTTAATTAGCTTGGTAAATCCCACCTTGCGATCGCTAAATTTGCTATTTTCCACAATCACTTTGGTAATTGTTAACCAGCGCCACTCCAGAATCAGTCTGGTGTACATGACTCAAATTGCTTTGGTGCTGACGCTTTGCTCAATCATTGATTTGTTCAAACCCAGTCTAACACAACAAGTCTGGGCAAGCATTTTGTTAGCTTTAGCAGTTGCAGAGTGGTTATTTAGTTTACGCAATGGGATATGGCAACGTAGTAGTTGGCACATTGGTTTAGGGCTAGCGACACTAAGTTATTCACTACTGTGGGTAAATGCTGGCACTTGGTATGGTTCTGGTGATAATAGTGATTGGGGTTTAATTTGGTTAATCACTCCTATGACTCTTACAGGCATCGCCAGCTTGGGATTTAAAAACCCGAATAGGGCGATTCATCCCATCACAAGCAGTTGGTTGAGTGTTGCTGCCATATTTGTTTCTCAGTTACTAACTTTACCGCTACCGGGAGCCAGATTAATTGGTTTGGCTGTTGCTACCGCTCTAATGTTTGTTAATACTAGCAATTTAAAATACTTTTCAAATTCGGTAATTACTGTAGGTTATGGGCTGAGTTTCATTGCTGCTGTGCTGTGGGAGGGGATGCCTGGTTTACCGCGACTGTCATTACAGGGGTGGTTTTTAGTTGGCGCCATCTCTATCTTCGGTTTATGGCAAGTCAGGAAATTGTCTCGTCGGGGCAATAATGAATTGGTAGCAATTTATGCAACGGCAACAGACAAGTGGGCGATCTCATTATGTAGCGCCCAGTTGTTGCTGCTGAGTGTGCAAAGTTTCCTAGTTTACCAAGGATTGGCTAAGCCGGAATTTTTGTACTTAACTTCAGGGGCGATAATTTTAGCAGCGATTTTTGATCGCAGTTGGCAGCAACTTACAAACTGGGGGTTCTATGGCATCGCTTGGTGTATAGAATTATTGATTGCTCAAGCATTGGGTTTCGGCAACCATTCTCCGATTAAGATGGCGATTGCTAACATTGCCTTGGGTTTAATAACTCAACTTTTAGGGGAATGGTGGCAACGGCGACACCCACAGTCAAAACTTACAAACCATTGGCACATTCTGCCCTTATTGTACAGCGTATTTGGTTTAGCGTTACGCTCTTCTACCTTTGCTAACTGGACTGGTTTATCTGAGTTAGCTGTAGCTTTAATTGCCATTGGCGTAGGGCGACGACAGAGAGAATTGAAACCCCTAGTTTACTTGGGACTCGTAGGGGTATCTATTTCAGCATATGAACTTTTGTTATATCAACTGTTACAAGTTCCCGGAGGGGCTTTTGATCGCTTAATTGCCATGTCTGTCCTCGGTACTAGTATCATGTATGCCTATCGCGTTCTCTCACCTTGGCTTTTAGACTATTTACGCTTTACCAAAGAAGAACTCAAAGCAGTCGCTCATATTCACTGGGCTTTCAGTAGCTGCTTATTACTGTCTGCCACTTTCACTCCCATTGCAAACCACCTCACGGGCTTGGGAGCAGGGGTGTTTTTGATACGCTATGCCATCTTTCAGGGACGATGTGAACCCCCCAAGCAGTCAGTAGCAGAAATCTGGGTTTACCTGGGCTTGTTAGAGGTAGCAGGTATGAGAAGTTACTGGCTTTCTACTGCCATAGGACGCTTGTTCGCAGAACCATTACTTCCTTGGAGTGCGCCTTTAGCCTCGGTGGTAGCCTATTTTCTCTACATCCTACCTTGGGAACGCTGGGGCTGGTCAAAAAAACCTTGGCAAAACACAGCGTATATCCTGCCTATAATATTTTTGTGGGAAAGTAGAGAGCAAATTTCCCCAGTCGGCTTGCTGATTGTGGCTGCCTTTTATGTCTTTGTTGCTCTCCTGACCAAGAAATTCCGTTTTACCTATATCAGCGTAATTATAATTGATTGGGCGCTGTTCCGTTGGTTTTCACACTTAAATCTCACTGATGCTTTGTGGTACGTAACACCATTTGGTTTATCGCTACTGTACATTGCCCAATTCGATCAAAACCTCAAGTTGCCCAAGAATAAAGACAGCCGCCACTTCCTGCGGCTACTAGGTAGCAGCGTCATTTGTGGGTTGGCGATTATATTTCATCAAGATACAGCACTGATACCAGGAATTTTCAGTCTCATAGCCATTTTTGCGGGATTAGCTTTGCGAGTGCGGGCTTTTCTTTATGTTGGAGTAGCCACATTTTTCATCACTAGTGTCTATCATTTAGTGGTTCTGAGCTTGCGCTACGCCTTCTTAAAATGGATTGTTGGCTTGCTAGTCGGGATCGTACTGATTGCGATCGCTGCCAAATTTGAAACCCGTCGCGAACAGCTTAATTCCCTGATTCGCAATACTACTCAAGATTTAGAAACATGGGAATAACCACAGATGAACACAGATGAACACAGATAAGAAGAGCCTTGCTATTATGATAATGATTATCATAACTATTGGCTCAAGATGGAAGACACTCGACCATCCTTACCTAGTAAAACTGATCTAGCAATTATCGGTGCTGGTCCTCATACCTTAACATTGGTAACTCACTTACTGCAAAAACGCTCCTCTATGCGGAGTCGATTTCTGGTGTTGGACAAGAGTGGCAAATGGATAAGTCGCTGGCAGAAACAATTTGCAGCTTTGGAAATTCCCCATTTGCGTTCTCCCGCTGTACATCATCCCGATCCGAACCCTTTTGCTTTAAGGAAATTTGCTGAATCTCGTCAAGATGAACTATTTGCTCCCTATGATTTACCAGGAACTAAGTTATTTGAGGATTTTTGTTTTGATGTGATTCGAGTTCATCAGTTGCAAGAGCAAGTTATTCCTTTGGATGTGGAAAGGATTGAACTCTTACCTGATTTCTCCCGTCCCCAGTTCCGCCTGTGGTTGCAAGATGGACAATCAATTATTGCACGACGGGTAGTACTGGCAACAGGTAGTAGTAAACTACAGATGCCGGAATGGGTAAACAAGCTCACTCATGAGTATCCTCAAGAGCGGATTTGTCATTCAAGCACAGTAGATTTACGTAAACTATCTTTAATGGGAGAAAGAGTATTAATTGTAGGTGGCGGCTTAACAAGTGGACATTTAGCAGTAGGCGCTATTTCTCGTGGTGCAAAAGTTCATTTGATGATCCGACGCCAGTTGCAAGAAAAATTATTTGATGCCGAACCAGGTTGGTTAGGACCAAAGTATCTCAAGGAATTTTTTGCCCAACAAGATTATGAAAAGCGCTTTGAAATGATTGTGCAAGCGCGTAACGGTGGTTCCATGACAGGGGCGATGGCAATGCAACTACGCAGAGAAGTACGTAGGGATAATCTCAGAATTGATGAAAACTGTCAAGTGGTAAAAGCTGATTGGTTGGGTGAGAATTGGCAAGTCACATGTAGTGATGGTAGTCAACATGAGTATAGTAGGATTTGGTTATCAACTGGTACTAAATTTGATGCTACATCTGATGCGTTATTACAATCCGTTTTAGAAGCTTACCCAATTAAGATAGTTAATGGTTTGCCAGTGTTGGATGAATATTTACGCTGGTGGGGTTGCGAGTTATTCCTGATGGGTGGGTTAGCAGCTTTACAAGTAGGACCAACAGCGCGAAATTTATCTGGTGCGAGAATGGCGAGCGAAAAGATTGTTTCAGCAATTTTGAAGCCGAGGATCGCGCTTTCCCACCCTATTCGTGCTTAAGCAACATAAAAACTATTATCATTATCATATGCTTAATCCCAAAATTACTGTTGTCGCAGGTCCTGCTGGCGTTGGAAAAACCACTTGGATTGCTCAGCAAATTGCCAATAGTGGCGCTACGAGTCGTGTATCGTATTTTAGTCCGGGAACCGGGAATGTTCCTATTGACCAAACCCTCATTGCGACAAAGTTTCCTACTGTCAAAGTTTTTAATGACAAACAAGTCGTTGAGTTCAAAGCACAGTTAGCATTTTCTGAGGATGCTGTTTATATTGAACTGGGGTTTTATTTAGAACTAAATGCCATAGCGCAAATACTCGACAATTTACCATATAGTGCGATCGCCATCCTGCCTGCCCATGAACAAGACTCCGAGTATCATGCTTGGGCAAAACAAATTATACCTAGTGCGGTGATTGATAACAGTATCACTACCACCCAATTATGGCGCGTCCCAACCACTGGTCAAGTTATCGATGAAGATAGTTTACAGGAGTTTTGGTATGAAATTACTCATGGTGCTTACGGTACAGTTACCCGCGCTAAGGCAATTTTTGATGTTGGGGATGGGCGATGTGTTTACGCAGATTATGTCAAAGTGCCATCAACTGATTTTTTAGAATTAGACCTACCACGTCATTTGCAAGGTAGACCCCAACGTTTTAGTGGTATAGAAGTTTCGGGGCAAAACATGGATGAAGCAGCGATGGGGCGAACCTTAGAAGATTGCTGTTTGTCAGATGCTGCAATTTGGCAGTACCAACAACAGGTAAAACAAATTTTACTTCAAGAGGGAAGACAATGAAAATAGCGGTTATGTCATGTATTCATGGTAACTATGAAGCCTTAGATGCTGTTTTGCTGGATATCGACAAGCACTCATGCGAAAAAATCTATTGTCTCGGTGATCTGGTGGGATATGGTCCCTACCCAAATGCAGTAGTTGCACAAATTCGCTCCCTAAATATTCCCACATTAGCTGGTTGTTGGGATGAAGATATAATTGAGGGTCTAAATGCGTGCGATTGTAGTTATCCCTCCTTACTTGCTGAGAATAGGGGAAAATTAGCACATGAGTGGACTAATAAAGAAATTCATCCAGAAAACCGTGAATTCCTTGCTCAGTTACCTCATAGTTTATCTGAAGGTAACTTAGCTTTTGTTCACGGTAGTCCTCACAGCAACCACGAGTATTTATTACCAGAACTTGACGCTTTTGCAGCGTTAGAACGAGTACTTTCCACAGGAGCAGATGTGCTGTTTTGCGGTCATACTCATGTACCTTACGTCCGTACTCTAGAAGCAGGAAATTTGCAAGTTCGCGTTACAGGCGATCGCGAGGCTAGAAGTTTTACCACTCCCTTGAAGCAAATTGTCAATGTTGGTTCCGTAGGAGAACCCCGACATGGACGACCAAATGCTACATATGTGATTTATGACACTGATACTGGGGCAGTGACGCTGCGAGAAGTTCCCTACGATTATCAGAAAACCTGTGCAGCAATTCTGGAAAAAGGGCTACCAGCAATTTTTGCTTGGCGTCTAGCACATGGGTTAGAGTTTGCAGAACGTGCTGATGACCCAACTCATGTTTGCACAAGGTAATGGGGAATAGTTAATGGCTAATTGCTAATTGAAGACTGGTAACAATTGACAATTAGCAATTAACAATCAACCAATAACAATCTAAAATCGATATGAAGTGGGCAATTTTAAGTGGAATTGAGGGGAACTTGGCAGCTTATGAGGCTGTGCTGGCAGATATTAAGCGTCAGCGTTCGGTAGAGGCTTTGTATATTCTGGGGGATTTGGTTGGACCAACACAAGAATCTGAACAGTTGGTGCAACGGGTACAGAACCCTCAACGCGGCGAGTTAGAACCTTCACTCTGTAAGGGATGGTGGGAAGAACAGTGTTTGATTTTGCATGGTCTTGGTGCTACGGGCGAAGCTACTGAGTTAATCTCTAAATATGGTGGAGAAACAGTTAAGTTGTTGTGGGATTGTGTTTCTCGTCAAACTGTGCAATGGTTGAGAACGCTAGATTTTGGTTTCTTTGAACTAGATTGTTTGTTAATTCACGGCACAACTGTATCTGTATGTGAGGAACTCACAAGCGAAACTTCGCCAATTATTATGTGCGATCGCCTGCAACGAATGCAAGCTAACAACTTGTTCTGTGGTAGATCTGGTTTAGCTTTTCAATACCAGTTGCAAGCAGGTTCTATCACCACAGGAGTTACCACCCTCGATCGCCAAGATCCTCGCCAAACCATCAACATTACTCCACGTCAAGTCATTGGAGTGGGGAATGTGGGACGCACTCAAGGAGAAGCAACTTATACCCTATACAACCCAAGCACAATAAGCGTGGAATTCAAAACAATCCGTTACGGGATCAATAAAGGTTTTGGAGTCAACAAAACCAAAACTTTCTAAAGTCTGCTTCCGGCACACAGATTTTCTCTCAAAACGATTATCATTATCATTAGCTAACAATCAAGTTTCTTACCCATGTCATCAGAAAATTCTGCACCCAATCAAGCTGCATCCACAGCTACCACCTTAATTCATCGCCCCCGTCGCCTGCGTCGCACTGCTACCCTACGTCGCATGGTGCAGGAAACTACTCTGACTGTAGATGACCTCATCTATCCTATGTTTGTGATGGAAGGTGAAGAACAGAAGATGGAAATTACCTCCATGCCTGGGTGCTATCGATATACTATGGATTTGCTGCTCAGAGAAATAGCACAAGTGTATCAACTGGGAATTGGTGCAGTTGCCTTGTTCCCAGTCATTCCGGAATCAAAGAAAGATGATACTGGCAGCGAAAGCTACAACCCAGAAGGATTGGTACAGCGAACCGTAAGGGCAATTAAACAAGCTGTGCCAGATATACTAGTAATTACCGATGTTGCTCTTGACCCTTTTACTACCCACGGTCACGATGGTATTGTTGATCCTAAAGGTATGATTCTCAATGACCCCACAGTAGAAGTTTTGGTGAAAATGGCTGTTTCTCAAGCTGCGGCTGGAGCAGATATGGTTGCACCCTCAGACATGATGGATGGCAGAGTCGGAGCAATTCGCAAAGCTCTTGATGCATTCGGATACATTGATGTACGCATTCTAGCATACTCGGCAAAATATGCTTCTGCATACTATGGTCCATTTCGGGATGCTTTGGATTCTGCGCCTAAATTTGGGGATAAGAAGACTTACCAGATGGATGCGGCAAATGCTAGGGAAGCGATTAAGGAAGTTACCCTAGACATTGCAGAAGGTGCAGATATTGTGATGGTCAAGCCTGCTCTATCATATTTAGATATCATCTGTCAAGTTAAAAACTATACGCAATTGCCTGTAGCAGCGTATAACGTTAGCGGTGAGTACGCCATGATTAAAGCTGCTGCTCAAAACGGCTGGATTGATGAAAAAAAGGTGATTTTAGAAACTTTGACTAGCATGAAACGGGCAGGGGCAGATTTAATTCTGACGTACTTCGCTAAGGAAGTAGCGCTGATGTTGATGTAGCAAAATCCTTTTTTGGATGAGTAAGAATTCTTTTGAATTGAAATTGATTGATATGACTAACACAGTAACAAAAACACAAACAAACACCGAAGAGATTGATATTCCTAAATATGGAATGCCAGTCACAATCATTACAGGTTTTTTGGGTAGTGGTAAGACTACGCTGCTTAACCAAATCCTTCAAAACAAGCAAAACTTAAAAGTTGCTGTCCTCGTTAACGAATTTGGTGATATCAACATTGATAGCCAATTGCTCGTTGAGATGGATGAGGATATGGTAGAACTGAGCAATGGCTGTATTTGCTGTACAATTAACGATGGATTAGTTGATGCTGTTTATCGAGTACTCGAAAGAGAAGACCACATTGATTATCTGGTGATTGAAACTACTGGCGTTGCCGATCCGCTGCCAATTATCCTCACCTTTGTTGGTACAGAACTGAGGGATTTAACTAGATTGGATTCTATCATAACTGTGGTAGACTCTGTTGCGTTTACTCCTGACCATTACGAAAGTGAAGCAGCATTAAAACAGATCAGCTATGCAGATGTAATTCTGCTCAATAAAACTGACCTTGCTACTCAACAAAAGCTGGAAGAATTAGAAGCTTATATCCAGGATATTAAAGTGGGAGCGAGAATTCTGCATACTCAATATGGTGAAGTGGCTTTACCATTAATTTTAGGTGTGGATTTGACTCCAGTACATCAGTATACATCTGAACTGGAAGAAGATACCCACGAGCATCATCACGACCATGATCATCACGATCATCATCACCACGATCATGAGCATCACGATCATCATCACCACGATCATGAGCATCACTCTAATCATTTAGAAAATGATGGATTTGTTTCGATGTCTTTTCAAAGCGATCGCCCTTTTGATGTCCATAAATTTCAATCATTTCTGAATAATCACTTGCCAAAAAATGTCTTTCGTGCTAAAGGATTACTATGGTTTAGCGATAGTAACTTGCGCCATATTTTTCAACTGAGTGGTGCGCGGTTTGACTTAGATGCAGATGAATGGAAGAGTTCGCCTAAAAATCAGTTGGTTTTGATTGGACGAAATCTGGATACTAACAAAATTTCTTCCCTACTGAACGAATGTTTAATCTGATTCATAAATAAAAAATATCCCACTCGCACTGTCGCTTGCTCTCCCCTTGGTAAGGGGAGGGTTGGGAGGGGTATCGAAAATCTGCCTGAATCAAATCTCCAACAACAATCATTGGCAGAATTACTTCCGGTAAAACCAATACCCTTTCAATAATTGTCACGTCTCCATTCAAAAAACGAACAGCAGTAGAGGTATCAAGCGCAATCTCACCACTCATTCCAATCCACCTGCCGACATTCTGCCGTGATTGTTCGCTGTAGCTCTTCCGCCTCTGAATCACTTAAAATTCCTGCAAATTTTGCCAGAGGGTGGTTCTTGCGTCTAGCTTTAACCCGATGTAAAAAATCCAGCACTGTCTGTACTAAATCATCGGGAGCCTGTTCGATTTCCTGAATCAATTGCTCACGGTTT
The DNA here is from genome assembly GCF_014698965.1 of Iningainema tapete BLCC-T55. GTDB lineage: Bacteria > Cyanobacteriota > Cyanobacteriia > Cyanobacteriales > Nostocaceae > Iningainema > Iningainema tapete. Next base: position 15,686 of record NZ_JACXAE010000036.1, read on the forward strand.
GTCATGTACTCGAGGTTCTCCGGTAAAGTGAGATATCTAGCCCTATAGCGTTTCTTGATTGAATGCACTACACATGCTTCTTGTGGAGTGGGCATCCTGCCCGCACTGGGACGGGCTAGAAGCCCATCCCACAAGACCTGTATTTCATGCAAATGAGAACCGCTATAATATACCTAAATACTAAATTCTCATCCTGAGTTTGGATGCTCACAGATAACCTTGCAGTGCTGCCCCAACCAAGAACTAAGCCAGCTAACGTTCAGCTTCACCCGCAGCAAATGACCTTTCGGACTCAACCAATAACCTCTCAACGGTCGGGTGCAAGCGGATTGTTCTACTGCATCAACCATCTAAAGGAATTTGGATGGGATACGTCTTAGAAAGCCTTCATAGCAAACTTGAGGTTGTCCTACAAATTCTCCATCAGAATCTTGGTTATAAAATAACAGCGCAATTCCAAATTCTTCTTCTCCGAACGTTCGTTGCAAATCTCTCCACCGCTCAGATAGATAACGGGCACTACCGAACGTAGCACTGGAACCAAGCCCAGCGCAAATAAACACAGTAGTTTTGCAATCTACATCGTGAATTCGCTGAATGAATGCAGGTTCTACATGATTATCACGTCCTTCATCTATAGGTGAATCTTCAAAGCCTCTACGATGAATACCTATAATGCGTTGCCCCTTACTATCTTTTGCATGGTAAAAATGCCAAGGATAAAGATCAGAATGCTTTATGAAATATTCTTTCAGATAGTAATGGGACAAACTGTTGTATACACCAGTGCCTAAAATAATTAAATTATTATCAAATGCCGGATCTCTATTAGTAATTTTTGAAGGACTTAGCTTGATTGGTACGTCTACAGTTCTTAATTCAATATTTTCTTGACCTAACCAGTCTTGTAGATTTATAGGCAGCAATGCCAAAGGTTTTGCTTTTAATTCGTGCTGTATTAGTAATGCACCATCATATTCCAGTTTATTTATTGCTGCGCCAACATATCCCTTATCAATCATCTCAATACCTGTTGTACCACTAGGTTTAATATTTAGCGTTGATAGATAGATGGAAACATTTGGCTTTGCGTTGCTAATGCCAAAGAAATGTAGAATCTCTTTCCTGTTTTTCCAATAAAAATATGCATAGGCTATGAAACCTATTAAAGCAAGAATTAGTGTGGAAACTATGTTTACTGCTACATTGATCCAAAACTCTAGCATAACATTTCAATACATAACTTTTTACTATTGGATTTCAAGAAAATGAAGTTAGACAAGCCTGCTTCCATCTCGTCAAAAACTCAATGAGTTCTTTAGGTGGCTTTATCCATAAATCAGCATTAGTTGAACGTAATTCTTCACGTACTAAAACACTTAGCCCTCTGGTCTTAAGGACTCTAAATGCATCTTCGTCTGTAGCATCATCTCCGAGATACGCAATTTTAGCTCCTTTACTCAAATTGCAAATAATAGACTCTACTGCTGTGCCCTTATCTTTACCCGAAATACGTAACTCTACTCCGCCATCGAAAAAATGTATCTTAAGATTTGATTTCTTTTCTAATTCTTTCCACTTCTCTTGAATTTGACTTTGTATTAAATTTGCAGATTCTGGTTGTAAACCTCGCCAGTGAATTGCTAAGCTGACAGGCTTTTGTTCACAAAAATCCATTAGACCTAACGCCTCAATGCAATTCTTAGCTTCGGAGAGTGCTTCACTTGTAGCTTCATCAAACGATGTGATTGTGTATTGACCTTTGCTATCTAAATGCTCCCAACCATGAGACCCCCAAATTTCGGGAGGAGGATCTAGATTCAAAAGTGGTATAAGGTCTTGGATGGCACGTCCACTAATAATAACTAGCTGCGTTGTTTGAGTCTGGCGAATATCACTTAGTAAGTTTGTGACACCTGAATAGGGAATAGCTTGATCCCTCTTTATGCAAAAAGGTGCAAGAGTTCCATCATAATCTAGCAAGAGAAGACGCTCTTGAGCCTTTGCAAGGCTATCAAAAAACGAATCTAGGTCAAGTTTTGTTGACAGAAACTTCATGCTCTTAATTTTCTACTGCTTACTTTACCTGAACCTTCCATAGTGTAAACCCTTTATCTAAGACACCACAACCTTTACTAGGAGGGCTTGCGGCATAACGTCGTGTTCAGCGGACGCAGACCAAATGCCAATGCAATAGATAAGTTCCCAGTGGGAATACTAAATCTGGAAGTCTTCAGAATTTAGTAGTATGGTTAGCACTCAACTCAGTATAGCTCGGATATCACGTAGGCGTTGAACTTTACAACGGTTCTAGAACCTTAGTTTATCGCGCTGAGCGAGAAACTGACCAAAAACCTGTAGTGATTAAATTGCTGAAAAATCCTTATCCCAGCTTCAGTGAACTGGTACAGTTTCGCAATCAGTACATCATTGCTAAAAATCTTAACTTCTCTGGAATCATTCAACTTTATGGCTTAGAGGTTTACCAGAATGGCTATGCATTGGTAATGGAATTTGGCGGAATTTCCCTGAAGGATTATTTCACCCCTGTAGAGACGGGATATATCGCGTCTCTACAGGAGTTTTTGCCGATCGCGATCGCCTTGTGCGATATCTTAGACAACCTCATTCGCCACCGCGTCATTCACAAAGACATCAAACCCGCCAATATTCTCATTAATCCAGAAACTCGTGAAGTAAAACTCATTGACTTTAGTATTGCATCTCGGCTGCCACGGGAAACTCAAACACTCATGAGTCTCAATGTGCTGGAAGGCACACTCGGTTATTTGTCTCCAGAACAAACTGGAAGGATGAATCGCGCAATTGACTACCGCACTGATTTCTATTCTTTAGGTGTCACTTTTTACGAATTACTAACCGGACAATTACTGTTCCAATCAAATGACTCGATGGAGTTGGTACATTGTCATATTGTTAAACAACCGTCTTTAGTGCATTCTATTAATCGAGCAATTCCACCCGTACTCTCCGAGATTGTCAGTAAACTGATGGCAAAAAATGCCGAAGACCGCTATCAGAGTGCATTAGGACTGAAGCACGATCTACAAACTTGTTTGGCTCAACTCCAGCAAACTAGTAAAATTGAGGGCTTCCAAATTGCGCAAAGGGATGTGTGCGATCGCTTTATCATTCCCGAAAAACTTTATGGTCGTGAAAATGAAGTTCAAACTCTGCTAGAAGCCTTTAACCGCGTGACTAAAAATCAGACGGAATTAATGCTAGTGGCGGGTTTTTCTGGTATTGGTAAAACAGCAATTGTTAACGAAGTCCATAAACCAATTGTCGAAGAACGTGGCTACTTCATCAAAGGCAAATTTGACCAATTTAATCGCAATATTCCCTTGTCTGCTTTTGTGCTGGTTTTTCGAGATTTAATGGGGCAATTACTCAGTGAAAGTGATACCGAATTGTCAATTTGGAAAGCAAATATTGTAGATGCATTGGGTGACAATGGGCAAGTTATTATTGAAGTCATTTCAGAACTAGCGCAAATTATCGGTCAACAACCGCCTGCAATAGAACTTTCTGGAACTGCGGCGCAGAATCGCTTTAATTTACTATTTCAAAACTTTATTCAAGTATTTACTACAAAAGAACATCCTTTAGTGATTTTCTTGGATGATTTGCAGTGGGCTGATTCTGCTTCATTAAAGCTGATGCAGTTGCTGATGAGCGAGTCTGAAGTAGGATATTTATTATTAATTGGGGCTTATCGCGACCATGAAGTTTGGGCTGCTCATCCTTTGATGTTGACGCTGGAGGAGATTGGCAAAACCAATGCTACCATTAACACAATTGCATTAGAACCTCTGAGTGAAGCTTGTTTAAATCAACTGGTTGCTGACACCCTAACTTGTTCACGAGAAGTCGCAAAACCACTGACTCAATTAGTCTATCAAAAGACCAAAGGAAATCCCTTTTTTAGTACTCAATTTTTAAAAGCGCTGTATGAAGATGGGCTGATAAAAATTGACCTCCACCCCCTTCTGTCCCGCCAAAGTTCGGGGGGAAGTGAAGGGGGGTGGCGATGGCAATGCGATCTTGCTAAAGTGAAGATGTTAGCGCTGACGGATGATGTCGTTGAATTCATGGCGATGCAATTGCAGAAGTTACCTGAGGCAACGCAGAATGTGTTGAAATTAGCAGCGTGTATTGGTAATCAATTTGACTTAATGACCTTGGCAATTGTATCAGAAAAGTCAGAAACCGAAACCGCAACAGCTTTATGGAAAGCTTTACAAGAGGGGTTAATTCTGCCTCAAAGTGAAGTTTACAAATTTTATCAAGATGCTTCACTGTTGACTGCTCACTGTTCACCGTTAACCGTTAACAGTCAACCGTCAACAAATTACAAATTCCTACACGATCGCGTTCAACAAGCCGCATATTTTCTGATTCCTCAAGAGGAGAAAAAACTCACTAACTTGAAAATTGGTCAACTGTTGTTGAAAAACACTCCAGTTGAAGAGCGAGAAGAGAAGATTTTTACAATTGTCAACCAGTTGAATATTGGCAGAGAGTTAATAAATAATCAGACGGAGCGAGATGAACTAGCTGATTTGAATTTAATTGTCGGACAGAAAGCCAAGGTAGCAACTGCTTATGCTGCTGCTGTCGAATATTCAACTGTGGGTAGGGAACTATTGGCAGTAGATAGTTGGGAGAACTATGAACTGACACTTGCACTTGATGAGTTAACAGTAGAGGCAGCATACCTCAGTGGTAATTTTCAGCAGATGGAAACAGCAATGCAAGTTGTACTGCAACAAGCGAAAACTTTGCTGGATAAAATCAAAGTTTATGAGATTAAGATAACTGCTTGTGGAGGACAGAATCAGCTTTTTGAAGCTATTAAAACCGCGCTAGAAGTTTTGCATCTTTTAGATGTAAGTATTCCAGAACAACCTAGGCAGTTGGATATTCAAAAGGGATTGGCAGAAGTTACGTCAAGTTTGACCGGGAAGCAAATTGAGGATTTAATCTACCTGCCGACTATGACCGATCCCATTGGGCTAGCAACAATGCGTATTCTATCAAGTGTCGTTGCTCCTGCTTATCAAGCAGCTCCTGCATTATTATCACTAATAGTATTTAAGCAGGTTGCTCTCTCACTCAAATATGGCAATGCTTCCGAGTCTATTTATGCCTATGGGACTTACGGACTCATTCATTCATAAAATCTGTAGGCAAGCAGTCTTGAATTTACTAGCTAAGTCAGAAAATCCTTGTCTGCTTGTTGGTGAAGCGTACAACGAAGAAATGATGCTGCCACTTCACATTGCTGCGAAGGATAGAACGGCAATTTTCTACTTATATTTCCACAAACTTATTCTTTGTTATCTGTTTAGTGAATATTCTCAAGCAGTGGAAAATGCTGTAATGGCAGAAAAGTATTTAGACGGGGTAACAGCAGCCTTATTAATTCCTGTATTCCATTTCTATGATTCTTTGGCACAGGTAGCGGTGTATCGTGACACTACGTCTGCGTCTCTTGCAGAGCGCATTCTTAGTAAGGTGAGTACTAATCAGCAAAAGATGAAAAAATGGGCTGATAGTGCCTCAATGAATTATTTGCACAAGTTTTATTTGGTGGAAGCAGAGAAACAACGGGTTCTAGTTAACAATGTCGAGGCGATGGAATTGTACGATCGCGCCATCGCTTTAGCTAAAGAAAACGAATACCTTAATGAAGAAGCTCTTAGCAATGAACTAGCAGCTAAGTTCTACCTCAACTGGGGTAAAGAAAAAGTGGCTCAAGCATACATGCAAGAAGCGTATTACTGCTATGCCCGTTGGGGTGCATTAGCCAAAATTGATGACTTAGAAAAACGCTATCCCCAACTTCTTGCTTCGATCTTGCAAGCGCAACGCGATCGCGTTTCAACCGTCGATAAATCCTCATTCCAACATCAAACTATTCAAACAACCCGTAGCAGCAGCAATATTTCCGCAGCCCTCGATTTCGACACCATCCTCAAAGCATCACTTGCCCTATCAAGTGAAATTCAACTACAGCAATTACTTTGCACTTTAATGCAAGTGGTGATGGAAAATGCTGGAGCGAAAAAAGCTGCCTTGGTCATACTCCAAAATGGTAATTTAATAGTTGAAGCCGTAGCTATTTCCAATGAAGGCATTCAGCTGCTATCTTTACCATATGAAAGCAGCCAAGCCATTCCCATCACACTGGTAAACTATGTCAAACGTACCTTAAAAACTGTCGTGTTGGATGATGCCACTACACAAACAGATTTTATCGCTGACCCATATCTAATGCAGCAAAAACCCAAGAGTGTTATGTGTGTGCCTTTACATTCTGGCAAATTTATTGGCTTGCTGTATTTGGAAAATCCCCTGACAATTGGTGCATTTACACGCGATCGCACTGAAGTCATCCAAGTGTTATGCGCTCAAGCCGCCATCTCACTAGAAAATGCGCGTCTGTACCAACAGGCACAGGATTATGCTCAACAGTTAGAGCGATCTCTAGATCAATTAAAGCACGCCCAACTGCAAATGGTGCAAAATGAAAAAATGGCAACTTTGGGCAACTTGGTTGCGGGTGTGGCACACGAAATTAACAATCCCATCGGATTTCTCAAAGGTAGTCTCAACAACATCGAAGAATACATCCAAGATTTACTTGCCCACCTACAATGCTATCAACAATATCATTCCACCCCTGCGCCCGCAGTCATCGACCATGCCGAAAAGATTGACCTAGAATTTCTCACCGAAGACTTACCCAAACTGGTAACTTCAATGAAGGTGGCATCGGAACGGATTAAAGACATCAGCACTAGCCTCCGCACTTTTTCTAGGGCAGACACAGCGGAAAAAGTTGCTTGTAACCTTCATGAAGGGATTGAAAGTACGCTGTTGATTTTGAAGTATCGCCTTAAAGCCTCGGAGAAACGTCCGGCAATTGAGGTAATCAAAGAGTATGGTGAGTTACCAACTGTAAAGTGTTTTTTAGGACAACTCAATCAAGTATTTATGAACATTCTTGCTAATGCGATCGACGCTATTGAAGAAGGTGTGGAGTTTAGGGGAACCAGTACCCCTCAAATTCGCATTAGCACAGAAGTATCCAGCCGCACAGTAGTAACTCGCATCACGGATAATGGTCTGGGGATGCCAGAGGAGATTAAAGCACGTATCTTTGACCACCTTTTTACTACCAAAAAAGTTGGCAAAGGAACGGGATTGGGATTGACGCTAGCCCGTCAGATTGTTGAACAAATGCATAGTGGGAATTTAAGTTGCAACTCCGTTCTGGGTGAGGGAACAGAGTTTGTGATTGAGATTCCTTGTACTTAGTTACCTCAGGCAATGGTGGAATAGATAAAGCTACTGGCGATCGCCACGCAAGAGATTGAGCGTTGCAGAATCTAGAGATGATTCTTATGGGGTAGGCACTTATCTGCCTTGACATCAACATTCAATTCGCGGGCACGTTTATTCGCAGAAGCAATCACGCGGGCAACTGTGACAGCAACATCATCTTGAAGCACATCTGAACTCAACGCTACACTCATAGTTAATCTCCACTCTATAAACCCAAAATCAACGATGTATCCCCGATCTCACTGACTTGTCCATTCGGTTCAATCCAATAGATTTTTGCCTGAGAGATGACAAATTCACCGATGTAAGAAGCTTCCTTCAAATCAGGATCATCTCTCACAGCACGCTTATCTGTTTCACTTGGTTCTTGAAGATAATCGCCTCCAGTGTTGGGATGAGTATGAAATGACGCAGCAATGGCAGTTCCTTCAATCTTAGACCCTGGATGAGAAGGCAGAAAAATGCTGGATTTACGAGCGAGTGATCTCAGCAGGAACACATTTTTAAAGACGCGATATATCACGTCTCTACATCTAAACCAATAATAAACCCCTCTTAGAAATCATCCCAACCTTCAAAACCATATTAAACGATTTGCTGTATCATCATTTCCATTCTGATTGAATACGGGATTAATTGGCATTAATGATTGTCTTGGTTGGTACATTTGTGAGTTATCAGTTATGGCTATTTACTAAAAAGTGTGCACTCGTTGAAAAATAGTCACAAGAATTGTCCAATAACAATTCAGAGCAAGCTTTGGTAAAAGATGAAACTTGCCCCGATGAATGACGAATGCCAGTATAGATCGGACATTAATTTTTATGCAAGCAAATCACAGTTGTGTTAATATGCAAAGGTATCTCGGTTCTAGTGGGAAACAGCCACTAGAGGAAACGGGGAAAGTCCGGTGTGAATCCGGCGCTGTCCCGCAGCTGTAATCAAGGCTTGCCTTGTAAGTCAGAATGCCCACCGAAGTTAACTTGTAAATTTTGTACATCTGCGAGGCACAGGTAAGTACTTTTATGAAAATTTTTACGACTACTAAGCTTTACATTCTCATAGCCCCACATGTCAAGACGCCACAGATGACGGCTTTCTATGAGACGGTAGGCGATTAATTCATGGTACAAATTTTATATTTTGTAATTGGTTTTGTTCTGCTAGTGGTAATTGGAATTGCGGCTTATCTCCTGACTGCTCGCAAGTATCAATCCTCAGCCACAGTTGCTAATTCCTACGATCAATGGACTCTTGACGGCATCCTAGAGTTTTATTGGGGGGAACACATTCACCTCGGTCACTACGGTTTGCCGCCACGACGGAAGGATTTTCTGGTTGCTAAATCTGATTTTGTACATTCCATGGTTAAATGGGGTGGTTTAGATAAATTACCTCCTGGTACTACCGTCTTAGATGTAGGTTGTGGTATCGGGGGCAGCAGCCGAATTTTAGCGAGAGATTATGGGTTTGCTGTCACAGGGATTACGATCAGTCCTATTCAGGTGAAGCGTGCTATGGAGCTAACACCCCAAGGGCTAAACGCTCAGTTTGCAGTTGATGATGCGATGGCATTGTCGTTTCCCGATGCCAGTTTTGATGTAGTCTGGTCAATCGAAGCAGGACCCCATATGCCCGATAAAGCCGTTTTTGCTCTTGAGTTAATGCGGGTGCTAAAGCCTGGTGGAGTGTTGGTTGTAGCTGACTGGAATCAAAGGGATGACCGCCAAAAGCCGCTAAATTTTTGGGAGAAATTAGTAATGCGGCAACTCCTCGATCAGTGGTCTCATCCAGCTTTTTCCAGCATTGAAGGCTTGGACGAACTTTTGGCAGCGACGGAATTAGTTGAGGGGGAGGTAATTACGGCAGATTGGACGAAAGAAACGCTTCCTTCTTGGTTAGATTCGATCTGGCAAGGGGTGGCTCGACCGAGCGGATTTCTGCGTTTTGGACTGTCTGGTTTGATCAAGTCTGTGCGCGAGGTGCCAACGTTTTTACTGATGCGTTTGGCGTTTGGTGCAGGGCTGTGCCGATTTGGAATGTTCCGCGCTGTGCGAGCGAACTCACGCACAGAATTGATGGACACAAATGCTAACCAAACTTCCTCAAGCTTGGTTAGGTAGCGATCGCCTTAAATAACCAATTTTGATGTTAATTGAAACCTCTGCTTCATTATCAGTACTCACGCAGAATTAATTAGACAAAATTTTCTCCTGACTCCTGACTCCTGACTCCTGGCTCCTGACTCCTGACTCCTGACTCTACTACTATCTGACAGTACTGACTAATTCTTGAGAGCTATCTCTGTTATAAAATTCAACTCTGGCAGTTATCAATTCATGAGGTTAATCAAGATGACCGCAGAAACAAACATCCAAGATTGGCAACAAGCTTTTATCGCCACCAATTTATTGGCAATTGGTTATAACGCTTGGGTTGGTTATTTAGGAGGAGAACGCGGTATGGTAATTTGCAGCACCAATTCTCCGCATTTAGGTATTGCTGGCGAAACATTTAAAGCATATTTTATTCCACGCCGTCATCTTGCACCTTTCTTAAATGCGTGGTTAGCCACACCAGATACCGTACTGTTGCAAAGACACTTCATGAACGCTCATATTCTCGAAGCTGTAGATAAGTATAATCCCCAAAAAGATGTTGTATTTTTGTTGGAGTACGGTAATCAAGCTGGGTTTTTCTATTTAACTAATTTACCAATTACACCACCGCAATGTTACCAAACTGTATGCAAAGAATGGGTAGAATTCCAACCGATATTCACCCCCTTGAACGGAGAAAGAATATGTCAAGATTAATTCAACATAAAAATGTTGCTTTTTGGTTTTATCGTTCAATTAAAAACATGCTGGAAGCAGCTAAAATCTTGTGTTCAGAAGTCAATGTTTCTAATAAACAATAATTGGTGAGAGCAATTGTTTAATTTTACAAATTTTTTACTGATTAGCTACACCGCTTGGAAGGGTTTTTTAAAGTCAGGGCGTGGTGTTGTTGTTTGTAATATAAATAATACAGTAGATTTACCCGATACCACTTTTACTACAATCACCGGGAACAAAATTTCACCTGACGAAATCTTGAATATAGGCTTTGTTACTAAAGCCAGATTGCCGGAACATTTGAGTGAGTGGATTGTGCCTCCAAAAGAAGCTACACTGATCCTTCAAGCCGTGGATACCTACAATCCGCGAAAAGACATTATTTTGTTAATAAAATTTAACTCATATTTTGAGGTTAATGTTTTGCAAAATCTTGTCATTTCTCCACCTGAATGTTATGAATGTGTTTACCGAAGATGGAAAGAGTTTATGCCAAATTTGTCATAAATTATACGGTTTGTGCGATGGATGATGAGAATACCTATCTAGGCAGTTAATTTATTTTTAGGAGAATTGAGTGAAGAAATTACTCGTAGCTTTGACTTCTAAACCCGCAGCTTTATTTTCTGTGGCTTCCTTATTAATGACTGGTAAAGTTAGCATCGCTAATCAATCGGTACCGCAACCTGTAGATCGTCCTGACGCTAAGATTACACCAGTATCAGCAGAAAGCCAAAAAGCTTGTGTAAAACATCCAAAACTCGGTAAACATTTTTGCGCTAATGCTCAACAATTGTCTCATTTGAAGAAGGGTGTACCAGAGATTGACGTAACCGACGCGAATAATGAAAAGGCTCTGCTTGGGGTTACAGATGCAGAAAGCGATGCTGCTGTAGCTATGTTTGGTTGTGATTGTGCTGCATCGATAAATTGCTTGCGCCGTCTGCGGAATAGCCTTCCGTAAAATTGATTTTCCTTGATTTTTCATAATCTGTAAAATCTGGAAGTGGGAGAGTAATTTGTATTTTTTCACTCTCCCTATGCGAATTTTTTACTATTAATAATATGAATCGTCGTGATTTTATTGTCTTATTTAGTATAGGTTGGTTTGTGAATTGCTTACCTGTAGTATTCGCAATGACTTATGCGACACAACCTAAACCCATTAAACCCAAATCATCTACATCTGAGAACTGGTTTCTTGTGGGGACGGTAGCGGAGTTAGATAAAACAGGTCAAATCTTCAAAGAAAAATCGCCTTTTGGTCCCATTTTGGTAATTGGTACATCAAAAAGTCAAAATTTGATTGCTGTAAACCCTACTTGCACACATCTTAATTGTAAGGTGGAATGGGAAGTTAAAGAAAAAATATTTTTATGTCCTTGTCACGCTTCAGAATTTGGAGTTGATGGTAAGGTGCAAAATGGTCCAGCCACAAAACCACTCTCAACTTACTTGACCAAGATAGAGGATAATTCCGTTATGGTGAGACGTATTTAGTTGAAAATTTTTAAAAGGTAATTTTAAGTGCCAAATTTCAATCATTTCTTAATAATCACTTGCCAAAAAATTTCTTTCGTGCTAAGGGACTACTTTGTTCAGGTTTAGTATAATTAAGAAGTGTTAATTTTTTGTTAGTGCAAATCATGTAGAAACCGTACAGTAAGGTTTCTACATAACACTTCAAACAGCTCGTCCTGACAATTAATTATCAAAAAAATTCACGTTAAGCGCTTCAATTATTATATGATGATTAACTAGACGGTTCTGGTGGGTGTCAGCCATCAGAGGTAACGGGGAAAGTTCGGTGTGAATCCGGCACTGTCCCGCAACTGTGAAGAGACTTATGTCTCTAAGTCAGAATGCCCGCCCTTGGTAACAAAAAACTCACACGCATCTGCGAGGTACAGATGAATACTGCAATGAATATTTCAACAATCAGTCAGTTTCACGTTGTCATCGTGCTGGAGATACGCTACAGCCAGTACTTTGCTATGAGATCATAGACTAGGAAATTTGGGCAAGGGTTCCGCTCCTAAGTAAGTGGGCGAAATTAAACATAACTTGTGGTTAGTGAAATGGTAAACTGTCCTTTTCTGACTGTTAATTGTTCATTGTTAATGGCTTTGAACAATTAACGCTCTCGTAATGAACCATTAACAATTCAGTTAATAATTTGTTAGGAGAATTCCAAAAATTAGGATTGACAAGCTCAAAAATGAGAATGATAATCAAAATAATGATAATCATTGCATACTCAGTTGCTGAAAGGCAACTGTAATCAGATGTATAGTAATCCTAAATCATTTGTAAACAACAAGATCAACAAGATCCCCGACTTCTTAGAGAAGTCGGGGATCTGAGCCGACAAAACCACTCTTTTATTAGTCAAAGAAGTAAGGAGAGGATTGAATACTATAAGTGTTTCAGATTGGGGAATCCAATTGATGGTGTCTAGTTTGACTGTCTGTTTGCTCATGCTCTATGAGGGTAAAGATGCGATCGCCCAAGGGGCAGCAGCGAAGCTGATCGCTCAAACCATCCCAGCACCAACAGATCAACAAGAACCCGATATTGAACTGACAGTAACGGGTGAGATATTAAATCAGCCTGTATATTCTCCCTTCCGCCGGGAAGGGACAGTAAAAGATTCTACCCGTCCAATTTATGTAATTACCAAAGAAGAAATTGAAGCGCAGGGGGCGAAAACTATCAGAGAAGCGCTGCGTTTTCTTCCTGGAATCTTACCTGATGGTACTGTTGGCACAGAAGTGAATGCATTAAGCGGTCAATTTATCCGAGGTTCCAACACTTCACAAGTACTGATTTTGCTTGATGGTAGACCGATTAACAATTTGGGATCTGGTGGCTTTGACCTTTCAGAGATTACCACCGATAACGTTGAAAGAGTAGAAGTCTTACCAGGAGGAGGTTCTACCCTTTATGGTTCCGATGCAATTGGAGGAGTGATTAACATTATCACTCGTCGTCCGACAGAGAAAGTGACAACATCTGCAAAAGTCATATTTGGTGCTTATGGACTAAATCAACAAAGCATCCAAAATAGCGGGAAAGCAGGGGATATTTCTTGGGTTGTGGGTTACAACCGTACTGAAGCTCAGTATAATTACCCTTTTTCCATCCCTGAAGCTAATTTTGAAGGAACGCGGAAAAATAATGATGTTCTCTATAACAACTTTAATATCAAATTGGAGGCAAATTTAGATTCGCGCAACACCCTCGCCCTCTCAACCTTGTACTTATCAAAAGAGCAAGGAGTTCCTGGAGGAGTCCCTGTTCTTGTACCAGAATTTGGACAAGGTTATTTTAATCGCTTAACTGACAACAACCGCAAATACACAGACCAAGTTCTTACCGATTTAACCTGGAACTCAAAACTGGGAAATGGAAATGATTCCCTTTTAACAGCAAGAGTTTACGCTGATTTTCTCAACACCCGGTTTGATAATCTTACCCTACCACTTTCATCCCAGCAAAGGTTTGATAACAAACAAAATTCTTACGGAATTCAAACGCAACACAGTTGGAAATTTGCTAAAAATCAAACCTTGGTTTATGGCTTTGATTACCGCAACGTGTCAGCACGCAACAGTACTTTCAGCTATTTTACCAACCAAAAAACTGTCAGTTACGACGATAGCATCTCTCAAGGAGCGCTATTTGCCAGATATGAAATTAACTTCACTCCTGGTTTTGCTGTCAATTTAGGCTTACGTCAAGATTTCAACAGTTTAGCAAATGGCTCCTTTACATCACCTAGTGTCGGCGCACGTTGGGCAATTTCTGACTCCACGACCATCAGAGCTAATTATATCAGGAATTTTCGCGTACCCACTCTTTTTGACTTATATGCTCAAGGTTCTACCTTTGTTGGAAACCCAAATCTGCGTCCTGAAAATGGTGATAGTTATGATGTAGGAATTGATCAGAAATTTGGAGATATTGGTCTATTGCGTTTAACCTTCTTTAGCAACACAATATCAGACTTGATAGCTTATAACTTTGCTGTTCCCATAGCCACTTTCGAGAATATAGGCTTAGTTCGTACCAGAGGAATTGAAGCAGCTTTGAACTTGCAACTAGCAAAGAATGTCTACGCCTTTGTTAATTATACCTTAAATGATCCCCGCATCTTAAAAAGTACCAATCCTGCCGAAGTTGACAACGAATTGCGATTTGCAGGTGCGGACAATTTAAATATAGGAATTTCTTATGAAAATCCTCAAGGTTTGTACTTAGGCTTGATTATGCATTCTCTTGGTTCATATCCCACAAATAATACAAACACCGAATCTTTGCCTGGTTACACGACAATAGATGTTAAAACGCGAGTTCCTTTAAGTGATAATATAGTATTGACTGGCAGTGTAGATAACATCTTTAACCAGAGATATCAATTATTCTCGGGTTATCCTGATGCAGGTAGACTTTTTCAAGTTGGAATAAATGCAACATTTTAAGTGCTAATTGTTGATAGCTAATAGTAAAATAACAATTATCCATTAACAATTAGCTATTAACAAAATTTTACAATTCAAAACCACTATGTCACTAGGTAATTCTTGGGTAACACCATTAAATCGAGTCTCCACCGAACCTACACCTACGGGAGGGTACATCGAATATGAAGATTTTGATTGCAGTTGCGACGTTTTATCATCCCTACTTTACACCTTATTTCAGCAGAATTGGCAACAGGTTGGGGTAGGACATATTGTACAAGGTGGCGTATTGGAATTAGAGTTTACTGCTGCACCAAAAATTTGCATTCTTTATGATGGATATCTGACTGTAGTAACAGAAGGTTGGCATCTTCACTTATGTATAGAAGCAAACTTAGGTGGTCCCCATTGTAAGACACCTTTGGAATTAAGAAAAAAGCGTCAAGTAAATCGTGCTGCTTTTTATCGACGGTTTAATGCAGAAAATATCCCTAGAAGTTGGGGAATTGATTTTTGGAATGGTGCAGACGAGAATTTGATGACGATTTTCTTGCCTAATCCATATGTAGAGGGAGAAAATTTATTACCAGAAGGCAAGCCTAACTTAGCAAAATTAGCCTTATACGAAGAACTGCGGGATATTTATGTGTTAGGCAAAAAGCAAATACCGTTTCATAAAAATCCCCTAAAGCATCCTTATATATCAGTTTGTACTTCTAGCCGTTGTCTGCCTTCCCAACATTGGCAACCCACATTTGAATCACTAAAAGCAGCAGTTGAAAAATCTGGTTTAGATGTAGAGGTAAGAACTTCAGGCTGTTTAGAAGTGTGCAAATTAGGTCCTGTAGTATTTTATTCTGAAGATAGAACGTGGTACACTCGCGTTAATCCCAATATCGCTGAAATTATTGTTGATGAGCATTTGATTCAAGGTAAGAAAGTGATTGCAAATTGCTATCCTCCAATGGTTGAAAAAAATTAACCACAGATGCACACAGATGTACACAGATAAGAAGAGTGCGCATACAGATTTTATATTTCTTCGTTAAGATCAACTTGAGTCATTTGTGACAGGTAACAAATAACTCATGACAATCCGAACAATTAAGTATGAAATTTTATGTATCTTCTTCTCTGTGTCCTCTGCGTCTCTGCGGTTCATTTATCTAAATATTTATTACTACTATTAATTAATATTAGAGCAAATTAATTTTATTACCATGTTTATAAAAAAGGATAAATTAAAAAAAATAAATTACTATAATCCAAAAATATTAAGGAAAATACATTTAGTTTTCTCAACATTACTAATAGCCTTAATCTTAGCTTTCCTACTAAACTTAGCGTTAGGTTCGGTTCACATTCCCATCCAGCAAGTTATCACTATATTACTAGGAAAAGAAGCAGAAAAAGCAACTTGGAATATGATAATTTTAAAAATTCGCCTACCAAAAGCTTTAACAGCAACTTTCGCTGGTGCAGCTTTGGGAGTAAGTGGATTGCAAATGCAAACTTTATTTAGAAACCCTTTAGCGGGACCATTTGTATTAGGAATTAGTTCCGGTGCTTCTTTAGGAGTCGCATTAATAGTGTTAACAACAAGTGTAACGGGTGCAGGTAAATTATTAAGTAATTTAGGAGTAATTGGTGATTTGAGTTTAGTAGTAGCGGCAAGTTTAGGTGCAGCAGCAGTATTGGGGTTAGTATTAATCGTATCTCGCCGCCTTCAAGATACGACAACGTTACTAATTTTGGGGCTATTATTTGGCTATGCAACCAGTGCTATTGTCAGTATTTTGTTGCATATAAGTGAAAGTCAGCAAATCCAATCATACTTACAGTGGACTTTTGGCAGTTTTGGTGGTGTAACTTGGCAACAAATGCTAGTTTTAGCGCCTTTGGTACTGTTAGCATTGTTAGTATCTGTAATGCTATCTAAAGCTTTAAATGCACTGCTGCTTGGTGAAGCTTACGCTCGCAGTCTTGGTTTAGGCGTGCAACAAGCAAGATTTTGGATTATTACCAGTGCCTCTATTTTAGCAGGTGTGATTACTGCATTTTGTGGACCGATCGCCTTTCTAGGAGTAGCCGTTCCCCACCTTTGTCGTAGTCTTTTCAACACATCCGATCATCGAATATTAGTTCCTGCTGTAATTTTTGTTGGTGCAATTTTAGCGTTAGTTGCAGATTTGCTGTCGCAGATAAACGGAAGTCAAATAGTATTACCTTTAAATTCTGTCACTGCTTTAATTGGTACTCCAGTTGTTACCTGGGTAATTTTGCGTCGTAATTCTCGCTCCTGACAAATGACTTTACTGCAGTCAGTGTTACTGCTGACTGCTTTTCTCTAGCCTTTTAGTCCAAAGTCCAGTTACTTTTTCAAGTAGTATTTAGCTATAATAATTCAAAAGCAAAAGGCAGGTGTAATTATGCAGGCTATTTTTTGGACTGTAGAAGAAGTCGCCCAAAGAGCTAAACAATTTTACGATCAGGGTATTCGCTCAATAGTTGAGCATGGCGATAATATTGGCAAGATGATTGTGATTGATGCTGAGACTGGCGAGTATGAAATTGATGAAACTGGTGTGGAATCAATATTGACGTTAAAGCAGAAGAACCCAAACGCTAGATTATTTATGATGCGAATAGGTTATGATGTTGCATTTAGCTTTGGTAGTGCTTCTATGGAGCGTACAGCCGAATGATTTATGGAAGATTAATTGGTGGTAAGGCAACAGTTCCAGTAATTTTTCGTTTACCTGAGCAACCTGATTTTTCACTGGATTTTGTCATCGATACTGGATTCAATGGCTATCTCACTTTGCCGCCACAAGCAGTCAATGCAATGAATCTTCCTTTACGTGCCAGTACACCTGCAACATTAGCTGATGGTAGCCAAGTTTTATTATCTATACATTTGGTAATAATTGTTTGGGACAATGTAGAAAAAGTAGTCCCGGTTTTGGCCTCTGGTAATAAGCCTTTACTGGGAGTTGCGATGATGAAAAGATATCATCTAGAGATAGATTTTGAGGACAATGGTTTGGTTTCGTTAGAAAAAATACCATCTTCAATATTATAGAAGAATGCATTACACTGGAGTAATATTCTCATGTTTGCTCTCATTTCGCGGGAAAAAATTCAGCTACCACCAGGAACAGTTGTGCGAATGCCTGGTTCTTGGCTTGACTATCAAGAGTTATGCTCTAGCAGAGGGGATTCAGCCATTCCCCGTATTAAGTACAGTTCTGGAGAAATTTTACTCATGTCCCCTCTCCCCAAACACGGAAGAGATGCTCATTTGGTTGCTAACATAGTTACTACTTTACTTGATTGCCAAAATCGCAACTACGAAGCTTTCACACCCATTACAATGGATTTACCAGAATTCGGGGGGATTGAGCCAGATTACTGCTTTTACATCGACAATTGGCAAGCAGTCGTCGGGCGAGACAGATTAAAATGGGGTACTGATTCATCACCCGATTTGGTGATTGAAATTGATGTAACCACCTACACTAATGCTAGCGATTACTTGCCATATCGAGTCCCAGAGGTTTGGTTGCTCAAAAGAAATCAACTTGCCATTTATAGGTTACAGGAAAACGAATACCAACAGCAAACTACCAGTCGTTACTTTCCAGCGATTGATTTGCAAACAATAGTTGCTCAATGCCTAGAAGCTGCAAGTGAACGTGGTACTGGAGTAGCTATTCGAGAATTACGCCAACGTTTGTCTAATGATGCAGGCTAATCGCTGTCTAGTTTTCTCAAATGAGTAATGCAATTCTCACAACTCATAACCTAACTATTGGTTACAAAACAGCGCTGCGTACTACTCGTACTGTGGCATCTAATATTTGTGCATCTCTAAGTGCTGGTGAACTTGTTTGCTTACTTGGTGCTAATGGTGCGGGGAAGTCAACTCTGCTGCGAACCTTGGCGGGAATGCAACCCCCCATTAGTGGTGAAGTGCAACTTCTCGGAAACAACGTTTACAAGTTAGCGCCGCAGGAGTTAGCCAAACGCTTGAGTTTAGTACTCACCGAGAAAGTTGATGTGGGAATGCTGTCAGCATATGTTTTGGTGACAATGGGGCGCTATCCTTATACTGACTGGTGGGGAAACTTGACACCTAAAGATGAAGAAATAGTCAATTGGGCAATTGACGCTGTGGGAGCTAAACATTTAGCGGTTCGCAATGTGTTAGAACTCAGTGATGGTGAACGGCAAAAAATCATGATTGCTCGTGCTTTGGCACAAGAACCTGTTTTAATGCTATTGGATGAACCAACTGCTTTTTTAGATTTACCCCGCCGCGTGGAAATTATGCAACTGTTGCGGCGTTTAGTGCAACAGACAAATCAGGCGATTTTACTTTCCACTCACGATTTAGATTTGGCTTTGCGTCTTGCTGATAAGATTTGGCTAATGGCAGAAGGTGGTTCTTTACACATTGGCGCACCGGAAGACTTAGTTTTAAGTGGTGTATTTGCTGATGCATTCAGGAGTGAGGGTGTGGAGTTTGATGCACTTACTGGAGAATTTCATCTGCATACGCCAATTCGTGGCACAGTTAATTTGGTAGGTGAAGGTGTAGAGACACAGTGGACAAAGCGTGCTTTGCAAAGAGTAGGATTCCTTGTTGTATCTCATAACAATTGTTCACATCGTGTAGAGGTAATGTCGGCAATCAAACCAGTTTTTTGGCAAGTTACTTGTGATGGTGCTGTGTCAAAACATGACTCAGTGCATGATTTGATTCAATTTTTGAAGAGCGACGATTAAATAAAAACCCTCGTAGAGACGTTCCGGCGGAACGTCTCTACAATCGTGTGAAATGACGAAAAATCCTTGTGTGAGGGGCGATACCTATGATTTGCCAACAGCATCATTTATTTCTAGGCGGACAAAAAGCGTGTGCAAGATTTGAGAGTAGACAGACGCGCAATTTCATGTCTCTACATACCATCAATTATAACTAATAACCTTAATCGAATTCTATTGGGGATCGACGTGCATTGGTGAATTATCAACTTTTCTAAGTAAAATTACTGAATAAAATTTGACTAATTTAATTAAAAATACACTTTTATTTTACTTAAATAAAGTAGCATTTTTAACTTTTAGCGTTTAGGATTGTGAAGTACAAATTACACTTTCACATCTATACAAGTGCAAAAGCTACTATTGAAAAGGAGCATTTGCTTTACGACATTTTGCTACCTTAATAAGAAGAATCTAATGAATACAAATGTAATAAATAACCTATTTGAAAGAGTCTGGACATATATCTATGATACTTGTTACGAATTTTATAAAGGATTGACTACAAATCCTCAATGGCTGTTGATGCGTAAAATTGGTAGATTTAAGATTGGACGAGATATCATGAGGTATCTGTCTTCTGGCTCCGCTAAATCATCTCAATTGTCTGTATGTGAGAGAAATTCTTTGTTCACAGGTGTTAATGTCGATGAAGCAGTCAACTACCTCAAAACTGAGGGGTTTTATTTGGGGATCAATTTGCCGCAAAACGTTGTTCAAGAAATAGTTGAGTTTGCTAAATCTACTGCTTGTTATGGGAATCGCAAATCAGAATTGGGGTTTTATTACGATCGCAAGCAACAAGCCCAGAGTAAGTCACTCAAGAAATTTTTACAAGGCTACTATTTTAACACGGCATTGCTTTGTCCGTTTAATGTTACAAATAGAATACGCCACAACTGATTACGGATTACAGCACGATCGCAGAGAAACTTCTCTATTGAAGGTTTTGAGCTAATCGTTTTATTGTAATGGTTAACTAGTAGCCACCAATTCCTCATGTACCTTCAAACCCTCCATCTACGACAATTTCGTAACTACAAAGAGCAGCAAGTTGAGTTTACTGCTCCTAAAACGATTCTTGTAGGTGATAACGCGCAAGGAAAGTCAAATTTGTTAGAAGCGGTGGAATTGCTGGCGACATTGCGATCGCATCGGATGGCACGCGATCGTGATTTAATTTGTGAAGGAGAGGAACTTGCCCAAATTCGTGCCACCTTACAACGACAAACTGGTATTAGTGACCTATTATTAACTCTACGTCGAAATGGTCGCCGTACCGTTAACCTCAATAGCGAAAACATTCGGCGTCAAATGGACTTTCTCGGAGTTCT
Organism: Iningainema tapete BLCC-T55; assembly: GCF_014698965.1. Taxonomy (GTDB): domain Bacteria; phylum Cyanobacteriota; class Cyanobacteriia; order Cyanobacteriales; family Nostocaceae; genus Iningainema; species Iningainema tapete. The sequence continues at coordinate 36,518 of NZ_JACXAE010000036.1, forward strand.
TAACGCAGTACAATTTTCCAGCTTAGATTTAGATTTAGTGCGTGGTGGTCCAGATGGTCGCCGTAACTGGTTAGATACGCTGTTAATTCAACTTGAACCAGTTTATGCTCATATTTTACAACAATATAATCATGTGTTACGTCAGCGCAATGCTTATTTAAGAAGGAGTCAGGAGTCAGGAGTCAGGAGTCAGGAGTCAGAGTTGGCGATATGGGATGCACAGTTGGTAAACGCAGGTATACGAGTAATTCGCCGACGAGAGCGTGCCATACAACGACTAGCCCCTATCGCTGCTACTTGGCACGCTAGTATTAGTGGTAGGCAAGAAACTTTGAAGGTAAAATACTTGCCTAATGTGCCAATTGAATTAAATCCAACTCAAGCACAACAAATTTTTTTCGACAAGATTCAACAACGAGCTGTGGCGGAATTACATCAAGGTACTACCCTTGTCGGTCCCCATCGTGACGAAGTAGAATTAACTATTAATCAAACACCTGCTCGTCAATACGGTTCTCAAGGTCAGCAACGTACTTTAGTACTTGCTTTGAAACTAGCCGAATTGCAACTAATTGAAGAAGTTGTTGGCGAAGCGCCGCTGCTACTACTTGATGATGTTTTAGCTGAGTTAGATCCTTCGCGCCAAAATCAACTACTTGATGCGATACAAGAGCGCTTTCAAACTTTAATTACTACCACTCATCTTAGTGCTTTTGATTCCCAGTGGTTGAATTCCTCGCAAATTTTGTATGTTAAGGCGGGAGAAATATTAGTGAACTAGGATGAACAATTGTACTACTAAATCTCCTTCTTACTTTTGATGCCGTACCTCAATTACGGTGTGTACATTACCACGCGGAGTAAAATCCGCTTTCACCGTGAGTTGTAGGGGATCGCAAGCCGCAACGAAATCATCTAAAATCTGATTGGCTGATTCTTCGTGAGAAATGTAGCGATCGCGATAACTATTAATATATAGTTTCAGTGCTTTCAATTCCACCACTTTTTCATCTGGTACATAGGTAATATGAATCGTGGCAAAGTCTGGGTATCCTGAAAATGGACATTTACAGGTAAATTCTGGCAAAGTAATATTAATATCGTATCGCCTACCTACACGTGGATTGGGAAAGGTAATGAGTTTTCCGGACGCTATTTCACGTTCACCATATTTTACTTCTTGGCTTGTCATTTGTCAAAAATTTCTGTTTACTTTTTACTTTACTCTTCTTGTTCCCAGTCTGGACAACTTTCCGTCTCCCATCCATGCGGATGCATCCCGCACACTAACATATTACCACCATATACTTGACCATGATAGTGATGACAGCCGATACAGGCAGAGTTTTTTTCTGATGTCGGCTCTACATAGTAGGGAAAACCATGATCTACATCATCTGCGACAACTTCTTCCAGTTCCCAGTAAACTTCCATCAATGGTTCAGCTAAATCATGCAAATACTGATCTACTTCTGCGATCATGTTATTTTGTACTTGCTCGGTAAATTCTTCTGTCAATTCAAACAATGAATCTACCATTTCCGTCATCCCCACGAAAAAGCCTTCTACTTCTTCAGCTACGGTTTGGAGCATTTCCCATACATCTTTTTGCCACTTTTCCATAAAAATTTGTGTGCCTATAAGCCCTCTTTTTACTCAGGAGGATAGACACCCCTCCAATTTTAAATTTGGTATATTTATATAATTAACACACCTAACCTAGTAATTTTGGCAATACCGAAATTACTGGTTGCGTTGAAGTTTTCTCAACTCTTCTTGTAGTTCTAGCACTTGTGTGCGTAATTCGTCTACATTATTAGTAGTTGATGTATCTTTCGCTGTAAAGTTCTCGTCTTCCTCTAGGATTTCGATGCGGCGAGGCTCAGAAGGAGGTGTACGCTCATCAACTGCTACGCCAGATGTTGGTTGCTGTGCCTGCTTCATCATATCTTCAACGAAGCGGCGGGCTTCTTCTGTAGTCATTTCGCCCCGCGCTACCATTTCATCTGCCAGCTTTTGGACTTGCGATCGCAGTTCTGCTAATTTTCCGCCTGCTTTCTCGCCCGCGAAAGAAGCTAACCCAACACCAAGGTAAACAGCCTTTTTAACAATATCTCCAAAACCAGGCATTGTTGCTTTTGCGCTCCTAAAATGGGGCGACCCGGAGACTACGCCTACTATAAGCATCCCGTGTTGCTGCTACCTTCCGGTCCTGACAAAGTTTAGGCGTTACAGTCGCATAGGTCCAGGTCTTAAATTAGCATAGCACTAAATTTTCTAACTGTGTATTATTCCATCACAATTTGCCATTGATAAATTTTCTTTTCTTAATTAACGTGCAATAGCTGAGTAATCTAAAATCTAAAATCAAAAATGATATGAGTCGTTTTTTCATTGCCCTCCTGCCTTCAAGGGAAATCCAAGATTCTGCTCATCAGATTAGGCAGTACTTTAGCGATCGCTATGCCAGTCGCGGTGCTTTTAACTCACCACCCCATATTACCCTGCAACCACCCTTTGAATGGCATGACACCGATTTACCTCGCCTAGAAGAATGTTTAAGAAACTTTGCCAGTACACGAGAGTCAGTACCCATCACTCTCAGTGGTTACGGAGCCTTTGCTCCCCGCGTTATCTATATTAATGTAGTGAGAAGTCCTGAACTGTTAGCACTGCAAGCTGATTTAATGGCTCATCTAGAAACTCACCTCTTAATTGTTGATCAAGTTGGCAAAACCCGCCCCTTTGCTCCCCACATGACAGTTGCGTTTAAGGACTTGACAAAGCAAAACTTTCGTGCTGCATGGTCAGAATTTGAAAATCGACAGTTAGAGTTTGAGTTTACGGCTTCTGAGTTAAGTTTACTACTGCATGACGGTAAGAGATGGAACGTTAAAACTGAGTTTCCTTTTTTATCTAACGTGTTGTGATTAACAGCTATTGCCACTTAAAGATTTATTGGTTATAAAGTAACAAAATAGACATAAACTTTAAGTATTATAAATCATGCATAAAACATTGATTAGCGCCTTGATACTGATGGCAAGCGTTACTAGCACCAACAATTTAACCAAAGTAGATGCGCAGAAACCAAAAGTTAATTGCGCTAAGGCAACAAATACAGTGGAAATGAAGTACTGTTCGCAACAGTCGTATCAAAAAGCCGATGAAAAATTAAATCAGGGGTATAAAAAAGTTATATCTACTATCAGTGGTGAGCAAAAGCAATTACTAGTTACTGCACAGCAGGAATGGATTAAGTTTCGCGATAATAACTGTAATTTTGAAACCTACCTCTCTCGTGGTGGCACAGGTTATGAAATTTTTCGCAACGGTTGTCTTGAGCGTTTGACGAAACAACGCACAAAAGATTTGCAGGAGTATCTATCTTCTCGTTAATCCGATTTAATGTAGAGACGTTGCGACGAACGTCTCTACAAAATATGTGGGTTTAAGGTACGGATGCGCTTATTACATCCAGTTGAAGACTGTTTTATCGACTACCAATGCCGTTGGGGCGTTGAATGATTGTTTCTACTACCCGCCGCTTTGCCTTGGGATCAATTCCTACTAAGCGCACGTATTCGCCGTTATGTTCGGCTAGACAAGATTCTAAAGTGGCGATCGCTTCTGCCATATCATTAATTTGGTGAGTAGCAAAACTTTGCCAAGAGCCAGTGCGGAATCGTCGTTCATTTACATACTCAATGCCCACACGATATCCTTGAGCAAAAATCTGCCGCATCTGTTCTAATGTTTCTTGGCTAACTGGGGTACTCGGTATTTGATTGTTGTGGTTGTCATAATTACGAGCGGTATTATCAATTGTTGAACCATTAGGCGACGACTGATAATTAACTGGTACTTCGGCAAATTTCGGTGCAGTAGCTGGTTGATAATTTTTTCTATTTAGTCGATTGTACTCATCAACTAACTGGGAATTTTCCACCCGTTTTTGTTCACCAACCATCAACTTACCCATCTCAATTAAATGAGACAAGCTGAAATCTGGCTTTTTAAATGTTGGTGGTCCTTCCACACTATTTACCACACGTAGGGATACACGCTCAATTCCGATGTCGTGAATGAAGTGGCGGATTTGTTCATCATAGATACGCGATCGCAAAGCACTAAAAAAGTCAATAGACTGGTTAGCAAAAGTATCAACAAACTGTTCAACCTCCCGACGCGACAATCCATCAGGAGAGAAAATTCCCTCAACAATTCCCACCTTGTCATCTCGGTTAGGTTCCCAGTAAAATTTCTCCATCCGACCATCGCGAATCAACGGTGCATACAAAGTGGAAAAATCGTTACCTGTGACAATTATGGGCACGCGATGTAAAGGCGTTGAATCGTAACTACCAGGAAGCTGTACATCAGTAGGATTATCAGCGATATTCATCAGCGTGGCATTCACCAACTGAGTATTTACCGTATACTGAGTGCCTTCATCAAAACGTCCCGCACCTGCATCTAAATCATTAATCATCAGCACACACATTCTCCCGCGCACCCGAATAAGTTCCGCAGTTTCGCGGTAGCGCAAACGAATCAAACGTGCTGGATCTCCTGCATCTGGACTTTCCAATTCTCCGCCGGATATGTGAGTAACTTCGACACCCATTCTCTCGAAGACTAACTCACATTGAAAAGACTTACCCTCCCCCTTGCGTCCATGAATACCTAGAATCAATGGTACTCTTACACCAGGAAGATCGAGGTAGTTTTTGGTAATATGAACGGCAAGTTTGTCTTGAAAGCGAGGAGAAATATAATAGCTCATGTATATACCTGGAAAAGCAAACTTCTGCAAATAATGTTAAGTTTTTTTGGTTACAAATGTTCATCTATCTTTGGTAGCAAGCTATTGCTACTTACCACAGTCTCTGAATAGGATAAGCATCAAAAACTCTATCCGCGCTAATTATGGGTATCTGTTCCACCATTGCCTGTGCAATTAACATTCTGTCAAATGGATCGCGATGATGCAAAGGTAGTGTTGCAACAACAGTAATGTGGTCTATTTTTAGATCTAGTAATTCAATCCCATTAGGACTAAGTTGTTGCTCTATAAAAACATGAAAAGGTATACCAAAATTCAATTTACCGATACTAAGTTTAATTGCTATTTCCCAAATACTAGCTGTGCTGAGAAAATTTTCGTTATTTTCAATTTGCGATCGCACTTCGACACTGATTTTTGGATTTCCCATAACAAACCAAATGAAGCTATGAGTATCCAGTAGTTGTTTCATTACATGTAATCCTTAAAGTCTTCTAGTGGTGCGTCAAAGTCATCCGATATTGTAACTAAACCTTTTGCGCTTCCAAATGTTGGACGACGTTTCACTGGAGACACCGGAGTTAGTTTGATCACGGGGCGCTCGTCTTTGGTAATTACGATTTCTTCGCCACTAAGTGCTGCCTTTATTAAGTCTGGCAGATTTTGAGAGGCTTCGGTAACAGTAATTTGTTGCATAAGTGTCACCTCTATGTAGCTAGATAGTTGAGTTGATTGCTGCCACTATCTTAACACTTCGACCAATAAGGAAAAGGTGCGTTACGCTATGCTAACGCACCCTCCGAATTAATTTGAGCGTGAGATGGTTTTAGTATCTGCTGCTGTTGGGTTTGTGAACGATAAAGCTAAGAATTTGGCACTGCTTAACGTTATCGAAACCTACAACACGGATATAGCAATTGCCATACTGAGAACGGCAAGATTGCACTTCGTTGAGTACTTCTTGAGTGCTTCTAGCACTGAACAAAGGTAGTTTCCACATTGTCCAGTAGAACTCTGCAGGTTCAGATTTTTCGTTGAACTCAATTGCTGGAATGTAACCTTGGTTCAGGATGTACTGGATTTGCTTAGCAATTTGAGCATCACTGAGGGGAGGTAGGTAGGAAAGGGTTTCGTAACGACGCTCTTTTGGTAGGGTTTGCATAATTGATGTAATTGGTTGGTATTTTTGTTGATTGTTAATTGCTGATTGTTAATTGTTAATTGCCAGTCTTCCAGTCTTCCATTAACCATTAACAATTAACCATTAGCCATTTTCTTCTGGAGTTGCTTGCTGTTCTGATTCTGGGCTGGGATTTGATGTGTCTAATTGCGTAATTCGCTCCAAATGCTTGCGACGATGCTCCATATTTGCCTGCTGAATGCCAGTGCGAACCATTTCCGGTAAGTATTCAAGTACTTCTTGCGCTATGTGTTCCCTGACAGTCATAATCCGCAGCGCCAAATCTGGCTTTTCTCGGAACAGTGCCTCAATATATGCTTCTCCGTCTTGAATTTTGTCAGCGGAAAAGCTTTGGAACCAAAGTGCCAAGGGAGGATTTGTTTCGCTCAGTTGAGCCAAAACGGTTCTCAACGCCTGGTAAGTCAGGTAGCTTGAGAGCGTTTTGGCTGTGTCCTTCGCAATTTGCTTTATATTCATGCTTGATCCCAGCCCTCAAAGAAGTCAAAAGTTAAAAGTCAAAAGTAAAAAGAAAGAAGGATTATTTTCTTTTACCTTTTAACTTTTTACCTTTTACTTAATTATCAGACGGTATCAACTGGTTTGAAGTCGAACTTGATTTCCTTCCACAGTTCGCAAGCAACAGCTAGTTCTGGACTCCACTTAGCGGCTTCGCGGATTACGTCGTTGCCTTCTTGTGCCAAGCTGCGTCCTTCGTTACGTGCTTGGATACAAGCTTCTAGGGCGACGCGGTTAGCGGTTGCACCAGGAGCGTTACCCCAGGGGTGTCCTAGAGTACCACCACCGAATTGTAGTACGGAGTCATCACCGAAGATTTCTACTAGAGCAGGCATGTGCCATACGTGGATACCACCAGAAGCAACAGCCATTACACCAGGCATAGAAGCCCAGTCTTGGGTGAAGTAGATACCGCGAGACTTATCTTGCTCAACATAGTTTTCACGCAACAAGTCAACGAAGCCCATTGTGATACCGCGTTCACCTTCCAACTTACCTACAACGGTGCCGGTGTGGATGTGATCGCCACCAGACATGCGTAGAGTTTTAGCTAATACACGGAAGTGGATACCGTGGTTCTTTTGACGGTCGATCACAGCGTGCATAGCGCGGTGGATGTGCAGCAACAAACCGTTGTCGCGACACCAACGAGCTAATGTGGTGTTAGCTGTGAAGCCTGCGGTGAGGTAGTCATGCATGATGATGGGCTGTTTGAGTTCCTTAGCGAACTCTGCCCGTTTGAGCATTTCTTCACAGGTGGGAGCGGTGACGTTCAGGTAGTGACCTTTGATTTCACCTGTTTCAGCTTGTGCTTTGCTAATAGCTTCAGCAACAAACAAGAAGCGATCGCGCCATCTTTGGAATGGTGCGGAGTTGATGTTTTCGTCATCTTTGGTGAAGTCTAGACCACCGCGTAAGCACTCATATACTGCACGTCCGTAGTTCTTAGCAGACAGTCCCAATTTGGGTTTAATTGTACAACCCAATAGAGGACGACCGTACTTGTTGAGTTTGTCGCGCTCTACTTGGATACCATGAGGAGGTCCTTGGAATGTCTTTAGGTAAGCTACAGGAATGCGTAAGTCTTCTAGACGTAAGGCTTTGAGAGCTTTGAACCCAAACACGTTACCTACGATTGAGGTCAACATGTTGGTTACAGAACCTTCTTCAAATAGATCTAGAGGATAAGCTACGTAAGCAATGAATTGGTTGTCATCACCGGGTACTGGCTCAATGTCATAACAACGACCTTTGTAGCGGTCTAGGTCAGTAAGCAAATCTGTCCATACAGTTGTCCAAGTACCTGTGGAAGACTCAGCAGCCACAGCAGCGCCTGCCTCTTCAGGTGGAACTCCGGGCTGGGGTGTAACGCGGAATGCCGCTAATATATCTGTATCTTTGGGTGTGTAATCTGGTGTGTAGTATGTAAGTCTGTAATCCTTTACCCCTGCTTGATACCCTGTTTTCGACTGAGTCTTCGTTTGAGAGTAAGACATATTTTCCTTCCAAGAAGTCACTCTTTTTATCAGCAAATTACATCCCGCGCAACTTTTGTCCTCCTCGCTTTACAAAAATTTGGAGGAGTAATGAAGGAAAGACAAAAATTGCACTTCGCGTAATATGTATCTTGTTTCACAATATATCAAGAATGTAATAAGTTATCCTTTGAATATTTTTAACTCTTATATTTAAATTTTTTATAAAAAGATTTCTTAAGCTTTATGTTAGAAAACTTTACAAAAACTAATAAAAAGTTGAAATGTTAGAAAAATTACAAAGTAAGGGAACACTAACTTTAACCAAAAGCCACTAAAGGCAATGGTTAGAGAAACTGTTTCCTTTTGAAGTATGAGTGTGGTGTTATTCTGCAAACGTATTAATTTATTAATGTGTTCTCTGCTGGTAAGTCTATTGGCTGTGCCAGTGAAGGATACTGTCACGATGGCAATTCCCGTAAATAGCCAAAAAAGTAGTCATCTATTGCTACAAACTAATGTTGAGGTTGAGCCATCAGATTTAGGAACTGCTTACCCTGCTTCGCCACCACCACCGCGACAAGATCCCGTACCAAATGAACGCATACCACAAGAGCGATCGCTTGATGAGATCGATTATCGCGTTAGTGCAATGCAGGAAGATTATGCAGGTAATCTTTGGATTGGTTTTTGGCGGGGGTTGTCAAAGATTGACCCAAATACTGGTAATATACTAGCTCGTGTTAGTTTACCAAATCTTGCCATTGGTGCTTTAGCTCAAGACAAAGTTGGACGTTTGTGGGTCGGAACTTATGAAGGACTAAAGCGAGTAGATCCTCGTACTAGCGAAATTACAGCGGAGAACTTATTTTTGCCTTCTAAACGAGTATTGTCAATGCTTGTTGACAAACGCGGCTATTTATGGGCAGGAACAGATAACGGTTTAAGCTTGATTAGTCCCGATCAAGGTTTAATCAAAACAACATTAAAGAATCTACCAGGTGTCAGCGCCAATGCTCTCACTTTAGACGCAGAAGGTCAACTTTGGGTGGGAACTCTTGATGGCTTAGTTAGAGTGAACACTGCTAGTGCTTTGCTAATGAAGCGCATTAACAATCTTCCCGGAACGACTGTTCAAGCTCTAGCTATTAGTCCACAAGGATTAATATGGGCGGGAATGCCCAACAATTTATTAGTAATTAACCCGAAAAATGGTATAGTTTTACGGTCTGTAACTCCCTTACGGGGAAAGAATGTCACAGCCATACGCTTTGCCCAAGATGGTAGTGTTTGGGTCGGTACTAATAATGGTTTGCTAAGATTAAATCCTAACACTGGAGCATTGCTTGACCAAGTTGCAGGTCTTCCTTCTAGCCGTGTGTTTGCCCTTGCACCAGACGCGGGTAACAAATTATGGATCGGCACTAGTGAAGGTTTAGCTTGGTTAATGCCTAAAATGGTAGGTGCAAAACCCCATCTTGCCTTCAGTCGCGCCGTTAAATAACATTCATCGCCAAATGCCAGTTACCACCCAGCAATTAATTCAATTTAAACAACAGGGGCGTCCAATTGTGGCGTTGACAGCCTGGGATTATGCTCTAGCCCAAATATTGGATGTTGCTGGCGTGGACTTAATTTTGGTGGGTGACTCAATGTCGGTAGTGTTGGGGTATGAAACGACACTACCAATTACTCTTGATGAAATGCTGTATCATGCCAAATCAGTGCGTCGTGGTGTGAAACGAGCATTGGTGGTAGTAGATTTACCATTTTTAACGTATCAAGAAAGTATTCAACAAGCGATGCACTCAGCGGGACGTGCAATTAAGGAAACGGGTGCGCAAGCAGTAAAGTTGGAAGGTGGGTATCCAGCGATGGTGGAAACTATTGCTCGTTTGGTACAAGCAGGAATTCCCGTGATGGCGCATGTGGGTTTGACACCACAATCTTTACATCAAATTGGTTTACGACAACAAGGGAAAACCGAGGAAGCAGCACAGAGGATTTTTCATGAAGCGATCGCTCTAGAACAAGCGGGTGCATTTTCCATTGTACTAGAACACATCCCCGCTGATTTAGCATTACAAATTACTCAAAAACTCCGTATTCCTACGATTGGCATTGGTGCAGGAGTAAACTGTGATGGACAAGTTTTAGTCACATCTGATGTACTGGGACTTTTAGAAAAGCAACCACCATTTGCTAAAGTTTATACCAACTTACGCGAGACAATTACCAAAGCCGTGCAAGATTTTAGTGTGGAAGTTAGGGAGCGAAAGTTTCCACAATAATAAGATGACAACACTATTAATATTTGGCGAGTATTTCATTGTATACACGAACACCATGTATTGAAGTACATGGCGGCGTGGGGAAGAATGAAATAGCCCTGGTAATTGGTATTAAACGCTTATCGCTTGATATGCTGGGCGATCGCCTGCTCCACTATACGAATATTTTCTTCTATTGGTCTCAATTCTTGTGTGGACATTTCTTCAAAATTAGGTTTCATTTATAAATCTCCAACTTCCATCACGAAACACAAGGATTTGTAGTTCATCACCTGCTAAAATGAACACATTTCCCGTTTTGTCACTAAAACGGAATAGCGCTATTTCTCGGTATAAGTCGGACAAGGACTGGGAAATGATCACACATATAAGGGCTTGTCGCGCTGTAGGGTAAATGGTTACGAACTCAATTGTACTTGCACATTATAAGACTAGAGTATATGTGATCACCAATCATCTCCCCGTGAAACTAAGAAATTTTCATAAAGATATAGGTTTTGGATATGGGTTTTGGCGAACAAGATGGTTTATATTACCCAGTGAGTAGAGAGAAAAGCCACTTATGTTCAGATCAGGGAGGAAACGCTGCACTATCCTTATAACTGAGACTTTTATAGTATAACTAACAAGCGTGGGCGCCGCGCAAATCGCGCTATGAGATATTGCAACTAATCATTCTCGCGCTTGTTACATGCATTTGATTCTCAACTGGAAACACCACAAGAAATATCCCTAACTTAAAAATTAGCAATCATGTCCAAGGTTCTTGTCTCCGATCCAATTGACCAAGTTGGGATTGACATTCTCTCCCAAGTTGCTAGTGTTGATGTGAAAACAAATCTCAAGCCGGAAGAACTAGTGCAAATTATTGGTGAATACGATGCACTAATGATTCGTTCTGGTACTCGCGTTACTCAAGAAATTATTGAAGCTGGCACACAATTAAAAATTATTGGTCGTGCTGGTGTAGGTGTAGATAATGTGGATGTACCCGCAGCAACGCGCAAAGGAATTGTCGTTGTTAATTCTCCAGAAGGAAACACCATCGCCGCTGCAGAACATGCTCTAGCCATGATGCTATCGATGTCGCGCTACATTCCTGATGCTAACGCTTCGGTAAAACGCGGTGAGTGGGATCGGAAAACTTTCGTTGGTGCTGAAGTTTACAAAAAAACTCTGGGCATTGTTGGCTTAGGTAAGATTGGCTCTCATGTTGCCGGGGTTGCTAAAGCATTAGGAATGAAATTGTTGGCTTTCGATCCTTTTATTTCTACAGAAAGGGCAGAACAAATTGGTTGTCAATTAGTAGATTTGGAGTTGTTGATCCAGCAAGCAGATTACATTACACTACACATACCCAAAACTCCAGAAACAACTCATTTGATTAATGCAGAACGGTTGGCAAAGATGAAGCCTACCACCCGCATTATTAACTGCGCTCGTGGTGGCATTATTGACGAAGAAGCTTTGGCAGCAGCTATTAAAGAAGGCAAAATTGCTGGTGCGGCATTAGATGTGTATGAAATAGAACCACTAGGAGAATCTTCGTTAAAATCAATTGGCAAAGAAGCCGTTTTGACTCCCCACTTAGGCGCATCTACTGCAGAAGCTCAGGTGAATGTGGCAATTGACGTAGCCGAACAAATTCGCGATGTATTATTAGGATTACCAGCACGCTCGGCTGTGAACATTCCTGGGCTAAATCCTGATGTACTCCAAGAACTCAAGCCCTATATGCAATTAGCAGAAACCTTGGGCAAATTGGTAGGACAATTAGCTGGAGGAAGAGTAGAATTACTTAACGTTCGTCTTCAAGGCGAATTGGCAACCAATCGGAGCCAGCCTTTGGTGGTAGCATCTCTCAAAGGATTGCTTTACCAAGCTCTGCGGGAACGTGTCAACTACGTTAACGCTAGCATAGAGGCAAAAGAGCGGGGAATTCGCGTAATTGAAACGCGGGATGCCTCAATTAAAGACTACGCAGGTTCACTCCACCTAGAAGCCACAGGTTCCTTGGGTACTCATTCTGTCACAGGTGCTTTATTGGGTGATGGAGAAATACGTTTGACTAACTTGGACGGTTTCCCCATTAACGTCCCGCCTAGTCAACATATGCTGTTTACTCTCCACCGGGATCAACCGGGAATTATCGGTAAACTCGGTTCCTTACTCGGCAGTTATAACGTTAATATTGCTAGTATGCAGGTAGGACGTAAAATTGTCCGTGGTGAGGCAGTAATGGCTCTCAGTTTGGATGATCCCTTACCAGATGGCATTTTAACTGAGACGATCAAAGTACCTGGAATTCGTGATGCTTATACGGTAACACTATAGTGTAGTCGTCGTAGAGACGTTCCGCCGGAACGTCTGTACACAAATCGTAGAGACGTTCCGCCGGAATGTCTGTACAGAATGCAACACCAAGAGTGCATAATCAGAAATCAGAAGAATTAATTGCTCCTGTCTCCTGTCTCCTGTCTCCTGTCTCCTGAATTCTAAAATATGGCAAACACTTGGTGGGAACTACAAATTCTGTGTGAACCAAATCTGGAAGATTCTATCTTCTGGCGGTTGGAAAATTTTGGCTGTCGTGGAGCGGCTAGTGAAAAAAGAGGACATTATAGTTTAGTCAGAAGCTATTTGCCAGAATTTCAAGCGCAGTTACTAGATTTGGCAGCACTATCCTTATGGCTGCGTCAAGATGCTTTATGTCTTGGACTGTCTGCACCTGTGGTAAATTGGCAGTTGATTGATGAACAGGATTGGGCAAGTAGTTGGAAACAACACTGGCAACCACAGGAAATTGGCGATCGCTTCTTAATTAACCCTGCTTGGCTACCAATCCCAGAAAATTCTCAGCGCTTAATTCTCCGTCTTGATCCAGGTGTAGCATTTGGTACAGGCGCTCATGCCACAACTCAATTGTGCTTAGAATCCCTGGAAATGAGATTAGGTAAAGAAAACACATCTTTTTTTGACAATAAACAAGAAAAAAAACATACGGTAATTGCGGATATAGGTTGTGGTTCTGGTATCCTTTCCATCGGGGCTTTGCTATTAGGTGCAGACAGAGTTTATGCTGTAGATACCGATCCCCTAGCGGTGAAATCAACTTTAGAAAACTGCGCTCTCAATGGCATCAGTTCTGAATCCTTGGTAACAGCACAAGGCAGTATAGAAGTTGTGACGAAACTAGTTGAACAAGTAGATGGAATCGTCTGCAATATTTTAGCTGATGTAATTATTGAGTTAGTTCCGCACATGAGTGCAATCTGTAAACCTAGCACTTGGGGTATTTTCAGCGGTATATTACTTGAGCAGTCGTCATCTGTTGCTGATGCACTAGAACAAAGTGGTTGGGTAGTTGCTACTCTGTGGAAAAGAAAAGAATGGTGTTGCATTAATGTGCGGCGATCGTAAAAGTTGTTACTTTTTCTACTCAAGTTGGGAACTATATAGTTAGCCCACCTGCATTCACCAGTTGAGCAATGCCTCACCCTTTGAAAATAATTAAACAGGTGCCACTCCGCCTGCTTTTGGTTGTCCCATTTGTGCTGCAAATATTTGCAGCAGTTGGGTTGACAGGATACCTGTCACTACGTAATGGGCAGAAAGCAGTAAATGATCTTGCGGATCAGTTAATTAATAAAGCTAATCAATTAGTGAGTGTGCATTTAAATACATACCTAGCTTTGCCCCATCAAATCAATCAATTAAATGCAGATGCTATAGCCTCTGGGCAACTCGATCTCAAAAACCCCAAAGCAAGTGAAAAATATTTCTGGAGGCTAGCCAAAGTCTTCAAGAGTACTAGCTACATTGGTGGTACTTTAACCAATGGTAGAGAATCAGGCGCTGGACGTTGGTTAAACGGTGTAGATCTTTTAGTCTTTGAAAATTTTCATAGAGATAGTAAAGCCTTCGATTATCTTGCCGATAATCAGGGAAACCGGGCGCGGCTTTTGCAAAGATATGAATACAACCCGTTGTTACTGTCGGGATACAAAGAAGTAGTTAAAGCAGGCAAGCCAATTTGGAGCCAAATCTATACTCTTGATGTGAATAATGTGCTAATTACTGACGATGGCAAAACTGCAAAAACCCAAGATAAAAGTTCCAATATTGGTTATGAAGCATTTGTAAGCTTGGCTGCCAGACGTCCACTCTATGATCAAAACGGCAAGCTAGTTGCTGTTTTCGTTGTTGATTTGCTACTTACAAATATTAGTGAGTTTCTTCGTAACTTAAAGGTAACTCCCTCTGGGCAAGTTTTCATCATTGAACGTAATGGTTTATTAGTAGGTTGTTCCGGTACTCATCCCATTTTGCATAAGGTTAAAAATAAACCAGAACGTTTTAACGTACCAGAATCAGACTTCATGGCACAAATTAACGCCAATACGCAAATGACAATTCTATTATGTTTAAGCGCGTTAGTTGTGGCAACGTTATTGGGAATTTATACTTCTCAGTGGATTACTCAACCGATTCTGCGTCTTGCTCAAGCATCAGAAGCAATTGCTACTGGCGAATTAGAGCAGAAAGTAAAACCTTCAAATGTCAAAGAGTTAGGAGTTTTAGCTGGTTCATTCAACAAAATGGCGACTCAATTGCAAGAATCGTTTACAGCTTTAGAAAAAACCAATGAACAATTAGAACAACGAGTTGAAGAACGCACCTCCCAACTTCAAGCCGCTAAAGTAGCAGCAGATGTTGCAAACCTTGCCAAGAGTGAATTTCTCGCCAACATGAGTCATGAATTGCGAACTCCTCTCAACGGTATTTTAGGGTATGTACAAATTCTCCAGCGTTCGCAAAACCTTGCGCAAAAAGATCGTCAAGGAATTAGTATTATTCATCAGTGTAGCTCTCACTTACTCACATTAATTAATGATGTTTTAGATTTAGCTAAAGCGGAAGCATTATTAGAACTACTGAAGAACCTTTTGCAGTTGGAATGGATTTATCAAATAAAGCCAGAGGATATAAAACAAAAGTTAGAAGAGGAGAATACTTTCTATAGAGCGAACGAAATTGTATCTCCAGAGGCACAAACCCTTGCCGTACTTTATGATTTAGCGATGCAAGGGTTGATTCATGATTTGCTTCAACAGTGTGATGTAATTGAAACATCAGATCCAAAGTTTGCTTCCTTCACTCACCAACTGCGTCAATTCGCGCAAAAATTCCAATTAGGGCAAATCCAAACATTTTTAGAACAGTACTTGGAGTAGTATTCATGATATCAACTGTAGGATCGGGAGCCATTTTAATTGTTGACGATCATCCTACCAATCTGGAAGTTCTTTCTGAAGCTTTGACTAGTGTTGGTTTCCGGGTTGCAGTTGCTGTGGATGGTGAGAGTGCTATTAAACAAGCCAAATACCGTCCACCTTCTCTAATTTTACTTGACGTAATGATGCCAGGAATTGATGGATTTGAAACTTGTCAGCGTCTCAAAGCTGATCCTGTGACAAAGGATATTCCTGTAATTTTTATTACTGCTCTTTCTGATACAGAAATCAAAGTCAAGGGATTAACTGTTGGTGGAGTTGACTATATCACTAAACCCTTTCAACATCAAGAAGTAATTGCTAGAGTTAAAATACACATACAATTACGTAATCTCAACCAAACTTTAGCAGCACAAAATAAACTTCTTCAACAGGAAATTGAGCAGCGTGAACAAGCCCAAATAGCTTTAGAGCAAGCTTTACATCATCAAAAGCTTCTCAGTATGCAACTGATTCAGAGTGAAAAAATGTCTGCACTTGGTCAACTAGTTGCTGGGGTTGCCCATGAAATTAACAACCCGATTAACTTTATTTATGGGAATCTCACTTACGCTAATAATTATATCCAAGATCTAGTCGATCTACTTAATCTCTATCGCAAATACTGTCCCTATCCAGCACTAGAAGTACAGCATAAGTCAGAGGCAATTGAGCTAGATTTTTTAATTAATGATTTAAATAAATTGCTTTGTTCTATGAAGGTAGGAGCAGAGCGGATTAGTGAAATTGTTGTATCTTTACGCAATTTCTCCCGTAAAGATGAGGCAAATATGAAGCTAGTTGATATTCATGATGGTATTGACAGCACTTTAACACTTTTGCAAAGTCGTCTGAATGCAACATTTGATCGCTCTGCCATTGAAGTAGTGAAAGAATATGGAAATTTACCCAAAGTGGAATGCTATGCAGGACAGTTAAATCAAGTATTTATGAATATTCTGACTAATGCGATTGACGTTTTGGAATCATCTGTCATTAGTGATTTGCAAATTCGCATTCGTACTGAATTTCATGACAATCAAGTCTTCATTTTGATTGCTGATAATGGTGGTGGTATTTCTGATGAGGTACTTCATCAAATATTTAACCCCTTTTTTACTACTAAGTCTGTGGGTAAAGGTACTGGTTTAGGTTTGTCGATTAGCTACCAAATTATCGTAGAACAACATGGGGGTAGTTTGAACTGTACTTCCACTGTTGGCGTGGGAACAGAATTTACGATCGCTATTCCAGTTAGTCAATCTACAGTTAGGTAATTATAAAATTAACCTATGTGTGATTTAAGTTAGGTAATGCCGTTGAAAGTCGCAAACAATCGTCAAAAGACAATTAAACAAGTCTCACTTCGCTCACTTTTAATTGTCCCTTTTGTGCTGCAAATTTTTGCTACAGTTGGGATTGTCGGATATCTATCGCTCCAAAATGGACAAAAGGCAGTCAACGAGCTTGCCGAACAGTTGATTGATAAAGCTAATCGGCTGGTTAGTACACATCTAAATACATATTTGGCTCTACCTCAGCAGATTAATCAACTAAATGCAGATGCCATCGCCGCAGGGCAACTCAATCTTAATAATTCTAAAGCAAGTGAAAAATATTTCTGGAGACAAGCCAAAGTCTTCAAAAATACTAGCTATATAGGCTTTACCTTAACTGATGGTAGAGAATCAGGTGCAGGGCGTTGGCTGAATGGTATAAATCTTTTAGTTTACGAAAATTTCCCTAGAAATGGTAAGGCTTTTGATTATAGCGTAGACGAGCGCGGAAATCGCCATCGACTTTTGCAAAGCTATGAAATTGACTCTTTATCGCTGCCAGTATACAAAGAATCAATTAAAGCAGGTAAGCCAATTTGGAATCAAATCTTTACTTTGAATGTCAGCAATTTACTAATTACTGATGATGGCAAAGCTCTAAACATTAAAGACAGAGCTTCTAATGTTGGTTATGAGTCTTATATCAGCTTACCAGCTAGACGCCCATTTTATGATGAAAACGGTAAACTACTTGGTGTTCTCATTGTCGAAATACTGCTAACTAATATTAATGAGTTCCTCCGCAGCATTAAAGTAACTCCCTCTGGGCAAATTTACATTATTGAAAGAGATGGGTTATTAGTGGGTAGTTCTGGTTCTCATCCTATCTTACATAAAGTTCATAATAAAGTAGAACGTTTTAGTGTCAGTAACTCTCCTGATCCAATGATTCGCGCTATTTATAGTGATTTACAAAAACGATTTAGCAATCACAACATTAAAGGAGATCAAGAACTTAATGTCATATTTAACCAGCAGCGTCACTATGTGCGGGTAACACCTTGGCGAGATCAATATGGTTTGGATTGGCTGGTAATTATTGCTGTACCAGAATCCGATTTCATGGCACAAATTAATGTCAATACTCAAATCACAATCTTGTTGTGTTTAGGTGCGTTAGTTGTGGCAATTATTTTGGGCATTTACACCTCTCAATGGATTACTCAACCAATTCTGCGTCTTGCCCAAGCATCACAGGCGTTAGCGAAGCGAGCCGCGCTAGCGGATTTCGCCACTGGCTCACTTGAGCAAAATGTAGAACCTTTAAATGTGAGAGAGTTGGTAATTTTAGCTGATTCTTTCAATCATATGGCGACTCAATTACGTGAATCATTTACTGCTTTAGAAAAAACCAATGAACAATTAGAACAATGGGTTGAAGAACGTACAAGCCAACTGAAAATAGCTAAAGAAGAAGCAGATATTGCTAATCAGGCAAAAAGTGATTTTCTCGCTAACATGAGTCATGAATTGCGTACTCCTCTCAACGGTATTTTAGGATATGTACAAATTCTACAACTTTCTCAAAACCTTAATGATCAAGATCGTCAGAAAATTGATATTATTCACCAGTGTAGTTATCACCTGCTCACCTTGATTAATGATGTTTTAGATCTATCTAAAATAGAAGCACGCAAATTAGAATTATATCCTGTAGAGATACATCTTCCTTCTTTTCTGCAACTAGTCGTAGATATTTGTCGCATTAACGCTGAGGAAAAAGGTATTATCTTTAATTATCAAAGCGATCGCCAATTACCAATAACTGTTATTATAGACGAAAAAAGATTACGTCAAGTGTTACTCAACTTATTAGGTAATGCGATTAAATTTACTGACAAAGGAGAAGTGACGTTTAAAGTAGATGTACTGGGGACTGGGGACAAGGACAATAACCAATCCCAATCCCCAATACCTAATCCCCAATCCCCAATCACCAAGATTCGCTTTCAAATTGAAGATACAGGTGTGGGTATAACTCCAGAAGAAATGAATAATATTTTTCTACCTTTTGAACAGGTAGGTGATGCTAAAAAACAAGTAGAAGGAACAGGATTAGGATTAGCAATTACTCAGAAAATTGTCTGTTTAATGGGTAGTGTTTTAGAAGTAAAAAGCCAACCTGGGAAAGGAAGTACATTTTGGTTTGATGTTGAGTTAGCAGAAGTTAAAAATTGGACAAAAGCGAATAAATTAGTATGCGATGGTACAATTAGTAATCATCGGGGACCACTTCAATATGTAACTCAGGGTGCGGAGACTACTTTAAGTGGAGTGAAAGAGATTGTACCTCCGGAGGCAAAAGAGCTTGCTGTACTTTATGATTTAGCGTTGCAAGGGTTGATTCATGATTTACTTCAACAATGCAATGTAATTGAAAAATTAGATCCAAAGTTTGCCTCTTTCACTTGCCAACTGCGTCAATTTGCTCAAAAATTCCAACTAAAGCAAATCCAAACATTCTTAGAAAAGTACCTGGAGTAGTAACCATGACACTAACTGTAGCATCTGGAGCTATTTTAATTGTTGATGATCATCCCACCAATCTAGAAGTTCTTTCTGAGGCTTTGACTAGTGCTGGTTTCCGGGTTGCCGTCGCTGTGGATGGTGAAAGTGCTATTAAACAAGCTAAATATCGTCCACCCTCTCTAATTTTACTAGATGTAATGATGCCAGGGATTGATGGGTTTGAAACATGTACACGTCTTAAAGCTGATCCTGTAACCAAAGATATTCCAATCATTTTTATGACAGCTCTTTTAGATACAGAAGTTAAGGTGAAGGGATTATCTCTAGGAGTGGACTACATTACTAAACCCTTTGAATATCAAGAGGTAATTGCGAGAGTTAAAATACATATACAGTTATGTAACTTTGCTCAAACTTTAGAGCAGCAAAACAAACTTCTTAAAAAAGAAATAGCACAGCGTGAAAAAGCAGAAACAGCATTACAGCAAGTAAATCAGGAATTAGAGCAGGCTTTGCGTAAACAAAAGCTTCTCACCGTGCAAATGGTTCAGAGCGAAAAAATGTCTGCACTCGGTCAAATGGTTGCTGGAGTGGCACATGAAATTAACAATCCGGTAAACTTTATTTATGGAAATATTAGTCACGCCAAAAATTATATTCAAAATATACTCGATTTACTAAATCTTTACCGTCAATACTGTCCTCATCCAGCATCAGAAGTACAGGCTATGACAGAAGCAATTGAACTTGATTTTTTAATTGAAGACTTGTCTAAATTGCTTGGCTCAATTAAAGTTGGAGCAGAGCGTATTCGCGAAATTGTGGCATCTTTACGAACTTTCTCTCATATGGATGAGACGAAGATGAGGCTAGTAGATATCCATGAGGGCATTGATAATACTTTAATGATCTTGCAAAGTCGCTTGAAAGCAAAACCAAACTTTCCTGCTATTGAAGTCGTTAAAGACTATGGAAATCTCCCTCGAGTGGAATGCTGCGTGGGACAGTTGAATCAAGTATTTATGAATATTCTGACTAATGCAATTGATGCCCTTGAAGAGAGTGTGGGATGTACTCCGCAAATTCGTATTCGTACTCAACCCCGTCACAATCAAGTCGTCATTTATATTGCTGATAATGGTTTGGGCATTCCACAGGCAGTAGTTCATCGTTTATTTGACCCTTTTTTTACTACTAAATCTGTTGGTAAAGGTACTGGTTTGGGTTTATCTATTAGTTACCAAATTATTGTCGAACAACATAAAGGTAGTTTGAACTGTACTTCTACTGTTGGAGTGGGAACAGAATTTGCGATCACCATCCCAATTAGACAATCAACCTAAGTGGAAGAAATTCCTCTAAGACTTGTTCAAGCGATCGCAATCTATTGCTTAAATCTTTGTTTTGAGACGCTCGACTAACTGCGGGGCTTGTAATACACCCTCAATCCGATCTACAGGCTGACCCTGTTTAAATAATACCAGTGTAGGTAAAGCCTCAATTCGATACTGTCCTGCCAATTGCGGGTATTTTTCTGTATCAATTTTAACTACTCGTATCCGTCCTTGAAGTACAGAGTTGACTTGTTCTAAAATCGGACTCATCATGTGACAAGGACCACACCAGTCAGCGTAGAAATCTACCAACACCGGAACATCAGAGCCAGATAGCATCTCTTCAAAGCTGTTAAATTGCTTTTTTGTGGACATAGGACATGTACCAAGTATCTATTGTTGAATTTCTTTAATGGTAATTCTGAAGAATAAATATCAGCTTAACATCATATTATTTTCATTGTGTTGCCCCGTCACCTTATGATCATTAGCGCTGTAACATCAAGAGTAATTATGGAAGTATTGCCAGAAAATTTACAAACTTTACGCGGACAGGTAGCAATTGTTACAGGCGCTTCTCGAGGGATAGGGCGAGCGATCGCACAAGAGTTAGCACGACTCGGAGCAAACGTAGTTGTTAACTATGCTAGTTCTGGTAATGCCGCAGAAGAAGTTGTTAATACAATTACACAAGCAGGAGGAAGTGCGATCGCACTTCAAGCTGACGTGAGCAAAGCAGATCTTGTAGACGCACTGCTTAACTCAGTGATGGAAAAATTTAATCGCGTTGATATCTTAGTCAACAATGCTGGTATTACACGTGACACTCTTTTATTACGTATGAAACCAGAAGATTGGCAAGCTGTGATTGACCTTAATCTTACTGGTGTCTTTTTATGCACACGTGCTGCCAGTAAAATTATGCTCAAGCAACGTTCTGGAAGGATTATTAATATAACCTCTGTTGCCGGACAAATGGGTAATCCTGGGCAAGCGAACTATAGTGCGGCAAAAGCAGGCGTCATTGGTTTTACGAAAACAATTGCCAAAGAACTTGCTTCTCGCGGTATTACTGTTAACGCTGTCGCGCCTGGTTTCATTGCTACCGACATGACAAGCAATCTCAATGCTGAAGAAATTCTCAAATATATCCCTCTCAATCGTTACGGACAACCAGAAGAAGTTGCCGGAATGGTACGCTTCCTCGCCGCCGATCCTGCCGCTGCCTATATCACTGGACAAGTCTTTAACGTCGATGGGGGAATGGTAATGGCGTAGCCAAGGCAAAAGTAAAAAGGCAAAAGTCAAAAGAAGTTTCTTTTTCCTTTTTACTTTTTACTTTTTACTTGTTAAGTTGCTCGTATCCTTTGCCAGATAGTAAAGCTCAAAAGGACCGTGATGCCAATAGTTGTAGCTAGCATGACTATAACGGTCATGCCTTGTATTCTCATTGCCAGCCAGTTGCATATTAGAGTAATAGACCAAAGAATGAGCGCCGCATGACGTTGGGATAAACCCCAAGCGAGCAAGCGGTGGTGTAAGTGGTCTTTGCCTGGAGTACTCATAGGATTTTTACCTGCCATTAGTCGCCGCACCACCACTTGTGTGGTGTCTAGCACTGGTAGCAGGAGAAATAAAACTGGAGTTACCAAAGAAAAAACTGTGGTGACTTGAAGTTTACCTATAATACTGGTAGCAGCTAGCACATACCCAAAGAAGTATGCCCCAGCATCACCCATGATAATGCGCGAGGGATGGAAGTTGTGGCGTAAAAAGCCTAGCGCTGCACCCCCCAATGCTGCCAAAACTAATGTTGCTGCCGCACGATTAGGAAATTGGGCAGACACCGCCAACAAATTCATAGCAGTGATAAACCCGATTCCTCCCACTAAACCGTCCATCCCATCCATCAGATTGATGGCATTGGTAATCGCTACTACCCATAACACCGTCAAAATAATTGAAAGTGTAGAGTCGATAGGAGTCCCAAAATCAAGTTGGATCTTAATGCCATTTGCCACCAGCAAAAGAGCCGTGAGTATCTGAATTAACATCCGGACATTAGCTGGTAAGCTAAATTGGTCATCGATAAAGCCGACAAGAACTAATATCGAACCTCCCAGCAAAATAGTTAGTACCTGAGCCAATACTTTTTCAATTTCAATCGGTCGTAGGAGACTAGCTAGTACTACTGCGGCAATTACTCCTGCGTAGATAGCTAAACCCCCTGCATTAGGTAAGGGTTCTCGGTTAAGCCGCCGTGCGTTCGGTTGGTCTGCCCAACCTACTTGCAAGGCAAATTTGCGTACTATGGGCATTAAACGCCATGTTACAAAACAAGCCAACCCAAAAGTGAATACTACCGCCAACCAGCCGGAACCGCTGGGGTCAGCAATACCGAGAGATTTAAGCAAGCTGTCTAAATTCATCTCCCGATCCAGCCATTTTTGCCAAGGTCACATGTATATTAATCAATTTTTTTGCCATATATCCGCAAGTTATTTAGATTAAGTAGTTAGCACTCTTGAGCTGTGAGTGCTAAATTGTCTATTGGAAGCATTCAAATGTAGAAACATGGCTAAAATTGTTGCGTTTGATGATGAGTCGCGGCGATCGCTAGAACGGGGTATCAACGCCCTTGCTGATGCCGTGAAAATTACTTTGGGACCAAAAGGCCGCAACGTTCTTTTAGAGAAGAAGTTTGGCGCACCTCAAATTGTCAACGATGGTATCACTGTTGCCAAAGAAATTGAACTAGAAGATCCTTTGGAAAATACAGGCGCACGATTAATCCAAGAAGTGGCGTCAAAAACCAAAGATGTCGCAGGCGATGGAACCACCACCGCTACTGTTTTAGCACAAGCAATGATTCGTGAAGGGCTAAAAAACGTCGCTGCTGGTACTAACCCCATCAGCTTGAAGCGGGGAATAGACAAAACCGTTGAAGCCTTGGTACAAGAAATTGCCGCTGTCTCTAAACCAGTAGAAGGAAGTGCGATCGCTTCTGTGGCTACCGTATCGGCTGGGAACGACGAAGAAGTCGGACGGATGTTGGCCCAAGCAATGGAGAAAGTGACCAAAGACGGTGTAATTACCGTTGAAGAATCCAAGTCTCTGACAACCGATTTAGAAGTTGTGGAAGGGATGCAGATTGATCGGGGTTATATTTCTCCCTACTTCATCACCAACAACGAGCGGATGACAGTAGAATTTGAAAACACTCGCATCCTAATTACCGACAAAAAAATCAGCAGTATCCAAGATTTGATTCCGGTATTGGAAAAAGTTGCCCGTTTGGGTCAACCTTTGCTGATTATATCTGAAGATGTCGAAGGAGAAGCTTTGGCGACTTTGGTAGTGAACAAAGCGCGGGGTGTACTTACTGTAGCGGCAATCAAAGCTCCTGGGTTTGGCGATCGCCGCAAAGCAATGTTGGAAGACATTGCCATTCTTACAGGTGGACAGTTAATTTCTGAAGAAATCGGCTTAAGCTTAGATACCGCTTCTTTGGAAATGCTTGGTACTGCCCGCAAAATTACCATCGACAAAGAAAACACCACAATTGTGGCTAGTGGTGAAAAAACAGCCGATGTACAAAAGCGGATTGGGCAAATTCGCAAACAACTGGACGAAACTGACTCTGACTACGACAGAGAAAAACTGCAAGAGCGCATCGCTAAGCTAGCTGGTGGAGTTGCGGTAATTAAAGTGGGTGCGGCGACTGAAACCGAACTCAAAGATCGTAAACTTCGGATTGAAGATGCTCTCAACGCTACCAAAGCTGCTGTGGAAGAAGGTATCGTTCCTGGTGGTGGTACGACACTAATTCACTTGGCGAAGAAAGTACAAAACTTTAAAAACAGCTTGAGCGAAGAAGAAAAGATTGGTGCAGAAATTGTGGCACGCAGTCTCGAAGCTCCCTTACGGCAAATCGCCGACAACGCTGGTGTCGAAGGTTCTGTAATTGTTGCTAGAGTGCGCGAAAGCGATTTAAACATCGGCTACAATGCTGCTACTGGCGAGTTTGAAGATTTGATTGCCGCTGGCATCATCGATCCTGCCAAAGTAGTGCGTTCTGCTTTGCAAAACGCCGCTTCGATTGCGGGTATGGTTTTAACCACCGAAGCTATTGTTGTCGAAAAACCTGAGAAAAAACCCGCTGGTGGCGCTCCTGACATGGGCGGCATGGGCGGCATGGGCGGCATGGGCGGCATGGGCGGCATGGGGATGATGTAATCAGAATTGCTAAGATAGCTAAACAACAAGATCCCCGACTTCTTGAAGAAGTCGGGGATCTGAGCCTCCTGGTTAACTATTAGCTATTAGCCATCCCAAATTTTCCTTTGCCTATAGGGCGGCTTGGGTATAAGTTAGCAGAGGTTGTATTTACATCTGTGTAACTCAAGCCGCCCTTGAACTTTTCGTAAAGTTATAATTTTTCATTAATTTCCATTTTTTTTCTGTGTTAATCTCTGGTTAGCATTGTTTACCTTTGTACAAATATCCCAAGTGCAATGTATATAATTTTATGAACTATGTCTTAGGGGAGATGAAATAAGGCATGAAAAAATGCTTTGTAAAAATTGAGACATAAGTTACAAAATATTCAATTTTTATAAAAAATTATTGAGAGGGTTTAAATTAATGACTAAACTAAACGAGCAAGACAAAAATAACTTTCTCTACCCTCGCAGTCGCTATCGAGGTCAATTTAAGCCACAAAACTTAGTATTTAACGCCAATCTCCAAGAGTTTGCCCAAAAAGTTGGCTATATCACCAGTTTACAGACAGGTGGGAAACTTTCTGCTGAAGAAGCATACACGCAAATTCAGGTACTTTGGAAACAGTTGAAGAAGAGCAAAAAACAACTAAGTATTGGTAATAATACTGAAAATTTGTCCATGTAGTATTAAAGTTAGCATATAAATCATCCTCGCTCTTAGAAGCCCGATTTCTTGAAGAAATCGGGTTTTTAGTTGATGGGCTGCTATTTTAGCTTGCAAAAGCAAACAGTTTTTTCTTAAGATGGTTGACTTAGAGCCAGACGAACTTAGGTAAAATCTATGGCAAAAAAAAATCGTCGTCCTTCTGGGAAGAAAACTAAAGCATCTAAAATGGACTCCTATATTCAACCAGGAAGTGTGCCTGGTACGATTATAATTGACCAAGATGCTCCTCCTCCAACTATTTTCTTAATTGACTATAACCAAACTAGCTTGACGCATAAGCAAATAAACACACCCGAAGAGTGCGTTCCTTATCTAGATACGATATCTGTTTCTTGGGTAGACGTACAAGGTTTAGGCAGTGCAGATATTTTACAAAGATTGGCTAATGTCTTTAGTTTACATCCTTTAGTATTAGAAGATGTAGTTAATGTAGCAGAGCGTCCAAAAGTTGAGGATTATGAAGATCAATTACTGATAATTGCCCGCATGGTAGTTCCGAAGGAAAGAATATGTGGCTTTTATAGTGAGCAAGTAAGTTTTGTCTTAGATAAAAATTACTTATTGACAGTCCAAGAAGAACCAGAACATGATTGCTTTGAATCAGTGAGGATGCGAATTGATAAAAGCAAAGGTATTATTCGTAAGCAAGGAGCAAATTATTTAGCTTATGCTCTATTAGATGCAATCATTGATGGTTTTTTTCCTGTTTTAGAGCGTTATGGCGATCGCATTGAAGAGTTAGAAGAGGAAGTCATGAATAAACCTTCTCGGCAAACACTACAGGAAATCTATCAAATTAGGAGAGAATTATTGCAGCTACGTCGCACTATATGGCCGCATAGAGATGTGATTAATTCGTTAATTAGAGATGGCTACGAATTGATCAATGAAGACATGAAGCCATACTTACGCGATTGTTACGATCATGCCGTACAAGTAATGGATATGGTGGAAAATTATCGGGAAATTACAAATGGATTGATGGATGTGTATCTTTCGGCTGTAAGTAACAGAATGAATGAAGTAATGAAGTTTTTGACCGTGATTTCATCAATTTTTATACCGTTAACTTTTATTGCCGGAATTTATGGTATGAACTTTAATACAGAAAAATCACCATACAATATGCCAGAGCTAAATTGGTATTTTGGTTACCCGCTCTGTCTGGCATTGATGGCTGTAGTCGCCGGAGGGTTGGCTTTAGCTTTTTGGCAAAAAGGATGGTTCAGTAAATTTTAAGCATAAATATATGTTAAATATTTCTAGTTGCTCAATAGCAAAATATTAAAAATTAACAGAGGAACACTAGGTGTGAGTTATGAGAAATAGTGACAATAATCTACTAGTCTTGACGGTTTACTTGATTGGAGTCACCTACACATTGAACCGGATGGTGGAATCAATTGACGACCAAGTTAAGATAGAATTCAAGAAAGCTGAAGTAGAGCAACAACTTAAAGACCAAAATCTTCAAGACATTGTGGGAATCAATTTTACGCTCAAGAGTTTATATCCAATTGAAGAACCAAAAGAGTTATCAATGGGTATAGAAAATAAATCGGAAAAACTCGCTATTTATGTTGACTGGGACAACAGCGCTTTTGAGGAATTTGATGGTGGTTCGCGTCGAGTAATTCGGAAATCACCAGATGTGACACGAGACTTAGGCGTACCTCAAATTCCAAGTCTCATTGTTCCCAAGAAAACACTCAAAGAAGCAGTGACATCTGAAAGTGTTTTTCGGTTAGATAAAGAGTCTGGCACTTACACACCACAAACCCCATTAGCTAATATCATTAAACTAAAAAATGGACCAACAAAAGCGCAAAAAAAACAGTTCGCCGAGTTTATGGAAAGAAAACTCACTTTTAAGTTTTCATTGGATCTGGTGCTTAGGGTAGCTGAAGCAAATGTCGGACTAGAGTCAGGTAGAAGTACACCTCCCATACATATAATCAAGTGTCCCTTCGAGGTGAGAAAACTACCTTGGACTTATGCTCTACCTTGGAATAAAAAGAGGTAAGCAAAGCGTACACTTGGTAAATCCAAGATTAAACTGTATATAAGGAGAGAGTAAGCGCAGGCGGTTGCAAACCAGTTCCTGGTGGCAACTGGTTTGAGGAAAGTCCGGGCTCCCGAAAGACCAAACTTGCTGGGTAACGCCCAGTGCGAGCGATCGCGAGGATAGTGCCACAGAAAGATACCGCCAATTAGTCATTAGTCATTAGTCATTAGTCATTTGTAAAAAAACAAAGGACAATTGACAAAGGACAATTGACAAAATTGGTAAGGGTGCAAAGGTGCGGTAAGAGCGCACCAGCAGCGTCGAGAGGCGCTGGCTCGGTAAACCCCGGTTGGGTGCAAGGCGAAGGAACTAAGGTTGGTCTTTTACCAGTTCCATTTTAGAGCCGCTAGAGGCGTCTGGTAACAGGCGTCCCAGATAGATAACTGCCCTCACAAGAGAACAGAACCCGGCTTATGTCTAACTCTCTCCCCTAATTTTGTCATTAGTCAAAAGTCCTTTATCATTTGTAACTAATGACCAATGACCAATGACCAATGACCAATGACCAATGACCAATGACTATCGCTTATCCCCGTCGTCAACGGCAACTAGAAAATTTAGTCCAAAAATTTGGGTTAGCGAAAACTGCCCCAATCAAATGGCAACTGTTAGACTTAGCGCTGACTCATCCAACTGTATCTGAGTCCGCAAACTATGAGCATCTGGAGTTTGTGGGCGATGCTGTTGTGCGATTGGTGGCAGCTATTGTATTGTGGGATAATTATCCCGAATGTTCAGTGGGAGATTTCGCCGCCATCCGTTCGGTATTGGTGAGCGATCGCGTCCTCGCCCAGTTGGCAAAAGAATATGGCTTGGAGCTATACTTACTAGTTGCCGGCAGTGCCACCGCTGACAAAATTGGTCAAGAATCGCGGCTAGCGGATGCCTTTGAAGCAGTTTTGGGTGCGCTTTACTTGAGTACTCATAATTTAGAACTCATCCGCTCTTGGCTAGATCCTCACTTCAAAAAACTAGCAGCCGAAATCCGTCTCGATCCAGCCAGACTAAATTACAAAGCTGCTCTACAAGAATGGACTCAAGCCCATTTTAAAATTTTACCAGAATACCGAGTCGTGGAAATTCCCCAACCACAATATATTCAAGAACGTTTTAGTGCTGAAGTCTGGCTGCATGGAGAAAAGTTAGGTCAAGGCAAAGGACGCTCAATTAAATTCGCCGAACAAGCTGCTGCAAAAGAAGCTTTTTTAGCACTTAACACTCCGGACAATTCCTGAAGTTAGAAGTATAATGATTAGCTAGCACCGCTGCGCGGAAGTCACTCATTCAAAAGTTTTATATTTTCATGCTGACTATAACTAATGACCAAAAAAATTAAAATAGCTGTCGTTGGCATTGGACGTTGGGGTGTACATTTACTGCGTAATTTCCTACAACATCCAACTGCATTGGTAGTGGCGGTAGTAGATCCGAACCCAGAACGTTTAGCAGCAGTAAAACAGCAGTATAAATTAGATGATGTACTACTAACAACCGAGTGGCAAGCTCTCAAGCAACTAACTGGTTTAGAAGCGGTAGTCATCGCCACGCCTGCCAGCACTCATTATTCCTTAATTACCGATGCCTTATGTTGGGGATACCATGTTTTAGCAGAAAAACCCTTAACATTAGATCCTGCAAATAGCTGGGAACTTTGCCAATTAGCAGAAAAACAGCACTTGCACCTAATGGTCGATCATACCTATTTATTTCATCTAGCAGTTGAGCGAGGACAAACTGTAGTTCAATCTGGGCAATTAGGTGATTTACGCTACGGCTATGCTACCCGTACTAATTTAGGTCCAGTGCGTCAAGATGTTGATGCACTTTGGGATTTAGCTATTCATGATATTGCCATATTTAATACTTGGCTAGAGCAAAAGCCAGTAAAAGTACAAGCAACAGGTTCGGTGTGGCTACAAAAAGAATTAGCTGATTTAGTTTGGATAACACTGACATACCCAGATGGTTTTCAAGCTTATATTCATTTATGTTGGCTTAACCCCGACAAACAGCGACGACTTGGAGTTGTCGGTAGTAGTGGTAGTCTAATTTTTGATGAAATGTCACAGTCTCCTTTAACTTTAATAAATGGTGAGTTTGAACAAAGGGGTAATCAATTTATTCCTGTGAATCAAAACCAACAAGTGCTGGAAATAAATTACACTGAACCATTAGGGCGAATGTGCGATCGCTTCATTACCAGCATCCTGACTGATACTCCTTCGGTGATTTCATCTGGTTGGGTTGGTACACAGTTAGTACAAATTCTTGCTGCCCTCACAGCATCCCTCAACCAAGGAGGCGAACCTATATTTATCGATCCTTAACCTTTAACCTTGAACCGAAAGGTAGTACCTTCACCTTTAGAGCTTAACTCCAGTGACTCTGTTTCTAGAGTAGGAACTAACAACGAGGTATTCATCAAAGGCAAAGTAATTGTTACAGTTGTACCTTGGTTAATACCTGCACTTTCCAGAGTAATGCTACCTTTCATCAATTCCATTAAGTTGCGTGAAATTGCTAATCCCAAACCTGTACCACCAAATTTACGGTTAGATGCACCTTCTACCATGACAAAAGGACGGAATAGTTTTTGTTGTTGAGTGGGTTCAATTCCTATACCTGTGTCTTTAACTTTAATAATTACTTGAGATGACTTGTCACTATGTTGAGTTTCTGTAGTAATGGTAATACTTCCCTCATCGGTAAATTTCATTGCATTGCCGATGACATTGATTAACACCTGCTTGAATTTAGCTACATCAACATTAACCATCATTGGTTCTGAAGCTAGGAAAACATTTAACTGTAAACCTTTTTGTTGAACTGTAACTGATTGTAAATTAACAACATCCTTAATTAATTTTTGTAAATCAATAGTTTCTAAAGTTACTGAGAGCTTACCTTCTTCAATTTTAGAAATGTCAAGTAAATCATTGATAATACCAAGTAGGTGAATTGCTGTTTCATCGACACGGTTAAGAAACTCAATTTCTTCTTCCCGATTATCACACATGTCATCTCGCACTAGACGAACACAGTTAATAATAATATTTAATGGATTTCTTAACTCGTGAGAAGTTGTAGCCAAAAACCGGCTTTTAACATTATTGGCAGCTTTTGCCTCTTGCCACGCTATTTCCAATTCTTCAGCCCAACTTTTCAGTCGCTCAACCATTTGATCGAGTGCTTGAGCCAATTGATTAAACTCGCGAATTTTAAAGTTATGAGGAACTGGTTGTGCTGATTGTTTCAGATGAAGGTTAAGAGCGTAATCGCGCAATTTCTCTACAGGATTTGCTAAATAGCGAGCAACATATAAAGACGCCAATATAGTAGCACCAACCAAACCACCTGTTAAAACTACCAAAATCATTTGAATGTGACGCAAACTATAAAGAGCGTTATCTAAACTCGTAACTGAGACTATTACCCATTTTTGCGGCTGCTCTTTAGTAGTTGGATCTTCAATGGCGGTATAACCTGCAAGTAATTCTTCACCCTCTTTTTCCCAGAAGAAATGTAAGGAGTTTTGTTGCCCTGCAATTGCATTTTTCACAATTTTTTTAAGTCGTGAGGCATCTGCATGTTGTTCAATATTAGTACCTACACGGCTGATAATTGGGTGGGCTAAAATTTTTCCATCTTCAGCTATTATGACTGTAGAACCTGTAAGTAGACCAGGCTTATTTTTCGGTTTTTCTTGTAATAGCAATGAACGAAATTTTAAAGTGTAGCGTAATTGTTCATAACTATCATATACCGGAGTAGATAAAAGTAGTTTTAGTTGATTTTGTGGTTTTCTTGTACTAGTTATTCCTATATTAGAAGGTAATACTGCTACATCAATTTTAC
The DNA here is from genome assembly GCF_014698965.1 of Iningainema tapete BLCC-T55. GTDB lineage: Bacteria > Cyanobacteriota > Cyanobacteriia > Cyanobacteriales > Nostocaceae > Iningainema > Iningainema tapete. The sequence continues at coordinate 68,049 of NZ_JACXAE010000036.1, forward strand.
TAATAGGAACTCGTTGGCTACCAAGAGGTTCTTCACCACAGGTACTAGCAACTATCTCACTTTCTAAGTTGAGAACTTGTATACAATCTATTTGTCTTGGTATTTGTCTTGCTAATTGCTTAATAAATTTTTGTATTTCTTGAGGAGAGCCTGACTGAATAATGTTAGTTTGGCTAGCACTAAGTAAATTACTTTTTAATAATACACTTGTATCTTTAATTTTTTCTCCTTTGAGAATGGCACTTTCTGTTAAATTTTGACGTGCAGTTTCTAATAGGCTCTGGCGTGCCTTCTGAAAAGCTACTACCTCTCCTATCAATAAAACTGGGACTGATAGAAGTAAAATCCTCGATACTAAAATGCGACGAAATGATGATTGACGGGGCTTAGCCATCAGCGGACTCTCTTACTATGTGCCATTCACTACAGCTATGACATCTAATTAAATTAATTAAGTGATCAAAGCTCCTTACAACCATATTAAAAATATAAAATAGTTTAATAGCAAAAAGAAGTACAGTATACAAATACCTACATACACTCTTTGAGAGTTTGTTTTTGCTTTCAAATACAGTTATAAGGTAAGAAAAGTGGGAAAAGTAAAAAACACAAAACAAAACGGTTTGTTTAATTAATCAAATGCTAATCTCATGGTGCAAAAACGTCCTCATACCACAGTAGTTTTGGCGATGAGCGCAGACGGAAAGATTTCAGATGTCATGCACTCGCCTGCTCGATTTGGCTCAACGGCTGACAAAGCACATCTGGAAAAACAAATTGCTGCTGCTGATGCCGTTTTATTTGGTGCTGGTACTCTCCGCGCTTATGGTACAACGCTAACTGTATCACATCCAAATCTGCTACAACATCGGCAACAAGCTGGGAAATCTGCCCAGCCGATTCATATAGTTGTTACACAATCTGCTACCCTGAATCCTAATCTAAAATTCTTTCAACAGCCAATCAAACGCTGGCTAGTTACCACATCAGCAGGAGCGCAAAAGTGGCAACACCAATTGAAAGTTTCCTTACCCAAACACATCCCTCCACAGGAGTATTTTTCTAAATTTGAGCAGATTTTGGTTTTTGAAACACCAACAGGAAATATTGACCTTGACGCTACCCTACGACATCTTACCACATTGAACATAAAACGCTGTTCTGTTCTAGGTGGCGGTACATTGCTAGCTTCAATGCTGGAGTTAGATTTAATCGATGAATTTTGGTTGACCATTTGTCCTTTAATTCTGGGTGGAGCTAGCTCACCTACTCCAGTGGAAGGCAAAGGATTCTTAGCTGAGTTGGCTCCAGCGTTGCAATTGATGGAAGTTCACACTGTAGAGCAAGAAGTGTTTGTGCATTATCGGATGCAACATAAACAAAGAATAGATTACGCTAAATAAAGTTTTTGCTTTGAGCAGTAAATCTCTATCGCTGATGGTGGAACAACTAAAGCCTCGTTACTCGATCGCTTGGATGAACAAAATTGCTGAAGTACCTCAAGATGCGTGGGATGCTTTGGCAATACCATTAAAAACTCCGTTCTTCGAGTGGGAGTGGCTCTCAAATATGGAAAGCTCCCAAAGTGTTACAGCTAAAACTGGGTGGATACCAAATCATTTAACGGTATGGCGAGATAGAATGCTGATTGCTGTTGCTCCACTCTATCTCAAAGGGCACAGTTATGGCGAATTTGTCTTTGATCATCAGTGGGCAGAGTTAGCACAACGTATTGGTGTAGAATATTACCCAAAAATGCTGGGCATGTCACCGTATACCCCAGCTCTTGGTTATCGGTTTTTAATTGCCCCAGGGGAAGATGAAGATGAAATCACAGCAATGATGGTACATGAAATTGATGCCTTCTGTACCAAGCACCGCATATCCGGCTGTCATTTCCTTTATGTAGATCCCGAATGGCGCCCTGTTTTGGAACGTCATGGTTTTACCGCTTGGCTACATCATAGTTATATCTGGCAAAATCTTGGGTTTAAGACGTTTGATGATTATTTGGCAGTTTTTAACGCTAACCAGCGTCGCAATATCAAACGTGAGCGTAAAGCAGTGGAAAAAGCTGCTTTGCAAATCAAACCTTTGTCTGGTGATGATATTCCCTCTTCACTGTTTCCTTTGATGTATCAATTTTATGCTGATACTTGTGATAAATTTGGCTGGTGGGGGAGTAAGTACTTGACAAAACGGTTTTTTGAGCAGCTACACAATGGTTATCGTCATCGGGTGGTGTTTTTTGCAGCATATAGTGAGCAAGATTGTCGTCAGCCTATGGGTATGTCTTTTTGTCTTTTTAAAGGCGATCAGATGTATGGGCGCTATTGGGGTAGTTTTCAAGAAATAGATTGTTTGCATTTTGATGCTTGTTATTATTCTCCAATTGAATGGGCGATCGCTCACGATATTCAAGTTTTTGATCCTGGTGCTGGTGGACGGCATAAGAAACGTCGCGGTTTCCCTGCAAGTGAAAATTTTAGTTTGCACCGTTTTTACAATGCTCGTTTGGGACAAATTTTACGTCATTATATTAGTGAGGTTAATGAGATGGAACGGCAGGAAATTGAGGGGATTAATTCTGAGTTGCCTTTTAAGGAGGGGGGAGGAGGATTTTGAACCGCTAAGACGCCAAGGACGCAGAGGAAGAGAGGAAAAGAGGTTTTACACTCTTTGGAAGGTTGAAGAAGTTTTTGTTGGAAGTTGATTTTTTTGGTGATTATGAGTTTGACTGTTCACGATTTGGCAAGTATTGATGATAAGCTTTCACAGCGTCATATTGATCTTGATCCTGGTGGGTATTTTGTAATTTTTTTGAATCGGGAGGAGGGTTTGATTTGTGCTAAACATTTCACTAGTGTGATTGATGAGCGTGGTTTGGCTGTTGATCCTGATACGGGCAAGGTTATTCCGGCACGGGGTAGGGTGGAACGAATACATACTACTGTGTTTGATGGCAGGACTGCTAAGGAATTATGTGTGAAAATTTTTGAAGAATGTCAGCCTTGTCCGGTGACTTTGTTGGATCATGCTGCTTATTTGGGTAGGGAGTTTGTCCGCGCTGAGTTTGCTTTGGTGACAGGGCAAGAGTATGTTCAAGATTAAACTGCTAATTGTTAATAGCTAATGGCTAATAGCTATTAACAATTAGCCATTAGCTATTGGCTATTATCCGTTAGATGATGGTTGAAACACTTGGTAAATGTAGTAGGTTGCCATGGGAATTACTGTGGCAGCAATTAAGAGTCCGATTACCCAGGCTGTGGCATTTCCTTTGTCTGTTTCTTCGGCTTTTTTAAATGTGCCTTCTACTTGTACATTTTCTACTATTTGGGGTGGTCCTGGATCTGGTTCGCCGGAAAGTACTTTACTTAAGCGATCGCTTGCATCTAAAAAGGCTTGGTTATATTTGTTATCTTTACGCAATGGCACTAGTACTGTTTCATTTGCTACGCTTTGCGCTATTTCTTCTGGTAGCACGGTTTTGACTTTATCTCCTGTAATGATCGCGGTTCCATTGGTCACGGTGTCAATCATTAGTATGGTTTGATTGGCTTGTGCTTCTTTGGTGGGAAACCATTTTTCAAATAGTGCTTTGGTAAAACTCTCTGGGGTTTCACCATAATCTAGGCGTCTAACTGTAATAATTCTTACTTCGTTGCCTGTTTGTTTTGCTAAGTTCTCGAAGGTTGTGCTAATCGTACCTTCATTTGCACGACTGATGACATCAGCTTGATCGATTACCCAAGTGCTTGAGCCTGATGCAATGTTGGGCATTTGATCTGCTCCTGTAGCTAAAACTGGTGTAGCAAACAGGGAGCAAGTGAGAATTATCATTGTTACTAGTCGTAGAACTAGCCATGTGATGTGCTTTCTATAGCTACATACTTGGTTGAGGAGCTGTTTCATGTTTATTCACCAAAAGACACACTTTCAATCAAAATACTATCAAAGTCATGGTAAAGTCTTGCTTTTATTGTTGATTTTCAGTTTGTTTGAACGGACTTGAGCTATGCAGCCCTGTACTTGAGTACATCGCAGTCATGTACGGGATGAAATTGCCCTGCCTGCTCAATTCGGTTAAAACCGACGCTGATTGTTGATTTTCAGTCCGTTTGAACTGACATCTTGCACCATTCTCAACAAGCCCTAAGAAACCCGGTTTCTTAACGAAAAATCAAGGTTTTGAGTCAGAGTCGTTCTTAAGAAACCGGGTTTCTGACCTAGTAAAAGTGCAAGAACCTTGGTAATATTACATATAATTAAATGCAAATTTTGAGAATTAAATAAAATAACTAAATTAAAAGTAAAATCCTGAAAATTGAGTAAATTAGGTCAAAGTGATGTAAGACACCATTTTCTGAAAGTATTGAGGGGTGAGAAAATTCACAAAACAAAAACTAAATTTCACTAAAAGTTTAAATTCAATCAATCATTTTTGGCGGATAGAACAGCGTGAAGAAGAAGAAAAAAAAGACAGGGAACATCAATAAATTCAGAAAAGTCAAGATTAAAATGTTTATGCAGTATATTGCTAAAAGTAGCTTTAAGTAAACATGCTCGATACAGTAAGAGTGAAATTTTTTGCCCAACCAGTTATTGGAGTGGCTTTGTTAGCCACTATGACGGTAACCTTACCACTCAAGAGTCTAGCTCAAACCCCAACCGCAGCACCATATGTAACTTATACACTGGGGGGAGGCGATCGCATTCAGGTGAACGTCTTTGAAGTACCTGAATATACACGAGATTACCAAATTCCTCCTGGTGGAGCAATTAACTTACCTTTAATTGGTAGCGTATCTGTGTTAGGGCTGACAACAGAAGAAGCAGCTGAGGAAATTACCAAAAGATATGCTCGTTATCTCAAACGTCCCCTGATCTCGGTGAATCTCCTCTCCCCACGTCCGATCAATATTTTTGTCGCGGGAGAAGTGACACGTCCTGGAGCTTATACTCTCAGTTTACAAGGCGGTGCCGGAGATAATCCAGGGGTACAATACCCAACGGTAATATCGGCTTTAACAACCGCTCAAGGTGTGCTAGCCAGTGGAGATATTACGAGAGTAGAATTACGACGTAAGCCAGGACGAAACACACGCGAACAAACAGTTACGATCAACTTGGACGAAGTCAGACGAACAGGTAGAGTACCGATAGATCTTACCTTGCGCGATGGAGACTCCATTTATGTACCACAAGCAAAGACTCTTGACTTAGCTCAGGCACGTAATTTGGCGGCAACTAGCTTTGCTGCCGATCCCGCAAGACCCCGTACAGTCACAGTTATTGGTGAAGTATACCGCCCAGGTTCTTATCTTGTTACTCAAGGTGAGGCACAAGGAGGAGGATCGAATAATACTACTGGTGGGCAAAATAGTATCTCTGGTCAACCTACTGTAACACGAGCAATGCAGTTAGCAGGAGGAATTAGACCCCAAGCGGATATTCGTAATATCGTAGTACGCCGACCAACAAGAACTGGTGGAGAACAAGCTATTAAAGTTAATCTGTGGCAACTAATTTCTAGTGGCGATACCAATCAAGACACGATTTTGCAAGACGGAGATACCATTTTTATTCCTACCTCAACAGAAATTAACCGAGCAGAAGCTACTCAATTAGCTACTACTACTTTATCTCCTTCACGAATTCAAATAGGTATGGTAGGCGAAGTGAAAAGACCAGGACCTGTGGAACTTCAGCCTAATAGCTCTTTGAACCAAGCTTTGCTGGCGGCAGGTGGCTTTAATGATGCCAGAGCTAGCAGAGCTGCTGTTGATTTAATTCGTCTCAATCCTGATGGTTCTGTTACTAAACGTATCATCAAAGTTGATCTTAAAGCAGGGCTGAATGAGCAAACTAATCCTATACTTCTCAATAATGATATTGTCATAGTTAGCCGTTCTGGTATTGCTAAAACAGGTGATACTATTGGCGCTTTGTTCAATCCTATCGGTACTGTCTTTGGTTTCTTTAGGGCATTATTTGGGTTCTAAATCGCTCGTCAACATGATGTAGAGACGTTCCGGCGGAACGTCTCTAAGGTGTAAAATCTAAAATTTAAAATTTAAAATGTTACAACTTGGTAAAAATGGGCATCTGGCATCTTGGAGCAAAGGATTATTATACAGTTTAACCTTTGCTTGGGGTTGGAGTATGGCAATCCCCTCTACACAAGCAGCAGAAACAATTACCATCCGTTTGGGACCATTTCAACAAGCAGTGGCGATCGCCGAGTTAGAAAAATTTGCCAAAACTGGAAAACTACCACAAAATTTACAAGTTTTATCACCGTTCTTGACCACAGAAGTGCGAGATCTAATGACAAAGCGTCTGGAGGTAGATCCGCGATTTGCCAACAAATTTGTTGATGAATTATTGAAAGCGCCCGCAGGCAAACAATTAATTTCATCTCTAGGAATGGCAATACCAGGTAGTACAACTGAGAGTTTACAAGCAACTCTCAATTTGGCTCTACGACAAATTAACGGTCTAAGTGTACTAAGTTTTTTACGTGCTTATCCTCAGCAAAATGTTACTGTCGATGCCACAAAAGCCCTTAGTCTAGCGTTAGAATTTAATACAAATTATCTACAAAGTCAAGCTCTAGGCTTATTGTTGGCAAGAGAATCATCAGTAAATAATACTACATTACCAAGTTTTAATCCAGCCACACAAGGCATTCAATCAGTACAGCAGCAGACGCTCACTCTTTTTGATCGACAACGCCAGCGCAACATTCCTGTAGACTTGTATTGGAGTAGCGGAAATGCCCAAGACCCACTAGTCGTAATTTCTCATGGTTTTGGCGCTAATCGGAAATTTTTTAGCTATTTAGCACGTCACCTAGCATCTCACGGTATTACAGTTGCCGCAATTGAACATCCTGGAAGCAACTCCACATCCGTTAATCAAGCCTCAGATACAGCAAGTTTAGCTCGTTTGCTACCCAGCACTGAATTTATCGACCGACCAAAAGATGTCAGCTTCTTGCTAGATGAGCTGAGTAAGCTAAATACTCAACCGGGTTTACTTCAAGGAAAATTGAATACAGAGAAAGTAACTGTAATTGGTCATTCTTTGGGCGGCTATACTGCTTTGAGTTTAGTCGGCGCACAAGTAGATTTGGAACAATTACGGCAATTCTGTAAAACTTCTTTGAATATTGGTGAATCACCAGGGGATTGGTTACAGTGCGCGGCAACTTCCTTACCACAGAGAAAACTACAATTACTTGATGAGCGGGTGAAAAGTGCGATCGCCTTCAACCCACTTGTCGGTAAACTTTTTGGCGACAAAGGTTTAACTAAAGTTACTAAACCAGTTTTAATTTTAGGTGGAACTGATGATGCCCTAACTCCAGCACTGAGACATCAAATCAAGCCTTTCACCCAACTGCAAGGGACTAAATATCTGTTAACTGCGATCGGAGGTACTCACTTAAGTATCAGCGATCCAGATTATTCGACAACTGCGACTACTACCATAGTTAGAGAGCGGCGAGGCGAAGAAAGCAAATACTTACGTCAACTAATTCAAGGCGTCAGCCTAGCATTTATCAAACAAATTACACCAGAAGCAACAATTTATCAACCATTCCTCACACCAGCTTACGCCCAATCCTACTCCACAGCCGAAATGCAGTTGCGTTTGGTTTCCGAATTACCTACCACTATTAAACCCTGGGTAGATTTTGTAATTAAATAATACTTCTTAAATACGCAGCCCTGCCATATCCCACCTCCTGATTTCTTGTACAATTGCTTGCAAGTTTAGCCACCTTGGTGGTTAAATAACCATGTCTCACGGCAAGAGGCAATGTATTTTGTAAACATTGCTAATCAAAGATTGCTTGTTACCGCGACTTATGATAGTAACATAACACATTCGAGTGATTAGACTGAAGATAGGACAAGGTATTACTTTGTTCTTAAAGTAAAATTCACACCATAGCCAAGGAGCGTATATGGAGCCAATCGTCGCCATAGTCTTAGTACTTATAGGCTACGCCTTAGGGTCTGCAAAACTTATTAATCAGGGAAATGAAGCGTTAGTAGAGCGTTTGGGGCGGTTTCATCGTAAACTTAGACCCGGACTTAACTTTATCGTTCCCTTGCTAGATCAAATTGTCATGGAGGACACAACACGGGAACAGGTTTTAGACATTAAGCCCCAGAATGTGATCACCAGAGATAACATTTACCTAGAAGTGGATGGCGTTGTCTACTGGCGCATCAAAGACATTGAGAGAAGCTTTTACGAAATTGACGATCTCCAACAAGCGCTTTCCAATCTGACTACAACCACGCTGCGCGAAATCATCGCCCAAAACTCTTTAGAGGAAACCAACGCTGCCAGATCGCAGATGAACACTGCCTTATTGGATCAGTTGAATCAAACAACTTTACAGTGGGGAGTGGAAATTATCCGAGTAGACATTCAAAGCATTACACCACCAGAAAGTGTACGCAAGTCGATGGAAGAACAGCGAGCTGCGGAAATTAATAGTCGTGCGGCGATTCTAGAAGCAGAAGGACAGCGTCAAGCGGCGATTAAGAAAGCGGAAGGAACTAAAACCTCAATGCAGATAATTTCTGACGCTTTACGTACCAGTCCGGAAAGTAAAGATATATTACGGTATCTTGTCGCTCAAGATTATATCAACGCTAGCTACAAGTTAGGTGAAAGCCAAAATGCCAAAGTTGTCTTTGTAGACCCTGGCAAAACTGGTGAGATGATGAATCAATTGGTTGCGGAGGAAACAGGTAATCGGGAAAGTAATGGCAAGGGTTCAGATGGTTAATGGTTCTGTGTGAAGGCAAGAGTTAATCGCGCCTGTATAGTGCGTCAGCCACTAAGCAGACTTCGCGCATTTCTCTAACATCGTGAACTCGGAGAATATCAGCACCTTTAAAGATAGCAGCACAACACGCCGCCGCCGTTCCCCAGACTCGGGAAGTCGGGTCTGGCTGATTTAAAATGCGACCAATGAAACTTTTACGAGATGGTCCTACTAAAATAGGGCTGTTGAGTTTACGTAATTCCGGTAAGCGGCGAAAAATTTCTAAATTTTGCTCGTAGTTTTTAGCGAAGCCAATCCCAGGATCAATGATAATTTTTTCTCGATCAATGCCCACTGTAGTCGCTACAGTGATTTGCTGTGCTAAAAAGTTATAAATCTCGTCGATTAAATTTTCATAGTTAGTCATTTGTTGCATTGTCTGTGGGTTTCCCCGGAGATGCATTAACACAATTGGTACATCTAAACTTGCTACAGTAGGCAGCATTTCTGGATCAAAAGTACCACCAGAAATGTCATTAACCATATCAGCACCAATTTCCACAGATGCTTTTGCTACTAATGCTCTAGTAGTATCTACGGATATAGGTACGGTGATTTCTTTTCGAGCTTCTTGTAATACTGGCAGTACCCGGTCAAGTTCTTCGGCAAGTGTAATTTGTTTTGCACCCGGTCGAGTAGATTGACCACCTATATCTATAATATCCGCACCATTAGCAACGAGCGATCGCGCTTGTGCTAGTGCCGCTGATACTGTGTTAAATTCGCCACCATCACTAAAACTGTCAGGTGTAACATTTAAAACACCCATTATGTAGGTTCGCTGTCCCCACTCGAAACAACGTCCCCGTATTATCAAGTTACTAGGCATAAATTTATCTGTAATTGTACGTAGTTGCGCTAAAGCGCAACTACGTACCTTAATGAAAATTAACAATTCGGGCAAAACCTTTAGGTGCTAAACTTGCTCCTCCCACTAGTACACCATCAATTTCTGGTTGAGCCATAATTTCATCAATATTATCTGGTTTCACTGAACCACCATATTGAATTGTTACATTTGGATTACGTAATTGGCTCCGAATTAAACCAATTACCCGATTGGCTTCTAAAGACTCACAAGTGTCACCAGTACCAATCGCCCAAATTGGTTCATAAGCAATTACCAAATTTTCTTGATCGACATCTACCAAGTCTTTCTCTAATTGGGTAATAATTAGAGATTCAGTTTCTCCCGCATCTCGCTGTTGTTTCGTTTCGCCAACACAAAGAATTGGGGTAAGACCATACTTTTGAGCAGCTTTGAGGCGCAGATTCACGGTATGATCCGTTTCACCAAAATATTGTCGCCGTTCACTATGACCGACAATTACATAACTTACGCCAATTTCCGCCAGCATTGGTCCGGAAATTTCTCCCGTATACGCTCCATTTTCCTCCCAGTGGACATTCTGCGCCCCCAGATTTACAAGGCTACCATGTAAACTCTTGGATAAAACGCTTAAGTCAGTAAAGGGGACGCACAATACGACTTGTCTGTCTTGGGGCGTTTTCTCCAACTCAGGCAGAAATCCTTGTAAAAACTCAACAGACTCTGCTTGAGTTTTGAACATTTTCCAGTTACCAGCAATAACGATTTTTCGCACGAGTGATGTAGTGAGTATCTTTATATGAGATGCATTTTTCACTCTAAAACATTTTGTGTCCCAAAAGCTCTAACTAGTTCTTTGGATTAAATTTTGTTCTTAATAATCTTGTTCTTAAAGATTGCAGTAGGGAGTGCGATCGTCTCTGCCGTGTCGCAGACAGTCGCATTTTCCACAAATTGTGCTGTTGCTCAGATTACCGCTCGATAAAGTCTACCAAATAATTCCAACGTCACTTTAAATGGTAGCACATTCAGCATCACTGAGGGAACACAAGCAGGACGCAAGTTCCACAGTTTCCAGCAATTTTCTGTCCCGACTGGGAGTACGGCTTACTTTAATGGTACATTCAACAGCCACTGACAGTGACAGAGGAAATGTTGCCGTATTATAAGATACAGTATAAAACCTCACCGCTACGTCCTCTTGGAGAGCTAAAACACCACAACAATGTTCGTAAAGTTAACTTAATTTTGCGACAGCACTATAAAAGAATCGCGCTCTGGTTAACTTCTACTAAAGTAATCTTTCACTGCCTGGTTTTGTGTCATCGTATATAAACCTAAACCTGATATAATTAATCCTAAAGCTGCTCCAAAAACTTGACCTTGTTGGTACGCAACGTTTAGATTTCCTTGGTTAGCTAATCTGGATAATGATGAAAGACCACCGAAAATATTCAATCCAAAAATGATGATTGAGGATGTTTTAGCCCACTTCTGCTTCTTTAAAATCCCAATTGCTGTCATTAAATAAAGACAAGCTATTCCAATCATAAGCAAAGCTACTATAGCAATCCTATTTGATTTACAAACTTTTCATTTGGGCTGTTAACTGTTAACAGTTGACAGTCAACAGTTATCAGTCATCAGTCAAAACAGGACTGTTTGGGAATCATTTAGGAACGCTATATAAATACTGCTGACGATGACACTTCTATATCTGACACAGAAATCGAAATTAAGATCGCAAAAATAAACGATAGAACTGCCAATACTATCAAGTAGGCAGATGTGAAAATTATTAGATTAGGTTTCTTTTGTGACATATAATTTTACCAGGCGTATTAGCTTACCTTGGTTGCGCTTAGTAAGTTGCACTTGATTAATAGAATAAAAAGTTACTCGAAAAATTTGTTATCCTTTTGTGTCAATTGCATTGCTTCTTTAGGAATAACTAATTGCACTTTTGTGCAATCTCAAATTTTCGATAACCAGAGGCTCTCCCGTACTTAGGGTGATAAATTTTATTAATCTATTGGTAGGTTGGGCTTACCTTGTGCGAAACCCAACGATTTCAAACTAACTGGTTGGGTTGAGGAATGAAACCCAACCTACAAGCATTACTGTACTTTGTGTAAAGTTGTGGAAAAAACGCTCTTTTTAGAGCGCGATCGCCTCAACAAAACTTATGGTACGTAGTTGCTAAAAGCGCCCCGCAACTACGTAATCATGTTGTATCAATTTATAACTATTTTTTATTGAGTACTATGAATGTGTAGTTGCAGATTAACTTCGCGATTTGCTAAAATGAGTCAAGTATCAACATTAAAGCATAAATTTGGTCTGATTCGATACTATGACATTTATTTTAACTGGATAAAAATCCATGATTAAGATATTAGTTTTTTTGATTTTCGCGCATAGAAAAACATGCATATCATCAGCCAAACCACACTCACTAAAGCTTGGACAAAACATCCTGATGAAAAACCGAGCTTGGTAGTTTGGTCTAAATTAGTAAAAGCGCAAGTTTGGAATAGTTTTACTGATTTAAAAGGTTCTATTCCTTTTACGCCAGATCGAGTCGGTAACTTTGTAGTTTTTGATATCGGAGGTAATAAATATAGATTAATTACTTACATCGACTATGAGTATAATAAAGTTTTTATCCGGAATTTTTTAACACATGCAGAATATGATAAAGAAAACTGGAAAAAAGATGAATGGTATGAAGATTAATGTTTATAATTAAACTCATAAAGCATAATGAATTCTGGAGAAATACTAAATAATTAATATAAATAATATGGGTCAAATATTTTGTCTATACTAGTGAATAAAAAATCTTTAAATTAGTAGTTAAGAAGATAATGACAATATGTTATATACTGACAGGTACATCGAATTGATCAACACTTTTCCCCCGCGCCCCATAAAATCTCAAGAAGATTTGGAAGTGACTCAATCAGTAGTTGATTCTCTACTTGACAAAAGTAAATTAACTCAAGAGGAAAGAGACTATCTCAATTTATTGGGAACATTAATTTATGAATATGAAGAACGCCAAGATATGATTCCTGATATTTTTGGCGTAGACCTTTTAAAGGTTTTGATGGCGGAATTAAATTTAAGACAAAAGGATTTAGTTTCTATTTTTAAAACTGAATCGATTGTCTCGGATGTATTAAACGGAAAACGGAAATTGACGGTTAATCACATTCAAGGGCTTGCAGAATTTTTTAATGTTTCTCCTGCTGTCTTCTTTCCATTAAATCATTCAGAAGCAGACTTTTTAGCAGATTCGTAAAGTAGAATAATTTTTGACTTAATTACCACAATCACCTTTGTTACCCCTAGTCTACGCTAGGGTATTTTGCTTTTGAGGTTTTACGTCGGCGTTTCTGGACGTTTTGCTTGGCTAGGTCTAAGTCATAAGTAAGTAGGTAAAATTAAATATACAATAAACTCTACGTTCGTAGTATCGACTCCTAGCGCTCAGGGCATAGGTTATAAGGGCTGAAGCCCTTACTACAAACGAGCATTTATTTACGCTTACCTACTTATTAGGACTTTATCATCATCAGGGCGTGCGTTACTAGCTCAGATAATATAATGTATTATTTATCACTTATATTTACATTATTGTGGCAGCAGCAGATACTGGTGGTAAGCGACTGATTGGTTTAGCTCCTGATGCTTGGGTATAATGAGTCACACAAAGTCCAGAAGTAGTAGCAAAGGAAATTCTCGGTTCTGAGTTTCAGTGGATTAGCCGTGAAACAGATGTTTTGGTTAAGGCATATAGTCCGAATCATGGGAATTTTCTCGTACTTAACGAGTTGCAATTGCGTTACACGGCACATATGCCCCTGCGCATGAGAGCTTATGCAGTTGAATCAGTTAGAACCATTGCTGGCTTTTTTTGCTAGTTTTGTGTTAGAGATGTCAATCGTACAAGAAATTATGAGGTGGGACATAGCAGTATTGCGAGAATCGCCTTGGTATCAGGAAATTATGGTACGTAGTTGCTAGTGCGATCATCTCAACTACGTAGCTTGATGTCCTGCTAAAAATTACTAGGATGAAAGTACTATTAAGCGAAAATCTAAAATCGTTATGACTTCGGCTTTACCCGATCCACAGCACAAAGATTCATCTCAAACTGGAGATACCTCCAACTTGGAAGAGGAATTAGATAGGGCAATTTTTAGCTTTGATGATATTCAAGCAGAACTTAACTATAAGGAAGCACAAACAGCGTTACAAAATTTAGTAAATAATCTCGATCTTACTCCCCAGGAAAAAGACGGATTGGAGACGGAAATTGCCGAGCTAGAAACTATGCTGGGGAAATTAGAGCGCATGGTGGTGCAAATTGCTACCTTTGGGATGGTGGGAAGGGGTAAGTCTTCTCTACTTAATGCTTTAGTGGGGCAAACTGTATTTGAAACTGGTCCCTTGCATGGTGTTACCAAGGCTGCGCAACGAGTAAATTGGAGTATAACTGAGGAGGCAGTTGGGGATGAAAGGGCGTTGCGAGTTACTTTACCAGCAATAGGTAATTCGCAGGTGGAGTTGATTGATACTCCAGGGTTAGACGAAGTAGATGGTGAAACTCGTGCAGTTTTAGCCGAACAAATCGCAAAACAGGCAGATTTAATTTTGTTTGTGATTTCTGGGGATATGACAAAATTGGAACATGATGCTCTTTCTCAGCTCAGGGAAGTGGGTAAACCAATTTTACTGGTGTTTAACAAAGTAGACCAATATCCAGAAGCAGACCGGATGGCAATCTACCGCAAAATACGTGATGAAAGAGTGCGGGAGTTACTTTCACCAGATGAAATTGTGATGGCTGCAGCATCACCACTGGTAAAAACTATGATTCGTCGTCCAGATGGGACTAAGGGTGTGCAAGTGAGTACGGGGAAAGCCCAAGTGGATGAACTGAAGCTAAAAATATTAGAGATTTTGCAGCGTGAGGGTAAAGCTTTGGTTGCTCTTAATACCATGCTTTATGCTGACAACGTCAATGAGCAATTAGTGCAGCGCAAACTGATGATTCGAGAACAGAATGCAAATCAGTTAATTTGGAGAGCGACTATGACTAAAGCAGCTGCGATCGCTCTCAATCCTGTTACTGTAGTAGATTTTCTCAGTGGTGCGGTAATTGATATTGTCCTGATCCTGGGTTTATCAAAACTCTATGGTATCCCCATGACCGAAACAGGAGCCGTAAAATTGTTACAAAAAATCGCCCTAAGTATGGGCGGGATTAGTGCTAGTGAATTGTTAGCAAATTTGGGTTTGAGTGGGCTAAAAACTTTACTAGGCTTATCTGCACCTGCTACTGGTGGTGTTTCCTTAGCTCCTTACTTATCAGTAGCTGTAACTCAAGGCGCTGTAGCAGGTGTTTCTTCTTACGGAATTGGACAAGTTACCAAAGCTTATTTAGCCAATGGAGCTACTTGGGGACCTGATGGTCCTAAAGCCGTAATTAGTAAAATCTTAGCAACCCTTGATGAAAATTCAATTCTCAACCGGATTAAAGATGAATTGAGCCAAAAAGTCAAGATTAAAGGGCGGAGGGGATCAGAAATTGGGAATAGTTAATGGCTAATTGTTAATTGCTAATTGTACCATTAGCTATTAGCTATTAGCCATTAGCCATTATCTTTGACCTTTAAAAGAGTTTAGCCATTGTATAACTTGTTCTCTGGCAATGTCACGAGCGCCCAAACCAAAGGATAAGGCAATGGCAACAGCGATCGCTCCTAGTAAAAGTCCAAAAGCTAAATTGACAATATCACTAGCTAAGCCGATTTGTTGTAGTGCCATTGCTGAGACTAAGGCAATGATCGCAATCCGTGCTACTTGCCCTAAAATTCGTGCTTGGCGATCGCCTGAACTGGTGATAATACCGTAAGCCAGATTTGCCAGAAATAAACCGACGGCAAAAACTATCAAACCCGACAGAATCCGTCCCAAGATGATAATAATGCCCGTAACCAGTACTGTGAGTGCGGGAATATTGAGAATATTGACTGCCGCTACCGTAGCAAACAGCATAATGCCGACTAAAACAATAATGCCGACAATTTCTGATGGGGTACGGGTTTGTACTGGTGTGGTTGTTGGCGGTGGGATGACAACTCGTCTTGTGGGTGTAGGTAAACCCAAGGCAGCAAAAATGTTGTCAAAGCCTAAATTAGTGAGAATATTTGTGACTAATTCTGACACAAACCGTCCAACAAAATAAGCAACAATCAAAATTGCTATAGCGGTAAAGATTGCCGGCAGAGCATTGAGGATCTGTTGCAGCATCGCGATTGCCGGAACCGAAATCGCATCGATTCGCAGAGCATTAAGTGCGGCAATCGCTACAGGAATCAAAATCAAGACGTAAACAATCGTACCGATAATCGACGATAAAGATTGTACGCTTGATGCTGAACTTAATCCAAACCGAGTTCCTAATTGATCGATTCCGGTTGTTGCTAGTAAATTTGTAACAATCCGGCGTACCACATTAGCGACAAACCAGCCAATGGCGGCAATTACTATTGCACCCAGAATATTCGGTAAGACAGAAAGAATCTGTGTAATTAGAGTTTGTACTGGTAGTAGTGCCTGTCTCAGTTCTAAAGTGTCTAGAATGGGAATGAGAAACAGTAGAAAGATAAACCAGTACAAAGCGTTGCCAATTGTCTGTGCCAGAGACAATTGATTTAGACTGGGGGGAGCGTTATCTGCTGGTGGGTTGAAACGTTCATCGATCCGCAATGCCTCTAATCCGCGTATCGTCACTAGTTTGACGATTGTCGCTAATAGCCACGCTATTCCCAAAAGGATAAGCGCACCCACCAATTTGGGCAAGAAATAGCCAATTTGGTTGAGAAAACTATTCAGTGGCTGAGAAGCTACCCGCAAATCTAAGGTATCTAAAACGGCAACTACCGTGACTAGGAAAATTGCCCAAAATACCAGACTGGAGATAATTTTCTCTATTTGTGGAACATCTCTACCACCAGTTACCCCTGAGGCAATGCGGTTATCTATATTAGTACGATTGAGTAGGGAGCGTGTTACGCCTGCGGCAATTGCCGCAATTACCCACCCAATCAGTAAAATTGCTACTGCCCCTAGTAGGCGAGGCAAAAACTCAACTAACTGTCTTAGAAGTCCCTGTACGTAGTTGATCCCACCGTTTGCTTCTGGTGGCAAAGCTGGCGATTGCGCTAACAATCGCAGCACCTTCATCGACAAACCAACTTCCATCACCTGGGTTATTCCTTGCCAAGTTGTGTTCATGGTTTTCTGCCATTAAGGTTAAGTGATATTGCAAACAACATTGCTACTTCTGGAGTAGGTTGCCCTGAACAAGCCTACATTCCATAAAGTGCATTAGTGTTTTGCCTATCAATTTACCAGTAAACTCCTACAATTCGTTGAAATCAAGAGTAATTTTTTTACTTTGTGATTTTATATATAATTTTTCTCCTGAATGTTTCTAGAAGTATTGATAATACCTCATGTTTGACTATTCCCTTAGACATAAACCTAGTCTCAAATACAATACAGTAATGTCAAATGCTCGGCCATACCCGATTTTAGGTTAATCTGAGTGCAGATAGCATAAAATACGTCCAATGACGCAAATATTTGAACAAACAATTCAAATCAATACCACAGCCGCAGTGGTAGAACGTTGTATTACCGAACCTTTGCTCATGCAGCGCTGGCTTAATCCTCTACTTAGTTATGAACCTATTGGAGACAGTTCAACTCATTTAGGTGCTAAAAGTCGGTTTGTGATTCAAATACCGATCATAAAACCTACATTGAATAGTACTATTGTGGAAAGACAACCAGGTTTGGTAGTGTGGAGTTTTGATGGTTTTTTTAAAGGACGCGATCACTGGGAATGTCAACCAATCGAAAACGGAACACGCTTAATTAATCGCTTTGAATTTGAGATTCCCAACCCCATAGTTAGTTGGGGGTTTAAAGTTTTTGCCGAACAGTTGACAAAAGAAGATATGAATGCTCAACTACGTCGCCTCAAACTAGTTGCAGAAACATTGACAAATTAGTTAATTGTTAATTGTTAATTGCTCCCCTACTCCCCTACTCCCCTACTCCCTTACCCAACTTCGCCAGTAACTCTCGAATCATCAGCGCATCTTGTGCTTGCGGAACTTTTGTGAGATAATTTTCTAAATCACTAGCAGCTTGAGAAAATAAACCAAGTTGATAACTCAAAAGACCGCGATCACGCAATTCTAAAACCACTTCAGGAAACAGCAGTAAAATTCTTTCCACTGCTGCTAAAGCTTTTTCTAAGTCTTTGTTGTGCAAGTAAATGTATTTGAGATTAGTTAGTAAGCGTGCCAAAAATTGGCGATTGCTTACCGTAGCTAACATTTCTGGCTGTAGTGTGATGGGACGCTGATAAATTTGTGTCAGTCGTTCTTGACAATCTTGTGCAAATATCACCTCGCCATGATTGAAAGCATCAACAAAAATCTCCATTTCGGGAAGATTTGGACGGATGAGGAAATGTCCTGGCATTCCTACCCCTACCATAGGAAAATCAATTCGTCGAGCCAATTCCATATAAATAAGCGATAGGGTGATGGGAATTCCTTTTCGGCTGTCAATTACATCATTAAGGAAACTATTACAAGGATTATAGTAATCGTCTACATTCCCAGCGAATCCTAAATCATCATAGAGATACTGGTTAATAATCTGAATCACTCGCAAAGGATATTGTTGAAATGGTAAACGCTCTTGTAGCTCTTGCGCCATTGTATCGAGTGCATTCAAGTATTCTTCTGTGTCGAGGTAGGGATATTCTTCTTGAGCAATGTACAAAGCCGCCTTCGCTAAGTTAATATACTCATCAGCTTGCTGGATCTCTTGGTAAAAATATTGTCGCCCCGACGAGAAATTCATAACTAGTCACAGAATAAGTATCTTAGGACAAGCAAAGCTTTTTTTGTCCCTAACCTCTTATTATAAAGAGTCCCATAATTTTAAAATCTAATTTTTTGTAGATGTTTCCATCAAGTTAGTCTACTTTGAGCTAGATTTCCGAAATCGAGTTGAGAGTAGCTGTATCTCATAATTAAGTGAAATGGCATGGCAATGCTCTCTCTACACTCATGTGGAGGGGGCACTTTTTTAGTTAATGCCGATATTCAGGAAATCGAAGCATTCTTTGTTGAGGAAAAAGATTCACACGTTCACCCCATTGGCATTAAAGGCGTGGGCGAGATTGGTAATGCCGGCTCAGGCGCAGCAGTAATCGCAAAATGTAGAAACGTTACATGTAACGGAGCCACTTGCGTGCGGGGGTTCCCCCCGTTGAGCAATGTGGCGTTCTCTACAGGTATTGTGGTTTTAATAGCGGATGCGTATATAAAGTCAATTTCGTTCAATTAGAACAATATACTTATGAGCAAACCAGCTAATTCGCTTCCAGTCAAAGTTACGCTACTGCTTGTTAGCACTTTGACAGTCATGTCTAATGCGACAATCGCCCCATCGCTGCCACTGATGCGGGAAAGTTTCATTAATGTTAATAACGTAGACTATTTAGTTAGGCTAGTTCTGACGGCTCCATCTCTTTTTGTTGCCATCGGGGCACCCTTTGCCGGCTTTATTATCGATCAACTTGGGCGCAAACCGCTGCTAACTATAACCTTACTGGTTTATGGATTGGCAGGTAGTTCTGGCTTGTGGTTGAATTCCTTGGGGCTGATTCTGGTGGGAAGAGCGCTTTTGGGCTTGAGTGTAGCTGGAATTATGACGACTGTGTTGACGTTGATTGCTGATTATTATGTGGGTTCAGCTAGAACGCAATTTCTTGGTTGGCAATCTGCCTTTTCAGCGTTGGGAGGAGTTGTGTTCCTCTCTGTAGGTGGCTTCTTAGCTGATATTGGCTGGCGTCTACCATTTCTCATCTATTTAATCGCTTGGTTGTTCGTGCCACTAGTGCTAATGTTCTTGCCTGAACCCAGTCGCACTAGTCAAAGTGCAACGCAACAGAACACACCAATTGAGCCAACCACCCTGCCGTTAGGAATTGTGGTGTTTACTTACGGGATTGCTCTGTTGGTTCAAGCCGTATTTTACATGATTCCGGTGCAATTGCCCTTCTACTTAAAGAGTTTGACCAATGCTACTGCCTCTGAAAGTGGGCTTGCGATCGCCTTTGGTAGTTTTTTTGTGGCAGTTGGCTCTCTATTATACCAGCGGATTAAAGCCCGCTTGACTTTCATTAGTGTTTACTCCATGGGTTTCATCAGCATGGGAGTTGGCTATGGAGTCATCAGCTTGGCAAATAGCTACGCCATCGTTCTTTTGGGGTTGGCTATCGCAGGTTTTGGACTTGGTTTGCTTGTTCCAAATATGAATCTGTGTCTGACTTCCATAACCCCGGCTGTGTTACGTGGACGAACTTTAGGTGGACTAACAACCTGCTTTTTTCTCGGACAGTTTATTTCACCACTGCTGAGCCAACCGTTGGGTCAATTAGTTGGTCTAAGTATAGCTTATCGATTAGCTGGTATTCTACTGGTTGTATTAGCTTTAATGACTTTAGCCGTCATGTCGAGACATAAAAACTGGGCATAGAGATAGTTAATTCTTCCAGGAGAACAGATAATGGTAACAATGAAAGCAGTGCGTATTCACGAACATGGTGGACTGGAAACTTTAGTCTACGAAGACGCCCCGATACCCAAACCAGGGGAAGACGAAATTTTAATTCGCGTTCATGCAGCAAGTGTCAATCCTGTTGACTGGAAAATTCGTGACGGCTTTGGCAAAGACAACTTCAAGCACCACTTACCTTTGATTCTCGGTTGGGATGTAGCTGGAATCGTGGAAGAAACTGGTGCAAAAGTAGAGCAGTTCCAACTAGGAGATGCAGTATACGGCTACACTAGCTTATTCCGTGATGGTGCTTACGCAGAATTTATGATTGCCAAGCAAACTGAGATTGCTCTAAAGCCTAATTCCGTTGATTTTATTGAAGCAGCCGCCATCCCAGTTGCAGCAATGACGGCATGGCAAGCAATATTTGATACAGCAGGTTTAGATGCAAATCAAAGAGTGCTGATTCACGGGGCATCGGGTGGAGTTGGTTCAATGGCGGTGCAGTTGGCAAAGCCGAAAGGTGCTTATGTCATCGGCACAGCATCAGCACGTAATGCCGACTTTGTGCGTGAGTTAGGAGCCGACGAAATCATTGACTACCAGAAAACCAAGTTTGAGACAGTTGTACGGGATGTGGATGTAGTCTTAGACACAATCGGAGGTGACACTCAAGAGCGTTCCTTTGGCGTGTTGCGAAAAGATGGATTTCTTGTCTCTATAGTCTCTCCTCCATCAGAAGAAACAGCAGCAAGTCATGGCGTGAGATGCGCTATGGTTGGGGTTCAATCCAATGGGGCACAACTCAAAGAGATCGCCGCGCTAGTGGATTCTGGAAAACTTAAGATTTATGTCGAAACGGTGCTGCCATTAAGTGAGGTAAGACAGGCACACGAGATGAGCCAGAGTGGACGCACAAGGGGTAAAATCGTTTTGCAAGTGGTGTGAAATAATGGACTTGTTGCAATGCGGAATTGATGTGGAACCACAGATGGACACAGATAAACACAGATAATAGACACAGCAGTGAAAAACAATGTAGAGACGTTCCATGGAACGTCTCTACAAGGGTTGTAGACAACTTTGAGGAATAAGAGCATGGAGAACACTAATACCGCTACTACAAAGCGCGTATCTATACTTGAGCAAATGCCTTCGCCAAGTTCGCTCACTTCTACGTCTTCTCAGACTATCCCGGTGACGTTAAATATCAATGGCACAGAACACACTTTGCAGATCGATCCGCGTGTAACTTTACTAGATGTGCTACGAGAATACATCGGTTTGACGGGGACAAAAAAAGGGTGCGATCATGGGCAGTGCGGTGCATGTACTGTACTAGTTGATGGACACCGCATTAACTCTTGCCTAACGCTAGCTGTTTCCTACGAGGGTGAGGAAATTACAACTATTGAGGGTTTAGCTGATGGTGAAGAGTTACACCCTGTACAAGCAGCATTCATCCAACATGATGCTTTTCAGTGTGGTTACTGCACTCCGGGACAAATTATGTCAGCTGTGGGAATGCTGGCGGAAGGACACGCTGAAACAGATGACGATATTCGCGAACAAATGAGCGGTAATATCTGCCGATGTGGTGCTTATGTAAATATACTCGCTGCTGTTCGTCAGGTGTATGAGCAAGAGCATAGTTAAAAAATTGCTAATTGCTAAATGCTAATTGCTAAATGCTGATTGCCATTAACAATTAGCCATTAGCCATTAGCTATTAACCATTAACCATTAACCATGAACCCATTTACATATTTACGCGCCGCTAACTCAGAAGAGGCGATCGCCACAATCATCCGCGAACCAGAGGCAATGTTTATCGCGGGTGGCACTAATATACTTGACTTGATGAAGGAAGGTGTGCATACGCCGAGTCAATTGGTTGATATTCGCAAACTCCGGGGGGCGGAAATTGTCAACAAAGATGACGGTGGTATCCGAATTGGAGCGACTGCACGTAATAGCGATGTCGCTTACCACTCTTTAATTCGCTCTAATTATCCCGTGTTGTCGGAAGCTATTCTTGCTGGAGCTACTGCACAATTACGGAATATGGCGACTGTGGGTGGCAACTTGATGCAGCGCACCCGCTGCTCCTACTTTCATGATACTGCTTTTGCCTGTAATAAACGTCAACCAGGTTCTGGCTGTGCTGCATTAGAAGGTTTCAATCGTATGCACGCCATTCTTGGCACAAGCGAACATTGTATCGCCGCTAACCCCAGTGATATGTGCGTTGCTCTTGCTGCCCTTGATGCAGTTATACTAACCCAGGGACCTAGCGGTGAGCGCCGTATTCCTATTACTGAGTTTCACTTATTACCGGGTGAGACACCGCATCTGGAGACGGTGCTGGAACACGGCGAGATGATTACAGCAGTTGATTTGCCTTCTATGCCTTATGCTCATCGATCGCACTACTTAAAGGTACGTGACAGAACTTCCTATGCTTTTGCGTTGGTGTCTGCTGCTGTGGTACTTGATATAGATGGTGAAGTGATTCGTAATGCACGAGTTGCACTTGGCGGTGTGGGGACGAAGCCGTGGCGCTCTTTAGAGGCGGAGCAGGTTTTAGTTGGTGCAAGAGCTAATGAAGGAACTTTTGTAGCGGCAGCAGATGCAGCAGTACAAGGAGCTAGTCCACGCCATTTTAATCAATTTAAAGTTGAGTTGGTGCAGCGGACTTTGGTGGAAGCTCTCAAGGTAGTAGCAGCAATGGAAGGAGGAATTGTATGAGTACACAAACAATCGAGCAGGTTGTAGGTAAGCCGATTAATCGGGTGGATGGACGATTGAAGGTTACGGGTATGGCTCATTACTCGGCGGAGATTGAGCTTGAGAATGTAGCTTATGCTGTGCTGGTTAAGAGTACTATTGCTAAGGGTAGTATTACTAACATTGATGTGACGGGGGCCCAGAAAGCTCCTGGGGTATTAGCGGTGATTACTCATTTGAATGCCCCGAAGTTGAATAATTTAGAGGAGGAAAACTTTGCCATCGGAAAACTGGGCGAAAAGCTGATGCCGCTGCAATCAGACCAAGTGTATTATGATGGGCAAAATATTGGTATTGTTGTTGCTGAAACGTTTGAGCAGGCACGGTACGCTGCTTCACTTGTTCAGGTAACATATGACGAACAAAAGCCAGTTTTTGAGATTGAACAGGGGTTATCACAAGTATATAAACCGACTCAGTTCTTCGGTGAACAACTGCAAGTGGAGCGTGGTGATGTTGAGCAGGCGCTGGCGGAAACAGATGTGCGGGTGGAAGCAACTTACACTACCCCAATTGAACATCACAATCCGATGGAGCCAAGTGCATCCACCGCTATTTGGGATGGCGATCGCCTAACTATTTACGATACGACCCAGTGGGTACAAGGTACAGGTCGAATCGTTGCTTATATTCTTGGTATTCCTGACGAAAGCGTTAAGATTATATCACATTACCTTGGTGGTGGGTTTGGGTGCAAAGGTTTTACATGGTCGCACCCTGTTTTGGCGGCGATCGCTGCACGTAAAATCGGTCGTCCAGTCAAATTGCCTCTCACGCGCCAGGACATGTTTACATCCTGCGGACATCGTGCCCGCACAATTCAAGAAGTGACGCTGGGCGCAACTAAAGACGGAAAGCTCACTGCCATTCGCCATGTGACGACAACCGAAACGTCGCCAGTTGATGAATTCGTTGAGGCGTGCGGGTTGACAACTCGGATGCTTTATGCATGTCCCAATTTACAAGTAGCCCACAATATCGTTCCACTTAACATCGCCACCCCAACGCCCATGCGTGCGCCTGGTGAAGCACCTGGTACTTTCGCGCTAGAATCGGCAATGGATGAGTTAGCGTACAAGTTGGGAATTGACCCGGTTGAACTTCGCCTCATCAATCATGCTGATGTTCATCCCCATACTAACAAGCCGTGGTCGAGCAAATATCTCAAGGAGTGTTATCAACTTGGTGCCCAAAAGTTCGGTTGGACACGTCGTAATCCTACACCAGGTTCAATGCGGGATGGTGAAAACCTGATTGGCTGGGGAATGGCAACTGCAACCTATCCAGGCTACCGCACTCCAGCAGCAGCAAAAGCGCAAATCTTTGCTGATGGTCGGGTTGTAGTGTCAAGTGCAACACATGATATCGGTACAGGTACGTACACAGTGATGACGCAGGTTGTTGCTGATGTACTTGGGCTGCCTGTGGAACAAATAGAGTTCAAACTGGGCGATTCATCAATGCCTATGGCACCGGTAGCAGGTGGTTCTCAGTCAGCCGCTAGTGTTGCCCCGGCTGTTAAAGGGGCAGCAGAGGAAGTGCTCAAGAGATTAATTGATATTGCCATTGCTGATGAAGCTTCTCCATTGTATCAAGCTTCCCCAGAGGCGATCGCCACAGATTCAGGACGTATCTTTCGTAAGAACTCACCATCAAGAGGAGAAACCTACACCGAGATTCTCCGCCGCAATAACTTGCCGTTGGTAGAAGTTGAAGCGTTAGCAAATACCGCTTCATCTGAGTCACAGGAAGCTCGCAACCCAGCGGTAAGAATCTGCGCTGGCAAAGATGAAAATGCCGATATGCAGCAGTATGCGTTTCAATCCTTTGGCGCACAGTTTGCTGAAGTACGCATAAACCCGCGTTTAGGTCAAGTGCGGGTTACACGTTTGGTTAGCGCTATCGATGTTGGACGCATCCTCAACCATAAAACTGCACGCAGTCAAATTCTGGGTGGTGTCGTCTTTGGGTTAGGTATGGCATTGATGGAAGAGACAGTAGTTGATTCCCAAAGCGGTCGTTTGCTTGTACGTAATTTAGCTGATTACCATGTGCCTGTTAATGCTGACATTCACGAAATGGAGGTGCTATTCATCGATAAACCCGATCCGCGCATTAGTTCGATAGGTGTGCGTGGTGTAGGTGAGATTGGTATTACAGGAGTTGCGGCGGCGATCGCCAACGCTGTCTATCACGCCACAGGTAAACGCATCCGCGAGTTACCAATTACACCAGACAAGCTGCTGTAAAACATAACGCAGGCGACAGAGATTGTCGGGTTGACATCAACCAACCGTCAACCACTATAGACATCTCTAGAAATTAATTGTGCTTTGTCTGTAACCCTTGTAGAGACGTTCCATGGAACGTCTCTGAGCTTGTTTTTCACTGCTATGTCTTATGTTGATATTTTGATTTACTGTACTTGGGACAGTCCAGTTTCTTCTTCTCTTTGAGCCAGATGAGCGCGATATTGGGCTTCACGACTGAGCCAAAAAGCTGCTGTACTCCCCAAAACCCGCTCTAGCTTCAAAGCAGTTTCTTCATTGATAGGTGCTTTGCCATTGATGAGCAAGCTGATATGCTTTTCTGTGTAGCCTAAACGGTCTGCTAACTGTGCTTGTGTCCAATCACGCTCTTCTAATAAATCAGCAATGGTATCACCAGGGGGAGATACCCAATCTGGAGTGAATGTTCGGGTTATCTCAATCATGGTAATTCCTAATGAAAATAATACAAACTGTAGTAACTTCTGAGCAATCAATGCTTCCACCCTTCTTCCCTGATAACAGTTGAAACATGTTATAATCTCCAAACTCTACAATTGGTGTAAGATGTGTAGTGAATTCACTTTAAAGCCGAAGCTTGCCGTCCGCCTAAACGTTGTTCTTGTGCAGCAGGTAGGACTTTGACAGAGATAGTTGCATATGAGCCTTGTTGTTGACCAATCATGATTAGGCGAATGAAATCTCCCAACCCTTCCACCAATCGAGCATTACGTAAAACACCGCAATCCATCGGGGCAAATCCAATTTCAAGAGCAAGCTGCATGACTGTTTTTCTAGCTTGTTCGTCATCTCCGGCAACAAAGACCGAAACTTGATAATCCTTGAGCGGTTCAGGTGCTAATTCAAACACCTCCTGTGCCATTGTATTGAATGCTTTGACCACGCGACTATTTGGAACATATGAAGCAAGCTTTTCTGCTAGCGATTCCTCAATTGCGGGATAGGCAAATCCTTCCGGTATATCCTGGTTGTTGCAATCGATGATAATCTTACCATTTAAAACGTCAGCGTTAGATAACAATTCCTTTGGCATAATGCCGCGTGCTGTCCACAAAATCACATCAGCAAACGCCGCCGCCTCATCATTTGTACCACCTTGCGTTCCGCGTCCGGCGAATTCAGCCACTGCCCTTCCTTTTTCGGCATCGCGGGAACCAAAAAATACTTGATGTCCCTGTTGCGCCCAGAGAATACCTAAAGAACGTCCCATGTTGCCACTACCGATGATTCCTATTTTCATAACTTGAATTCCTTGAGCCTTCCATCGACGTGATTTAGCGGTTTGTTCATTCCTCCATCAACCTTTCGCTTCATCAGTGCGCAGTTCATTTAATATGGCGCTACCGTTGTTAAGTGGACCTAATGCGACAACAGCAGATGCTAACTCTGCTACCTTGTGCAGTTCTTCCCAGGTTGCACCTGCTTTCCGGGCGGCAATAGCGTGAAATTTGGCAGCGCCAGCGCCTGAAGTCAAAAGCATACCAAAAAGCATCAATTGTGTCGTTTTAGTATCAAAAATATCAGAGTAAAAGGCATGAGCGCGGAGTTGTTCAGCAAGGCGTAGAGCCTCTGGATCGACATCGCCACTAAACTCAAACTTTGCCGCAGGTAGCGGTGGAACCGAGCCGAACAGTTCGGCATAGCTGTTGCGAAAGACAGCGAGGTCTGAAGGTAATTGATTATTTGTGGTCATAACTAAGATCCTTGACTTTTTTTACAAACATGTAATATTATTGACCAGGAATTTGCAAATTACTGTAGTAATTCTTCAGAGAGAGCAACGTTACCGCGTGCAAGCAAGTCTTTACCGCGTAGTGCAGATGTAACTCTGGCAATGTTTGCACCATGATGCCTGCCAACGAGCATCATTTCCTTAGTAATGCCGACTGGTTCCATACCCGAACCACCAGAAATGTATACAATTAGTATTTTCGTCATCTGCTTTGTTTTCTTTTTTGTGTAACTTTTTAACACTCCATAATAAACACCTTATAGATCGAAGTTCTTTTTGTCCAATACTATTTTTAAAGTGAACTAATACCTTTAAAGTATGAATTAACTATGGTTGAGTTTGACTGTGGGGCATTACGCAATGCCCGCATGGTAGAAGCCTTAGGAGACTTCATCCTTTTCATGAGCGGTGGAATGCAACTTGGTTCCTACGTTACCATCAAAGTACTGATAGCCCATCAACCTGAATCTTATGAAAGAACTTGACGATATAGTTACTGCATACGAGCAAGTTAAAAATAGCTGTCAAACCGCTGCCCTTGCTACTGTTGTTAAAGTCAAAGGCTCTACTTACCGACGACCGGGCGCTCGAATGCTCATGACCTCAGATGGTAAGATGGTAGGCTCTATTAGTGGGGGCTGTCTGGAAAATGATGTTTTTGAACAAGCAAAACTTGTTATGACTTCTTTTGAACCAATTTTGCTGAAGTACGATCCAGAAGTTACAGAGGATATTATTTGGGGACTAGGCTTGGGTTGTAATGGTGCAGTTTATGTTCTCATTGAACGCTTGGATGGACAAATAAAATTCATCAGTGAGTGTTTAAATAATAGAAAACTAGGTGTTTTGGCAACAGTGTTTTGTGTAGAGGGTGATGTACCAGTAAAGGTTGGAAATCACCTGATGTTTCAGGACAAAGTTGTAGAAAGTGAAATTGCTGATTCTATTATCACCCAAGCTATAATTACCGATGCTCAAGTAGCCATAAAAAACAGAAAGTCCAAGGTGAGAACTTATCAACTATCAACAGGTAGTGCAGAAGTTTTGATTGAAGTAATCAAACCACCAACTCCGCTACTTATATTTGGGGCTGGTCAAGATGCTATACCTGTGGTAAGCTTTGCCAAAGAATTAGGTTGGGATGTCACTGTAGTTGACCACCGTCCTGCCTATGTTACACAGGAACGTTTTCCTATTGCTGATAACCTAGTTCTCTCTAGTGCTGAGGCAGCTCATCAACATGTGTCGCTCGACGATCGCACAGTAGCCCTCATCATGACACATAATTACTTCCACGACCGAGAGCTTGTGAAAATGCTACTACCTTCTGCTGTACGCTACATAGGTATCCTTGGTCCAAAAAGCAGAACTAAAGAATTACTTGAAGATTTGCTTGCACAGGAAATAGTTTACAGCGAAGAACAACTCAACCGAGTATATGCCCCAGTTGGGATTGATATCGGGGCTGATACACCAGTAGAAATTGCTCTTTCGATTGTAGCGGAAATTCAAGCTGTCCTCGCCCATCGTTCTGGTGGTTTTTTAAGAGATAGAATTGGTTCAATTCATCAAAATGTTGACGAAACCGTAGAGACGTTCCGCCGGAACGTCTCTACATAATCCAAAATCCCTAATCTAAAATCCAAAATGGTATCAGTTGGTGCAATCATTCTTGCCGCAGGCGCATCCACTCGCATGGGTACTCCTAAACAACTATTACAATTTCAAGGACACAGCTTTTTAGAGCGCACTGTAGATGCAGCGCTTGCTTCTGTTTGCCAACCAGTTGTAGTTGTGCTAGGGGCATATGCTGAAAAAATACGCCCTTGTATCGATCATCTTCCCGTCATGGTTGTACATAATCCCCACTGGAACGAGGGGATGGGTGCTTCGATTCGAGTCGGTGTCACTGCCATCAACGCTACTTGTGAAGAAATAGAAGCAGTAGTTTTGGCACTTTGCGACCAACCATTCGTTTCTTTTGATCTGATCAATCAACTTGTAGACGCTTATTATACCACACGCAAAGATATTATTGCTTGTGAGTATGCTAGAACATTGGGCGTACCCGCTCTTTTTAGCCGCAAGTTTTTTCCAGATCTGATAAATTTAAATGCTGTCGCTGGGGCAAAACAAGTGATCAAACAACATGGACATGAGGTTTTCCCCCTTCTTTTTCCGGCAGGGAAAGTAGATATTGATACACCTGAAGATTACGAACAATTGCAGGAAACACACCTTTAAATAACTTGGCAAAGTGATGCTGTTGCTTGTCAGCTGTGTCCAATGGATCACCAAAGCTGTCTATCACGCCACAACCCTCCTATGGCGCTAGCTTCTCTGCGATTACTTAATCATCAGCTATATTATAGATATGCAACTTTAGTATTTAACTATGGAAAAACAACCGATACAAGTAATTGGAGGTGGACTAGCTGGAACAGAAGCAGCGTGGCAAATAGCACAGGCTGGAGTGCCAGTAATTCTGTATGAAATGCGACCCAACCGCTACAGTGGTGCTCATCATACAGAACATTTAGCAGAATTAGTATGTAGTAACTCCTTTGGCGCAATGGCAAGCGATCGCGCTACAGGTTTATTGCACGAAGAATTACGTCGGCTTGGTGCGATCGTCATCGCCAAAGCAGACGAACACACAGTTCCCGCAGGTGGAGCGCTAGCAGTAGATAGAGGAGTATTTAGCCAAGATTTAACTCAAACCCTCGCTAACCATCCCTTAATTGAACTTCGTCGCGATGAAGTACGTATTATTCCAGAAGGGATTGTAGTTTTAGCAACTGGACCATTAACCAGCCCAGACTTAGCTGAAGATTTGCGCCGCTTCACAGGGATGGAATACCTCAGCTTTTTCGATGCCGCCAGCCCCATCATTGTGGGAGAATCAATCAACAGGGACATTGCTTTCCTTGCCTCGCGTTACGACAAAGGCGAAGCAGCTTACCTTAATTGTCCCATGAACAAAGAACAGTACCTGCGGTTTTGGCAAGCACTTTGTACAGCCGAACAAGTCGAACTGAAAGATTTTGAGCGGGAAACAGCAAAGTTTTTTGAAGCTTGTCTACCCATAGAAGAATTAGCACAGCGGGGCGAAGATACAATGCGTTATGGTCCCCTTAAGCCAGTTGGTTTAACCCCCCCCTCTGTCCCCTCCGTGAACGGGGGGGATGCAAGGGGGGGTGAACGTCCTTACGCCGTAGTGCAGTTGCGACAAGAAGATAAAGCAGGTCAACTTTGGAATATGGTAGGATTCCAAAGTAACCTGCGCTGGGGTGAGCAAAAGCGAGTGTTCCAAATGATACCAGGTTTGGAAAATGCCGAATTTGTGCGTTTAGGAGTGATGCACCGCAATACATTTATTAATGCACCTCAGTTAATGTTGCCAACTCTACAATTTAAGCAACGTCCAACTTTACTCGCTGCAGGTCAATTAATTGGTACAGAAGGTTACACAGCAGCTTCTGCTGGTGGATGGTTAGCAGGAACCAACGCAGCGCGACTTGCTTTGGGGAAAGAACCTTTGACACTACCAACAACAACAATGATGGGATCGTTGTTTGAATTTATTAGTTCAGCTTCGCCCAAGCATTTCCAGCCAATGCCACCAAATTTTGGTATATTACCAGAACTAGGCGAAAAAATCAAGAATAAACAGGAACGTTACGGACGTTATCGCGATCGCTCTCTGGCTGATTTAGCAAATTGGCAATATCTGTAGAGACGTTCCGGCGGAACGTCTCTACGGGAATGCAAATTTTACGCATATCAGGATTGAGGTTTCTTGCGTTGGTCTTGAATGGTATCATCTTTCATGGAAGCTATGCCATGTACCCCCAATGCAGCGATCGCACCACCGATAAATCCCCAAGTTCCATCGGCGAGAGCATCCAAACGATGACCTAAACTACGATGATAGGCAAGCTCTAACTGCCGATTATTAGTTCTGTTCTCTCTAGTCAGCTTTTCTACATATCTTTCTGTTCTTTCCAGCGCTTCGTAATCAACATTGAATGAATATATTGATGATAACGCGATTAATAAACCAGGAATAACTAGGGAAATCAAAAGAATTGCTCTGCCTGAACTCATAGAACCTCATAAGGCAAATGATTTGAGTTAATGCTGGCACAGCTAAAACTTTTTATTAGTATCTGGCAAACAATATGCATTTGGTCAAGTGTATTTTGGGAACAATAACGTGGTATTTGTCGCCATTGCTTTGCTCAAAACCACATGAGAGCGCTTTTTTTCCCCAAACCAAGTAAATATTTGTGTTTACAGCTTGTTTTTTGCTGTATTTTATGCGTATGGATATTATTTTTTTTCATACCAGTTGATGCGGAACCCCCCCTGTGTCCCCCCCGTGAACGGGGGGGATGCAAGGGGGGGTTGATTGCACAGTCTAAAGAAATTGACACTTTGCAAAAGCAACAAAAACAGATTAATCAACAAAGAACAGGAGTAATTGAAGAGCGTAATCGCTTATCCAATATTCAACAAGTAGCACAAGATCGTCTCAATGGCTTGCAGCAAAATCTACAAATTACTGACAATAATATTCTTGATAGCAATCTGCGACTGCAACTGGCAACTGAACGTCACAAACAATTGTCAGCTTCTTTAGCGGTGGCTCTTCAAGCATATGTGCAACATCAAGCCGCAACTATTGCTCGTCTACGTTTTCTCCAACGTTCTCACACTAATCAAGGATGGGCAGTTTTGTTGCAAAGTCAAAATTTGAGTGATTTTTTAGATCGTCGTCGTCAGTTACAGCTAGTATATCAAGCTGACCAACAAGTGTTGGTAAAACTTGGTCAACAGGCAAATAGGATTGACAAGCAAAAAATAGCCGTTGAAGAACAAAAAAACGAAATCGACTTGATTAGA
This sequence comes from Iningainema tapete BLCC-T55, assembly GCF_014698965.1. GTDB lineage: Bacteria > Cyanobacteriota > Cyanobacteriia > Cyanobacteriales > Nostocaceae > Iningainema > Iningainema tapete. Next base: position 100,100 of record NZ_JACXAE010000036.1, read on the forward strand.
GGGCAACTACTAGCACAAAAAGCCGATTATCAAGCTCAATCGCAGTTACAGGATGAGTTAATTCAACGCTTGAATAGCGATCGCCTTGCATTAGACGCAGCCCAATCTCAGTTAGAAAGAGATTCACAGGCTATTGGTATTTTAATTCAAAAAAAGGTAGCACAAGCGAAAGCAAACAGTGCTAAAGGTATTTTCATTCGCGGCACTGGTATACTAGCATATCCAACTGATGCTCCGGCTAGCAGTGCTTTTGGTTGGCGGGTACACCCAATTCTTGGCTACAGCCGCTTTCATACCGGATTGGACTTTGCCGCCAGCTACGGTAGTACAATTCGAGCAGCAGATTCTGGAACTGTGATTTTTGCTGGTTGGTATGGCGGTTATGGTAAAGCAGTGATTATCGATCACGGCAAAGGCATCACTACTCTCTACGGTCATACTAGCGAATTGTTGGTTGGGGAAGGTCAAACAGTACAGCGCGGAAGTGCGATCGCCTCCGTTGGTTCTACGGGTTTATCCACCGGTCCCCATCTCCATTTTGAAGTACGTCGTGATGGTACACCAGTAGATCCCGCAAATTTCCTTTGACCCAGAAACCCGGTTTCTTAAAGAAACCGGGTTTCTAAAGTGCAAGTTTTCTGCAAAAGTGCTATACTATAGAAGAATAAGGGCGCGTAGCTCAGTGGATAGAGCAACAGATTCCGGTTCTGTTGGTCGGGGGTTCAAATCCCTCCGCGCTCGTTGATTTGAATTAACTAATTACTCCAGGTTTGCCCATTTTTTTAGGAGACAATAGGTTGAAAGCTATTGACGGTTCACTGTTGACAGTCAACCGTTAACTGTTAACAGTCAACATTGAAATTACTATGCTACCTTCTGTATTTAAAACCTGCGTTCCTAGAGAAGAAATCTTAGCAGGAGAACTTTCCCTAGATTTATTTGCAGCTAAGTTACGACTGGTTGTGGAGGGGAAAGCGCCCCATGTCTACCAGGACTCCACAACCTTTTTTCTCAATACGTTTGCCACTGATGGCTTAAAAACCTTGATTGCAGAAGTATTTGGGCGTTTGGTGGGTGCAGCGGTGGGTTCCCCCATTATCCGCCTGGAAACCAGTTTTGGCGGTGGTAAAACTCACGACGAAATTGCTTTATGGCATATTGCTAAAAAAGGACGAGTTATATCAGGATTAGAACGTTTTGCCGATCTGAATTTAATTCCAGATCGCCCAATTCAAGTAGCGGCGATCGCCTGTCAAGATCTCGATCCGGTAAACGGGGTTTATCATCGAGACACGGGTATTACCACTTACACATTATGGGGTGAAATTGCTTATCAAATCGGTGGCATTGCTGGTTATAGTTTGCTTAAGGGTTCCGACGAACAGCGAGTCAGTCCTGGTACTGTCGTCTTAGAAAGGATAATTCAAGGAGAACCCACTGTAATTATTCTTGATGAAATTGCCAGACACCTGCGTGCAGCCAAAGCTACCTTAGTTGGGAATAGCAATTTAGCCGAACAAGTTGTTGCTTTTTTGTTTTCGTTAATGGACTTAGCTGCTGCAAGCCATAACTTGGTATTTGTTTATACGCTTGCATCTTCTAGCGACAGTTTTGGTGAAGAAACCACCGAAATCCGCGAAGCAATTTTAGCATCAGCGCGGCAAGAGCGCGTACTCAAACCCAGTACTGATATTGAAATTTACAACATTGTCAAACAGCGGTTATTTAGTAGTATTGATGCAAATGCAGCCCAAAACGCTGCCAAAGAATATTTACAGACTTATAAAGCTAGTCGAATTACCTTACCGGATGGGTGTAAAGATTCACGTTACGCTGAAAGTATCGAAGCGAGTTATCCCTTCCACCCCGAACTGTTTAACCTGCTGACGAAAAAAATTGCCTCAATTCCCAACTTCCAACGTACTAGAGGCGCTTTGCGGTTGTTTGCCAGAGTTATCCGATATCTGTGGAATACACCGTCAACAATTAACAGTCAACAGTTAACATGGATACCGCTAATTCACCCGCACCACATCCCCATCGGTATTGAGGAAGAAGTTACTAGCGATTTGACTTCACGCTTAGAACGCCCTTTGATGCGCATACCAATCGTCGCTGACATTTATAATCCAGATGGGAGAGAAGCGCACGCACAATTGCAAGATGGAGAATGGACGGCAGCGGGTAAACCTCCCTTTTCCACTTGGGTAGCGAGGACTATATTTTTGCATTCTATCAACCAAGGTATAGTAGCAGGAATTCGTCGTGCAGAATTAAATTTATCGCTGCTGACACCAGGTTTGGAAATTGGTTTTGTTGATACAGCCTTAGAAAGGTTATCTACTGTTGCTTGGTATTTAGAAAATGATGCAATAACTTCAATTGCCCGTTTCAAAGAAGAACCTTCAATTAATAAGATTATTGCCGAAGAGAAAGCACAAATTGGTGTGACTGAGGCAAAAGAAGATTTGCGAAATCGCCGCGATACTATTTTTGCCGAGAAGTACTTTAAAACCATTTCTGCCCCAGATTCGGCTGCGGATGTGGATGATACAGCAGATAGCATTGCCCTGTGTCTGATTGATTTTCAAGAAGCAACAATTTCTGCAACTACTGAAGGTTCTCCCGATATTGTTGAGCGAATTTTTAACAATACGGGAGAGTCGGGAAAGTTTCGTACTTATCGCAATCGCTTATTATTTTTAGTTGCTAACAAGCATGAGTTGGAACGAGCGATTGAGAATGCTAGGGAATATCGGGCGATTTTAAATATCCTTAATTCACCCAATCGCCTGCAAGATTTATCAGAAAATCAGCAACAGCAACTTAAGCAGAAAAAAGGTGATTTGGATTTAAATGTAAGAATTTCTTTAACTAATGCCTACCGTCACTTATTCTACCCGGCTTCTGACTCGGTAAAAGCGCCGAAAGGCTTGATGCACTATACTCTACCAGCACAAGATTCAAGCGAGGTGAAGGGGAAAAATAATCAACAGGAAGTGATATTAAAGGCACTAAAAGATTGTCAGAAAATTCGTTCTGAAGATGCGCCCCCCTATGCGCCTGCTTATATTCTACAGAAAGTTTGGTTATCTGGGTTAGACCATTGGACAACTAAAGCGCTGCGAGAAGCTTTTGCGAAAGACTTGAGTTTAAATATACTCCTTGATGCAGATGTTTCTAAGTTGCGAGATAGTATTCGTCAAGGTTTGCAGACAGGACAATGGGATATGAAAGTGTCGGAGAAGGTATTTATTAAAACTGATGATGGCAAGTTTACTTTACCTGACACTATAGAATTTTCTGACAGAATGGTGCTTTACCGCCGGGGTATTTTGCAACCGCCGAAACCACGAGAAATTGAACTTAATGCCCAAGTTATGTCGAGTACAGATGCGCTTAAACCCGTGCGGGTAAGGTGGAAAGCAGCAGGGGCGTTGACGATTCAGCTTTATCAGGAGGGGAATTTAGTAGCAGGGGAGTTTCGCCCTAGTGATGAGTATGAAACGGAGATCGCTTCCATTACTACCTTCAAAATTGTAGCTGACTACGGCAATGGCGAAGTTGTGGAGAAGGAAACTCAAGCAAAACCGTTAACCTACGGTACTGGTACACCCCGCACACCAGGCGGTAGCGAAAATAAAGACGATTCGTGGAATAATCTTTCTCTATTTAAAGCCAAACCGGAAGAATTTGACTTGGAGGGAACAGTTAATGGGGTGTTTAATGAGTTGAGCGATCGCGTTCACGACAACAAAGTTCAAGGAGTACAATCTCTAGAAATCTCGGTTTCCCAAGCAACAGACTATCGCAGGTTAATGACGGCGTTACCATTGTTGATGAAATTTTCCCTACAAATCGACCAAACGGCGACAATTAGCACTAAGGAGCAATTCGTCAGGTTAGAATACCTTGGTCCTGTTAAAGGATTTCAAAGTTTCCAGGGAGCTGTTAACGCTTTGCTTAATACTACAGATGTTACAGCAGATGTGTCACTGAAGCTAGAATTTAAATTTTCCTCACCAGTGCAACCAAATGGCACAGAAATCGCTACTATCAAAAATGCCCTTAATCGTAACCCGGTTGAGAGATTGAACTTGATGGTGAAAGTGACTTACTGAAGATGCAAGAATTTCAACTGCGTGTAGTGGGTACAGACAACAATAACTTTGCCCTGGAATTATACCAGTGTGCCTATAAAAAAGCTGGAGAAAAAAAGCGTCCATCTGCCAAACGCATTGGGCGCTTAAAGGGCAATGCGTTAGTGCAGGCGAGACAGGCAATTTATGATTGTTTGAAGGCAAATAATTATGATCCTAAAACTTTAACTCATAATCGCCAAAGTCCTTATATTTTAAATGAGGAATCTGGGACTAATTTGGCGTTATTATTTCAAACTTTGCAACCACTTTCTAAGCCTGAACGCATTATTAATATTACTAAAGGAATTACGGCAATGAGTAATGAGGAATCGCATTATTGGTTTGCCAAGATTAGTAATGGTAAGCGCAGTCAGGCTTTGAAGGCGATTCGGATATTATTGGGGGAGTAGTTGACTACATCAAGTCTGGGTTTGTTGAAGGTACTCCCGCACGGTTAAGGGTTTGATGTTGGGATAGCAATCGTTTTGAAGATCTAAAACACACCAATTGCTGCCTGAATTGCCCGTTGAATTTGCTCTAGAGATTCAGAGCTAATTTGACCATAAGGACCTCTTTCTAGATAGCGTTTTTCAACATTGGTAATAACCTCACACATAGCAACAGAAGTTAGTTCTAGTCCACCCTCACCAGCCTGAATCAAAACACGACTAGGATTATCAACGGCGCTTTGAGTATTGGAGGAAAATGGAACAACTAAAACGGTTGAACTGTATTCGTTACGAATATCCAAGGAAACAACGACAACAGGACGTTTTTTAGTGTCGCCCGACTGCCGCAAAGCTCTACACAGATAAATCTCTCGCTGACGTGGGAAATTACCTGTATTGTTCATTTCTATTCATCCCAACTGGCGATCACTGCATCTTGGGTGTCGATTGTCCATTCTTCCTCAAATTTAATATCAGCTTGAGTTCGAGATTGATAAAATCTCCGCAATTTGTCTTCAATTTGTTTAGCGTACCAAAGACGCAGTGCTTCTTCAAAAGCAGCAGAGCGGTTGTCTGTCAGTTTGTCAATTTCATCTAGTAAGTGTGAGTCAACGGTAATCGAAACTCGTCGCTTTTGCACTGAGTTGGACATGATTGATTTTAGTTTTAGCTATAAGGATTTTAAAGAGTCGAAATTGTATATGATTAAGATAACATTAATAGTATTACTTTTTATCATACCATAAGCTTAAACCACAAATGTTTCAGCTGCTGATATTGTTGACACGAAAATGATTGATGAAGGCGATCGCTCCCCGCTGCCCTACGAAAATGGCATTTCTAGGTATCTCAATCCATAATATTTAAAAGAAACCGTATTATTATCAACATCTGATGCCCAACCCAACTGTCGTCATGGGCGATCGCTGCTTTGCGCTACAAGAAAGCGGCAGGAGATACGCCAAATCGCGCTGCAAGTAGCTTGGCTTGCCGCGCATTGATCTTGCGCTTTCCATTGAGAATGTCACTGACAACAGATTGACCACCAATTTCTTCAGCCAAATCGGCTTGCTTTAAGCCATTTTGTTCCATCAAGAAACGCAGCGCGTCATGTGGTGCTGCATCTTGGATCGCATGGTGGCTATTCTCGTAATCTTCTACCAGTTGACTTATAAGGTCAAGAAACTCGATGAGTTCATGATCTTCGTCGTCGCCCACAACATCAAGCAGATTATTCATAAAGTTGACTACCTGCTCATACTGCGCATCGTTGCGAATAATACCGATTTTTATCGGCAGTGCGCTTTGGAAAGCTTTCCAGGCTGGCGCAATAGTAGCAACATTGATGAACTCACTCATAATTTTTTACTCCTGTAAGCTATATTCCAGCGGTCATATTCGGCGTGGGTGAGTACTTCACGGATATAGAGCTTTTGCCGATTGTAGTGAATTACTGCTATGATGCGAAAATTGTTTCCGGCTATATCGAATATGGTGTAAGGTGGCACATAGTCGGCTGAATTGAACGATTCTTGACCTCAGTGAAGGTGCTAAAGCTGGACGTGCTGACAAGCCGATACCATGCTTCTAAAGGCGACTTAGCCGTAGAGTGACTCTACCAAAAGTCTTTAAGAGCTTTTTTGGAAATGACGTGCATAAACACATAATATAGTAAATTGCTATATTATGCCAGCGTCAATTGTTGTCTGCTGCTGATGCTAATTTGCAAAATCGAACTAAGCTACAGGAAATTAATCAAGCGTTGGATGAAGGTTGGCTGCAAACACCATCAGACGCGGTTAATTCCAATGATGATGCTGTTTAGTTACGGTTAACTATAGAGTACAGTTTCTAGTTGCAGCTAGGGGCTGTTTCTTAATTTTAGTAAGACAATATAATTTTATGCTAGCAGATTCTAACACTTCTGTTGTGATGCCTGTTTACTACCAGGTGGCTTTACGTCAAGGAACTCAGTGGGCTTTTATACATGGAGAGACGTTTTACAATCCTTTCAATTTACCGCGATTTTCAATACAGGATACCTTTATCGGTTTCGGAACTTCCATGACAAAAGTAGCAAGAGAGTTTTTCAAAATCAATGGTGGCAAAGAGGGATATTATTTAGCTAACATTATGGACAAAAAATATTACTACTGTGGCAAGTATCCTCTTGATGTGAAAGTCAAATTAATTGAGTTAGGCATCGGTAAACCTGACCCATTTGTTGACTATTGATTGTTGACTAAAGGCGGTTAACGGTTAGGGGTTAACAGTTAACCAATTGCAGAAACTGCTCTTTTCTAAGAACAAGATAATGCTGTGTTACTGTGAAACTTAAAGTACACTACCGTCAACCGTAAACAGTTATTTCGATTGATTTAAGCAAATATTATATCAATAATGTCAAGAATATTTTAGGGATTTTAACAAGTGCAATTAGGCAAGGTGAAAGCAACAAATAGCCTACAGATGTTATTTTCTGAGGCTAGATAAGATATTCGCGTTGATGCAGTTACAACGATTTTGGCAATCGGCAAGGAAGACGGTAGCGATCGCCTCTAGCCCGACGACTGCGAGAACTGTCGCTACAGTCCAAGCAATCTTTGTTTGCACGCGGTTCCACATTAATAACGTTGCGTTCTCGTGCAAATCTTAACTGATGGCGCAGTTGGACTTCTGGTTCATACAGCAGAGTAAACATCATCATGAAATCGTTCACAGCTTGTTCGGCGGACTTAACGTTAAGTGTAATAACGCTGGGTTGAGCAATATCTTCATCCTCAACATACCGCTGATTTCGTCGTTCCTCTTCACTTAACGTTTCTTGCTGTAAACGTCCGGGCGGAATTAATTCGTGGCAGTGCAAGCAACCACCATAAGCATAAGGAAGTACGGGGCGAGTGGCAGTAAAAATATCGCCGACTTGCTTTGAAAGCTTATCGACAGGAACTTTAGCACCAATTTGAATCCCAGGAATCAGGTACTGATGCACCAGCGCGTTAAAAACCAGACGGCTTTGCATGGAGTCCGCAGCCAAAAACAAGAAATCGGTGTCTACCAGCAATTTTGCGATCGCTTCATCAACGATGTTCCCCACAACAGCGTCGTAGCGGATGGAGGGATTCGCTTGCTTGGCAACCCGGCGGGCGACATGGACTTTATCAGCAGACAACCACTTACCCAGTTTTTGCAACCAGGGAATGGGTGACTTGGTTAAAGTCGTCATTGCATCCCAAGGCTTTGTGCCAACAATACGGGGGAGATTGGTTAATTCAACTCGGTCAAAGTCGATGGCGACGATATGTCCGACTCCCAAACGAGACAACCATTCATTAATCAGCGAACCTCCCCCGCCAAGTCCGATAATTCCCACCTTTAAATTGGAGAAAATTTCTTGCCCAACATCGCCAAACATTCGCGCATGGCGGTCATACATCGGGTTGGCGACACGCGATGCCTGCGGCGGGCTACGCCAACGCGGTTGAGGAGAGGGATAAACTCGGCGGATCTGCGAACCAATGATAGTCATGTAGTCAAGTTGAAACCGACCGGAAGGAGTCCAAATATCTCCTGCTACGGCGTTTTTGGCAAATACCAACGCCCCCACGGGTCCACCACGGGTAATATCAAGCAGCGCCGGATACCCTCGTTCGTGGGATGCCAGATCATCACTGGAGAAGCAAACCTCGTCCCTACCGCCATGACAATGTACGGCGATGTAACAGAGGTTCTGTTCTGCACAGTAACCTGATACCTCAGCTACAAACTTTGCTGTCAACGCCCTGTAGCCCCGCGTGCCTGGTACGTAGTCAATCCCATCGCGTGCCAAGAAAACTTCCCGCGCCAGCAGGCGGATGCCGCGAGGGGTTTCGACAATACCTGCTGCAATGACTGCACCATGTTCGTCCCCATCGCCAGGGAAGAGATGGTTGTCAAGCTTTTTAAATAATGGCGCATCAATTCGGAACTCGATTGGCTTATTCATAGGCTTCCCAACCATGTAAGAACCTTAGTTAACTTCGTTGCAGCCGTGTCTATAGCGGCGTTCCATCGGTTTGAGCGCCGCGACACTTGGATTACCTGTCTATTTCTCCAAGTAGCCAAGGATAATCCAGCACCTTGGACTAAACCATTAACCCGGCGCAACTCGGCGTTAAGATAGTGCGGGTAGACATCCGCGTAAGGATATTGATAGGAAATTGTGAAGCCAACCCAAGTAGTGAAAGGCACGTATTGTTCGCCAATGAGTAAATCATGGACAATAACGTGTGCCCCACCTTGCCCCTCGGCTTCCACTTCGACAGTATGTCCGGGAAAAGCCTGCTGAATTTCTGTGATCGCTTGTTGAACTTCTGGTGTCATTGGTATCTCCTACGAGTTGTCATCGGGTGCAGTAGAGCGAAACCGTTGCCCCTCATGCAGGGTAATAGTTTCGCAATCTCCAATTTGCTTGAGGGATGAATCGCATTTGACCTCGAACAGTACGAAATCTTCTTGAATCGCTATGCCCTGCTTGATGGCAGCCTGTTTAATTTCTAAGCCTGTAACCTTATGTTTCGAGAAGGTTACAAAGCGTTCGTTAAGGGTGACAGTAATGGTTTTTGGCTTTTTCGCCAGTAGTTCCGTGTTATTTGTTACTTCAATCTGCATGGCAATACTCCTTATGTATTGAACTTTTGATTACTGATTGCCTAAGAGTGATAGTTAGCAGTAAAAATACTTAAACAGCTTTATCATCCTGTTGGCGTTGAATTATCTTCCTACTTTAGGATGATAACTTTTGCTACAAGGAAACGTCAACATTAAAAGGAAGTAATATCCTTTAAAAGGATATTCGAGTAAATGAGGAAAGTTGCAAAAAGTACAAAGCACATGAGTTTGATGGAGTACATCGGAGAGCGAATCCGAGATTTACGGACGAGTTATGGAGGAGGTAAGGGGCTGTCCCAGGAAGCAATAGCCAAGGAACTGGGAACTGCTGCGAACACAATCTCTCGGTGGGAAACTGCCACTTATCGCCCAACCATTGAAGACCTTGAACGCCTTGCGCGGTTCTTTGGAGTGTCAATTTTGACTTTTTTCCCACCAGAGGAAGCTCCAGCTAATGACCAACTCACTGCATTGCTACGCGCAGCTAAACAGTTGTCTCCTGAAGACCTAGAGGAATTAAGTAAATACGCAGAATTTCGTAAAGCCCGAAGTCTTCACAAACAAGGAGATAAGCCTAAACCAGGGCGCAAGAGGAAAAAACAGGATGACACGGAATAAATACTATGAGGAGATGAAGGAACTTGCACGCCAGATTAGGGGCGAACATGGTTTGACGACTCCGCAAGTACGCAAGTCTGATATAAGACGTATATACAAGGCGTACAACATCAAATGTGATTTGTGGCCCCTAAAAGATGCACCCCCTACAGTAAAGTTCAAAAAGTTGCGGGGGACTTTCTTTTATGATGAGTGCGGCGCGACTATTATGGTCAACCGTTCGCTTCCTGAAGCACCTGCTCTTTTTACGATGTGCCATGAGTTGAAGCATTATCTAGTTGACCGCGATCTGAGATCCCTCGTATGCGCCGACTACAATCAAACCGAAGAAATAGAGGTTGGTGCTGAGGTGTTTGCCGCAGAAATGTTGTTTCCAGATGAGGATTTCATTAATGGGTTGGTTCAGATGGGGGTAAAAGAAGGTGAATGTACCGCCGAAGATTTGGTAAGGTTGAAGCACGCAATGCAAGCAACAATTTCCTACGCTGGAATGGAGAAGAAAGCGGAGTTCTTGGGATTTGTATCTTATGGCTCGTTGAAAAACGTCAAATGGACAAAACTTGAAGAGCAAATGTATGGTGTTCCAGTGTACAAGCAGTTCCAACGTCAGCGCAAGCAGGCAAAGGAGCTAACCAGGTAATTTTGTAAAAGATTTGCTAAACAGTGGTTAGTGTTTTATCTAATCTATGACAAACCCAACCTCCAAACGCCCCGCTGTCTTCATCGAAAAAATGATGCCCGTGCAACTGCTGAACGAGCAGGTACACTACGAGCATGGGGGAAACCCATTCAAAGGGCTGCATCGCTGGTACTCACGCAAGCCGTTATCATTTAGTCGCGCCAGTGTGTTGGCTTCTTTGTTACCAGCAGATGTGACAATGGAAGAGTTTGAATATTTGTTGGGGTTGGAACCGGGTAAGGAAGTAAAACTTTACAAAACGCCGCCAAGTTCGACAAGAATTAAGAAGGTACAGGATTATTGCGAAAAGGTTTGGGGAACTCGCACGCCTACAGTTTTAGATGCGTTTGCGGGTGGTGGAAGTATCCCTTTTGAAGCGGCGAGGTATGGGTTAAATGTGCTGGCTTCTGATTTAAATCCTGTGGCGGTGGTGACAATGAAAGCGGCGATGGAATATCCATTGAAGTTTGGTCCCGATTTACAGCAAGATATTGATAAATGGGTGAAGTGGGTAGGGGATGAGGCAGAGAAAAGATTAGCTGAGTTTTTCCCTTCTTTACCTGGGGAAACTGTGCAAAATTATTTATGGGCGCATACGGTTGTTTGTCCAAGTTGTGAATCTGTCGTACCGTTAAGTCCAAATTGGTGGTTGTATAAGCGTCCGGAAAAGCAAAATTTACATAAATGGTGTGCGGTAAAACTAATTACTAACCTTGAAAATAAGCGAGTTGATTTTGAATTGGTTAGGGGAAGAAAGGGAAAGGGGACGTCGATTGAAACTTCTGATGGGGAATATAACCCAGATACTACAATTACTATTAGCAGAGGTGTGGGTAGATGTCCTAACTGTTCGTCAGTAATTGAAAATGACCAGATTTATAAACAAGGTAGGTCAGGAATAATGAATTATCAACTTTATGCAGTCGCGTATCATAAAGGTCAAGGTAATTTAGAGTTTAGACTTCCACAACACATAGATTTTGATGCTTTAAAAAAAGCCGCAGATTCTTTAAATAAGAATTTAATATACTGGCATAATTTAGATATTATACCAAATGTCCAAATTCCTTATGGTCATCAATTTGCGGAAAGAAGTTCTTTATTACAGCAAGGAATAGATAGATGGGATAAAGTGTGTAATCCACGTCAGCTTTTAACTCTTATAACATACGTAGAAATTCTTAATGAAGCCAAAGCACTGATTCAGGCTAAGTATGAATGGGAGAAAGTAGAAGCAATAGTAACTAATTTAGGTTTAGTATTAGACAGGTGTATTGATAAGAATTGTCGTTTATCAATGTTTGATTCTAGTCGTGCATCTTATAGAACTGCATCAGGAATGCACGCTTTAAATTTAATGTGGAATTATCCTGAAGTTAATGGTGCTATTGAACTTTGGCAATCTTGTTTAGAAGATACTACAAAAGACTATACGAAACTATGTGAATTATTTGGCACTAAATCTGGTTCAACAGGAATCCCTGGAATTGAGCAAGATAGTCCAAAATCGATAAAAATAAACTTAGCATCAGCTGATAATTTAACTCACATCCCTGATAACTCTGTAGACGCAGTTATCACCGACCCACCTTACTACGCTACCATTCAATACGCTGAACTTTCAGACTTCTTCTACGTCTGGCTAAAACGCACCCTTGGCGACATCTTCCCCGAATTATTCTACCTAGAACTCACCGACAAAGACAGAGAAGCCGTTGCCAATCCTTCCCGCTTCCGCAATATGGGAGTATCCCCGGAAGAACTAGCCAACCAAGATTATGAAGCAAAAATGGCGCTCGCCTTCGCCGAATACCATCGAGTCTTGCGTGACGACGGGGTGATGACAGTACAATTCAACCACAAAGACTCTGGCGCGTGGGATGTTCTCGCAAAATCCCTCATCGATGCTGGTTTCGAGATTACCGCATCTTGGGCAGTCAGTACCGAAAACCCGCAAAACTTGCACCAAGCACAGAAAAACGCAGTTTCTAGTACCGTACTATTAGTATGCCGCAAACGCGATCCCGAAGCAGCACAAGCTTGGTGGGATGACGTGCGAATTGACGTGCGAAATATCGTCTTTGAAAAAGCACCAGACATCGAAAAATCCTTAACAGAAGATTCCCGTCCTGCTGCTGATAGAGTAGCAGATCCGCGCCGCCGCATCAAACCTCCTGGTATTGACTTGTGTTTAACTGCTTACGGTTGTGCTTTAAGCGTATTTACCAAACATAGTTGTATTCTTGACAGCGCAGGAAATCAAGTCGAACCCAAAGCAGCATTTGAAGAAGTGCGTCAAGCGATTGTCGAATACCGACTGCAAAGTTTATTAGAAGGAAAAGACTTCAACGGTATCGACCCCTTAACTCAATGGTACATTCTGGCGTGGGACACATTTGAAGCACGAGAATTTCCCTTCGACGAAGCCAGACAACTCGCCTTAGCAGTAGGCGGCTTTGATGTTTCCGACTTAGTAAAAAAACACAAATTACTCGACTCTGCTAGCGGTTACTGTAAATTACTCACTCCCGAACAACGCTTGAAAAAACGCGCCTTCTCTGTCATCGACACCGAATTTTCTACCCGATTTTTAGTAGACGGACTTCATGCCATCATCGCCCTTTACCTGGAAGAAGGCAATACCGAACCCGTGCGGAGATTTATGAAAAGCACTGGGTTAGTCAGTAACGATTTATTTATGCGGACATTTGAAGTCGCTTTGAAAGCAATTCCGCGCATTGGCGATGAAAAGAAACGCATTCCCGAAGAAAAAGCGTTGTTAGATTTGTGGTTGGCAATGGATGAAATTAAAGCCAAGGTATCTTACAAGCAGATTGAGTTACCGTTAAATCAAGGAGGGCAAATGAGTTTAGATTTAAATTTTGGGAATAGTTAAAAGTCAACAGTCAACAGTCAACATTAAGCACCTATCGTGTTATGTTCAACTACAATCCCTTAGACTGCCTACCATCATCAGCAGAATTACCTGATTCTGATGATACACCCGTGGATAGCGAACTGCAAATATTAATACCCAACTTACTATTAGCCATTTTGTCAGCAATTTGGTTTCACCGTGATGATTGGTATTTTGGTATTAACATGGGAATTTATTATGAACCTAGTCAAAATGCCATTGTTCCCGACGGATTTTTAAGTTTGGGTGTAGAAAGATTTATTGGCGAAAATGGACGTTCCAGTTACGTACTTTGGGAAGAAGATAATATCCCCCCAATTTTAGCTTTAGAAATTGTTTCTCAAACTTACAACGGCGAATACGAACAGAAAAAAACTGATTATCCTGAATTAGGAATTTTATATTACGTCATTTATGCACCCACTCGGCTACGACGTAAACGCCAAAGATTAGAAGTGTATCGCTTAATTGACGGTCAATACATTTTACAGCCAGGTGATAAAACTTGGATGCCAGAAATAGGTTTAGGTATTGGACGCGAACAGGGTACTTATCAAGGACGGACACGAGAATGGTTGTATTGGTACGATCAAAATGGTACGCGATACATAACACAAGAAGAACAATTGCAAAACCTTTTAGCCAAATTACAGCAACAAGGAATTGATCCAAATACACTTTAAATATTTGAGATGCCGTTAACCGTTAACTAACATTAAACAGTCAACAGTTAGATAGGATCGACAAGCGTTACAATAATACGTCTATGCAGAAGTATAGACTCAATTGATAGACAGGATAACGGCATGTGTATCTAGTATATACTAACAAAGGAGTCAAATAAATCATGTTACTTTTAGATCCTAAAACACTCCAACCAACTGAAGACCAACGTATAATTCTTTATGATGTTGCCTGGGAACAATACGAACAACTATCTGACATGTTTGTTGATTCATTTCCCAGGATGACTTATTTAGAAGGAACACTAGAGATTATAATGACTACCTCCCCTGAACATGAACGTCTCAAAAAAATAATTGCACGATTACTAGAAGCTTACGCAGAGGAAAAAGATATTAATCTTAACGGTTATGGTAGCGCTACCTTCCGCAAACAAGCTGTTAAAAGAGGTGCAGAACCAGATGAATGTTACTGTCTAGGCGAACTCCGTGAAGTTCCAGATATTGCAATAGAAATTGTTTTAACCAGTGGGGGTATTGATAAATTAGATGTTTATCGCGGTTTAGGTGTAAAAGAAGTTTGGTTTTGGGAAAACCAGCAATTTTATTTTTATTCTTTAACTGAAGAGGTCAAATATATTCAAAGCGATCGCAGTGTATTACTACCCGATTTAGACCCCGTTTTGTTAGCCAGTTTTGTTAGCGAAATCAATCAAACACAAGCAGTTAAACAGTTTAGACAAGCGCTACAATAATAGGTGTAGCTAATGGTTCACAATTATTTAACAATTTATAGGAGGAAATTAGATATGAAAATTAGAGGAATCAAACGCGGTCAAACTATCGAACTGTTAGAGCAACTTAATAATATACCAGATGGAACAGAAATTATCGTTGATATTCAGCAGATTCAGCTAATGAGTGATGAAGAAAGACGGTTGAAGCTGAAAGAGTTTTTTGAGACAGATTGGGAAGGTAGAGAGGATTTTATCAAAACAATGGAAGAATTGGAGAAAGAGAAAGATGCTGAACGGGAAAGACTGTATAAACATTCCTCATAACCAGAGGAGCGACTTGTGTATCTGTTAGATACTAATATTTGTATTGCCTTGAACAACCGAAACCCTCAAGCACTCGCAGAATTTTATCTAAAATCAAGCGAGTGCTATATCTCAACAATTGTACTAGCAGAACTTTATAAGGGGGCATATTGTTCTCAAAAAATTGAACAGAATATCAAAAGGATAAACGAATTTACTAGCAGAATAATTGTTTTTGACTTCGATAAAAATGCTGCTATAGAGTTTGGTAAAATTCAAGCCGAACTAAGACGAATGGGCAAACCAACAGGTGAAATTGATGCATTTATTGCTGCTGTTGCTCGTTCTCGTCAAGATATTCTTGTCACCAACAATATCCGAGACTTTGAAAATATCCCCAATTTACAATTAGAAAATTGGCTATAACTTTGAAAAAACTGCGTGATTACCTTTAGAAAATTACTCCCTTTGCGTTGTAAGATTACCTAATTTGTAGTATTGCTTACCGTGGAGAAACCCAACTCTATGCTGGGTTTTGTTCCTCAACCCAGCCTACTGTAAGTACATTTGAGGAATTACAGCGTTTTAGTTAAAATTAAATATGGTGGTGAAAAGTGTTGTATTTATAGTAAAATATACAAAAGTTAAAAGCTTATGACAGCAAGTAATGTTAGACAGCAAATATTGGAGCATCTTGAGATATTACCCTCAGAGCAGGTGAAAACCCTCCTTTTAACCTGGCTGACTTCTACATCCGAAGACTTAGAAGATTTTGAGCGGTTATTGATAAATCCATCTGTCCAAACGACAGAAGAATCATTTGAGTTCGGTGAGGTAGACACAGCGCTAAATTTTCAACCTCTTACTGAAGTTGAAATGGTGGAGCAGAGCAAATCTGCACTTGAAGCCTACCGTTGCAAAGGTTCTGGAGTGCCGCAGGGTAATGTTATACCATTTCTTTATGAAGATGCGCCCCCAAAGCCTGCTAAGCTACGGCTTTGTTTGTGTAGTCCCAGGCTTTAGCCTGTGGATGAATAAAGAAGACAGAAAACAATATGATATGCCTAAAATATTACGCGAACATCCCTGGAAAATTAGCTATTCTAGTAACACGCACAACACCATTGCCGACTTCTACATTCCAGCATTAGAATGTGCCGTTCAATATGACCGTAAAGCAGGCTTTTTTAGCAGTGCTATTCTTAGTAAAGTAGCCCGTGGTTTGGGTGCAATGCTGCATTCAGGAGGGCGGATGCGACTAATTATGGGCTGTCAATTTAGCCCACAAGATTTACAAGCGATTCAACAGGGATATGAGCTACGTGATGCACTGTTAAGTCGTCTTGATGCTGAATTAAAACCACCAGAGAACTTTGCCCAACTCAAACACTTTGAAATTCTGAGTTGGTTAATTCAAAATAACTATTTAGATATTAAAATTGCTATTCCTATTAAAGAAAATGGTATTCCAGAAAGTAGCGACAAACAACTAGACCCACAACATATTTTTCATGAAAAAGTAGGAATTTTCACTGATAGCAATAACGACAGATTAGCCTTTAATGGTTCCAATAATGAATCTATAGGTGGTTGGGAACTAAATGTAGAATCTTTTCACGTTTACTGTTCTTGGGAAGGCGGACGAGAACTTGATAGAGTTGAAGAAGAAATTTCTAGATTTGAGCAACTTTGGTACGATATAGCACCTAACGTGCGGGTTTTTGAAGTTCCCGAAGCAGTACAAAAAAAATTGTTACGTTACGCACCCATTAACAAACCTGCCTGGAACCCTCAAATAGAATTTGATACTCAACCAATTGATAATGTTGACGGTTCACAGTTAACTGTTCACAGTCAACAGTCATTACTCAACAGTCATCACTCAACAGTCATCACTCAACAGTCATCACTCAACAGTCATCACTCAACAGTCATCACTCAACAGTCAGCAGTCATCAGTGAACAAGAACGCTTTGCCTTTTTGCAACTCGCCAATATTAGTGAACATCCCGGTTGCTTGGACTTTTGTTTAAAATCAATTGCCATCAAACCCTGGCCCCATCAAATTAAAATTCTCCGTCGCGTTGCTGAAACATTCCCGCAAAGTTTTCTTATTGCTGACGAAGTTGGTTTAGGAAAGACTATTGAAACAGGTTTAATTCTGCGTTATTTACTTTTAGCTAAAAAAGTCAAGCGCGTACTCATTCTCGCACCAGCAAGCGTCCAACCTCAATGGCTTGAAGAACTGCGGGAAAAATTCAACCTGTTTTTTTGGAGTTACACGCAAAATTCTTTCACTGTTCACTGTTCGCTGTTAAGTGAAAAATACCGTCAACAATCAACAATCAACAATCAACAATCAACAAATCCTTGGAATACCTGTGATTTAATCCTCGCATCTTCCCATTTGGTACGGAGAACCGAGAGAATGCACCAATTGCTGGAAGCAGAGCCTTGGGATTTAGTGATATTGGACGAAGCACATCACGCACGCCGTAAAAGTCCACAAGATAGGAAGGAAACACCCAACCGCTTGTTAGAGTTAATGGGACAGTTGAAGGAAAAAACTAAATCCCTGATTCTCTTGTCTGCAACTCCCATGCAAATCGATGCGATCGAAGTTTTTGATTTATTGCACCTGTTGGGATTACAAGGACATTGGAGTTATGGCGACAATTTCTGCAATTATTTCGCCTCGCTGCAAGGAAACGTAAAACGCGAGACACTTGACTTTTGGCAAATTATGTGCAGCGATTACTTTGGACGTGGCGGACAACCTTGCTCTAGATTACAGCAGTATTTGCAAAAAGACCGTATTCTCGCCTACAAGTTACAAGACATTTGGCAGCGAGGAAAGAAAATCAGCAACCACAAGCAGTTACTAGCCGATCGCGCATTTATCGATACCTCCCGCCAGTACTTAACAGCGAACACTCCTCTAAAAGACTTGATGTTTCGCCACACCCGCGACACCCTCAAACAGTACTTTCGCATTGGACTGCTGGAACGAGATATTCCCAATCGGGTAGTGCAGGATAATGCTATTACTTTGGAACCGCACAGGGAAGTACCACTTTATCAAGCAGTCAGCGACTACGTGCGTCATTTTTACCGACTAGCGCAAAAAGACCAACGTTCCTGCTTAGGGTTTTTGATGACGCTGTATCGCAAGCGCTTAACAAGTTCATTTTACGCGATCAAATCATCTTTGCAACGCCGTTTGGATTTCTTATTAACCCAACAGGAAAGCGTTTTAAGTAACGATGATTTAGCAGATTTGGATGATGCAGATGATGCTGTCATCACTGGGCTGGAATCCTTTTTTGAACCCGTAGATCCGCAAGAGATCCAATATCTTGAAGATTTGTTGCGACAGTTTGACAATACAGGGGAAGATACCAAACTTTCTCAGTTTATTAAGATTTTGCGCCAAGAATTGATTGAACGCGAAAGTGCGATCGCCTTCACCCAGTACACCGATACAATGGACTATCTGCGCTCAACATTACAACTATTGTACGGTAGCCAAGTTGCTTGTTACTCAGGTCGTGGTGGTGAACTTTACCAGAATGGAGAGTGGTGCATAGTTCCCAAAGAAGAAATTAAGCGGCGATTTCGTCAAGATGAAATTAAAATTCTCCTGTGTACCGAATCTGCATCAGAAGGTTTAAACTTGCAAAATTGTGGCGTGTTAATTAATTACGATATGCCTTGGAACCCCATGCGAGTCGAACAGCGCATCGGCAGAATCGACAGGATTGGACAAAGGTATTCTACCGTGCGGATTCACAATTTTTATTACGACGGCACCGTTGAAGCAAAAGTTTATCGAAAATTACGCTTACGCATTAATGCCTTTGCCACAGTTGTTGGTAATCTACAGCCAATTTTAGCCTCTGTCCCCACCTTCATCGAACAGGCAGCGATGAGTGCCGACCCAGAAGAGGAAGACGTTTTAATGTCTGAATTTGACTCGGTAATTGATGCGCCACCATTGCGTCTAGCGATAGAAGAAATAATTTCAATGGATTTGGACGCAGATTTAGCAGAAATTCAAAAACTGATTCATCCTACACCCTTCACACCAGAAGATATCGAGCGATTATTTACTACCTCAGCTATTTTAAAAACTTGTGGTGTGAAGTTTGATAAAAGAAGCGATAGCTTCACTGCAGTCCAGAGCGCAGATCGCGTTTGGGAGCTTGCACACAAAGGTCAGAAATGCAGCATTACTTTTTACCCAGACGTGTTTGACGAAATGCCGTCGCTGCGACTAATGACTTTCGGTGACCCCTTGTTTGAGGAATTGTTGCATATTGCGGGATAAAAAAACATTTCTTGTGGGATGAGCATCTTGCCCGTCCCTTACAATTAAGGGTAGGCAGTATGCCTGCTCCACAAGAATTATCCTCAGAGTAAGCAACGCCAAATTCTATTTTGGTGATGTAGCCGAATGTTCGATTTTAGCGATGGGTGGCTTTTTTAGTCTGGCTATATCTTGGGAGAAAAATTTTCCTCCTACACCATAGCTAAATAAGCCCATATACTCGTAAAATACCAACATCGCTTTCTTTGTCTGAGTTAAATTATTTGGTACTGGGCTTGTATGAGGAATAGCTTCAAAACCTAAACTACGAAAAGTGAGAAGCGATCGCATCATATGAGGAGGATCTGTTACCAACAGAATTTGTTTAACTCCTCTTGGTTGTAGTACTGAGGCGGTAAACAAGGCGTTTTCTTCGGTAGTTCGCGAACAGTGTTCTTCTTCTAATGCTTGATGAGGAATGCCTTGAGCTTTAAGTTGCTCAACTATTTCTGAACCATCTCCTGAACCACTAGCAAAAATTAGGGGTGCGCGGTGAGATTGCCAAAGTTCTGCCGCAACTTTAACTCTGGAATTGCGAAATTCTCCTCCGCGCCCCAACACGACAATTGCATCTACAGTTTTACCTGAATCCTTGGGGATAAATGCTACCAATCCTTGTTTTGCTACAGCCACCGTTAATGGAAAAGCTGCACTAAAGTAAATCACCAATAACACAATTCCCAAACTACTCCACCAACGCCTCCACCGTAGACGTGGAAACATCCAAGGTATGAAGACTAATGCCAACAGTGGTAATATAATTAACGGCGGTGTTGTCAGCCATTGAGAAAGTGTTGACTTCAAAACCAGCCACTGACTTACAGGGCGATCGCACAAAGCTGGATCTAGCATTCAAGTTATCTCGTTTGACTGTTTTCTCTGCCATGTTAACCAAACAGAAGTGCAGATGCAGTCTCATATAATAACTAAACCGTGTGATTTTCCTTCTATATTATTAATCAACATTCTAAAAGTTGTACAATCCCCGTGTCAGACTTTGATTACTGACTACGAGGAGTGACAAAAATGAATATTATACAGGGTAAAAAATTTACTCGCGTCTTGACTGTGGTGGCGATCGCGATTATTGCCATTACCACTTTCGCTTTTAGTCTACCAGCCTACGCGCAAAACTCGCTCTGCCGAGCAACCAAAGTAGACACTCCCATCTTTCAAGTTGCCTCGACAACTTCTAACGCTATTCGGATTATCCCCAAAGATGCGCGGGTTACACTAGCTTACATCCCAGCACCCGGAAGCCAATTTGCTGAACTTCAATCTCCAAGTGGCTTTATTCAAACCGCTGTACTTAAACAGTGCGGTACACCTGGTGATGGCGGTGGTGGGAATCCTTGGGATAAACCGACAATTGGTACAGATTGTCGGCAAGTAGTACGTCCCCAGAATGGAGTTAATATTCGTCGCTTACCGATTACAAACGCAGAGATTGTTACCAAAGTTTTTCCTGGCGACAGAGTTTTCATCACTTTAACGACGGGTGATGCGGTTAAAACGTACAGAGGGGAAAATTATATATGGGTAGAAGTTGATTTACGTCAAACTTTAGGCAACCAATTTACTGGTACTGGTTGGATGTTTAATACTGATTTGGTAAATTCTCCAAATACGAGCAATTTGGCTTATTGTAACTAAGATCCCCCCAACCCCCCCTTAATAAGGGGGGGCAAGAAGGGGGAGCGTCAATGATTCAGCTAATTTGTGACACTACTTGCTCGACTATCGCTTCAACGGATGATTGTTCAATTATCTCGTTGTTTTGGACTGCATTGGGACCTAAGTCGAAATCATACCATTGATTACGCCATTGCATTCTGAACTTGAGACGCTGCCAACTTTGAGGTAAATTAGGACAAGCAACTGGACCAAATTGAGTCATGCGGATGCCTGCAAATCCAAACACCACAGCTTGCCAAACTCCACCAGCACTGGCTGCGTGAATTCCTTCAGCCGCATTACGCCGTACATCTTCTAAATCTACCAAAGCCGATCGCATAAAGTGCGTGTAAGCTTCTGTTGGAAGATTCATATCGCAAGCCATAATGGCATTAATTGCTGGACCTAAAGAAGAACCGTAAGTATGGTCGGTGCGGGGGTTATAATAATCCCAGTTAGCTTGGAGAGTTTTTTGGTTGTAGCGATCGCGCAATAAGTACATCAGCATCAACACATCTGGCTGCTTGAGAATTTGTCTTGCACTAGTTTCCTCAATTCCCAGTAAACCTTGCATTGATTTGGTACGAGGTTCATAATCAGCTAAGTTGACATCTATTAATTTGAAGAAGCCCTCGAACTGTTCAATTAAGCCAGTTTCTTGGTCTTGATTCAAATATAAGCGATCGCTAATCAAAGCCCAACGTTTTAACCTTTCAGTTTCCAAGTTGAGCATTTCAATCAACTGGGAAGCTTTTTGGGGATAAGCTTGCTTGAGCCAATCTAAAAGAGCCAAAGCTGACTGCAAGTGCCATTGCACCATCATATTAGTGAAGGCATTGTTGTCTACGCGATCATGATTTTCATCTGGTCCAATAACATCACGAATATCATAACAGCTACGCTCAAGGTTCCACTCCACTCGGCTTTCCCAAAAAACAGCTGTATCTAGGATAATTTCCGCCCCATAATCGCGCATCCAGTCATCATCACCAGTGCAACGCCAGTACTGCCAAACAGCATAAGCGACATCGGTGTTGATATGTACTTCAATATCACCGCACCAAATCCGAACTAACTCACCGTCTTTTGCACCAGGTACCCAACGAGGTGTTACCTCATCTCCTGTAGTGGCGCTTTCCCAAGCATACATAGCTCCAGAATATCCCGCTTCCTGTGCTTTGCGTCTCGCTCCTGGCAAAGTGTGGTAGCGATAAGTAAGTAAATTACGCGCTACATCTGGCTGAGTCAGAATTAAGAATGGAAGTATAAAAATTTCTGTGTCCCAAAATATATGTCCCCGATAAGCAAAACCAGAGAGGGTTTTGGGAGGTATACTTACTCGGTCATCATGACGCGGTGCTACAGCAAGTAATTGAAAGAGATTGTAGCGAACACTTAGCTGAGCTTGAGGGTCGCCTTCAATAATAATATCACTGTCTTGCCAGACTTTTTCCCATGTGGCGATATGAGCTGCTAACAAAGTTGTATAGCAAGGTGCAGCAACTAAACGAATTAGTGCCAGTTCACATGGACTTTGTGTGTCCCGTGAAGTGAATACGGTGACAATCTTTTCAAAAGTTACTGTTTTTCCTGGTGTGGCATGGAAGTTTGACTGGAGTTTTGGACTGTCAACTTGGTGTACTTTTACTGGTGCAACATTTTCACCCGTTACTTCCAGTTTCACCGCCATCCCCAGTTGGATAGCTGAGTGGAGTGTTTGGTTTTGCAACCAGATAAAGTTGTCTACACCCCCGTAGTTGAGAGTTTTCCAGTGTTTTACACCTTGGGTATCTTGTTCGGCATTCAAACCGACTTCAACAGCAACATCGCCTTCAAAGTCTATTGAAGTGATTTGACAACGTATTGCCAAAATGTGTTTATCTGCTAAACTGGTAAAACGCTCAAAGTGAAACTCCAATGTGTGACCTGTTGGAGAACGCCAGCGTACATCCCGGCTAACTATGCCCAAACGTAGGTCTAGCCGTCGTTCATACTTGAGAATCTCACCGCTATCTAGGCGGAAACGTTCTCCATCTACCTTAATTACGAAGGGTAACCAGTTAGGACAATTTACCAATTCAGTATTGGCGATCGCTACATCGTCGTAAACACCATTAATTAGTGTTGCATCTGTATCGTTAAGGTATCCTTCCTCGAAAGCTCCCCGTGTTCCTAGATAACCATTTCCAAGGGTGAAAACGGTTTCTTTGTAGTGCAGTTGATTTGGATTGAACTCTAGTTCACAGACGTTCCATCCATCAGAGTAATTCAGTCGCTGGTTTGGTTGAGTATCAGTGGACAAGTCTAGCATGACTTAATAAAACCTATATTGTGGGTCTTGCTGTATACCTATGAAACAAATTAGGAGCAAGCAGGAGTATTTCACCTCCTTACACCGCTATCTAGACTTGGATGCAGCCTAAACAGTGAAGAATGACGTTTAATTGATATTTGGCGTTCCCTTAGACATCCTGCTATAGAGATATTTTATTATCTTTTTATCGTTAATTAACTATGGACGCAAAAATCTACAAACACTTACATTTATAATAAGTATGTATAAGCATATACAATAAAATTAATAGTTTGTTACAAAATAAATATAGATAAAAATAGCATAGCATAACTTCATTAAGTAAAATATTATCTTAAGTGTTTCTTTAGAAAATTTCAGTATTCCTCGTTCCCAGCCTCTGGCTGGGAATGCATTGAGCGAGGCTCCGCCTCAAATTTGGAGCGCAAGGAGGCAGAGCCTCTCGTAGGCATTCCCATGCTGAGCATGGGAACGAGAAACTGGCTCCTGTCTCATGTCTCCTGCTCAAATCGCACGAGAGAATTTTTGCGCTCGCGTTTGGATATGAGTATCAAAGATGACAGCAATATTGCGAACTAGTAATCTACCAATTTCTGTAATACTGATATGGTTGGTTGATAATTGAACTAGTCCATCTTGCTCTATTCGTTTCAATTCCTCTAGTTCTTTGGAGAAGTATTGATCAAAACTGATGTGATACTTCTGTTCTATGTCTTGCTTGCGTAGTTTGGCATGAGACATAATGCTCATAATCACATCTCGTCTGAGCATATCTTCCCAACTAAGTTTAATACCTTTACTTGTAGGTAAAACACCTGCGTCAATTGCCCGGTAATAATCTTTCAGTTGTTTGTGGTTTTGAGCATAGGCATCTTCTAGCATACTTATAGATGAGATTCCAAAACCAAAGAGTTCCGTTTGCGCTTGGGTAGTATAACCTTGGAAGTTGCGCTTTAAAGTACAATTGTTTTGGGCGATCGCTAGTTCATCATTAGGTTTGGCAAAGTGATCCATGCCAATGAATCGATACTGACTACTTGTTAGCTCCTCAATAGTCATTTGTAGTATTTCTAACTTTTCGGGTGGTGTAGGTAGTGCAACAGCTGGGATATTTTTCTGCACAGGCTTCACCCACGGTACATAGGCAAAGTTAAAGACAGCGATTCTGTCAGGATCTAATTCAATGGTTTTTTTTACCGTTTCGCGAAATGTGTCGATTGTCTGAAATGGTAAACCATAAATTAGGTCTACATTCACACTATCAAATCCGGCTTCTTTGATCCAGCTCATCACATCAAACAGCATTTCTTTTGGTTGGATGCGATTCACAGCTGCTTGCACTTGGGTATTGAAATCTTGAATCCCAAAGCTAATCCGATTAAATCCGATTTCTCTGAGAAAGAAAATGTAGTTTTTATCTATATAGCGAGGATTAATCTCAATGGAGATTTCTGCTTTTGGATTAATAGTGAAGTGGCGATTTATGTTCTTCCATAACAATTCTACTTGTTCTAAGTTTAAATAATTTGGGGTTCCGCCACCCCAGTGAATTTGATCCACTTTTCGCTCTCTATCAATTAGAGATGCTGTGTTATTAATATCGCGGATTAAGTACTCTAAATAAGGTTTAGCGATCTCCTTATTATTCGATATAATCACGTTACAGCCGCAAAAATAGCAAGCACTCTGACAAAATGGTATATGGAAATACAAAGATAGCGGAGATTTTCTTTGGTTAGAAGTGGCGATCGCACTAATAAAATCAGAGTTGGTGAATTCTGGACTTAATTCTGTTGCGGGGGGGTAGCTAGTGTATCTTGGTGTAGGAGTATCGTACTTTTTGATTGTATTGAAGTCAAATTTGACATGAGGCGATTGAAAAACCATCGATACAGATCCAAGGCATGTTGATTTCTACCCAAATTATTGACTATTAATTATTATATAGCTATTAAATTAATCCTAATTTTTAAGTGTAGGGGTGAACCGCTGTTCACCCCTACTTGTCTATTTCTATCAAATCATATATGATGAGTGTGTATTTTTATTTTCAAAAATAAAATTTTACACTTTTAAACCCACTCCTCATTCAGATTTTCCCACACCAAATTTGCTCATGTTTAGCTCTTTTTTAGTAAGCGCTATAGCCACTCCAAACTAACTGAGAATATTTTTCTCAGTTTTTACACACTTGCTTAACTTAAAACAAAAATAACAGACGTGATTTGTATCTGTTAACCGAAACGCCCAGAAACGTAGTCGCGGGTGCGAGAATCAAGAGCATTGCCAAAAATTTGAGTTGTTTCGCCAAATTCAACCATTTGACCGATGCGGCTTTCATCAGTACTGAAAAAAGCCGTGAAATCAGAAACACGAGCGGCTTGCTGCATGTTGTGGGTGACAATGGCGATTGTCAATTCATCGCGCAAACTATGAATCAGTTCTTCAACTTTCATCGTAGCGATGGGGTCAAGCGCTGAACAAGGCTCGTCCATGAGTAAAACTTTTGGTCTTACTGCCAAAGCACGGGCAATACACAGTCGCTGTTGTTGCCCACCAGAGAAACCTAAAGCCGATCTGTTCAGGTTATTTTTCACCTCATCCCAAATAGCAGCGCCTCTGAGAGCAGATTCGACAATTTCATCTAATTCTGCTTTGGGACGCCATCCGGCTATTTTAATACCGTAGGCGATATTATCATAAACACTCATGGGAAAAAGGTTTGGCTTTTGAAACACCATCCCAATTTGACGGCGTAGACGATTGAGGTTAACACGGGGGCTATAAATATTCTGACCAAAAAATTCTACACTGCCTTCAACTTTGACTTCTGTTTCTAATTCGCTAATGCGATTGAGAGATTTAATGAAGGTAGATTTACCACAACCCGATGGACCAATAATTGCGGTTACTTGCTTCTGGTAAATGTCCATTGACACCCCTTCGAGCGCTTTAGAGGTGCCGTAGTAAAAGTTGAGACTTTTGACTTGGATAGCTGGGGATAACTTACTCATAATATGTGAAAGTTACGACAACAATAATTAACTACAAGTGATTGTGATTTAGTTATCATTTTCGCTTGCTGGTGACCAAGCGAGAGAGAACACTAATTAACATTACCATCGAGACTAACACTAGAGAAGCAGTCCAAACTAATTGAGTTTTTTCTGGAGCAGGATCGTTGTATAAATTAAAAATCAGTACGGATAAGGAAGCTGTAGGAGTTATTAGGCTTCTTGACCAATCTAAACTGAACAAAGCAGTAAAAATTAGGGGTGCTGTCTCGCCAGCAGCACGAGCCACAGCTAGTAGAACTCCAGTAGTAATTGCAGGTAATGCTGCACCAATAATAACACCGAAAGTCGTTTGAAAGCGAGTACCTCCTAAAGCAGCAGATCCTAAACGTAAAGATCTGGGAACAAGTTTCAATGCTTCTTCCGTCGTTAATACCACTATAGGCAACATGAGCATAGCTAAGGCAAAACCACCTGCGAGCGCACTAAATTGTTTGGTAAGCACAACTATGACACCATACGCAAAAATACCTACAATGATTGACGGAATCCCTGTCAGAATAGTAGTGATGAAGCGAACAGCACGACCAATAGAAGTTCCTTGACCAATTTCTGACAAAAATATACCTGTCATTATTCCGATTGGTATACTAATTGCTCCAGCAATTGCAATCATTGTTAGCGTGCCAACGATCGCATTACCAAACCCATTATCTATAACTGACGTGACAAACATTGATGGTCTAAGGCTACCAATTCCCCGTGAGATTATCTCCCATAAAAGAGAAATTAAGGGAATTAGGGCAAGAGTTGTGAAAATAAATGCAATTGCATTCATTGCATAGGTAAAGAATTGTCTTTTCGGAGGTAGAGAACTACATAATTCGTCTGCCAGAGATTGATCTATTGGAGTTGCTTGATTATCATTCATCTCAAAGTAAGCCTTTTGGGAGTGCAAATTTATTTCTCAAGTATGATGTAATACTAGACTCGTGTTATCTATTCTTTCTCGCCACAAATTGCACAATAAACACTGCGGCAATATTTACCAACAGAGTCAAAGCAAACAAAATTAAACCTAAATACGTTAAAGCGCCAAGGTGTAATTGATCTTGAGCTTCAGCAAATTCATTGGCTAATACAGAGGGAATTGAATAAGCAGGTTCCAGCAAAGAAGGGTTGATTTGAGCAGAGTTACCAATCACCATAGTTACAGCCATTGTCTCACCTAAAGCTCTTCCTAATGCCAGCATTGCCGCAGCAACAACTCCGGAGAATGCTGTAGGGAGTATGACTCGAAAAATAGTTTCCCATCGAGTAGAACCTAAAGCCATAGAGCCAGTACGTAACTCTTTCGGAACTACTAGCAACACATCACGACTAATTGCTGCCATTGTGGGTAAGATCATAATCGCCAGAATTGTACCTGCAGTTAATAAATTAAATCCAGCAGGACTTGGTGTATTGAACAAGGGTATCCAACCGAAAGCAGTAGATAGCAAATTTTGTACAGGCGTAAAGAACGGAATAAAGATATAAATACCCCATAACCCGATGATTACGCTAGGAATGGCGGCAATTAGCTCGACAATAAACGCTATGGTTCTACGAGTTGAGGGTGGCAGAAAGTCTTCACTTGTAACTAAAGCTACCGCAAGACCAATGGGTACGGCTAATAGAATCGCGATCGCACTACTTACCAAAGTGCCATATATGTATGGTAATGCCCCAAAAACTAAATTTCCTGTATCCCATTCTTGGCTAAATAAGAACCCCAGTCCAAATTTCTGCAACGCCGGGGTAGCTTCGCGCAGGATAATCCAACTTATCCAAAACAGCACAGTAACTGTGAAAGCGGCAAATATATAAGTTAGCCAGGTGAATGCTTTGTCTAGCTTCAAGTTCAGATCGCGGCTAACTGTAATGTCAAGATTTTCATCAACCAAATTTGGTTGGTTTGTATATGTTGGTTCAGGCATATTTGTCACAAATCAAGCAATTCAACTATTTACATGACTATAGGGTGGGCTTTTCAACCCACCCTGAGAATAGCTTAAAGCGCTCTAATTCAGATTATTTAAGAGCGGTATTTACATCTTGTATCACTTTACTAGCAACAGGTGCAGGAATACGAGTGTAGTTGAGGTCATCATTAAACTGTTGACCATCTGTTAGCACCCAATTAATCCAGTTTCTAACAGCAGTTCTTTTGTTGGCGTCAGGATAATTTCTGTAAATCATCATCCAGGTTAAACCAACGATGGGATAACCTTGGTCTGGATCGCCAACAAAAACGCGGTAGTTAGCTGGGAATTGCACAGTAGACAAGGCTTGGTTAGCAGTTTGTAGAGATGGAGCTACATACTGTTTTTGCTTGTTTTCTATCTGAGCTGAGTTTAGTTTGTTTGCTACAGCGAAACTATACTCAACGTAACCAATGGAGCCAGAGGTACGAGCTACTCCACCTGCTACACCTGGGTTTCCTTTCGCCCTTGTAACGTTAGAAAGACCAACCCATTTTGGCGCTGTGTTTGCACCAACTCTACCTTTAAAATAAGGACTGATGGTACTCAGGTGGTTGGTGAAAATAAAAGTTGTACCGCTACTATCAGCACGAACTACAGGTCTAATCGGTACATTTGGTAAATTTACACCAGGATTAACTTTTTTAATTCTATCGTCGTTCCAGTTAGAAATTTGACCAGAGAAAATTGCTGGCAATACCTCGCGGGATAGTCTAAGATTGTTAACTCCGGGAACATTATAAACAACGGAAACAGCACCACCCGCAGTAGGTACTAGAATTACTCCTCTGCTAACTTTAGCTATTTCATCATCTTTCATTGCGGCATCACTACCACCAAAGTCAACTGTTCCAGCAATTACTTGACGAATACCAGCACCACTACCTACACCTTGATAGTTAATTGAAAGACCTGGATACTTTTTCCTAACTTCTCTAGCATATCTTTCGTACAGTGGAGCAGGAAAAGTTGCTCCCGCTCCATTCAGTTGTGCTTGTTGCGCGATCGCCGTCAAAAATGGTCCTAATGTTACCGCAGCTGTCACGACTGTTGTTACAGCTACTCGATTTAAAAATTTAGTTGAAACCATGTCTCCTCGTAAATTCAGCAACTAGTTTTTGTTAATTAACATTCCAGAAGTAAACTACAATAGTAATGGTTAATATTTGTTTAAGCATGTGTTAATTTGAAATTAAAACTTTATTAAAAATTTATTTAACATTGTTGTTAATTTATTGATTCAACTAAATGTTAAATAGAACACAAAAAGGTGATTCAATATTATCTATTTAATGTCAAGTTGCTTAAGGTCAAATATAAAATAATTCAGAAGCTCGATTTCTTACTTTTAGTTGAAAATGATATTATGAGTCGGGAGCCGCTAATAGTTATTTCTCTGACTCAACTACAACGTTTGGCTTTTGTTCAACTTCTTCTGTTGTTGGTATAGAAGGTTGATGCCAGTCTTGAAGGTAAATAAGTTCCAGTTTGTTACCAACTTGAGAAAAAAAGTCAATCTGCCGTGAGCGCAAAATCACAAAAATGCGGAGAAATATGAAAGCAATAATGGCTACAGTCATTGCAGTTATAGCGCTAATTAAAGCTTGACCAATACCAGCTGTAAGTGAAGAGATGTCAGCACGGCTCACATTGCCATCTTTGAGGTTGGAGAAAGTTGTCATCAAACCGGACGCAGTACCTAATATACCAAGTAATGGCGCGATCGCCATCACACTTTCGAGTAGGCGATCTCCTCTACGCATTTCCACAAACTCCTGATCGCTAGCAGCGGCGATCGCTAAGTGAAATATTTCTGCAGTCGGATTTTTTGCTCTGAGCGGCGCTACCATCACACGTCCCACGGCTACATCTTGCCATAGTTCAGCAACCTCTAGAGCTTTTTGTTGACTATCCTTTGCTGCTGTGAGTACTTCTTGTGCTACCTGTTTTTGTTGAGTTTTGAGCTTAAACCAAAACCAAGTACGTTCTACAGCACATGCAAGAGTTGCCACAAATAAACCCAACAGAGGCCACATGACAAGACCACCTGCAATAAAAGTATCAAATATTACATTCATACTTAATTTGCTCAGCGCTTACTTATAAAAAATAATGCATATTTTTGCTAGGATAACCGAATCGATTCTAGTTGAATGTTAAGAAAGTTAACAACTATAGTTAAATATAAGTAAAAAGTCACGCTACAAAACAATGGCAAGAGATTTACGGGGATTCATTAAACTTTTAGAAGAAAGGGGACAGTTAAAGCGGATTTCAGCTTTGGTTGATCCTGAATTAGAGATAGCGGAAATTGCCAATCGGATGTTACAACAAGGTGGTCCAGGACTGCTATTTGAAAATGTCAAAGGAGCATCTTTTCCAGTAGCAGTGAATTTGTTGGGAACAGTGGAAAGGATTTGCTGGGCAATGAATATGCAGCATCCACTAGAATTGGAAACACTGGGGAAAAAGTTGGCGATGTTGCAACAACCAAAACCACCCAAGAAGATTGGACAAGCGGTGGAGTTTGGTAAAGTGTTATTTGATGTGTTGAAGGCGAAACCAGGACGGGACTTTTTCCCAGCTTGTCAGCAAGTGATCATCCAAGGTGACGATTTAGATTTAAATAAGTTACCTTTGATACGTCCATATGTCGGTGATGCAGGCAAGATTATCACGCTGGGATTGGTAATTACAAAGGATTGTCAGACGGGGACGCCGAATGTAGGAGTGTATCGCTTGCAACTGCAATCTAAAAATACGATGACTGTACACTGGTTGTCGGTACGGGGTGGGGCTAGGCATTTACGCAAAGCAGCAGAACGAGGGCAGAAGTTAGAGGTGGCGATCGCCTTGGGTGTAGATCCCCTAATTATTATGGCAGCAGCCACGCCAATTCCGGTAGATTTATCAGAATGGCTGTTTGCTGGACTTTACGGTGGTTCTGGTGTAAACTTAGCCAAGTGTAAAACTGTAGATTTAGAAGTACCAGCCGATTCAGAGTTTGTGCTGGAAGGGACAATTACACCAGGGGAAGTATTGCCAGATGGACCTTTTGGGGATCATATGGGATATTACGGTGGGGTGGAAGATTCTCCTTTAATTCGCTTCCATTGTCTGACGCACCGGAAAGAGCCAGTATATTTGACTACCTTTAGCGGACGGCCACCAAAAGAAGAAGCAATGATGGCGATCGCTTTAAATCGCATATATACCCCAATTCTACGCCAACAAGTTTCTGAAATTGTGGATTTCTTTTTGCCAATGGAAGCTTTGAGTTACAAAGCGGCGATTATATCTATAGATAAAGCATATCCAGGACAAGCGCGGCGGGCAGCTTTAGCTTTTTGGAGTGCGCTACCGCAGTTTACTTATACTAAGTTTGTGATTGTGGTAGATAAAGACATCAATATTAGAGATCCGCGTCAAGTGGTGTGGGCGATTAGTTCTAAAGTTGATCCAACACGAGATGTGTTTATTTTGCCGAATACTCCATTTGATAGTTTGGATTTTGCGTCAGAGAAGATTGGTTTGGGGGGAAGGATGGGTATTGATGCGACAACGAAGATTCCCCCGGAAACCGAACATGAGTGGGGTGCAGCTTTGGAGTCAGATCCTCAGGTGGCGGCGATGGTTGACAGGCGTTGGAGTGAGTATGGTTTGGCTGATTTGCAGTTGGGGGAAGTGGATGTGAATTTGTTTGGGTATGATGTGAGGTAGGCATTGAACCGCCAATAAAAAGAGCAGGGGGGCAGGGGAGTAGGGAAGCAGAGGAGAAAAACTAATTGTTAGCTCCCCCACTCCCTCACTCCCCCACTAATTTTCATTCGAGGTACTTTTATGCCTTCACCATTTCCCGGAATGAACCCCTATTTAGAAAATCCTGCATTATGGAAAGAAGTACATAATTTGTTAATAGTGGCGATTTTTGATGCGCTAAATCCCAAACTCCGTCCTAAATATCGAGTTGCTATTGAACAAAGAGTATATCAAACGGCAGGGGATAATTCTTTGTTAGTGGGTATTCCGGATGTGGCGGTGCAACGTTCCCAAACTGCATTGAATCCTAAAACGGCAAATATCGCTATTGCTACACCTCCAGTTCAAGCTATGACAGTAACAATTCCTATGCCAGAGACGATTAGGGAGAGTTATTTGTCCGTGCGAGAGGTGACGACGCGGGAGGTGGTGACGGTAATTGAGGTTCTTTCTCCTAAGAATAAACGTGCAGGTGAAGGGCGCAGGGCATATGAGAAAAAACGTCGGCGAGTACTGGGAAGTTTCACGAATTTAGTTGAGATTGACTTGCTACGGGACGGTAAACAAATGCGGATTTTAAGTAATGATACTAAGAGTGATTATCGGATTTTGGTGAGTCGAGGAGAATACCGTCCTAAAGCTGATTTATATGCGTTTAATTTACAAGATGTAATTCCTGAGTTTCCGTTACCTTTGCGCGAGGAAGATGTGGAACCAATAGTTAATTTACAAACACTATTAACTGAACTATATGACCGAGCAAGTTATGATTTAGTCATAGATTACAGCATTGAACCAGTACCACCACTACCACAAGTAGATGCAGTTTGGGCTGATAAAATTTTGCAAGAAAAAGGCCTAAGATAAGGAAGAACTATTTTAATGGGTTGCTCAAAATCACCGATTGACTGCTGATATTGTTGAAGTTGAACACGGGCAAATCCTCTACCAAAGTAAGAAAATGCGAAATTGGGTTCGAGGCGGATAGCTTGTTCAAAATCACTAATTGCTGGCTGATATTTTTCTAAATAAATGTAAGCTAATCCCCGGAAGAAGTAAGCTTCATAATTATTTTTGTCTATTTTTAAGACAGAGTTACAACTTTGAATGCACAACCGAGTAATCATTCATTTGGTAAATGATATCCCAATACTGCTCGGTTAGCAGTGCGCTCACCCGCGAAGATCCCCCCTCTCCCCCCTATCCCCAGAGGGGGGAGAGGGGGGATCAAATCTTAACCGAGAAGTATTGAATGATATCCCGATTAAATTGATTATCTACAAGTTTGGTGCTTCCCGGAATAGTGATTGTAATGTTGTCTACTTCTGTTCCTGCGTATCTTAATCCTTTAAATAACAATTAGAAATCAATACCTAAGCAAGTTTTGCCAATTGACTTAAGGCATACCTTACAAACCCGGCAGTCGTCTGGGCGTGGGATTTCGCCTCATGGGCGCGGCCTCATCTTTGCGCGAAATTTCATACCTTTAATCAGCAACGCCTTCTATCGGCGTTGCATAATTGCGGGATGATTTTATTTTCTCTATAAATCGAAAAACTCAATTCTTGGCGTTCTTGGCGTCTTGGCGGTTCGTTTTTCATCCCCATGTTCTGCAACGCCCAAGAAATGTTGCATAGGCTTTTGTGCGTTCGCTTCTGGTTGAAAAACTCCCACCATGCACTGAGTAGGCTGTAATGTCCATGCTTGCCAACCAGTCTGTCAGTCGCTGGAAATAGTTCCAGTCTTGCGGTTGCGCTAAATTGAAGGGATAGTGGCGTAAGCCCCAAACGAAAGCATGGTGTGCGCGATAGACCATTCCTTTTTGCTTAAAATCCTGAATAGCCTGCACTGCATCTGTATCAGGTCGGGGACCAATCGCCAGTTCAACATGTCGAATGCCTGCCGACCAAAACACCGTCAATGCTTCACGAATTGACACTCCACCGTAAGCAGACAAACTAAGATACATCTCCATTAGTATTCTCCTACATTGATGTATATTCAAAGCTTGCAGTTCTTGGCGTGAGGGCAAGTAGAGTTTTGGCATACCCTACTAACACACTTATTTCAGCTGTCAACTGGTCTATTTCTGCTTCTGGATGCTTTATCTTTTTCAACAAGCCACCTACATCGCCTGCAATGTAAAAATCGATTTGTTCTTTCAGAGAATCTTCTCTGTGCTCATTCAGGTTGTAGGTGCGTTTGTAAGGCACTTCAATCCGACACTCAGTATCGCCTAACCTTAGCGACAGAGAATAGCTGTACAGGATATGAGTACGTTCGTCATCATAGGCGTCAGGGTCTTCCTGGGTCTGGTAGTTGCTTAAACCTATCGGTAAATCGAGTGTTGCTAATAACCAGGTCGTAGGATCGTCTGCGATCGTAACGTCTGGTTTGTTAGAGTACCAAGAGCGAGACATCTGCTTGAAATCCTGCACAAATGCCCTGAATTCTGGTGTTGGTAGCAAACACCTCGCATCGGTAGCCAGGGCATCAGTGATACTTTTCAGTTCTACCGCCTGTGCTTCAACCAGTGCCTGTTCTCTTGAGCGAAGTTCTTGCATTCTTGCCTGTACAATTTGTTGTAGCGCTGCAATCTCAGGGTCGAATCGACTCGCATGATTTTGCACCAATGCTTGGTAACCCGAAAGCAGGGAATCAGAATTTGTCATAGCATTTCTCCGTTAAGAAGTGCAAATTGTTAATAAATGTTGCAGTTTGCAGAAATTGCCAACCACCTTATAGTTATTTTGTACTATATCATTATTCAGTTTATTGGACAATCTACTTCTGTACACTAGATTTAGTGCAGTGTTGATGGAGAACGAGATCGTTATGACAAATTCATTAGATAATCGCTACCCTGCATATTAACTTATACATAAAAATAAATGATAAAATAAGTCTAATAGTCATTAAATGCTATATACTACAACACCAATTGGAGAAAAATGCCAGCAATTGTTAAACTACAACTCTCCTTATCAGCTTTAGCAGAAGTAATATCTTCCCTTAATTTAGAAGAAAAACGTCAACTTCAAGAAATAATTGAGCAACAGATTTTTGAAGCCGAAGAAGATTTGTACTCAGAGGATGTAGAAACACAAGCAGAAATTCAAGCAGTTCGTGCTGAGTATGCAGTTGGTGAGTATATGACTATGGATGAATATATTGCCAACCGATCTAATCAAGCATAATGACCTATACTGTTATTATTTCAAAATCTGTACAAAAGCAGATTGATGACTTGCCAAATGATGTTAAGGAGCGCGTTGTTGAGAAAATTCAAAATCTTGCAGATGAACCACGTCCCAATGGAGTTGTCAAGTTAAAAGCATCTGATAACGAGTATCGTATTCGAGTTGGTGATTATAGAATTCGCTACGAGATTGATGATGAAAGTCAACTCGTGCAACTTTTACAGTGCAAGCATCGGAAAGATGTTTATAGAAAGTAATTTGTAAATTCTTGTTATTTGCTATAGCAATTCAAACCGCATGTATACTACATTTACTTCAAGTTCATGAAGAGCAAGAATCACTGTCATTTATAAAGTTAGCCAAATATAAAAAATGGAATTGTCATAAATTTTATCTGAATTAGAAAACAATACCGGAAAATTTCCTCGTTTAGCTTTAGAGAAAGCCATTGAAGAACGGGAAGCCATTACTCCTGTGTTACTGGCAACCTTAGAAAAATACAAAAATAACCTGGAGGAGTTACTAGAGAAATCTGAATACTTTTTACATAAGTAATAGGACAGAAATATTTACACATAAGGATTGCTAATCGCTAACTGCTAATTGCCTATTAGCCATTAGCTATTAGCAATTTACACCACCTTCATGAATGAATTTAATTTTGTCCGACTACTTATTTATGCCCTGTATTTGCTAGGACAATTTCGAGAACCATTAGCTTATCCTCTGATTGTCGAGTTTGTTTCGGCTCCAGGAGAGATAGTACTTGATGTAACTGGAGATGTCGTCACTGAAGATTTAGGAAGAATCCTCGCTTCTGTTAGTGGCGCAAATATTGAACCAATCAAGCAACTAATAGAAAATCAACAAGCTAATGAATTTGTTAGATGCGCTGCCCTAAATTCATTAGTTGTATTAGTAGCTCAAGGAATTATTTCTAGAGAGCCGATTATTGAATATTTTGATAAACTTTTCTCAACTATTCTTGAAAAGAAACCAGATTATATTTGGACTAATTTAGTTATTAATAGTTCTTGGCTTTGTGCTAGAGAACTAAAGTCACACATTGAACGACTTTTTGAAGAGGATTTTATCGACACTTTTTTTATTAACCAAGAAGATGTGGAAGATTCTTTTCAACTAGGTTGGGAAGCGACCTTAACTGAACTGCGCCAGCATCCGCACTATTCTTTGATTGATGATACAATCTCAGAAATAGAATCTTGGGCTTGTTTTCGACAAGAGAGTAAGAAGACGAACAACATCTCTATTCAGAAACAAGAGTTTAAGCGCTCATTTAGTAAATCTAAAGAGCCATCTAAGAACAAGAAAAAAATGCAGAAAGAATCTCGTCGAAAAAATCGAACAAAGAAAAAATAAGATTTAGCCTCACGCAAAGACGCAAAGGCGCAGAGAACTTCTTAGCGTCTTAGCGTCTTAGCGTGAGATTTCATACCGTTAATCGGCAGCGCTTATATAATTCAAATTACAACCCATTACCAATTAAAATAAATGGTGCCCAATAGTAAGGGTGAGCAAAGTTAGCGCTTGTCGTGGTTTGTTTGTCTGCTTGAGCAGATATTGGTTCTGTATTAATACCCCCACGCTTAATATTATTTAAAGTTACCTGTTTGCCATAAAGTAAAGTTAATTGAGCTAAACGTAGAGCCTCTGATTTTGTGGGTTGGGCATCTTGGGCAAGGTTTTGGTAGAAATGTTGCATCAATTCACTGGTGCTGGAGTCACTTACTTGCCATAATGAAGCCATGACGGCTTTTGCTCCACTATTAAGGAAATAGTATGCAACACTGGCAATTTCTACACCGTCTTGAAGTGGTGCAGCAAGGGCTGTTTGGCAAGCTGACAATACGACTAGGTGAATGTTGCTTAACCCTGTTAAGGTTTTAATTTCCGGAATTGCCAGTTTGTCGCCAGTGCCTAATAGTAGATATGATGCATCTTTAGTACCGGGAACAAATTGACCGTGGGTAGCAAGATGCAGTACTTTGTATCCGGTAAGATTATCTCGTAGGGTACGATAATCAAAGGTATTGTTGAGGTACTCTTTTCCGGGATATATTCCTTGGTTGCTGGTGTTACTTCTGACAATTGCGTTTAATTCTTTGGGTACGTTTGTCAATGCCGGGAAACCACCCACCGCATTACTTACTCCCATCGCCAATACTGGGTTATTTTCGGTTCCTTTTGGGAGTTGATCGCGCACATCTGTCAAATCTGCTGACAAGACGTTGTAGAGAGTATAGTTTTCGATCAGGTATTGTTTTCCATCAAATAATGCACTCATGGGGATATAGCGTGTCACGCGATCAAGTGCAAAAACTAGATTTTTAACTTGATTTTTCTGAAGTTCCGCCTCTAGGGGTTTCATCAGCCAGTTGTAGAGTTTTTGGCTGACTGGTTGGAATTTAGCAATATCGGCAGAACCACAAGCGCGTTTTTCACACTCTTCCATTAAATCACGAAACTCTTTGACTGCTTTTCCTAATTCTGCGCGTTTGACTGGAACTTCAAATTTCTTGGCGGCATTTCCAGAGTACAACAATAACCAGAGTTTCTCATCTAGCACTAATGGGTAAATCATTACCGTACCAGGCTGTTTGACAATTTCCCTCACTGTTGCTAGTTTATTGGGGTCGAAGGTTGCTTTGTCATTGGCGATGCGGGAGTTGATTTCTTTGTCGATTTTCTCTAATTCAAGATTAAACTCCTTCACTACTTTAGAGAGTTGATCGTTAAGTTGAGTTTTTTGTTTACAGTTAGTCTTTTCACACTCGCTGATTTGTTTTGCTAATGCAACTATCGATTGATTGGGCGCGGCAATTTTGGCTTCAGACTCTGTGAGGGGAAGTTTTGGCTGATCTGTTGCCGCAGTGCTGGAACTTGCATATTCTTTAATTTCCTGTGTTTTTAAAAGTTCCAGAACCTCTGTGGCTTCTTGTTCTCGTCCTTGGGAAAGTAGTAAGTTGGCAAAGGCGCGATAAATATCCGCTCTTTTAACTTTATTGAAATCAACTGTTGTCTCGAGAAAAGATTTTTGTAACTCAGGGGGTAAACCTTGAATACCGCGTCTGACTTCCTCAGTTTTATTGATATACTGTTTATAGTAAGTAATAGCTGTATTCGGTTGATTTAAACTTTGATAAACGTTGGCTAACCCGGCATAAATACCAGCATCTGCAGCGGAAATTTGAGTGTTGGTTGTCACAGAAAGTGCTTGTTGATAGGCGGCGATCGCTTGTTGTTTCCGTCCAAACTTTTTATGCAAATCTCCTGTTAGATTAAGTGCGCTCTTTTCCCAGAGGACATTTTGAGTTTTTTGCGCAAATGTTAAAAAAGTTTGCGCTTCTTGCATTGCTTGAGCATCATTACCCAATTCACCATAACCGACACTGAGCATTCTATGGGCAAAAGCTTGCAGACGCGGAACTTTAATTTCTTGGAAAATGACTAACGCTTGCTGGGCTAATTGAACAGTTTTTTGTGGTTCTCCTTGAGCAAAATATGTATATGCTTGAGCCAATAAAGCGTTACCTTCACTTTGTCGATTCTTCAATTGCTGTGCTGTCGAAAGTGCTTGTTGGTAATTCGTTCTGCTTTTTGTATAGTCTCCTAAACTAGCATAAATATCACCTAAATTAAAAAAGGGTGATATCAATAATGGTGGGCTTTTTAAATCTTGAGCAATTTTCAAACTTTGCTGCGCCACTGCCAAAGCTTTTTGATAATCGTTGATAGAGGTGTAATAATAGCCCTGGTTATTTAATGCTATTGATTCTAAGCGCGGATTTTTTAGTTCTCGTGCTATCTTTAAACCTTGCTGAATTAAATCTTGTGCTTTAGGATAGTCACCAACAACTCTGTAAGCACTACCCAAATTAATCAGTAACTCTGCTTCTTGATCACGTCTGTTAATTTTCCGTGCTGATGTTAAGTGTGGTTCCGCAAATGCAATGACTTTTTGATATTCTCCCAACGCCTCATACATTGCACTCAACCCAATCGTAGCTGTTACCTCATTTTGGTAATTTTTAATTTTTCTAGAT
The DNA here is from genome assembly GCF_014698965.1 of Iningainema tapete BLCC-T55. GTDB lineage: Bacteria > Cyanobacteriota > Cyanobacteriia > Cyanobacteriales > Nostocaceae > Iningainema > Iningainema tapete. The sequence goes on from NZ_JACXAE010000036.1 coordinate 139,693, forward strand.
AGTTCCAAAGCTTTTTGCGCCGTTTCTATTCCTTGCTCGTATTTTCCCTGGTCTATGTATACTTGGGTAAGATAGAACAAAGATAGTATTTCATTAGGAGAATTAGGAGTTTTCTGTGCCAGGGTTAAAGCTTGCTTAGCTGTTGACTCTGCTTTAACGGTATCTCCTACTGAAAGATAGCTTTGACTGAGAGTCATTAAAGCACTAATTTCATCGTCGCCTAAATTTGCTTTTTGCACTACAGCTAAAAGTTGTTGTGCAACTGAGAGTGCTTTTTGATAATTTCCCTGTTTATCGTAAATATCTCTGAGAACATCCAAAGCATTTTTTTTTAGTTGCGGATTTTCTAAGCGCTTGGCAATTGTTAAAATTTGTTCGGCAGACTCTAGGGCTAAGGTATATTTCCCCTGTTTCTTGTAAACTACGCTCAAGTTCTCCAATGCCTCTGCTTCTAGTGCAGGTTCTTTAATTTGTCGCGCAATAGTTAAAGCTTTTTGAGAGTATTCAATCGCTTTAGTCAAATCTTTGAAAGTATTTTGGTATAAGAAAGCCAACCTCAGCAGCCCTTGTACTTCTAATTTTGGTTGACGAGAACTTTGCGCTTTTTGTAGTGCCTGTTGTGCAAAATTGAGTGCAAGATCGTATTTCCCCAGATGGTTGTAATTATGACTTAATCCTTCTAAAATACGAAACTCCCAGGCAACAGCATTTTTCTGTTGCTGTGGAGAGAGTTTGTTAATTTCTAAGAGTCGTAATGCGGCTAAAGCTTGTTGATATGTCTGCTCTACTTTTTGATGTTCTCCTCTGGTATCATAGGTGCTACCTAAATAAGCTAAACCAATTGCCTCACTTAATTTATCTTTTTGCGCTCGCGCAATTTCTACCTCTCGCAACACAAGTTCAATAACTTTGTCCAAATCCCCTTGCTGAGAGTATAAAGTCTCGAGATTAGTCAAAATAAATGTTTCAATATCAACGTCTTTAATTTCTCTGGCAATGCCAAGTGACTGTTGCAAAACTTCAATCGCTTTTTGCGGCTGATTTAACTTAATGTAACCAGAACCCAGATAATTTAAAGCATCAGCTTCGGATTTCCTGTTTTTCAGAACTCTTGCCAGGGTTAAAGCTTCTTGCGACAATTCAATCACACGAGAAAACTCTGTTTTCGCTTGAGCGTTTAGTCCTCTTACCACATAACTATATCCCTGTAAACCGTAAATATTTGCCAACCATATCAGCGACTCGAGTTGTTGAGGGCGAAGCTGATTTTCTTTGGCAAAGACTAAAGCTTGCTGTCCAAATTCTAAAGCACGTTCTTTTTTATCTTGTGCTGAGTAAATGTACGATATTAGCTGGAGAATTTGATGTTCTCGCGGGCGAATACCGGATTCTCTTGTGATGGGCAATGCTTGTTGTAATACTTGCACCGCCAAGTCACCTTTATTTTGTTTGGAGTAAATTATCCCTATTTGTACCAGCGTTCCACCTTCACCTGCACGGTTTTTTACCTCACGGTGCAATGACAAAGCCTTCTGCGCCGATTCTAAAGCGCGGGAGTAGTCTTTCAAACCGGAGTAAGCTGCTGCTATCCTACTTAAAGTAAAAGCTGCTTGGAATTTATCCCCTACTTGTTCTTGAATTGCCAATGCTTGCCGTAGAAGTTCTAAACCTTTGGTGTATTGCTTGAAGCCACGATTGTAAACGTACCCTATCCTACTTAAGGTTTTGGCTTCACCTGTTCTATCTTTTACCTCCCGGCGAATAGCCAATGCTTGTTGCAAAGTTGCCAATGCTTTGTCATATTCCTCTTTATTAGCGTAAGTCAAGCCTAGATTATCTAGAGTTTCGCCCTCTAAGGCTTTGTCTTTTACTTCGCGGTGAATCACCAAGGCTTGCTGCAACACTTGTAGTGCTTTGTCGTATTCTTGTAGTCCAATGTAAACCTCACCAATGTTGTTGAGGGTTTTTCCCATTCCGGCTTTGTCGTTTTGTTGTCGCTTGATTTCCAATACCTGATTATAGGTTTGCAGTGCTTGGGGGTAAAGTCCTGTACGGTATTGCTGCACGCCAAGTTGAAAAAGCTTGTCAGCTTCTGTGTTGGGGTTGGTAACTGTCTGTGCATCAGCGTGGGGGAAGCCCGCCCTGAAAGAATAGTTCAGTAGGGGAATAGTCACTGATAGTATGAGGGTAGCAAGAGTTAAGCTTTTGAGGCGGTTGAACATAGGTATATTCCTTAGCCGGATTTTAAAGATTGTGCTTACACCTCTATATAGTTCTGACTATCCCAGAGATTATGCCAAAATTTAGTCCGAATTCAGTATTCTTGCTAGATTACCAAACTACATTTGCTCAATTTTACTAGGCGATCGCCACATCGAATGACCAGATTTGTCTACAATCAGTTTGTCAAGGAATTTCTCTTGGAATTACTCAAGCCCTTTGGAGAAGTGAAAGTGTGTTAGCTTAGAAAAAAATTTTGCGCTCGCTCAACCGCAGGAGAGAGTATGAGTCTTGAACAATTGCTTTTGGAAAAATGGAGATCGCTCCCCCAAGACTTGCAACAGGAAGCCATTGATTTTGTGGAGTTCTTGAAATTAAAGACAACTTCTACCACTCAGCGTGAAGCCGAACCGAAGTTAAAGCCTCCTTTGGGCGAACGGTTGGGGAAGAGCGGTGAAGAAATTGTTGCCTCTGGTGTGTCGTTGCTGGATTGGGAAGGAGTGGAACGTGAAAAAGCTGAGCGTAGAGGTGGATATCGGGAAGACGCTGAATGACTCGCACATTTATCGATTCAGGCGTACTGATTGCTGCAGCACGGGGCGAGGGAGCCATTGCTGAAAGGGCGATGGCAATTCTTCAAGATCCAAACCGAGAGTTTGCGTCCAGCATCTTTCTGAAACTAGAGGTGCTACCGAAAGCAATTTACAACAATCGAACCAACGAAGTTAGGTTCTATGAGGAATATTTTGATGCCGTCTCGTACTGGGCAACGTCCATTGATCGCATTATCCAAAACGCATATCGAGAGGTTAGTGAATCAGGATTGGGAGCAATGGATGCGCAACGCGATCGCTGCAGCCGTTTCAATCAGTGCAGTGGAATTTATTACGAACGAGAAGCCCGAAAAGTCAATTCACCGCACTAAAAGCATACAAGTTATCTCTATTTGGTCAGATCACTATGACAATGAGCATCACGATTGAGGAAGCTAGTACCAGTATGCCAATAAATATAGAAATTGATATCGATGGAGAAGTGATGTATCAAACTGTTGTAACTTATGGATGACAACAGTTTTTGTTTTAGCGATGAAAGTAAACAGGTAAGTGGCTTCCTTTGCCAAGTCGCCGTCAGTATTTCACAATAGATGAATTAGCAACAAATCAATAACCATGAGTAGCAAAAACTTTTATCTAGATAATAACCAAAGTTTTGCTGTATAAACGACGCTTTCAGGCAATACCTACCTTAAAATGATGAGGGAAGCAAAACAAAAAGGATGGGAGGTAAACCTCATCTATATAGGTATTGATAATGTAGAAGTTAATATTGACCGTGTAGCTCAAAGAGTAGTAGAAGGTGGACATAACGTTCCAATCGAAGATATCAGGCGTAGGTACGAACGGAGTCTGCAAAACCTACCAACAGCATTGCAATTAGCAGATAACATCTCCATCTATGACAATTCAAGCTCAGTCGGTCATCAAAATCTACTTACAATTGAAAATGGAAGAATCAACCAACAAGTGCCAGAACTTCCGCAATGGTTAACAAAAGCATTACCTTCGGAAATTATAGCAACGCATCAAAGTCAAGATACTTAACTACAAGCAGTTTAAGTCTACCTCAAAAGAAATCACGAAGCGATCGCATAACTCTGTGTGCCATTTTTACATTCCATTGCCAATCAAAATAAACGATGCTCAATGCCCTACCAGCTTCTGAGTCAATCGTACTAACCAACACCATTAATCGCTCGTGGGATCATGACGCTCAACTGGGTAGATAATCAAAAGTAGTAGTTAAAGTTGTTTGCAATCCTCTAGCCCAGTCAGTAGCTTGAGTAGCAGCAAATAAAGTTGCTCCTGTTCCTGCTCATTTAAACCAGAAAGCAACTGGCGCTCATGCTCCACATGTTGCGGAATCAGTTCATCAATGAGGTCATATCCCTTCTGAGTCAATCGCACTAACCAACACCGTCGATCGCTCGTGGCATCATACCGCTCAACTAAACCCCGTGCTTCCAAGCGATCAACGCGATTGGTGATGGAAGCTGGTGTCACCAGAACAAATTGAGCTAATTGAGAAAGAGTCATCCCCTCCGGTGGCGAAGAACGGCGCAGGGTTGCGAGGACTCCAAACGTTGCCGTGTTTAAGTCATACCGGGCAAAGAGCTTTTCAGTTGCCTTGGAGAGTTCTAAGGCGGAACGAAGCACTGCCAGCACTCGCACCATCGGGCGTAGATCTATTTCTGGTCGCGTCACTTTCCAGTCGAGCGCTACTTGTCTAATCGTATCTGCTTTGTTCATCTTTAACGAGTGAGTTAACTACGACTGAGTGACCAAGAACTGTTCAACCGCCCAAAAACAACACTCTAGCAACTTAAGAGCGTGAGTAGAGCGACGAGTTCAACCATTGATATTTTAGCTCTAAATATTAACTTATTTGTAATTTAGACATTAAATAGTTTAACGTCTAAAGATTTAAAGCTATAATTTGAGCAACAACAGTAGTTATTCTTGAAGAGGTTATATTCCATGACCCAGAAGCAAACCGTCAATGGGATTGTTGAATCCGTGTTATATGTCGAGGATTTGGCACACTCAGTCGAGTTCTATCAAGACTTATTCGGATTTGAAAAAGAGATTTTGGATGAGATGATCTGTGTACTCCGGATACCCAATCAACAAGCCCTCATCCTGTTCCCCAAAAGCATCGCTCAGGAGCCTGGTCGGGCAACGTCTCCCGTCGGTACGGTATTCGGAGTGATTCCTCCTCATGGTGGGAGTGGTCGCTTGCACGTAGCATTCTCAATTGAGGCGTCTAACCTTGAGTTTTGGGAACAACGACTGGCTTCAAAAGGTATCCCAATCAACAGCAAAGTTCATTGGAAACGGGGTGGTTGGAGCCTGTATTTCCGCGACCCGGATGAACACCTCCTTGAATTGATCACTCCGGGTCTGTGGACATTCTATTGATGCTGACATGGGAAACCCAACTAAGGAACGCGAGTGTTAAGTTTACCGAGTGGATTAACCTACAGTATTGGATGTATGTATGGATAGGCTAACTGGAAAATCAAAACTTGCCTTCGACGACATAGGAACAGGCGAACCTGCCTTACTCTTGTTTCCAGGATGGTGCGCGGACCGGGGGATCTTGGCTGCACTTGCGTTCGTCGAAAGCAAAAAGCGAAGAGTTATCAATGTCGATTTACTGGGACATAACGAATCACAGCTTCCAGAAGGAGACTTTGGCAGTGAAGATATGATCCGTGAAACTATTAAGCTTGTAAATTCACTTGACATAAATGAATTCGTCACAGTCTCAGTAGCACACGCTGGATGGATAGCGATTGAACTAAGACGTAGGTTGGTTCATCGCGTTCCAAAGATGGTCTTTCTGGAGTGGATCATTATTGAGCCGCCTGTGATCTTCTTTGAAACCTTAGATCAGATACAAAAACCCGATCAATGGCAAAGTGCGCGTGACGCACTATTCATCGGTTGGTCGTTAGGTGATCCTAACCTCGCCAAACCCTTCGATGAGTTTATGACAAATTACGATTTCGACATGTGGTCGCGTGCGGGTCGAGAAATAGGCAGATCGTACAGAGAATTTGGCAGTGCTTTGCGCTTTCTTGAGACGCTTGCTCCAGCTCCAACAGTGCTCAATATTTACTCGCCAACGCAAATGAAGAATCTTTATTCCCAACCGGATGACACCAAGTATCTTGAAGCACAACAAGTTTTTGCAAACAAACACCACTGGTATCATATTTATAGATCGAGTGCCAAGAGCCATCTGCCTTCGGTCGAAGTTACGCAGGAAGTCGCGGACGCAATTGAAAGTTTCCTTTCCGATTCTACAGGGGAAGGTAAGAAGGGGTAGATAATCTAGCAGAGGTTCAAGTGTTACACCGACAAAATCCTCTGATAAATTTCATAGTTCTCTTGATCGTAGCAGCAAAAAATCACTCTTTGGGGGCGACCATTCTTTTGTAGTTGTTCGGAGCATGTTTTCACTGCAACCTCTGCTGCATTCGCCTTGGGATATCTATAAATGCCAGTACTAATGCAAGGGAATGCCAAAGTATCAAACTCTTGATCTGCGGCGATTTGCATACACTTGCGGTAACACTGTTGCAGGAGTTTAGGTTCTCCGTACTCATCAACAAGCTCTGCTCCCGCTGCCCTGTGTATCGCTCCATCTACTCCACTACCTCCAAGCAGACTAGTATTCGCAGCATTCACGATTGCATCAACTTCTAGCTTTGTGATATCGCCCAGTATAATTTCCATAAAATAAAGGAAAAACAATCATTAAGCGCAAATTGAAGCTGATTTAGCACGGGCTGCCTCAACTAAAGCTTGGAAAATACGTTGCTGTATAATGTCATCAGCGGCAAGTTCGGGATGCCATTGGAGTGCGAAAGCCCAAGGATGATATTTGTGTTCGAGCGCTTCAATTACCCCATCTTTTGCCTGTGCAGCAATGCGCCAAAGGGGGGGTACAGTACGCACAGCTTGATGATGTAATGAAACAACTGTGACATCAGTTGCGCCTAAAATGGAGGCAAGACGACTGTGCGGCTCAATTTGAACTTGATGTTGAACAGATTCGCTAGGTTCTCCTGTATGCTTAACTCCGGAGCCAAATTCATCAGGAATGTGAGTTACCAAACTGCCACCAGTGGCTACATTCATTACCGCAATACCACGACAGATGCCTAAAATAGGGGTATCTGTACTCAGGGCAAGTTTTGCCAGTTTTAGCTCAAAAGCATCACGCTGAGGGTTTACACCAGAAATAGTCGGATGCATCTTTGCATTATAAGTTACTGGATCTAGATCCCCACCACCAGTGAAGATTAAACCATCCACAATTTGCAAAATTGCCTCACATTCTTCTGGTTCATCAGGAGGTAGTAGAATAGGTAGACCACCATGACGCCTAATTATCTCTACATATGTACCTGTGATATGATAGTGACCTTCTTCATTTTGGGTAAATGTAGTAATGCCGATTGTGGGTCGAGTAAATTTATTCATCTTTCCTAGTATAGACAGTGAAATTGCATATGAGTACAAAAAATCCCATTTCAGTATGCTTTGGGATTGGTATCCGAATGATTGACAATCGGCTTAATTTACGTTTCTTTTAGTTTGATGAATAAATATGACAACAAAATGTCAGAAGCTGAAATCTTCTTTTGAAACACATGGAGAAACCCTGATCCAGCAATGCTTTTAGAAAATTCCGCATTCACGTGTTTCTTTCATATGTTGCTAGTGGCGATCGCTGCTAGTCGGAGGTCAATATTGGTGAGATAATTCTGGATTCTTGGATCGCTCAAGGAGATTGTTTTGTTTGATAGGAATTTCAATTAAAAATTCTGTACCTTGATTAGGTGCAGAGATACACTTAATTTTCCCTCTATGCTTATCTACTATAATTTGGTAACTAATAGATAATCCTAAGCCAGTACCTTTGCCAACTGGTTTAGTAGTAAAGAAAGGGTCAAATATTTTATCTTTTACTTCTTCTGTTATTCCTAAACCACTATCTTTTATACTAATAATCACATATTTTTCACTTTTAACTTCAGTATGAATAGTAATAGAATTAATATAGTTTTTATTTCCTGATTTTAGATATTCTATCTCTTGTTGCCGTAAAGCATCAATAGCATTACTAAAGATATTCATAAATACTTGGTTTAATCTGCCTGCATAACATTCGACCAAAGGCAAATGACCATAATCTTTGAAAATTGTAATTTCTTGCTGGTCATTCTTCCCTTTAAGATGATGTTGCAAAATTAATAAAGTACTATTAATTCCTTCATGGATATCAACAGGTTTCATTTCTGCTTCGTCAAGACGTGAAAAGTTCCGTAAAGTTAGCACAATTTCACGGATACGCTCAGCACCAACTTCCATTGAAGCTAAAATTTTTTGTATATCCTCTACAACAAAGTTAAGATCTATTTCATCAATAAAATTAGCTATTTTTGGATGATAAAAACCTTCTTGCTGATATAAATTTATTAAATTTAATAATTGGTAAATATATTCTTTAGTATGTATTAAATTGCCATAAATAAAATTAACTGGATTGTTAATTTCATGAGCAACACCAGCAACTAGCTGTCCTAATGAAGACATCTTTTCACTTTGAATAAGTTGGACTTGAGTTTGTTGTAAATCATGTAGTGTTTGTTGCAATTGGATATTCTTTTGATTTAATTTTTCTGTTCTTGTAGCAACTTGTATTTCTAAATTAGAATTAGCTTCTTCTAAAGCAGCTTGAGACATTTTTTTAGCTGTTAGATATTGTTGTAATAAGACTAATACTAAAAACCATGCGGGAATCAGGATGAATAAACTCATGATAGATGCTAAAAATGCCCAAAGCATACTTTGTCTGTATTCAGTAACTTTATGTTCCAAAGCTAGTGAAATATTATGATTCCTTTTGGCAACACCATCAGCATAAATGCGTTTTTGAATTTCATAATCGGGGCTGGATAATAAAATTTGTGCTGCATCCTTTTGATTATTATTAACTAAATTAAAAGATTGGTATTCCATAGAAACCAGCTTTTGATTAGCTGTATCAATTTTTTTTGTATCCTTGTTTTTATATGCTGTGGGAGCTAATTTAATAGATTCTTTAATGGCAGCATCAAGTTGAGGTTCAAATTCACGATAGCGTTGCTCCCAAATAAAATTTCCTGTCGCAGCATTCATGCGAGCTGACATGGTTAAAACTTCATCAAAATAAGTAATTTTATCACTCAGTATCTGTAGATGAAATTCATTTTTAGTAATACTATTAAAATTACAGTATGCTTGCCAGTTCAGCCAGATTTGAGGTATAAACAACAGTAGTGTTAATGCCACTGTTACAGCTACTACTTGAGATGGAAACAATTTTAGTCTATAAGGTAGGCGCATTTTCATAGTGCGATTTTAGATACTTTGGAATTGAACATAAATTAAATTTTCAATTGTAATCTAATACTGGATTTATTTATAACCTGCGGAGGCAGGTTTAGTTCCAATAGCCCCAGGCTTATAGTCAGTGGGCGGTATTACTCATTTTCTGAAATGCTTTGTAAATTAGACTCATCTTGTTTAGATGCTAACTGGCTACAAATTTTTTGAATACCTTTTTGCAAGTATAAGGTATTATCTATAGAAATTTTATTTTTTGTAAGTTGAAATTGCATAAATTTATTACAAGATATTTGAACTTATTCTCAGTTAATTCCTAATTGCCTGGATTATAGACATTTACTATAGTAAACCGTTATATCCATGCATTAATACTTATTATTACATCAAAACAATTTAAACGATTTACGTAAAATTTCTGATTTTTTCTTAAAAAAATTACATAACTGCTCACAGCAAGAAATAAGGATTGTTGAGAAGAGTATGAATAGCAAGCCCACGTAAGTAATTTGGATAAGACATAGTATTATTGTAGAAGATACACTAAAGGCTGCTTTTCCTGATTTTGAGCGCTTAGGGTTTCCTCCAGTAGCAGCAGGAACTTTGGCAATGACTTGGAAGGACAAAAATTTCTCGCGTCCCCTTTATATGCATCAACTATCTGAGGGTACTTTGCGGTTTTTATGGTTAGTAACACTTCTGCAAAGTCCAGATTTAACTAAGGTAACTTTAATAGATGAACCAGAAGTAAGTTTGCACCTAGAATTATTGCAACTACTTGCTGATATCATGCGAGAAGCTTCCATAATTATCAGCTAATTGTGGCAACTCATTCAGATAGATTAATCAGATTTTTACAACCAAAGGAAGTGCTAGTTTGTGATGCTGAAGATGGACTAACCACTAAACACAGATAAATTTGTACTTGAGCAGACTAGGAAACGCTATAGAAGTTTTTATTCCCCCTTACCTGAAAACCAGTTTTAGTCCTCTTCTAGCCCTGTCAGTAGCTTAAGTAGCAGCAAATAAAGTTGCTCCTGTTCCTGCTCATTTAGACCAGAAAGCAACTGGCGCTCATTCTCCACATGTTGCGGAATCAGTTCATCGATGAGGTCATATCCCTTCTGAGTCAGACGTACTAACCAACATCGTCGATCGCTCATGGCATCATACCGCTCAACTAAACCCCGTGCTTCCAAACGATCAACGCGATTGGTGATGGAAGCTGGTGTAACCAGAACAAATTGAGCTAATTGAGAAAGAGTCATCCCCTGCGGCGGCGAAGAACGGCGTAGGGTTGCGAGGACTCCAAACGTTGCCGTGTTTAAGTCATACCGGGCAAAGAGCTTTTCAGTTGCCTTGGAGAGTTCTAAGGCGGAACGAAGCACTGCCAGCACTCGCACCATCGGGCGTGGATCGATTTCTGGTCGCGTCACTTTCCAGTCGAGCGCTACTTGTCTAATCGTATCTGCTTTGTTCATCTTTAACGAGTGAGTTACCTACGACTGAGTGACCAAGAACTGTTCAACCGCCTAAAAACAACACTCTAGCAACTTAAGAGCGTGAGTAGAGCGACGAGTTCAACCATTGATATTTTAGCGCTAAATATTAACTTATTTGTAATTTAGACACTAAATAGTTTAACGCCTAAAGATTTAAAGCTATAATTTGAGAAACAACAGTAGCTATTCTTGAAGAGGCTATATTCCATGACCCAGAAGCAAACCGTCAATAGGATTGTTGAATCCGTGTTATATGTCGAGGACTTGGCACACTCAGTCGAGTTCTATCAAGACTTATTCGGATTTGAGAAAGAGATTATGGATGAGATGATCTGTGTACTCCGGATACCCAATCAACAAGCCCTCATCCTGTTCCCCAAAAGCATCGCGCAGGAACCTGGTCGGGCAACGTCTCCCGTCGGTACGGTATTCGGGGTGATTCCTCCTCATGGTGGGAGTGGTCGCTTGCACGTAGCATTCTCAATTGCGGCGTCTGACCTTGAGTTGTGGGAACAACGACTGGCTTCAAAAGGTATCCCAATCAACAGCAAGGTTCATTGGAAACGGGGTGGTTGGAGCCTGTATTTCCGAGATCCGGATGAACACCTCCTTGAATTGATCACTCCGGGTCTGTGGACATTCTATTGATGGTGACACGCGAAACCCAAAGAAGGAAAGCGGGTGTTGGGTTTACCAAGTGGATCAACCTACAGTATTCATCAATGTCGATTTACTGGGACATAACGAATCACAGCGTCCAGAAGGAGAATTTGGCAGTGCTTTGCGCTTTCTTGAGACGCTTGCTCCAGCTCCAACAGTGCTCAATATTTACTCGCCAACGCAAATAAAGAATCTTTATTCCCAACCTGATGACACCAAGTATTTTGAAGCACAACAAGTTTTTGCAAACAAACACCACTGGTATCACATTTATAGATCGAGTGCCAAGAGCCATTTGCCTTCTGTCGAAGTCACCCAGGAAGTAGCGGACGCAATTGAAAGCTTTCTTTCCGGTTCTTCTGAGGAAGGTAAGAATGGGTAGATAATCAAAAGTAGTAGTTACAGCTGTTTGCAAGCAGTACATTATGAGTCTGTTTCAACGTATTGGTATTGAAGGATATCGCCGCTTATATAATGTGGAAATAGAAATGCGACGATTAACTGTGATGATTGGTGCTAATAGTGTAGGCAAAACTTCCCTTTTGGAAATTTTTTTACTACTAGCAGCATCAGCGAAAGGGCAGTTAGAGTCAAAGATTTCAGAACTGAGTGGTCTGAGTGAAATCATGACACGCGATACAGCAAATAGTATAGCGTTTTCATTATCAATGAGCGTTCCTGACGGGGAAGCGTTGAATTACTACCTCAAACTTGTTCCCAAAGGACAGTTTTACGAAATTGCTTTGGAAACCCTGACGCAGCAGCGCGACATCAACGCTTCTCAATCTTTCAAGTATATTGACTCTCGTGGTTTTGATGTAAAATATTCAACTCCACAGCAATACGGACTAATCCGTCCTAACTGGGAACACAATCCCTATGAAACTTCCCTGTCTCAAGTACCAAAGATGTACCGGGAACCAGAGAATTTTCGCAAACAATTGGGTTCATGTACATTTTACGGAGCATTGAATGTTGCACCTAAAAGTCCAGTTCGCTTACCTCAATCAATGCGTCCAGCAACATTACCTGGTGCTAATGGAGAAGATTTGGTGTCCTGCCTATATTATCTCAGAGAAACCGATCCAGAGCGATTTGAAATTATAGAAGATACTTTGAGGGCTGCTTTTCCAGATTTTGAACGGTTAGGGTTTCCTCCAGTAGCAGCAGGAACTTTGGCAATGACTTGGAAGGACAAAAATTTCTCGCATCCTCTTTATATGCATCAACTATCTGAGGGTACTTTGCGGTTTTTGTGGTTAGTAACACTTTTGCATAGTCCAGATTTAACTACGGTGACTTTAATAGATGAACCAGAAGTAAGTTTGCACCCTGAATTATTGCAACTACTTGCCGATGTAATGCGAGAAGCTTCTAAAAATACTCAGTTAATTGTGGCTACTCATTCAGATAGATTAATCCGATTTTTACAACCACAAGAAGTGCTAGTTTGTGATGCTGAAGATGGACTAACCACTATGACTTGGGCTGACTCTTTGGATTTAGAAAAATGGCTAGAAGATTATAGCTTAGATCAGCTTTGGGCAATGAACTTAATTGGTGGTCGTTCATGAAAATTGCTGTTCTGGTTGAGGGCGCTACGGAAAAAGCTTTTAAGCCAATTTTAGAAGATTTTCTCAAGCAGCGCTTGCAACAACAGATGCCTAAACTTAAGTTTATACCTTATGATGGTCGCATTCCCAAAGCAGAAAAACTCAAGCGTATTGTTGAAAATTTGCTCAGTGGGAGAGATGCTTATGATGCTGTAATCGCACTAACAGATGTCTATACGGGAACAAATGATTTTGCAGATGCTGCCGATGCCAAAGCTAAAATGACAGATTGGGTAGGGAACAATTTTAAGTTTTATCCCCATGCAGCGCAGCATGATTTTGAAGCTTGGCTGTTACCTTATTGGTCAACAATTCAAAGATTAGCTAAGCATAATAAGTCAGCACCTGGAGGTTTACCTGAGCAAGTCAATCACAATAATCCACCATCATATCGTATTCGAGAAATCTTTGAAATAGGTAAATGTAAACGCAGTTACAGTAAAGTTCGTGATGCAGCAACTATCTTGAGAGGAAATAATTTGATGGATGCAGTAAACTTGTGTCCTGAATTAAAGGCATTTTTGAATACAATTCTGTCTCTTTGTGAGGTAGATTTGCTCCTATAGCTAGGCATTTTATGTGCTAATGTTCATTACTGTAATTTTTATGAGGGTACTTTGCGATTTTTGTTGGCATGGGTGAGTTTTTGTGGCAGGAGGCTTTAAACTCAAGGGGCGATCGCAGACCTTAGTCAAGCTATACGGTTAGATCCCAACTATAGTAGAGCATACTCCGAAAGAGCTATGATTGGAATAGCGATCGCACATAATAATTCGTAAATTGGGGAGAACACTTGCGGCTATAAACGAAGTTAAGCAGTGGCACATCTTCTCCCTATGTTTTTAAACCACTATTAAATACAAATGTTGGTTTGTCAGCGTGAAAGGCTACATTAAAGGAAAAACAATAATTGCAATATGAAAGAGTGGTACAAAGAAGACCTTGCGTATATCCATGATGTCGGTTTTAGTGATTACGCTCTCAAATCTGCTCCTGGGATACTGTCCATCCTGAATCTCAACGAAATACGAGATGGTTTAGTAGTAGACTTGGGTTGTGGAAGCGGATTATCGGCGCAAGAACTAACGAGAGCTTCATATCGTGTTCTCGGAATCGATATCTCTGAGCCATTAATTGAAATTGCCCGCACAAGAGTACCAGAGGCTGAGTTTCGAGTCGGTTCGTTTTTCAAAGCCGACATTCCGCCGTGTCGTGCCGTCATATCTATTGGTGAATGTTTGAACTACCTGTTCGATCCAGACTACGATCGCCAAACCCTGGTTCAGCTTTTCTACCGCATATACAACATGTTAACTTTTGGAGGTGTGTTCATCTTCGACATTGCAGAACCGGGACAGATTACACCGGGCAGCACAACTAAGAGTTTTATGGAAGGAGAGAATTGGTTAGTACTTGTTGAAAAGGAGGAAAATCAAGAGCAGGGGATATTGACTCGCCGAATTATCACTTTTCGCAAAATAGGAGAACATTACAGACGGGATGATGAAGTACACCAGCAGCAGTTGTACAAAGCAACGGATATTGCACAAGAACTTCATCAAGTTGGTTTCCAAGTTCAGATCGTGCGTAGTTATGGTTCGTACAATCTACCGAAAGCTCATGCAGCATTCATTGCGCGTAAACCAGTATGAGGTTGTCATTTAGTGAGGGCTGGATGCCTTCATTCAATATAGTCGAGGATGAGTGGGAGGAATGTTCTTTACCAAACAGAGGTTAAGTTTAAAACAAATCCCGGTAGTACATCTTCTCCTGATAAAGTATTTGGATGATCTAATACTTCGACATCTTGACCTTGCCTGTATATCTCGACTTTGCGGTTTTTGCGGTCAATTAGCCACCCCAAACGGGCTTGATTTTCCATGTATTCTCTCATCTTTGCCCGTAAGGTTTCCATGCTATCAGAGGGAGAACGCAGTTCCACAACGAAGTCTGGGCAGATAGGAGCAAAACCTTCTTTTTCTTTCTCTGTGAGTGCTTGCCATCGTTCTAATTTAACCCAAGAAGCATCAGGGGAGCGATCGGCTCCATTTGGTAAGTGAAATCCCGTAGAAGAGTTAAACGCCACGCCCAGCTTAGTTTGACGGTTCCACAACCACAGTTGTCCTTCGATATCTAAGTTACGGTAGCCCGTATCGCTTCCAGTAGGGGGCATGACGATTAATTCTCCTGTAGCAGTTCTCTCTAGCCTTAAGTCACGGTTAACAGTGGCAAGTTCGATGAACTGCTCGTGACTGACTTTGAATGTTGTGGGAATTGTGATGGTAGGGTTAAGCATACGGTCTACTTGTGTAGAGCTGGTTCTCAGATCTAGTATGACTTAATAGTTTGACAACAAGTTGGTCTGTTCTCGTACATGGACTTACAATTTGAGTGGGATGACCACAAAGCAAGCCACAATCTTAAAAAGCAAAGAGCGCAAAGACTATGAAGAATACACAGGCTTCTGACTCCTACAACAACGGAGAAGATGACTTGCTTCCAGAATACAATTTTGATTATCGTAAAGCCCGTCCTAACTATTTTGCTACTCAAAAAGATAAACCTTCTGTAATAGTTACTTTAGATCCAGATGTCGAAGATTGTATTCACCACGTCAGAAGCAGTAAACAATGCGCTTCGTACCATACTATCGGCAATTCCGAATAATGCATTGGAATAGCGATCGCACATGATAGTTCATAAATTAGGAAGAACACTTGCGGCTATAAACGTTGAGCAGTAGCACATATTCTCCCTATGTTTTCAAACAGCTATTAAATAAAAAGGAAGGATTGTCAGCGTGAAAGGCTACATTAAAGGAAAAACAATCATTTTAGAAGATAAATTACCGGATGATTTAAATGAGGGAGAACAAGTAGAAGTGATTGTCATCCCATTGAAAAAGAAGTACAATTTCCCTACGTTTCAATTGGGTGTCAAAGACGAATACTTAACAAGAGAAAAAATTTATGAGCGCGAGCAGGATATTTTTTGACAAATTTTATGGTTGCATTCAGTCAGAGCAATAGCTATCTCCCGTTTTCTTTTTGTTTCTTGATTATCAGGGATATTCAATAAAATATACAGCTATATATTTGAATCTAAAAAATATAATTTAGAGTTCATTACTATTAACGCTCGTGCGCTTCTTCTCGTGTCATAGGAGTAAATTCTCTAACTTCTATCGGCTGATTAATTAACCGTGATATTATCTTTGTTTCTGTAATTTTTTTCTTTTTAAGAACAGTGACTTGAACCATATTTCCATTACTAAATTCTTGCTTGTATTGTTCCGGTATTTTTATTCTGCCTTCTTCGATGCTGGTGGTAAAGGTAATTGTTGACATCATCAACCTTCTCTTTCATGCATGTGTAAGCGTAACGTAATGGCTTCAATTATAACAACCGTTTTTCGATAATTGACGGATAGTGCCAGGTATCGAAAATCGCCAAATGCTTATGAATTCGTAGAAAGTGCTTTTGTAAAAATATTGTTACAACCAACTGGAACGCTTATATGTTACAGTTGGCAACGAGTCGCACGGTCAGAGATCAAAACTACTAACATCCATCCATCCCCAAAGGTAGGTATAGGTAGGTGTCCCTCCACCGCTCCCATCGAAAAATTCAGTTCGCTATAGCGCCGCCACCCGGACTCGCCTCGCACTTCTTTTGCCTCTAGAGAATCTCGTTCTTCATTATACCACCCCACGATGGTCGCAAAACGTTGGTATTCTTGCTCAGAAATATTCTTCAAATCGCGAATTCCCAATTCTTGGGTAAGAATCTTTTTTTGCACGCTGAAACCAAAACGCCCTTGACTATTTTCTACCCAATACTGGTCAATTCTTCTCAAGTCTGAGCAAGAGAACTTATTGATAGATTCTTTATCAAAGTATTCCTCGTTTTCTCGCCTCGCAATGTATAACATTAGAGATGCTGTTTTTTCATGAGCTTGCTTCAACTGTTTATTTTTTAGTAAGTTTGCTAACTCGTTATAAAAGTGTTCTTTTAAAGAATCTTCTACTTCGTGCTTGAGCGACGAGTTCTCGTTATTGTTATTAGAAAGTAAATCGATAAACTCTCTATGAAGAGCCTCTACAACTTCTTTTGATAAAATTTTTTTATCTATGGGTATATTTTCATTAAAGGGAGGGCTAATGATGGAAGTTTTCTTTTTCAAGTCTTTTAAAGAATTAAAAGCTTTTTTGTATGAATTGATTGCCTCAGTATTTTCCTGCTTCTCCTTTTGGAAATTACTTTGAGTTTTATAGGTTAAAATCTGAATCTGTAGGCTTTCATCAGAATTCTCATTTTTTAATTTTACGTTTTTCAAGGAATTCTCAACTTCTTGTTTCCAATTTGGCTCTTTAAGTTTTAAATAAGCATAAGCCATTCCTGTATGTAGAATGTCTTGTTTTAAATTGTCATCTTGAATGTTAACAGATTGACCTGCTTGTGAAAGTAATTCTTTAGCTTCGTCATAAAAACCTTTATCTTTAAGTTTTCCTGCTAATTCAGCGAGTTTCCCAACGTTTTGAAGATATTGCTGAGTTGTGATAAGTTGCTTGCCGGAACGATATGCTAGAACTCCTAAAGTTCCTGCTATTGACAAAGTCACAGCTAAAACAATCCCACCGATACGCATTCGTTGTTGTGCTTTCTTATTTGCCTCACTTAGTACCAAATTCCTTTTCTCTACTGCTTCTCTATCCTTCCTCTCACGTTCCAATTGAGCTTCTTTTTCTAATATCGCGATCGCTTCTTCTTTCTCCTTAGCTTGACTAGCTGCCAAAAACTCCCTATCCTGATAATTTAAGCTTTTATCACACGCCCATGAGAGCGCATCCTGTAACGCCTTTCCTCGCAACAATCGGGATTCGTCCTTACTACCAGAAGCAACCCAAAACCGCAAATTCTCAGAATATGGACGTAAATTCCTCAACTGAGTTTCAATCCAATTCTGGTCAAATATTTCCCTATAAATATGATTGTAAACTCTTAACTTATTTTGCTGTCTTACAACTAACCCTGAAAGTTGTAATTCGCTTTGTTCTAGAGTGTCATCTGCTGGAACTTCAGCTTTCTCCTCCCGACGGATATGTTGATATAATTCTAGTAAATACCCTGCCCGTTGCTCGTCTCTGAGAATTCTGTCACGAATCGTTCTTAAATGCTCTGGTTCATCAAGAGATTCCCAATTTTCTATAATGCGCGATCGCACAACCTGCTCAACAGAACGGAGATTTTCTTGCTCAGATTCCTCAACCATAAACTGACACAATTTCTGAGTCAGAAAAGGTTGTCCCCCAGTCCATTCTAAAATGTCCTGCATCACAGCATGAGGGTGAGAATATTTCCCACGCAACCCCTTTTCTAATGGCTCGACTTCTTCTAATTGAAACCCCTTGAGACTGATAGCTTTCCCAATATTAAAAGGAGTCCGTTTTTTATCTGCAATCAAATTGCTTGGTGATGCCACTCCCAACAAACAAAATGTGAGGCGATTGTATTCAGGATTATCAACACGCAGATTGTAACAAGAACGGATAAATGCAAAGAAGTCATCAGTGGGAAAGTTGAGACTGAGAACACTATCAATTTCATCTATAAAAATAACAATATTTTCTTGAATTTCTGCAAGCAGTATCTTTTCTATAAAATTCCCAAATCGCCACAAAGATGAATTAAGAAGGTTCTTCTCCCACCAAGATGGAAAATCGATATCCAAGTCAAAGCTATCAATGAGCTTAACAATTAAATCCGCGTACCAATTTTCCTGTGTCGCACTTTGGATACTGACAGAAGATAAATCAATAGATGCACACACCACGCCTGCATCTGTTAGTCGGCTCATTGTTCTCACACGCAAACTAGACTTTCCACTTTGTCTAGAGTTCAGCACATAACAAAACTTAAGATCTGTAAGTAATTCATACAACTCATCGTCGGCTGAGCGCTTCACGTAAGTGCTGGCATTTTCGGGTAAGCTTCCAGAAAAGATATATTCATCAAACATAACTTACTCCAAACGTGCCGAGAAGTACTGACGGTATAAATCGCAGCTAGGAATGCAATCATTACGATTAATTTTAACTAACCCTAGACTGTGCAATTTGAATGTAATTTTAGGATTAAACTGCACGGGTTCATTCGTCATTACCACTTGCTTATATGCCGCCTCTAGCTCCGAATCATCTTGCAAGCATTCTAATTGTTCTCGTAAGTGGTAGCTAAAGATTCCCTCTTCTGTTGGTGCAAGGGTTAGTAGTTCCTCTAAGGATATTTCTTGACTTTTGAGATTAGCTAGAGCTTCCTGCACTAAATAAGGATGCCCTCCAACCATCTCCATTAGCTGGCTTACCCCATCTTCTCCTAACTGTTTGTCTATTCCATAAAGCCGAGCCATTTCTTTTACCTGTTGCTGTTCAAAGTAGGGTAATTCAATAGCTAACCCAACATTAAATGGTGAGCGATTGGTATCCAATGTGGGATAAACTTCTGTAGAATTAACCACCACTAACCGCAATTTCTGCCAAATTTTACCCATTCTGTCTCCTTGTTTGGCAGTTTCATACCAACTCCGCAAGAGCAAGCAGAATTCGGAGAAAATATTTTCGTATTTAAATAACCGCTCGAAATTATCTAGAGCCAAGACTAAGGGACTATCAATATTTGATAATAAATATTTTTGAAAATAACGGGTACAGCTTGTATTAACTCCCATACTATCTTGCCAGTAGTCGGATAATTTGGGTTCAAATTCTAAAATATCTGAAACATCAACGCACAACCATTGTAAAAAAGTTTTTAAATCTGCTAATACAGAATTATCGGCAAGTTTCAAATCTAATTTAGCTATTCTATAACCCTGCTGTCTAGAATAATCCAGCAACTTCTCTAACAGTAACGTTTTTCCCATTTTCTGCGGTGCTTTAATCCGAATTAACGCACCAGAACGTAAAATTGCCTTGTAGCATTTCTCCTCAATGGGAGGTCGCTCAACATATATTGTAGTTGGTTCCACTGTAGAATTGTCAGATGGTAGGGGCATAGAAGCTGACCAACTTTTCGTGTCAAAACTGGTATCGACCCGCTTGCTAGATCTTCCATTTGAATGGCAACCAAACCTTCCTCATAAGCTCTTGTCACCACATCATCAAGGTTATTTAAATTGTCGTATCCTAACCCATCATAAAACCCTACAGCAAAGGCAATGGCTGCTTTATCGCCAATGGGTTGGTTCATGCCAATAGCATAATTAATGTGTTGGCTAATCTCACGAGCGGGTTTTTCTGAATAACAGGCATTGAGGACTACACAGTTGACATATTCTGCGTGTAACTTAAACAATGCCGCCAGTCCCTGTGGTGGTACGGGTTTATGGTTGCCCCCATCATCTTCTAAAACTAAACAACCGTCTGGTGTACCGTGACCGCAAAAATGGACAATGAAGGGACATTCTTGTGCGATCGCCCTACGAATATCCTGTGGACGTACAGCGGTTCTGATTCTCATCTCGAATTGTTCTCGCCGGATTGCCCTTCGGATCGCGTCCTCAATTTCCCGAATTTCCTTATCCAAACGCAGCCCGTCTGGAATCGCTGTCAAAATTAAGATTTTGCGCTGTTGATCTGTGTTACCATTCATTCTTAATCTGGATTTGTGGAAATGGAGGTTGACTCAATCAAGCTACAACTCCTCTATGTTCTCATAGATGCCAGTTAAATCAACTTATGCAGCTAAACCTCACGCAATCAACAACCGAGCTTTATCAGCTTGTTCTTGCACGGTTTCCTTGAGCCACTCACTAATAGCTTTTCCCAGCTTAATAGCGATTGTGGGATCTTTGGTTAAAGTCTCTTGAATTTTTTGCTGCAACTGTGGTTTCTGCTGATACGCTAGTTCGTCAATTTTCTCATTTGGCACAAATTTGCGTATCCAGCCAGGTATATCTATATCCTTCACCAACGATTCACCTACAAAGTAAGCTACGATCCCCAGAATAGGTGCAATTATTCCCGCAAAAATTAGGATATGAAATAATCCTGCTAAAACAACGCCTACAATTAAAGCCACAAGGTGTCCCACAAATATAGAAAGTCCGGTAAAATCACTCAAGGATATTTCTGTGGGAACCTTACCCGTGCGATCGCTCAACTCAATAGTTTTACTCCCAATTGTACCCAGTGGTAAACCATACTTACTACAGATAGAATCTGTTTTTTCCCTCACCTCATTCTGAACTTTTGACAACCACTCAACCAAACACCCAGTCATTTTCTCATTAGCATCACTTCCCGTTAACCAAGCTTTGGCGAGTTGCTCGATTTCCGACTCCAGATTGGAAAGCGTGATAATCTTCCGATTTCGCCAAGATTGCACACTAGGCTTAATTACCTCATCTACCAAACCATTTGCCAGTGCCTCTGCTAATTTCTCCAAAAACTCAGGTATGTGATTCCCAACAATACCTGTCAATTCTCTGTCTAGGAATTGACTAATTTCTTCCATAAACCAGCCCGTGCGAATATACACCCGTCCCCAACGTGCCAATCCTCTAGCAATAGAAAGTTCAGGTTCTCCATCTCTTTTGCAAGGTAAATTCGGAAATACCTCTTGGCATATTTCCGGCACAAAACCCATTTTAGAAGCACTACCTGTAAGGAGGATAGCACTAGGTTGAATACCTTGCTGCTCTAACTTTTGTTTTGTCACCTGCAATTGATCGTCAAAAGCATCACGCCAACTTTTGTTACCTAGTTCTGGCAGAGACTGGTTAATGATGGCATTCATAATTTTGCCATTAACTAGGGGCAAAAACTTAAATTTTCTTTGAATATCTTCACTTCCAACATTTACAAGATTATCCTCGTAAGTATCTTGATAGTTAAAATACTCTTCTTTAGCTTTACGACAGCGGAGTTCACAGCGATTTTTGTATAACGGGCTTTGCGCAAAAATCTTCTCTAGCTGCTCAATTTCTTCTAATTGCAAAATTTCTTCATCTTTAAGCAATTCTCCCAGTCGTAAAATCTCTTCATGTCCCTCTCGATATTGTCGATAACATTCAAGAGTTTTCTTGAGAATTGCTTTATCAATTAAGGATGCACCCAAGTCATAGCCAAAATCTATTGGGGTATCAGACATACCTTTGACGAGGGTGTAATCTGTGGTGGACGAACCAATATCAATTACCAGTACAGAATTTTGTAATTCTTCTATGGTGAATATGCCACTTTCTTTAGCGTGCATCAAAGCAGCGCGAGATTCTTTGACTACGCGAAGATTTGGCAAGCAATCTTCAGAAAGAATTTGTTTGTAAGTCTCAATTTCTTCTTGCCACCATCCTGATGGACAACCGATGAAAAAGTAATTGTTATCTTCTAACTGGATTTGGTTTGTCTCTATTAAATGTTTGTAGATGGTATTAACAAAATCTTTGAGATTTTTTTTGTATACTGTATCATCAAATTTTCTTGTTTTAAAGGCTATTTCAAAGATAGCAGCATCGGGCATCTGATACGCCATTTCCCCGATGATAGTTCCTCTTTGCGGATGATGGGCGATGGCGGTAGTTTGGCTTTTTCTGTTATTGATTAGCAGGCTTTGAGGTGTATCTTGGTTGTTTGCTCGTACCCAGGTAAGAGCGGTTTCTCCGTGTCCTAAATCGAATCCGATGATTTTAATATCTTGGTAATTATACATTTTTGTTGATTGTTAATTTTTATCAGATGATGCAGGCTCAATTACGCTACCTGGTAAAAGTACTTGATTATCTTTAACAAAGGCGTGCTTTAGGGTGATGTAATCTGTTATTTGTGGATCGAGGCTCGGTTCAAAGTAGAACATTGTCCAAGGTTCAATTCCTAAGTCTTCCTGACTAGGTTGATAAACTCGTGCTTCAATTCCGTAGCGTCTCAAAATTGTCTCTGCCTGTTCGATGCGTCTACGTACAGCAGTTGGGAGTTGAGTTTGTTCGTCTAGGGCATCTGCCATCAAGTCTTGTAGGTACTCTAACAAGTCGAGATTATTTTCTAAACCGGGTTTGAGTGTCTCTTCTCTTGCCCCATAGCCAGCAACTGTAATGTCGATTGATTGAAAAGCTTGAAAGAGATAGTCAAGTAATTTATCAATATCTATACTTATTTTAACTTGGTTTTTAGGTAGTTCTGGCTCTTGGGCAACATCTGTTTTCACGGGTGATGGCTGGGTGATTTTTCCAATCACTCCTCCCGTGATTGCTCCTATTAACCCCCATGAATATCCCCCTGCCAACGTTCCTGCTATACCACCAGCAAGTAGGCTACTAATTATATCGCGGCTTTGCTGCACTTTTTGTAAGAAAGCCTGTGTGCGATCGCCAATCGTTGTTAAAGCTTGCAGATTTTTATCTGCTTGAATAATTTTTGTAACTGGTAATATATTATAGCTATCACTCCTCTCACCCTCGCCCACAGAAAGCAAGTTGGCAGTTGCAGTGAAATCTTGCAGTTTGATTAATAGCAAACTGCTAATGTACTGACTGAGTGACTTTAACATTGTTGTGGCAAGGCGTGCTTGTGGTGGAGTTAATCCGCCGATGTAATCACCATTGAAGTCGGCAAGCGCCTTGATCTCATCTTGGATAATCTTGACTGCTTGCTCAGTTGTCTGAGCAGCTTCTAGTTGAGATTTTAGCTTGTCTTTTATCTCTTGGTAATGAGATACAAGTGTTTTCATAACGAAAAATTTAAGGCATCCCATTCCTATGGTATCGTTGCCCCATACCTGGTTAATACTTCTAATGAGTGAGGTTTACCGCTATTGTGAACGGAAACAACCGCACAAAGGGTTGTGGGCAGCATCAACCTTCTTTTACCATCCAAACCAAAAAACCCAAAATTTGCTCGACTGGAGGTAAAGGATAATCATTCAAATCTATTGTTACAATTTGTGACTCTAGCTTGAGAAATCGCCATTGTGTGCCACTAGTGACGCAGCCGTAAACAACAAAAATTGGTTGACCACAAGCTTCATTAAAGCGTTGCATAGCAACCATCTCAGCAATACACTGTCCCAGTCCCAACTTTAAATCCGCTTTTTTTGCTTCTACCACAACTATAGTAGGAGCTTCTACAGTTAATTGTTCTCTTGATCGGCTAACTAAAAAATCGCAGACTCCATTGAGTCCTGCATCTATATCTATATCAAACTGTTCCCCAGAAAAAACGCTGATTTCTTTGTTGAGAATGCGTCGCATCTCTAAAAGTACAGGATTGATTATTACCTCGGAACGAGCTTTTTCTGTACCTACTGCTATTGCCCAAGGTAAATCTTCTAATATTGTTTCTAGCCTGGGACTAAGGGTTATTGGTGCAATTGTATCTGGAAAAAATTTTACCCCCTCTACGATAGTGAGTTTCAAATCCCGCTTCGCTTTGTCGATAGTAAATTGGCTGTAGGGCATAACGCTTATAAAGCCGAAGTTGAGAATTTTCGGCTTTGACATCATTGGATTATTGACATAAGGCTATAATAGCAGCCGAGTAGGATTAGTTAATGTTGAGGATTAGCATTCACTGAAAGAACGGAGATAAGTATGCCTGAACACACTGCACGCACTATTCTCGTAATTGGAGCAACAGGTACGATGGTGGAAACGCTGCATCAAGCTTGGCGGATAAATTAAGAGCAATTTAATGCTTTCTTAGCAGTATAATAAGGTGCGTTTCTCAAGGAGAATTCGTAGTGAAGACAGTTTTTCTACACGCCAAAGACGATATAGAGGCGTTTCTCCGTCGCAATACCTATCTTCATCTTTACTATCTTGGGGACTTGGATGACTTCTTTTGGCAATACACAACGTGGTATGCCCTGGAAGAAAACCAAAAAATTAAACAGCTAGTTTTGCTTTACTGTGCAACATCTTTACCTGTACTTCTGGGCTTTAGTGAGGAACCCACAGATTTGATGAAATTGCTACAGTCAATCATCCATCTTCTGCCAAAACAGTTTTATGCTCATTTAAGTGGCGATGTGGCGACTGTCTTTGCCAATGACTACCAGATACAATCGCACGGTTTACACTACAAAATGGCTTTGACTGACACTTCGCCCTTGCAGACTATTGATACGTCCAATGTTGTACCGCTGTCAGTCTCAGATGTGAATGACCTAAATGAATTATACCGTGTTAGCTACCCAGGCAACTGGTTTGAGCCACGTATGTTGAATACTGGTTATTACTACGGCATCCGAGATGGTGCTACCATTATCAGTGTGGCAGGTGTTCATGTTTACTCTGCGCATTACAAAGTTGCAGCTTTGGGTAACATTACAACACATCCGCTGTTTCGCGGAAAGGGGCTGGCAAAGCTTGTCTGTGCAAAACTGTGCCAAGCTTTGTTGCAGACAGTCGATCACATTGGATTGAATGTGAAAGCAGATAACACAACTGCCATCAGCTGCTATAGAAAACTGGGCTTTGAAATTGTCGCTGCTTATGAAGAATATTCCCTATTGTTGAAGCGATCGGCATTATTATCTTAAAGGTTATAATAGCTTTTATAAGTGCATAAGCTGACGTGACTGATAACTACTACGGATTAGGATTGAGATCCTTTACCAAAATCATATGGTTTCCATTGAAACTGTGAAAAAAATCTTAATATTGTCAGCAAATCCTAAAGATACAAATAAGCTACGCCTAGATCAAGATGTTTTAAAAGTGTTAGGTAGTTGTAGTAAAGCTCACGCTTGCTTATACCGAATTTAATTGGGTACCGTCCCTGTATCCTCATCTATCCACTGTTTACGAAGTAATGCACGGTAAACAATGGCGCTACAAGGCAATGGTTCAAATTCTATGGTATTATCAAAAGACGGTTTTGTCATCTTTCATTAAACCACTGTAACCAATGAGCTAAATTTGACGCTGAAACGTCATCATCTACAGCATATTCATCATTTCTCTGGTGATAAATGTAAGCTTTCTTATCTGGACTAAAGGGACAAAAAAGGCTGACTCTACAATCCATCTCCCGTTTACTCCAATCTAAACTAATCCCTCCTTCATGATCTGTTGAAGCAGAGCCTCTAGGAAAGTTATTTCCCATCAATGAGTTTGCCTCTAAAACCAAGTTCATTACAGTCTTAAATGCGTAATCACGCTCGTTTGAGAATGGCATAATTATCCTCTTCTTCACACTCTAAAAGTTCTACAATACGTTTGAGCGTAACAGTTATTCCTTGAACATCTATCGAAGTAGTCATTGTATTTGCCTGAGGATAAAATTTAATATTAACCTGCAAACTTTGCTGATATACGCAACTAGGGTAGCCAAATAATACGAGACTGCTTTGCTAACAGTTCTGCAAATTTTTCAGCTAAAGCACGTTTATCTTCGCGATACGGTAAGCCTACAATATTTGCATGAGATGGAGAGTCGCGCACTACATCTAAACCTAATTCACGAATATCACCTACAACTAAACTAGCAACTCCATAACAATTTTTAAATCTTGCAGCACATTGCTCTGGAGAACAAACATTGGCAATATTTACAGAAAGTCCCTGTTCATTTTTTATTTTACGCAAAAAGAAGGCATCAGATATTACCATTCCAGTTTCTTCATCTATCCATTGTTGACGAAGTAATGCCCTGTAAACAATCGCATCTTCAGATAATTGTTCAAACCCTGCACTGTCAAAAGATTTTGTTGTCATTCTTTATTAAACCACTGCAGCCAATTAACTAAAGTTGAGACTGAAACAACATCCTCGACAGCATATTCATCACTGGTTGAGTGATAAATGTCAACAGGTTTTTCGGAGCTAGAGGGACAGAACAAGCGGACAGTGCGCTCTGGTTTTAAACTTGTCCAAGCTAGCCTAATTCCTCCCTCGTGATCTGTCGAAGCAGTGGCTTTGGGAAAGGTATCTCCCATTTGAGAATATGCCTCTGAAACTAAACTTAGCGCAGTTTTGAAAGCATAGTCAGTAGGCTTAAGAATGCCGTAATCATCCTCATCTTCTGCTTCTAACAGTTCTAAAATTCTTTTAAGAGTAATTGTAATTCCCTGAGCTTCTAACGCAATAGTCATTTGTTGCTCCTACAAACTTTGTTGATATTGTTCTAACAATTGGGGAATATAATCGTAACCATCTACTCCAATAACAGAGATGATTTTAGAGCGATTTTGCTGTAGTAAATCTTGAAAAGCTTCTGCGCCAATTTGTTGCTGTAAAATTGTTAATAATTCTGCTGGTGTGTTCCATTCATAGGAAGAAATTTGGTTTAACAAATACATTCCCAAACAGCCAGTGTAAATGGCTTTTTCCATGTTGAGTAAATCGTAATAAGCTTCAGCTAAATTGGATAAATTAAGACCTTGGAGATACAAATCGCCAGAAGTTTGTGCTGTATTAAAGCCAGATTCTAAATGTTTAATTGCTACTTCCGGTTGTTCAATTACTAGGTAAGCAATGCCCAGAGAACTAAAACACAATGCTTTACTTTGCACATCGCCTAATCGTTCTGATAATGTTAAACCTTGTTGCAAATAGTTAATAGCTGCTTCATAAACTTCTGGCTCTACTTGTTCTTCTTCTTGTTGAGCCTGCATGACTTCGCTGTAGCCTAAATTTACCAGAGCATTTGCTTCTCCTGTTCTGTCTCCAGTTTGGCGACTAAGTATTAATGCGCGTTGACTATAGTTGATGGCTTCGGTGTATACTCGATCTTGGACATAAGTGCGGCTGAGGTGGTTGAAGTTGGCAATTTCACATGCGCCATCGCCAGCACTCCGCGCTATCTCTAATGCTTCTCGATGAAAGTCAATAGAGCGCTGATATTGTCCCATTGCTCGCTGAGAATAGCCTAATAGTGTCAAAATTCTGGCTTTTTCTTGAGTCCCCTCAGCTTGCCGTAGTGGTTCATCTAAATATGACAACGCATCCCGCAAATAGCTACCGGAAAACGAGGCAAAAATCCCCCCATATAAAGGGAAATACGGACGCTGAGCAAAGTTGCGGAGAATTTGTAACATGATTTGTGAAGATGCCTTACTGTAGAGCGTGTCTCCAAAACCATTTGCTAGTTGACTCCAAATGACTGCAAACGTTAAGAAAGTTGAAATCGACAAATTTGAACCCGCTTTAACGTTGTAAGGTTGTTGGTCAAACCAGTTCACTAAAGAACGTTGCAAGTACTGTAAAATCAGCGCCATTTCTACCCAGTCACCTATAGTAACACTGGTGTTTTGTTGGGCAAATTCAATTGCAGATTCTTCCCTGGCTAAGGTGCGCAACAGTGCTTGGGAAAAGGTACTGTTTACTTGTTTTGCCCAAGTTGCCCAAGGACCATTTTCTCCTGGTACACCACCAAATCCTAAAGATTCACGACGTTCGTACATCCAGCTTACCAGATGGTCTTGCAATTGTTGCCAAGTTGTTAAACTACGAGCAATAGCAGATGCTATTTGCTGGAGATCAGAATTTGCTTGAGCAAATGATTGTAAAGATTTTGATAATTGCTGTAACTGTTGTAAAGAAAGCGGTTGCTTGCGGTTAGCGTCGGTAACACTTAATAATGTAGCGATGCGTTCCGATGGTGAAGCTGTGGTAATTTCTTTGACTGCTGTAGCGATCGCCGAGTTAGCTTGATTTTGCTGCTCAGCGCGTTGCCATTGACTTTGAATCGTCTTCATTGCCCTCAAACTACGGGTTGCTTTTGCCTGTTTGAGTTCATCTTTTTCCGTGTCTACTTGTTGCTGGGTAGCATTTAAATGCTCACTCAAAACCAGTTCAAAAACTTCTCCCGTGTCAGTCGTTACACCTTTTAGCAACATTTGATACACTTGTTCAGCGGAACTAATTTTGCCTTTCAAAGTGCTTTGGACGATTTCGTTAATTAAGGCGAGGTACTTTTCGCGTAATGGCAGAGAGTCAGACACGGGAACAACCATAATACATTACGTTTATTTTAATTGCAGTTGCTTTAAATCAACTTGTATCTGCGGGAGTTGGATACCTTTTTAATTACGAATTATGAATTACGAATTATTTAGTGAGGGGCAGATTGACAATGAATGTCGCCCCCTTTCCAATTCCAGGGCTAGAAACACAGACTGTGCCACCATGCAATTCTACCAAGTGACGCACAATCGCTAATCCTAATCCTAGTCCACCATGTGGGCGCGTAGTTGAGCTATCAGCTTGACGGAAGCGATCGAAAACATGAGGCAAAAACTCAGGAGAAATACCCTCTCCCGTATCACTTACTGTTATTTGGGCAAGTGGGGTGTGGGGTGTTTCTTGCCGACACCCTTGTATTGACAATCGCACCTCTATCGTTCCACACGAAGGTGTAAACTTGACAGCGTTGGATAGCAAGTTCCACATAACTTGTTGTAAACGGTTAGCATCACCCAAGATGAAGAATTTTGGTGCAAGGTGATCGCTTACAATAGATTCGCAATCACTCAATACCCCTAAATCAAAAATCGAAAATCGAAAATCGATTGATTTAGCTAGAGCAGCGGGACGCACCGTATCAATTGCTGCCTTTATAATTGGTACAAGTTCAATTTTAAGGAAATTGAGGCGAAGTTGACCTCTAATAATTTGCGATACATCCAAAACATCGTCTACCAATCTTCTCAGGGACTTGGTGTTGCGATCGATTGTTTCCAATGCACGCTCAGTAGTAGCCTCATCAAACTTGCGAGTTGTAAGTAGCTGTGTCCAGCCTACCATTGAATTGAGAGGAGTGCGGAGTTCGTGAGAGAGTGTGGCTAAAAACTCATCCTTCAAACGGTTTGCCGCTTCTGCTTCTTTTCGAGCCGCTTGTTCGGAGTTAAGTAGTTGTTCCCTTTCTTGCTCTGCAAGCTTGCGAGAGGTAATATCACTAATCAAGGCTATGTATCCGGACACTTGTTCCCCTTTGAATTGAGGAACGTAAGTGGCATTAAAATAGCGAATGCTACCATCTTTGTGGGGCATTTGGCTTTCGTAGCTTACTGGTTTTCCGGACAACACCTCTTCTACATACGGACGAATGGATTCATAAACAGCAATACCAAGAACTTCTCTAATATGCTTGCCATAAATTTCTGCTGCGGAAATTCCAAACCATTCTTCGTATGCTTTGTTATTAAAGCGATAGCGTTGTTGGGCATCGAGATGAGCAATTAGCACGGGTAAAGCATTTGTAATCAGGCGTAGTTCATCTTCTCGTTGGCGCAGCGCTGAGAGAGTTAGTTTGTGTTCTGTGATGTCGCGTTGAGTTCCCCACACTCTTTGCAGGAAGCCATTTTCCACAATTCCCACCAGATTGTTTAAGAAGTACTTAGAATTACCGTGCTTATCTACCTCATGGGATTCAGCATCAACTAGTCGGTAGCCAGAACGAATAAAACTACGTAAGTATTCTATATTCTGCGGATCTTCTGGAGGGTTAAAGTGTCCTAACCTTGCCCCGATAATTTCTTCGGCACAAGCATAGCCATACATTTTTGCCATTGCATCATTACATTCCGCTAGGTAGGCATACTGGTAAAAATACTGAAGTTGCTCATTTTCTGAACAGTTGGGCGAAATAGGTACTTCCAGTTCAAAGCACCAAATACCTTCTGAACTCTGCTCAACAAAAGCGCGGTAGCGTTCTTCACTTTTACGTAGCGCATTTTCTGCTTGTTTGCGATCGCTCAAATCCACGACAACCTCGTTCGATGCCTGCTTTTTGCATACTCATTTTTAATCACTATTATGCCTTGTCAAATTTCACTCCATACAGTTTTTTGCTGCACATCTGTCTGAAGTAGTAAAGTTGGAAAATATGAGAATAATTAACCACAGATGAACACAGATGAACACAGATGTTTGCTTTTATTTGTGTCAGTGGGATTAATTGTGTAGGTTTTGCGTTATTAATAATTATGTACACTTGAAAATATGTAAATTGGTATGGGAATTCAGGTATCAAAATATTGTACAGACGCTCCGACGGAGCGTCTCTACATGTAAAATGGCTCGTACCCCGGTATTAAATTTTGATCGTGGCACGTTAATTCTACATCCACCACCACGCGGCAGAGGATGGATGGATTATGCTACATGGGACGATCGCATAGAAAAGTTTCGTATTCCAGCAATCCATTATCGTGCTGTGGTGGAAGTATTACAAGCGGAGCAGACACATTTTATTGATGAAGCAAAGGCGTTTTATCCGGTAGAATTGATTCCCAGTCTGGTAATGGAACCTTACCCCCATCAAAGTGAAGCGTTGGCAGCTTGGAAACAAGGGGGAAGACAAGGGGTTGTTGTATTACCCACGGCTGCGGGGAAGACTTATTTGGCACAACTGGCAATGCAAGCAACGCCACGTACTACGCTGATAGTAGTGCCGACTCTGGATTTAATGCACCAGTGGTATGCACACCTGGTGGCAGCTTTTCCTGATGCGGAGGTGGGTTTGCTGGGTGGTGGCTCACGGGATAAAACGAATATCCTTGTGGCAACTTATGATAGTGCAGCAATTCATGCGGAAAAGTTAGGGGATCGGTATGCTTTGTTAATTTTTGATGAATGTCACCATTTACCGACGGATTTTAATCGGGTAATTGCTGAGTATGCGATCGCACCCTATCGTTTGGGACTTTCGGCTACACCAGAGCGTACTGATGGTAAACACGCTGATTTAAATTTCTTAATTGGTAGAGAAGTATATCGCAAAACGGCGGAGGAATTGGCAGGAAAGGCTTTAGCAGAACATGAAATTGTGCAAATTAAGGTGAACCTCTCCCAACAGGAAAGGGAACGTTACAACCAGTTAATTCAACTTCGTAATGACTTTTTAAAGGAAGCCAAGATTTCTTTGGGAAGTATCCAAGGTTGGCAAAGATTTGTGCAAATGAGTGCGAGAAGTCAAGCAGGGCGCAGAGCAATGTTAGCGCACCGCGAAGCTAAAGAGATTGCTTTGGGTACTGATGGTAAATTGCGCATTCTTGCTGATTTACTGGCGAAACATTACCCGGAAAGGGTTTTGATTTTTACTGCTGATAATGCCACAGTTTATCGTATCTCTAATGAGTTTTTGATTCCGGCGATTACTCATCAAACTGCGGTGAAGGAACGTCATGAGATATTAACTAAGTTTCGTGAGGGTGAGTATAAGAGTTTGGTTGCTTCTCATGTGTTGAATGAGGGTGTGGATGTGCCGGCGGCGAGTGTGGCAATTATTTTATCTGGTACTGGTTCGGCTAGGGAGTATATTCAACGTTTGGGTAGGGTGTTGCGGAAGGGTAAAGATAAGGATAAGCAGGCGATTTTGTATGAGGTTGTGGCGCTGGATACATCTGAGGAGGGTACTTCGGCGCGGAGAAGAGGAGCAGGGGAGCAGGGGAGCAGGGGAGCAGGGGAGCAAAAAAGAGGTAATTTGCAGGTTGTTTATGGTGGTAGAGACGCTCCGGCGGAGCGTCTCCACCCGAAGGCGGCACAGCAGCAAGAGATAAATTATTCAATCCAAAATCCAAAATCTAAAATCCAAAATCCTAATGTTACCAACAGAGTTGCTGAGTCTCCGGCAGAATGGGGAGGAGATTATTCCGAAGAGGTTGAAGATTGATGAGCCGAGTTTGGCGTTGGCTCTGGAGTTGATTTGTTGTTTTCAGGAGGCTGTGGGTGATACTCAGGGTGCGCTTGAGCGTCAGTTGTCGGAGTTGGAGGGGGATACTCCAGATTATCGAATGAAGCGGGGTTTGGCTTATATTTTGAAAAGCGGTTTTTGTACTTTTGAGGTGGTGAGTCCCCTAGAGCCGCAAATGTTACGGGAAAGGGTTTTTGCTTTGTCGGCGCAGTCTATTCCTAGTCGAGAATCTACTGAGGTGACTTTGAATAAGGTTGCGTTGGATTTGAGTCATGAGCTTGAGCGGGAAGTTTTACCTCAACAGGTTCGTGAGGGGTTATATGCTGATTTGTCGGAGAATAAGATTTTGATTGCTTTTGATGCTCCGACGGCGGAGGATTTGTTGCATCGATATAATTTGTCTCAGGTGCAGGGGGTTTTTTATAAGGCGAGTCAGTTGGTTATTAATGCTCATCGTAATGTTCCGGGACAATATAAGCTTTTGTTTCGCTATCTCAAGTTGTTTCAATTGATGGCTTATATTGAGGGGGATGCTGAACATGGGTTTACTATTACTATTGATGGTCCTACTAGTTTGTTTCATCCTAGTACGCGGTATGGTTTGGCAATAGCTAAGCTGATTCCGGCTTTACTTCATGTTACTAGGTGGAGTTTGTCGGCTATTTTGCAAAGTCGGGATACTTATTCTAATACTTGGAAGACTGGGCGTTTTACTCTTAATTCTGATTGTGGTTTGGTGTCTCACTATCCACCGGGGAAGCCTTACGATAGTATGCTGGAAGAGTCTTTTGCTAATAAGTGGGATGCGCTGAAGACTGATTGGGTGTTGGAGCGTGAGGTGGATTTAATTCCGATTCCTGGCAGTGTGATGATTCCTGATTTTAGATTGGTTCATCCTGATGGGCGTTATTTTTTATTAGAAATTGTCGGTTATTGGCGTCCTGAATATTTGCAAAAGAAGTTTGCTCAGGTACGCAAAGCACAATCTGATAATTTGATTTTGGCTATTTCGGAACGATTGAATTTGGAAAAGGCGGGTGTAAAATTAGATGATGTCCCTGCAAGAATTGTTTGGTTTAAAGATAAGTTGTTGCCGAAAGCGGTACTAGCAGTAATGGAGTAATTATGTATGAGGTTTATTTAAACTATCGTGAAGCGTTACTGTTCAATCATCAAATCAGGTAGGGTGCTGTACTCCTGGCTCACACACCCTATGTATCTGTTCAATAATCAAATAGTAGTCCTATATCATCTTGTCAATGTAGAAAAGTGCAACATTATTTTTTCAATTTGTGGTAATGAAGGCTTGAAAGTAAAATAAAGTTGATAAAAAGGTTATAAAAATATAATCTTTCGGTTAAAAGTTGTTTTTAACTACCTATTAAAAACCCGCTCAAATTCCAAGTAATTCCTGTTATTATGAGTGGGGGAATTTACGTATAGCTCTTAAAACATCACTGTTGAACAGCCTTCAGTTGAGGTTGTGAGAGTCAAATATTTTGTTATCTACCGTGAAAAGGAAAAAAAATGGCTATTTTCAATCTTGGTACATTGACTAATACTATCAACCGCCGTGAGACTGTCAGCCAATCAGATCCGATTGATGTTTTCCAATTCAGTACCAAAAGTTTAGGTAACATTAATGTGGCTTTAACAGACATTAGCGCCAATGTTAACGTTGATTTGAGTCTTTACCGTGACAACAATAACAATGGGATCGTAGATGCGTCTGATACATTCATTTCCAACTCCATCAGAGCAGGTAACGCGGATGAGTCAATTAATGTCGCCAATCAACCCGCAGGTAATTATATTATTCAAGCTAGTCCTTTTTCACCTGTAGATAATGCTTCTTACAGTCTATTATTATCTGCTGACAATCCCAGTAACCTTTTACCTGCTGAATTTCAACTCGGAGATTTAGAAGGCGATCGCACCTTCATCAATCAGGTAGGGAACAATAACACTGTTGATATCTACGCCTTCTCTATCGAATCACTTGAAAACGTCAACATTAATCTGGCTGGACTGACAAGTGATGCGGATATACGATTGATTAGAGACAGTAACTTTAATCGCATTGTTGACTCAAATGAAGTAATACTGAGTTCTACGGTAAGTGGTACGTCATCAGAGTCAATTAGCTTGAATACTCCAAGTAGCTACTACCTCCAAGTCTATCAGTTAAGTGGCGATACCAATTACACCCTTACCTTTGACTACTCACCGAGCTTTGATATTATACGCTTGTCCGTTGATTCTAACGGTATCCAAGGAAATAGGAGTTCAGGGCCTTCAAGTATTTCTGCTGATGGACGCTATGTAGCATTTACTTCCAGCGCTAGTAATTTAGTAGCGAATGATACTAATAATTCTAGTGATGTTTTTGTCCGCGATACCGTTAACAATACCACTACACTGGTTTCCGTTGATTCTAATGGTATCCAAGGAAATGGGAGTTCAGGGTCTTCAAGTATTTCTGCTGATGGACGCTATGTAGCATTTACTTCCAGAGCTAGTAACTTAGTACCAAATAATACTAATAGGATACTCAACAATTTAGGTGTTCTTGTCCGCGATACCGTTAACAATACCACTACACTGGTTTCCGTTGATTCTAATGGTATCCAAGGAAATGAGGATTCATTTATGCTAAGCATTTCTGCCGATGGGCAATATGTAGCATTTCAGTCTAGTGCCAATAATTTAGTACCAAATGATACTAATGGAAATTCCGATATTTTTGTCCGCGATACCGTTAACAATACCACTACACGGGTTTCTGTTGATTCTAATGGTATCCAAGGAAATGGTATTTCAAATTCTCCAAGTATTTCTGCTGATGGACGTTATGTAGCATTTTCTTCATTCTCTACAAATTTAGTATTAAATGATACTAATGGTAGACTAAATGACGATATTTTTGTCCGCGATATCATCAACAATACCACTACACTGGTTTCCGTTGATTCTAATGGTATCCAAGGAAATAGTTCTTCATTTTTTCCAAGTATTTCTGCTGATGGACGCTATATAGCATTTTCTTCATTTGCTAGCAATTTAGTACCAAATGATACTAATAACAATATTGGTGTTTTTGTCTCCAGTACCGATAACATTGATGTTTTTGTTCGCGATACCATCAACAATACCACTACGCTGATTTCCCTTGATTCTAATGGTATCCAAGGAAATAGCGCTTCATTTTCTCCAAGTATTTCTGCTGATGGACGCTATGTAGCATTTACTTCAAGAGCTAGCAATTTAGTACCAAATGATACTAATATGAGGGAAGATGTTTTTGTCCGCGATACCGTTGACAATATCACTACACGGGTATCCGTTGATCCTAATGGTATTCAAGGAAATAGGTATTCATTTTTTCCAAGTATTTCTGCTGATGGACGCTATATAACATTTACTTTATCTGCTTCTAGGTTTGATACTAGTGATAGCAATGTTTTTCTTGTACGCAACCCATTGATACCTACTGCTGATTTCGGAACTTTAGATCTATCAAACTTTAATTTCTAGCTAATTTACATCACGCTCAGCGCCACATCGACTCCCAATACGGTGCCGATTTTACCTTTAACGCTGTATTTATCGACACAAATATCCTCGTGTACGCGAATGTATCTGAGTCTCCCTTTCACCGACTCTCGTACCCATACTGGGTACGAGAAGATATGTTGTTTATTACCTTAATCTATTGCTATTCCTTGTGCAAAACCAAAACC
The DNA here is from genome assembly GCF_014698965.1 of Iningainema tapete BLCC-T55. Classification (GTDB taxonomy): domain Bacteria; phylum Cyanobacteriota; class Cyanobacteriia; order Cyanobacteriales; family Nostocaceae; genus Iningainema; species Iningainema tapete. The sequence continues at coordinate 176,015 of NZ_JACXAE010000036.1, forward strand.
AATTGCGATGGTTTTACCGCCAAAAATAGTTGATGTAGAAGAATTACCCGTAGGTACTGTAATTTTGGGTACTGTAAAGACAAAGGTGCGAGCATTTGTGTAAGTGCTAGCAAATTGTTCACCTTGTGCTTCTGCACCAACATCGATCGCAACTTCAGCACCTCCGCTAATTCTCGCGCTATCTTCATTCGATATGGATACCCACAAATCTTCTATATAATTTACCATTGCTTTTTCACCTCATCATCTAGGAGTGTCAGAAGATTTCTATTTTCTCTTTCAAGTCTGAATGGCACAACTGCCACTTAGAAGAACTTTTACAGAATCTATTATCCTATAATTTTGCGCTTATTTGCTTGACATCATCTAAATATTTGCAGCGCTTTGGTTAACTCATCACTCTGGATGTTTACCGGAAAAGTTAAACCTAACTCAGAGGTTGGTAGTTTTGTGATGATATCCGTGATTGGTTTTTGTACTGTCAATTCTTTCTGTACTGTAGGTTGTGTAGGGCTACTAAATTGTGCTGAGGCAGAAGCAGCTATAGTTACACCTCCTGTAATCATAGCTGTATCTTCTTGACCTAGTTTTTCAAACAGAACTTCTGTTTTATTTCTGTAGGTTAGTGTCATTGTACTACACCTCAATTTTGTAAATTTTTCTTTCTAGGTTTTCATACCACCAAGTAAAGTAGCAAACTAAAAAATCAAAGTCAACATGTTTTTTAAATCAAAAAATAATTTACTAAATTATAAATATCCGGAAGATTTTACTCTTAATTATCAAGAAAATAAATATTTAAAAATTCTTAGTAAATTGGTGATAAATAAAGTTTATGAAAAGTAGAGACGTTACATGTAACGTCTCTAAAGAATAGAAGATTCTCAAATAATATGAATATAAGTATTTAATGGCAACCCGGTTCGCTGTTTCACATCAATCAATGACTTGTACTCGCCTCTTTGCCTTTCGGTAACAATTTTTGTAGCGATCGCTTTATCCAACCCACATGAAATTAATTCTTCAGTTGAATAAGTGTTCAACCTTTTCCAAGAAAAATCAGCTTCTTTCTTGTAGTCGTAACTAAAAGTAATTAGTTGTGTTATCCGGGCTACTTGATTTTCTGGAATCCCGGCGATTTCTGTTAACTCTTCTGGATGAGTGAAAATATAACCTTCATTCAGTAGTGATTCAATATTATTAGCATATACTATTGGTAATCCTAAACTATTGACCAATTCATTTTTCGAGCATTGATTAATATCAATCTTGCTCCGGTGTTGTGCTACTAACTTAGCTAATTCTGGTTCTTCAGGGATTGGTAAATTTTTCGGATAAGTTTTGGCGAGAAATCTGTGTTTCAGGTAGAAAGCTACGCCAATCTGAGCTAAATATATCAGCCAAACTATAGCGGCTACACTACTAATAGAAGATAGAACAAAATTCAGAAATGTGATGCCTACACCTACTGCAATCCAAATCTTAGTTTTAGATTTGTAACCAGCATAGGCGATCGCTATACCCCCAAATACAGGAGTGATTGATAACCATACCCAAGCAGGGGTTTGTTTAAACCAAGAAGCAGATTGTGACACAGTAAATTAACCAATAGATTTAAATTACAAAGATTTGAGAAGATTCTGCCGTTTTTGCTCATATTCTTCTGCGGTGATGACACCTGTATCAAAAAGCTTTTTCAAATCACCTAAAGCTTTGGTTGCATCTTGGGCAGATACTGCTCCCCCAGCAGGAGCCATACCTTTGTTGTATTTAGCATTAAAATCTGCATCTGACATAAACGCTAATATAAAAAACTCAACAAATGCGATAATTGACGGAATGAAAGTCCAGCAAAATAATAAGTACAATACACCTGCTAAATTATTCCCCAGATAAAATTTGTGAATTCCCAACCAACCCACGAAAAAGCAAATAAGAATAGCTGATGTTTTACTTTTCATTTTTTATACCAACAATAAATTAGCAGTACAAGCCTATATTATTTAAGATGAGCGCGAAGAATGCTTACCCAACTTGTTCATTATGAAATAAATTACAAGAATACTTGCTTGGGCTTCTAACAAAACTAGATAGCCTTTTAATATATAGTTGAGATTTGTGGCAGAGTTTAAGTAAAAAATCAATCCACCAACTACTATATATGGTAATAAGTAACTTGCTCTAAGTATTTTCCTTTTGTTGTGCAATTCAACCTCAGCTAATAAAGCTTTAGTGTTGAAGACAATATTATTCTCAAAGTTAATTTTCAGGCATCACTAAATATACTGAACAATATAATTGCAGTTGAAATTGGTATATCCGTGAAATTTATCAGATACCCGACTTCTTTAACCTATATTCCGCACCCAATAGTGTCACAATCGGTAATTACTGAAATAAAAAAGCAAACCAAGAATAAAATGAGACAA
>NZ_JACXAE010000037.1 GCF_014698965.1 Iningainema tapete BLCC-T55
ACTGTACCGTATATAGTGTCCCTTCTTCATAATCCTTTGTGAGTAAGCTTTTCGAGACTTAACGGGAAAAGTCAGAGGATTCAAGAGGGTAATTACCAAACTCTGAGCTAAAAGTGGACTGGTATTTTTATGTCCAAGTGGTACTTGTATTGCTCCACTTTTATGAGTACTCTAGCGGTATCGACTTCAGTGAGCAAATTACTCGAAAGTTCATGTCAAATACATCACCACACCTTGTAAGCATATTCATTTACCCCATCAAATCCTTAGATGGGTTTGCTGTAAATCAAACAACCCTTCTTCAAAGTGGTGCCTTAGAGCATGACAGAGAATTTGCCTTGTTTGACGAACGGGGGAACTTCGTGAATGGGAAGCGAAATGCTCAAGTTCATTTACTCAGAACGTGGTTTGATGTTGACTATAGAATTATTTCCCTACAAATTCAAAACAAAGACCAAAAATTTATTTTTCATGTAGATAAAGAACGTGCAGATTTAGAAGCCTGGTTAAGCAACTATTTTGGTTTCTCAGTTAAATTTGTGCAAAATTCCATCACTGGCTTCCCAGATGATACTAATGCTTCTGGACCAACTATAATCAGCACAGCAACCCTTGAAGTTGTGGCATCATGGTTTCCAGATCTGAGTGTAGATGAACTGCGAATCCGACTGCGAACCAATTTGGAAATTGGTGGAGTTCCAGCTTTTTGGGAGGAGCAATTATTTGCTGAAGCGAACTTTTTCGTTCAATTTCAAGTGGGAGACGTACTTTTTGCAGGAATTAACCCTTGCCAGCGCTGTGTTGTTCCTGCGCGAAACTCTCAGACTGGTGAAATTACGCCTAACTTTCAAAAAATATTCATTGCCAAAAGGCGAGAGTTTTTACCCTCTTGGACAACCATTTCTCGCTTCAACCACTTTTTCAAGTTAGCGGTGAATACAAAAGTGCCTGAGTCTGAAGCAGGAAAAATTTTAAGGATAGGAGATCCTGTTAAAGTTATTGGTATCAGCAAGAGAATCTGAACTTGAGCGCAATACGATTTCTCTTAATACCGATGCTAAGAGCTTGGGGATTTTTCACGCTCGGAGCAAATGATTTTAAGCAGCGATCGCCAATTCTGGCTGTGTACCCATACTGCACAGGCTACGATTACCTCTATGAATCCAGATAAATAAAGCATCTAACACCAGTTGCCAACAGTACTTGCGTCGCATATCCAACTTCCCCATCCCATGCTCTAATGCCCATTTTTTGACCAATTTGGTGTCTAGTACGCCCAGCAGGTTTTTGACGTTATGGCGCAGCATACCTATTGTTACCTTTGGAGAAGTTTTGATATTATGTTTGTACATGATTATATGTCCAAGCTGGTGATTAGCGTCTAAGCGCGGATATTGGTCAAGCACCACCGCTAGGCTCCGGTAAAAAGTTAAGCGGTGGTTATTAACTCTTTTATATTATATCCAAGTCAACGCGGAAAGTCAATCTATTTAAGGAAAAATTTTATGGCGGGAGAAGGAAGTAAAAAAACCCAGTTCAAAGACCAAGGCGTCGGCGTAGGTCGCAGAAAATGCTACTCTTTCAAGATTCCTGAGAAATACGATGAAATTATTCTTAGTCTTCCGAATAAAAGTGAAAAGTTTAGAGAATGGGTGATACAAGGCATGATCCGGGATGGTTTACTCAAATGTGAGTAATCAATACACTTGTTACCTTACCAACTTAAAGAGGCAGATATGATTATCGACCCTCAAAATGTACCCAGCCGCACAACTTCGATTTATCCCGAACAATTTAAGCCACTCTTGGCTGGGAGAATCAAACAAGCGTTAGGAAACGCGGCTGGGTTGAAGAACTTTGGCGTCAACCTCGTTACCCTTGCGCCTGCAAGTTGCTCGGCTCTGAGACATTGGCATACTCAACAAGATGAATTCATCTATGTGATAGAGGGTGTAGTTGTAAATTTAGCGCTACCAACATCATCCAATGCTTTGCCTGATGAGAAGCAAATTGTTGAATCTCAAGGGATGCAGTATATACATATTCCCGTGCAATGGGAAAACCCTACCATAGAGAATGTGACAGAGTTTTTTCATGTCATAGAAGCAAATACAGACAAAAAAGTATTTGTTCACTGTGCTGCTAATATGAGGGTTTCAGCATTTGTATATCTTTATCGCCGACTGCATAAACACATCAGTGAGGAAGAGGCAAAGAAAGACTTAAATAAAATTTGGGTTCCTAATGAAACTTGGCAAAAATTTATCGAAAATGTAATTGAACATCATGAATAAGCTTTAGATAAGGGTTTACGCTCCGCGTATCGCACGTCACATAAAAAGCTGTTGTTGTAAAACTGGGATGGCTCATAAAATAGTTATAGAACTAAAAGTTAACGATATGGCTAAGGCAATTCCGGCAATTTATGAAAATGGAGTGTTGCGTCCCTTGGTTCCAGTGAATTTTTCTGACAGCCAAACTGTTTGGCTGCAAGTTTTACCTGAACAAACCATAACTGAACTCCTGCCGTTGCTTGAGCCTCTCTATCAGTCTGGTTTACTTACACCTCCCACTCCAAGTAATGCACAACCAATTTCTGACGCTGATTTAGCAGCAATGGTACAGTTGGCAGGACAACTCGTCAGTCGTCATCCCTTGAGAGCTTATGATGCCGTTCCACTCGCTTCGGCGCTATGTATTTTACCTCAATTCTCTGGGGCAAACATGATGACATTCACATTTCTCACTGCTGATGAGCGCTTGCTGGCATTTGCCCAAGCCAAAAATCTCATCACTGATAATCCCAATTACCATCCTTAAATTTGGGTAGTGGTAGCAATTCTTGTAGAGACGCGAAATTTCGCGTCTCTACATTGTTTTTCACTTTGTCTAATGTGATTATTTCACCAATTCTTTAACCTTGTTCATAATACCAACAGGATCTATTCCTTGGTGGGGAAACTGTTCCCATAAACCACCGCAACCCTCTTGATGAACACCCAAGTGAGCAAACTTTGGTGTCAAACCGCGTTCAAGTAGCCAGGTACCAAAGCGGCTACCCAATCCTGTGCGGCGGTTGAAGGATTCTACCACTAGCACAAACCCAGATTTGCCAATCTTAGCAAGCATTTCTTCATCAACGACGTTCAGTGTAGGCTTGTTGATTAAACCAACATCGATTCCTTCCTGCTTGAGACGTTCTACTGCATCTACGGCACGATACAGTGCATCACCAAAGCTGACGATGTAACCTGCAGTTCCTTCACGCACTACTTCATCTTTGCCAGGAACGAATTTATAACCTTCACCAAAGAAGTCTTTGCCATTACTATCTAAGATGTTTGGTACTTTGGAACGGGTGGAGAAGATAAAGCGTAATCCTGGATCGAAGAACACTGCTTCAACACAAGCTTTCATCTGGGCGGCGTCTGCTGGGAAGTACAACCGGGTTTCATAGCCGTCATCCATCCCATTGTCGGCAAACATGTTGTTGATACCGAAGTGACAGGAGTTATCTGCCATGTCGTCTACGCCGGAGTGGGAGAAGTGGCACAGAAGATTGGAGTAGTTCATCCGCGCCATAGAGATTTCGGAAATACACATTTCCAAAAAGGCGCTGAAGGTACCGAAGATCCCCTGCTTACCTTTTTCCATTCCGAATCCAGCAGCAGCAGAAATATTGCCGCGCTCCATTACACCAGAACTGAAGAAGATTTCTGGGTAAGCATCGTGAATTGCTTTCAGTCCGCAAGAACCTTCCAAATCACTGTCGATACACATCACCTTTTCTTTCCGCTCAGCTTCGCTCATCTTGCTGAGTACAGATACTACCGCTGAGCCAAACACGTTGCGGTTAGAACCCATTTTGTCACCGGAACCTTGGAAGGTGTAGGTATTCTTAGGCTTGGGAAGGTTTTTGAGGTAGTTTGCAGCTTCGGTGAGTCCGCGCTTTTCGAGGTAGGCGATCGCTTTATCTGCTGGTATCACATCATGCCCGTGGGTAGTACCTTCTATCCCTTCAATCCCCACTGCCATTTTGCGCTTGTTTACTACTGCGATTGGACCATCTGAAGTTACAGCTGCACAGATGCGACGATATAAATCATCAATATCCTCACCATCTCCCTCATTCACTTCCAGTCCATGACCTGCTAGTGTTTTGGCTACACTAAAACCAGGCAAGTACTCAGAAGGATGCCCAGCAATTGTAACATCATTGTCGTCAATAATCAACTTCACGTTAAGATTCTTAGCAACAGCCAGACGTGCTGCTTCTGCATCATTGCCTTCTTGCTGTGAACCATCAGAACCCAAGCAAATAACTACTTTGCCCGGATTTGCCATTGCCACACCATTAACATAAGGCCAAATGTGTCCCAGTCGTCCACCACTAAACTTCACACCAGGTGTCAATCCAAGTTCAGGATGTCCGGGTAGGTGAGAATTGGCTTCACGGTAATGAACAAGCTGTTCTGCTGGCATATCTCCATGTAGTACAGCCATGAGATACTGTGTTGCCACCCGGTGTCCCGCTTCATCAAAGAAAATCGGCACAAATTTATCTGGTGCGCCCCGGAATAACGCATCAAGAATTATTACTTCTGGTACTGTGTCATAAGGACCACCAGTATGCCCGCCCAAACCCTTGGCTGCACCAGTGGCAGTGAAGAAGATAATGGCATCACGGCACAGTTGAATGTTCGCCTGGAGTGTCGAGCGCTGCTCAGGAGTCAAAGTTGGGTTAGCAGGATCTAGTGCCAGAGGCTTATAAGCACCCAAGTCAATGGGAAAGCTAGCTTTAACAGTAGTGGTAGTCATGGCTGATTTCCATAGATTTAAGTGATTGACAACAGACGCAGTTATCGTTGCCAATCCACATTAATCCTGCTACAATCTGCCCCCTGAGTCAAATTAAAACAACATTATTTTTAGTAATTTTGTCTTTTACGACTACCTTTGAGGACACTAACTCCTCCCATGCCCAAAATCAACAGAGTTACTGCTGAACTTGTTTCAGGAACAGCTTGAGCTTGCACGCGATCGACAAATAGTCCCGAAATCACTGTCCGTTCACCTACATCCACAACTCCGATACCTAAAGTGTACTCTCCATTAGTCGGCAGAGTATAAGAAAAAGTTTTAAATCCTGTTTCGGCAAAAAAGTTCTGACTAGAACTGTTAGTTAAATCCCCTGTTGTATCAGCTAGTCTAAAGAATAAGTTTTCCGAGTTATTACTTATAGTAGCGAAAGCAAAATCATTGTAGTTTGGATCGGCATTACTACCTGTAGACTCATCAGTGAGAAAATTCCACGCAAACGATAGAGTTTGTCCAGCTTGGGCTGTAAAGGTTTGTCCAATTGCCGAACCTTCGATCGCTTGTCCCAGAGAATTATCTCCAAAGAACTGCGATAAACCTAAAAATCCTTCTAAAGAATTTTCCGCAACACCCGTTATAAAAGTTGCTGGAACTGCATTTCCGGAGCGAATTTCTCTTCCATTGGCATCAATGCTCACAACTTCATTGAATGCATTTGATAGAAAAGCTTGAGTTCCTTCTACTCTAGAATCACCTATTGTTTGCCAACCATTAAAGCCATTTTCAAAATCCCCGTTAATGATTGCAGCTTTAGCAGTATTAGATAAAACTAAACTTACGAAAACAGTTAAAGTAGTCGAAAGAATACCCTTCATTTGTTACTCCTAATTTTTTAACTTTAATTAGTTTTTTTAAGTACTTCCCGTAAAATTTTGTAAAAAATTATCATTTGCTTTTATTTCTATACTATTTTCAATTACTTAAGGGTTAAGTAATGATTAATTAGTAGTTAAATAATAGTAAATATTTTTATATACTCATGAAAAATTACCAAAATTACTTTGAAAAACAGATTTCGTCAATTAGAACTTTCTTTTAGATGAAAATACTTTGAAGAACTAAATAGATGAATTGCATGACAAAATACAACTAATGGAAGATGTGCAAAAAAAAAACTAAATTTTCGTACTGATAAATAAAAAATATTATTTAATACTAAAGAAAGATAACCTATTCTTAATATTGCCAATGTATATGTATTGATTGAATGTAAATACTGAGATCTCGTGAGGCAAAAATTGAATTACCTTTACGAGTGCAAAGTAAAAAGGCTTTTTAAGCTAATGGTTTTAGTTATTCTTACTTAGAGGGGAACAAATGTCTAATTTTACACGTAGGCAGCTACTTGCGTTCTTTGGAGCCAGTGCGGGTGCGGCTGTGCTAGCGCCTACTTTTGAGGAAAAACTTTTTGGCGGTAACAAGACAATTGTAAACGCAATTGAACCCCTAAAGTTTACGCCAGTACGTTTGCCCCATCCGTTACCAATTTATACCCAGCTAAAAAGTTACTTGCCAACAGGAGTAGATTCGGGAAGCATCTTAGAACCTACTGCTGATGCACGCTTAAATGAATACACAGTACTTGATGACGTTGTAGTACCACCAGAATATGAACGGTATGTAATTGTGAGTTGGGGCGATCGCGTCTTCCCGAACCAAGAAGAATACTTTGGCTTCAACAGCGACTACACCAGCTTTATTCCCATTGGTGGCAATAACCCCAACGACGGCTACCTTTGGAATAATCACGAATACGTCTCCTACCCAATCTCTTTTGTTGCACCTGAATCTTTAAGCGATTTAGCTGGATTCCCCACCGCATACCCCATCGTAATTGGACAAAATTTACCCGAAGACAGAAACAACACTGAGTTGTTGGGTGAATTCATGTACAACGTAGGTGGTTCTATTGTCAGGATTTCTCGCTCAAATAGAGGTGAACGCTTTAGTGTTGTTCGCGATCCGAAAAACCGACGCATTCACGGACTTTCAGGTTTAGGAATTAACTCTCAACGTACTGACGCTTACCGAGAAGTCACATCTTGGGGTTCAAAGAGCTACCAGCAAGGAGATGATAATTATCTCATTGGTACTGGACTTGCGGCAACCGAAGTCTTCCCTCTCAGTTCTGACGGATTAGGTAACAAGATCATTGGTACCGGATTCAACTGTTCTGGTGGTACAACTCCTTGGGGAACCGTCTTGTCTGCTGAAGAGAACTTCCAAGGTAGTTCAGCCTTTTTCGTTGGCGTTACCGAACCTGTCAACGATAACGGTACTCAAACAGGTTACACTAGAGGGACAACAGGGGAAAGATTTGGTTTAGTTGGGGAAAAATATGGCTGGATGGTAGAAATTGATCCAGCAAATCCAGATTTCCGTCCTCGCAAACACACAGCATTAGGTCGATACCGCCATGAAAATATCGCCATGCGTGTGGAAGCTGGACAACCATTAGTTGCTTACTTGGGTGATGATCGACGCGGAGGACACACTTGGAAGTTTGTGAGCGCTGGTAGAGTTAGTTCTCCTACTGATAAAAACAACAGCCGCTTATTTGAAGAAGGCACTCTGTATGTTGCTCGTTACAACGCTAACGGTACAGGTGAGTGGATTCCTCTAGAACTAAATACCCCCACAAATCCCATTCCTCCATCAGTACTAGCTTCAGTTGAAATTGCTGCATTAGGTAGAGCTACCAGAAATGGTAACACCCCCATTCGGTTGTTCGGACCTTCTGCCAACCCTTCAGAAACTAGCGTATTTGTCAGCGTCACTACGGCAAATGAAGCTTCTATTCTGCCTGCTTATCAAGGCAGAAAATTGTCAGATTTCTACACCAGTCAAGGTGCTGTACTAGTTGATGCCTTTTTAGCAGCTAATCTAATTGGTGCAACTCCCACTGCTCGCCCAGAAGATTTGGAAGTCAATCCGAGAAATCCTAGAGAAGTTTTCATCGCTTACACAGATGGTGCGCCAGGAAGTGATGGCTATCCAGACTCTCGCATCTTTATTGTTTCTAAGTACAGTCCTGCTGTTAACGCCGCACAACCTTCTGGGGAACTGTTCAAAATTATCGAAGATAGCGCTGATAGCACAGGTACAACTTTCCGTTGGGAGCGATTTGCTAAAGGTGGAGAAGCAGGGGCAGAACCTGGAAGTGGTTTTGCCAACGTAGATAACCTTGCTTTTGATAGCCAAGGAAATATTTGGGGTGTTACTGACATGTCTACAAACGCCCACAATGGTTTTAACACTGGTGCAGCGGCAACTCCATTACCAATAGAACACACAATAGTCGGTGCTAACGCCCCCAGTCAGATTGATTCTAATCTCAATGTTGAGACTTCTAGCTTGATTGGTGTGTTTGGCAACAACTTCCTTTTCTATATTCCTACCAGTGGTCCTGATGCTGGGGAAATTATACCTTTTGCTTATGGACCAGTGCGCTGCGAAATGACTGGACCTACTTTCGTCGGGGATACACTGATTATTTCCGTGCAGCACCCAGGTGAACAAGTTCCATTCACTCCTCAGCAAATCCTTAGTCGAGATATTGAAATGTTGAACTTGGATGGTACGTTGTTTAATCAAAAACGTACTGTACCCCGTGGTAGTAACTGGCCTAGTAATATTGAAGGTAATTCTGACGGACCACCACGTCCAGCAGTAATTGGAATTCGCCGCAAACAATCCAGCGGTCGTTTTGTTTAATTAAGTAGTAGTAGACATGTGCAGAAATTAATTGTGCGGTGTCTACAATCCTTGTAGAGACGTTCCATGAAACGTCTCTACATTGTTTTTTGGAGATGTCTAATGCGTACTAAAAAGTAATACCTACATCTTTAGAAATATATCTAAAGTAATAATAATTATTTTGTTTAAAAATATAAATAAAAATTAATGTAACTAATGTATTGTATTACTAGATAAAAATTTAATACGAAAATTTACTGATAAAAAGCACAGGTAGCTGTTCAGCACTTGAGACTGTTTTAGTCAAAGGTAAGAAAGGAAACTATCAGTGATTAAGTAATGCTTTGATTGCTGAATCAAATTTAAGAAGCACCATTTTACTAGGTATACTATGAAAATCTCTATTATCGGCAAATTTGCAACTGCCGTTGCAGTGGCGATAGCTTGCGTTGGTTTAAGTGTCAACGGAATGAAAACTATTGCTCAGACAAGTGACTTGTCTACAGAGGGTGATAGCACTGCTATTGAACCAGCTACTGATAACAGATTAGCTAATTTGAGATTAATCGCTTTAACCACTAACAACACTCTAGTAAACATCAACTTACAGGGTGGAGCTAATACAAGAGTTCGAGTTAGAGGAATTAACGGCAACTTAGTAGGCATTGACTTCCGTCCAGCAAATAATTTACTTTATGGTCTTACAGACACTGACAACTTATACACCATTAACCCTGATAACGGTCAAGCTACATTAGTAAGACAACTATCTAACAGTTTTAATGGCGGATTTCAGTCAGGTTTTGACTTCAATCCAGCAGCAGATCGTCTACGGGTAGTAGGTAGCAATGGTCAAAACTTCCGTATTAACGTAGACACAGGTGAAGTTATCACTGATGGACCGATAGCTTTCGCTGCTGATGATGTTAGTGGTAGAGTTGGATTTGAAGCCAATATTACTGCTAGTGCCTACACCAATAATGTTGCAGGAGCCACCTCAACACAACTTTATAATATTGACTACGACCAAGACATATTAGTACTGCAAAACCCACCTAATGCTGGTACTCTCAGAACAGTAGGTAGTCTTGGTGTAAACTTTGCACCTATCGGCGGGTTTGATATTTTCACCGACGCTCAAGGCAACAATACTGCCTATGCACTATCTGGTACAACCCTTTACACCATTAACTTGTCCACAGGTGCGGCAACCAGAATTGCAAATGTACCAGGAGGTAACTTCATCAGTTTAGCGATCACTGCTCGGTAATTGGCTCTTTACCTGAACCATCACTAGCTTGATTTGTTGAATATGAACCTCACAAGTCGATATTTCATTGACGTGTGAGGTTTTTTTGCTCAAAAGGTAATTGTTAATGGTAATTGAATGATGAAATTGCTACCTTTGCCAAGTTCGCTTTGCACCTGTATGCTACCCTTGTGAGCCTGAACAATAGCAGTGGCGATCGCCAATCCCAATCCAGAACCACCCGTGCTACGTGAGCGATCGCTATTCACCCGATAGAACCGATCAAAAATCCGCTTTTGCTCACTTGGTGCAATACCAATGCCCGTATCTTGAACTTCTACTACCGCATTACCATTGTTGCGCTTAAGAATTACATTTATATAACCGCCAGCAGGAGTATATTGAATAGCATTAGCAATTAAATTAGAAAGCACACGTAAAAGTTGGTCTTCATCTCCCATTACATATAACGGTTGATGACATTGCATAGAAGATGTTAGTGTTAAGTTGGCTGAACTCGCTAACGCGGAAAACTCCTCTATTACATCGTTAATTAAAACATTCAGACAGCAGGGTAGTCTTTGTGTTGCCAGCGTTTGCTGATCTAAGCGAGATAGTAGCAGCAGATCCTGAACCAATTCAACAAGCCGATGATTTTGACGTTTAATAGATGCTAGAACATTACGCGCCTCTTGTTCAGACAGTTGCTTTAGATCGAGTACAGTTTCCACGGTGGCATTAATCGCTGCCAAAGGAGTACGCAACTCATGGGAAGCATCAGAAGTAAACTGTTGCATTTGTTTGTATGACTTGTCAATTGGTCGCATTGCCAATCCTGCCAGCCACCAACTAGAACCACCAACTAAGAGTACCGTAATTGGCAATCCTACTCCAAAAATTAATTTCAAAGCAGCGAGACGATTGTCAAGCTCTTTGAGACTGCGTCCCACCTGTATGTAGCCCCAAAGCTGATTATCTTGAGTGTGCAGTGGCACAGACATCTGACTGTAACGATTACCAAGTGAATCCTTGACAGTTTGCCACAGTTGTGTTTTTACGAGGGGCGGCAATTCTTCAGGCTGAAAACCTGCCACAGCAATTAATTGTCGCGAACTATCGACAAAACGTATATAAGATTGTTTATCTTTGTAAAGAACATTAACAATGCCGTATTCAGAGTGGGCGAGTTGAGAGTGGGTGAGGATTTTTTTGCTGGCACAGTTAGGCGCCATACAAATATTGGGTAGGATATTAGGTAAAATCTGCTCGAAAACTGGCGACCTTTGACCAGGTTTTTTCAGAGTCGGTTCAATCACATTATGCAGTGTGCTTGTGACAGATTCAAGTTCCCGGTTGATCGAAAGCAAATAAGCCTCGATAATTACCTCGTATACGGCGAAACCGCATAAGCTCAAAATCAAACCCATAACTACCGCATACCAAAGAGCAAGCGTTGCTCTCGTCTTATGAAACAGTCTCATCTGCATTGCTGGGATTGAAACGATAGCCCATGTTAGGAACGGTTTCGATTAATACATCACAATCATATTCCGACAGTTTGCGTCGTAAAAGTCGGATTTGAGCCGCTACTACATTACTAACACGTTCTGTGCTAAAAGTATAAAGATGACTTAAAATTTGCTCACGGGTAACAATCATCTTGGGACGTTTCATCAAGTATTCCAGCAGATGAAATTCCTTCTTTGTTAAAGACATTACCTGCTTGTCACCATTAGGATGCTGACGAGAAACCGTACAACTACCGTAGTCTAGGATCAGACAACCAACTTGAAGTTGCGGAGACTGAAATTGAGGCACGCGCCTTTGCAAAGCCCGTAACCTTGCAAGCAATTCTGCCATACCAAACGGCTTCACCAAATAGTCATCAGCCCCTGCATCTAATCCAGCTACCTTATCTTCCATGCTGTCTTTTGCCGTTAGCATCAGCACGGGTAAAGAATAGCCGCGAACCCGTAAGCGCTTGCACAGTTCTAAACCCGATATTCCTGGCACTAACCAATCAAATATTCCCAGTGTATACTGTTTCCAATCGTTTTCTAGACAACTCCAAGCTTCATTCCCATCTTGAACCCAGTCAACAATATATCTTTCCTGACTTAATTTTCGCGCTACTGACGCACCTAAGTCTGGCTCATCTTCAACTAGCAAAACTTTCATCTGTCTTCTCTACCTATGGATTAGTACACACGAAACCAAGCTACTCCTATGGGAATTTCTGCCTCACTGCCAACAACTTTAGCCGAAAAACGGTAGACATGACCATTACCAACATTTCGTCGTTGTACATTGTTAAGATCAATATGCAATACAGAGTTAGGCGCCACTGGTTTAGGAAACGCTAGTCTTACCGTTTTACCGTCAACAGAAGCATTAGTGCTAATTTTTTGCTCATTCTCATCCTCAACATCAATATTTTTGATGTTATTACTGACAGTTACACTAGATGGAACCTTAATAATTAGCTGGTTAACAACCTTGCCATTCTTAGGAATGTGTACCCGGAAACTATGCCTAACAGTTCGCCAGCGATTAGGAGGAAATTGCACGTTTCCATCAATATGAATAGCTGTACTATCATCTAAATTAGCACTTGCATAATTAGTAGGAATTAAGATTGCGGTAGCTATAGCCAGTGCAGTATAAATTAATGTTTTTTTCATGTCAATTATCTCAATAATAAAGTATGTCAATCAACCATTAGAATCACATGCAGGCGAATGACACTGTTACTCATTAGCTTGACAAATTGAAATGAAATTAGGATGAAATTTTAGCCTATTAAAGGTTATTTCCCACTGTCGTGTGATCAGAACGTGAATGAAATGGTTCCTTGCACTGTGAATGGCGCACCTGGGTAAATAATGTTTCTATTTTGAGATGTCTCGTAATATTCAACGCCAAAGAGATTTCTGATATTGAGCGCAACCCGCCACTGATCGCTTTTGTAGAAGATGGTGGCATCTGTTCTGAAGAAGCTTGGCAATTCAAATGTGTTCGATAAATTTCCAGGTCTATCTCCAACAAAAAATAATCCAAGTCCTCCTCCAAAACCTTTCAAACCGCCATTCTGAATTTCGTAAGTTGTCCAAAGACTGGCAGTATGTTGAGCTGAGTTATTCAATCGATTACCGATGAGATTTCTGTTGGTGTCTTCCGAAACACGGGCATCAATATAGGCATAGGTTGCAATAATGTTCCACCCTGGCAAAATTTCACCAATTACATCCAACTCAATGCCTTGGCTTTGTTGCTCACCCACTTGAATCTGAAATCTAGAATTATTGGGGTCAGTCGTCTGGACATTGCTTTTTGTAATATCGAATGCTGCTAGAGTTGCCGATAGCTTGCCATCCAAGAACTCGCCTTTAATGCCAACTTCAAATTGTTTACCTTTCGTCGGCTTAAAGGGACGAGAATCGTTGGTAGAACGACCGATTACAGGAAGGAAGGAGGTGCTATAGCTGGCGTAGAGCGAGATAGCTTGACTCGGTTGGTAAACAATCCCAACCCGTGGACTGAACGCATCATCGAATTGTTCACCGCGTGCAACTAGATTATTTTGAGTAGAAAAATCGAACCGTCCTCCAACCAATAGCTTCAGATTGTCCAACAATGTAACTTGATCTTGCAGATAAATTCCCCACGTATCTGTACGGCTTGAGAAGATTTCGGGATCTGAGAGAACGGTAGGACGAGGAATTTCAAATACTGGATTAAAAATGTCATTGGCAGGTAAACTAGCAGACCTGCCTTCATAAAAAGAGGTGTTTCGATTGAAATCGAACCCCAGAAGTAGCTGATGAGCAATCGAGCCAGTATTGAATTTCCCAATCAAGTCAGTTTGCAATCCATAATTTTGGAAAACATTCCGCTCATTATAAAAAACTCTAGGAGTGAATCGGTTGTTAATCAAGTTTCCTGCATCATAAACACTAGTACCTCCTGCATCCAATGATGAAACAAGGAAGTTATTTCGGATGCGCCAGTTATCGCTAAATCGATGCTCAAACCTGTAACCACCTCTATAAATTGTCTGTTTACGATCATCTAGAGAAGGATAGCTAAAATTGCTATTAATCGGAAGGGCAAAGGAATTGTCATCCAATATCACAAGTCCCCGGTCAAACGGAGTATCATTCCGTAGAAACTCAAAATCAAGATCGAGAGTTGTGTTACTACCAATTTTCCAGGTGAGTGCTGGAGCGATGAAAAAGCGTTCTGTGTCAACGAAGTTGCGGAAGCTTTCCGAGTTTTGGTAGGCAGCATTCAGCCGATAGAGAACCGTTTTTTCAGCATTCAGAGGACCGGAAATATCGAAAGTAGGGCGGTAGAAGTTATAGTTTTCTGCGGTAAATTCCACTGAATAGTAAGATTCGTTCAAGGGCTGTTTGGTGACGAGATTGATGATGCCACCGGGTTCAACCTGACCAAATAGGACAGAAGCAGGTCCCTTCAATACTTCGAATCGCTCAATATTAGCAATTTCTGCAAAGGAATTGAAGCCGTTATCACGCAGTCCGTTTCTAAAGTTCCCTGCTTGAGTAAAGCCCCGAATGACAAACGCTCCTGCGGCTGTACCACTATAGTTTCCTCCTTTGGTGACACCGCTGACGTTTTCCAAGGCATCTTGCAAGCGCTCTATGTTCCGATCTTCAATCACTTGGCGAGGAATGACTTGAATGGATGCCGGAATGTCACGCAAAGGAGTATCGGTTCGGGTTGCGGTTGAAGCGTCTGGTACGCGATATCCATCAAGCTCACCTGTCACGACTAACTCAATCGGTTCATCGCCCTGTGAGTCAAGTGGTTTCTCTTGTGGTGTCTCACTTGCTGGCTTTTCTTGAGCTTGTGGCGTTTGAGGTTTTTGCGGTGGCTTTGTTGCTGTTGCAGCAGAAGTTATACCAAAAACCAGCCCGACATTATCATCAAATAACTCAACCGTTGGCAAAGCCTTCTCACCTACCACTGTCACTCGCACAGTATTTCCATCAATATTTGTTACGGTAATTTCAGTAATTCCCTCAACTGGTTTCTGGGAACGAAATGTAAAAGCATCGCCTGAAGGTAGTCGTAACTGCCCGCCTGGTACATCGACAATAAAATTATTGCCCGTACTACGATTTATAACTTGCAGTTGTTTCCCAACAGTCGTCTCTAAAATTATCTCCACACCTTTATTAGTAGGATTGGCTTTAACGGACGTGATTGGTACAACACCCCCCTGGTTCGGGGGGTTCGATTGTACTAGCATTTGGGCGCTAGTGCTAGGACGCTCTATCTGATCAAGTCTGGGAATCTCTCTAATTGACTGGGAATTACGTAGTAGCGATGCCACAGATTTATTTTGTTTCTCTTGCTTGGGTGTTTTAGTAGCAGCTGCGCTGGCTGCACCCCAAAGCCAAACGGAAATCGTCAGTAAGAAAATCTTTACTAACTGCTTTTGTTTCACTTAATTACCCCGCACTGGACTCAAACAAGAATTCTTTTCAAGAAAGATTATCAGTAATCTAGTGCGATCGCAAAGCTGTTTTGGTCGCTAGCGGGAGTTTTTTTTGGTCGCAATCAGAAGTGTTTGCGTTGCATTGAGTATTCTTTGGGGTTGATGCCAAATTTCTTCCTAAAAGCAGCAGCAAAGTGATTCCGACTGGCAAAGCCGATTTTCTGGGCAACTTCACTCACCTTTATTTCCCCAGTTTCCAGCAATTGACGCGCCACGTCTAAGCGGTAATCGTGGAGATAAGCAAACACAGGCTTGCCGAACACCTGTTTAAACCCACGCTTGAGTGCATATTCATTGAGTTTGACCAAGCGTGCCAGTTCTACGGTAGAAGGTGGATTGTCTAGCTGTTGCAATAATAAGTCTCTAGCATAGAGAATCCGCTCCTTAGTTCCCGGCTTTAGCGGCTTGGGTGTCCGGCAACCCATCTGAATTTCTGCTTCTTGCTCTAGCAGCAGTGCTAACAGTTCCAGCACTTTGCCTTCTAGGTACGCACGCTTGATGATGCCTTGGTAGGGACAATGCAAGATCTGCTGCACATTATATTGCATCATTGGAGTTATGAGGTTGGAGCGAAACTGGAGTGGTTGATCTGGCGATCGCACTAAATGTTGCAATGCGAGTGGTAGTTCCCCGGAGGAATTGCCGATAAAGGACTGCAACAATTCTGGTTCTAAATGCACGTTCACAAACAGTTGCCGTCCTTGTGCAAACTCATTTTCTCCTCCAACAGCCATGCCACTGCTCCAAAAACCGTACTGTCCAGCTTCTGTCTCACTAACTGCCCAAGGAGAGCTTTCCCGCCACTGTCCTGAAAGCATAAACCAAAACTCTAGGGGGTGTGGATGGTCAATGCTTTGTATGATTAAATTGTCAGGGCGCTGACAGCTCTCAATCTCCAACAATAAACCTTGTCGCAATTCAATTCGTCGATGATATCCTTCTCCCAATGTTTGGGGAAACTTGCAGGTCACATCTAACTGATCGTCGGGGTCATTATGTTGGGTTCGATCAACTTCTTGAAAGAGTTCCTCGTGCGCTTGTTGAGAAATAGTAATAGTCATGATTAATTAAATTGGAGTTTATTGAGATTAATTATTACTATTTTCTTCGCCCTACACAAGCTAGATAACCCCTCATCTTCAGGTGTCAAATTTCTCACCAGTCTGTGTAAGGATATTGCCCCAAACATTTAGCTGATGACTGTTGAAAAAATTAGAATTCCCAAAAGTGAGCGCTCGCTATTTTGGAAAGCTTGCGATCGCATTGACGATACTATTCATCCTTACCGCAACTAGTCTTACCGCCACCGTAATCAGTAGCCCACCGCTGAATTTGTTTAGGTGTTAAGGACGAAATTTTGCTTACCTCGCGTCAATTTGTCACATATTATGCAAAACTTAGGTATCTATCTTGAGGTGAGTACTCCGCACTCGAATAGTTGTGCGATAGTTAAAAACGAAGTGTAAGCTTGCGTATTCAACTAGCAGAACTTTCATCTTTCTTCCCTACATGATGGATTAGTACATCCGAAACCAAGCTACTCCTACAGGAATTTCTGCCTTACTGCCAACAACTGTAGCCGAAAAACGGTAGACATGACCATTACCAAAATTTCTTCTTTGTACATTGTTAAGATCAATATGCAATATAGAGTTAGGTGCAACTGGTTCAGGAAACACTAGTCTTACCGTTTTACCTTCAACAGAAGCATTAGTGCTAATTTTTTGCTCATTCTCATCCTCAACATCAATATTTTTGATGTTATTACTGACAGTTACACTAGATGGAACCTTAATAATTAGCTGGTTAACAGCCTTGCCATTCTTAGGAATGTGTACCCGGAAACTATGCCTAACAGTTCGCCAGCGATTAGGAGGAAATTGCACGTTTCCATCAATATGAATAGCTGTACTATCATCTAAATTAGCACTTGCGTAATTAGTAGGAATTAAGATTGCGGTAGCTATAACCAGTGCAGTATAAATTAAGATTTTTTTCATCTCACGTCTCGAAGTAGGTCAATCAACCATTAAAATCCCATGCATGCGAATAGATTTCTTGCACTCATTCCAAATAACGGATATTTATAAGCACAGATGTACACAGATAAACACAGATAATTTATCGGTGTGCATCTATGTTTATCCCCGTTAGTTATCATCTAAGTGACTTTTGCAAGAGATTTAATGATACTGTTACTTATTAGCTTGACAAATTGAAATGAAATTAGGATGAAATTTTAGCCGTTTAAAAGTAATACCTAATCGCAAAAATTAGAAGATGTTGGTATCAACGGCGTTCATGCAACATATCCCGTGAAAAGCGAGGCGCATTCAGTGGAATTGGATTTTGTTGCATCCGCTCGATCAGTGATTTTAAAAAATTCTTCTTAGTCTCCGCATCAGAGATAGATGGTGCTATTACTTGAGGAGGTTGAATTACTAATTCAACCTCCGATCCTTCAGGTAAGTCGCAGGCTGTTTGCAAAATGAACGTGCCGTTACGATAAATTGCCTTCAGCGCATAAGGTATAAAGGAAACTCCATATTAGTTCTTGTAGTTGTATCTCCAAGCATAACTGATTAACTCATCAACCGACTTGAAGATGCTTGCTACTCCGATTATTGATTAACAGTGAATCGACCATTTACCTTTTCACCGTTAACATCCGCAGTAACTTTGATCGGATATTGACCAGGTGCGTTGCTAGGAAGCGAAGCTGTATAGACTTTACTCTGGGTATCATATTTAAAATCTAAGCTTTTTTGAGTTCCATCAGGTTGTTGAACTTGAGCCGTTACTTTGGCATTAGATACTATTTCGTGTTTTTCACCTCTTTCGATAATGAAATCCAAATGAGAGCCTTTATCTTCTTTATGAGTTACTAACTCCAAATGATACTGACCTGTCTCTACAACTTGACCACCATGAGAATGCTCTTTATCACTATGATTAATTTGAGAATGTGACTTACCCGTCTCAGTTTTTGAGGTATTAGCTGCGGGAGAAGATTCTGTATTACTAGCTGTATTTTCTTGAGTCCCACTACAAGCAACCAAAAAAACCAATCCCACACTTCCGAGAACAACCAAACCAGATTTTAGTGATTTCATCAACTTACTCCTCATATACAATAATTAAGCAAAAAATCTTCTTCTTTATATTCTTCTTAGCGTCTTTGCGACTTTGCGTGAGACAAAAATTACCGCTCAACAACTGCTCCAACTACCTTACCATTATGCACAACTGACATTCGTTTAGGCATTAAAAAGGAGCCAAACTTAGCGTACAAAGCTGGTAATACCAACAAAGTTAACGCTGTAGAAGTAAATAACCCACCTAACACTACAATAGAAAGTGGTTGCAAAATTTCCTTTCCAGGACGACTTTCAACTACCAAAGGTGCTAATCCTAAAGCCGAAGTAAAAGCTGTCATTAAAATAGCGTTAAGACGTTCCATAGACCCTTTAATCAAAACTTCTTTCAAAGGTATCCCCGATACAAATTTACTGTTGTAATTATCCACAAGCAGCAAACCATTACGGGTAGCAACTCCGAATAAAGTAACAAACCCAACCAAAGAGGCAATAGAAATCACGCCTCCAGTCAAAGCCACTGAAAATATTCCCCCTACCAATGCTAAAGGCAAATTAATCATAATCATGACGGTAGAAGGAATGGATTTGACCGAAAGATGCATAATTACCGTAATAATTACAAAGCCGATCGCACTCCAAATTAAGATATTTTGCGTGGCTCTTTCTTGTGCCTCAAATTGTCCCGCATATTGAATAAAGTACCCTGGGGGAATCTGCACTTGCTGTTTAACTTTGTTGAGAATTTCATTGACGACGGATTGCAAATCTCTGCCACTAGCATTAGCAGAAACAACTATCAAACGGGAAACATTTTCGCGTTTGATGGTATTTGGACCAGTGCCATTGTCAATTGTGGCAACTTGTGCTAAAGGAATTTTACCCCCCCTTTCGTCCCCCCCTTGAGAAGGAGTATCAACTAACAAATTGCGAATGGTATCTAGGTTTTGACGTGCATCAGGCTTTAACCATACAACCAAATCAAAGGTTTGTTGTTTTTCTAAAACTTGGGATACCACTTTTCCATTAAAGGCAGTTTCAATAATTTCGGCAAGTTTTCCTACTGTCAAACCATATCTGGAAGCAGCAAGTCGGTTAAATTTAATTTGAATTTGTTCGATTGGCACTTGAGGTTCCAGTTGCAAATCTACAATCCCATCAACACTTTTCATCACCTCATTTACCTGATTGCCAATAGTACGAAGTTGTTCTAAATCGGGACCGAAAATTTTCACAGCGATCGCACTCCTTACCCCAGACAACACCTCATCCATCCGGTGAGAAATAAAACCACCAATATTCGGTGCTACCCCTGGTAACTTGTTAAATTCCTCTCGCAGCTTCTCAATAGTTGCCTCCCTATCTTTCATTCCTAAGTTACTCAATTCAATATCCACATGTCCCATATTCACCCCTGCTGCTTCCTCATCTCTTGGCGCACGCCCGGAACGCAACTGCACATATGGAAATCTGCGGTCATCTTTGAGCGCTGCTTGTATTGCTTCGCCTGCCGCATTGGTAACTTCTAAAGATACTCCTGGATAAAGAGTTATAGTATTCACCAAAGTTTGCTCCTGAAACTCCGGTAAAAATATTCTTCCAAATGTTGGAAAAATTACAACTGCTGCCACCAAACTAGCAACAGCTAGGGCTAAAATAATACCCGAACGCCGCAGAGAAAATGTTAACAAGGGATGATACAGCCCTTTAAAAAATCTTGCAACCCAAGGTTCGGTTTCTGGTAAGCGACCGTGAGGCAGTAAGATTGCACATAAAGCCGGAGTCACAGTTAATGCTGTCACACTAGAAGCAATAACTGCTGCTAGATAGCCCAATCCCATGGGAATAAAAATGCTACCTTCTACCCCAGTCAAAGCAAAAATAGGCGAGAAGACAACTATAGTAATTATAGTTGCTCCAAATACGGAATCGCGCACCTCTTGACAACCTTCATACACCACATCTAAAACTGGACGTGGGTTGGGGGAATACTTATTTTCTCGCAGGCAGCGGTAAACATTTTCCGCGTCTACAATCGCATCATCAACTGCTGAACCAATCGCGACTGCTAACCCTCCCAAAGTCATTGTATTCAAACCCTGTCCCAACCAGTTTAGCAGCAGCACTCCTACTAGTAAAGACAAGGGAAGGGCAGTTAAACAAACAGCGAGGTTGCGCCAATTCATCAAGAATGGAATGAGGATTAAGGCAACAATAATGCTGCCTTCTACTAAAGCTTCTCTAACATTTTCAATCGAAGAATCAATATAGTTTTCTTGACGAAAAGTTGCAGTAACTTTGATATCTTTGGGTAAGCCTGCTTTAATCTCGGACATCGCTGCCTCTACTGCACGAGTGACAGTGGGAGTATCGGCTTGAGGCTGTTTATTAATCATTACGATGATAGCCTTTTCACCGTTAAAGCTACCATCTCCTCTTTTGACAGCCGCACCAAGAAGCACATCAGCTACATCGGCTAATTTCACAGGTGTACCATTGCGGGCAGTAATCACTGATTGCTCTAATTCTTCGATAGATTCAATCCGCCCAACACCCCGAATTAGCTTTTCGCGGTCAGGTGTGATTAAATAGCCACCAGGAGCATTGACATTGGCAGCTTGGGTAGCTTGCACTACGTCTTCTAAAGTGACATTAAAGGCTTTCAACTTTTCTGGATCAACTAATACTTGATATTGGCGCATCTCACCACCATAAGCTATTACCTGACTCACACCCGGAACAGCTAAGAGGCGATTTGTCACTTGCCAATCAACAATGCGCCGCACTTCCATTAAAGAAGCAGGGGGAGCTGGGGAGCTGGGGAGCTGGGGAGCTGGGGAAATATTTTCTCCTCTGCCCCTCTGCCCCTCTGCCCCTCTGCCTCCCTGCTCCTGTGCTTCCAAAGTAAAGGCATATTGCAAGACAGTACCAATGGGGGAACTAGTGGGGGAAATTTGTGGTGTTTCCACTCCTGATGGTAGTTTACTTTGAGCTTGTTGCAATCGCTCTGTTACTAGTTGACGAGCTTGATAAATATCGCTTCCCCAATTAAAAATGACTCTGATAACGGAGATTCCGGATGCACTTGAGGATCGTACTGCTGTAACTCCGGGAGTACCGTTAATTGCACTTTCAATTGGTAAAGTTACCAGAGATTCTACTTCCTCAGGGGCAAGCCCTGGTGCTTCTGTTTGAATTTCGACTTGGGGTGGTGCAAAGCTGGGGAAGACATCTAGAGGCATTTGGATAATCGTCTGAAATATCCAAAATGTGACGACAATTGCCCCCAGGATGACTAGCCAACGACGGGCGATCGCCCATTTAATAACGGCACTCAGCATTTTTATTAATTATGTTTATGATTAGTGACTTTTGGCTCATGATGAGTGACGTGATGGTTATTCATCAATTCTTGTGCATCAACAGAATCTCCTCCTACAACCGAACCTGGGATGTTGAATTCACTGCCGTTAGGTACTGGAATTAGACCTGGTTTGGTACGACGACCTACCATGAAACTAGCAACTGCGAGCGCTCCCGTAGCTGGTATAATCCACAACCAAGTTGATTGTATACCACTTTTATTTTGTAATGTTGCTTCTCGTTCTTCTGAGTGATTGTGACCATGCTCATGGTTGTGTGAGTGTGATTTGCTACCACCACGCAAAGACTGTGCATAAAGTTGAGTAGCACGTTGCGTGACAATCAAATCGCCATCGAACAAACCACTGTTTACCTCAACTAAATCTCCAGAAGTTTGACCTAATGTAACTTCAGCAGACTGGAAGGCATTACCATTTTGCAGGTAAACCAATTTTTTCCCATTTGCCTCCACTACAGCAGAACTCGGAATTGCCAACATAGCTGTTGAGGTTCGATTGGTTATTACCTCTAGTTCCGCAAACATCCCCGGCTTAAGTTGTCCACTAGAGTTATCTAGTTCGGCTTGTACTGATACTACTCGCTCCCTGGATACCAACGAGCCAATTCGCGTAATCCGTCCATTAAAAGTATGATTAGGCAAGCTGGCTACCTTCACCCTTATCCTTTGACCAGTCCTAACTTGATTTAAATCTTTCTCATATATATTAGCTGTAGCAAAAACCTGACTGTCATTCACAATCGTCATCAGCTTGCCACCCGCATCCTCGAATGATTGTCCCAGGGTAACTTCGCGATCAGCAACCTTACCTGAAATCGGAGCCGTTACCGTTACCAATCCTTTAGCATTAGCGCTGTTTCCCAGTTGTTGCAACCGAGTTTCATAAGTGCTATTACTAAGTTGAATACGTCTTTTTGCTACCCTAAATGCTGCTGAAGCACGCTTGAGTTGATTTTCTGCTTCAATTACTTCCCGACGGCTACTGGCTTTAGCAAGTTCAGCCTTACTTGTTGCTAACTGAGTTTGAGATTCTAGAGCATTGCGACGGGGCAATGCACCTGCGTCTGCTAACTGCAAGTCTCTGTTATACTTTTCTTGAGCAAATGCAACTTGGCTCTGCGCTTCGGCTATTTCAGCTGTGGCTATTTGCTGATACCTCTCGTAATTTTGCTGTGCCAGCGTTAAGTCAGCTTGCGCTTGCTGTAAATCCGCTTGACTTTGTGCGAGTTTTTCCTGAGACTCAACGCGCAGTGTTACCAAATCTGGACTGGTTAAAACAGCAACTGGTTGACCTTTTTTTACTGTTGCACCAGGTTCTACTAACAACTCAACCACTTTCGCCTGGGAAATTGGGGTAGTTACTTCCGCTTTTTGGCTAGGCAGGGTTTCAATCTGTCCTGTGGTTTTAATGCCAACATCTAGCCGCTCTTTTTTAACAGGCTCTACTTTAATTCCTAGCCTTTTGGCAATTTCTGCATCAACTTCAACAGAACCTTGGGGGGTGCTTCCGCCTTGAAATTCATTTCCATGATTTCCGTGAGCTAAAACACCTGCAGGAACACTTAGCAGCAGCAAACTCAGCATTGTCAAATAAACACAATGGAGTGACGTAAAATTTTGAAAACGGTTACAGATTGGCATCGCTCTTGAGTACCCTTAAGTATTAGGAAGCAGAATTGCGCTCTAACAGCCGCTCTTTCACTAGTCTTTCATACCGCTATGAAAACAGGATGAAATTTTGTAGAGCCTTACTAAAAAGCTGTAAAATTCCATCTAATACTCATGCCTCAATTGTAAACTGAGGGTTGATGAAGGTGAAAGCAAAGTTTGTTACTATTAGCTCTAAATCACTAGTTAGTAACTGTGATGAGTAGTCGAACAGCTCGCTCCTATGCTTTTTTGTCGATCACAGCTGCGATCATCACCATTGCTCTGAAGTTTGGGGCTTACCTACTAACTCAGTCAGTAGGGCTGCTTTCGGATGCCATTGAGTCGTGTGTAAATCTTGTGGCAGCACTAGTAGCACTGTGACTCCGTTGCCTTTGATAGATCTAGGTGTTCTGCTAAAGAGCTATACAGATTGACAATATGATTGTCAGCCAAGCTGTAGTAAACGTTCCGACCTTCTCGTCGATAGTTGACCAAACGCATGGCTTTCAATAAACGCAGTTGATGACAAACGGCTGAGTCTGTCATTTTCGTCAAAGCCGCTAGATCGCAAACACACAACTCCTGGTTCGCCAAAGCTGATAGAAGGCGTAGGCGGTTTGTATCTGCCAGTACCCCAAAAACCTCTGCCATCTGCTGTGCCTGATCTGTTGGCAGAATTTGTACCAGCGAGGAGCGTACATGATCTAGTAGTCTGTCAAATACATTTTGACGGATACTGGAAGATATATTTCCCAGCATTCTATAAGCTATGCCTGCAAAA
>NZ_JACXAE010000038.1:0-172 GCF_014698965.1 Iningainema tapete BLCC-T55
CGGGCAAAGAACTTTTTTCCCTCCAAGGTCATAGCGACGGGGTAAGGGCAGTGGCAGTGACTCCCGACGGGGGGCGGGTGATTTCCGCTTCAGATGACCGCACTCTCAAAGTCTGGGACATGGCATCGGGCAAAGAACTTTTTTCCCTCCAAGGTCATAGCGACCCGGTAAC
>NZ_JACXAE010000038.1:271-629 GCF_014698965.1 Iningainema tapete BLCC-T55
ATGACCGCACTCTCAAAGTCTGGGACATGGCATCGGGCAAAGAACTTTTTTCCCTCCAAGGT
Source organism: Iningainema tapete BLCC-T55 (assembly GCF_014698965.1). Taxonomy (GTDB): domain Bacteria; phylum Cyanobacteriota; class Cyanobacteriia; order Cyanobacteriales; family Nostocaceae; genus Iningainema; species Iningainema tapete. Next base: position 334 of record NZ_JACXAE010000038.1, read on the forward strand.
CATAGCGACCCGGTAACGGCAGTGGCAGTGACTACCGACGGGGGGCGGGTGATTTCCGCTTCATCTGACGGCACTCTCAAAGTCTGGGACATGGCATCGGGCAAAGAACTTTTTTCCCTCCAAGGTCATAGCGACCCGGTAACGGCAGTGGCAGTGACTCCCGACGGGAGGCGGGTGATTTCCGGTTCATGGGACCGCACTCTCAAAGTCTGGGACATAGCATCGGGCAAAGAACTTTTTTCCCTCCAAGGTCATAGCGACGGGGTAAGGGCAGTGGCAGTGACTCCCGACGGGGG
>NZ_JACXAE010000039.1 GCF_014698965.1 Iningainema tapete BLCC-T55
ACTTGCCGAACAGTGGTTAAAACGCGATCTAATAATTAGAGAGAAAGCACTAGGTCACGAACATCCTTCGGTCGCCAAGTCTCTTGACGATTTGATTCGACTGTACAAAGACCAGAAGAATTATCAACTTGCCGAACAGTGGTTAAAACGCGATCTAATAATTAGAGAGAAAGCACTAGGTCACGAACATCCTTCGGTCGCCACTTCTGTTAACAAATTGGCACAACTGTACCACGAACAGAGGAAATATCAACTAGCGGAACCTTTGTATAAACGCTCTCTGGTAATTAGAGAGAAAGTACTGAGACCGGAACATCTGGATGTCGCCACTTCTGTTGACAAATTGGCTCTACTGTATCACGAACAGAGGAACTATCAACTAGCGGAACCTTTGTATAAACGCTCTCTGGTAATTAGAGAGAAAGCACTAAGTCAAGAACATCCGGATGTCGCCACTTCTATTGAAAATTTGGCTCGACTGTACCAAAACCAGAGGAACTATCAACTTGCCGAACCGTTGTATAAACGCGCTCTAGAAATTAGAGAGAAAGCACTTGGTCAGTCACATTCGGATGTCACCAGTTCTATTAAGAAGTTTGTTCAACAGTACAAAGACCAGGGGAACTATCAACTTGCGGAACAGTGGTTAAAACGCGATCTAGAAATTAGAGAGAAAGCACTTGGTCAAGAACATCTGGATGTTGCCACTTCTGTTGACAATTTGGCTCAACTGTACCAGGACCAGGGGAAATACCAATTTGCGGAACAGTGGTTAAAACGCGCTCTAGAAATTAGAGAGAAAGCACTCGGTCAATCACATCCGGATGTCGCTACTTCTGTTGACAAATTGGCTCAACTGTACCAATACTACCAGAGGAACTATCAACTCGCGGAACCTTTGTATAAACGCGCTCTAGCAATTAGAGAAAAAGCACTAGGTCAGTCACATTATTCGGTCACCTGGTCTGTTGAGAAACTGGCTCAACTGTACAAAGACCAGGGGAACTATCAACTTGCGGAACAGTGGTTAAAACGCGATCTAGCAATTAAAGAAAAAGCACTGGGTCAGTCACATCCGGGTGTCCTCACTTCTGTTAGCAATTTGGCTCGATTGTACGAAGACCAGGGAAACTATCAACTTGCCGAACCGTTGTTAAAACGCTGTCTGGAAATTATTGAAGCACCGCCTCAGGAACCTTTTGATGTGGATGTCGCCGTTTTTCTTAGCCGTTTGGCTATAGTGTACTACAAACAGAGGAACTATCAACTAGCGGAACCTTTGTTTAAACGCTCTCTGGAAATTTTTGAGAAAATACTATCTCAGAACTCTCATCTTTCTTTATTTAATATTTTTGTCATACGTCTCCTTAACAATTTTACTCTTTTGTACCTTGCACAAGGGAATGTTGCTCGTGCCATTGATTTGTTACAAAATTTGCTAGAAATTGAAGAAAAGGAATTAGTGGACAACTTTGCTCGAAACTCAGAACAAAGTAAACAAATTTACATGAACGACGTTAAATATACAACTACCAATCCTATCATTTCTCTCGCTTTGCAAGAAGCACGCAACAACTCAACAGCAGCCCAACTCGCAGTCACCACAGTACTACGCCACAAAGGGCGGGTGTTGGATGCGATGGCTGACAGTGTTCAAATTCTGCGTTCTCAACTAGCAAACAAGCCAGAACTCCTATGGTTATTTGATGAGTGGTTAAGTGTTCTACAGCAGCAATCCGCACTGGAGTATAAAGAAAAAACAATACTCCAGCAGAACAAAGACACATTCTCGCAACTCGAAGCCCAAAGACAAAAGTTGGAAGAGAAAATAAGCAAGCGAAGCGCTGAATTTCGTAAAACAATCCAACCAGTAGAGTTATCAGCTATTCAAGCCAAAATACCTAAGGATGCAGCCATAATTGAAATTGTACAATATCAACCATTCAACGCCAAAGCTCAAAAGCACAGTGAAACATGGGGCAATCCACGTTATGCGGCAGTGGTGATACGCTCTTCTGGGGAACCAAAGTGGGTAGACTTGGGGGAAGCTTCAGCTATAGACAAGTCTGTTGCTAATCTGCGTAAAACCTTGCCGAATCCATCACTCATCGCATCAGCGCATGAAGTTGCCCGAAAGTTAGATGAGCAAATCATGACACCTATTCGACCGTACTTAGGCGATGCACATCATTTACTACTATCGCCTGATGGACAACTAACGCTCATTCCCTTTGAGGCGCTGAGGGATAAGGAAGGCAAGTATCTAATTGAACGCTATGCATTTTCCTATTTAACTTCTGGAAGAGATTTATTACAATTAGATTCATCAGCTAGTAATTCTACTCCTGTTGTATTTGCGGGCGTTGACTATGACCAAATGGAAATTACTGCTGCAACTACCGATCGCCCTAACAACCACAATCTCCGCTCTACTGACTTAGCCAGCTTAAAATTTGGAGCGCTTGCTGCCACCACTGAAGAAGCACAAAAAATCAAAGCGATTTTTCCTAATACCAAGGTCCTATTAGGCAAGCAAGCGACAGAAACCGCGATTAAAAAACTTTCAACTCCAAGTATCCTACACTTAGCTACTCACGGTTTCTTTTTTCAAGATATTAAACTTGACCTACCTACAGAATTGGTAAAGAACTTACAACAGCCACCGCAGAGATTTCAACAAGAAAATCCCCTTTTGCGTGCTGGGTTAGCGCTGGCTGGAATCAACAATCGCCATACTGCACAAGCATTCACTGATGATGGAGTACTCACCGCATTAGAAGTGGCAGGATTAGATTTACACGGAACACAGTTGGTAGTACTATCTGCTTGTAAAACTGGATTAGGCGATGTGAAAGTGGGTGAAGGATTGTATGGATTGCGCCGCGCGCTGGTGATGGCAGGTTCTCAAAGTCAGATCCTCAGCTTGTGGGTAGTAGATGATACAGGCACAAAAGACCTGATGGTGAAGTATTATCAAGGATTAAAAGCAGGTAAGGGTAGACACCAGGCGCTTAGAGAAGCACAACTTGAGTTACTATCTGACCCTAGATATACGCATCCTTATTATTGGGCTAGCTTTGTACCATCAGGAGATTGGACTCCACTTCGCTTAAAGTAATTATATGTAGTAAGCTGTCTATAGTTAGTCAAGTGTTTGTATTGTAACAGGATGACGACTACACCAGTTATGTACCGAATTCCTACTTCCAACAATGGAAAACGCGAAATTTTTACATAGTTAAAGATTTGATGCACTAAATAGTAGCGTGTTACTTTCTGGAATCCAAAATCACATTGGTGTCAGTTGACGTGTATTTAGTATTTCCCCACATTTTAGGTAGAGGTGTCACCCAAGAAATAGGTACAGAAATTACGTCTAAAGTTTCCCCTTATTGGAAAACTTCCAGGGTATATCCAGGCTCAGGCTGATTTTTGGTAAGTTGTAGATGATCTAATACAACTGCGCGACCGCCGAGTTGAACTGAGCCATTGGGAACATCTTGATTAAGTTCCACCCATTGAAATAATGATGCTATTGTCATTGCTTAACCCATCATTTAGAGTGAAGAGTAAACCAGACTCTTCACCCCTGTATTTTATTAGTTAACCGCCAATTATGCCCCGACAGATTCTTTAGCAGCGTACATCACTTCTACTGTGATGACGTTGATATTACGATCGCGTGCAAATTTCTCGGTATTGCGCTTGACTTTACCACGTACAAATCCTGGAATTTTGTTCAATTCTGCTTGCGCTTCTTTGTTCCAGCTAAGATCGGAATCAGCAGAAATACCTTTGGTAATAACTTCTTTAGTATCATGTCCACCAAAGATTTCTAACAGATGATCTTCCATTCCCAAGGTAAAGGAATTGTACACTAAATCGGCAATTTGGTTAGTACCTTCGTAACCCATGAATGGTTTGTAACCAATGGGGAAGTTTTGGATGTGGATGGGCGCGGCAATTACACCGCAGGGAATATCTAAACGCTTACCAACGTGACGCTCCATTTGCGTACCGAAAATAGCAGAAGGTTCAACGCGAGCGATCGCATCCCCAATCATGCCATGATCTTCAGTAATTAACACTTCATCGCAGTACTCACTCACTTGGCTGCGGAACCAGTCAGCATCGTACTTGCAGTAAGTTCCCGCCCAAACAACGTGAATGCCCATTTCCCGTGCTAGAATCTTGGTCATAGCCGCAGCGTGGGTACTGTCACCAAATACCACAGCTTTTTTGCCTGTTAGGTTCTGACAGTCAATGGAACGAGAAAACCATGCAGCTTGTGATACATACAACGTTTGCTCGTTGATAAACTCTTCGTAGTCAACATCAGCGCCTTGAGCGTTGATTACCTGCTGAATTTTACGGATACATCTAGCAGTTTCTACTACACCCATTGGGGTAATATCTACGTAGGGTATGCCAAATTCTTTTTCTAGGTACTGAGCAGCCAATACACCTAGTTCACGGTAAGGCACAAGGTTAAACCAAGCGCGGGGTAAGTTCTTTAACTCGTGAACAGAAGCACCTTCGGGAATCACCGCATTAACTTCAATGCCCAAGTCAGCCATCAACCGCTTTAATTCAGTGCAGTCGTGCTGGTTGTGGAAACCAAGGGTGGAAATACCAATGATGTTGACAGAGGGTTTTTCGGTTTTGGCTTGTGGGAGTTCGCCTTTTTTGCGAGCTTTCTCAATGTAGTATTGGACGATTTGATGTAGAGTGCGATCGGCAGCTTGCAACTCATTAACGCGGTAGTGGTTCACATCTGCCAGCAATACGTCTGACTTTGCTTCCAACTGCGCCCGCTCGACAAAGTTTTGCAGGTCTTCTTGTAAAATACTAGAAGTACAGGTGGGAGTTAACACAATCAGATCTGGACGTTCCTCTTGGTCTTTACGGGTGATGTTGTCTACTACTTTTTCCTGGGAACCGCGTGCTAATACGTTGCGATCGACAATACTAGCTGTCACTGGAGTAAAGTTTCTCTCCCGCTCAAGCATAGAGCGCATGACATTGAAGTAGTCATCCCCCAGAGGCGCGTGCATAATCGCATGAACATTTTTAAAGGAACTGGCAACGCGCAATGTGCCTATGTGCGCAGGACCAGCATACATCCAGTAAGCTAATTTCATTACAAGTTCTCCCTTTAATGAAAACAAATGTCCAAAGATAAAAGGACGATTAGTGCTTGAATTTTAAATCGTTTTTGATTTTCGCAGAACTTGCCCAACTACACAAAGTGGAGATTTAGAGGATATTTTATTGGTGTTGAGCGCTGAAATGGTTTTACTTGTTGGAATTGAGCCTTTTATGTTCACGACATTTTGGTTGCTCAACTGATACGAATCTTAATCATGCAGAGCATGATAACGAGAAGAAAGCTCTCCAGCACTAGTTTTCGTCTTAATTTGACCCCAAAATGGGCTGCTTTGACTTTACTGTGAGGCTGTAGAGGAAAAATAGATTTTTTGGCAGTTTTTTTAGCCTCACTTCAATCACGAGTTCAGAAGGCACGCAAGCAAGGGTATCTGTGCTTGAAAACATGGGATTTCTGTATCATCATCTAAAACTAATGTTGAATAGTTAAACCACCATCTAAAACTAATGAATGTCCAATCACAAAATTAGCTGAATCTGAACATAACCATAATACTGCCTGAGCAATTTCTTCAGGTGTACCCAGTCGTTTTATGGGATATTGATTACTGTAATTATTGATTGTTTCCTCACTTAAAGCTGACTTTACCATAGGAGTTATAATAGTTCCTGGGCAAACAGCATTAATTCTAATACCATCCTTAGCATATTGTACGGCTAAAGATTTAGTAAGTCCTAAAACTGCATGTTTGCTAGTACAATAAAAATGAATATTATGTTGTGGTTGATTTTCTTGCTGATTAGTTATATTAGCAGCAACTAATCCTCTAATAGAAGCATTATTCACAATAGCACCACCACCATTTTTACACATTTCCGGAATTTGATATTTCATACATAGCCAAACTCCTTTCAAATTAGTATTAATAATTTGATTCCAATTTTCTTCCGATTCATCCATATTGACTTTTAAAATTCCCGGAGTTCCAGCATTATTAAATGCATAATCTAAACGACCAAAAGTTTTAACTGTTTGGCTGATTAAATTTTTAACTTCTGTTTCTTGAGTAATATCTGTAGGGATAAAAATACTTGAACTACCTGCCTTTTGTATTAAATTAACAGTCTCTTCACCTTCTTTGATTCTCCTGCCAGCAATCACTACTTTTGCCCCTGACTCAGCAAAAGCCAATGCTGTAGCTTTGCCGATACCAGAATTACCTCCTGTAATCAAAACAACTTTACCAGTAAATTGCTTCATAATTAAATAGTTTTACCTTATTCAGAATTTAGTCAAATTATGGTTTACCTTTACAGGTGCAAAATATAAGTTAAGTTATCGGTAAAAGCATAATAATTGTATGACATCTAACGGGTCGCAGTAGAGGCACTCAGCACGAGTAAAGTTGTGTTTTCGGGAAATTTCGTACAAAGCTTCTTGAGTTTCAGGAAAATCTTGTGAAGAAATGTGGTTTTCAGTCATCAAATACTCTTGCGGGGTGAGTAAAGACCAGTGTTTGCGTACTCCCTCTAGATAACGTTTCATGAAGACTTCTCGAACTTCTTCTTTTCGGCGAACAACATCTATGAGAATAAAAGCGCCACCAGCTTGAAGCAGAGAAGCTAACTGTCCAATCATCAAGTCCTTCTGCTCAAAACTCAAGTGGTGGAGTGCATAAGAAGCTACAATGATATCAAACCTATCATGACGCTGATTCACTAATTCGGGAACCACTTCCAAGAAATTGCCTTGAATGAAGTTTTTTTCGCAATCAAGAGACGCCATGTTAGAGCGAGCAATTTTCAAGGCTGATTCAGAGAGGTCTACACCCTGATATTCAGTAATAGTGGTATTTAATAAAGCTTGAGTTATAAAAGTACAATCACCACATCCAAGGTCAAGCATACTAAAGGATTTTTGAAAGTAGTTAACCAGTAATTTGTGTAGTATACTGTATATTTCCCCATGTCTCAGGTAATTGTTGTTTAGTACTTTTTGATAAATTCTCCATTCGTTATTAAAAAATTCATTAGAGTAAGCAGATGAATTTCCATCATTCTTTGTATAAGTCATTGTTTTAAAGCATTTTTTGATTTCCCAATACCAGTTATACTAATAGACTTGCCTACTCATAAGCAATAGCATAGCCAAATCCTTAATTTTTTGGAGAGCGTAGGGCAATGGCAACTTCTTGTTGGGACGATCGCCCGCTCGTTTTGGCTACAATTTAAATTATCGAGTGAGGTAATTCTCGTTCCATTCATATTGGGCTATTGATTGAAACCAAAATTCCGTCTAAATCGCGAACATAGGCGACGGTTTGTCCCCAAGGTTTCACTTTGGGTTCTACAACAGTATCAGCACCTGCTTCTACTGCACGTGCAAACGCGGCTGAGACATCTTTTGTAACAAAACCAATTTCAATTCCTGTTGGTAGATTCGCTAATCTATTTTCTTGGTATCCTTTTGAAAGATTTGATGTTGCAAGTTCATTCGCGGCAAAAGCAAGGGTTGTTGTACCTGTCTCTATTTCGGCATATTGCCCGCTTTCATGTATAAATCGGTGCATTAACCCAAACGCTTGCTGATAAAATTTCACAGTAGCGGACACATTTTGGACGTAAGCAATAATATATCCCAACTTCAAGATCTTTTCTCCTTTTGTAGAATCTTTATGAAGACACGGTTAAAGTAGTATATTTGTATTATTTCACAGCTTATATTATAATAAGATGTGTATGCTTAGCTAAAAATTTGCGCTAGCTAAAAAGTTAACTTTGATCTGCGCGTCTGTTGCTATGATCGATTGTCTCATTGTGGCTCGTTACTTCATTGTGAAGACTTATGAGGACGGTATAGAAGCTGAAATGACCAACATGAAGGTTCAAAAGCTTCTGTATTATACACAATGCCTGCATTTGGCATTGTACGATGAGCCATTGTTTAATGAAGAAATCCAACCCAGGCGATATGGTCCTGTGTGTCCTCCGGCTTACAGATTTTACAGCGAATTTGAAGCTAATCAATTACCAATTCCTAGCAAAGAATTCTTGTTACAGATTCCTAATGAGAAGAAGGAACTCTTAGAGGAAGTTTGGGAATACTTTGGCGGCTACCATGCTTATGGACTTAGTGGGATGACTCACTTGGAATTTCCTTGGCTGAAAGCTCGTAAGGGATTACTTCCTCAAGCAAGTTCAACTAAGCCGATTCTTCTTGAGGACATGAAAGCATTAGGTTATCAAAAGCTTGATGTGATAGAGCGTGACAACCCTGCCTATGAGTCGGTGATGTCTGAAGTTTTGAAAGATACTTCTACGAATCAATCTTCAACTCGCATTAGCAAAGGAGAAGTCCGTGACTGGCTCAACTCCCTTCTCGATTGAAGAATCCGAAAATTTCAAGCGTTCTTTCAACAAACTTGCGCCAGTTGACAAATGGTTGAAATGTGATGGCAATTTAGCAGATTCCAAGTTTTGAGTAGAGCAAGCAGTGTTTAACTTACTTATACTGGGACAAGGATTCATCATGGAGTGAAACCGTATGTCAGACTTACTTAGAAGAATTACAGTTAATCCTAAACAGTGTGGTGGTCGCCCTTGCCTGAGGGGCATGAGAATTCGAGTATCAGATGTACTGGACTTGTTTGCGGCTGGACTTAGTGCTGAACAAATCCTGGCAGAAATGCCCGATCTTGAAGCGGATGATCTTAACGCGGCACTTTTATACGCCTCGCATAAGCTTAATCATCCGGTGTTGGTGGCATGACGATCTGGGTAGACGCACACCTGTCGCCTGCGATCGCAGCTTGGATCGCTAGCATATTTGGTATTACAGTATTAGCTTTGCGCGATCTCGGTTTGAGACATAACGATTTTTATGGCTAAATTGCAATTACATTTTAATGCTAATTTCACTCTTAAGAAAGATGAAATTAGTAGAATCTTACGTGCTGCTACTGGAAACAAAGGTTTAAATGATACTTTGCAAAACTTAATGGATAAAACGAGTCTGGGTAATGCAAAGGTAGGAAGGATCAAGAGTTGGGCATCTCGTGCAGGTTTATTGAAAAATAATCGTCTCAGCCCAGAAGGGGAAATTGTCTGGCGACTAGATCCTGAGTTAGAATCAAATGCTACAGACTGGTTGATGCACTTTTATCTGAGTTTTGGCGATCGCGGGCTAAATCAACCACCAGATAACCCTGCTGATTGGGGTGGATGGACTTACTTTATTTACACGTTCTTACCTCAGCACAGCAAATTTACCCGTGATGAACTACTACATCACTATAGTTTAGTTTTTGAAGAAGAAAATAAAGTCATCTCTGGTAGAATCAGATATATCTTGGGAGCATACACTGAATCCCAAGCATTAGCATCCTGTAAATTTATTACTCAGGAAAAAGACCAGTATTTTGCTGGTTCTGCCCGCTTGCCCAATCCATACCTAGTAGGATATTTCTTGGCAAAGCTATGGGAACGTGATTTTAAAGACGATGGGTCAGTTCTCACTGAGTCGATCTTAAACCAAAAAATGGGGCTGAGGAGTGTGTTGGGGATCAAGGCAGAAGCGCTACAAGAACAACTTAATACCCTGGAAGCTTACGGGATTGTTGAACAACGACGGAAAGTGCCTCCTTTTCAGGTAATCTCGCGTTGGGATGAACCACTGGCACTTTTGGAGAAGGCGTATGACAGAAATTAGTAAAGTTTCTTTGCGCGATGCTAGACCGGATGACCGAGTTCATTTGCTACTTTGGGATAAGTATAATGACGCTCAAATTAGGCTTGTTGCGCTACACAATAATGCCCATCTGGTCAACTACAGGGAAAATTTGCTACAAAGAATAAATCAGGATGAAAAGTTTCTTGCTCTTCATCACGATTTGGATCGGGAATTGGCTGCTATTAAGTCTATGTGTTTGCGAGTAAACAAACCACTGGTTTTACTGGAGGGTTTGGATTGTTTAATTACTTATCTCCAAGTCCATTCGGGGAGTCACATTACTCTTTTCTGGAAGAACTTGGAACAGATGCGCAAACTGGAGCGACTGTTGTGGATATTACTTCCGCACCAACTTGCACCCAAAACTTGGTCTGAACAGCGTATTATGCGGATTCCATCAGGATAATTCGCGTTTGGTAGGGGCATAAAATGAAGGTGCGCTACCCCTACTTTGTCAACCTGCTACAAAATTGTCAAAGTTAAGTTTTATGCTCCTTAACCAACTGGTTGAAATTAATGAGAAAGGAATTGTCGCCAATTCTGTCAATTTTGGCATGATTGATGACCCACAGATGAATTTGAATCTGTGCGAAGGTTTCATTTTTAACTATGACCCGAAAAAGCCTGAGTTATCGACAGTTGGTATTTTGGATGCAATACGACGCAGCTATCACAGCCGCAATGAGGCGAGTATCCATCTCATCATACAAGATTACGGTAAGGGTAAGTCTCACTTTGCGGTGGTAATTGCTAATTTTTTTAAACAGTCTTTTGAAAGTCCCCATGTGCAGGGAATTTTGCGTCAAGTGAAGATGGCAACATCTGGTAAGGGTGAAGCGATCGCACAATCATTAGAACTCTACAAACAAAACCAACGCCACAAGCACTTGGTAATTTGTTTGAGTGGAGATACTACAGATAACATTAAAAAGCAATTTCTGCAAGTACTTGTTAAAAGCTTGGAAGAAGAAGGTATTCATAACAGCTTAGTACAAAGTACATGCAGTGAACCTCTGCACTACTTAGAAAGTTTGAATGAACAGGATAAAGCAAAAGCACACAAATATCTGCAAAGTATAAACTACTCTGATGGCGATCTCAATTCCCTGATTCGCAAACTGAGAGAAAATAACCCTACTGTTATCCCCACTGTCAAAAAACTTGCCCGTGAAATTACAGGATTTACTCCTGATTTTTCCGCTGATGTAGATATCGAAGCAATCCTCCAAGACCTGCTGCATAATTACTGTACAGGAGAAAAAGCTCGATTCCAGGGTATTTTAATTTTATTTGATGAACTCAACTACTACTTGCAATCTTGGGCATCCGATCAAATCGGCGCAGGCGGAACAGCACTACAAAATATCACTAACATCTGCGAAAACTACAAAGGAAAAATTGCCTTGTTGAGTTTTGCCCAATTTCATCCCAGTAAGGCGTTAGGTATTTCAGCTAATGCAATACCCAGCTACGAGAAGATTGCTAGTCGCCTTGCTCCTAAAGATGGCAAAACTTACGATAACCCAGTTTCTAGCTTAGAGTTAGTGTTGGATAACTTAATAATTCAACAAGAAAAACAACCCTCTTGGCAAGCATTTACTCAGCGTTGGAACAACACTCTACTTGCAGAAGCTCGGACTGCTTTCGAGCAACGAATTAAAATTTATAGAGAAAAAGGCTGGAGTTTAGAAGATTTTTATCGCCACCTTTCTCAAGGTTGTTTCCCCCTCCATCCACTAACGGCATACCTTTTGTGCAATCTTGACTTTACCCAAGATCGGACTGCTATTCAATTTATCAAGGGTTATGTCAAAAACTTTATTCAAGATGAACCAGTAGAAAAAGTAGGAAAACTTAACTACATCTATCCTATTGCTCTTGTCGATACTTTTATTGAAAACTTCTCCAAAGAATCGGTTTACACTCATTACAAAAAAGCTTTGACTCTCGTTGCTGGTGCTGATGATCCTGATGATGAATTAGCTGTACTCAAAGCTCTTTTCTTATTTTATGCTAGTGGCGAGAAACTTACCAAGTCAGATAGAGAAGAACATCAAGAAATTCTGGCAAGTCTAACTGGATTGCCAAAATCCAAAGTTCAAGCAGCATTAGATAAACTAGAAAAGACGCGAGACATTATTTACTATCGTCCAGAAACTAAGCTTTATCGCTTCTTTGAAGGAATTAATCCTACAGGCATTGAAGCAGAAATTGAAGAAATAATCAAAGATAAGCAAACTTCTGTCAACGATGTTGTTGTTCACTGTCAGTCTAAGATTAAAGAATACCTGGGTGATTTAACTATTACTGCTACCAAGTTTGTCAAGGACAACAAATTGGTTGGAGAAGACTGGCAATTTGAGTATAAAATATATAGTATTGATAAATTGATTAAGGCACTGGATAGCAACCAAATACTGAGAGACATCAAAGAAAAGGGAATTTTGGCATATGTGTTGGCAGAAACTCAAGAAGATTTACAAGAGTTTCGCCTCACAATAGGCGATCGCTTGTCCAAATCTCCTATAAAAAATTACATTGCCATTGCCATTCCAGCGGAGGAAACTGGAAATTTAAGCCGTGTGCTGCTGAAAATTAAAACTCTCAAAGAACAAGAATCTGCTCAAAAACGTTTGTTTGGAGTTGCTTACGAACAACTTCTCCAACGTTGGGAAGATCAAGTGAACACCCAGCTAGAAAGATTATTTAAATCCTGTACCTATCACTGTATAGTACTGGAAAAAATTCCCCTTGCTGAACAAACCAAACCGCAACGAGTCATCAGCGCCCTGTTACAAGAAATTTATCCCTTTGTCCCTCCTGTGGATGAAGTTGAGAAGATGCGACAAGATCATCCTACAGGTAAGAAAATTGTTGCATGGACTGCTAAACAAATTTTACTCGCAGATACTTTAAGTAAACAAACTTTTCCTGACAATTCTTTCACTACCGTCATCGATCAGATTTTTTGTCGGTTATGGCGTTTATTCAAGAAAACGTCTGATACATACATTGTTCAAGAACCTATCCATGAAAAAATCCGCGCTGGTTGGGATAAAATCTCCCAACTAGCAGACTTACAAGGAAAGCCAGAATTAGTTATTAATCTGGAAAAAATTTGGAAAGCTCTCAACGAACCACCCTACGGTTACAGTGAGTATAATTTCACTATTTTGCTTGCAGGATGGCTAGCTTACCACCGCAAAGAAGTTTCTCTTCGAGGAACAGTGGCACTTTCATCCAAGAAAGGAAGCGTGCAGGTGAAAACTCAATCTCTCAAAGACTGGGGAAACACAGATATTTTACAAAACCCCACTAACTTTGTTCAAGACTGGATTGTTAAAGGCAAATCTCAACTGATTCGTCGTCAAAAGGCAGAAATACCCACTTTGCCGCCCTCTCCAATGAACTACGATTTAGCGCAGCAGTATTTAGCGGCGGTTGAGGCATTTCTGGAATCAAATGAAGCCGAACCTGAAGCGGATGAACTTATCAAGAAAAAAAAGCAGGTTAGTGCTGGGGTTGAGAAAATTAACACTTGGTTTCAACCAGTTGAAAAAGCAGAAAAACTTTCTGATGGCACAATGGAAACACTGCTACAACTTTACCCCAAGTTACGCCTCTCCCCGCCAGCGATTGATATTCGCGCAAATGTCATTTCAGTGCAACCGACAAGACAACAAAGCGATCGCTCATTACGCGCACTGCAAACTGTAAAAGAGAAAATTGCCTTACTGGTTGAAGAGAAAAGTCAGCTTGCTCAGAAACTCCTAACGGCAGACGCTTGTAATAATTATAAACTAGATATTCAGCGATTTATTGACCAAATTACTCAGTTTCCCGACCTTCCGCCTCATTTCTTGGAAACTTTACAAACCGCCTTTCGTACTGCCGATCGCAAGCAAAGAGAAGTCAGCGTTCAAGCCCAAGAACAACAAAAACTCAACGAAGATACGCAAGTCATGCAGGCGATTCGGCAATACACGTCTGCATCTAAAACCAGCACTATTTACTTGTGCGAACAAGCAATCAATGATGTGGAAACGACTAGAAACCGTTTACATTACCCAACTAATTATACATCAGAAATTGACGAAATTCTTAATTCACTTAGAGCTAAAATAGTAACTTTTCATCAGAGGTTAACAAGTTTACCGACTCGCATTTATAGAGTAGATAGTCTCAAAGATATCAATCGAATTAGCACGGAATGTGCTGAATTAGATTTAGTCTTTAAAAATTCTGCTGATTACCAGACATATCAAGAACTAAAAGAAGAAATCCAACTTTTGGTAGATGACTTAGAAAGATTGCAAAACCTAGAAATGCGCTGTCAGCAATGTGATAATATTGCCAGTTGTCATGCGGCATTGGCAATGATTGGCAGTGAAAGGGGAATTTTGCAGCCTCGCTTCAGTACGAAACTCTCTGATTTGGAAGATAATCTACGGCAAAAAATCCAAGAATATATTACAGAACTAGAAGAAGTAGAAAACTTAGAAAACATCAATACAGCAAAAGAAGCGCAAAAACGCCAAGAAGAATTACTGAAAAAATCAGCGCGTTACTTAAACTCTGAGGCTGAAGAAAAGTACAATACCATTAGTTCAGAACTAAAATTGCTGATTGAGCTATTGCAAATATTTGAGTTAGTGAATGTAAATACTTTAGAATCTTGTCAAGCTCAGTTAGATAGATTGCGGCAGTGGGAAAATGATACTCAAGTGACTACTAGATTAGGCGATCGCCTTAATTCCCTCTATACCGAATTAGAACAAAAACAAGCAGAAATCATACAGCGACAACAAGCCGCAGCCCAAAAGTGGCTACAAGAATTAGAAACCGAAACAGCCAACATCAACCAATTACTTGATGATACTGCAAAACTTGAAGCAGCCAGCGATATTTTAGAACAAATAGAAACAGAAAAATCGCAGTATATTAACTTCTTAACTCCTCAACAACTAGAATTGTTAGAAAACATTCAACGTCAATGCATTGAGGAACAGGAGAAAGACACAGTAAATCAAATTGTGGTGTTATTCCGTTCGCTGACTCTGCGACTACGACAGAGTTTGTACGAGAGGTTAGCACAGTATCTCTCAGATAAAACGGAGGATGAAAATGGCTAAACAAAGCTTTGGTCTGTTCGACCCTCCACCACAAACAAGCAGTAAACTGGTAAACGATGATAAATTTATTGTACTCGATCCTACAGAGTTATACGAAATACCCTCCAGCTATATCCCCATTACAACAGATGTGGAGTGGATCGAGTCTTTTGGCGTGAGTTCCTCACCTTGTTGGGTTAAAGGTGAACGACTATGCAAATGGGCAGAAGCATGGTTGCGAGCATGGCACAAAATGGATGCGAACATTGAAATTAAACAAGATCCATCAGTGAAATTAGCAGCTTTGTTTCATCCCCTACCTTTACCACAAGAGTGGACTGACAAAAAACAGCTACTGAATCTTGTTACTAGACTCGACTCCTATCCCCAAGACAAACCAATCGCTTACCTGCTGTGCGACATCACTGGTAGCGATATCTGGCTCGGCGAACCTTCAATTGAAAATCTTGCCGCATGGCTAGCAATCCAAGTACCAGAAGAATGTAAACCTTTAGAGCAATGGCAACAACAGTTTCAACACGAGTTAGCAATCTACTACCAAACTGAAGATAAATTATTACTTCTGCGTCGCTGGCTTGGTATAGCTGAAGAAGTGATTACAGAATTAGGCAAGTATCCCCTGCCAATTCCCGATTTGATTGCAGATGATTTTGATAGATACTGGGAAGAACAGCTTTTGCGCACGGAAGGCAGAGTATTAGATAATCTTACACCTTCCCACCAAGCTGGTATGGAGCGGATTGCAACAATTGCCCACAAAGTTTTCCAAAATCGACCTAACTGGATTGATAGAGCGAGGGAAATAAAAGTTGCTCCTTTTCTCAACACCAGACAGAGGCAAGAACTGGCATCTCGCCAATCTCCTCTTGAACCTCAACCCCTGGCGCTAGATGCTACTCCAAAACTTGCTCTTGCTTGGGTTAGTGAAAGTTATCTCCCCTTCCGACGCTGGGAAATAGTTGTTCATCAACCCCCCGTTGAGCAAAGAATTAGCGATCGCTTGGCGGATAGTTTTGTCGAGTGGATGCTCTTGCATTACCCCCAGATGAAGGTAGACTCGGTAGAAAATTCTCATCTCAACTATAGCGTTGCATCTTTAGTACAAAATCTTTGCCAATCTAGTCCTGTACTTTGGGTTGTGGTTGATGGATTAGGATGGTTAGATCACCAAGAACTCTTGTCGTTGCTGACAGAAAATTACCAATTTGGGGTGGAATGCATCGAACCTCGTTTTAGTATCTTGCCAACTAAGACTGAGTATGCTAAGTGGAGCTTGTACGCTCAACTTTTGCCTAGTGATTCTTCTTGGGTTGCTGATGCTGGCAAAGCTTTCTCAAAAATGGGCATGGGTAAGCGTTATACTGATAATCATATAGCACAACTGCGCCAAGACTTAGGTTCGGGTAAATGCAAGCTTTACTGCTGGGATACAGAACAGTTTGACAAACTGCATCATACAGAAAGAGATTGGCAACATCTTTACAATGTTAAACGTCTCTCTAGCTTAGAAGGTATTGCTAGGGAAATTCAGTCTTTCGTAGAAGCATACCCTAAGCCGGAGCTAATTAGAGTTGCGATCGCCAGCGATCATGGTCAAATTATGGGTGTTTGCGAAAAAATCACTTACTTTCCCCAAGAATTGGAACCGCAAGGAAGAATAGCAATTGGTAAAACAGACGATCCTCGGTTTGTGGTGTTGGAGCGAGAGCGTTACGGTCTTCCCCATGATATTAGTATTGTCAGAGGTTCCGCTAGTATGTCGTCTTTGAGCTACACGACTAACAAAAAAATCATTGGTTCTCACGGTGGACTTTTTCCTGAGGAAGTTGTCGTGGGTGTATCTGTGCTGCGAAAATTCGTCCAACATCTTCGTGTCATCATCGTTTGTCGTGGTGAAAGCAAACCCGGAAAATCAGCCGAACTGGAGATTACTATCGATAATCCTAACTCAGTACCGCTTACAGAGCTTTACCTGTACATTAATGAATTGCCCTCTTTTGCTAGGACTTTAGAACAAATAATTCCAGCCAATCAAAAAGAAACCTTCAACGTCACAATTCCTGAAGTGCCTTCTAAATATGTGAGCGATCGTAATGCCTTATCTCAGGAATTAACATTATCTGGCGAATTAACCTTTAGATTGGCATCGTCGGTTATCAGCACTCACCTCGCACCAGAGTCTAAAATCATCATCAACCAAATGTTTATTAATAAAGGAATTGATATAGATGAATTCTTGTGAAGCAATAACCTATAATAATCAATTAGTTAGTGATGTTTTTGGCAATCTCAGTATTGATAAAACCAGACTGCCATCCAGTGGACTTAGTGGAATTGGTGTGCCTAGTTTTGTAGCTGAATGGCTATTAGATAAAATAGTGCCTGGTTCAGGAGCGCTGACAGCACAAGAATTAGAAACAGTCAATAACTTTGTTAAAAAAGCATTTCCCCGCAAAGACGATCGCAACGAAATCATTTTTGATTTGACTCAAGGAGAAGTGCGAAAACTTATTGCCTTGTTGCAGGTAAGAATCAAATTAGAACAAAATGGACGAGTTATTCCCGAACCATTAGCACAAATACCAGTCCTCAATTTAACCGAATGCAGTATTTCTACAGAAATTGTAGAACGCTACAAAATGCTCCTACGTCATGGAGTATGGGGAAAAATTAGCCTTGCTATGCTGAGTAACGGTAAGGTAGAAGTCATAGACTTTGAACCCTTCCAATGTTCTCAAGTTAACCTGCAATCTTATGCTGATTGTCGAGCAAAGTTTAATACACAAGAGTGGCGAGATTTACTTTTTTGTTCAATGGGCTTTAACCCCCAGCATCCGAGTTATAATCAGGAAGCAAAAACATGGATACTAGCAAGATTACTGCCATTAGTGGAATCTAATTATCACATCATGGAACTAGCTCCTAAAGGAACTGGTAAAAGCTTTGTTTTTGAAAATATTAGTAGTAAAGTGACCTTGATTAGTGGTGGTAAAGTTACTCCCGCTCAGCTATTTATTAACGGTAAAACTAAAGAGGTAGGGTTATTAGGTCGTCACGATGTTGTTGTGCTAGATGAAGTTCAAAGTTTAACTTTTGATAATCCGTTGGAGGTCATTGGTCCATTAAAAAATTATCTTGCCAGTGGTCGTTACAATCGTTCTGGCTTTGCGGATATTTCCAGCGACTGTGGATTAGTGATGCTAGCAAATATCGAATTAAATGAGGAATTACGACCTCGTAATGAAGAGAATTTAATTGCTAACTTACCCAAGTTTTTTGCGGAAACTGCATTACTAGATCGGATTGCTGGCATCATTCCTGGTTGGGAAATTCCCAAGTTTCAAAGAGAAATGGTTGCATCTCAAGTTGGTTTAAAAATGGATTTCTTTGGGGAAGCACTACTTTCTCTGCGCCATGATAATCGCTTTATATTATACGCACAAGAACATACTCAATTTGAGCAAAATGCAACTATTCGTGACCAGAATGCTATCCTCAAGTCAGCATCAGGATTTCTGAAAATTCTCTATCCCCATTTAGAGTTAACATTAATGGACTACCAGCGTGATTGTTTAGAACCCGCTCGGAGACTACGCCAAGCAATCCGTAATTCGTTATATCATCTTGATGATGAATTTAGACAGGGGGGTATAGAGATTTATGTTGAGGTAAAGTGATGAGAAACAGTAAAATTATCTCATGGTGGGTGAAAAGACCTTTTTTGTCTCACGCAAAGTCGCAAAGTCGCAAAGAAGAACGCTAAAAGATGTGGTCTAAATGAGTGAAACCTGTTGTAAGATATCGTATAAAGCTTGATGCATTCATGAAGTATATATGGCTATTTTTGTTACGCTTAGTCCAGAATTAGAAGCATTACTGCGCGACAAAGCTGCAAGGCTTGGTCAAGATGTTGATATTGTTGCATCCCAATTGCTAACCAATGCTTTAGAGTGGGAAGTACAAGACTCAATTGAGGCGATAAAAGGTATTCAGCAGGGGTTAGATGATTTTGAAGCAGATCGGTTTCGTTCTTTTGATGAATTTGCTGAGGAACAGCGTCGCAAATATAACCTACCATCTGATTCATGAAATTGGCACGTCCACAAAGATAACTTGGTAACTGTTCACCATACATTCTTAAAATTTATCTTTTGTGAACCATTGATAAACCTTAACACTAATAGCATAGCCAATCAAAAGACTTAAACTAACAGTCAGTAATGCACCCAACCATAAGCTAGCGACTGAGGTTTGATTTTTTCCTTGATCAAGGTATAGAGATAATGTATTCGTTACAGGTTGGGAAACTATTTGACCAACAGCAATGGCTGCACCTACACCTGTGAGAAGTTGTCCCAGTTTCGCTTGCCGATCTCGAATGGCATCTTCACTCATACTAACTTGGGTTTGGACACTAAGCATTAGCTTTTCATAAAGTTGAATACCAGGATTGAGAAAGCCAATATTTGCTTTCATTTGCTCTAGATAAAAAGCAATGTCTTGCTCGAACTCCGCAAAAAACATAGGAACTTTTTGTCCTATTTTTTGTTCAATTTGTTCGATACATTCTCGATAATTACTCTGATGAACTTCAACCAATCTAGCTTGGTCTTCAAGAAAGGAAAGGCGTTTGTAGTAATTAAGAGATTCTTGAGGAAGCTGGAGGAGAGAGAGTCTATCCCATTTTCGTTTAGCGTAATCTTCAGTCAGTCTTTCAATGGCTTCGTATTGCTTGGCAAGTATCTTTTTTAAAATCAAGCTTTGGGAGTAGAAAAAATTAATTTTATGATAGCTCAGTAGTAAATTTTGCAATATATTATAACCTGTATTAGCTTGGTTCTCTACTTGCTCGTCTTTATAAAGAAAAACACAGGCTAATTTTTTAGATTCAATTGAATATTCACCAAACTGATTGAGGGTGACTGTTTGGGGATAAATATAAAAAGGACAATCTATAAATTTATTAACAATGAGTTCGTTGGTTGAGATGGTTTTGCTGTAGTAATGACTTAAACATTCTGCTGCGATGGAGTCTGTCGATTGAGAGTGAGATTGCGCCGTAAGAATGCCAGCTAAAATAACTGTTTGTCCAAGTTCAACATCAAGGGTGTTCAGGTGTTCACCCAAATTTGCAAATAATTCAAGGGGTTGCTCTCCCTGTACTGAAGGAACATATCTGGTTAGACGTAGAAAGTAGGTATCATTGAACCGACGAGCAGCAAGGCGACTGTGAATAATACCACTTTCAAAGTACAGTCGGTCATTGTTCTTGCGGCATTCTGGCGGAACGTTGGAAAAGTCCAGAACAGTTCCATAATATTCTTTTTCAATAGAAATTAATTGCACAATATCTGAGCCACTTCTTCCCGTGCTGCTGATCAAGTGAGAAGCTATTTTATTTAAATTATCATTGAATAATTTTCGCCTTTCTTGCACAGCCTCTGGGGACTCATTAATACCATTCCGCAGCATATAATAATATAGATGCAGCGTGGGAGATACAATTTTGACTGTGAGGCTATTTTGAGTTAGAGGCATTTTGATTTCTTTGATTATTTTGACTTATAACTTCCTTCGCCCAAAGTTCCAAATATTTCCCGATATCACGCCCTTCGTTTGTGAGAATTCTTTTCGTTTCAGCTTCATCATCTGCTTCCTCACTAGGATCGCGGGATTTTTTGACAAATATATCAATGCCATCTTCATCAAGTTTGTCGTATATGTCACCCCACCATTCTTGTAAATTTTCATTTTCTGGTAGTTGACAAAATTTGGCAATGTGATTTGCCATCACCGCCGGATTTTGGAAATCTTCTTTTGGGAGTGTGGTTAAATAGTTAGCGATCGCAAAACGCGCTTCACTACCTAATTTCTTCTCTAGTTCGGTGTCGGGTGAAGCCAGGATTTGCTTAAAAGCTTCACACATGAAAAAATCTGTGTCTTGGATATCACTGTAATTCATTTTCTAACAACCAGTTAATATAAATGCTGCCCAGTAATAAGGATTCTCGAAAGGAATGTCGTGCAAACGCTTCAGCGCCCTCTCCAAACGAAACTTTTCTTTTGGTTCTAGTATACTCAAATCCCAGGTCTTTGCTCGTTCTCTGAGTTCCTCTGCGGTGCAGCGACGTAGCCAGTTTTGGGCATTTTGCAAGGCAACGGCTTTATTATCTATTGTTTCTAATTGCCTGTAGAACTCATCGAAGAGGAAGGCGGTAGCAATGGAGTTCACTTTCCACTGACTGCCAATGACTGCTTTTGCACCAGCTAGCAAAAAGCTTGTTGCTAATCCCAAATGTTCATCGCTGGGTTGAAACGCATCTACAAGCCCTGTACAGCAAGCGGAGAGAGTGACTAAATCTGCGTGAGGCATCTGCAAATCACTAAAGATGCTACTTAAGGTTAAGTTCTCATCGTTGTTTTGTGAAAGCATGAGATAGGAGTCTAGAGGATTCTCGAAATTGTACTCAGCATGACCGGAGAAATGGAAACAATGGTGACTTTCTGCAAACTGTAAAACCTGTGCTTTTGATGCTTGTTGTCCTGTAAGAATTTGATGTTGAATAAATTGTCTGCGCTGGCGGATGCTTGATACTTCTGCTTTAACAAAAATTAAATCTTTATCTTGTGTTGGATTTTCTACGCCAATTAATGTTTTTCGAGAACGTTGGCGATTCTGACAAATTTTCCAAACTTGAAGATTGGGAACGTAGCTGACTGAAAAGCGGTCAATCAAGCGCTGATGGTCATTTATCCATAAGGCATGAATAGGAAAGAAGTGTAAGTATTGGTGAGGAATAATAATGAGATGCTTAATTTCTGAAGGAATATAGTTTAGCAAATCTCTGAATTTAAGCTGGTCAGAAATTAGGTCAATTAAGTGGGATATTTCTCTGATTTTTATATCAACTTTTTCCTGATTTTTTTTGCTTTTTGCAGCGATACCAGTTACCCAAGCTTGTGCAAAACTTTCTAAAGAAGCTTGTTTGAGTAGTAAACTGAGGGATTTGGGTATAATTGGTGATTCTGTCCCTGGTAGAATCAGTATTGTTACCAATTTTTGGTCAGTGAAGAAGAACTCTATGATAGCTGTGTCTGAAGGCAGTAAAGCTTGAACTTCTTTGTAGGTTATAGGAGAAACCTTTGTTTTTGCAATAAACTCTGGTTCGACAACAGCAACTTGAACATACAAATTTTCTAAGGCTTCTTTAGCTTCACTCCACTTTCTCTCCAGTTCCTCTAGCTGTTGCTCGTCTAAATTTCTGCTAATGGCGTTGGTGTATTCCTGTAATCGCCTCCGTTCTGTTTGCTTTGCCTGGTTAATTTTTTCAGCCAGTTCTGATGTCACTGTTTTTGGTAAGGGCATATCTTGCTGCGATATTCGCTCTACCAGATAGCGGTTTCTAAAGATTTCTGCATAAAACAACGCACTTTTAAAGTCTTCTGTATTAATAGCAAAAGCAACAATACGTTTATATATCTCCAAATAGGAGTTCATTAAAGAGCGTCGCGTGAGAATGTCACGACCTTCTTGCAGTTTGTCCAAACAAGCAATTATGCGCTGATAACAAAACTTAGTTTTTTTATAATTATTAACGGCAAAATATTCATCTACTGTTTCTTTAACTCGCGCCACTTGAAGAAATAACAGTAGATCATCTTCTCTTTGAGTTTGTCCATCAGTAACAGAATCAATTTCTGCCAAAATCTCAGTTACTAAGTGGTGAGTATATGCTGATTGACTAGTGTGATGAAGTGTTCTTAGTTCCTCGATAGCCTTCAGGTTGCCAATGCCAATTTTCTTCAAAATCTCGGCACTCTGTCTGCGGACAGAATAAGAATTACTAGTGTTCAGCAGTTGTATCAGTGCCGCGATTGCTTGTGCATTGCCACTGGCGATGTTCTCCAAACTTCGCGCCGCTTGCCTGCGGATGTACTCATTTTGTGTGCTACCGAGCAGTTGTATCAGTGCTGCGATTGCTTCTGGATTGCCACTGCCGATTTTCGCCAAACTTCGCGCCGCTTGCCTGCGGGTTTCCTTATTTTGTGTGCTACCAAGCAGTTGTATCAGTGCCGTGATTGCTTCTGGATTGCCAGGGTCGATTTTCGCCAAACTCTCAGCCGCTTGCCTACGGGTGTCCTTATCTTGTGTGCTTCCAAGTAGTTGTTTCAGCGCCGCAATGGCTTCTGGATTACCAGGGTCGATTTTCGCCAAACTCTCAGCCGCTTGCCTACGGGTGTCCTTATCTTGTGTGCTACCGAGTAGTTGTATCAGCGCCGCAATTGTTTCTACATTGCCACTGCCGATTTCTGCCAAACTTCGCGCCGCTTGCAGGCGCGTGACTTCATCTTGTGTGCTACCGAGCAGTTGTATCAGCGCCGCAATTGTTTCTACATTGCCACTGCCGATTTTCGCCAAACTTCCAACTGCTTGCCTGCGGGTTTCCTCATTTTGTGTGCTACTAAGCAGTTGTATCAGTGCCGCGATCGCTTCTGGATTGCCAGGGTCGATTTTCACCAAACTTCCAACTGCTTGCCTGCGGGTGTCTTCATCTTGTGTGCTTCCAAGTAGTTGTATCAGCGCCGCAATGGCTTCTGGATTGCCAGGGTCGATTTTCGCCAAACTCTCAGCCGCTTGCCTGCGGGTGTCTTCATCTTGTGTGCTACCGAGCAGTTGTATCAGCGCCGCAATTGTTTCTACATTGCCACTGCCGATTTCTGCCAAACTCTCAACCGCTTGCCTGCGGATGTCTTCATCTTGTGTGCTACCGAGCAGTTGTATCAGCGCCGCGATTGCTTCTGGATTGCCAGGGTCGATTTTCGCCAAACTCTCAACCGCTTGCCTGCGGGTGTATTCATCTTGTGTGTTATCGAGCAGTTGTATCAGTGCCGCAATTGCTTCTGGATTACCAGGGTCGATTTTTGCCAAACTCTTAGCCGCTTGCCAACGGGTGTATTTGTCTTGTGTGCTACCGAGCAGTTGTATCAATGCCGCGATTGCTTCTGCTTTACCACTACCGATTTCTGCCAAACTCTCAACCGCTTGCCAACGGATGCCTTCATTTTGTGTGCTATCGAGCAGTTGTATCAGTCCCTTGATGGCTTCTGGATTGCCACTGCCGATTTTCGCCAAACTTCGCGCCGCTTGCCAATGGGTTTGCCAATCTTGTGCGCTACCCAGCAGTGCAATGAGTCTTTTGATTTCTGCATCATTTTTCTTTGGATCGCTTTCAAAAGGCATATGAACTATGTAACTATAACAGCTTGGAATAACAAGACTGCACTGATTGTAGTAGTTTCCCTGAGTTGCAGTGAGGCATTGTTACTTGCGTTAAGCTGATTATAGCGTTGGCAAAGGTTTAGCATTCCTCATTTGTCAACAACGCTACAAATTTTCCAGATTCAGCCACCAAGAAAAACATTTTGGGGGATTTAACCAACTGTGACTAAAGTTGACGAACACAAAATTTGGTTTGACAAAGGCGTATCACTCCTAGAGGAGAAAAAATACGCACAAGCCCTCGACTGCTTCCAAAAGGCTATTGATATTCAACCTCACTTTATTCCTAGTTGGGTTTACAAAGGTATATCCTTAGAGCAATTGCAGCGGTACGATGAAGCTATAGATTGCTATACTCTGGCAATTCAAATCAATCCTAACGTGGCTGACCTTTGGTACAACAAAGGGGCAACATACTGTATAATGAAGCGCTATCATGACGCTCTTACCTGTTTTGATAAAGTTCTGGAGATAGAACCATTACATGCTCTCGCTAAAACAACGCGATCGCTTGTTATAGTGATGCCATCAATCATTCCACTCACTCCCAAGAAACCTGATAAGAATAATAATCAAGAAGATTCCAGCAGTGAGGAAGTTGAAATTCCTATTCCTATACAGAGGCATCGGCAATTGCAGGATGAAGTGGGAAAGTTTTTTGAGACAGAGTTTGAATAATTAAGCTGTAATAAATCGGCGTTGCTGAATGAGAAACGATTAAGCTTTATTCTTCTTGAATTGAATCTTCCACTGGAGGATGCCGACCAATTTCCTTGTCAGCTGCACGAATATTGATAACCCGTTCTCGATTCAAGGCTAATGCACTAACAGTTGCTCGTCCAATCGGTGTCAAACCCATAATCAACAGTCTATCCGCAGACCAGATGAAATGCTCACGCCAAAGATGTTGTCGAGGATTAAACAGCGGGACTTCTTCGTTTGATTGTGGATCGGTTGCCTTGAGTCGATTTGTCTTCCTGCGATTGCAGTGAAAACAAGCCAACGCTAAATTCTCCAAATTATTTGTTCCACCAAGCGACAATGGTATAACGTGATCTACTGTAAAGCACACATATTGCCATAGTTCAGATGCATGACAGTACTCACACAGGTAATTAGCGCGTTGACGCACTTGCTCTTGAACGGATTGCTGGAATTTTGCCACGAGAAGACACAACTACGATGCTTGCTGAATTTGGGTGAGAGACAGATTACGAATAGTGCGATTAACAAAGCTTAGGTAGTCATCAATTTCTTCGTAGCAATCTAGTTCTTGTTCTTCTTGTGCGCTCAGTGGGGCATTTTGCTGTTTTTCCAATAATTCTTCAATACGATTTTGAACAGCGCTAGATGCCCGAAAGATGGGTATGCCTTCTGACAATTCAATCCGAACTGCACCCTCTTTCGGTAGGCTTGATGGAAGATTTTTGAGTTTCGGTGGTAGAGGAATGGTCATGCCAGATAAGTGTGAATCAATCGGTGAATAGTTTGATTGTAACTGAAGGGTTGGGATACTGTGGAACGCGAATAACACCCGGTAAGCTAAGGTATGAGCAAGAAGCGATCGCCTGTTTAAAACATTTTATTACTTGTAAGTGCCTTATTAAATCCTCTCAATCCCATAACCTTTGAATAGGATAAGCATCAAACTTGTCATCTCTACTAATCAAAACAAGGGAGTGATTGATGGCTTGAACAATCAACATTCTATCAAAGGGAGCGCGATGATTTGATGGAAGAGTAAGCAGCTTTCATACTACATATATTCAGCCAAATCTTCTAATGGTTCATCAAAATCATCTGAGATAATGATTTGACCTGCCCAACTACCATAACCCCGCTCTGTTTCCATCTTTTCCTGAGATTGTTGATTATTTGGATATTTTTCTTGTAAATATTCTGCATAATGTAATAGTTCTCTCTTGAGAGACTCAGGCAGACTAATAACGACTTTCCATAAAGCTAGCTCGATAGTCATAACTTTTATTTTAACCAGATCGAGAAATAAGTATCTAATAAAAAACTGTCATTTATTTCATGATTATATCAGATTGTCAGCAATCGTAGTCTTACGACGATTGGCTTTTAGCTAGGCTAGAAGTTCTAAGTCCAAAGCCACACTATGCTGACCCCAGCAATGGCAGTTAATAAGTAGTTCTACAAAATTACGCCAACTGACAATTAAAGGCGGTAGCAGTAACAAATGTTGACACCAAGGAAAACAGATGGGTCGTTTTTCCTTGGCGATCGCGCTTGCCTCAAGTATATTAGTTACTGTCAAACCAAACTTCTAAATCTCTTGCCGAAGTAAAATCTAGTAATGCCTCACCTAAATTCTCTAATTCAGTAGTTGACAAATTTTGAATACGCTCTTGCTGTTGAGGAGGTAGCATCCCAACACGACGGCTAAGTAGGCGTAAAATCAGTGCCACAGCTTCCTGTTTCTTTCCTTGTTCGATTCCTTGTTCCATCCAACTGGTAACAATCTGCATCACTCCCTCCTGTTGTCTTTGTTCAATGCTAGCAAGTTGCTCAACAAACAGTGCTGTTTCTTGAGCATTTAGTTTGAGGTAGGTGTCAATAAACCCAGAAATTAACTGTACTTGTGCAGGGTTTAATCCCAAACTAGCAAGTAATTGTAGTGATAATAGCTTAACTCGATGACGTTCAGCTTTATCCATCTGCATCTTTGCCATTAAGGCACTGGCTACGGGATTTCTCTTGTTGACAAATTCCTGCCAATGTAATTGATTTAGCTGGATGACTGAGTAATTGAACTCCAATACAGTCTTGCCAAACAACTCTATACGATAGGAATTTGGTTCTATCTTGGTAGGTGTATCGTAAGAATAAATGACAATAGGATAAATGGGAAGAGCATATTTTTCGCGCAAGCGAGCAAAGTAGGTGAACATCCGCTCATTGAAATTAGTTTGAGAGTAAGATTGATGTTCAATATGGATGATAAACAAAGCATCCTGACTTTTAAATGATGCTTGAACGATTAAATCAATAATTTTCTTTTCTCCCTCAGTCACATCAGTAACAACTTCTTGTGGTAAGAAGCGGAGCGAGTTTGGTTGCCAGTCCGCACTAATTTCAGGAAAGAACAATTCGATAAACTCAGGGAAGAAGTTACTGAGGAGTTGTTTAAATAGGCGGTCGTGTTCAATCATTGAGGAATTTTACTACCATATGTGTATAGAATAGAGTATGTTGCTCCGTAGGTCAAAAAGATTTCACTAACTGCGTACACTGAATGTCTTCCCGCAGGTTATACCATTTCACGTTAATGGCGATACAGATAAATTTTGTAGAGACGCGAAATTTCGCGTCTCTACAGATCTGGATTTATATCAAGGTTTTTGTGAAACGGTATTAGACATGAAGAATGCGTTCGCGCAGCGTCATGAAGTGAAGGTCAAACGTGGAAAGTTGACTTGAACTCAGCGATGGAGTTGAAAAAATGCTACACGTACAGTTGGTAATTGCCTCAATGGTGGTGGCTTTGGTGTCACCGATAGAAAAACATCTTTCCCGTCACTAGAGTATGACGACTGTAATTGCCAGACCTTCATCCTTACTTGGTAGCATCAAAGTTGAAAAGGTAGATGTTTCTCATCTTTTCAAATTTAATGATGAACGTTTAGTTCAGTTATCACTACATAACCATGAACAATACTCTAGTATTTTTTCTAAACTTTAATTAACTTTGGATATAAAAAATACATCATAATGCATAAGTTAAAGAGTGTTAGAAATAAGCTTTTACCAAGTCATCCCGCTTCAGACGAGATGTTAAGTACAATAACTGTTCTTTTTGGAATGAAACAGTAAAATTTTTAGCACTGCGAATATTGGATGTGAGGGTAATTTTTCATGCGAAAATTCATAACACTATTCTTTGTGGTTCTGTTTGTACAGCTAGGCTTGTTTTTCTCACAACTAGCATTGCCACAGCCTGGTACTGCACAGCAACAAAGCAGTAATAAATTATTTGGAGTAGTTGCGTTTAATATCGGGGCACAACCAACACGTAACCCACCGAAACCGGAACGTGTGAATTTGTTGCAGCAAATCGGGGCGAAGATAGTTCGCCTACCACTATCCTGGCATTTAATGGAAGCAGCAGGCAAAGGCATAACTCGACAATGGTTTTGGGATGAACTAGAGGCGGATGTAGCTGCTGCTGAAAAAGCAGGAGTGAAGCTGATTATTGAATTTGGACAGACTCCCTGTTGGGCTTCGTCTGCCCCAAATAAACGTTGCACCGATCCGACTTATAATAAATATTTGAACTATCCGCCTACTAACTATAATGATTACGCAGACGCTATTGCTCGACTCGTGGAACGCTATCGTGGTCGAGTTTATGCTTGGGAATTATGGAATGAACCTAATGGTGTTAAGTTCTGGAAACTTCTCGGTCCCCGTCCAAAAGCTAGTAATGATTCCTCTAACACCTTTATCGCTCTTGAAGGTGCATCGCAATACGCAAACCTGGTAAAAGCATCGTACTCTAAAATTAAGAATGCCGATCCGCAAGCTATAGTATTGGCAGGATCAATAGCCGGTGGAGATATTGCTTATCTCAACGAAATGTACAAGGCTGGTGTCAAAGGTTACTTTGATGCGCTGTCGATGCACCCTTATACAGAGACTTACAAAGTAAATTATAGCAGCCCTTCCTATGGCAAGAGATTTGGACCAAATGAGTGTCCTACAAATATAGAAGCAGCTAGAATTTGGTGTTTTAAGGATGGTGTTGAGGGTATGCGACAAGCTATGCTAGCACAGGGCGATGATAAGCCGATCTGGTTCAGTGAGTTTGGTTTCAGTAGCACCACAACATGGAACGGTGTTGGGCTAAATAATCAAGCAGAATACTTGCTGGAGGCGATCGCACTGATTAAAAACTGGAGTTACGTTCCGGTAGCATGTTGGTATGAACTAGTAGATAAATCTGCTAATGATGAAAGTGAAACACGGTATGGGCTTTTCGATTTTGAACAAAAGATAAAGCCTGCCGGTGAAGTTTTCATTCACAATACATAGTTCACAACTAATTTCACTTTTCCTTCTAGGGAAATTTATGTACAGACGCGCCGAAAGTACGTCTGTGCCTTCTTAATATTTGCTAATAAAAATTCATGCGTCCACAAAAAAACACCTATTTTAGTCCTACCCAGGCACAAAGGCGTCACAACTGGCTACACTTATTAGCATGTAGTACGGTACTATTTATGAGTACATCGGCGTCTGCGCAAATCGTCCCCGATCAAACGTTAGGAGCAGAAAGTTCGCGCTTCACTCCTAATGTCACTAACTGTGCTTGCCCAGATTCTATTGCTGGTGGTGCTAGACGGGGTAACAATCTTTTTCATAGTTTCTCTCAATTTAATATAAGTAATGGGCAAAAAGTGTATTTTGTCAACCCATCTGGAGTGCAAAATATTCTCACAAGGGTGACAGGTGGGCAAGCATCGAATATTTTCGGCACTTTGGGTGTGGAAGGCACGGCAAATCTATTTCTCATCAATCCCAATGGCATTTTGTTTGGTCCCAATGCTCGTTTAGATGTACGTAACTCGTTTGTCGGGACGACAGCGAACGCGATTCGCTTTGGGGAGCAGGGCATCTTTAGCGCTACAAATCCAGAAGCACCACCGTTATTAACGATCAAACCTTCGGCATTGCTATATACTCAAATTAGCAACGCAAATATTACCAATCAGGCTTCGATCAAAGCCTTTTCAGCTTTAGATGGAGGGCTGACGGTGCCGGAAGGAAAATCATTGCTTCTTGTTGGCGGCAATGTAATTATGGATGGTGGCAAAATATCTGTCTGGAGTGGACGCATTGAGTTAGGCGGCTTGGCGGGAATTGGGACTGTTAGTCTCAACCCGGAAACATTTGAATTGGGCTTTCCGGCAAATGTACCTCTGGCAGATGTGATCTTAAATAGGGGACGGGTAGCAAGTAACAATGGTGGAAAACTCAACATTAACGCCGGAAACATCAAAATAGCTAACAACAGTCAGCTGTTTATCTCCACAAAAGATGGGCTTGATGCACAGATGAATCTGCAAGCGCAAAATTTAATCGATATTGAAAACAGTGCTTTAACTAACTCAGAGCCTCGTCTTTATGCCATCGATTCACAAAACGCAGGTAAACTTGATGGAGGAGATGTCCATATACAAGCGCGATCGCTTTTGGTACGAGACGGCGTAGGGGTACGAACCGGTTCCTACGGCACAGGTCGAGGTGGTAACATGATGATCACAACAACCGATGCAGTGGAAGTATTTGGCGCTCGACCAGGTGGACAAACGGGTTTAGGGACACCAACCAACGGGCCTGGGCGTGCAGGCGATCTGATCATAAATACGCCTCGCCTTTCGATTCGTCAAGGAGGAATAGTTGCCAGTTCGGCGTTAGGAGGTACGGGGCGTGCCGGCGATGTAACGGTGAATGCAGATACAGTCGAGGTTAACGGTACAGTGTTTTTCCCTAATGTCTCTCAGCTATACCTCAGTATTCTGCGCTCAGAAACATTTACCAATGGAGATGCCGGAAACTTGACTATTAATACCCGTCGCTTGAGTCTCCAAGATGGTGGATTGGTTTCTACTAGAGCTTTTGCCAATAGTAAAGGTCGAGGAGGCAATTTGACAATCAATGCATCAGAAGCTATCGAGGTAGTGGGGATATCGCCCTATAACCGATTTGTTGTCAGCCTTCTGACAGCACAAACTGATAGTTTTGGAGATGCGGGTAATCTTACTATCAACACCCCTCGCCTTTCGATTCGTGATGGCGCAGTTGTTTCCACTTTAGCAGATTCTCGCAGTTCGGGGCGAGGTGGAACTTTAACTGTCAATGCATCAGAATCTGTGGAAGTGAATGGTACTTCCTTTTTGGATGGTAGTAGCAGCCGCTTATCTTCTAGCACTAGTGGAAAGAACAACGCGGGAAATTTAACTATCAATACACCGCAACTGCGCGTATCAAACAGTGCTCAAATTACCGCTTCAACTGATTCTCAAGCTAGAGGTGGCAACATCACACTGAATAATTTACAAAAACTACAACTGGACAAAAACAGCTTAATTACAGCTCGCTCTACCAAAAACGGACAAGCAGGAAACTTACAAATCGACGCTCAAACAGTTAACCTCCAAGGGCAAAGTGGGCTATCAGTCGAAGCAACACAGGAAGGTAGAGCAGGGAATTTGGTAATGAACACTAGATATCTGAACGTTACCGAAGGTTCTCGCGTCAGCGTCAGCAGTCCCCAAGGTAGAGCAGGTCAACTTGATATTACCGCCAATGTCGTCAAACTCAATCAAGGCAAACTTACGGCGGAAACTGGAGAACAAGGAGCGGAAATCACTTTACGCGATCTTAATTTTTTACTCTTACGGAACGGCAGCCAAATCAATGCCAGCGCTAATAACTACGCCCAAGGAGGCAACATCACGATTAATGCAGATTTAATTATAGCAGTTCCCAAAGAAAACAGCGACATCACAGCAAATGCCTACTCAGGCACTGGTGGTCGAGTACAAATTAATACTCAAGGTATCTTCGGCATCCAGTCGCGTTCACAATCTACTGACAACAGTGACATCACTGCTAGTTCTACCTTGGGCGTCGCGGGTGTGGTTAATATTTATCTACCTGACCCAATTACTCTGCAAAACAGTCTTACCCAATTACCAACCAATATCATTGATGCTAACGCGCTGATTGCCAATAGTTGCATATCTAGACGTAATCATCAATCTAGTAGTACTTTCTTCATTACCGGTTCTGCTGGCTTACCAGAGCGTCCTGGCGATGCCCCTCTTTCTCCTTATCCTACTGGAACTATACGCTCTATACCAACTGAAGGTAATATAGCAAGCATTACCACTTTAACTAGCTTAAGCCGTACTCAGAAAAATTTACAGCCGATTGTTGAAGCCCAAGGTATTTATCGACTAGCAAATGGTGATTTGGTGCTGAGTCGAGAGTGTCCTTGAAATTTATTTTCAGAGTGCGAATGAATTTAAACAGGCTTTGTTGAATCTGTTTTAGCAGACAAGAACGTAGAAAAACAATCTGTAATCATTTTGACGTGTGTATGCAGTCGTGCAAGATGTCGTTTACGCACTTGCTCTAGAACAGATTCAGGTATTTTGCTAACCAACTTCTAAGCTTGTCACAGCAAATACACGATTTATAGGTAAGTTAGGAATTTCTTTATTGTACATGCGAGCGACTTCACCTACTGGCGTCATCCCGTAACGTTGAGCCAGCTTAATCGCTTCTGGATTAGCATCTGGCACATCAAGAAACACCCTCGCATCAGTTCCAAAGGCAAGCAAGGCGAGTAAGAGTTGCTCGGCAATCTGTTCATCGTCAGCATTCAATGGTCCAATCCGCAAACCTGTATAACTAGGGCGGATGACTCCATAACCAACAATATGCCCATCTCTAACAACCCCTAAGGCAGTACTGTTTGGCTGGTTGATCCAAAGTCGTAGGAACTGCTTGCGCTCAGCCGGAAAAAGCTGTCGATCATAAGCAACTAACTTCTCAAAAGGCACAGTTTTGAGTTCTACAATACCCTCCGGCACAACGCCGCCGCCCTTTGCCTCATAACGAATATGACGGTAGGCGATTTGAAAACCTGATTTTTGGTAGTTCTCCTGTTGGGCAAGCACTCCATCTAAACTAATGTTACACTCAGTACCAACATATGCCATTGCTGCCCTCCACATTTTCATGCCAAAACCCTGCCCACGAAACTGCGGCTTGACAATATAAAAGCCAATAACGGCAAAGTGCACAGAGTAAGCAATAGCAGAAATACTTGCCACAAGTTCATTGTTCAACTCGCCCACGAAAAAACCGCATTGATCCGCTTGGTAAAAACATTCAGCATCATAAGTTCCAGGATTCCAGCCTTCAACTGCTGCCCAATCAATTATCAAATCTAATTCCGACCTCAACATTGGTCGAACGGTGAAATTATCGATTGTCATTGGTGATCTCGTGGTATGAACATCTTTCTACTTCCATATTATTGTGGCGCGAAAGTGTAAGTATTTGATTGTAAACTTCTGCATTTACTTCTTGAGCTTGACGTAAATCGTATTGCGTTTGTAAATATTCATAACTTCTCAAAGGGATGAAGTTGGAGGCATTTAATAGACCGCAGACAGTGTTAAAGTTTAGAAAATTACTAGGTCTGGGCAGTGCAGAATCTTTCCCAAATCAAATTAATTACGGGGATTGACGTTTTTCTCCTGTGTTAAATTATATTTGAGAGGCTATTGAAAAAACTTTTCTTACATCAAGATATCATGTTCGACGAAATTCTACAACTAATGCGGGAGAAGGTTGCATCACTTCAATATGTAATGACTCTCCACGCAGAAGAAGAAATGAACGATGATAATTTGACAATCTACGATATCGAACAAAGCATCCTCACAGGTGAAATACTGGAACGTCAAAAAGATAAAGTAACTGCTGAATTAAAATATCGTATTCGAGGAGTAAGCGAAGACGGCATAGAAGTAGAAGTCATTGCTAAACTGAATTTGACAAGAAAGTTAGTTATCATTACCGTATATCGGGTCTAAGATGGGGAAAGGCAATGCAAAAGTGTGATGTTTGTGGAAGTGAAGGAGTAAATATCCGCAGGGTTACTCGGACCTATGGGAAAGGTGAAGACTTGCTGGTTATTGAGAATATTCCTGTCATTAGCTGTTCTCATTGTGGTGAAAGTTACCTCACAGCAGAAACTTTGCATGAAATTGAAAGAATTAAGCGCAACCGGAAAAACTTAGCTATTGCACGTTTTGTAGAGGTGGCTAAATTTGATGAGGGAAACTCGCCTGTTGCTGTATAGGTAAGATTTCCACACCAGGCGAGAGAGGTTATTTGGAAACAATCGCCACCTTCTGTATTCCTAAGGTATACGCTATATCGAGCGATCGCCCTCACCAGATTTAGTTCGGGCAATCCTTTCCACCTTACAAGAGGTTAAACAGAGGTCTTTTCGATCATCGGTGATTTTTGCAGCTTCTTACGCAGTGTAACAGTTGCGCCAACTCCCAGTACTGCTAGACCTAATAATGAGCTAGGTTCAGGTACTGATGTGCTGTCACCTCTATTGATGTTTAAGGCTTGGACGCGACCTTGGAAGAAATCGACCACATAAAGCTTATTATCTCTAAGGGCTGTACCACCTGTCCAGTTAAATCTGCCTGGAGTGAGGTCAAGGGGGTTGGCGATTGGAGGATCGGTTAATCCTGGAGGCGCTACAGGGTTGCCTGATGCATCGAGGGCAGGTTGACCGTATGCAGTGAGGAAGTTACCGTTTTTATCGAATACCTGAACGCGGTTGTTGATTGCATCAGCTACATAGATATTCTCTTCGTCGTCAAGTTCAAGACCAATTGGCTGTTCAAACTGTCCGGGTTCGCTGCCTTGTGTGCCAAATGTCAACAAAGGTATACCATTTGGATCGAGTACCTGAACACGGTTGTTAAACTGGTCAGCCACATAGAGATTTCCAGTAACTGGGGAAATTCTTATCCCTGCTGGTCCTTGGAATTGCCCAAGATTAGTGCCATTCGTGCCAATGCTACTAAGCAGTTGACCGTCAGCAGTGTATTTATTAATCTTGTCGCCGCTATAGTCACCCACGTACAGATTGCCATCTTTGTCGAATGTCACACCAGATGGTCCAGAGAAAGACCTACCTGGTACAAGACCGGTAAATGTTCCAAAGGATCTAATAAAGTTACCCTGAGAATCAAACTGACTGATGCGGTTGTTGTAAACATCACCTACATACAGATCCCCAGTGAGCGGAGAAAATTCTGGAACTGTTGGCGCGTCAAACTGTCCAGATCCTGTACCGCCGGAGCCAATTGCTCCCAAATAGTTACCAGTAGGACTGAATACTTCGAGTTTGTTACCAATGTTGTAATTAGGAGTGCCGTCCGGGTTAACACCGCGACCATTAGCTACGATAATATTCCCTTGGCTATCTATCGCTATGCCTTGGGGAACAAATAGCTCTCCAGGACCGAAGCCAGGGCTACCATAAGAGCGATCGTAAGTTAGCTCTAGAGAGAAAGCTTGAGCGGCTGTTGTTAATACCATGAATCCAGCACCAAGAATGGCAATTGACAAATTTTTCACTAATTTCATGGGTTGAACTCCTGTGTGTGTGAATTTAATAGACGCAAACGTATAGCAGTGCATATCGACGTGCGATACCATCGGCAAGGGCAAACCTCTACGCACCACTTCCGATCAAAGACTGTGAAGTTTTTATTTATTTAGCCTATAGTGTGGTAATACGAAGACCTGTAAGTTTCTATTACTTACTATAAGTTACCAGTTAAAAAAGTAAAAGTAGGTACTTTAAAGTAACTAGAGTACGCAGGAGAAACTAAGTAATTATGCCCCTGTCTGCTGGAATCAGTCAGTAGTTACTCGGTAGGTACTTAAGCAATGTAATCTGCGTATCACTTACTTCAAGATGGTCTATTGGTAGTAAGTAAGGTATTTACGATTTTAAGTTTTTTATGTTACAACAAAATATAAATATTTTTACAACGCTATTTAGTTAAAGAGCGTTAAAAACTACCTTGGTCAAATTAAGGTGCATTTTACTAAACCGCATAAACTCTTAAAATCAAAATATTGAGGTAATTAATGCTTCACCATCGTCATCTGGTGTTCTTTCCCATAGCTCTGTTAGTTAGCTGGTATTATTTATTTTTTCAATCTAGTCTGTCTGTAGCAGAACCTATAGCCAAAACTACGTTGACACAAACTAGTTACCTTTCACTCCTAGAACAAGAGGTAATTGCGGAAGTGAATAAAATACGGACAAATCCTAAAGCGTATATCTCTATCCTCAAGAACTATAGAAAGCGTTTCCAAGGTAAATTAGTTAAATTCTCTAACAATGTTTATTTGCAAACTACTGAAGGTGTGACAGCAGTTGATGAGGCGATCGCATTTCTCCAATCAACGCGCCCTGTAGGCTCTCTAACTTCATCTAAAGGTATGTCACTAGGTGCAAAAGATCATGTCAAAGACACGGGAGCAAAAGGTGCGATCGGTCATTATGGTAGTGATGGTAGCGATTCTGCCACTCGTATTAGCCGCTATGGAGTTTGGCAAACCACTACAGGTGAAAACATTAGCTATGGTCCTTACACTGCACAAGATATCGTCATGCAATTAATTATTGATGATGGTGTACCCAATCGTGGTCATCGAAAAAATATGTTTAACCCGGCTTTTAAAGTCATGGGAGTTGCTTATGGAACTCATGCCAGATATAAAACTATCTGTGTTATCACTTATGCAGGTGGGTATAAGGAAAAACTGATTTAAGTAACAGATCCCCGACTTCTTTAAGAAGTCGGGGATCTCAATCGTATGACATAATAAGAATAAAATAATAGGAAAACAGGCAGTGAAGTGTGATCAATATACCCTCTCACGGTTAGAACAACAAGTGATTGTGGAAATGAATAAAGCGAGAACAAATCCCGCTGCTTATGCTGTTGTATTAGAAAACTATAAAAAATGCTTTATTGGCAATCGAGTCAAAATTTCTAGTCATGTTTACTTGCAAACTACTGAAGGTGTAACAGCAGTTGATGAGGCGATCGCACAACTTCACTCAACCGATCCTGTAGGAGTTCTCACTACATCAATAGGCATGTCTCTCGGCGCAAAAGATCATGTCAAAGATACTGGAATAAAAGGTATAATGGGTCATTATGGTAGTGATGGGAGCGATTCTGCTACTCGCATTAGTCGTTATGGAACTTGGCAAATCACGACAGGCGAAAATATCACCTATGGTTCCCATACAGCACAAGATATCGTTATGCAGCTAATTATCGATGATGGTGTACCCAATCGCGGTCATCGAAAAAATATGTTTAATCCTGCGTTTAAAGTGACAGGAGTTGCCTTTGGAATTCACGCTACATATAGACAGATGTGCGTGATCACTTACGCCGGAGGATATGAAGAAAAATTTACTTTCGCGCTATAAGTCTGTACAACAATTGAATGATTTCTTCAAGCGTTACCTTTAAAATAGAGCGTCCATTGCTACTAACCCAAGGAGGTAAAATTAGCAAACTCTGCATCACTAACCACAAGGCAGAAAAATATTGCTGTTGATGAAAATAAATATTCGCTTTACACGCCAATACTCGCCCTTTTGCCTCTTTGTGTTTAGTTTTATAGGTAAGAGTGAGAGCTTGTTCACAGTAGTCAAGAGCTAACTTCTGCTGTTTTAAGCAACCGTAGCAATAACAAAGATGAAACAACACTCCTGCTTCTGTTGTTCGGTTTTCAATTTCACGACTAATTGCTAAAGCTTGCTCATAATAATCAATAGCATCTTGATATTTTTTTAAGTCACTGTATACAGAACCAAGGGCATCTAATGTCGATGCTTCTGTTGAGCGCGAAACTGTTTCACGCGCAAAATTTAGAGTTGCGCTGAGATATTCAATGGCAGTTTGAAACTGTCCTAAAAGATTGTAGGCATTGCCCAGGTAGTATGAGGCTAAATATCTTTGGCATTGGTTGCCGATTTGGACGCTGATAGTCAATTGCTGTTGCAGATATTTGATTGCTTGCTTGTATCTTCCTTTGGACAAGTGTGTTCCGCCCATCCATCCTAAAACCAGCGCTGATAGTTCTTGATCGCCTATTGTTTGCGCGATCTCTAACGCTTGCTGACAGTATTTCATTCCTCTGCGGTAATTTCCTCTCATTATATAAGTAGCTCCCAAACCACCAAGCGCCTGTCCTTCCTCTTTACTAGCTTTGATTTCACGAGCTAACGCTAGCTGCTGCTCAAGGTAATTAATTGCTATGTGATCCTGCCCCAGTGAGAAATAAACACTAACCAATCCACCTAGCGCTTGTGCTTCTGCTTGTTTGTTCTTAATTTTACGAGCTATTTCTAAGTGTTGATTATAATAGCTCATTGCCTGTGATTTTTGATCTAAATAAGAATAAGCACGTCCCAAACCATTGAGGCAAAAACAGTCTAGTTCTGAATTAAGCTTGAACAGAAGTCGATGATAAAGTTCTATTTGTTCGGAGTAATAGCCCCAATTCCTGAGTTGCTCGTATAATTGTTTACCATTAATGGATGTGAAAAGTATCTGACTAGCTGACTGCCATGCTGACATTTCGCACAAATGATGGAATGCTTCGAGATATCCGCGTACTTGTTCTAAGTTGGAAGTATCCTGTGGCTGATAGACTTTTAACCAGTAGAAAGCTGCTTTCAGATGAGTTAACTCTAAGGTAGTCAATTTTCTCAGCGCTGGCTTTGTTTGCGTGGTTTCCATTTGTTCTGGTTGCACAAGCAATAATTGCCCTGTGCGATCGCAACAGATACGCAAAAGCTCTGATGCTGAAAGCTTATGTAATTCTACTGGTATGACATACTCAGTCAAAGTGGTGAAACCTCTACTTCCAACTTAGCTAAATGATCCAGCGCCACTCGGCGAATGAGACTGTGCAATCGATAAAGAACTTTATGCTTAGTATATTCCTCTTCTAACAAAAACCGACGTTGTAAGGATTGAAAGGCAGAAACTTGGGCTTCATCAGGATACTCTGCAATCATCAGTAACCAAGCGGAGCGTTCTACAGCACGTCTATACACGGCTCCTTGGCAAAGCATTAAACAAGCTAAGGGTTCTGTTTGATACAATCGAGTAAAAGTTTGGTCTATCCGCTTTTTTACCAAATCAGCTAAACCAATACTATAGCGGTCAAGTCTGGGTTTGTCCTGTCGAGATTTTTCTTCTGGAGCATTTTTCCAAGACTCTACGGTAGTGATTTCATCACCGTAATCATACCAATAAGCTTGAACATCTCCATTATATGGTGGCATACGAATTTCACCAGCAACGACTCTTAATGCCAAAGGATGCCCTTCGTAGACATGAATAATCCGTTTAAGGTTTTGCAAATCTACATCTGACTGTATCCGCACATCCCAACTCTCAAATAGTTTTAGGGCTTCAGATTCCTCCAATCCTTTGAGTCTTTCTACATGCACTCGTGACGGGTATCGCCCTTGTGCAATTATTGGTGGTTGGTCTTGAGAAGTCAAGATGATCCGACTGGGCATTTCAGCTTTAACCATCTGCTCAAAGAATTGGGCAAAGATTGGCTCGATAAACTGATGCCCACCTTCGCCATCTGGTTCTAAAACTTCCTCAACCATATCTAGTATGAGCAGACAGGGATGCGATCGCAACTTCGCCACCATAGCCACCAACAATTCAGAGTCTTTTTGCAACTCGAACTGTGGTACTTGTCCCAAAAGCTGGCGTGCTACTGCCAAAAAATTGGATGATTCTCGCTCAAGGATTACAGTGTATATTTCTGGAAAGCTGATAGCAACTGCTGGTTCCAACATTAGGCGCATTGCCAGAGATGTTTTGCCAATTCCTGTAATCCCAACAATTGATAAAACTCGGCAGTCTTGTTGCAACCGATGTTCTAACTCGGTAATTAGCTGTGTGCGTCCTACCCATCTAATTGCATGATCTTCCAAAACCAGTTCTTGAGTAATTGGCAATGGGGAACAAGAGGGAGTAAGCGTTTGATTAGACTCCGATTTTTGTAGCCATTCATCAAATGAACAATTGAGTAACAATTCGCACAATCCGTTAATTAACCAATGCTCACAGGAGTTTCGATGCTCCGACGCGAAAAAACTTCTGATCGTTTGAGCTCGAGGTGACTCGGAATCATTGAGATGTTTTACCCAAGCGACAGAGAAATCTCCCCAAGCGATTTGGTTGTCTACTGTAAATTGTTCATTGAACTTGTCTTTAAGATTTTGCTTTAAAGTGTTTGGTACTGATTTTTGGCTGTAATCTCGATAAGGGCGATTGAGTAATAGCTGGCAAACACCGTTAATTATCCAATGTTCACAGGTGCTTTGTGTGTGGCAGTACAAAATGTTCTGAATTTCTATCTCTGTTGGAGGTGTGCCGAGAGTATCACTTGAGTAGCGCCACTTTTGCAAAAAATCTTCTGTTGACTTGAAGCGTTGCCCAAACGCCGACTTGAGCTTGCGCCGCAAAGCTGGAGTCACAGGAACAAGGCGATGTTTCATTTTTGATGTGGCATTGATGTTTTATTCATCTTAGTCAAGAAAGTGATTTTTTGGGTGATGAAATTTATGGTGCAAAATTTGGGTTTCTAAATTGCTCTCAAATTGCTTTCAAAAAATCCTTGATTACCATTGCGTTGAGCTTAGATAGGGAATAGGTTTGATGCAGAACAAAATATGAGGAGTGAATTCATGAAGAGAGTAACGCTATTAAGCTTGAGTATGGGTTTAACAGTTCTGAGTGTCGGCTTGTTGACTAAGATTCAATATACGTCAGCTCAGCCAGCATCTGTTTTTCAACCAATTCTGAGTGATATTCGTAACCAGTTGCCAAAAGGGACAGAAATACGGTTGCCTTCTACTCTTCCTACTTTTAATCGTTCGCTGCTTTTCAAAGCATTTTCTGATATTCCTGTTGATGGCAACATTTATCCCTATATTAGTTCTAATAATGAAGCCATTACAGTTAATTTTGCTGTGTCACCGAACTGTGCTTCTGCTGCTAAACCTGATGGTTGTTCTTTTGGCGGTATTGGTGTCTTTAAAGATCGCGAGCCAAAATTTTGGCCTCCAAAAGGGGAGAATATCACACCA
The DNA here is from genome assembly GCF_014698965.1 of Iningainema tapete BLCC-T55. GTDB lineage: Bacteria > Cyanobacteriota > Cyanobacteriia > Cyanobacteriales > Nostocaceae > Iningainema > Iningainema tapete. The sequence goes on from NZ_JACXAE010000039.1 coordinate 41,031, forward strand.
GTAGATTTGGGCAATGGGATTAGTGGTTATTACTTAACTCGAGGTAGCGGTTACAATACTCTAAGATACGTTTTCTGGAAACAAAATGGACTGACTTTTGCTTTAGGATCTGCAGCTTTCGCATTGTCTCAGCAGCAAATTATTGACACTGCTATTTCAGCAGTAAATGAACCTCCCATTACTAGCAATTGAGACGCGCTATGGCGCGTCTCTACATTGTTTTTCACATCCATATTATTGCCGGATTGACATTAATCTACGTCTGGCAATAAATATTAAAGCGATCACTACCATAGCCATGAGCATCCATTCTTCGGGTTCGGGAGTAGCGGAAACAGTGAAAGGATTGGATGGCTGAGTTAATTGCTCTTGACCTGATTCTACTTCACGCTCGAAACGATCGCTCTTGGCTTCGGCTCGTTTGAGGGCTTCTTTTTGGCGATCGTTTACTAGTACAATCATAGAAGAATAAGGTGTGACAATCTTAAACTTTTTGGCGATCGCATGAATGGCATCAAGATCCTTCAATTGCTTTGCCTTCTTCTCTTGTGACAACCCTACTACCAACTGTCGCGCCGCTAGTTGCTCAAAATCTTTCTTCGTCGTAGCCACCGACTCTACCTTGGATTTATTCCAAGCGTACCCATCCACTACACTTACTGTAGATGAGCCTAACCGTGCTTGGGTTCCTATTCTTTGCAACACCTCAGCAACTTGTGTAGCAACTCCACCCCCGCTATCTTGAATTACTGCCAAAGTCGCATCATCATACGCTGGAGGAAGTTTGCCTAAATGTACCATCCACAATGGTGCAGGCATGTTGAGAACATTTTTACTATCTTGAGATAATTCATAACTACCTTCATCTGTGACCATCAAGATAGCGTCATAATTGGTATTGCCACGCAACTGCAAAAACTGCTGCATCATTTGTTGCAATTGAATGCTACCATAAAAAGTCAGTTTTGTCAAGCGCTGTAGATCGTCAATCCTTTGAGGTACACCTTGAGAAGTTGTAATATACACATCAGCATCGTTACTGGTTGCTTTTAACGAGGCAAAGGTTTGGGATAACTCTTGAGTATGCTTGCCCATACTACGAGAAGTATCGACAACAATTGCCAACCGCTTTCCTTTTAAAGTGCTGTAATCACCAGCAGTAAGTGGCTGGGCAGAAATGCGGTAGCCTTCAGGAAAGTTCACTTCATGGGAAGCTGGTTGTAATTTGGCAGCGCTAATGAAAGGTTCTAACCAGTCATTTGGTGAAGAAACAGTTTTGCCGTTGCGGATATATTTAGTATGGTTAGTCCAAAAGATATTGCGTTTCTCTCCTAGCTGAGGCATTGCCCAGCCATTTTGTTGTTGCATCACTTTGTAAGTTAGCCACAGATGCAACAATTCGGGTTTTCCTGATAGTGTTTTGGGGGGAATGGGAAATGCTCTGAGACGGTAGTGACGGGTTCCGACTTGCTCTAGCAAAGCCGGATCGACACGTCGTTGCACTTCTTGATTATAAACTTGTTGGGCTGCACCTCGTGGCGAAACGGCAAAAGGGAAGCGATCGCTTAACTTATCGCTGTTACCCAACCACAATCCAGTAATCACAGCACTTTCTGGCAAAGAAAACGAGTAAAATACTTCTTGTTGTTCGGGCGTTTGGTTCTCATACACCTCGTAAAGTTCCACATCAGCCCAATCACCATTTTCCTTCACTGTAACTTGTTGCTTTGCCAACCAAACTTTTTCTTGATTAATATTGAGTAATCCCGCCTTTGCTTCGTCTCTGTTAAAAGTAGATTGCAAAGCGTGGTTAATTGCTTGTCTTTCGGCTCTTTGAATGGGTGTATCAAAAAACTCCGCATACAGCTTAGAAGCCTTGTCTGCATCCGACGGCAATCCTTGATACAAAAACGGCGACATTAGAGAATTGTAAATTGTTTGTAATCTTTGAGCTACTCCATTTGGTAAACCCAGGAAGTCATGATACAAGTGCTGGATATGGTTGTTTTCTTGGTTAGAACTCAGGTAGCGGTAAGAAGACAAATAAGCATTAACCAAACCAGCTTTAATCGTATCTGATTTAGCTAAGAGTGCTTGCTTACTACTATCTGTGGTAGGAGGATTCTGGAATAGATTGAATGCTGCTACTTGAGGCTGTTGTTGTAATGCGAAGAGAATCAGCAACCAAGCAGTAACCACCCCTAATGATACTCCCCAAGTGCGTTTGCGACCATATTGAGATGCAAACGCTTGTAATATCTCACGTCCAGATAAAATGTAGAGGCTGGCAAGTGCCGAAGGCATGGCAACGAATAAGGTAGACGTAATACCCACCAAGATAAAAAAGATGAATACCCACCAGATAATGGCATAGGGGGCATATGTTATGGTGTGGATGAAAATGCTTACCCAGTTGAATGAGAAAAACTCACGGATAATAGCTACTGCTGTTGGTATGGCATAAAACATTAGCACAGCACCAACATATAAACCAATGAGTACCATTAAGCTGTGGGCAAAAGCTTGAGTCCAAGCTAAGATACGATTTCTGTTAGCATAGCCAGATGATAAGTTGAGAAAAAATGCTCCGATACAAAGGCACAGAGTACCGAGAACCCAACCACTGGCTGGGGGAACTTCTCGAAATAGGAACAAGCGCATCAGGCATAAAGCAAACAGTGGTGCTTCTACGCCATAAAATAGACGCATTAAATTTACAGGTTGTTGGCTAAAATGCCGCACTCCCACTATCGTGCAGATAGTAGGTACTGTGATTAGCGCTACAAGACTGACGAAAAATTCCAGTGGAATCAAACCTTCAAATGTGGCGATAATGATTACGGGTGCAATCCAGGGTAAGATGCCGACATACACCACCGACAAAAAGGCAAGATTCCAAATCCAAAAGATAGCGTGAAAAAGAGTATGTAAAAACCACTTCATAGTTTATTGGGATTAAGGGTATGAGCGATCGTCTTGTGAATATTGGTAACGAAAGCTTGAATTTCTGAATCTTCTGGGCTAGAGGTACGATCAAATAAGATGGAAATCATCAACCAAGGCTTTTGGCGGTGGATAACGTATTCCCAAATCCGAGCTAAGAAATCATCAGTGGTAGATTGCGGTGATTGAAACCAGTAGGTAGCGGAAAGTTTGCCATTTTGTAGAGATAACCACCGCGCCATAATATCTGGTGTTAGCTGTTTTCTCTCCATTGTGTCTACTTTCATCCCACTGCCGACAAAACACAATTCTGGCGGATGGAAGGCTTGCCAAGAGGTACTGCCTACTAGCAACATGGAACCAGTAAGTTGTCCTGAAACGAAGCGTTGCTTCTGTGCGATTGTATTAGGCTTTTTTTGAAAAAAACTTTGTTCAACTGCTGTTAATGGCAGTTGCTCGGAGATGATTTGTTTGGGTAAATTTAGGGAAGCAATAGTAAGTTCTATTTGTTTTGGGTGTAGTTGCCCAATCAGTGCTAGTGCAATTACGGTTGTCAGCAGTGTTGCTCGTGCCGATTTCCTTATGCCTGGGAATGCGGGTTGACTTTCCACTTTTATTAGTATTTCTTCCCTTCTGCCCTCTGCCCTCTGCCCTCTGCCTTTCTTTGTAAATCCATCCTGATAACGTGGTACAGTTTGCAGGAGCTTCCATGTTAAAGCACAGGATACAACCCAACCGATTAAACCAAGAGGTACATGTAGTACCTGCGCGATTGTTGGTTGATGCCAAATTTGGGTAATTACGACTAATAGCAGCACTCGCAGCATGTTGGCGCTCACTAGAGAAAACAGATTTGCACAACATACTAACCACCAGCGTATACCTAGTTGACGACGTTCTAGCCAAGTAGCGGCAAGTAAGAATAGCATCCCTGTCCATAGGCTTTTTAACCCGCTACATGGTATATCTACATGAGCAATGCCATTTTCTAAAACGATGATGTCTTGTGAGGAAATGGCAGTGACTTGAAAAGGGGTTAGTAATTGTTCTACAATATGTGCTGTTAGTATGCGTACAGGGAAGCCAAGTCCAGTCTCGAATTGAGCGCTAAAAGGGAGAAAACAAGCGATCGCAATTGCTACTGGTAAACCTTTACGCCATAATATAGGTGAGAAAAACAACCCGCACAAACCATAGGTTGAGAGTGCAAACAAAATTACTTCTATTTGTTTGATGTCGAGTAGCCATCTTGAGGCGATCGCACTAACAGCCACTCCAAGCATTAGTAAAAGTGGATACGGTTGCAGCGTGAGTGGAGTGATTTGCAAGTGATGGCGATATCGTATAGTTTGCACTAGCAAAAACGAAATGGCAAGAGCGATCGCCACTAAATTGAAACTAGATGCTTGCCGGAAAGACTGTAAAAGCCATTGAATCGAAGATATATGAACAAAAATCCAGGCTATTAAAAGCACAAACACGCTAAAAAACTCTTGACGAAAGGAGTTTTTTAACCAACTGTCTCTTAACATAATGTCTCCGAGCGGCTGTATTGCGTCTGTATTACAGTTATAACTTAAAATTTTTCGTTGACAGGGTGATTGCCTAAACTTGTTGTAATCTTTACTAACTCCGTTGAGCCAGATGTGATGTTATCATTTCCACTGCATGTGTATATTAAAAAACTGTAGACATCACATCTCTACGCCAAAAACTCAATAGCTATTTATGCCTACTGCCACTTGGAATCGTCACCACGTTCTTTCTCTTGCTGACTTCACTGCTGCTGAATACGATGTTGTGTTACAAACTGCAGCCAGTTTTCAGGAGGTACTCTCACGGCGGACAAAAAAAGTACCAACTTTACAAGGACAAGTGGTGGCAAACTTATTTTTTGAGCCATCCACTCGCACTCGGAGCAGTTTTGAACTAGCGGCAAAGCGTTTGTCAGCAGATACGTTGAACTTTGCCTCAGCAAGTTCTTCGATGACAAAAGGAGAAACTATTTTAGATACGGCGAAAACTTATTTGGCGATGGGAACTGATATTATGGTTGTGCGTCATCGTGAAGCAGGAGTACCTGATGCGATCGCTCAAGAAATGGAACGTCTGGGTGTTAGAGTCGGAGTCCTCAATGCTGGTGATGGTCAACATGAACATCCTTCCCAAGCACTACTAGACTTATTTACTATTTGTACACTACTTGAGCCAAACAATCCCCACATTGAACTGTTAAAAGATAAAAAAATCGCTATTGTTGGGGATATTCTACACTCGCGAGTAGCACGGTCTAATATCTGGAGTTTAACAGCAACTGGTGCCGAAGTGCATCTAGCCGCACCACCCACCCTTTTACCCAAGTTATTTGCCGATTATGTCAGCGATGATGGGGTAGAGACGTTCCGGCGGAACGTCTGTACAGAAGATGGGAAGATAGAAAAAGAATCCAAAATCCAAAATCGTAAATTGTTTCTCCATTGGGAATTAGAACCTGCTTTGCAAGATGCTGATTTTGTGATGACATTGCGCTTGCAAAAAGAACGCATGACTGCTCATTTATTACCTTCATTGCGAGAATACCATCAGAGGTTTGGAATTACACGCTCTCAGTTGCAATTGTGTAAGCCAAATGTTAAAGTTTTACACCCAGGACCAGTAAACCGTGGCGTTGAAATTAGCTCTGAATTGATGGACGATCCAGAATTTAGTTTGATTCAAACCCAAGTTACCAGCGGTGTTGCCGTGCGGATGGCGCTATTGTACTTAATGGGTAGCGGTAAGGTTTAGGAAATTCCTGTAGAGACGTTACATGTAACGTCTCTACAACACAGCAGGCAGAATATTAGTGTTGACATTTATATTATTTCGGTTATTCTAGAAATATGGTTAATGAAGAAACGGCTCGGTATGCAGATATTTTTGCTGCACTGGGTTCAGAGCCACGACTGGAAATTATGCGGCTGCTGTTTGCAGCTTATCCAGAAGGGATGACTGTGGGTGAAATTCAGGAAAAGCTGAAAATTCCGAACTCAACTTTGTCGCACCATTTGGAGAAGCTGCGGATTGAGGGTTTGGTGAATTATCGAAAAGAGAAGCAATTTTTGTGGTACTCAGCAAATGCTGAGACGATGGAGGATTTGCTTGCTTTTTTATCCACAGGGAAAACAAGACGCGATCGCCTGACTCGTGTCAACAACGAACACATCCCTGAACAGACAAACAATACATTTACACAGGAAGGGTTTATGTTTGAAAAATTTTTTGAGTCTATCTTTGAAAAACTTTTTGGGTTTATGTCGGAGAAATTCAGCCTGAGGGGTTTTGAGAGATTTACGGAGAAAGCCATTATAGCCATCACCTTTGCCCAAGGCGAATCTCGCCGTTTGGGGCATAACTTTGTCGGAACAGAACAAATTTTGCTGGGATTGATTGGCGAAGGTAGTGGTATGGCATCTCAGTTTCTTACCTCTGTGGGGGTGAACTTGGAAAATGCTCAGATTGAGGTAGAAAAAGTTATTGGCAGAGGTATGGGATATACAGCTAGAGATATTCCTTTTACACCCAGAGCAAAGCAGGTACTAGAACTATCAGTAGAAGAGTCTCGACAGCTTGGGCATGACTACATTAACACAGAGCATCTACTGTTAGGTATCCTCCGTGAAGGAGGGGGAGCAGCAATTAGAGTTCTGCAAAATCTTGGGGTAGATGTGGTTGCTTTGGAACAACGAATGCGAAGATCTCTGACTTAATTAAAACGGTTAAACCCAAGATATTACGAGGTTAACCTAGTTTTCACGTTCATATTGTAGGATGCACAAGCAATCAAAACTCATACCCATGCATTTCCTACACAAACTCCGCCCACCATTTACCGTAATTGCCACAATCTTCACAGTCGGACTGGGTGTTACTACAGCTGCAAAAGTTGCTATGGCAGAGTTCCGGATCAATCCGTATCTACAGCAACCATCCACAGATGGTATGTATTTTACCTGGTTTACCGAGCAAAACGTAGCAGGTAAACTCACGATCACAGGACCTGGTTTGAGCAATCCGCTGACGTTTACAACTCAACCCTTATTTGAGCCAGTGCTTACCTATACAAGCGCTGAGAAAAATCAGAACATTTCGGGGTTGACCCAAGGCTCTTGGCTCAAAGGAGATAATAACTACAAACACACAATTGATGTACGTGGTTTGCAACCAGGAACTACCTACTATTATACAGTCACTCAAGGGTCGAGCGTTTTTCATTCAACCTTCAAAACTGCTCCTAGTAAGGATAATTGGAGTCACATCCGCTTTATTGCGATGTCGGATAGTGAAACCGAACCTCTAGGACGTGTCACCTATCGCGAATGGCAACCGGGTGCTTTGGCAGAGGGATCTTTAGTACGCCCTACTTTGAGCGGTAGTCAGTGGGCAAACGTCTTTGGAACATCCGGTGCGGGTATTTCACAGACATTGCGCTATGCCATGACAGAAACTGAGGGTTACAAGCGCAACCTCACAATTGTCAATAGCCGTACCCCTGACTTTCTGCTAATGCCTGGTGACCTTGTGCAGGGTGGTGGCTACCAACCAGGTTGGGATGAGTTCTTCCGCCATAACGCAGGAGAGTTTGACAGTGGACTTTCACGGTATCCAATCCTGAGCGCCCTTGGCAACTGGGAGAACTTCGGTGCGCTCAATGGTGGTTATGGTACGGACACTGACGGTCGTTTTGGTCCAAAGTTTGGTCGTGATAAGTATCACGTATATGTTGACGCACCAGATAATGGTACACCAGAACACCAAGATAATTACTACCGCGTTGACTACGGTCCAATCACTATTATCACACTTGATAGTTCCAATGGTGAACCAGACGATCGCCGCAGTAACTACGGTGGTGAAGGTCAGCCTCCTCAAGTAAGTGGGCGAGATTATACTCTTGAGGGTACTGACACTCAGGAAAACTACACACGCGAACAGTACGAAGCTGCAGGCGGTACAGACCTTGCTGACTTCAACCCTGGTAGCATTCAGTGGAACTGGGCGCAGGCGCAATTGCAGGATGCTCGTACTAAAGGTCAAATCATCTTCGTGCAGTTCCATCACACACCATACAGCGATGGCGAACACGGGCTACCCATGAATCATCAAGACAGCAGTGGCCAAGGCGGTACACCAATGCGCCAATATCACACCCTGTTTGAGAAATATAAAGTAGCGGCAGTGCTTGTGGGACATAGTGAGATGTTCGAGCGCAGTTTCGTTGATGAGAATGGTGATGGCATTGGCGTGCATTACTATGAAGTTGGTGTGTCGGGTGATGGACTACGGGGTGAGCGTCGTGAAGGTGCTGGTTTTGATGCGCCACTGCTCAACTATAATCCATTTAGCCAGTGGACAGCCGACCAAAACGAAGGTGAGTTATGGCAGGAAGTTGATGGTGTCCCACAGTTAGTAAGTGGTGGCAAACACTACGGTCATCTGGAAGTGAACATAGAGCGACTCGATAACGAGAATGGTGTTTATGCAAAGATTACCCTCACTCCAGTGCATAGCTTCCCAATTCTTGATGGGAATTACAACTTACTCAACACAGAGCGCCGTGTCTATGAGGACGAGCTTACACTCCTAGTTGGTGCTGACGGGCAAATTGTCGATTGAAGAAGGCATCCGAGCGAGCTAGTGAAGAATCTTTCACTAGCTCGCTCGGCTCAATCCTCGACCTCCAACAAATCCTCAAAGGAAACGGCAAACATCTCATAAAGGTATTTTTATTTTAATAAATAATAAAAATATGTATCTCTAGACTGTTATAAATTAAGTTTTAATTCAAACGTCATCAGCCTAAACAGAGTTTTTTATCTACCTGATTTGGTATTCTTACGCTCTGAACAAGGTAGAAGTACTTAATTAATCTACAACTTTTATTACCCCCATAGCAAGAGGACAAATTTCTGGAATTTGCGAGAATGTAAATGTAGAAGCTAATGGCTAATGGCTAATGACTAAAACAATTAGCTATTAGCAATCAGCAGTCATATTTTTGTTCACAAATCATTCAGGAATACTACAGCTTCTAATAGTTTGGGAGGGAAATAGATATGAAAATGAAATTTTTAACAACAGTAGCTTTACTAAGCACAATATCTCTTGCCGCTCCCGTATCTGTGCAAGCTGCAAATCCCGCTCATGTGCAAAAGTTAAGAGAAAACGGAGCCTGTGCTGGTTGCGATTTAACAGGTGCTAATTTGAAAGGCGCTCACCTCATAGGTGCTGACTTAAGAAATGCTAATTTAAAGGGTGCTAACTTACAAGACGCCAACTTAGAAGGCGCAGATTTAACTGGCGCAAACTTGAAAGAAGCCAATATGAAAGAAGCTTTTGTAAACAGTGCTAGTTTAAATAATGCTAATCTCACTAATGCTGATTTAAGAAACGCTAATTTAGATAGCACTGAACTAAAAGGCGCTGTATTAGCTGGTGTCAAATTCAACGGTTCATATATTGCTAACACTGGCGCGAGAAATAGGTAATTTGCTCCCCCCAAGCCCCCTTAAGAAAGGGGGGCACGAAACCCCCTTCAGGGACAAAAAATCCTAACTTTCTCCAGTAATTGACAATTCATCTACCCAAATTCTGGGACATACCCCACCGGGAGTCAACTCTGGTTCCTTCTCAACAAAAATAATTGATTTGAGGACTTCCAAGAAATCTCCAGCAACTGTTGCCGATTCGATGCTTGTTTTCACACCTTTGTTAACAAGCCAACCATCGAATGGCAGAGAAAAGGAACCTTGTAGAGCTTTCACACCTGCATGAAGAGCTTGTAAATCATCAATAAAAATTACATTCTCAGCAGTTTCCAAGCTTAATTCTTGTTCAGCAGGTGCGCCAGCATAGACATGATAAAAGTTAGGGCTGACAGTGACTTTTGCACCAATATTGGCATTACCTGTAGGCTTGGCATTCAACCTTTTCGCAGTACCTGCACTGTGGAGAAAGTTTGTCAAAACGCCGTTTTCAATCAACGAAACTCGACGAGTGGGAGTTCCTTCACCATCAAAAGTTTCTGCGCCAATATTAGCAGGATGGAGTGCATCATCACAAACACAAAGCAAGGGAGAAGCAATTTGTTTGCCTATATCATCAGGGGTAGATAGACTTTGCTGATCCAAAATACTTTGCGCATTGTATAAGTTGGAAAAAGCACCTAGCAGACTGAGGAAAGCATCTGCAGAGAAAACAACTCGATATTTCCCCGACTGAATTTTTTCATAGTTCAAGTGACTGATGGTTTTCTCTGCCGTTTCTTTGATACAACCATTGATGTCTAGTTTAGAGACACCTTTGCTGATTCTAAAAGCGCCAGCACTGCGAGGTTTTTTTCCATCTTCCTCAGTTTTGCTGTAAAGATAAATTGATGCGATGGAGTGAGATTCAGTTCTCATCGCACCGTCGCTATTGAGATAGAACTTGTCAAGATCTCTTTGTGCCAAACTGTTATAAGGTACTCCCTGAATAGCTGGATGTGCAGCAATCACTTCTTTTTCAGCTGCTATTAGACTTTCTATCAGTTGGGAAACAGGCGCTTGAGGTACTTTTTCCTGCGGTGTTTCAGGTATGGGAACAGTAGCCTCTGGACTAAAATCTGGGACATTTTCTTTCACACCAAAGTAACTAGCTTCGTGTGCTGTTTTTAAAGCTAATTCAAGTCCCTTGGGATCTACATCTGTTGTGCTGGTGACACCCATTGTGTTATCTTCATTCCAAACACGCACGGTGACACCAGAAAGGTTTGAGGCTTTAACTTGCTTAGGCTCTCCTTGGTCTACTTGTACACTGGTTTGGTCGGAAGATGAGCCAAAAATGTCAAATTTTTTAATGCCAAGTTTGTGAGCGCTTTCTTGAGCGTAAGTTGCAATATCTTTGATGTTAGGCATAGTCGATTTTGGAGCCATAGATTTTGGATTTTGGATTTTAAACCACAGATGTACACAAATGTACACAGATAAATTACATCTGTGTTTATCTGTGTTTATCTGTGGTTTTTCTCATTCCAGAGTAGAAAATTCCCTATCGTCCACCGACAGTGATCGAATCAACTTTGATGTGGGGTTGTCCTACGGTGGTGTAGATACTGCCACTAACAGAGCCACAGAAACCTGCTGCAAGTGACAAATCTTGGGAACACATGGAAATTTTGTTCATAATTTCTTTGGCTTCACCAATTAAAATTGCTCCCTTGAGTGGCTTGGTGATTTTGCCGTTTTCAATCATGTAAGCTTCGTCTACACCAAAGTTAAATTGTCCTGTAGCACCAACGCTACCGCCTCCCATTTTTTTACAGTAAATACCTTTATCAATTGAGGCAAATAAATCGTTAGTGCTGTATTCACCAGAATCAATGTAAGTATTACGCATCCGGCTGGCAGCGGCAAAGGTGAAACCTTGGCGTCTTCCACTACCAGTTCTGGGATGCCCTGTACGTACTGAACCCGCTCTATCTGCTAGGAAGTTCTTTAAAACGCCTTTTTCAATTAATAGTGTTTTTTGGGCTGGCATACCTTCGTCATCCATGTCAATGGTGCCGAAAGCGTTTTCAGTGCGTCCTTCATCCCATGCTGTTAAGCTTTCGTGGGCAATTTTTTCACCTTTTTTGTCAGCAAAGGGAGTGGTGTTGCGTTCGATTTGGGTGGTTTCTAGCAAGTGTCCGCAGGCTTCGTGGAAAATTACTCCACCAAAGTGATTTGCCATGATGATGGGGTAAGTGCCTGATTCGACATAATCGGCGTAAAGCATTTTGCCTGCTGATTCGGCAATTTCCTCGGCGGCTTGTTGATAATCCCATGTTTTTAAGAAGTTGGGATCGCTGGTGTTACCTGCACGTTCAGCCATAGAGGCACGATTGGCACCGTCAGCACACAGAAGGTTAAATCCTACTGATTGGGTAAGGCGAATGTCGCGAGCAAATGTACCATCACTGGCGGCGACTAGGACTTCTTGCCAGTCACGGAAATAGGTGGCACGGCGCGATCGCACATGGCTGGCTTTTTGTTTTAGCTGCCCAGTACCATCAAGGAGGACTTCTCCCATTTCTCGGATGGAGCTACAAAGAGGTAGCCATTTATCTTTACCTCTTTTAGTGGCGTAATCTCTCAGCAGTTCTAGGTTAATTTCCGGAACGAAAGCGTTGGGAGCGGGAAGTTGCAATCCTAAAATAGAAAGTCCTTTTTCTAAAGCTGCTTTCAAACCAGAAAAAGTTAAGTCATTGGTGCTAACGTAGCAGTCAGCTTTACCGCGAAACACTCTCACGCCTGCACCTGTGGAAAGACGCGGTGTAATGCTGGTGATGGTATCTTCTTCTGCAAGGCAACTAATATAGTTGACACGCTCTAAAAAGAATTCGATAAAATCAGCCCCAGCAGCGCGTCCTAATCCCAGAAGAGTAGACAAGGGAGCTTCCCAACTTTCGTCGAATCGCTCTGTTGTGTTTGAGTATTGCAGGCTGGGCAGTTGTTGAGAAATTAGAGTGCTTGTAACCATGAGTAGTTGGGGAAAGTTAGGTTGAGCAGGGGGGAAGTGCGGTTTTCATTCTACAGAAAACTTTGACACCGAATGTTTTGGTGTATAATTAGTTAATTATTATCGAATATTCTGTGTGTATCTCTATCAAGCATGACATCAGTCTAACAAATTCGTACAATCTGGGAGTGGAGACTACCGTACCGTAATCATTAACCAAATGCTATTTTTATAAAACGAGGATTGAGACTAGCTCCAGTGCGACGTGTAAAAATCCATAGGATACAACGACAAGTGTCGCGCAGAATGTGTCCAAGGGATTCTTTGTCTCTAGCGGAGGGTACAGAAATGGGAGTAAAAGTAATGCCCTGGCTACCAAGGACAAATGTGGCGATCGCCTTTGCTCTAGGCATGTGAAAATCGGAGGTAATCAGGTATAAGTGCTGAATCCGACGTGTTTTGAAATCTGGAACGAGGGTAGTGAAGTTGGTAACGGTGTCCACAGCACGGTAGTCGAGATGAACGCGGTAATTTTGGATACCTGCGGCTTGGAAGATGGGGTAGGCTTCTTGAGGATATGAGCCAGTAGAAACCCAAATATCCAAAGCGGGATAGTTTTGCGCAAACTGAGCTGTGAATACTTCTCTGTCTGAACTTCCACCAAGAGTGAGAATGGCTTGAGGTAATGGAGCTTGGTAAGATGCAACCAATAGTCGAATGGGAATGATGCTAACTAGCAGGATAGCAAACAAACCCACCAGGAAAATCTTCTGTTTTTTAAATACATGACGAAATTTGGGAATTAACATACTTACTTTGCCGAGACGCAATCGGTTAAATTATCAACGCCTGACTTTTGTAGTTTTTCATGTTCAATTAAGCGAATCGAGAGCAGAATTTCTGCTAAGAAACGCTGAAATGCATAGTACCAGCCGTGCCAACCATCCAGAATACCACCTTTAAGGATGAGACAATAGAACAGGATGATGAATGGGGCGAGGATTTTTTGCTTGCGAAGGCGATCGCCCCAACTCAGTTGTGCAATTGGAGTTTTCAGTAGCTTTGTTACCTCTGAAACCATGTAGCGATCTTGTGCCCACAGCCAGCGACTTAGAGATTTGCGATCGTCATGGTAAATGCTAGCACAAAGCAGTTGAGAAGTTCCCTCTACAATAACTTGATGAGCGTGACCATCATCTTTATAGACTGCCGATTCTCTTCTATATAGAACTTTACGCGGTGGTAGTAATGTACCGCGTAGAGGTTTGCCAAATACACAGTATTTAAACGTAACGATGTAGCTATCAACGTCAGGTTCTTCTGGTAAAGCTTTGATTTCAGCAATCAATTCTTCATTAAGGATATAATCTGCGTCCAAGGACAGCACCCATGTAGATTCAATTTTTGATAACCCAAAATTACATTGACTGGCAAAAGAGTCAAATTTCCTTTGGAATAATTCTACTTGGGGATAGGATTTGATAATTTCTAAAGTTGCATCAGTACTGTAGCTGTCAACAACAACAATTCTATCAGCCCAAGTGAGGCGATCGAGGGTACGTTCAATGTTGGGTGCTTCGTTGTATGTGAGCAGAAGAGGTGTTATTTCTCTCATTAGCGCAATAATTATAACACAGTAACAGACGCAGAACATAACATAGATTTCCAAAGGTATGGTAATCTACCAGCAAATTTAAAATTAACGTCTGTGTAACCCTCTGTTTCTAAAAGATGAGTGAGAGTTTTTACGGAAAAGAATTTAATATGTCCTCCATCCCAAAGAGCGGAAAAATGACTATCCATTTTTCCCGATATAGCAACAATGATATTTTTTAAATAGCCATGATAGGGTGTTGTAATAATTAAATGCCCTCCTGGTTTTAAACATTTTTGGGCTAATTTTACTAATTCTCTGGGATAAAATAAATGCTCAATAACCTCTACTGTTATGACAACATCAAAAGTATTTAAAAGTTCAACTCTGGGTGAATCATAGATGCTAGCCTGAATGAACTGACAGTCAGGAAATTTTTGACGAGCAATTGCGATGCCTGAGGCAGACTCTTCCACACCAACTACTTCATAACCCTGTTGAGCGATCGCATTGCTAAGACTTCCATTACCGCATCCTAAATCTAAAACCCTGGCTCCAGATTTAGCTTTTTCCGACAACATTGATAGTAATGGAACTGTCAAATAAGAATCAGTATGAGCCAGATTACTATCTTGGTATTGATACTCGTACTTTGTTAAATATGATGTCATTTTCTCCACTCCTAACTACACGCAATTAACAGTCTCTTGATTAATAATCTTGGTATAAACCTCAATCATTTTTGTAGCAATTTGCTCCCAGGTGTAATGATTGAATATGAATTGACGGGCGCGGTTTCCTATCTCTAGTGCTTGTTGAGGATTTGTCAAATACTGAATCAAGGCATTAGCAATTTCGTTAGCATCAATATTAACTACACGCGCTGCTTGAGCTAAAGCTGCTTCCGGAAAATTGCAAGCAACTGTCATCACACAAGGTAGTCCCGCCGCCATACCTTCTAGCACAGATATACTAAAGCCCTCAGAATAAGAAGGAGCAACATAGATGTTAGCAGCAGCCAAAGCTGCATATTTTATCGAACCTGTCAGCATTCCAGTAAAAGTGACAGCTTCATAACAATTAGAATAGACAAAGTAACTTTTTGCTGTGGAGAGAAACCCGATGTTATCTGGTCCTGCAATAATTAGATGAGTATGAGGAAACTGCTCGCGTACTTTGGCAAAAGCATTTGCTAGTAAATCTAGTCCTTTTTTCGGATCGATTCGTCCCAAAAACAGAATTAGTTTTTTGTTTCGAGTTTGAGGAAAATGTTGGTAAAAAAGCTCTACATCCGGTAATTTTTCAAAATTACTACAGTGAATCCCATTAGAAACAATGACTAAAGGGGTTTTAAGATTTAGTCCTTGGATACGCTCTGCTTCAGTATAAGCTAGCATTTGTACCGCACTAGCATTTTGTAATGCAGGCTTTTCTAGCAAGTTAAAATATAGTTTCTTTTTCCAAGATTTGTAAGCTAAAGCCCAAGGTTCCAGCATTCCGTGGGGAGTTATAATGTATGGAACTTTTCGGAGTTTACAAGCCCAATAAGCTGGGAGGACAGGATAGGAAAAGATTGCGTTTGTATGCACTAAGTCGTAATTAGAAACATTTTGAAATAGCCAGGTAGTCAAAGAAAAAGTTAGCTTATAATCAAGTATATTCCAATAGTGAAAATACTGAATTCGATAATATTTTTCTTGAATCCAAGTATGTAAAGGAACATCTAGGGTGCGATCGCCATTTGCATTTGTAGCTACAATGTCAACACTAACCCCTCGACTACCAATTGTTTGAGCTAGCTCAACTGTACTTTTAGAAGGACCACCATAAACATTTCCTAAAGCAGGAATAACTATTAGAATATTCATAGATAATCAGCGATGCGCTAAAGCATACTCAACTGCTTGAATTAAATTTTGGGCAAAGTAGTTTGGAGAAAACTTTTGAATGTGTTCCCAAGCTGCTTGCCCCATTAAGTGAAGATTCTCTTCTTTTAAACTGATTCTCAGCATTAAATCTGTCAGTTGTTGACTATTCTCTGGATTAAAACCAAAACCGTTGACACCTTCAATAATTAAATCTTCAAAGCAGCCACAACGATTAGATACTATGACAGGTAAACCAGCAGCCATTGCTTCGTTGACAACTAATCCCCATTGTTCTTGAGTGCTAGCATGGACAAAGCAACTGGCATGGGCAAAGTAGGGTAGGAGTTCATCTGGCTTCAGAAACCCAGGTAGGTAAACTGAATCTTTTAAATCTAATTCAGTTATGTATTGTTCAATTTTTTCTTGAAGTTCACCATTGCCACATAAAACTAAATTCCATGAGCGAGCGCCTACTTTTTGCCGATACTCTCCATAGGAGGAGAGCAGAGTAAAAAGGTTCTTTTTAGGTAGAAAACGATTGATGGCTAAGAAATAGGGTTTAGTGCAAGGATTTGGCAGTGTTTTAATTTTATTGGGTGAGAATAAATCGTTATCTACTACGTCATATCCTAAAAATATAGCATCATTTGGCATTCCTAATTTAATTAAATATTGCTTGTGCTTTTGTCCTCCGCTCAATGCTGCTTTGTATCTTCTTACTAGTAAACTTTTGTAGATTTCTCGCCACCAAATTCGCGGTGAATCATGTTCGTTAGTTTCTGACATTAAGATAGGAATAACTTGATTTTGACTACACCATTTTAGTGCGGCACGAGCAACTGGAAAAGACCAACCAGGTATCAATACAGCGTCTGGCTTAAGCTGAGTTAGGTGCTTGATTAGAACTTTGCTAGCAACTGAAGAGAATGTGTCATTACGAGGGTTATGAGTTGAGGCAATAGGTAGTAAGGTGATCGTAGGCATTTCTAGGGTGCTTGTAAAATCTCCCCATGAATGCTCAAGTGTGTCGTCGGTTACTTGAATGGCAGTAAATTGCCAGCCTAGTTTTTGACAAGCTTGGTATGCGGCTTTGAGACGGGCGGCGTGATAACTACCTATATTTATAAAGATGATTGCAAGATGCATTGTCATAATTAAGCTATTCCCAGAGCTGCTAGGGTGTCTTTTGCCATCCGACTGGGTGAGAAATAACGTCGAAATGTTTCTTGATTGTCTTGGGCTTGTTTTTTTAAGTTTGAGAGGTTTTGGATGGTATCTGCTAAAGCTTTACCAACAGATACAGGATCGCTTTTAGTAACAACTTTGACCCAAGAGGTATGTTCTGCCACGTCTACTGCACCATTAAAGTTAGTTACAACTGCTGGCAAACCTCTGCCGACTGCTTCTAGTAGTGCTAGGGGAAGACCTTCAAAATGACTTGTCATGGCGTAAATGTCTATGATTGATAAATATTTTTCTGGATGATTTTGCCAGCCTGTGATGTGCCATGTTTCTTGAGGGGCGGCTGCTAAAAGTTTCTCGATTGAGTTACGTTCTGAACCATCTCCAACTAGTAGCAGACGAGTCTCGATTCCTTGCTTTCTCATCCATAACCATCCTTCTACTAGAAGTTGAAGGTTTTTTTGAGGAACAAACTGTCCTATGAAACCTATTGTCGATAACGGGTACGGAAATTTTGATAAATCTGGCTCGTTACCAATTTCTAAAAACGGACAACCATGATGAACTAAATTATCAGGATAAGGCAGGTTGTAGTAGTTTCTAAATTCTGCCAAGCTACCTTTGGAGACGAAAAGTAAGCGGTATGGATGCTGTATGTACCATTTCCGTAGTAAGTTGCCTCGCTGCTTTCCAAAAGGACGTTGGTTTTTGGTTGCTGTCATGGGCATGTGCATTACACCGCCAACGGTCGCAATATCGGCATTGAGCGCACCTGTGATATAATCAAGTCCATCTTCGTCATATTGTTGATTTACTAGGATGGCATCTGGGTGAATTTCTTTGCACACTGAGGCTACTTTTTGCTGTTGTTTTTTGTCGGCGATCGCCTGTACAAATCGTAATGGACGAACACGCAATCCTGATAGATCTCGGCGATGTACTTGTGCGCCTTCAGCATCAAGCGCTTTAGCCCAAGTATCCATATAATTTACAGTTGAGAGTAGTACGTGTACCTCACAGTCTAAAAGACGCAATCCTTGAGTGAGATAGACAAGATAACGCTCTCCTCCTCCTCTTCCACTAGAGTTGGAACTAATTAGCAGCAAACGCTTTTTCATATTCATCTGCTCTCACAAATTCATAAATGATTGTTTTACAGAAAAGTTCTGGTCGTAGACCTAAACTTATTAATAAGGGTGAAAAGCTAAATAATAGTCTTGTGAGTGGATTGGATGTATTGTAGGCATGAACCCCGACAAAATAGTTCAAAGCTAATCCATATCTCTGACCTAATTCACAAATTGTACAAGGATCAAACCAACTTACATGATCCACGTTATCAAGATACGGTGTTCCGTTTATAGTATTTTTAAGCACAACATTTATGTACCAAGGATTGGGTACAGACACAATTAACTTGCCTGATTTTCTAAGCATTTTGACAGCATTAGCTATTAAATTTCCTGGTGTATTGAGATGTTCTAAAACATCACCACAAATGATTAAGTCAAAGCTTTTGCTAAGAACTTCTTTGTTTAAATCAACGTTGATAACATTAAAACCTTCACGTCTTAATTGCTCGACTTCTGACTCTAAAATATCGACTCCTAAACATGTTTTAGCGTATTTGCAGAGATTACCATGTAACCAATAGGTTTTATCTTTAGAGTCTATACTATGATCTACAACACCAATATCAAGAATATCCTTACCACTAGCTATAGAGCAAAGGTAATCAATTCGATTAGAAATAGAAGCTTTTGCTCTTGCTGCCACAAGCATATTTTTACGAGCTTGCATAGCTTCTTTTGAATTTGGATCTTTTGAAATCTCTATCCAACGCTGTATTATCATTTATCTATCCTCCATATACTGCATATATTCTTTATATTTTATTCGACTATAGTATGTCACTAAACCAACAAATATTAGTTGAAATAACGCTTCTTGAAAAAATCTTCCTGTTCCATGAGTTAAACCCACCATCGCTGGACTAATTAATCCCATATATAAAAGTCTACTGAAAGTACTTGCATGATATACAGATGATATCCACAAATTTTTAAAAATATATGCTATGAATGCAAAACTAAGGAAGCCAAAATAGCTGAATTCAATAAATGAATCTCCAATTCCAGTAATTGTCGAACCGCCGGGAATAGAATAACCGTACATACTTGCTAAATCATATGTTTCAAAGTTGTTAAATTGAAGCAATCTTTTTAAGTCATAACCTACTATCTGTCCTGGTACATATTGAAACACCATCCCATCCCAATATCCTGTACCATATCCATATCTATTTGTATGTTCTGCTGCGTCCATTAATAATGCTGCATTTCTTAACTCTAGCAAATCACCATCAATTAGATAGTTAAAAGTTTTTTGAGATACAGATAATACTTCTTGCCAGTTACCACTAAAAAGCAAAGTCCAAAAATTACCACGTAATAAACCAATAGCAGGGATTAGCAAAGCCATGAGAACTATAACTGTGATAAATATCCATCTTGGCGGAGTATAACGACGAATAAGAAAAAACGAAACACCTATAATAACAAGTAGAGTCATTGTAGGTTGCCGTCGTCCATAAAGAATCACAGTTTGAATTAAAGGGACACTAGTAATTGCTGTAAAAATAAGATTAGAAACACTGGGACGCTGCAAAGTTTGCAAAAGAAAAATACCGAAAGCGATATAAATAACTTGAGCAAAAAATAAATATATGGTGTTTAGACCACTCCAATTACCATTTGCTCCTTTTTCAACAGGTGTATTATTAATGAGAAAAATAAATATAAACCCTATAACCATTAAGGCTATCCCTGCTTTAAATAATTTGCGCTCATCTATAGGAATATCAAGCTTTACCAGCCATTTTTTGTTTGGTTTTAATTTATAACCTATCAAACAGGCAGCAGCACAAGTGCATGATACAAGTAAAACTCTTTCTAGTGCGACTTGACTAACTTGACCGGGATTTTGAGTTAACGCAAATGCTTGAGGTACAAGAAACGAAATAAAAATAATACCCATGAAAAACGGGTATTGATAAACTCGCTCTACACGAATAAGTCCCCAAGCAAACAAACAAAAGCAAATTAAAATCAGTAGATTCAGATATATTTCAGCCATTATTTTGCCAAATTACTTGTTAACGGTAGTAAGTTTTTATATAAATTAGCCAACTTTGAGGTGTTATTGTCCCAATCGTGGTACTGTTGCAACCGCAATCTTGAGTTGATGCTACGCTCTCTCCCAACTTCTGGATGTTCAACAGCTTCGATCGCTGCTTGCGCCATTTTTTCTAAGTCTCTATCTGGGAGCAAAAAACCAGTTTCTTTTGTGAGTAATTCATTAACTCCTCCAGTACATGATAAGCTGACAATCGGTAGTCCACAAGCCATTGCTTCAGCTACTACCAGCCCAAAGGGTTCCCAGTGGGAGGTAAGACAGAAAACATTCATCGCGTGATAGGCAACCGCCGTATTTTCAATGATTCCAGTGAAAACAACACGTTGAGAAATTTTTAATGTTTGAGCTAATTGCTTTAATTGATCGGCATCAGGTCCAGAACCAACCACTAAACCCACATAATTAGAGGGTAATAGAGCAATCATGCGCAAGAAATCATCAGTTCCTTTCATCTCACAATGAAGCCTGCCAACAAAACCAACCACTCTAGCATGTTCTGTTAGTTGAAAATTTTTGCGGGCGAAAGCTATTTGAGTTGGTGTTGGTGGTTTGAAACGTGAGCGCTCGACACCGTTGTAAAGAACGTAGGTACGGTTTTGTTTATAGCCCCCCTGCTCAATTTGACTATTGCGGGTATCTTCAGTAATGCAAATCAGGAGGTTGGTCGATTGACGTTGCAACCAAGCTGCTACGATATTACGAGGAGAAAATGAATTGCTGTTTGCGCCTAAATGCGCATGAGTAACTTTAAATATACCAGGGTGAAAGAAAGTCAGTAGATGAGACCATAGTAACCCGTCATGGTGGTGAATGATATCAGGCTGAAATTGTTTGATGAATTTTGTCAATCGTCCAAATTTGCCAAAGTCTTGTGAGTTTTTAATACCCAAATAGTGAGCGCTTACGCCTAGTTCTGATTGAAAATAACCAGGAGAACCGTAAAGAAACAAACAGCGAGCATCAACTTCGTAGTTAGGCAAGCGTTTTACGTACTCCACTGCGACTCGAGCAGCGCCCCCCGTAGCTAAATCATCTCGTTGGCAGATGTGAAGGACTCTCAAATGCTTTGCGGAACTAACCATCCTTGCTCCTCTAGCAGATGTTGAAGTTTTTTAGCTTGCAATTTCCAGGTATGAGCTTTGGCAATTTCCAAACGTTCAAGCGATTTCCAAGTTGGATTTGCTAGAGCAAATCTAATTTTTTGTGCAAAGTCATCTGGATTTTGGGCAATTAGGAGAACATGCTCCCATTGATTCACCTCTGGAACTACGTTATTAGCTACCACTGGTATTGAAGTACCCATGTAATCCCAAAGTTTTGTCGGACAAGCATTGAGATTAAAGTTGCAAAAAGAATAGGGCATCAAAAGCACATCAAATGACTGCAAGTACTCTCCTAAGCGTTGGTGAGGAACTTGACCAATAAAGTGAACATTGGGTAAACGACGAACCTGCTCTAACCCGAACCACCATTCAGGAGAACCATCACTTGGCTGAGGAAGGTAACCTCCCAGAACGAAGGTGACATCAGGTAATTTTTCAACTACCTGTGCTAGATAAGTAAAGTCAAAACGATAGGTTAAGGCACCAATATATCCAGCAATAGGGCGAGTGTAAGCTTGCAATTGAGGCAGGGGTTTAATTGCCGAAAGTGGCTGCTCGACCATAAACTCTTGAGTGCAACCGTGGGGCAGATAAGCAATTCGATCGGCTTGAAGAGGACATTCCTGTTTTAGCGACGAAGCTCTGTAGTCGGCAACACATAGTGTCAGATCGGCTTGAGCAACGGCATGTCGCTCAACAAGTGGAGTTTGGGACTCACGACCTAACCAATACTGGCGATAATCGTCAATATTATAATAGATTGAGTAAGCATTCAGGTCTTTTGTCAAAGTGTAGTAGTAAGGGTAGTTAAACACAAAAATTAATGGACTATCGCCCTGGAATTGCCGGATTAGCTGAGCAAATAAGTGCCGAGTTAAAAACCAGTAGTGAAAGAACCAACCAGGGGGGAAACAAATTCGCTGTTCCCAAACTCCCTCAGAAATAGGTTGAGGCTTTAGGTCGATAAAGTAGCGATCGTACTGTTTGTGAAAGGCGCGGAAATCATGGGGGCGCAACAGCAATACGTCGGCAAAATCTCTACAGGCTGAAAAAAGTTGCTCTGTCCAATAGAAGTTGGCGTCCAGAACAGCTAATTTGAACCGTCCTGATGAATACTTTGTAGACTTAAATATTTTCAACACAGCAATCAGCTAGATTAAGGTTTACAAGCAATTACGCAAAGACGGTTGCCTCTTAAAGGAAAAACTTGCTGAATAAAACGATGTAGTAGAGGAAATATTTGAAAACTTTCCAAGCCAGAAACTGTTTTCATGACTATGCTGTCAAAACCAGCCGCTTTGAGAGCAGTATGCATTCGCTTAGGAGCAAGATAACGTACATGTCCAAACTGATTAGCCCCTGAATCAACCCACATGTACTGATCTGTTTGCACCCAGTAACGCAAGTTCGCAAAGGACGACAAGTTGGGCGTGGTTAAAAGTAAATAACCTCCAGGACGCAGGGCATCAAAGCATCGCTGTAAAAATAGGTCTGTATCGAGAACGTGTTCAATCACTTCCCCTGCTAAAACAACATCAAAGTAGTTTTGCGGAACAGACCAAGACTGGGCAATGTCACAGGCAAGAAAGTTAAATTGTTTCGGTAAATCTGGATGACGCTCAAAGTCAAGCCCCCATTTCTCAACTTTGTCAGGTAGTAAAGATGAAAACCCACCACTACTACAACCTATGTCAAGGGAGCGTGAAATAGGGGTAATATTTTGTAGCCAATAACTTAGCAAAGTGGCGCGTTCTTGGTCAAAGCTTGGTGTATGTCCTGATGAATACAATAACCGATTTTCTTCAGTAGTGTTCAACATAATAAGTTGGGTGAAAGTGGTACTTTAGATAGCAAACATTCTGTTCTGTATTTGATAGACCGAGCACCAGTCTGATGCCATGTGTGTCCATCCCAAGTGAGCTGATGTAGGTTAAACTCTTGACAAAAGTCATCTATAAAACTAGCTATCTGCTCGGAACGGCACTCTAAAATTACAAAATCAACTGCTTTTTTGTGGAATAATTTTCTTGCCCCTTCTAAAACTCTTGGTTCATGACCCTCTGTGTCAATTTTCAGTAGAGATATATGTTCAATACCTTCTTGTTTTGTCCAGTCATCAAGGGTGACTGTATTAATTATTTGTTTATCTTCAACCCGCTCTAAATAATTATCTTCAATGGTATGATATGTACTGTATCTATGAATGCTTAAGGTTGCTTCTCCATTAACTGAACTAGCAGCCAAACTATATGCCGAACAGTCGAATCCACGTTTTTGAATAGTGTTACAGTTTGTCTTCAGGTATTCAAAGTTTTTGGATTCTGGTTCAAGGCAAAAAACTTTTCCTTGCTTTCCTACAGCAGCAGTTGCATATGCAGAAAAGTAGCCTATATTAGCACCTACGTCAATAAAGATATCACCATTTTTAACAAGTTTACTAATAGCATAACTAATATGCTGCTCGTGGGACTTGATGAGATATCTGAAGAAGTGGGGATCTGGAGGTAAAACTATAGAAATATCATCATCGCGATTGATTGTGACTTGTCGAACTGACCTGAATAAGAATGCGTCTACTTTAGCAAGAGTGTGTTCTCCTCTTCCTTTGGTAAAACGCAAAATTTTTTGGTAAAAAGGTATCAAAGCTTGCTCAGCGTACATGAACATTATCCTTTAAGTGAAAGTAGGGTTAAGTTGTTTGGATGAGCAAATTGATCCGCAAAATAACTAAACTCAAAAACTGCTTTTCTTGTTCCTGCAAAGCAGTCTTGATCGGTATCATGGCAAGCTAAAACCCCACCTTTAACCATTAAAGACGACCAAGTATCAATATCAAATGAAGTATTTACGTAGTCATGCACTGCATCAATAAAAACAAGGCTTGCTGGATTATACTTCCACGTTTTAGCTGCTTCACCTGAAGTTTTACGTTCGTGAATAACGTTTGGTAATTCACAAGTGTTTTTCTGAAAATGACGATAGTCTTCTTCAGAACCACCATAGCCTATGTAAGGATCGACTGCAATTACCTTGCGGTTTGTTGAAGCTGCCAGAATTTGAGTTGTCACTCCTCGATAGCAACCTATTTCAACTACTACTGTATCTGTCAAGTGTTCAGTTAATGATAGAGCGTACAAAAGATGCTGAATTTGAACTGGTGTTACTGCAGTATTGGTAAAATCAACTTCAGGAACGGGTGGAAGATGAGGAATAATCTTCTCTGGTAATTCATATTTTTGAAAGTTCCGTTTGGCTTCTGTTTCAAGAATTCTTGCTTTTGCAGTGAAAGCTAGCCGTATAGGATGCCACTTAGGATATTGTTTGATAGCAAATGGATCATTTCGCATAGTTCTAGTATCCTTCTGGTTATACAATTTTCACTCATTTACCTGTGCAATGTAGACTATTTGAATAGTGAATCATGTTGCAAGTACTGCTAGCAGCCTTTGGGCATAATGATCCCAAGAGAAGTCTTTGGCACGTTCTCTAGCAGCAGCAGCCATGCGCGAGCGCAACTGGCGATTCTCCACAAGTTCCTCAATTCGGGCGGCGATTGCATCTGGGTTTCGTTCTGGAACAATGAACCCCTCAATACCATCTCGAACAACCGATCCTGCTGCCTCTGTGGTAATTACAGGTAAACCTGCTGCTAGTGCTTCATAGGTCACCTCTGCCGAGCCTTCTGCTAAACTGGGTAGCACAAAGATATCTGCTTGAGTGTATTCCTGCTGAACTTGAGTTCTGGGGATTCGACCTAAAAAATTTAGGCTTTGAGTAAGTTTGTGTTGACGTACAACAGAGACATTTCCAGCTACTCTAAATTCGTAATTGCGATCGCTCAGCTTTTGGGCTGCCATTCCCAAAACATGAATTCCCTTGCGGAGTTCTGCTGTTCCGACAAACAGAATTCTACCGCGTGTGGGGCGATTGTTGAGTTTAAACCAGGAATCATTTACAGCGTAGGGAACGATTTGACATTTTTCCTGAGTAACGCCAAATTCTTTTAAGCCCTTTTCAACAAATTGAGAAGGGACAATAAATACATCAGTGAATTCACAAATTTTACTAAACCAAGCATAGTCTTTTTGGATAATTTCCAATGGAATTACAGGTTCTACATCTGAAAATTGTTCCCTTTCTGCTTGAACAATTCTATGAGTTGAAGGAGAAATGTAAATTTCAGTAATTGTTTTGATACCTTGTTGTTTAGCAAATTCTAAAATGCTTCCTCCTTCTCCAAACATAGAAAAAATATGAGTAGCCTCACCTAAACCTTTACGTAAAACTGTTTCACCAAACTCTTGATTAAAAGTAGAGAGCGCTTGATGCTGTTTGATCGGGTTACTTCCTGCAAGTTTCTGTCTTGCTAAGTAGCGAAGTGCTGCCCAGTCACATGTCATTACTTTTTCTTTAAGATTAGGTGGTACACGACGATTTAATAGCTGATTTAACGCACCACGTCTTAAAGGTTTGGGAAAGAGTCGATCAAGTTTTGCTACCAATCCAGTATCAGCACAAAGGTCTGTATAAAAAACTTCTAGTAATCCAGACTTCTCTAAAATACTAGGTACAGCGTAGTTACGGCGTGCGCCTGTTTGCAGAGCAATGAAACGTTTCATGTTTAGTTAATCTCTATACTTTGAAAGCAGCAAGTCGTGTACCATACAAATGAATTGCTCCTTGAGCGCAAAACTCACTGACATAACGGATAATATCTGGAAAAGCGAAAAAGTAATCATCCCAGATAATCCATCCACCTGGATTCATCAACGGTAGGAGCTTTTCCGTATCATTTTTAACATACTCATAGGAATGCGCACCATCGATAAAGGCTAAGTCAAAGGTTTGATTAAGACTGGAAAAATCAAATACTGCACTGTCTCCATATATTTGATGAACATGACTTCCGCGAGAATATATTTCTTGAATATACAAACTTGGTTGTCGCTGCTGGAGAACTGATAAATCAGAGGCTTCAGGTTGTAACTGATGAGTAGTAAAATCAGGAGGTAAATCCAGTGTATATATATCTGCATTAACTGTATTACGAGCGATCAAATCTGTTGTTTCCCCACGAAATGTGCCAATTTCAATAGCAGTTTTCGGCTTGATTATTTGACAAAATACAGCAATTGCTAATTTATCACTTAGGGTGAGAGAGGCATTCTGGATAGAACCATGATTATGATTAGGTATGTTAATTTCAAAATCATTTGCCTCTAAATCAAAAATTTCGGAAATTTCTATTCGTGGCAATCCTAAAAAGCTACGACGTAATAGATACTTAATATCCTTAGATAATTCAGGAAGTCCACTCGATGTAATGTATCCTTTAGTTTTGATCAATCTACTCTTCAACATTTACTCATTTCCTCAGTTTTTATACATTGAATCAAGTTAGAGATTTTAATATTTCCAAGTAGCGCTCTCCAACTCGTTTCGGCTCATATCGTTCCAAATAAGCTGCTCGGATTATCTCTGGCGTAATCGACTGCTCATGAATTGATTTGACAATTTCGATCAGGTGATTGGCAAAATCCTCTGGGTGAGCAGACTTCACCAGTCTCCCCAGACGAGAATCAGACAAAATGTCTGGTAGCGCTCCGGCATTTGTTGCCACAATTGGGCGACCACAGGATAAAATTTCTAAGGCAGCAAGGCATTGCCCTTCGATGCGAGATGTGAAAGCAAATAGATGACATGAGGCGATCGCATCTTCAACTTGACTGTTAAGAATACCACCATGAAAAATCACATTAGATTTAATATCTAGCTTCTGAACAAGGTTTTCTAGTTGTTGGCGTAGATGCCCATCACCAAATATATGTAGGCTTGGTTGCTCCGAAAAACTAAAATTTTCTGAATATTTATTGCAAAAAATCCGAAATGTTGTTAGTAGTAAAGGAATATTTTTATCTTCTACTAACCTTCCTAAAAAGCCAATTTTTAACTTTTCCTTCAATGGAAATGGTTGAATTGTTGAATAATTATGAGGAATATACGGAATAACTTCGATTTGCCCTTTATAACCTATATTTTGTAAATCATTTACGAATGAGGATGATTGCACTATGATCAAATCGAAAATATTTAGAGCTTCGAGCAGATGTGTTTTTTCTACAGTATGTTCTGGAGATATAGGTTGATAAGGAGTAATAAAAACCAAGCACTTTCTCGCTCCTGCTTGCACTCGAATTTGCTTCAAAAGCTGCAAAGGAAAGAGCTTGCCAAACAGTACCACATCAGCCTGCTGAATTTGTTTTAAACCTGTTGGTAAAAGTATCCAATCGGGTACATTCCATTTACACCCCCAGCGCCAAGGGCTACGGATGGTTGTCACCCTAACCTCTTGAATAGACTTGAATAAAGGTGACTTTTGTCCCCAACACAGTAAAGTACAACTGTGATGTTTAGCTTTCAAGTAGCTGAGGAGATTCTTCGCTAGAGTTTCAATTCCTCCTATGGGAGCGAATCCTCCACAATAAAACAGAATTTTCATTTCATCATAATTTTCCATATCAAGAGTGGGTTATTAGTTTCTTTAAATCGACTAACGAGAAATCTCCTTTAGCATATAAAACTGCTTCTTTAGGAGGAGATAAAAGTAAAGGTTGTCGCTCTCCCAAACTACTTTGTAAGCTTTTAATCATTGATATAAAAGGTTTTGCTTGCATGGGATCTTCTTTGTACATCTGACGGTTAACTAAAAATACATCAACACCGTACTTCTGTTGGAGATGGAGAATCGGTTGGGGATCTGTGGCATACATTGCTGCCCATATTGAAAAAGCTCTAGCCTTGATTTCTTCATAAAATTCCTTATGAGAAGGGTAAAAAGATTTTTCCATAACTAACACACTGCGCTGACTGCGCATAGGGATATCATCCGCATCCCTTGGATGAGCTGCAATTAGAGTATTCTTGGGTAATAACTTAACAAAATTATACAATTCAGTTGGAACTGTTCCAATCATTCCTCCTTGACCCTTTACAACACGTATGCTTACTAAAATTGTCGAAGACAACGTAACTCCTAGTACTAATACAAATAGTATTGTTAAAACTTGTTTTCTACTAATTATTAGATACTTATTTCTTTGATAATATAATTTATCCAAAAATTCTACTAGCTTCAAGAAAAGAGGTGGAAATACCAAAAGCCAAAAGGCAAGAAATGGATAGAGTACATATCGATTAGGCTCATAAAGCCGAAAAAACAAAAGATAGGCAAAAGCATAGTTAATCCATGCTGACATAATAATAGTACTAGCTTCCAAACGGAAAATCGTCAGCCCTCTTGGCAAGAAGTACATCAACAGACAAGATGATAAGAATAAAGTTAAAGGTATTCCTAATGCTGGTAATGCATGACTAATGTATAACCACCAATTGGAAAATAAAATAGGAATTAAACCATCAGCTTTAAATTCAACCATATTTAAAGCTTCACGCAGAGAGTAAGGTGTCCAAACTGAAGCTTCATGGCTGGAGTGGCGCTGCATCCAAATCAGTAAACTAAAGCAAACTGTTACGACTGCTAGCAGTAAATAAATACCTTTAGGAATTTTTTTAGTATTGAAAAAATGGACACCTATAATTAATGACGAGTAAATACAAAGACTAATAAAGCTAGGAGGATAAAATAATGCTGCCAGAAGTAAGGCTAGAGAAAGAGCTACAAAATTTTGACCAAGTAGAGACAAAATGCCTAGTAAAAGAATAGGGAGAGCAAAGGAGCGTTGAAGACCACCAGCGAGTGGGATCATGTAATTGATATTTACAACACTACCAAATAGGAAAAGCAAAACGTTAGCGATTCCCCCTAATTGACTTCCATTTGTAACATTTTTACCAATAGCATAGGCTAAAACTGCTGTCACTAAAGCAAGAGCAACTGCGAGTAGTTCTCCAAGTACTTGAGGATCTATTATTCTTGAACCCAAACTATATAAGCTTTTAAAGCCAACTACTAAAAAAGTATCGGCATAGAATGTCTTTAAAAGATCGTGTTGAAACAGTTCTGGATCGCGGTAGCTGTAATACCAAGATATATGCTGACGCATATCGTCAGTATACAAATCCATTCTTAATAACGCTGGCAAAAAATAGACGGCTATTATTGCCAAAGTTACCCAAGTAACTATTGCGTAAGTAATACGTAGATTAGAAGCAATCAGTTTTTCTAGACTTGAAGTATGCATGAAATGAATTAGTTTTTGTAAACAAATAAATTAGATACCAAACCTAATAATTTATGGTGATAACAAGTAATTCTATCAGAGGAAAATAGGGATAATAGCTCTTTTTGTCCCAGAAGATTTAAATTTTCTTCCTTAGCCCAAAAATTTTTACCTGTATGATTTAGAATCCATCTAAAAAAATTTGGTGGCAACCAATGGATTAAGGGTAAAACAGTGTGAAATTCAATAGGAAACCAGCGATTAGGTGTAGTAATACAACAAGCTCGACTCACACGGCAAAGCTCATGAATGAAGGTTCTTTGTTGAGCGCGATCGCCTACATGTTCAAGTACAGCAAAACTGACTGCTAAATCAAAGCTTTTGTCTGGGAAGGGTAGCCTTAAACCATCAGTTTGAACAAACTTCAAACCAGGGTATTCTACTTCCAAAAAAGAAGCATCTTCCAAACCTACAGCAGTAATTTTGTGCGGGTACGGATACAGCTTTTCAAAAAAGTTGGAATCCAGTCGGCGATCGCAGGTTACACCCACATCTAAAACAGTTGTCTCTTCTGTAGGTTGTGCCAGTCGCATGAGGGTGGCAAACATTCGTCTACGAGCATAGTTAGATATTTTAGTCGCGATTCCACCGATGGATGCGCCAACGTACTTACTTTTGATCATCGCTTTTTTACCGTTCGTGACGTACATTTTCCTACTGAGGTTGTCCGTATGCTTCAACTCTACGCATTGACATCGTAGAAATAAACAAAGATGAAAATACAGTCTCAAAGCCTATAATCACCAAAGTTGCTCCAAATGCAGACCATTCTGGAAAAGGAAGCGGCATGAGATTAGATTGAATCCACTTAGAAATGATAGACAGTAAAATCATACTTCCGCTCAAAATCATGCTTCCGCCCATCAAAAGTCCAGTCTCTAACTTAAATAACTTATAGAACTTGCGCAGCAAAGGATTATCACAATCAAAGCGACGACTCCAAGAATAAGTCTTCGCGTTTAGACCTAAACTTAATATTTCAAAGCCGACTACACTAAAAATTGTGGCAAATATACCTGTAACAACTCCAAGTGTTCTACCCTCATATTTCCACAGTTCAGCAAGTACAACAAAATGAGTTAGCATTCCCAATATGAGTAAAAATAATCCTGGGTAGATAAACAATTGATTTGGAGAATACAGCAGCATCATTCTCACACTGCGCCAGCCATCGCGAAGCGTGCGTAACTTAGATTCTCCCTTCCGAGGGGCTAATTGAATGGGAATTTCCTTAACTTTCAACCGGGCAAGTCCTGCATTAATTGCGAGTTCCAAGTTAAACTCCATTCCAGGACTCACTGGTTCAATCATATTGTAAGCCTCTCTACTGAATCCACGAAATCCGCAATAAACATCTGTGTATTTCGTGCCAAACAAAACATTGAGTATTCCTGTAATTGCCGGATTTCCAATCAGACGATGCAGCCACGGATTGTTTTCTAATCCTTTTTTGCCAAGAAAACGACTACCTGTAACAAAATCGTAGCCATCATAAATGAGAGCATTCAAAAAATGAGGAATTAGCCGGAAGTCGTAAGTATCATCAGCATCCCCCATGATGAAATACTTACCTCTTGCATTAGCAAAGCCTTTGAGGTAAGCATTACCATAGCCTCGCTGTGGTTGGTGTATTACTGTTACCCCCATGCTTTTAGCAATCTCAACCGATTTGTCGGTAGAACCGTTGTCACAGACAACAATTTCACCATTAATTCCAGCTTTCCTAAAGGTAGTCAAAATCTTCTCAATACAACTGCCAATACCTGCTTCTTCGTTCAAACAGGGCATTACTACTGAAACTAAAGGTTGTTGTAACATACCATATCCTCAATTGGTAGATATCAGTTCAAAGAGTTCAAGATTTCTATATAGCGATCGCTAATTTGTTTAGGCTCATATCGCTCTAAATAAGCAGAACGGATTGACTCTGGCGTCATCGACTGCTCATTAATTAATTTGACAGTTTCCATGACACTATTAGCAAAGTTCTCTGGATGAACATACTCCACTAATTTGCCCAACCGCGAATCAGATAAAATATCTGGTAGCGCCCCTGCATCGGTTGCCACTAGGGGACGACCACAAGATAAAATTTCTAAAGCAGCAAGGCATTGTCCTTCTATGTGAGATGCGAATACAAACAGATGACATGAGGCGATCGCATCTTCAATTTGATCGTAGGGAATATTACCATGAAAAATCACACTGTTGCTAATCTCTAGCTCTCGAGTTAGTTGCTCAAGTTCCTGACGCAGATAACCATCACCGAATAAATGTAAACTTGGCTGAGTTTGTCCATCTGCTGGCATAAATTCTTTTAAATATTTCTGCTGAAAACAGCGAAATGCTTCGAGGATTAATGGAACATTTTTTTCTTTAACTAACCTTCCTAAAAAGCCAATTTTTAATTCTTTCACTGGTAATGGTTTAACTGTACCATAGTAATGAGGTAAAGGAAGAACTTCAATCCGTCCTTTATATCCTATGTGATGTAAACTTTCTATGAATAAGGATGATTGTACTAGTATAAGGTCAAAAACATTTAATGCTTCAAGAAGATGTTTTTTTTCTAAATAATTATCTGGAGTCGTCGGTCGGGAGGAGGTAATAAAAACCATCCTTTTTTTTGCACCAGCTTGGGCGCGAATCAGCTTCAAAATTTGTAGCGGAAAGAGCTTGCCGAATAGTACTACATCAGCGTGCTGAATCTGTTTTAAACCTGTTGGTAAAAGTAGCCAGTCTGGTACATTCCATATACACCCCCAACGCCAAGGATTGCGGACGATTGTTACACCGATATCTTGAGTAGACTTGAGTAGAGGTGACTTTTGTCCCCAACAAAGTAAAGTACAATTGTGATGTTTAGTTTTCAGGTGGGTAAGGAGATTTTTACAGAAAGTTTCAACGCCCCCTACTGGTGCAAATCCTCCACAGTAAAACAGAATTTTCATCCTCTTAGAATCTTTCATATAATTTGCACGATCATTGAGAGCATAAATAAGAAAGCCACGATTTCTTCAGAACTTCATAAGAATAACGCTGAAGGTAGAATTGTTGTAACTGTACTTGGTTTATGTCACCACGTGCCAGTCTATGTACCATTTGTCTCACTCCAGAGATAAACGCTTTTGGCTCTGGCGGAACTACTAAAGAGTTTGGGTTATCAACAGCATAATCTGGTATTCCGCCAACTCCATATGCGACAAATGGCACTCCACAAGCCATTGACTCTAAAAGTACTAAAGGCGCACCTTCAGCACCAATAGTGGGAAGTAAAGTCAAATCATAATTGCAAAGCAGATCGACATAAGCTTGCCCCTCCGGATAACGACCTAAGCATTTAACGCGATCGCCCAATCCTCTTGAGTTAATATAGTCTCGAATCGGTTCTTCCTCTGGTCCGCTACCATATATATGCAACTCATCCAAAAGATCTTTGAGTAGATCCCACTGCTGAACTAACCAGAAAGCCTGTTTGTGTGGTGCGAGCCGACTAAAAAATGCAGCCTTGGCTTTACCAAGTTCTACTGTTTTTATTACTGTTTGAGGTAGAGTGGCGGTTAATTCCAAAGGCTCTGGAATTGCCGGAATTGCGGGAACGGTTTTCTTCCAACCAAAACAAGAGGCAAAGGTTTTTGCTACAGTTGGGGATTGCCCCACAACTTCATTAAACCACCACCTCACACCCCAACGAGCATCGCGCCATCCAAAAGGCACACCTGACATCACTTCATAGAAAATAGTTCTGACTTGCTTTGATAATGCTAAAGGTAGTATACTAAGATTCCAACCTGTACCTACGCCAAAATAAACATCAGGTTCAAAACTCCTTGCCACTTTTACTAAGTTTCTAAACTCTTCAAACTTCACCGCCAAAAAATTTGCTTTAACGCCAACAGATTTGAAAGGAAAAACCTGAATTTCATTGGTTTCTAAAGAATTTAACTCTGATTCTTGAATTGGCTCTGGTGTAACAATCAATACTTTTATACCTGCTTCGGCTAAAGATCTAGAGAGCCAACGTGTATGAGTCTGAATTCCGCCTTCAGCTATGAGTGAACCAAATAACAGTACTTTCATTTTCTTGTCAGTTAATAGTAATCTTGTTTACAAGAGTTGAGCGTAAGAAGCTTGATGGAGAGATGACTGGGCTTGATATAGTGACCAATATGTTCCCCGATGTGACAATAGCTGCTGATGAGTTCCTTGCTCTACGACGCAACCGTTATGAAGGATAACAATGTTGTCGGCTCGCTCAATGGTAGACAATCGGTGAGCGATCGTAATTACAGTGCGTGAGCGACTGACTTCTTCGATTGCTTTCTGAACGATCCGCTCTGAATTTGAATCCAATGCGCTCGTCGCTTCATCTAAAATTAAGATGTCAGGGTTTCTAATAATTGCTCTAGCTATGGCAATTCTCTGCCTCTGCCCACCAGACAATCTCGTACCACTATCCCCCACAATCGTGTCAAACTTCTCTGGTAATTCTTGGATAAACTCGTATGCATAAGCTTTTTTTGCTGCCTCTATAATTTCTAAATCCGTTGCACCCGGACAACCATAAGCAATATTTTCCCGCACAGAAGAGTTAAATAAAAATGTATCTTGACTAACCATCGCAATTGCGGAGCGCCAAGAACTTATTTGAAATTCTCTCAACTCGACACCATCAACTTTGATGTAGCCTGAATTAGCATCGTGGAATCGCATCACTAAATCGACTAGTGTTGACTTTCCACTACCAGATGATCCCACAATTGCAGTTGTTGTTCCTCTTTTGATTTGAAATGTGACATTTTTTAAAGTAGGCTCTGAATTAGCAGAGTATTGAAAAGTTACATTTTCCAACGCGATTCCCGATGATAGTTTACTATATACTTGTGAACCATTTGGTAAATTTAATCCTGAAGTAGATGATAAAAAACTATAAATCGACTCTACGCTACCTGATAGTAAAGCTAGTTGCGATCGCAAACTATTAAGATGGTTTATTCTTGGTAGCATTCGCAGTAGAGTCAGAGTATAAGTCAACAGTAACGGTAAGGCGGTGCCTTCTGAATGTGGAAGTAAGCTAGAACCTACAAATAGAAGTAGCAATAGTACAGCAATTCCTGTACTCTCGCTCAGAGGAGCAACTGCTGAGTTATATTTATAGGCTGACATTTCTGCCTCATATCTATTTTGTAGAGATTGCTGAGCAAACTCTAGTTTTATCTGCTCTAACCCAAATGATTTAACAACACGTATCCCCCGAATCATGTCTGTAACGAACGTCGAAAAATCTTCGATAGCTTTTGCTGCTTTATAACTATAAATATGTAACTTTTCTATAACAAACTTTAAACTTAGTAAAACTAATAATAAACTTAACGTCGTAAATATTGTTAATGTAGGTGATAGATTAATAAGTAAGAATAGCAAAGCAAAGATGACTAGTAATTCTCTTGCTATTTCAATAAAAGAAGAGGATAAATATTCACTGCGTTGAGCTTGTTCATTTACATAACTAAGTAATTTTCCTAAATTGGAACTACTATAATAGGTAAACTCTAATTCCAAAAAACGTTCAACACAATTTTGACGAATTGTTCTGCCAACTATTAATTGTAAATCATTTATTTTAATATTAGAAAAATATTGAGCAATATTTTTAATACTAATTATTATTAAAAAAGTTATAGTAATTACTAATAATTGCCAACGAACCGGAACAGTGTTATAAAAAGTAGTTAAATATTTTCCAAATATAGGTAACTTTTCAGTGGCAAGCTTATTACTTCCTAACACCTGAACAAATGGCATTATTAGTGAAGTCGAGACTACCTCTAGAAAAGAAACTATACATGATAAAAATAAAGCCTTAATTGCTAGACTTTGCTGAGGTTTCATCAATTTGATGAAAATATCGACCACTTGAGAATTAATCATTATTTATTGTTTGTAACGGGCTGACGTTGAAAAATTAAGAGTTGCTGACCATGTACTTCTAAAGGCTGATTTGCTAAGTATAATCCTACTGATTGTAATGATGTAAACAACTCCTGGTGTACTTCTTTAGTAGCTTTATGTAATTCCATAAAGATTAAATTCACCTGATTAAATAGTTCTAAATTAGACTTAACAAAACTAAACTCACCTCCTTCAATATCTATTTTCAATACATCAATTGCTTGTTTTCCAACTAATTTTAGTAAATCTATGTAGGGAACAGTAACGGGTTTTGCTCCCTCAGTATAGTCTAAACCTGTAGCTAAATAGTTCTTGTGGTTAATCCACAGTTTCCCATCACCTAATTTATCTCCTAGCAAACCTTGCTTCAATTCAACTCGATGACTCATACCAGCTTCTGATATGTTCTTTTTTGTTGTGGGAAGCAGAAACGGATTGGGTTCTACAAGAATATATTGTGTGTTGGCAAAATTGAATTTACTTTGAAAACAAATATCTGCAAGGATACTAAAGTGACCTAAATGCGCTCCACAATCAACTACTAATTTTGGCGGAGAATTAACAAATTGAAATACTTGCCAATAGAATGGACAACAGAAAACATCTTGAAAACTAGCAACCTCATACTTGTTTTGAAGTGAAATTCTGCTTGTATTTGACAAACTAAACTCACAGGTGATCCAACGAGCTAAACGCCTGTAAAAGAAAAATGGCATACTCATATTAGTTAATTTCAATTAAACGCTTGTTTGATGTTTGCCTGTATCATCATTTGGATGATGTCACGCATCTGATAACGAGCTTGCCACCCTAGCTTTTGCTCTGCTTTAGTTGGATTTCCCTTACCTAGATGAATGTCAGTAGGTCGAAATAAACTTTCATCAATTATTAGATGCTCTTGCCAATCTAAATTTAGTTCCTCAAAAGTAATTGTAACGAAGTCTTCTAGCCGATGAGAAACGCCAGTTGCAATCACATAGTCATCTGGCTCATTTTGTTGCAGCATTAAGTGCATTGCTTCAACGTATTCTGGTGCCCAACCCCAGTCACGCTGAATCTCTGTATTACCTAAAAAGAGTTTTTCTTGACTACCAGCAGCAATCCGACAGGCAGTAGAGACAATTTTTTGCGTAACAAAACGTTCTGGTCGTAAAGGAGATTCATGATTAAACAAGATGCCGGAACAGGCAAATATATTGTAAGCTTCTCGGTAGTTAGCTAGTTGCCAAAACGCTGTTGCTTTAGCTACACCATATGGGCTGCGGGGACGAAATGGTGTCGTTTCATCGGCAGTATGTCCGTTTGTATCGCCAAAACACTCACTAGAGCCAGCATTATAGAGTTTGATCGGTTTACCTAAAAAGCGAATAGCTTCTAACAGATTTAATGTACCTGTAGCGACACTTTCTAGTGTTTCTACTGGTTGCTCGAAAGACAAACCTACTGAACTTTGCCCTGCTAAGTTATAAACTTCATCAGGATCTATTTTTGTCAGTATTTGCAATACACTACGAAAGTCAGTTAGAGCCATAGACTCTAACTTAACTTGTTCCTTGATGCCCAAACGGAGCAAATTTTGGAAAGATGAAATTTGGGCATCTCTTGAAGTACCACAGACGCTGTAGCCTTTGCTCAGGAGCAGCGATGCCAGATAAGCTCCATCTTGACCGGATATTCCACAAATTAACGCTTTTTTCATCAATTTTGTTTACTGTATTAGAAAACCGTAATTGCTGCATCAGCACTGCTAACTCAATCAGTGGAATTAGCCATTTATCTTGTTTGGCTAGATAAATTTCCTGATAAGATAGCTCGTAAAAATACTTCAAAGTATTGCCTGCATATAACTTCAGGTGTAAAGTACGACTGCAAATACTGACGTGCCGATTTACCCATCCGCTCTGCTAGAAGGCGATCTCGACTCAAGGAGCGAATAAATTGAGCTAGAGCGTAACTATCTGCGTTCTCAAATGTCTCACCGCAGTTGGCTTCTGCAATCAGTTGTTTCAGATATGAATGCTCTGGACAAATCACAGCTATTGGTCTTCCGGTTGCTAGAGCAGAGTAAAGTTTGCTAGGAGCAACAAGACTAGACATACCTGCATCTACACTCACTAAAGATAAGTCACAGGCTGTGAGGGAATAAGGAAGGACGTGTCTTTCTTGATATGGCAAGAATAAAAAGTTACTTAGTCCTAATCGATTGACCTCCTGAATAAGTTCTTCACGTTTAGCTCCTCCACCAATG
This sequence comes from Iningainema tapete BLCC-T55, assembly GCF_014698965.1. Lineage (GTDB taxonomy): Bacteria > Cyanobacteriota > Cyanobacteriia > Cyanobacteriales > Nostocaceae > Iningainema > Iningainema tapete. The sequence continues at coordinate 78,872 of NZ_JACXAE010000039.1, forward strand.
ATGACAAACTGAATTGGCTCATCTTTGAGGTATTTAGCTGCCTCTAATATAGTGTGTATATCATGACAACGACCCATGTTGCCTGAGTAGCCAACAGTAAATTTTTTTACTAGTTTATACTGATGCGCAAACCAGTTGTCTTCTTTGGCGATGGGTACAATCAAATTAGGATCAGCCCAACTGTGAATAACCGTCAGGCGTGAGGCAACTTCTGGATAGTTTGCTGCTACTTGTAGCTTCATGGCTGGACTGAGAACTATAATCCCTTTAGCCTTGCGTAAAACCTGTCGATTTACAGCGTGCCAAAATTTAGTTAGCCAATGGTATTTTGGTATTACTTTTAATGAAACGGCAATATCTGGGTAAAGATCATAAAGGATGCAAACATATGATAGTCCAAACAACACATGAGCTAGATAGCCTAATATGGGCAAAAATGGAGGAGCAGTAGTTAGTAGTACTAGGTTGCGACGGCGAACAGCACTAAATAGATAAGCAACTGCTTGCAACATGAATAAAATACCGTTGATCAGCTTACCGCGAATTCTTTGTGAAGATTTAGCTTTGGATGTAGATGGTTTACTACTCGGCGTAAAACATCGCCTAATTCGCAAACTACCTAACTGCTCTAGTGACGAAGCACAAGTAGTTCCAAAAGCATAGCTAGGTTGACTGGTGAATACTTCAATATCTAGTCCTTGTTGCGCCAAATGCCTTACTAGTTCCTCAATTAACTGTCCAGTAGGAGCGTAGTCTGGAGGAAAAAACTGTGTGATAACGGACAGTTTAATCAGCTGCCCAATTTCCACAAATGTGAGATTGTCTACGTGTAAATTCTCATATTTGTTAATTTCACTTACTTCCTTCAGTTTTTCAGTATTATTCACTAGCTTGATACCCCTATGAGAAATCTTTCACATTTGGCTAACTATAGATTGCCCAGAAAATTTCCAAGATTAACAAAGCTGTAAAAAGTTTTGTAACTTGGTTAAGTTATTAACAAAAATTTTATTTGAGAGAAAATATGAGAGAAACTCTTAATGCATCAGTAGTTTTACGGAAGGCTATATGGTAATACTCAAGTTACTATTGTCCATAAAAATGCCGCTTCTAACTTTTAAGCAGAAGTAGTCATCAAAATAAAGTCTAAATTACAAATAAGCATAAATACATAATGGAAACCTCTTCCGTAAAAAATTCATCAACTAATGGACATAGAGCTTATGTAATTCCACCAGTAGTAACTCACTCTTCACCTTGGTTACCAGATCGAGACGAGGATTGGGATTTGCGCCAATTACTCAATGTTGCCAAAAGACGAGTGTTTGCGATCGCTGGGGTAATGACTTTAGTAATGGTTGGTGTTGTAGGTGTAATGCTGAACCAAAAACCAGTATATGAAGCAAAATTTCAGATTTTAGCCGAGCCTGTTAATAGCGATAACAACAAGACAAAAATCAATCTCGGCGATCAAAACATCAACAAGTCTAGCTTAGATTATGAAACTCAGATTCAGGTACTTAAAAGTCCTGAACTAATGACAAATATTATTAAGCAGTTGCAACGTTCTTATCCAGAGCTTGATTACAACTCTCTGGTAGATTCTCTCACGATCACTCGGTTGGGTGAAACTAAGATCATAGAAGTTAGTTATCGGAGTAATCTCTCAGCCAAAACAAAAACAGTACTACAAAAGCTTGCTCAGGCTTACTTAAAATACAGTTTAGAAAATCGACAAACCAACCTGCGTCAGGGAATTCAATTTGTTGAACAACAACTACCATTCCTACATAATCGGGTTAATCAGCTTCAAGAACAACAACAAATCTTCCGCCAAAAATACAACTTTACCGATCCAACAACTCAAGCACAGCAACTTGATACTCAAGTCAAGCTCGTATCTGAACAACGATTAGGAATTAATCAGCAGATAGCAAAAGCTCAAGCTAACTATGTTAACCTACAAAAAAGTGAAGGAGCACAAGCAATACTAGATAAAACACCTGTATATCAGCAGTTAATTACTCAACTACGTCAATTAGAAATTCAGATATCTTCGGAATTAACTCGTTTTCATGAGGAAAGCATCCCCGTACAAAACTTGCTAGAGAAGCGACAAAGGTTGTTACCGCTCATCCGCAACGAAGCACAGCGAGTTTGGAATATTAAACTTGCTGAAAGTACAAATGAAATTCAAACTCTACAATATCAGAGTCAAGAACTTGGTCAAACAGAGAAGAAAATTCATCAGAGAGTTGAACAATTACCTGTTCTCATTCGGCAATATACAGAACTACAAAGAAACATACAAATAGCCACTGAAAGTTTAAATCGTTTCCTCATCACCCGCGAAACGTTACAAGTAGAGCTAGCTCAAACAGAGATTCCCTGGCAGTTAGTTCAAGCAACGACTGAGCCATTTAATGCTTTATCTCCTAATATCCCACGCAATTTGGTTGTCGGATTCTTCGTCAGTACAGTTTTAGGGATGATCATGGCTTTACTGATAGAAAAGTTAGACGATACTTATCATTCCATAGAAGCCTTGAGAGAAAAGCTCAAACTACCCTTGTTAGCAACTATTCCAGTATCTAAAGAACTCTTAAGAGCTAAAAAACGTAGAGCAAAAGAAAAAAGCTCTCCAGAACAATTGGCTCAAGTACCACAAGATAGTTCTACAGCGGTGGTAGTCACTCCTCCTCAATCTGAACAAAGTCAAAACAGTTACCAATCCTCAAGATTTTTAGAAGCTTTTCGTCTACTGCATACAAATATTCAACTACTAAGTTCCGATCAACAAATTCGCTCCATCGTCATTAGTTCCGCTTCCCCAGCAGATGGTAAATCAACGATCGCATTCCACCTAGCTCAAACTGCGGCAGCAATGGGGCAACGAGTACTACTAGTAGATGCCGATTTGCGCCAGCCGCGAATTAGCTATTTATCAAATTTAAATAATCTCTGGGGACTAAGTAGTGTACTAACTGGAGGTATGCCAGTAGAAACAGTAATTCGGCAAATACCTTCTTACGGAGAATTTTCTATAATTACCGCCGGACCAATTCCACCCGATCCCACAAAATTGCTTTCATCGCAAAAAATGAAGCAATTAATGACAGATTTTCGCTCCAACTTCGACTTAGTAATTTATGATGCACCCCCCTTGGTTGGACTAGCTGATGCTAACTTGCTAGCACCTAACACAGATGGTATTGTATTGGTAGCTAAAATGCACAAAACAGATCGTGGGGCAATAACACAAGCAATGGATGGTCTAAAAATGACCCAAAGTCATATCTTAGGTGCAGTAATCAACGGACACAACCAAAATTTCCTTGGTTATTACAACTATTATTAGATATCAATGCCGATATTCGTCACCACAATCGCCGATTAACTGATACAAATCCCGCGACTTACGGGTTACAGCATCTACTTGATTCATATCAGAATCATTTAGCGTAAAACCAAACACTTTGGCATTATCTTCTATATGTTCAGCTATGCCTAGCCTTGCACCAACAATTACACCCCCTACACTCGGTTTATCTAAGATGTAACGTACTGCCACATTAGGAATACTGACGCTGTGTTTGTCAGCTATTTCTTTTAAGGTAGAAAGTAATTCTTGAAATAGACTCCAACCACCCCAAGAGTCGATCATATTCTTGTATTTTCTTAAACTAACAGTAGTCAGTTCTAACCCTCTTGGCTCCGGTTTCCCCAAATATTTTTCTGATAAAAAACCGCCGCACAATGTACCGTAAGTGAAAAGTTTTATGTCGTGCTGTTGACAAAATTGCACCATATTTACTTCAGGACGACGGTCAACCAGAGAAAATTGGACTTGGTTGGAAACTATTTTGATGCCAGCATCTGTAATAATTTGTAAATGTTCTGTATCAAAGTTAGTCAAAGCTAAATGCTTAATTTTGCCCGATTCTTGCAATTCCGCCATATACTTGAGGGCATCTAAGTAATTTTTATCTCGATATTCCCACCAATGAAATTGCATCAAATCTAATGATGACACTCCCATTCTTCTTAGGGAGATATTAATATTTTCCTCCACCAGAGGTTTTGTCATTTTTCCTGGACGAGGCACCCATTTAGTAAAAGCCTGAATATTAGATAAAGCCTCTTCACCGCGATTAGCAATTACTTGACGGCGAAACTCACCAATAAAGTCTTCCGCAGGACCATAATGATCTGCTAAATCCCAAGTGGTAAAGCCAGCATCCATATATTTAAACATGGAAGCGATCGCCGCTTTTGGGTCAATACGTCCATGTGCGCCAGAAACTTGCCACATTCCGTTTAAGATCGGGCAAATATTTAAATCAGGTGTGAATTGTAAACGACTTAACATTTTGGATTTTGGATTTTGAATTTTAGGAGTCAGGAGTCAGGAGTCCTTTTACCGCCAACCTTTTTCAGCTTGTTCGAGAACATAAACAGCGACATCTTGTATTTCTTGCTCAGTAAGTCGGTCTTTGTAGGCTGACATATTGTTTTTACCATTTGTCACGATAGAGGAAATTGCTTCTATGGAATCCATGTTATATTTTTTGAGCGCTTTTAATTTTAAATTCTTACCGCGTCTAACTATATTACCACCATTAATATGACAACCAGCACATTGAACGCTAAAAATTTCTGCGCCGTTGGTGATATCGGCGGCAAAGGCTTTGGGAGTTAAGTGCAAATTTAAGACCATTAATATTAGTAAAACAATTATATAGCGTTTCCAGGTATTACGAGAAAAAGTCATATTTACACACATCATTAAATCTCCTTTACTATATAGGAATTGATGCATCATATGTTGCACCAGTAGATAGGGCTGGCAAGATGCCCACCCCACTCATTTGATTATCATCCAAAAGTGTTAGCAAGTTTAGGATTGAGATGACAAGAGCGCGTTTATTGTTGATAATTGCGGCACTGGTAATAATTGCCTTGTCGTGGTGGGGTGTGGTAGCGGCGCAAACTGGGTTAGTGTTACGTAACCTAGAGCGTGAAGGTGTGCCTATGGTGTATGTTGCGCCCCGCGATACACAGATGCTTGCAGCTACTTTTCCTCTAGCTAGCTAGTTATTTTCTACCTAAAGGAAGTACCATCTTATAAAATACTACGTCACGATAGATAAAGGAGAATATGGTTGATTAATTTCTATTAATTAAATACCCACTGCATTGAAGATGGCTAATAATATCAAAGAGCAAATTAAAGCTGATTTGCAACAGGCAAAAGAAACCGGACAATTAAGAACGGATCGTGTTCGTGAAATTGTCAAGTCTGCTGTTTCTCAAGTAGTTTCTGAGTTTAAAGAAGGTTCTGTTGAATTGCGCACTCTTGTAAAAGATGCTGTCACTACTGTAATTGAAAACTTACAAGAAAAAGGCAGCGAAGTAAAGGAAGATGTGACAGCCTCAATTGAGGGAGCGTTAGAAGCAGTAAATAGTAAAAGACACGAAGCAATTGCTAAAACTCAAGCAGAGGTGAAGCAGCTTCAAGCTAAATTGGACGAACAAGAAGAGAAAATTCAGCAAGAAGTTGAAGGAATTTTAACAGAAATTCAAGATACTAGCAAAGAAACATCTGCTAATACCAAAACAGCTATTGATTCGGCTATCAGTGCCATTAAAAATAGTGATGAAGTGACATTGTTACAGAAACGTTACGCGCAACTACAAGCTCAGCTAGCAATTGTTAAAGCTAACTTGGCAGCACGATATGGTGGGCGATCGCTAGAGGTTAAAGAGTATTTAGACGACGCAAAAAACTGGTATAACCAAGCGCGTCCCCAAGCAGAATCTGTAGTTGCACAAGTACAAGAAAAACACTCCCAGCTAGAAGACAAAATTGGTGAAGCAGGTTCAGCAGTAGCAAGAAAAGAAGTTCAAGTAAAACAGAAGTTGAGAGAATTACTGCTAGGTGCTGCTGACTTGTTAAAGGACAAGGAGCCTACTAATAAGGTGTAGTATACCCCTCCCTAACCCTCCCCTTTGAAAGGGGAGGGAGGGGGTGGGGTGTGGGGTATTAGTTCTCACAAATAAACATAAAGGTGCGTTACAGTAAAACGTAACGCACCCTACAAGTTTAATTGAGACGAGGGCTAATATGTTTCTCCCTCTCCTATTTGTTTATCTTCGTACTTAGCAATAACCCAAATTGCATGAATGCTACCGGGAAGCCAACCAAGCAAGGTTAGCAAAACATTAATTAACAAAGTAGGACCAACTCCAACTGTTAGAAAAACACCTAAAGGAGGTAAGAGAAGACCAAGAACAAAACGAAGTAATTTCATGGGAATAGTGTTACTTTTTTAAACTGTTTTCACTCACATTGTCTTGTATTTACCAAATTAAGAACTCCGCCAGAGGAATTATCTTAATTTAGTTTAGAGATGAGACGAAGAGTATTTTAGCTAGAAGGTAATTCAGCTTTAGATTTGGTTGCATCACTGCTGTTTAAAGCTAAGCTTTTCTCTGCGAAGTAATTGTTAATGAAAGTATTAGCAGCAGAGAGAACTACAGGAGCGAGAATAAAAGCGAACAGTCCGTGAACACTAAATCCTGGAACTAAAAATGCTGCTAAAGAGAAACAAATACCGTTAACAATCAGAGAAAACGCTCCAAAACTTAAGAAGTTTAGTGGTAATGATAGCGCAGACAAAACTGGTCTAACTGTGCTATTCACAGCGCCAATAACCGCACCAGCAATTAAAGCAGCAGGAAAATTAGCAATATCAACTCCTTTGGTAAAAAGGATATCAACAATCAGTAAGCTCAAAGCTGTTGCAAGCACATTAAGGAATACTGCCATGATTTTTCCACCTCAGAATTTTTAAACTCATATCTCTATGCTCAATGATGCGATCCGCTCTAACCTCTCTACCAAGGTATATTTCTCTTATGCCGTAAGGCTTGTGATTGTAATTGCGCTCCTACTACTGCTTAAGTCCCTTCATCGACAAACTAATCCGCTTCAATTTCTCGTTGACTTCCAACACTCGCACTTTGACAACTTGTCCAACTTTAACAATTTTTTTGGGATCATCTACGAATCTGTCGGCAAGTTGAGAGATATGCACTAAACCATCTTGATGTACACCCACATCGACAAAAGCGCCGAAGTTAGCAACATTGGTGACGATACCTTCTAATTCCATCCCCTCTTTGAGATCGTTCATTTCTCTAACTCCCTCGCGGAAGGTAGCATACTTAAATTCAGCACGGGGATCTCTTCCTGGCTTTTCGAGTTCGCTCTTGATATCACGCAGCGTTGGTTCACCGATAGTATCGGTAACATATTTCTTAAGATTTGTTGTTTTCAATTTCTCGGCAATTTGCGTGATTTGAGTTAGTGGTATATTTAGATCGCTGGCGATCGCTTCCACGACTGCATAACTTTCTGGATGTACAGCCGTATTATCCAAGGGATTATTACCGCCACGTATCCGTAAAAAACCCGCCGCTTGTTCAAACGCTTTTGGTCCTAATTTCGGTACTTTCAGCAATTCTCGACGGTTTTTAAAAGCACCATGTTGGTTGCGATAAGCGACAATATTATTAGCAACACTTGATGTAATTCCAGAGACAAAGGTGAGAAGTTCCTTTGAAGCGGTATTCAAATCTACACCAACAAAGTTGACGCAGCTTTCTACAGTTTCATCCAACTTCTTTTTCAACAACTTCTGATCCACATCGTGTTGGTATTGTCCCACACCAATCGACTTTGGGTCAATTTTCACCAGTTCCGCTAATGGATCTTGTAATCGCCTACCAATACTAATAGCACCGCGCACGGTAACATCTAAATCGGGAAACTCTTCCAAAGCAACAATGCTAGCAGAATATATAGATGCTCCCGACTCATTCACCATCACCTTTACGGGTTTGCGTTCCATTGTTTGCAGCACCTGGGCGACAAACTCATCTGTTTCACGAGAAGCTGTACCATTACCGATCGCAATTAACTCAATTTTATATTTCTCCATTAAATTTTTGATAGTTTGTGCAGCTTTTTGACGTTGCTCAGCTGCTTGATGAGGAAATACTGCCTGATATTCTAAAAATTTACCTGTTTGATCGAGTACTGCCACTTTACACCCAGTCCGAAAACCAGGATCGATTGCCAGAGTTGGTTTCATCCCTGCTGGTGCAGACAGCAGCAACTCCCGCAAATTTGCTTCAAAAGTTTTGATCGACTCAAAATCAGCTTCAGTTTTCTTCTGGGCAATTACTTCACTTATCAACGAAGCTTTCATCAAACGATTAAATGCATCTTTGAGCATCGCCTGATAAAAATCCCGAATTGAACGAACTTTTGTTTTAATTTCCTTTGACTCCAGATAAGAAAGCACGAAATCAAGCTCAAAAGAAATTTCAAAGTTCAGTACTTCTTCAGCTTCACCCCGACATAACGCCAGCAAATTGTGAGGGGCAATATTTTTCACCCGGCTCTGGTAATTGCGGTACATTTCAAACTTAGTTGTACCTTCAGGAAAATCATCTTTAATACGTGAAACAAACAAACCTTCTTCTAGTAAATACTCGCGTAGGTATGTGCGCAATTCTGCTTTTTCCGCCACCTCTTCAGCCAGAATGTCGGCAGCACCCTTAAGGGCATCTTCTCTTGTTTTTACTCCCTTGTCTTCAGAAATGTACTTTGCCGCTTCTTCATCTAGTGACACTGATGCACCATTCTTGACATTGAACGACTTAATGTAGTCTGCTAGGGGTTCGAGTCCTTTTTCTCTGGCAACAGTAGCGCGGGTGCGTCGCTTCGGGCGGAAAGGTAAGTATAAATCTTCAAGTTCAGTTTTCTGCAAACAAAATTCAATTTTTGCGAGCAGTTCATCTGTGAGTTTACCTTGTTGTGCGATCGCACTCAAAATCACCGATTTTCTTTCTTCTAATTCTGTCAAGTAAGTATACCGCTCAGCCAAGTTGCGTAGCTGAACTTCATTCATCTCACCAGTACGTTCTTTACGATATCGTGCAATGAAGGGAATTGTTGCACCCTCCGCCATAAGTTCCAGTGCGTTTAGTACCTGAGTATGATGAAGATCGAGTTCAGTTGCGAGTAATTGAGGAATGTTCAGCATCGGGCGTGTAAGTCGTGAAAACTACTCTCTAGGTAATATGCCAAATGGTTTTATTAGACTTGCATATACTGTTAAGCTAGTTTAACAGAGGATAATTACAAACGGAAAAAGTTAATTCGTGCAAAAAATTCAAATTTTCTCTAACAAAATACTGGCATTACAGGTTAAAATTTTCTGACATCTGTTAATAAGGATACATAATAAAAAAGCTTGATTTGTACCAAAATTCTACTGTAGATGCTAAAACTCAGGGTTAGTAAATTTAACCCTCTTTGTACTGAGAGATGAATATGAGACATTTGAGTGTAACTATGCAAACACTATGGCAACGCCTTGAAGCGCAAATTGTCCGTCATGAACCGACTAGGTGCGTGACAGCTTCCAGAGTCGCATCTCTAGAAGAGATCAGTGAAGTAGAAAACTCACTAGGAATCCAACTTCCTGAGGAACTAAAACAATTTTATCTAAAATTTAGTCGTGATTGGGCTTGGCGTCTAGGTAATTGGATCATTCAACCTCTGCCAGACTTAGGATATCTCACCGACTCTATGTTAGGGAAAATGGTGATTGACCATGTATTTACAGACAAAGAGCAATCTTGGAATGCAAAGTGGATAGACTTTGCTGAGGAAGTAGATGGGAAAAAATTCATGTGTATGAATTTAGACCCTGAGACTGATGTAGAATTACCAGAAAGTTTTTTTACTCAAATCGGAGAGGTCTTTGAGTTTGATACCGAAGAATATTCTGTGTTAAGCGAAGGAGTCAGTTTTCGAGAGTGGTTAGAAAATCTACTCACTCAACTAGAGATGCCTCAGGATAAGCCTTTACAGAAGAGTCAATCCGGAGCGTAGTTAAAAAATCTTCATACATAAGAGCAATTTGGTTATAAGCTCACGCAAAAGAATTTAAAATTCATACATCTGTTTATGCTTGGCTAAGAGTTCGACATATTTCTTGTTTTGCTTGGCTTGTGTCCACTTTGCTTTAAAAATAGCCGCAGATTCAGCTTTCACAGGGTCTTCTTCATAAGGTAAAATATTTTTTCTCGCCTCAAGTTGAGCTGCTGTTGAAGATTCTTTTTGAGGATTGGTTTTGTATTTTTTACCACTTTTATGATTAGCATAGCGACGCGATCGCGTGTAACCCATTTGTAAAAACTTTCGTGCCATATCTGCCCCGACAAAATCATCCTGTTCCAAATACTCAAGAAACATAGCGTAGATTTTCTCGCTAGATTCACGAGCAATATCCGGAGTTTTAAATCGCCAATAAGGAAGAATGGATGACTTATATGGCTCAACCAAAAGAACACCCTGTTCGCCCTTACCAACACGATAAAGTTCAGGATGTTGACGAAAATCAATAGTTTTGTAATCTAAAGAATAATCAAACATTCGCATGGTAAGATTGTTGTATAAAATATAGTATTAACAATTAAAGTTGAGCATCTACCCGAAAAGGTAAATTGATTTCTACCATGCACAACTACCACTCGTCACTTACTCGTGTCCTGACTAAAGGCGATCTGCGAAAAGTACACCACATCGCGCTCAACGTCAAAAATATGCAAGCTTCCCGACACTTCTATGGAACAATTCTGGGTTTGCATGAATTAACAGGAGATGAAGTTCCAGCAACCCTTGTGGATTTAGTCGCATCCGGCAAAGTAGCCAACTTCATTACCCCTGATGGTACAATTGTTGATTTATTCTGGGAACCCAACTTATCACCACCAGATCCAAACCCAGAAAACACATTTACAAGAGCTTATCATCTAGCTTTTGATATAGATCCACAGTTATTTGCGCAAGCAGTAGAAGTAATTAGAGAAAATCAAATTGGGATCGCCCACGGACCAGTTACTCGTCCCACAGGTAGGGGCGTGTATTTTTACGATCCTGATGGATTTATGATTGAAATTCGCTGCGATCCCTAATTTATTTGTACAGACGTTCCGCCCCTGTACAGACGTTCCGCCGGAACGTCTCTACCACCGAAAAAAAATGAAAATATATCAAGTCATCGAAGAAACAATCACAAAACCACCAATACCGCACGAACCTTACAAGCAGTCGTTGAAAGCTTGGGCAATGTACTGCCTTAGAAACAGAGGTTTTCAGGTCGTATATGCTCAAAATGCCGACTTTGCAATTGAAACCAAGGGTGGTGAAAAGCTATATTTCAAAGTCTCAAATAAGGCAGTAGACTTAGATAATAACTACAACTGGATAGTTTGGGATAGTGCAACTCAAAGCGCTAGCCTTATTCCCACACAATCATCATAGATATTTTCCGAATTTTTTTACGTATATTTGCCTTCATCTGCGGTTAAAACTAGTACCGCAGATGGAAAATATCAAATCACTTCTAACTCACTTTCACGCAAGTGGGCTTTAAATTTTTTACTAAACTGGACTTGTATAGGCAAATTAGCACTAACAGGTCTACCTTGCCATTGATTGAGAATCAGCACCACCTCACCTTCTGTACCTTTAAGGTCAAAAGCTTTACCGCGATGCTCAGGATGATGGTAAATTGTCACGGATTCCTTGACACGGACGCGATCGCCGATATTCATACTTATATTTACACCTAGCTTCTGTTCTACAAGTGTCTCCACAGCCATCCCTCACGCTTACTTGCTTGTTCGGCAAGTGGTCTAATCCTTTTATCTTCACTCTTTGCGTTACTGCGGTCAACACTTTAGCTAATTTTTCGGCATTATGAGCAAAATCCGGACTTGACCAATTTAGTTTTTTGGTTGAACATGCACTTTGAATTAATAACACATCATGACCAGAAACTCAACCAAAGTCAGTCCTTGGACAGAAGAACACGACGCATTCTGCCTCAAACACCGCCTTACCCCGGCAGCAAAACTACTGTGGCAGTGGTTGATGCGCTCCTACACAATCGGAGAAGAAGCAGAACCTGACTTGAGCGAATTCAACGAATGGGTAGAAAAACATCGCGGCAAGGGCTATTGTCGCCTCACCTTGAAAAAAGCCCTTGCTCAACTCAAAGAACATCGAGTTATTCAAGTTCTCAAAGAATACACTTGGAAAATCGTCAAAATAGTTACACGCCCACTTGAGTGGTTAAAACCAAAAAAAAACTTACAAAACAGCGAGCAAAATTACGTTTCACAGCCCTCAAACGTGCAATCTACTGAAAATGAATCTAACAGCAGCAGCATTAATTCTATTGATCCTCAAAACAAGATAGAAATCTTAAACGTGTGTGCTGCTGCTGGTATTTATTATCACCCAGATAAACCTGCTGAAATCTTTAATTATTCTCTGCAAGATGTTATATCTGCTGTAGAACTGTTTAAAACTCGTGGAAAGCAGCAAATCTACAACCCGCAGGGCTGGCTGATAGACTGCTTAAGATGGCGATATTGGGAAACACCTGGATATTTACAAAATTTTACATTTTTTTCGTAGAACAAACTTGTTGTATCGGTTTTGGTAATTGCTGACATATTTGTTGGAATGCAAAAGGATTGATTTGCCACCAAGCCAATAATCCTATTGCACCGGATACAACTAAAGTTAAAAATCCTCCTAGCACCCACCACTTTTGTTTACCTTTGTTGAGATTTTGAGCAGGGGTTTCTATAGGATCTGGTGTAGATGCTTCTATGTCTACATCCACTACTACTGGATTATCTTCTAGCAAAACGGTATCTTCTGGTTGTTTTGTTTCTACAATCTCTACTATTGGTACTGATTTACTAATTGGCATCAAAGAGTTTTGTGAAACACGACTCAAAGTGAGAACTACCGAAGTATTGTCATAACCATTTTTCTGGTTTGCTAACTTAATCCACTCACTAACAGCGTCTTCTAAGGAAAGTTCACCTGTTAATACAGGTATACTATAATCTTGCCAGTGTTCTTCTATTCTTGAGTCATCGCTTAACCCATCAGAACAAAGTAACAGTATGCCATCTTCATCTAAAATAAATCTTTGAATTTCTGGATGCAAAAATTCACCATTTTTTGTCCCTAATGCACAACTAAGGGCATAAGCATCTTTTCGTTGTAGTGCTTGACGGTATGTACTGCGGGCAAGTCGTACTTCTCTTCCTGCTACGTCATCATCTACTGTAAGTAGTTGGCAGTAGTTTTTTGTAATCCAGTAAGCACGGCTATCACCAACATTTGCGATATAAAGTTCATGAGCATTTTCTACTTGTACACCAGAATTAGTTTGGATTTTTTGTGGGATTTGCAGTGCCATGATAACGGTTGTACCCATACGTTGAGTACCTTCACGTTTTTGCTCGTCGTTAGATGAGCAAATTAGGTTATTAACAATGCGTAAACTTGCTTCTATTTGTTGTGCTAATAAATCTGGTGGGACAATTTCAGTTTGTTCTGCTACTTCTAGTAGTAAAGCACGGATTTGTAGTTTTAAAGATTCTACTGCTAAAAGACTGGCAACTTCACCTCCTTCATGTCCACCAATTCCATCGCAAACAATTGATACTTTTGGTAAAAGAGGATCTTCCTGATTTTTAGTATCACTAGGATAAAAATTGTCTTCATTTTGTTTGAGTTGTGTACCAGTATCTGTTGCTCCTGCTACTTCTAGTGTTAAGGGTAATTCGGCTACTGTGGAAAGTAATAGTTTATTTAATTGTGTAGCGATCGCTGTTAATTCTCCTTCTGGACTACACATTTGTTCAACTATTTGCTCTAAGATTTTGGCTACTGATGTTTTGGCTGTAGCTATCCACGTTTGCCAACATTTTCCTAAATCCTGTAGAGACACATCATGGTATGTATCTACAAATTCTAATAACCTGACACACCAACCTTGTATTCGTATATTGTTGGGTATCAGTAAACTGCCTGCTACTTCTAATTCTGATAAAGGCTGCCATAGTTCGAGAATTTGCCAGAGCCAGTTTACTTGACGTAATGCTGTTGCTTGTTCCCATGCATCAGCAAGTGCCGGGTATAAATTTCCTTTCTCATCTACTGGTATATTTTCGAGTAAAAGGATATTTTCTCCAGCAATTTGGGTAAAACCGTATACTTGAGGTAAATGTAATCGCTTTGGATATAATTGTAAGTAAGGAGAAACTTCCACTGGTAGTTCTTCCGGTGTATCAGGTAATAATCCTGGTTTTGTATCTAGCCAAATTTGCGGAGAAATTACCCCATAACGCTCTGCAACCAGTTCTCCTGGTTGAATTTTAGCTGATATTGCTCCAGTTGCCCAAACATAACGTTGAATTAGAGGTGTTTGGCAATTAGCACATAGACGGTTGTCTAGACGGTTAATTGGGTTACTACAACTGGGATTGGTGCAATAGACTGTGTGAACGTTAGCAATTGGTGTTGAAATCATCTAAAAAACCTCCGAAACATGTGGAAACCGTGTGGCTTTAGCCCACGGAGTAAACATGAACCGCTAATAAATTAGCCGTCCCCTTAACGGGGTGAGTAAACAGAGGTACAGTGTTTACTCAGTTCCCTGTATGCCGGGAATCGCCTCGCTGCACCAGTAATGTGAGCCTTGGCAAAGTTATCGGTCGGTAACTATCCGAAGAACACTGACTGTAAACCCTTAAGTCTGGTTAATCCTTCAGTTTCAGAGTCCGGAACTGGCATCACGCATCCCGGAGTGAGAACTTGAACACTTACCGATAACGTAGCACGCCATGTGCTGAGCCGGGTAAGCTGGGCTTCAACTCAACCGAGGTTTTGGCTGAAGCCCCCGGATTTAATCCGGGGGTTGCTTACAACTGTGTAAATTTTATGATTGTAACTAACAGTAATTAAAATTTACGTACAAATACTAACATCTAATTTCAGGAAAACGTCAATTTCGTGCTGTATCCACAATAAAAGCATTTAGAGGAATTTTTTTTAGGATGGCATTATGCCAAGTACCACTTTAATATGGTTCATAGCAGGATTAGTTCTTTGTTGTACGGAAATCTTTCTGCCCACAGCTTTTATTGCTTTATTAATGGGAATTAGTGCCTTAGTCGTGGCACTGTTATCTAGCATAGTTATGTTCGTATGGCTGCAAGTTGTGATTTGGTTATTGCTTTCTGGTGCGTTAGTTTTACTTTCTCGTAGATTTGTAACGAAAGTTAAACGTAAGTCAAAAACTTATGATGCCACAATAGCGGAAACTATGACGGAAATTCCTGTCGGCAAAACAGGACGGGTTTTGTATGAGGGCAATTCTTGGTTGGCAAGATGCGATGTAGAAATCGCAATTCCAGAACATCAAAGAGTTTACGTGATTAGACGTGAAGGTACAACTTTAATCATCATGCCTGAACATCTGTTGCGTTAATAGTTTAGAGCTTTTTAAAATAATCAGGGGATTTAAAATGGAACAACTATTTTTACTCATATCTTTAGCTTTAGGTGGTTCTGCATTAGCAAGTTCTGTGAAAGTTGTCAACCAGGGTAACGAATCTTTAGTAGAACGCTTGGGTAGTTATAATAAAAAATTGGAACCAGGTCTTAACTTTGTAGTTCCTTTTGTAGATAGAGTCGTGTATCGTGAAACTATCCGGGAAAAAGTTTTAGATATTCCGCCCCAACAGTGTATTACCCGTGATAATGTTTCGATTACTGTAGATGCTGTGGTTTACTGGCGCATCGTGGATATGGAGAAGGCTTACTATAAAGTGGAAAATCTCCAATCAGCGATGGTGAATTTGGTACTTACCCAAATTCGTGCTGAAATGGGACAATTGGAGTTAGATCAAACTTTTACTGCCCGTGCGCAAATTAATGAACTTCTGTTGCGTGATTTGGATATTGCTACTGATCCTTGGGGTGTAAAAGTTACTCGTGTAGAATTGCGGGATTTGATCCCCTCCCAAGCAGTTCGGGAATCAATGGAATTGCAAATGTCAGCGGAAAGGCGTAAAAGAGCAGCAATTTTAACATCAGAAGGCGATCGCGAAGCTGCTGTCAATAGTGCTAAAGGTAAAGCTGAGGCTCAAGTTTTGGATGCAGAAGCTCGGCAAAAGTCAGTAATTTTACAGGCAGAAGCTGAACAAAAGGCGATCGTTCTTAAAGCTCAAGCTGAGCGACAACAACAAGTTCTCAAAGCTCAAGCTATTGCTGAATCTACTGATATTATTGCCCAGAAAATGAAAACAAACCCTAGTGCGCACTCAGCATTAGAAGTTCTACTTGCCTTGGGCTATTTGGATATGGGCGCGATTATCGGTAAGAGCGATAGCAGTAAAGTAATGTTTATGGATCCACGCACCATTCCTGCTACTTTAGAGGGTATACGCTCTATTGTCTCAGATGGTCAGCTTAATTCTAACGGAATGTTGATGAGCGAAATGCCGCCATTAAACAATCGTCCTAGCTAGCAGCCTAGAAGCCCGGTTTCGTAAAAGTTACCGGGCTTCTGAATTGCTCACGAGCTTTGAGCCATCTGACATTGACTACACAAACCAAAAAACTCTAAAGTGTGGTAGAAAATCTTAAAATTGTGTTTTACTTGTAACTGAGTTTCTAAATCATGGACAGGGCATTGATTAATTGGGATGGAAACGCCACATTGTAAGCAAGTTATATGATGCTTGTCTTGCTGTACTAAACTATATAAGGATTCACCGTTAGATAATGTTCGTACTTGTACGCTTCCTTCCAGCTTGAGGGCTTCTAGAGAGCGGTAGACAGTTGCTAAACCCATGCTTTGGTTGCGGTTACGCAATTCCACATAAAGATCCTGCGCGGAAATCCCTTGTTTAATGGTTTTAAGTAGGTTTAGAATACGCTCTTGACTGCGAGTGTGTACTGCTCTCATAGACTTTTAATTAATAACGCCCATTAATTAGTAGAAACTATGGTTTAGTTCTAGCTTAACTGAAATACTTTATCGTCTGTTTTTATTTAGTTAGGTCATAAAGATATACTATGAGCGTAGCAGTATTCAGCTTAAGACAGTGCAAAGGAAGTATCAAGCCAAAATTTTTGTCACCCTTCGTCCTTCTGTTCTAGATCCTGCTGGTGTAGCAGTGCAATCTGGGCTAAAGCAGTTAGGATACGATAATGTTGAGCGTGTACGTATAGGTAAGTACATTGAATTGACTCTCACCTCTGGTGATGAAGCTACTGCACGTCAACACTTGGAGCAGATTTGCCATCAAATGTTGGCAAATCCAGTAATTGAAAATTACCGCTTTGATTTGATTGAAGTTGAAACCCAAACAGGAGTGGTGTAATAAGAGTATGGGGAAATAACTCCTGTACAGACGCCCCGCCGGGGCGTCTCTACGACGACTCCTGACTCCTGACTCCTGTCTCCTATGAAATTTGGTATAATCGTTTTTCCCGGTTCTAATTGCGATCGCGATGTTGCTTACGTCACAAACGACTTGCTTGAGCAACCGACGCGCATGGTTTGGCATCAAGAAACTGATATTTCCGATTTGGATGTAATCATTATACCCGGTGGTTTTAGTTATGGCGATTATTTGCGCTGTGGTGCGATCGCTCGCTTTTCTCCCGTGATGCAGCAAGTTGTTGCACATGCACGAAAAGGTAAATTTGTCCTCGGTATTTGTAACGGTTTTCAAGTATTAACTGAAGCAGGGTTGTTACCGGGGGCGTTGGTGAGAAATCGGGATTTGCATTTTGTGTGCGATCGCGCCCCGTTGAAAGTGGAGCGTGTTAATCTACCTTGGACACAAGGTTATAAAGCTGGTGAAATCATCACTTTGCCCATTGCCCACGGAGAGGGTAAATTTTACGCTGATGATGCCACTTTATCAGAACTTGAAGACAACGGTCAAGTAGTGTTCCGTTATGCGGGAGATAATCCCAACGGCTCACTCAACAACATTGCTGGGATTTGCAACCGCCAAGGCAATGTGTTGGGAATGATGCCCCATCCAGAAAGGGCCTCAGATCCTATGCTTGGCGGTACAGATGGGTTGAAGTTGTTTACAGGACTAAAATGGAAAGACCGTCCACGGCATGGATTATCTGTTAACGTGGAATTGTAAGCATATTGCCAATGCTCAAATTCAGGACAAACTGGCACAGATTAGTCTTGATTCCGGCTACGAGCTACCAATCCTATGCATACCCTACGAATTAATGGGGAATTAGGTTATGTGGACAGATGAGATTGTAGAAGAAATTCACCAAATTCGTGAAGAGTATGCTAAGTCTTTTAACTATGACTTAGACGCAATATTTGCAGATCTACGGAAGAAACAAGCTCAAAGTGGTAGAGAAGTTGTGAGCTTGTCGCGCCGCAGTCTCACAACACGTTGGAGCGGAAGGGCAAATCTTGGTGATGACAAAAAGGATACTAGCCGCCGCTCAACTTAGTCTTAGCCCACGGAGGTGGGCTTTGTACGTATAGCGACACCCTTATAAGTGTCGCGGTGTGGTGGAAGGGCTACGTACCTAACTCTTACGTCATAATACTGTGGCGTAATGGTGACTATTAAGATTAATACAGAATAGTCACCACACGCATATGGATGGCTAGGAGTAAACTGCGTGAATAATAGTATACAAGCAGGCGGCAATGAGTTAGTTTTTGTAGATTATAGCGAGTTACTAGACAAGATTTTACAAGTTTTACGACAGCAGCAACTTTTTAGAGTATCAGATGATCGCCACCGATTACTCATTGATATAAATACTGTAGCGAGTCAAGTTGCTAATTTGCAGTTGAGTAATCCCTTGGGTGCTTCTGCCAATAGCGCCAAAGCTGCCACAATCAATTTTAGCCCAGGGTTTAAAGAAAACTTCAAGAATCAGATTCAAGCGATCGCCGACTGTTTACACCAGCAACTAGAATCTACCATCCTAAAGCAACCATCCACAACAGTTAAAGAGTTTGTCGAAAACTTAGTTACCGACTTACAAACTTTTAAAGGCAGCACCCCCAGCTTAAACTTTACCTATCCCTTTACCCCATACCAAGGTTTACAAAAACAGCGGTTGACTTTTCCTGACAAAGGTGCTAAAAGTAAAGAAATATTGAAATTTCACAAGCTGACTATAACTGTACAGAAAACTCGTGATTTTAACGAGCAGTTACGGGATGGGCTGGAAAATTATATCAAAGTGCAGTTCAAGAGCACAAGTGAAGAAGATCGGGAAGAACTAGGTTACATTCTTGAGGAGCTACACAAAGAAAAGGAAAATCGTGAATTAGATTTCTATCGACTCAGAAGAATTGTAGACAAAGAAACTCTGGGTAAACTCAAGAAACAAGCACAGATTAATTATTTAGAGTATCTCTACGAAAATATTCACACCGATGCCAGCACCACCAACGCCCAGGCAGCCATGTATCTGCAAGATACGATTAGACGTTTGCGGCTAATAGAAGAATATATTAATGATGTCAACAAAGCTGACGGCGACTACCAGGTAAACTATGCTGGCATCTCACTAAACTATAGAGACATTTTTTCCCGTGGTGAAGCATTTGATATGCTGCCCATTATACCCAAGATAGAAGGTTACTTGGGAGAAACAAAAGATGAAGAACGGGGAGAAATCCAGTTTATTTTTGGTTTAAAACTCAAGTTTGATGGTAAAGTACAAGCGTATGGTGGTAAAACTGTATCTGAGTATTATCTCAATCTGCTTAATCCAGACACTGAAGAACATCAAGTATTAGCAGATCCACTCAAAAAGGAAACGTTTGCGAGAAAAGTTTTAAAAATAGCCTTTTTGTACTACTTTTTGTTTGCCCTTAACCCCAACTCATCGGAATTAGCTTACAACCCCATCCCTAATTTCGAGCAAAAAGTCATACCGATACTCAAGAGTGATGACGATGCGGCAAAACAGCAGCTTTTTCGGGATATTATTAAATACTTCAATAAACTTGATGTTCTGTCGAAAATCAAGCAACTAAAAAAACTACTCATTAACGTTATCAAATCTAAGCGAACCTTTCCCCATCGAGAGTATCCCCAGCATATTACGATCAAAAAAAGCATCCTTGAGCAGGAAATCAACAATATTTTCAATCAAAATACGTTCTTCAAACCTGTCTTGAGAGGAAATCCAAAAGAAATCCTCAAGTACATAGCCATTGGCGAAGCGAATGCCACAACGAATTCCCTTTGTAGTCTACCAGCAAAAATCACCATCAGTGACATTCACTATGTTTCTTGCGATGAGCGGCAAAGCTTAAACATGGAGTATGATATCGCGAATATTCGTGCTTTGCCTGTGTTGTTTTTACCTTGGGAAAATAAAAAATGTCAGGATGTTTATAGTAAAACTTTCCAGGAGCGCAAGCTGGTATTATTTCCTTACAGGTTAGAAGAGACTAAGTTAGAAGCTCAACAAGCATTTATTTATCTTTTTACTTTTTCCTTGCTTGCCTATATCAGTATAAAGGTACTGTTACAAGAGCAAAAAAGGTTATTTCTGCCGATTTTGCGACTGCACCTGCACAACAAAGAAGACGATGCACCGATAGAAAAATTCATCGTTTCCTTATCTGGTGTATTATCTCATTTATTCAACGAGGAACATCGCTCTAACGCTCAAGGTATTGATATTCGAGATTTGCAAACTAAAGGAAAGTTTAAAGTTCCTAATGTACTTAGTTCTTTGTACTCTGTGCTACCGAAAAAATTTACTTTCTCCAATCCCTCAGACTATCCTAAAATAGTGGATAAGCTAGCGATTGTTGTCGTCTCCAGTAGGGAAAGCGATCGCAGATGGGGTGGTACGCAAAAACTATCCAATTTAATGGGAGAAATCTTAGGTTTGAGGTGTCTTGATGGCGCTGTCAGAGTACAGCTACTGAAAACCTTCTCCGATAACTATGAAAACCAACAGATGTTTAGATACCCAACTGTTGTCATCGACGAAGTGGCGAAGCTGTACAAAATGGGATTTAGGCACTTTCTCTACATTGCCAAAGCACCCTACTCCAGTACATTGCACATGACACAGACGGAAGATGATGATGGGCTATTCTTTTTATCAAGAGAGGTAATCAAGGCTTTTAAAGAACAGCACGATGACATCAAAATCTACCCGATGTTTTTCGATAAATACTACGCAGTCAAAATAGAAGACAAAATTGGTGTTCCCTCATTATATATCCAAGACACAGCAGAACTGACCAATCTTGTAGACGATCCCAGCCAAAAATCTGTCGTCTTTTTCAACTTGTTTAATGGAATTACAGTAGGTAAGCAAGAGGAGCGCCACTACAACGGTGTGATTTCCTACGCCACATTATTAAAAATATATGAAGGAATTCTGGATGACGAAGACATCTATAAGGGTTTGATTTTTAAAGGTGAGCAGAAAAACGATATCTTACAGTATCTCACCTTGTTTCACTTCTCACGCTACGAACAACATAAACAAATTAATCTCAAACTCGATCCATACGAGAATTTGATTGGCGATCGCTCAGTGGGCGCACTATCCTTATTTAACCACATGAGAGGCAAAGGGGAATTTAACTCCTTAGCATTTTTAACAGAAGTTAAGAAAATATTGAATGTGAACCACAGATGAACACAGATAAACACAGATTATTATCGGTGTTCATCTGTGTTTATCTGTGGTTTTATACCTCTTTCCCACGCAGAGCCTGGAAACGAGTGAACGAGTAAAAGGCTCTTCCCTTCTGCCCTCTGCCTTCACTCAACTATCAATCTTCATTTTTACGTAAGCAATGACATCTAAAATAGCAGAAGAATTTGGACGGTTATTTGAAGTTGGGTTTAATATTGGGATTCTTGCTTATATTAAAGATAAGCAAATTAAGCACAGATTTGGCAATTTGTATCTTCACGAGTTGCAGCAGCTAAACTTCCCGAAGATGCTGAAGCACATTGTCAATCAAGTAATTAGCAGTCTGGAAAGAGAGATGGTGCAGAAGTGGAGTACCTTTTTCCTTCAGAAAGGTTTCTTGTGCGGGTTAAATTTTTTTGGTGAATACATTCAATCCGTAGGTTGGAGTGAGCCGCATAGGTTAAGGAATGTAGAAATACTATATTACCAGTGCAGGTTTAGTGGCGATAACAGTATCGGAACTTATGACAATAAGAATACGGTACAGTGGTTTAGAGAGGTATTGCGTCAATTCGAGCATCTCACAGAAGATGAGATTGAGCGATACGTGGAAAAATATGTTTTACAAGACTTAGATATAGGCAAGAAAGGGGAGTTTGTCAATGCCGATACTTTAATGCTGTTGCAAAACCGCCGACAGGTTAGGGTTATGTGTGTGGATTTGTCGGTGTTTTCGATTCAGTTGGATGAGGAAGTGAAAAATCTTGACTATGTGGAAATTATTCGTAGTTTGTTACTCAGGGATGTTGGCTATTTACGCTCAAAAAGTGTTTTCTCTCAACTACGCATAGACACGGAATCTTTGGGTTTAGATTTTTCTCAGGATTTGAAGAGTTACTTTACTGCTTTTAAATATCGGGATAAGGAAAGTGCTAAGTTAATTCAAGCTGCTAGCTATACTTATAGTTTCTTCCAATTTTTACTGGAGACTGATATAATTAAGCATGAAGCACCAGTGGTGATGAATGCGGTGGGTTATAGCGATCGCTCATTCAGTGCGATGTCAATTCTCCCAGAAAATTTGGATGTTTTGAAATCTTGTTATGAGATTTATAAGCATGATTCTAGCGGTAAGGAGATTAACAATGCCCGCAAACAGGTTTTAAATCGCATCAAGCGCAGTGCTTATGGAAGTTTTAGTCAAGGCAAAGATTTTATCGAGCGTCTTTTAGCAATTTCCCCAAATAATACAACCATTGTAACTCATCAAGAGCAGGTAAATGGATTTTTCAATTCTGTGGGTATGGTTCCTCATGAGTTGATGCAACTGGGGTTAAGGGGAACTATGAATCTGCGAGACGCACATGCAGAATTAATTAAACAAGCGTTGGTTTCTGATGCTACTTATATATTCTTGACTGGTAATCCTGGTATTGGCAAAACTACTGCCATTGTCGATTTTCTCCGCAATCATCTAGATGAGGGTTTTCTGTTCTTTTATGTCAGCCCGAGAAAACAAGTAAATTTGGATATCAT
Source organism: Iningainema tapete BLCC-T55 (assembly GCF_014698965.1). GTDB lineage: Bacteria > Cyanobacteriota > Cyanobacteriia > Cyanobacteriales > Nostocaceae > Iningainema > Iningainema tapete. The sequence continues at coordinate 102,039 of NZ_JACXAE010000039.1, forward strand.
CGAGAAGTTTAAAGATGGAGGAGAGTTGTGCGATCGCCGCATCTTAGCCATCAACACTAATAGTAATTTTATCACAGATAACTCTGGAGAATACACTGTCCAGTATTTGTGGAATCAGCGTCAGGGAGATTTTACAGAACAATCTGTGAATTTTCGTGATAGTAGAAACATGGTATCACGGGGACGCCGAAAAGACAAGCTGAACAGAAAAACGGAAGATGTGATTCAAGATGGTGGTAATAAAAGTAGAGGAGTTTTAAATAGTATTTGCGAGGCTATATATACAATAGTGGATCGCGAACTTTCCGATAATATCGTTGCTACTGCTTGTATCCAATCTTTAAAGAAGACGTATACTGGTGACACTTTAAAGCATTTTGAGAAAATCTTTAGAAATGCCTACAACGAACGAGAGAATTTAGTAATTCCCGCTGGGATGAAAAACATCTCCAGTAGAATCAAGCATTTATTCATCATGATAGATGAAATTACAGGTGATGATGGTGGTGTAGAATTCTTAGATGGCATTAATAGTATTTTGTCCAAGTATCAGTTGATGCTTCCCCAGCATGGCTTTAATACAAAGGTGATTGTTGCCGATGCTTCTATTGTTGATAAAAATGTCATAACTCAACACCTTGAAGACAAATCACCAGAATCAGATAAGATATATTTCCGTAGGGCTTCAGATACCTGTCAACCTCTTTCGTCTGTGCCATTTCAATTTAAAAACTTGCCAGCTACTGTTATTAATGCTAACTCTTACCCAGCTAGTAGTTTATCCATCACATATAAAGTAGTGGTGGAGTCTTGTCTGTTTAGTGAAGAGATGCGTCTGGAACGGAATAATAATCCGAGCAAAAATCTCCAACAAGAGATTTTACAAGATATAGAAGTTCTTTTAAATCGGTCAGATGTTGAGCAGGTGATAGTTTATATCCAGGATAAACTCATATTAGCAGAACTGATTGAGAAAATCAAGCATCAGCGTACCTTTGAGCAATTCAGTGATTACCTAGAGATACACGCTGATATCTCTGAAGAAGAGAAAGAGCAAATTAGCAAATATAAAAGCGATGTAAAAGTAGTTTTTATGACTGCTTCTGGGAGTAGGGGATTATCTTTTCCCAAAGCTAAACACATCCTGGTGGAAATTCCAGGATTTCAAATCGAGAAAAACTTGATGGAAATAATTCAGGTGATTTACAGAGGGCGAGGAAATGATATAATAGATAATCAGGATAAAGAGTTAGTTTTTTATTTGGGTGAAAGTTCTGTTTATTATCAAGATACTCCTGAGAATCAGCAGTTGTCTTTACAGGAGAGTTTGCTGAACCTATTAAATATTTTATTAATTTTGAAAGCTTCTATCATGACCAGAATTTTTGGTTATGGTACAATAGGTAGAGATAAATTTATCATCATTCCCATAGGTGGGAAATCGGTATTCGCTGCGGGAGAAACATTCTCTACCCAGATGGCAAACCTCATCAACAAGCTCAAGCAAGAACAGCGTAGAAATAGAAGCGATAAACTAGTAGAATATGTTCGGACAAATTTAGAACAACTGTTGAGTAACGCAGAATTTACTGTGAATTATACAACAGAGTGTAATTATCTGGATCTGCGCAAGTCTTTTAATCAGTTTACCCAAATTTGTCATAGTCTGGATAAGTTACTGGATTTTGGGAAAATTGAACCAGGATATATTAGTGGAAGTTTGCTGGTAGTGCCTATTGGCAACAATAGTTTAGAGGAAACTTACCACATGCGGGTACTGGATATCGCAAATTACGCTAATGAGGAACTTTGGCGAAATATGCACTCCATTAGCTACCGTAAATCTTACCCGGAAAGTTTGCGATCGGCAATCAAGGATGCAATAGAGTTAGTGAAAAAACTTAGGGATGGGGTAGAGAAAACACAGAAGCTAGAGCAGAATAGCAAGCGATGGGATCAATATTATGCCTTACCGTTATTTACGTTTATTAGCGGTGAGATGATGAAGGAATATTTTGCCAATGAACCCAATGAGCCAGAAGATATACGCTTCCGCAATATTCTTGCTGCCTATATCCGCTTGCTGTATCCTGTGGGTAATATTTTGCCTATCGGTGATAAGTATAGAGATTTCCCTTTTGTGGTTTTTAGAAGTTACAGTTTAGAAGAGATGAGGAAAAAGTGTTTTACTGACAAGTATTTGTTAACTTCTCATGAGTTGAATGTATTGAATTTGATTCTTTCTAAAGAAGCGTAGGGTGCGTTAACGAAGTGTAACGCACCATTCCTGTAATTTTTGGTGCGTTGCTTGCAAGTTATTAAATCCGCGTTCCTTAGTAGGGTGCGTTAACGAAGTGTAACGCACCATTCCTATTATTTTTGGTGCGTTACGACGTTCCCTTGTGATTTTTGGTACGTTACGACTTTTGTAGAGACGTTACATGTAACGTCTCTACAAGATAGGTAGGTTTTTACAACGGATTGCGGATAAATTCGGAAACCTCCTTTTCCAGCTAGGAACTATATTCAAAAAGGAATTTCTTTCAAAGTTCCTATGACTAGAATTGTTCACGAATTTCTCGATTTGGGTAATTTTCAGCGTGCTTGGCAAAAAGTAGCGGAAAATAAAGGTTGTGCAGGTGTAGACGGGGAAACTATTGATGGGTTTGCTAGTAATCAAATCATCAATATTTCTCAATTACGAGATGCTGTTGCTAATAGTACTTATCAACCGCTTCCTTGTCAACAAATCTTAATTCCGAAAAAGAACGGTTAGCGAGAATTGAAAATACCTACTGTACGTGATCGCATTCTTCAGCAAGCGTTGTTGAATGTTCTTTATCCTATCATGGAGTCAAAGTTTTCTGCGGCTAGTTTTGCTTATCGTCCGAATATTTCCTACATAAATGCGGTCGAAAAAGTCGCTGATTGGCGAGATTTGGGTTATGATTGGGTACTGGATACTGATATTGTACAGTTTTTTGGCAATCGCTTCCTCCCCATCTAGAATGGGCAAGCAGGAAGACGCATACAAGCAAATAAAGGTAAAATTGGAAGAGCATCTGATTTATGCCTATGAATTACCCACAGAAGTGGCATTCGCTCTCACAAACAATTTCTCTGTTTATCACCAACACTAGGAAGGAGAGGAGGAGAGTTTATTACGCTATGACATTCCAAAGATAAACGTCCCGATTTGCTACAATATCGTCAGTTGTTAGCAACTTTTGACAAAAGTAATTGGACACAAGCAGTTTGTTTTTTTAGCCGATTGCAAGGGGGGCGCTCAACAATATGAAGGCTGGTTTCTATGATGGTAATCCTAAGCACGCTATTAAACGCCCCTCCACTGAACAACTACTTAAGGCTTTTTGCAACCTTAATCTCTTCAGTGTCTAAATATGCTAAGGAGATAATTGGTCTTGCAGATTCTACAGGCACAGTTAAAAAGGTTTATTAAATATCTCAGCATAAAAAAATGGGAGAGCAAGAGAGTAAAGCAACATTCATACCAGGCTCACCGTAATTTTGCAATTGTAAAATTCAGTAAATTCTTTGGCTTAGGAATCTGTGTTCTGGGACTGACTATAGGGCTGGGTTTTGGGCGTTTAGCCGCAATAGAACAGTTACCTCAAGTCACTGCTGTTACCCCAAATTCATTAGTTGTCCAGTCGCTGAAGAATGAACCGTCCCAGTTAGTGCAACTAGGTAAAGAAAGCTACAAAGCTGGACAGTTTGCTAATGCAATTGCCGTCTGGCAGAAAGTATTAGATTTATTTACCCAACGAGGTGAACGTGTTAATCAAGCAGTGGTGCAGAGTAATTTAGCACTGGCATACCAGCAGTTAGGACAGTGGCAAGAAGCAAATCAGGCGATTGCTAAGAGTATAATTTTACTGAACGAAGCACAGAAGGGGAGGGAGAAAGAAACTTCACTCCAAGATTTATTAGCCGAGGCGTTGAATATTCAGGGTAGTCTGCAACTTGCTCAAGGAAAAGCTGAAAATGCACTCTACACCTGGGTTCAAGCTACTGATACTTATAAACAAGCAAAAGATAAAACAGGGGTAATTCGCAGTTCAATCAATCAAACGCAGGCTTTGAGAGTATTAGGGCGTTACTCCCGCGCACAAAAAACTTTAGAGGAAGTCAACAAAACCCTGCAAGCGGAACCAGACTCGCTCCTCAAAGCATCTGGCTTGTTGAATTTGGGCAATATTCTACAGGTAAACGGTGACTTGAATCGGTCTGAAGCAGTGTTAAAGCAAAGTTTAGGCATCGCTCAAAAGTTACAATCAAAAGATGAAATCACACTAGCTTTGCTAAGTTTGGGTAATACCACCCACGCAAAACAGCAAAATAAAGAAGCTCTAAATTACTATCAACAGGCAATAGCCATAGCCACCACCCTTAAAACTAAAATACAGGCACAACTTAATCAACTGCGACTGCTGATAGAAACCGAACAATGGACAGCTGCTGAAAAACTAATACCGCAGATTCAGCCATATTTACAGAGTCTACCTCCCAGTCGTACAGCACTGGCGGCAAGGGTTAACTTTGCCCAAAGTTTGATTAAAGTCAGGAGTGAGGGTAAAGACTATAACTCACGCATTTCTGATGCTGCTCAAATTCTAGGAGTAGCTTTAAAGCAGGCGCAAGAACTGGAAGATCAGCGGGCGGAAGCCTATGCTCTTTTTTCTTTAGGAGAACTATATGCACAAACTCAGCAATGGTTGGAGGCGGGTAAACTAACTGAAAAATCATTAAAAATAGCGCAAGAAAGCAGTACTCCTGATATCATCTCTCGCTCATCATGGCAACTTGGAAGAATATTTGTGGCTCAAGGCAAATTGAAGGAAGCAATATCAGCTTACACTGAAGCTGTTAAAACTCTTGAACCTATTCGTTATAGTGTAGCCTCTGTTCGTAGCTTTGAGTCCCAGTTTTTCTTCACACAAACTGTCATCGAACCTGTTTATCGTGAATTGGTCAGTTTACTGCTACAACAACCCTCCGAAACTCCCCGTTCAAGAGGAGGGCTACAGGCCGTAAGTCAGCTAAATAGTAATGTGATTGATGTGATTGAATCTTTACAGGTCGCAGCATTTGATAAGTACTTTGGTGAGGCTTGCTTCACAGGTCCTCGAGTTGAAGTTGATAAGATTGACCCACAAGCAGCAATTATTTATCCAATTATCCTGCGCGATCGCTTAGAGGTTGTCCTCTCCCTGCCAAATCAAACCCTGCGTCACTATGCCACAGATATTCCTCAGCAGCAACTCGAACAAATTTTCGAGCAAATGCAAGCCTCTCTTTCACGCACTTCTTTGAAAGAAGAACGTTTGCCAGTTGCTCAAAAAGTTTACGAACTGCTCATTCGACCAGCTGAAGCTGACTTGGAAGCTAGTAATATTAAAACCTTAATCTTTGTCCCCGATGAACCCTTGAAAAATCTCCCAATAGCAGCACTGCATGACGGTCAACGATATTTGGTAGAAAAATATAATGTTGCCCTAACTCCAAGCCTGCGACTTCTCGCACCAAGCCGCCTGCAACGTCAGCAAATCAAAGTTCTTATAGGTGGAGTGAGTCAGCCAAATCAAGGCTATACCTCACTACCTGGCGTTGAGGCAGAAGTTACCGAAATCAACTCAGAAATACCATCTCAAGTACTGCTTAATCAAAAATTTACCAAAAACGCTATTAAGAAACAAATTCGTACTGATTCATTCCAAGTTGTGCATCTAGCAACTCACGGTCAATTCAGTTCCAATGCCGCCGAAACCTTCATTCTCACCTGGGATAGTCGATTAGACGTGAAACAGTTGGGAGAATTACTCAAAACTAGAGAGGAAAATACAGCTGCTCCAATTGAGTTGCTGGTTCTAAGTGCCTGTCAAACTGCAGGTAGTGATAAACGTGCGTCACTGGGACTGGCAGGTGTTGCGGTGCGTTCTGGTGCCCGCAGTACACTCGGAACTCTCTGGCCTGTAGAGGATCAGTCTACTGCCGTTTTTATGGCAGAATTTTATCGTCAATTAACTAACTCTCAGATAACCAAAGCGCAAGCACTACGACAAGCACAATTGAAGCTTTTAAATCAACCAGGATACCAACATCCGTTCTATTGGGCAGGTTTTGTACTCATAGGTAATTGGTTGTAAGAGACATCCTTAGAAAAAAGTTTACCTTGATAACAAAAAACAAGTAAATTTATTTGAATCTGGTGGACAATAAAGGCTGTTACTGTTCTACTAAAAATAAATAGTCTTGAAAAAAATTAAACAAGAGCGTGCCAGAGTGGTCTAAGATTGTTAGATATTCTTTGATCTAATCAAAATCAGCAACTTCCCTTTATAGGAGAGTCTTATTATGGTTTGGGTACAGGTACACCGGGGGTTGGCACTCTTTCTTATAATACAATTGGCTACCTCCTTCAGTCTACTCACTGACCTACAGGCTAAAACTCCAAACCAAACCACGTCTACTCCCAAAAAGTTCAAAGTCACCTTTGATCCTCCTCCCAACCAACCTGCACCAAAAGTAACAATAGGTGGAGGCAGACGCGACAATGACAGATGCCCAGAGGATAGAAAAAACCTCAACCAGCCCTTGGTCAACAAAACAACTGATCAGCTTTTGACTCCTCTATTGCCACCTGCAAGATTGGGGTTAACAGTATCCCCTCACCCAACTTTTATGGTGTACGTACCTCAGAGTTCTACGTCGTCAGTAGTATTTACGTTGGAAAATCAACAAGGAGAGGGCATATATCAGAAAAAGTTGGACTTTAAGGGAACTCCGGGCATTATCAGTTTCAGTCTACCAACTACTGAACCACCGTTAGAGATAGGTAAAGATTACAAATGGGTGGTATCAATGGTTTGTGAGCTACCAGGACCAAAAGATCCATTTGCTGAGGGTGTAGTACGTCGAATCCAGCCAAATTCGTTACTAGCGAGTCAATTAAACAAGGCACAATCTTTGGATGGGGTAGTGCTGTACGCAAAATCTGGGATATGGCAAGAAGCAGCAGCAGCTTTGGCTGCTTTACGTCGATCTCAACCACAGAATGCTGAATTGACAGCAGCTTGGAAAGATTTGTTGCAGTCAATTGGTTTAGATGCGATTTCCTCTGCTCCCTTGAAGAACTAATACCAAGTTGCTTTCCAAAACGTAAAAATGTCATACTTAGTGTAACGCACTGTTGCGAAGCATTTTGGATATTCTTCACTCTGCTTTGCTCCGTTCAGAATGACACTTTTGAACGTAACTTGGTATAAGCAGAATGGACAGGGAATTTTTGAAGGTGCGTGACTCTAGCCATAACACACCTTCATTAGTGTAAATTTTAATTAAAAATTAAGTATATTTCCTTCTAGATATGAAATCAATAGCTTGCCAACTTTGTATCGTCAGCCTTACCCTTGGCTATCTATTTGCTGCCAACTCCGCTAATGCCCAAATTGTTCCCGATAATACCCTCCCAGTGAACTCCAGTGTTACTCCAGGATGCACCACCTGCCAAATTGAGGGCGGCACAATCAGTGGTAGTACTTTACTACATAGTTTCCGTGAATTTTCTGTACAACAAGACGGTGCGGCAATTTTCAATAACCACTCCGACATTAAGAACATTATCACGCGTGTTACAGGTAATACTGTCTCCAATATTGATGGGTTAATTCGTGCTAATGGCACAGCTAACCTGTTGCTGATAAATCCAAATGGGATTATTTTTGGTCCTAATGCCAAGCTAGATATTGGCGGTTCGTTTCTCACATCTACGGCCAGTAGTTTCAAGTTTACCGATGGCAACGAATTTATAGTGATTCCTACCGAAGCAACACTAAGCATATCTGTCCGAATCAACCCAGGCTGTGTATCAAGAAACAATGTAGCATCCACACAAAGCACTTTCACCATTAATGGAGAGGGTGGACTACCCGCAAACCTCAATGACATATTTCCAGGCGAGGAAACACTAGTTGAACTGGTTGACTTGCCAGATAGCAAAAATAGTAATGACGCAGCTGGTCAAAATGTCTTCGTATCCTCCCATCCCTCCGTCGCTGCATCCTCTTCTCACCGACAGGAGATTGTGGAAGCGCAGGGATGGGTCGTAGATGCTAATGGCGCAGTTACTCTAGTGGCACAAGTATCTAATATTATACCTCATAGCCCTGCACTAAACACGGCTAGTTGTCAAACTTCTTTGCAGCAATAATAGTTAAAATAAATAAAAATTATTGCCAGAGATTGGAAAGTACAATGCACAGACCAGGAACAGAAAAAACAATGTGGAAAGCAGCATACTCAAGGTATACAAAGCTTACAATGTCTTCCCTCCTGCCCTGTTAGTTCTATTAGCTTAAATGCAAAACAATAATACTCAAACCCGAAAAATCTTGCTGTTGTCAGCAAATCCTAAAGGCACAAGCCAGCTTCGTCTGGATGAGGAGATGCGCGAAATCAAGGAGGGGTTGAGGCGATCAAAAAAGCGTGACTTGTATTTGATAGACACAGCAGAAGCAGTACGCTATAGAGACATCCATAGAGCCATTCTCGACTACGAACCACATATTATTCATTTTTGTGGGCATGGGGCTGGAGAAGAAGGCTTGGCATTTGAGGATGAGACGGGTCAAATAAAATTAGTTGATGCAAAAGCTTTAGCGGACTTGTTTCAACTTTTCGCAGACCAAGTAGAATGTGTTGTCCTTAATGCCTGCTATTCAAAGTATCAGGCAGAGGAGATATCTCGATACATTCAGTATGTAGTAGGCATGAATCGGGCTATTCAAGATAAAGCAGCAATTGAATTTGCTGTAGGTTTCTATGATGCATTAGGAGCAGGTAGAAATTATGAGTTTGCCTATAAATTGGGCTGCAATGCGATTTTGAGGGCAGGGATACCACAAAATTTAATACCTCAACTACTACCGGAAAGGAAAAATTCTCCTACAGAAAAATCTCCACACCCAGGCTCTCCAATTAACACTCCTTCCTTAGGGTATGAATTGATCGAGGTGCGAGAGGCAGCACCAGCGATGACACCAGAATTTCATCTCATTAAAGAAGAACACAAAAACGAGAAAGCTTTGCTCCATTTTCAGCAACTGCTCGACCTTAAAGAAGCTGATGTCGCACCAATTAAAGCTCAAATGCTTGCTCAATGCCGAATCGAGGAACAGCCAGCCCAAATATCCACTGGAGAAGCAGGACAAGCAAATAAAAAGGATAAGCAAGAAATTGAGTACACACGCTTGCGGGATTTACTGAAATCTGGTCAGTTGAGAGAAGCTGACGAGGAAACTGCATTGCTAATGCAGAAAATAGCGGGTCGAAAAAAACAAGCTTGGGTGGATAAGACAACTATCAAAAATTTTCCTTGTGCCGAATTAAATACCATTGACTGCCTCTGGCTAGAATATAGCAAAGATCGCTTTGGCTTAAGTGTACAACAGCAAATTTTTGTCAACGTCAATCATAATTGGGATGAATTTGGGGAGCGTGTTGGCTGGTGTGGCAGAAAAGGCTGGTTTAACCAAGGAGAAATTTATTGGAAACCTTACGCCGGACTGTCATTTAGCAGCACTGCACCTGTTGGTCACCTCCCGATTTTAGTTGTGTGGGAGTGGAGAGAAAACCTGTTATCTCGGCTCCAAACTTGCCAACAAGAGTTATGAATTACTCTCCTTAACTGCCAGACTGGCGAATATATGCAAGAAATGCCACTGCCTCTGGTGGCACAGCTGTGAACCGGATACCAACATTTATCTGCTGATGAGCTGAAACTGCCATCACCTTGGCGTAAATATCACCCAGTCCACTAGCCTGTTCACCTCCAGGCAGAAGATTAATTAACAAATTACTAAAAAGTTGCAAGGGATGATGGGAGCGAAATTCAGCGCTGGTAGTTGATAGCTTTACTAAGCTACCTTGGAATACTTCCCCTGGGAGATTTTTGTCTTCTAATTTGTTTTCTAAAATCATGAACTGTAACGGGATTTCCTGCACTAGGGTTACTAGTATTTCTTCGTGTTTGGGCAAGCATAAGTTAAATTTGCCACCCACGCCTCCAATATCGTAAACAGTAATTGTCTCCCTGATTTCCTTGAGCTTGACCTGCATTTGTCCATCTACTCGTAAAATCGGGCCAGCATCTTTGAAGGTATCTTTAGAAACAAGAACTTGCCCGCCCACAGTATAAGATTCTATTTGGTGAGCTAGATTGACATTGCTTCCCATAACTGTATACTTGGCACGCCGTTGGGAACCGATATTTCCTGCTAAAACTTCACCAGTATGGAGGCCAATACCCATTTCTAGGGGTGATAGGTTCATATTGGAGAGTTTGATATTAATACTGTTCATCTTCAATTGCATAGCAAGGGCACAAGCAACTGCTCGAACTGCATCATCCTCACGCTGAATGGGTGTGCCAAAGATCGCAAAAATGCGATCTCCCATGAAATCATTGATTGTACCTTGGTACTGTGTAATAACATCAATCATTTCCTCTAGATAGAGGTTGCCAACCTCTACTGCTTTTTCTGGTGATAGGCGCTCTGATATAGCCGAAAATCCCCCTAAAGTTGATATCAGTAGTGTAACTTTTCGCCTTTCACCTCCAAATTTTAAACCCCCTGGTGTCTCCAACAAATTAGCAACAACTTCATTTGTCAGATAACGTCCAAAGGCTTGGCGCATCAAATTAGTTGTACGCGCAATATGAGCAGTAATGGTAACAGCAGACAAAAATAAAGCCAAAACAGCTGGTACGACCGGAATCCACCACCCTGACAAGAAAGCCGCATAACTACCACAGATAACTGCACCCCCTACCAGCATAATAATGGTAGATGTTAACGGCAAACCTAAAGCAACTCCCTTGACAACTTTGTTTATAGCGATTTTCCAGTGTTGCGTCCAACTTAATATTGCCCCAACAAACGCACAACCAAAAATCCACAGCCATTCCAGTGGTTCTGACCAAACCTTTATTTGGGGGCGACCTTCCAGTGCTGCACTTAAAAGCTGACTGGCTACATCAGCATGAATTTCCACCCCTGTAAATGCCTTGGGACTTTGACCAAGCAATCCACTACTGTAAGGAGTATAAAAGAAGTCACTACTGCTTTCTGCTGTCACGCCAATTAAGACAATACGGTCACGTACTAAATCCTTGGGCATTCGCCCTTCTAAAACATTAGTTATGGAAATTTTACGAAAACCCTGCCGCAGATTGCGAAAGTTAGCCAATATCTGATACCCACCAGCATCTGCTTTCACATAACCGCCGTCATTTGCCTGAAAGGGAACCAAGGTAGCTTTACCTAACCTACGACGCTGACTTTGAACAGGAGGAATTGCTTGCAGAGTAATACCTTCAGCTTCCAAGTAGATAAGCCCCAGCTGTGCTCCCAAACTTAAAACAACTTGGTTGTTTTTATCTTTTGTAGACAGTAAACTGCGCCGGATTTTACCATCAACATCTATCACTAAATCATTTGCGCTCACCTGTCCCAAGTTGCTTAAGGTTTTTGGTGGGTTAACAGCAAAACCAGAGGTATCGCCAATCACTTTCTGAATGCCAATTAAGTTTGGTGTTGTTTTAAACACCTTCTCCAACTCCTGATGACCAGGTTCCACGGGTAAATCCCGATAAATATCCAAAGCGAGCGCTCTAGGTTGTTGTTGTTTTAATATTTTCAATAACTGGGCAAGCTTTTCATCAGATATAGGCCATTTATTCTTGCGTATGTCTGATTCAGTCACCTCAACAATGACAATTCTTGTGTCAACAGGCTCGAACGGACGTAAACGGAAAAATTCATCCAAAGCCGCCCATTCTAATGGTTGTAGCAATCCGTAAGCACGTAACCCAATCAAAACAGATGCCACACTAGAAGTAACAATTAAAACGGCACGCAATTGCCATATCTGCTTTCTAATATTTGCCCACATACTATTAGCTTCTTAATTTGACAGTTGTGTTGCAAAAGCTTTTTGAGGATACAGGAGCCTGTTGAATTGAATGTATTTGTGCAGCCACTCCAAAGATTTGGGCAACGAATTTCACTTGAATCTTGATGTCTATAGCTAATCCCTAAATCTGTCTTTTTCTAATCATGTTCATCGTCTCATAACTCCTCAATGTTCACCAAGCTGTGTAGAATGATTTGAACCCAAGCCTTGGATTGACCAGTTGTTTTATAAATCGACGGTCTTGTTCTAGTATGCTGTTGAGGTACTTATCACTTTATAGCTTGCACCGCACAAGAGGATTGAGCAATCGCTCCTTCATGTACTGCGCTCACATTTATTAAAGCGAAATGGGTACGACCTCGCAACACGGGGAAACGGTGACGCTTGAGTATAGCCTGCACCTTCTGATAGAGTTGCTCCAAGTCACTTCTACTGCACACAACCTATGATTTGCTCGCGTGATTATGTACGTTAATAGTAACACGCTTAACTGCCATAACTCATCCCTTGATGGTTCCCGTGCGATCTATTCAGATTTTGGTCTATCTTTTTACCAATTGGGAACAAGTATAGAGATTTCCCTTTTGTGGTTTTTAGAAGTTACAGTTTAGAAGAGATGAGGAAAAAGAGTTTTACTGACAAGTATTTGTTAACTTCTAATGAGTTGAAGGTATTGAATTTGATTCTTTCTAGAGAGGTTTAAGTAAGTCGGCGTAAAAAATTAAAAGTTTGTAGTAAGCGCTAAAGCGCTGAAGCGCTTACTAAGAGCGAACTTACGAACTTTACTTTTCTTTACATAGTTCTGTTATTCGCGCCGACTTACTTAGTAGGTAGGCGCAAATAAAATTATGTATGTAATTAAATTTTAAGCGTAGGGTGCGTTAATGAAGTGTAACGTACCATAGTGGTAGAGTAACGCACCATAGCCTAACTAAAAAACTTTGAGTGTTTTACTGGCAGCTAGTAACTCTAAAACAGCAGAAGCATCCCATTTACCTTCTGCACAACGTTCTGTATTCAAGATCAAGCGCAGACTATAAGCATGGGGATAACCTTCTACCTCCATCCAGAGTAAATCACTTTCGGCAACGCATGCAATTTTTTCCTCATCCATCAATTCACTTGCAAGTTGCTTCATTGTGTCTGCTAGTTGAATTAGCAGGCGGCAAAAATCATTCAATTCTGCTTCTGTTAACTCTATCGCCCATTCATCTGTTCCCACCAAACCTTTAAATTTAGGTGCTACAGGGTTCCATCCAATACGCCAACCAGATCCACTTTTAATTAGACGTTCCATAATTGCTAAGAGCTAATGGCTGATGGCTAATAGCTAATTGCATTACTACGATTAGCGATGAGCAATTAGCTATTAGCGCTCATTACTTCAATTTCTGGGTGTCTGGGGGTTTAGGTTGATTGTCAGGATTAAAAACGTTAACCAAAGCTTGTACCAAGGCATCACGTTGACGACGATTCAGCTTGGAAATGACAGTGCGATCGCCTTCAAACGGATTTTTCCTTAATACATCATTACCTGGATAGTTATAATCATACATAATTTCATTTGCACCCAGGTAATCAGCCAAAGTCAACTTCCAATCGAGGCGATAATTAAGCGCACGTCCCTTAACGTAATAGTGATACCTAATCAAGCGGCTTACCAAAGTGTTGTTCTCAGCAACTTTCCCAGTTTCTTTACTCAGGTAATTATTTTCCTTTGGTAAATCTGGTATTTGTTGATACACTTTTTGCCAAACATTGTTGATATCTACTCTTTGGGCTAGGGCGGGTTGAGTGGTTATGAGGATTAAAGTAAAAAGCAAAAAGCAAAAAGTAAAAAGATAACCCCCATAAATTAACTTTCTGTGTAAGAGCATTTCTTTATGAATGCCTTTTAACTTTTAAATGAATGCCTTTTGCTATACTTCGCCGATAATTTCTGGCTGAGTCAGTTCGTCTGACATCTCAATAATTGCCCTCAGCACAGGCTTCATCATGATATCATCTGCATTATCAAAGTCTTCATAACGCCGACGTTTTGCACGATTTGCCACCTGAACTGTAATGCGGTAGCGATTTGATGCCGCGCTAATTAAATCTTCAGCCCGGTGCATAATCTGAGATTGAGTAGTCTCGAACTTAGAACGCTTTAGCATAATCACTGGTTCTCGAAGTCTTTTTTAGTGTAGCAGTATTAGACAGTCTGCTGTCTAGTATGGAATTGATCACAACCTCTCTATTGATAGAGGTAAATAGATATTTGTCACTTTATAAGTATTTTGTAACAAATATTAACACAACCTCATGGCTAATCTTGTTGAAACAGCACGCAATGCTGGCAAATTTAACACACTAGTCAAAGCTGTTGAAGCTGCTAACTTAGTGGAAACGCTCACAAGTCCTGGTCCTTACACAGTATTTGCACCTACTGATGATGCCTTTGCCAAGCTGCCAGAAGGAACTTTAGACTCTTTATTGCAAGACATCCCCAAGTTAGAAAAGATTTTAACATATCATGTTGCTTTTGGAGATGTTCGGTCTGACGATTTGAGCGAAATTGATGAAGCACCGACAGTTGAAGGGTCAGTTTTGGCAATTGAGTCGGCGAATGGAAAATTTAAAGTAAATGACGCTAATGTTGTGCAAACAGACATTCTCACTGAGAATGGCGTAATCCACGTTATTGATGCAGTATTAATGCCTGCATTGGTTGCAGGAAAGTAGGCAGCGTAGAGACGCGCCGCCGGGGCGTCTCTACAGGATTAGGCAATGAGAAAAGGATTTTTATTAATCACACCAATAGTGTAGCCACTACCGTACACCCAAAATACAACCAGCTCGTGGCGGAACAGTTAAAGTAAGCTTATCTCCTTCCACATTCCATTCCACCTCAGCTTTCCCATATAAAAGCTTGTTAGGTTGAGATTGTATAGCAGTATCTACATGGGCTTTAGTTGGGGCTGTACCAACGTTAACCGCAACAATCAGTTCTTCTGTTCCCAAAATTCGTGCAAACACGTAAATTCCGCCTTGGGCAAATAAAACTTTGTATTCACCTGTACGCAAACACGGGTAAGCATGGCGAAGGGATATTAATTGACGGTGAGTGTTGAGAATTTCTCGATCCCAACTAGCTTCTAATGGAAAGCCACGACGTGAATCTGGATCTAAAGCACCAGGTAAACCCACTTCATCACCATAATAGATACTAGGCGCACCAGGAAAGGTGAGTAATAATAAAGTAGCTAATTCTACACTCGCTTTATCGCCGCCAGCAATCGTCATCAATCTTGCTGTGTCGTGACTTGCGAGTAAGTTTAACTGGGTAAGCTGAATTTCCCAAGGATAAAGTTGTAGTACTTCTTGAATTTTTTCAGCGTACTCCGCAGCAAATAATGGTGGGTATGGTTTGTAGTCGCGGCTTTGTACTTGATCCATCACCACGCGATCGCCTGCCGTAAATGCTATAGTGGGTCCAGCAAATAGATAATTCATCACCCCATCAAACTGGGTACCATCCAACCACTGACGAGAATCACCCCAGACTTCCCCCACAATGTATGCTTCTGGATTAATTACTTTAACGCGAGATCGAAACTCTTGCCAAAAACCTGGAGTTGTAATTTCAAACGGAACATCCAACCGCCAACCATCAATGCCGAACTTTATCCAATACTCGGCAATTTCCATAATATATTCCCGCACTTCCGGGTTATCGTGGTTAAATACTGGTAGTGCTCTATTATCTGCCCAACCAACATAGTTTGCCGGATATTCTCCATTATAAGGAGAAACAGGCCAAGCCTCAATTTTAAACCAATCTACCCAAGGCGAATAGGGACCATTTTCTAAAACGTCGTGGAAAAAGAAAAAGCCTCGACTAGAATGGTTAAACACCCCATCTAGAACCACTTTTATATTACGTTCATGAGCCGCATCTAACAAGTCCTTAAAAGCCGCGTTTCCCCCCAACATGGGATCAACTTGATAATAATCGTGAGTGTGGTAGCGGTGATTACTAGCTGATTGAAAAATCGGCGTAAAGTAAATGGCGTTAATGCCCAAATCCTGTATATAGTCTAACTGCTCGATAATACCCCATAAATCACCACCCTTGTAACCTTGCAGTGTTGGCATTGCTTCCCAATCTTCCCAACGAGCATTATGTAACAACTTTTTGCGCGGCTGTTTACTTTTGGCAAACCGATCTGGAAAAATTTGGTAGAAAACAGCGTGTTTAACCCAGTCTGGTGTTTTGATCTGCATAAATTTCTTTGTATTACTCCAAAGTCATAGTTGCAGATCTAGGTCATTTACAACTCACACTTGTGGTAGAAAATGTCACGCTATTTATAGAAACCCGGTTTCTTCAAGAAACCGGGTTTCTAAAACATCGGACTTGTGCTATGAGACGCTTAATTTATTCCCTGGCTTACATTCATAGCTATAAGCCAGCAAGTTGAGCAACAACTGCAACTAATTCGGCAGGCTCAACTGGCTTAGGAACATGTACTTGAAAACCAGCAGCCAGTGCTTGTTGCTGATCATATTCTCCCACATAGGCGGTAAGAGCGATCGCCGGAATGTCCCTTCCTTCTTCTGGTGTCAAAGATCTAATTTGACGCATCAGGGTGTAACCGTCTACTTTGGGCATCCCAATATCGATCACTAATATATCTGGTTGCTGATGATTCAGTTCTTCTAAAGCCTCTTGGGCAGATCCTACTACAGTTACATTAGCTTTATATTGTTCAAGTGCGAAGGCAATAAATTTCCTTGTACCTTCGTCATCTTCTACTACTAAGACTTTTACATCACTCAAATCTAGAGATAACTTTGGTGGTTCACTATGAGAATTTGTTGCCTGGGAATTAGTCATTAGCGGTAGTTTGATTGTAAAGGTTGCACCACCTCCAACACCAGGACTTTCTGCTACCAAAGTTCCTCCATGAGCTTCTACTAGTTGTCGAGATATAGCCAACCCCAACCCTAAGCCCCCAAATTGGCGCGTAATTGAGCCATCTTCTTGGCGAAAACGATCAAACACAAACGGTAGAAAGTCAGCACTGATACCTTGCCCTGTATCGCTGACTGAAATTTGGGCATAAATTTCTAATCTCTGTAATTCTACTGTAATTAAACCACCTTGTGGAGTAAACTTAATTGCATTAGAAAGCAAGTTCCAAAAAACTTGTTGCAATCTGCCTGCATCGCCCATGACTTGTCCTACAGTTACGTCAAGCATGGTTCTGATATGAATTGACTTCGCTTGAGCTGCTAAACCAACGGTTTCTAGAGCTGCTGCGATTGGTGTAACTAATGTAACTGATGTCAAATTGAGCGATAATTTGCCTTGTATGATTCGCGAGAGATCCAGCAAATCGTCAACCAATTTTGCTTGACGTTTGGCATGTTGCTCAATGGTTACTAGTGCCTCTTGAAGCCTTGCTTCTGATAATTTATTTGTTTGTAGTAGCTTTGACCAACCTAGAATTGGCGTAAGTGGAGTTCTCAATTCGTGAGAGAGCATTGCCAAGAATTCATCTTTAACTCGGTTTGCCGCTTCTGCCTCGGCACGATTAGCTTGCTCCCGCTCTAGCAAGCGATCGCGTTCTTGCTCCATCAGTTTGCGCGGCGTAACGTCTCGTTGAATTGCTACGAAATGTGTAATTTTTTGATTTACATTCCGAATCGGTGTAATATGCCATTCAATATAAAATTCCGAACCGTCTTTACGGTAATTAATTGCTTCGCCGTGAAAAGGTAATCCTTCAGATAGATGTTCACGTAAATCATCTAGCAATGCACGACTAGTTTTAGGACCTTGGAGCAAACGTGGGGTTTTACCCAGCACTTCATCAAGTGTATAACCTGTCATCTGGCTAAAGGCTGGATTGACAAAAACAATTTTCGGATGTGGTGGATCGAGTTTTGCTGTGGTGATAATAATGGAATCCTTGGATTGCTGCACCGCAGATAGCAAAAGCCGAATGGTTTCCTCTGTTACCTGCAACTCCCTCAATCCAATACTCAATCTGTCCAAAGCATCTGTCAATTGACTTTGTTGCTGTAAGGGTAATTCGCTCTTCTTCTTTTGCAGTTCTGCCATCCGTTTGTGCAGGTACTGAATCTGCTTCACAAACTCGTCTTGATTCACGTCCTATCTTCCGCAGCCATCACTTCAATTCTATTGTCTCGGCTTAAGTTATGCAAAACATTTATACTAGGAGAGATTTTTGCAACCCCACCCTAGCCCTCCCCTTACAAGGGGAGGGTTGGGGGGGTTTACTTCAAATTGGAATAAATGTATAATTACTTATACAAAGAAGGGGAGTAGCTGCTGGCAAGCAATAGCCAGTACACCTGAATCAACATACTGGTGATTAACCTGGTTCTGGTGACAAGGAAGTAAATTTCTTCTTGGAAGTGAGACCTTCACTAACTTCACATCAACAAATGTGAAGCTTGGTGAAGTATTGCCACTCTCATCAAGCTTCACTCTGATACTATTTTTAGGAGCTTGGTAGAGTGTTAACAGCTTTCACAGCGGGTTTATTACTAATCACAGTTTCAGAACTTGGAGATAAAACTTTTTTCATCGCCGTAATTTTAGCGATGCGCCATTCACGTCAGCTAGTATTTGCGGGTGTGACAGCGGCGTTGGCTGTGATGACAATTCTTTCGGTAATAGTAGGACAAGCAGTGTCTTTATTACCATCGGTTTATATTCATTACGCCGAAATTGCTTTGTTTGTGATATTTGGTATAAAATTACTTTACGAAGCAAGCAAAATGTCTAATTCTACTTGTAACGCAGAAGTAGTAGAAGAGGCAAAAGCCGTCGTAGAAGAAGCAGAAATACAACTACCCAAGCAGAAAAAGGGGTTAGCAATATTACTGGAAGCATTTGTATTAACTTTTATGGCGGAATGGGGCGATCGCACGCAAATTGCCACCATCACTCTAGCGGCTGGTAACAATCCTATCGGGGTGACAACAGGCGCAGTTTTGGGACATGCTATTTGTGCAGCGATCGCTGTGATGGGCGGAAGAATGCTGGCTGGGCGGATTAGTGAGCGTACACTAACCATTGCAGGGGGTTGTTTGTTTCTGCTGTTTGGTTTGTTAGCAGCCGTGGAAGGTATATAGGGGGTTGTAGAGACGTTCCGCCGGAACGTCTCTACAGAAATCCTGGACTACCCCCGATCACTTCTTCTCTGGCGTGGGTGTAGGGGAAGATTCAGCAGCCCTTTGATTAATTTCGTCTTTATACTGAGCTGGTGCTAGAGCCGCAGCTTTGGTGAACAAAGGCTTTGCCTCATCTATTTTGCCCTGTTTCTTTAAAAGCATAGCCTTTGCTAGAACTGGGCGAAAATCCTGCTTGTCGCTCTCAATAGCTTGATCGTAAATAGCTTGAGCTTGAGAGTAGCGTTGTTGGGAGGCTTGAACATTGCCCAACAACAACTGTACGGCAATTGTATCAATACTTCCCGGCTGAATTTTATTTTCCGTCTTCGCCTTAGAGAGGGTATCTTGTAACAAACCGATCGCTGCTTCGGGACGTTTTTGCTCTAACAGCAGAACAACCATACCTTGCAAAGCTTTGATATCTCCTGGTTTTGTTTGTAGAATTGAGCGATAGGCAGCAGCAGCTCCTTCCTTATCACCTATTCCCAACTTAACTTGACCAAGTAGTACCGTGTATTCTGTATTATCTGGATTGAGTTTAGCAAGTTTCTCTAAAGGTTCAATTACTCCCTTAATGTCAGCTTTTCCTTGCCGATGTAGAAGTAAGCGTGCCTCTAGAAGGCTTTTGAGCGCAGCTTGGTTTTCAGGTTCCCGCTGCAAAACCAATTCTAAACCGCGTATTTCGTCTTCTAGTTTTGACTTTTGCTCTGTTTGAGCTGGTTGATTAAATACCCCAAACAAGGGAATAATTGACCCACCAATTAGAGCAATAACTGAGATCGCTAACACCACATTAATTAGCCAGCGATTGCGAGATTTAGACACAAAACCTTCCTTTACTTTAATAATAGTGTTATTCACAGCCATTCCAAAAAGTAAAAATTTTAAAAACTTTACGGAATCTCGTGAATTGCTTGTGAATTTTATAACAAGTGGCAACTGCCGCACGAGAATGCAAGTGATGACTTTTGGAGGAACCTTCAGAATTTTAACTATGGTATGCTTCCGAAACTAGTAAAAAGGCGCTAAATTACACATTTAGTGTATGTGCAAAACTTAAAGGAGCGCCCTGTTGTGGTTCCTAAAGTTAAGGAGCCGATCGCTTGGCGAGGGATTTTACCCGACAAAAGCGAACTGGCAAGCGACTACAGTCGCGTCTTTAGCATCCTACAGGGCGCTCACCGTGTGACAGTTTAGGAAGAAAATATACTTTCTTTGCTCCGCACAAACGCTCTTGAGCGCTGCCTTAGTAAAATCCCACAATGGGATGTGTCTCCGCCGCAAGGAGTTTTTATGAATTCCGACCTGATGCCGTCGCCTGAATCGTCAAATAAGTCTACTTCCGATGAAACTTTAATCAGCAAGGAAATTCCTGCTGATGTTCAAGCTACCGAATCTCAACCAGAGAATTCGCCTTCTCGCCCCAGCGAGAATAATGATACTCAGTTGGCAAATCGACTTCAACCGATTCCTCCCCCAAGTGAGCCATTACAATATCGTGCAATCGGCTTAGTCCGAGGTCGCTATCTTGCTAGTAGTGAACAATTCACTCAAGGTATAATGCTGACCACAGATGAAACACCACTCGAAGCCGTCCTCTTGGGTCGGATTATGAGTTTAGTCAAAAATCACTTAGACTTAGAAAAAGAACATCTGTGGGTAGTTTATCCACGCACTAGGCAAGAAAACGATAAATTACACCTCCAGATTGTGGGAGTTTGGGAGCCAGAAAACTTGGCGAAAAATCTCGCACAAGAAGACGAAGATTTGACTGAACAAGAAAAGCAAATCTCTAATAATGGTTTATCACAACACCTCACACCTTCATCAGAAATTATCGATGGTGGTTTCTCTGTTCGCGGCGAGGTAGTTTACCAGTCGTTTGATACAGGAAATTTAGTCATCAAAATTAAGCAGGCTGCCCGTAAACCAACGGATAAAGCAAAGTATTTCAAGTTAAAAATTAAAGGTAAGCTGGACACCAAAGCCGTCGGAAAATTCTGGGACTTGCAAGTCAAGCGAGAAGCTGATGATTTGGTGGTAGGAAGCGGTGAGGCGATCGCCGAGCTGCCCAAGAAACGCCGACCACCTATGAGAGGTGGTGGAGGGCGTCGTCCTCCCAGTGGCGGTAGCAGGAAACCATTCCTACCCAGAAAAAGCGGAGAAACTCCTCGTCCCATTAAGAAAACAGGAGACGCCTCCAGTCCAACACCGCCAAGACCTTCTTCACCATTAAAACCCATTCCTAAGCCAGTTAAGCGTCCCAAACCACCTGAAACATAAGCAGGGAGGCAGGGGAGGAATTAACTGCCCCTGCTCTCCCTGCTCTCTTCTCAGAACTCCGTCCAACGATCTTGGGGGAGAAAAGACCGCTCGGTGGGAAGTTGTGCTACAGGTTCAGTTAAGGTGAATTTACCTGACTCAATCCACTGTTTCAACTCTTGGGCGACTTGCTTAGAGAGAAACATACTTGCCAGTGGTGCGACGCGCACTGTTTTGTCTTCAATGGTGATGCGCCCTGATTTAAGTTGAGCGTAACTGACTAACCCAAAGGTGGGACGAACTCGCCGGGGAATGGAAAAGTCTACTATCGGCGCTACTAAGTCTTTGTCTGTTACTGCGCATTTGGCTACTACTTCTTCGTTTAATACTGGGAGTGGTACGCCTACGCCCAACATCAAAGAAGGACCGTAACTTTTGAAGTAACAACCACGTACCCAACGAGCATCCATCTGCTTGGCATCGCCAATTAAAGCTAAAGTCGCAGCCGGACCAATCGGTGTACGATTTGGTAAACGCTTTTGTAAAGGGAAGTGTTGAGTGCCTTCCCATGCTATGTAACCAATACCACCACCTAAGAAAATCCGCGTGCCAATACCTATTAGTTGTAAATCGGGATCGTTAAGTAAGGGAGAAATGGCACCAGGGTTAGAGTAAACAGCATTGCCCAAACGTGGTTGTAATGGACCAAGATATGTAAATAGTGGGCGATCGCCTCCATTCACCCCTACAATAAAATTTTGGTATAAGTTACGCGGATTGAATAAATAAAACTGATTAATAGTTTCACGAGTGATAGTAGTTTCAAAACTTGCTCTAGGGTAACAATCTGTTACCTGCCCTTGCGCTCTTACTTGTATCGGTTTCCCTGCAATCAAATCTTCGATTACGTGTCCACCACCGCGTTCTCGGACTTCTTCCCCGTCTACCTCTTCCACTGGACAACTAGCACCCAAGTATAAATCTACAGCGCCAAAACCAGAGTACGTAGGTACACCATCTAACCAGCAGCGGCGAATTTTAATTGGTGGGTCAGTATGACCCAAGTTAATAATAGCACCACTAGATTCCATCGGCTCAAAAGTGCCAGTGGTGACAACATCAACCTCCTTAGCAGTTTTAGTAACCCCGTTTTCTGCAACTCGTGCTTTTAATTCTTCAGCAGTTAATACCAGCGCACGATTACTAGTAATTTTGTCATTTATTTCCGCAATTGTTCGCATATATAATGTAGCGAATTAACATATTTAGGGCGAAATGGCTGCCAAGTAGTTGGTTAAATCAGTTTGGCTAGTGAAATCTAACAGCGCCTCTGCCAAATCTTCAAGTTGAGTTATGGATAAGGCGCGAATTCGCTGTTCCAATTCAGGCTCAATCACAGCAAACCTACGAGTAAGTAGTCGTAAAATCAGCGCCTGCGCTTCTTTTTTCTTTCCTCGTTCCTCTCCTTTTTGAAGGATATCTTGATAAATCACAGATTCTTGCATAATTTCCTCTCTAAGATGCAGCTTTAATTTCGGCATCCATACGAGCGGGTTGCCGTAATGATCGTTAGTTCTCCACTAAGAAAATCGTTAATTTCTGAAACTACAATACAATGTTGTAACTTAATACCCAATGCCTCTGCTACTTCTATTACAGTATCAAAGCTAGCATTTTGATAATCTTTCTTTTCATATTCTTTTATTTGCTATAGCAGTTAATCGCGTGAGCGCTGCTATTTCTTTTTCAGTGATTTTTTGCGCAATTCTCACCTTGACCAAAATCTCGCCAATTTCATCTATTTTGATATTGACATTTTGCAACACCAATGTATTTACCGGATTGTGGTTTTTGAACGATTCGTATTCTCCTATTTCCGACTGAAGATTTTTGATATGAGCGTAGTAAGAATCTATTAATAAATGCCACCATTCTGGATCGTTGCGTCTTTTTTCTTCATTTTGATGTAAGCTAATAATTGCTTGTTGAA
This sequence comes from Iningainema tapete BLCC-T55, assembly GCF_014698965.1. Classification (GTDB taxonomy): domain Bacteria; phylum Cyanobacteriota; class Cyanobacteriia; order Cyanobacteriales; family Nostocaceae; genus Iningainema; species Iningainema tapete. The sequence continues at coordinate 125,473 of NZ_JACXAE010000039.1, forward strand.
ATTTTTCAACCCAAGATTTAGTAACCATTAACTCGTGTTCGTTCTTAATCATGGCTCCCACCTCAATAAATCTATTGCTATGATACCTAATTAATAGAAAAAGCCTAACATTAAAGCAAAAAATTAGAGCGAGATTAATTAGTAAAATAGCGATCGCTCACCCCAATCGTCCAGTTAAACTAGCGATCGCCGCCGCCAGTTCTGTAGGTTCCACTGGCTTTGTTAAAACCACTCGCAAGCCGGGGAATATAATTCGATTACGGTTTTTACCTGTGGCGATCGCCGGAATTTGTCTTGCCAATTCTGCCTCAAGAAGTTGAATTTGATTGACAAAAGCACTCAAATCTGCTTCAGATATATCACAATCAACAACAATAATATTAGGCTGAATCTGCCCTAGCTCTAGTGGAGCAACCGCCACACTCACCGCTGTCACTTGTGCCCCACGTATCAATCCCAGTACACTAAGTTGCTCGCGGGTATCAGGTTCATCTGCCACAACCAGAATGTGTAAGCCTTCCAAGTTGAGCAAACCAAACTGAAATCCGGGCATCTTAGTTTTACCCCAGTCACACATCAACTCTGTAATTGGGTTGAGCGTTTCACCTTGGAGAGTTAATGAATATTCGACTCTAGGTGGTTTTTCCCGATACACCTGTCGATGAATCAACCCATCAGCTTCTAACTCGCGTAACTGTGTAGTTAGAACTTTTTGAGTGATTCCAGGAATTAAATGCATCAGTTCAGTGAAACGTTTTGCACTCTTTCTCAGCCACCACAGAATTGTACACTTCCACTTGCCACCAATTACCTCAAGAGTAACTTCCACCGGACAGCCGTATCGCTTCTCTAACATGCTCATAACTCCATTAGTATCCATTTGGTAACAATAAATCACCTGTGGTATACATGCTCAAAGTGATTTTTGTACCCCAGTAAGCGAGAATATATGAACTTACAAAACAAAGTGGCATTAATTACAGGTGCAAGTAGCGGCATTGGTAAGGCAATTGCTCAAGAACTCAATCAAGCAGGAATGAAGTTGGTGCTGACAGCGCGATCGCAAGATAAACTCGATGATCTGGCATCATCACTACAACAAGCCAAGGTGCTTGCTGGAGCAATTACCGATCCGGATATGCCCCAAAAGCTACTTGATGCAGCCCTCGAAAACTTTGGACAATTGGACGTAGTTATCAACAACGCTGGTGTAATGACTGTTGGCGCGATAGAAGAAGTAGATATTGAAGCTATCTGCCAGATGGTACAGTTGAATGTAGAGTCAGTTTACCGCATGGCTTACACAGTTTTGCGACACTTCAAAAAAGCTGGTAGTGGGTTTCTCATCAATACATCTAGTATTTCTGGATTAAAGACTGTCCCTCAATACGGTGCATACAACGGCACAAAGTATGCTATTGAGGCGTTTACTGATGCTCTACGCATGGAATTGGCAGGTACGGGAATCAAAGTAGCAGCGATCGCTCCTGGTACAGTAGATACAGGCTTATACGATCACTGGAACCAAGAGGACAAATCCTACGTTACCTCTGGTGGCGCTCTCCAACCGGAGGATATTGCCCGTAGTGTCCGATTCATTCTGGAGCAACCCGATCATGTTTTGATTCCTCGAATGCTGGTTGTACCAACAAATCAACCTGTCTAAATCAAAAGTTCAGACAATCTTCATGCCCCCCCTCTTTGCCCCCCCTTATTAAGGGGGGGTTGGGGGGGTAATCGAGTTACCTACCTCGTTCTCGCATTTCTTGTCGTCGCATGGGCATAGCGTCAATTTCATTAAAAATGGCTTTTGCTTGAACTGGAGAGTTATAGCGACTCTTCACACCACCATCTTTACCTACTAAAATGACGCGAAAATCGTCTTTGCCAACATCAAAGCGATCTCTTAGATTAGCATTACTCTCCTCATCTGCTAAAACCTGAACAAGAACCAAATCTCTATCGGCAAAACCTGGCTTGTACTGATTAAATAGCTGCATTTGCTGCTGGTAAGCACTTGCTTTCTCTGATGGTGCAAATACTAGCAGCACACGATTTTTCCATTTTTGAGAACTGAGGTTAAATGACGACATTTTCACTGTTTGATTTGTTTGAGCAGGAGTTGCACCAGCCTTGCTTACTGGCGATAGAAATAGAAATGTTAGTAGGGGAAGGAGAAGTAATGCTGATTTTTTCATAAGTGTTTTTATCAATGCATATTACGTCGGCTGTTAGTTACAAATATCCTATGACGAATTTGCTCTCAGGCAAGACCTCTTCGTGCTATTAGTACAAACTGTAGCATTTTTGCCAATAGACCGCTTAGACGGCTGGCAATGTTTCGAGCAGCCCTTGGCAACAGAGGTAGTTGGTTCATCGTCAAGATATCTGAATAGAGAATTTATAATTCGGCTGCGTCACCTCAAAATTAAAACATAAATCTCTTATTTATGTTTTAAAAAGTTAGTCTTAACAGTTGAATTCCTAGATTGAGTATTATATTATTGAAAGGTAATTAGACATTTTATTAAATTTAAATAGGATTAAGTGACAGTAATTAACAATTAACAGTAAATTTGTATGGGCTTTCCGGAACGAACGTCCTTACAATTGGGTGTATTTCAAATAGGCGTAGACTGTGACGGATTTGATATTTTGTAAAAAATTGGGTGCTTGAGGGGGTTGATGATATGTCAGTGACCATCGGGAACATGTTCGATCCTAATTTCTATCGTGCTGCTAATTCCGACTTGGCTGGTTATAATGATACTCAAGCCTTGTCTCACTTCCAGACTTATGGTCTAAACGAAGGTCGTCGCTTCTCACCACTAATTGATTTGAATTTCTACCGATCTAGCAATTCCGATCTCGCCAGCTTCAACAATAACCAATTGTTGGATCATCTGGAAAATTACGGGATAGCAGAGGGACGCAGCTTTTCCCCTCTTGTTGACCTCAACTACTATCGTGCTTACAATAGTGACCTAGCTATATTTGATAATGAGCAACTATTTAATCATTTAAAAACCTATGGTGTCACAGAGAGGCGCAAATTTTCTCCAATTTTGAGTTTAACAGAGTATCAGACATTTAACTCTGACCTCAACAACTTAAGTTCTTCTCAACTTTTAAACCACTTTGAAATCAATGGTTTAAATGAAGGGCGTAAGTTTTCCGACTTTTTCGATCTCAACTACTACCGTACTAACAACAGTGACTTGGCGTCTTTGAACAATAGGCAACTGTTGGAGCATTTTGAAATTTATGGTTTGAATGAAGGACGTAAGTCTTCACTCTTTTTTGATGCTGGCTACTACAAAGCAAATAACCCCGACTTAGCTTCTTTAAAAGGTACTCGGTTACTGGAGCACTATCAATCTTTTGGTCTGTATGAAGGACGCCCTGCTACTATTGACTATGCCGGAAACACGTTAAGTACTGCTCGTCAACTTCCCATCAGCTCAAATGAAACTCGCGTATATGAATCCGTTGGTTTAGGCGACGCTAGCGACTATTATAGATTTGATTTAAACCAAGCTAGCACTGTGTTTATAAGTGATTATGGCTACTCCAGGAGCGTACTTGAGCAAGTACTTGATAGCAACGGGCAGATTATCAGTTCTAGAAACTCCGGAATTTCCTCACCTAGAACTACTAGTTCTAGTGCTACTAATCTTACTATTGATGATTTAATACGGATTGTTGATGGATGGCAATTAATTTCATTGGCTCCTGGTACTTACTACATACGCATTCAACCCCAAGCTGGTAACACTAATTACGTTCTTACCATTGGTGTTGAACAGATACTGTGAGAAAAATCGTTAACCAGTAAAACCCGCTCTTATCGTAAGCTCTGGGATAAAACCAAGGTAACTACCGGATTCCAGTAGTTATACGCATTCAATTTCAAAATCAAAAATGAAAACGTCCCCAAGATAGTAAACGGTGCGCAGGTTGTTTGTAATAAGCGCTCTTTGCGCTTACTACGAACTTTAAAAAGCATAGCGAATTGTGCAGTAGGGTAGCTGCTGGCGAGCGCTGTTGACAAAATTGCTTAACCAACTGCCCTTTAAACCCGTGCTTGTAGCGCGTACATTGATGCCACCTGTTGAGGATTGCTTCTGTTCTTGTAATTCAGGTTGCCATAAAATATCTTCTGCTTGAGGATGCCAACCCATATTTACCTGATGCAGTTCCTCATTATGGGTAATAAAAATTACTTCTGCTTGTAGTTGCTGTTTAGCAGCAGGTGATAAAGTATCATCCACTTGCTCAAACAACTGTTGATAGTCTCTTAACCAACCGTCATAGTAGATGACTGGTGCAAAGTTGACGTGAACTTCATAGCCCGCCTCAACAAAATCATTGATTGCGCCAATGCGTTCAGGTATACTAGAAGTACGTACATCTACTACTTGAGCCATTGACTGAGGCATTCGACTGAAACGAATGCGAGTCTTGCCTTGCGGGTCATAGGTAAGCAAGTCTCTGTTAACATGCTTGGTAGCAAATGTTGCTTTTGCGTTAGGGAAACTTCTAAACAGGGTAACAATATCTTTAACGTTGTTGCAAATAGCAGCATCCACGGAACAATCGCTGTTCTCGCCAATTTCGTATACCCAGTAAGTCGGATCTACTTGGTTAAGTTCTAGCTTCATGCCCTGTTTAGCAGTGTGTCGCTCTAAGTAGCGGCAAGTTTGCTCAATGTTGACAAATGTGGTGATGGGATTTGCGTAACCTTTACGCCGAGCATTGTAGCAGTAAACACAAGCCTGTGCGCAGCCGTTAGCATGGGAAGGAGCGACAAAATCTGAGCTACGGCAGTTAGGGCGACACTGGAGAGACTTCTTGACGCCTAATACCAAAACAGTGCGTTTAATTCTGTTCCAATCTTCTACTAAGTCAGAGTTGCCATGTAATTCGGGAATTTTCCAATGAGAAGCTACCTCAATGAGTTTGGCATCAGGGTACTGTGCCAATATTTCTTGACCTCTGGTATAGTTAGCAACAGCGGGTTCGTAATAAATCTCTTTAATATTTAGCAATCGACGTAAAGCGTTACTTTAAACTGGGGGACTAGTTTGTTGTGAAGAGATAGTTTCCAGCGTCATTTAAGTTCTTGATGTCGTCAACACTTTAGTGTATTTAAGCTGGACGGATGAACTGGTACGGTAAGCCGTAGTAGGTAAATAATGATATCCCAACCTACTAGTTTTCTAGTGTTACAATTATGGAAGTGCGAAAAACACTGCGGTATTCTAATAAGATAGAAGAAAGACAGAGTACAAAGATTGATGCAGATTCAGATTGCTTTACCGGACGATGTTGCTCATTCCTTAGAAACGAAATGGGGCAACTTAGAACGCAAGTTGCTGGAAATGCTTGTGGAAAAAGCTTATCTTGAAGGTTCCATCAGTGTGGGGAAGGTGCGAGAGTTGCTGGGAATGTCTACACGCTTAGAAGCTGATGCCTTTCTCAAAGCAAAAGGCATTGATTTACAGTATAACGAAACTGATTACGTGAGCGATCGCCAAACCCATGAGCAACTTCGACAAGAAGGAAAGTTAAACTATAAATGATTGTAGTTGCGGATACATCGCCAATTTGTTATCTTTTGTTGATTGGTGAAATAGATGTACTTCCCCAACTATATGGTAAGGTAGTGATTCCTGAAATTGTTCAAAAAGAACTAATTAATGCTCGTTCTCCAAATATCGTCCAAACATGGATTCAAACACCACCTACATGGTTGGTAATTCAATCGGTAAATACTTTATCTGATGAGAATTTAGATAGCTTAGATCCCGGTGAGCGTGACGCCATTGTTCTAGCAGAACAGCAAAAAGCCAATTTAGCTTAACCCAAAAGAAGCCCCACATCTGACCGAAGGCAGTGTGGGATGAATTTTGGGGCAATGACGAAAGCACCCCCGACCTATGTTGACTGACAGTCAACGCGGGAGCGGGGTGCTTGAGGAATTGCCATTCTCCGGGCTATCTTGCGCTTCGATGTACTGCTTTAAAGTCGTGATGGTTACGCCGCCACAACTAGCAATAAAGTACGATCCATTCCAAAAAACATCTTTTGTGTAGAAACGACTCAGATGTTCTGCAAATTCTTGTCTGAGTCTACGGGATGTTGTTGATTTGATGTTTCCAACTAGTGTACTTAATTGCAAATCTGGATGATATTGAAATAACAAGTGTACGTGGTCGGTTTCACCGTTAAATTCAACTAGTTTACACTCCCATTTAACCAACAAGTCTTCAAGAATAACATGCAAACGCTGTAACATCTCACCAGTTATAGCTTTGCGCCGATATTTGGTAGTCAGCACAAGATGCGCTTTCAAGTCACTGACTGACCTCCCTTTTGAAACAAAATCATTTTTCACAACTTTTTTGGGAACTCTGCTATAATCAGTGTAGTCCATAATAGTAACAGTGATAAAAAAGGAGGTGATTTTCCAATGCTGCTAAATTATCAATACAGAATGTATCCAGACACCAATCAAAAACTAGAGTTAAACGAATGGTTGAGGACTTGCCGATATTGGTACAATTGGCAGCTTGGAGATAGGTTTGATTGGTGGGAAAATAATCGGACTAGCATTAATAGTTGTCCGTTAATTTGTTCGTTACCTGAGTTAAGAGACAACCCAGATTTTTATTCTCAAAAAAAACTATTACCAATATTTAAAGAAGACTTAAGAAAAATAGGTCATTCTGGGTACCTGTTAGATTTTAAGCGAGTACCATCTCAAACATTACAGGATGTTTCAAAGCGCGTTGATGAAGCTTTTCGTAGATTTGTTCAAGGTGATAGTAACGGAAAGAAAAGCGGTAAACCAAGGTTTAAAAATATCGCCAGTTTCCGAACTATGCGTTTTGAAGGTCAGGCTGTAACCATTGAACGAATAGAAAAAGATTGGTTATTTCTATCAATTTCTAAGCTAAACGGTTGGCTAAAAGTAAGACTACATCGCCCATTGCCAGACGGTTTTACTCTGAAAAACATCTTGGTAACTAAAAAAGCCGATGGATGGTACTGTACTATCGCCTTAGAAGACCCAACAGTACCAGTTTTTAATCCCGATGGAATTGTCTCTACTTGGGATAATTCAATTGGTATAGACGCGGTACTTCATGAAAACGACTATCTAGCAACTTCCGAAGGTGAAAAGTTACCATCATTAAAGTCTTTTCGTAAGTCTCAAAATAGATTAGCCAAGGTTTCAAGACGGAAAGCTATTAAGAAAAGAGGTAGTGCTAAACGTCGTAAACTTGCCGTCATAGAGGCGAGGGAACATCAACGTATTGCACGCTCCCGTAAAGACCACGCTTATAAAACCGCTCACAAACTTGTACGCACTGGCAAGAAGGTTTTCTTTCATGAAGACCTAAATATACTAAGTTTGACTAAAAGAAATAAAGCCAAAAAAGATGATGATGGAAAGTTTCTTCCAAATGGACAAAGCGCTAAGTCAGGATTGAATAAATCTTGGTTGGACGCAAGTTTCGGTCAATTCTTTACAACGCTGGACTACATAGCCTCAAAAGCTGGAGCAGTGACAATAAAGGTAAAACCTGCATACACTTCGCAGTTGTTGGCATACCGTGACGAATTTGTATTTACGGATTGCTCAATCAGGGATTACTTTGATCTTCAAGAATTGCTTAACGTAGACAGAGACATTAATGCCTCGATAAACGTTAAGCGTGTTGGGCTGGGACTGTTCCCAACAATAAAAAGCCGGAGAGGGAAACTGGTAGTTACGAACAGTGCGACAGCTAGTACCTCAAAGGAAGTTTTGGAAGTTCTGCGAAAGCTAGACACTGTGTCTAAAAGCAGTGTTGATGGGACGCCAGAAGCCTACACTCTGTCCGAAGGACGAGTGTAGGTAGTTCACTCATTATTGATGATTTGTTAGGAAGACAGATTGCTCAAGCTCGTGGTTTGAGAGTGACTGGATTATTAGGTGTATTGGATGAAGCTGGGAGGCAAAATCTCCTAGATTTCCCAGACTCCATTAATCGTCTACAGCAAACCACGTTTCGAGCTTCATCTAAGCTGATTCAGGTACTGTTACAAAAGTACCAAAATAATGACAGTTGATTCAATTGTTGTACTCTTTAATTCGAGTACGTTACCATAACTTGAAGTGAAGCTACCCCACCGTCTAGTTCAATATCTTCTGCTCATATCAGCTCTAAGTTTCCTTGTCGCTGTCGGTTATCTTCATACCCATAAAAGGACTGGGAAATCAACTCAAACCACCCAGGCGAAAGTTAAACCGCCTATCACACCAAATGGCTTACCCCAGCTTAACCCCTTACCTGCGGCAAAAGAAGTATGGGAATGCTCGGTTGTAGTTGTGGGTGGTTCGTTGGGAGGAGTTGCAGCAGCAGCTAAAGCAATGCAATCAGGTGCAAAGACTTGCTTAATTGAACTCACTCCTTGGATAGGGGGACAAATTAGTTCTCAAGGAGTATCGGCGGTTGATGAATCGCTGGCGATGCGTGCAAAGGAAAATTATTCAAAAAGTTGGATTGATTTCAAGCAGTTAATTAAACAGCAACCAGTAGAACTTCCCGCTTGGGCGAATACTTCTTCCCTCAAAGTTGCTGATATTAATAGTTGCTGGGTAGGGAAGTTGTGTTTTCCACCCAAAGCTGGTGCATCAGCATCAGAACAGTTGCTACAATCTTCTTCTCGTCTTGCTCCTGGAAGTCGTTGGGGGACTTCCATAGCCTTCAAAGGAGCTAAATTTGACAGCACGGGTAAGCAAATTGTGGCAATTTATGCAGTAAAACGAATTCCGCGAGAATCGAATTATACACCAAAAGGTCGGCTTTCGCAAGAGTTAACTTCCTGGTACTCCTGGTTTAACAATGAGGAATTTGAGAAAGTACCAGTGCGACTGCAAGCGCCAGTAGGCTCGCGCATGATCGTTATCGATGCTACTGATACTGGAGAATTGGTGGGATGGGCAGGAATCCCCCATCGTCTGGGTTCAGAATCTCGTGCTACAACTGGTGAAATTCACGCAGCACCTCAAGACAACCCGAAATGCACTCAAGCTTTTACTTTTCCGTTTGTACTTGCACTTAGAGATGATGGCGGATTGAGTCGCACTCAACTAGCGCAAATTGAATTGGGAATTTCAAAAGAAGAACATCGGCGTGACTACTCGGTAAAAGGGTTCCCTTTCTTTGCAGGGAGAAGCTTTTTCAATTACCGACGCATTGTGAGTAAAACTCGTAACGATCCCTTTGTTGATCATCCCGTCCTTGGCGATATGACAATGGTAAACTGGAATCGCGGCAATGACTGGAACTTAATCAATCCGCCTTTGATTCTCACATCTGAGGAGCTTACCGCTTCTGGGCAACGTCAAAACTGGATGGGGGGAGTTTCCTTAGCAGCACTTAAGGAAGGTGAAAATCATGCGCTGCTGTTTGCAGAATGGTTGATGGAAACTCAAAATAAACCGGGTTATCCTCTTGCGTATTTATTTGGATCTGAGTCTTTGATGGGTACAACTTCAGGTTTAAGTATGGTACCGTATATTAGGGAAGGACGGCGAATTTTAGGACGTATTGCTCACGGGCAAAGTGAGTTTATGATGCGGGAAGCAGATATTAGAACAGATGTGTCTGGTGGTCGTGACTTCTCGAAAACAGTGGTAGCTGTGACTCATTATGATATAGATATACATGGGTGTCGCGATCGCAACTGGAAACCGGCAAACGAAGCGACAAAAGCACCAGCTAGAGAGTTTGTGGTTCGCCCTGTTAAAATTCCCTTGGAAAGCATGATTCCCCAGCGAGTAGATAATCTCCTTATCGGTGGCAAGAGTATCGCCGTTACTCACATTGTCAACGCTGTGACTCGCGTACATAATAGCGAGTGGAGTATCGGCGCAGCAGCAGGAGTAACAGCAGCTTGGCTGCTTACCCAACCAGATTTAACCCCTGCTGATATTATTCCACAGCAACGAATGGCTCAATTACAACAAACTATGAGAAAACAAGGTTTACGACTTTCTTGGTGATACAATTTCCCTATGAAGACAACACATCAACACTAATAGTGTAAGTTGATTGCTCAAGAGCAGCAATTTCAATTGTGTATTCGCCCTTGGAAAGTAAACCCTGCCGTTTCATAGATTGGTGAATAGTTGTAGCAACAGTTGTGCCATCTGGATCGACAACAGTCAAATTAACACTTCCAAATAGTACCTCCATTGTTAACTGTTGTCCTTGGTTGCACTTGAGTACGTAACGCCTAACTTCATTAACAGCGATATCGCCTTGGATAGTGGATATTGTAGCGCCAGATAGATAGCTAACTGGTGGAAGTGTTTTGTCGTCAGGTACGCTATTTAACTCAGTAGGTAGGAGTGGAATTAGCGGCACGGGGGTAGAGTCTCTTATCGTTGGTGGCTGCTGAGCGAAAGCGCGGCTAGCAAATACTAAAGCGCCAGTGACAACTAAAGCTAAAGCAGGGGCGGCTAAGGGAATTACGGCACCTACTTGGGTAAAGCTGATAAATACTGTCACAAATAATACTCCCAGCATCGCTATTCCTCTCAAACCTAAAATCAAGGGGTTGCGAATTCGCCAAACTAATATAAAACCAACTATTCCCCATACTCCAATCCAGATTATCTCTGCCCATTTTGACCAAAACCAGAATAAGGGACGGTTGTTTAAAACAGTATCGAGGATTTGACTGACAACTTGGGCATGAATCAATGTACTAGATATTTTACGATCGCTGTAGGGTGTGTAAAAGCCATCACTGGAATTGGTTGCAGTGCTACCAATGATAACTATCCGATCTTTCACCAACTCTGGGTTAATTCGATCTGTAAGAACTTCGTTTAAGCTTACTTTGGGTGTATCGGCAGCAGCGCGGTAATCAAGTCGTATTTGATAAGTTCCTGAATTAGATTGTAAAGGTGAGAAGATGGTTTTACCTAAACGAAAATACCGTCCTGGAATGTAATTGTAGTTAATGCCTTGTTTTTGTAGGTAATTAATTGCCAGTAGGAAAGCAAATGAGTAAGACGTATCACATTCTTTGTCTTTATTTAAAGTTGTAAACAACAAACTGCGGCGTACCATACCATCTGTGTCAGGGATCAGATTGTCAAAGCCTATATTGTTTATCGGAATAGGCGGCGGAATTTCTCGATCCCCCTGACTTGATGTGCAGACAGCAATGATGTTATCCTTGCTGTCTATATCCGTGGGAAAATTGTTCAGGTGTGGTTGGTCGATATTTAAACCAATCACACTGGGTTGATACGATTGTAGTTTTGACAAAAGTTGATTGAGCGATCGCACGCTCAACCTATCATTCTTTTGCTTGATATCTTCCGGTGTAATTTCCACAACTAATAAACGATGGTTTTTAGCTCTAATTGCGTTATCGTCGTAAGATGCAGCAGAATATATTTGTGTGGCGTAACGCATACGCATCATGCGATCTTGTGCAGCTAGTTCTAAAGGTTGGAACCATCCCAACGAACGTACTCCCAATATTAAGCTTGTTGCTGCTATCCACCCAACTCCTAGTATTTTCAAGCTTATACCAATCCGGATGGGAAAATCGCGGCGTTGCTCACAAATAGGCGCATCCGTTAATTTCTGCAAAGCTTGCAAAACCTCTGTTGCTGACTGATAACGCTGACGGAAATCATAGCGCACCATTTTATCAATAATATCTGCTAGTTTTGCGCTAACTTGAGCTTGATTGCGCCAAATAATTTCAAACGTGTTCGGATCTTCTCTTAGCTGGGAGGATTTTAGTCCTGTTAAGGCTTGAATTGCAACAATACCTAGTGCATATATATCGCTGTTGAAGCGTGGTTTCCCAGCAGATTGTTCGTTAGGCATGTAGCCTTGGGTTCCTACCACAATGGTCAGGTCTGTTTGACCAGAACTAATAGCTAGTTGGGTGTGAATTTCTTTTACAGCGCCAAAGTCTATCAATACTATCTTACCATCTTTTTGTCGTCGAATCAAGTTACTTGGCTTAATATCGCGATGAATCACGTTTGAAGTGTGAACAAATTCCAAAATACCCAACACATCCTGTAAAAGCGCAATCACCTGAACTTCACTTAATTTTTTCCCGTCAGCAAGTTCTTCACTTAGGGAATGTCCTTCTATATATTCTTGTACTAAATAAAATTCTTGGTTTTCTTCAAAGTAAGCTAACAATTGGGGAATTAGCTCGTGACGCCCTAGCTTTTCTAAAGTTTTTGCCTCAGAATTAAACAGACGCCGCGCCACTTGCAAAAAAGTTAAATCCTGACTGGCGAGTTTGAGGTGCTTAACAATACATTTGGGATTGCCTGGTCTATGAGTATCCTCGGCAAGGTAGATTTGACCAAATCCACCCTCCGCCAATGCTGATATTACTTTGTAGCGTCCCTCTTGTAGTATTTTCAGCATCACACCCCAACCTTAGTTTTTTTAATTTTGACACATATTTTGTCAGTATTAAACTAGATACAAAACTTAGTAATAATCTATACATCTCGCTGTCACTTAGTTTACAAATGATTTGGCAAACTATCGGGGTATGTCGTTTGTTCATCTTTGGATTTGCCCAAAGCAGATTTGTCAATGAATAGCATCACTCCTCAAAAGGGAATACCATGTCGAACTTTGAGCTAGTTATCAAGCTATTGTTACAATTGACAGTTATTTTAGCTACCTGTCGCATTGTGACAATTGTGGGGAAACGCTATCTGGGGCAAACCGATGTTGTGTGTGAGATGATCGCAGTTAATGAATGCACGCGGTTTGATGGAGTTAACTATCTTAAATATTGATTTGGAACAAAGCATCATTACTCCAACTTTATTTACCATTATGGTCATAATGGCAATTATTACTACACTTATGCCATCACCGTTGGTTACTTTTTTATTACCAGGAACAACTGATGAAAAAATCCCAGCTTAGAATGCACCAAGCGGTTCATAATTATACGCTCTCGCGTGTAATGATAAATGTGATTTATCAACATCAGAAACGTTAATAAAAGTTAATGAACTTAGACAAGTAATAAAACGGTTGACATGTCAATTGATTTAAAGAATCATCTTAACAACACCGGATAGTCGCTGGAAAGGAAACTATGCACACAGTTGTTCTCGTTTTAATTGAAGTGCTAATTGTGATTGGACTGTCACGGCTAGTGGGGCTTGGCTTCCGGTGGATTAAGCAACCCCTGGTAATTGGTGAGATTGTCGCCGGAATTATGCTAGGGCCCTCTCTGTTTGGTTTGGTTGCTCCAAATTTAGCATCTACCTTGTTTCCGCCTGAAACTATTCCCTTCCTAAATGTGCTGTCTCAGATTGGATTGATATTTTTCATGTTTCTGATTGGATTAGAGTTAAATCCTAAATATCTGAGTGGCAATTTAGAGATAGCAATTTTGACTTCACATGTCAGTATTTTAGTGCCATTTTCTTTAGGAACGTTACTGGCAATACTGCTTTATCCTCTAGTTTCTAATGCCAGTGTGTCTTTTACTGCTTTTGCCCTATTTCTGGGGGCAGCTATGTCGATTACTGCTTTTCCGGTACTGGCACGAATTATTACTGAGAATAACTTACACCGAACCCGGTTAGGAACATTGGCGTTAACTTGTGCAGCAGTAGATGATGTGACAGCTTGGTGCTTGTTAGCAGTAGCAATCGCTGTTGCCCGTACAGGTAGCATTGCAGGCGCTGTCCCCACGATTATCGGTAGTGTAGTTTATATCGCTTTGATGGTAACTGTGGGACGTTGGTTTTTGCAACGCCTTGCTACCTACTACCGTCGCACTGGGCGGCTGAGTCAATTGGTTTTGGCTTACATATATATGGGAGTAGTTACTTCTGCCCTGCTCACCGAATTAATCGGCATTCACCTGATATTTGGAGCATTTTTACTTGGTGCAGCGATGCCTAAGAATGCTGGATTAGTCAGGGAATTGGCAATCAAGACAGAAGATTTTGTGCTAATATTTCTACTACCGATTTTCTTTGCATATAGTGGACTGCGCACGCAGATTGGTTTGCTGAATAAACCTGAGTTGTGGGGGTTGTGTTTAGCTGTCTTGATAGTAGCGATCGCAGGTAAATACGTTGGTACTTATGTAGCAGCTCGTGTGAGTGGAATTAGTAAGCGAGAAGCCTCGGCACTCGGTTGGTTAATGAATACTCGTGGTTTAACCGAGTTGATCGTACTTAACATTGGTTTATCTTTGGGAGTAATTTCGCCCTTACTGTTTACCATGCTGGTAATTATGGCCTTGGTAACAACATTTATGACTTCACCACTACTGGAGTGGACATATCCGAAACATCTAATTAAACTGGATATGGTGGAAGAATCTAAAGAAGAAGCTGACGATAAGAGTACGGCTAACAACGAACAATATAGAATTTTGGTTCCAGTAGCTAATCCCAGTACGCAAAAAGGTTTGGTGCAATTGGCAGTAGCGATCGCTGTTAACCACCAACACCCTTCTACGATTAAACCCCTTAGCCTGATTGAATTTGAAGAAGATTACGCCTTTGAAAATACCCCTGTTGAGGCAAACCGACTCATCGCAGAACGAACTCAACAGTTAGAAGAACTGATTGAACGTTTAGAACCACCGGAAATACGCGCTTATGTGCATCCTATGGTGCGCATATCAAGCAATGTTGCACGTACAACAGCACAGATAGCTTTACTCGAACAAGCCGATTTAGTTTTACTGGGATGGCATCGCCCAGCTTTTAGTAAGAATCGCTTAGGTGGAAGAGTTGGGCAAATTCTTACTAGCGCACCTGTGGATGTTGCTGTATTTGTAGACAAAGGAGAAGAGCGTTTAGAAAGTTTGTTAGTTCCCTACTCGGCAAACATCCATGATGATTTGGCTTTAGTACTTGCGTTGAGAATGCTAGTAAATATGGAAAATTGTCGGTTGCTAATTTTACAGGTAGTTGCAGATAATCAGGTAAAAAATGAATTAAGTTATGAACTGCGCGGCTTGATGGCAGAATTACCGCAAAATGTGCGCTCACGCATAGATATTAAAGTTGTGGAAGCAAAAGAACCGCTTCAAGCTGTAGTAGCAGCTTCAGAAGTTGTCGATCTAACTATTGCTGGTACTAGCCGTGCTTGGGGGATCGAGCGTCAAACTTTGGGAAGATATACAGATGAACTAGCTATCCACTGTCGTTCCTCGCTGCTAATTACTCGTCGCTACAGTCAAGTCACCTCTCACCTCACCTCTGTGCTTGGTGACTCTCAACCATCCGTCAACAGTTAGTGCTTTCTACCTCATGCATCACCTCAACCTTAAATCCTTAGCCTTTTACGGCGTGGCGATAGGATCGGTACTACTTTTATTTAAAGTCGTAACTGTATATGGAGAAACAAAACTCAAAGCGCCTTCCCAAATAGAGGAAAACTATCGCCTCTCCTTCCAGAAAAATTTGCCAATCTGCGAGAAATCAGACGTTTTGATGTTAAAAATTCAGCAATCAGGAATTTATTTGAATGGGTTTTTATTACCAGCAGACGCCACTACCGAATTATTTACCTCTACTACAAGTAACCCAACTCTTACAGGTAGGTTGAGTAATCAACAATTAAATTTATCTGGAAAAGTATCTAGAACCATACTTTGTAATATTATAGGTTCTCAAACGCCAACAAATATTAATTCTTTTGATTCAGTCTCTATGCTTGTTCAACTAGTCGATCAAAAGTCTTTGAACGGTCAAATGAACATAAATGGTACTGACACTATAGAATTTACCGCAATTCCACAAAAATCTCAGGAACAATCTGAGAAGTTAAATAGCCATTGAGTTCGGCAAAATTAATCATGGGAAAGGGATAAAAAGATGGAATTATTCAAGAATAGGCGAATTTTTCGGTACAGCAAGCATTTCGGTATTTTCTTGTTAACTTTGCTTGCTGTCATCTCCCTAAAGACTGATATTAAAGCAGCGATCCCAATGGGTAAACTGGAGGATTGGCGCTTCTATCCAGAAGCTTCACAACTAGAAATTACTCTCTCTACAGCGGCACAACCTCGTTACTTCTATCTCGCCCAACCCCCTCGTCTGGTTGTAGATGTACCGAATACTAACTTGGGCTATGTTCCTACTCAACAAAATTATTCTGGGGCAATTCAAAGTATTCGCGTTTCTCAATTAAAAGCAGGTGTCACTCGTATTGTGATGGATTTAGCACCAGGAGCTTCTTTAAATCCAAACCAGGTACAACTGCAACCAGTTTCTCTACAAAATGCTACTCGCTGGGTTTTAAGATCGGCGATCGCAACAGGCGATCGTACTTACTCACCATTTCCTACTCAACCCGGTGTGCAACCAACAATTACCGCACCACAACCACCAGGGTACAACCAACAACAGCCACCAGTTAATGTCTATAATACACCACAACCGCAGAATGTTTATAACAACCCGCCACCACCAATAGGAATTTATAACAATCCGCCACAACCGCAGAATGTTTATAACAATCCACCACCATCAATGGGGAGCTACAATAACCCGCCACAGCCGTCCAATATTTACAACCCCCCACAACCAGCAAGTAACCTACTACCACCAGTAGGGATCTACAACAACCCGCCACAGCCGCAAAGTATTTATAACAACCCACCACAACCTATCCTACCCAGTGTCCCGCCAACCTTGACACCCCTACCACCAAATAGCTATTCGCCACAGCAACCTTTTGTCACCGTACCGCCACTTGGCTCTAATAACGACTCTCCACTACCTGGTTCGATTCTTCCCCCACCTTCTTTCCCAAATCAGTCTGGTAATCTTAATAATGTTCCGCCATTAATTTCGCCCGACTTTCCGGCTCAAAATGTTCCTAACAATCCACCCACTTCTCCTAATTCCAGAGTAATTGAGTTTGGTAAGCCCCTGAGACAATACTAAGCAGGGAATAGGGAATTGCTAATTGTTAATTGTTAATTGCTAATTGCTAATTGTTAAAAGCCATTAGCCATTAGCCATTAGCCATTCCCCCCATACTAGAATCTTTCCGTTTCCTGAGGTGCTGCAACTGCCCCTGGTTGAGCGATAAAGAAGTTTTTAGCAGCGTCATTCTGGTAAACACAGTTAATCTCAGGTTTGTCAGTATTTAAATCACCTGTATAAGCAAAAGAGTTCAGGCGGTTCTTACATTCTCTTACCTGATCGTTGTTCACGAGTTTTCTTTGCTCTAAAATTGCCCAGTTACTGGAACGTAGAACGCATCCAGGGCGCATACTTGGCTGAGAAACGTAGACATTAAAAGGGTTGAGAGTCACGAACAGTCTGGTATCCATTACCATAGCGCTGGCTCCATACTGTACGCAAATTTCCGGATTGGGTGCTTTGGTATCAATGTATTCACGAGAAGCCACATTTGTGGGTGTAAAGGTGGCTGTAGAGCTAAAAGCTATACCGATTCCAATTCCTAAAACTAACACCCCTGCCAAAACGGCTATGGAAGTGAAATTAAACACAGAGGATTGGAATGGATTTGGTCTAGTAGGAGTAGTAGTCGTCGTTCTACCAGTAGTGGATTTGCGTCTCATTTTAGTTGCTTAACTTCACGCTTCGTCTTCAGGGAGTAGTTTAAATATTCTCCCTCTTACAGTATGACGAGTATTGGTTAAAATTGTCCGCTCGTTTCACTTTTAGTTTTTCCTCGTCCCTCGTTACCATGCTCTCGTTCCTCGTTACTATGCTCTGCATGGTAATGCATCTTGTGGGCTGCTGCCTCCATCGGCACGATTCACTTCAACGAGCGCTAAATTTAATGGATGCCAACTTTAATTGGTACAGCAAAGGTGAATTTAGTCGCTCAAGCCTGAATCCATCAATTTCTCAACTTCCTCCTGCGTCAATGGAGACGGAGGAATTTCTCCGCTGATAATTTGATTACAGATATCTACACACACATTGCAGATGAATACACCTGCAGGACCTGCAATGAGAAGATTAACTTCTTCCTTGCTTTTGCGACAAAATGAACAGCAAATTTCTGTTTTGATTTGGGCATAAGTATTACTAGTCATGGTCTTAATCTCCTGAGGTGAAGTAAGTTGAATTTGATCTTGAAGCGGCAATAATCGTTTTCTCAGTTGATGGCGAGATTTGTGTAAACGCCCTTTCACAGCACTGACTGAAATATTTAAGCGATTTGCGACTTCTTGTAAGCTAAACTGCTCGTGGTAAAATAATAAAATTACTGAGCGATTTTGGGGAGACAAAGTATCGATTGCGTCTAGTAATGCAGTGTAGAGTTCTTCCTGTTCTGCCACAAGCTGAGGATCTGGCGAACTCCCGGAGATTGGTAGCGGTTTATCCACTAAATTCGCGATCGTTGTCTCAAGGGAAAAACAGATTACCTTACGACGACGCAAATTGTTCCGGCAAACATTGAGTACAATGCCGTACAGCCAACTTTTAAAGCGTGTTGGATCATTGAGTTTATCTAGCGAAAGATAGGCTTGCACCCAAGCATCTTGTACAAGCTCTTGAGCCAAATCCTCATTGCCGATCACTCTTGTAGCAAGGCGTTGCGCCATTGGTTGATAACGCGACACAAGCAGACCGAATGCAGCTTTATTTCCCTGTTGTGATAGAAAAATTAACTCCGCATCACTGTGTTCGGACATGTCTTCCTCACTAAACAACTCTATTTAATAGTGACAAGGTGAAGGGAAAAGGTTACTCCGATCAAAAAAAAATATTCAACTCAGAATTGTCAATCAATTACCGCCGACATGATATCAAGGGTAAAAAGGCGATCGCCCACGATTTCAACCCTACCGTATCCAAGCAGTTGGCACTTTCACAGAAGATACTGCTATCTAATCCTTGCAAGCTTTGGTGTTAGCGCGATCGCTTGAGCGAAGTATGGCTAGTGGCTTAGAATAAAGGCTTTTCCTTATTTCTTTTCCTATATTGATTGAGCGGGGATGGATAATAAAAGCAGTCCCCTGGCGGCTACTAGGGGACATCGAAAAACCTTATCTATCTGGAGAATAACACAATGACGACCGTTACTGAGTCTGATATCAAGGAATTAAAAGACCTGATCGTCGCTTTTAGAGAAGAGACTGGCAGTCGATTTACCACCATCGAAACTCGGCTTGCTTCTCTAGAGGGAGGGCAGCAGAACCTACAACTTGAAACCAGAGAAGTAAGGACAAAGCTAAACACTCTCGAACCGTCAATTAACAAAATTCCTGATTTAGCTGAGAAGGTGGGAGAGCTTAAGAACTGGAAGCAAATCGGATTAGTTTTTGTCACTGCCGTTGTCAGTTCGATTTTTAGTGGCATTATAGGCGGAGTAATTGGTTGGCTGATTAGAAGTGGAAAAGCTTAACCTGTTGCTGTTAGCATCAGAATTGCAAAACCTGATCGATGCGGCAATTTTTGAGTGGAGTAATCGCGAGTGGTATCAGTTTGAGAAACCTTTAAAGCGCCCAGTTACTCAAATTACAGGTGGTTTGAATTACGAATTACTAGAAAACCAAGCTAACACCTGTCGCATCACTCTGTATCGAGAATTTGACATCACATACCCGTTAACTTTTTAATGACTACGCCGAACTGCTGCTTTCTCCTTTAATGATAGCAGCAGCAATTAAATGTGCTAGACGTAGGGCTTCTGGAACTTTGCCACAGTCTGTGAGACGATGTAGTACGGAGGTGATCGTTTCAGGTTCTTCACCACTGAGTTGGAAGAAAAACGGTGGATCTTCATAAATCCTACCAGCAAGCTTTAAAAGTTCAAGTCGCTGTGGAAAATTTGGCAGGCGACTCATAGCTTCTTCCACAGCAACTAAATCGGGTTGACGACGCATTACCGCAACACAGGGTAATTGCAGTCTGTTGGCTAATTCTGGCAAATTGACAACGTTAAACCCGCCAAACCCAATTCCATCTAACAATATAATATGTAGTTGTGGTAGGAACTTGCTTCCCATCAATAACTTACAAATGTTTTCTGTAGCATCCAACCCGTCAATTTGCACTTCTCCCCAAAGCATCCCCTCAAATCGAGTTCCCGCACAAACCACTCCTGCTATGGGTACATTACCGCCAGCACCCCGAATAAAAGGAGCATCATCAAAGCCAATTACACGGATATTACGATTTAGTTTCAGCAGAGATTCAAGTTTCATTACACCCCCCATTATTAGTTTATGATTGTTCGCCCTGCTACACCAGATGATGTACCCGCAGTTCTACCGATGGTAGCTAAGATTTGTGCCTTACATGAAACTTGGGATTCTGCTAAGTATGGTTTTCTTCCCAATCCAGAACAGCGTTATCATAGATGGTTGAAGCGAGTGGCTACCGATGAACGCAGTGTCTTTATGGTAGCTGAAGATGAAGGGAGACTCGTGGGGTTTTTAGTGGCAACGATTGAAGAAGAAATTCCGATTTACCGATTAAAGGAATTTGCTTTTATTCACGATCTTTGGGTTGAACCTGAATATCGTCAAAAGGGGATTGCACGACAAATGGTAATGCAGGCTATTGAACGCTTTGATAAGATGGGTGTCAAGCAAATCCGCCTTGATACAGCAGCAGTCAACGAGGCGGCGCGACGGTTATTTGCATCCTGTGGTTTTCGAGTTAGTACGATAGAAATGTTGGTTGATGTAGAGACGTTCCGGCGGAACGTCTCTACGTAGGGCAGAGGACTAGCTAGCTAACACAGTTTGTAGTAAGGGTGTCCAACGGAAGTAGCGATCGCCACCCCGCTCAATTACCACTTTGACTCGTGGTTCTATGCTGGGTAGATTCGCTAAAAACTCTACTTCCTGATCGCTCAGAACATGCCCTTCAATAATCCACAACACCAATCCTTTCGATTTTGGTGGTAGCTGTTCTAGCTGATAGCTAACAACTGGTGGTAAATAGTATACACTACCTACTGCCGCACCATTAGCTGTACTTTTTTTACCAAGGTGAGGAGGTCTAACTCCATGTACCCTTGTGAGATAGGCTGCTACGTCTCCCAATCCTCTTGCCGTTATGTGGAGCGTAACATAACCTGCTGCACGCAATCGGCGTCTGTACCGACCTTCAAAACCTCCTTCTAGAGGTACATATACGCCCAGAGCGCCAGACTTCTCTAAATCGCGAATTAAACCGCCGCCAGTGGTAATTAGTGCCATAGATTGATTTTTATCCTATCCCACTTTAGATATCTCTATTATGAAACCAGATCCCCGACTTCTTAGAGAACTCGGGGATCTGAGAAAATTTTTAGAAAAACTATAGACAAATTTAAATACCTGAGCTATATTATTAGATTGTGACCATATGTTATATTTAGTCGTCCCTCTTATCGCCATTTCGGCTGTTTTTAGCACAAAAAGCTAATCACAAAATTTCCAATAGAATAAATTGGCAAAAATTGATAAGAAACTGGTACACTAGAAAAGCCTTGAGGTCAAGATCGGGAAAGTAGAAGCTGAACAGCAATGTTAGTTTAGATCATTGCGTCATAATCAGTTAATGGATACTAAGCGGAACTAACCGCTTAAGTCCTACTACAAAAGAAAAGTGCCAGAGCAATGGCTTGAACAAGCATCATTGTTGCACAAAGCGCACGCGCTGTAACACATTGGATTAATTCCAAAAGTCATTACATCCGATTGTTGGTAATTTTGGGTGCTCTACGGGAACAGATCGTAGAGACTCCAAAGAAATTTGAGCAGCAAAAACCTAAGCTGATTCAGATTTCACTATTCAATCCAAAAAGGCGGTTAGACGATGAGCGCTCGTCTAAGTTAACACTAAGCAAATAGAAAGGAGATCCAGTAACTGTGTCTGTAGGTATTCTCGGCACCAAACTGGGCATGACCCAAATTTTTGACGATGCAGGAGTAGCCATTCCTGTCACCGTCGTTCAGGCGGGACCATGTACCGTTACCCAAGTAAAAACAAAACAGACCGACGGTTACTCCGCCATTCAAGTAGGCTATGGCGAAGTAAAGCCAAAGGCGCTAAACAAACCACTATTGGGACATTTAGCAAAATCCTCTGCTCCAGCATTACGTCACTTGCTGGAGTATCACGTAGAGACTGAAAGTGAATATACTTTAGGTCAAGAAATTAAAGCAGATA
Source organism: Iningainema tapete BLCC-T55 (assembly GCF_014698965.1). Taxonomy (GTDB): domain Bacteria; phylum Cyanobacteriota; class Cyanobacteriia; order Cyanobacteriales; family Nostocaceae; genus Iningainema; species Iningainema tapete. The sequence goes on from NZ_JACXAE010000039.1 coordinate 147,656, forward strand.
TTTTTAGTGCAGGTCAACTTGTAGACGTGATCGGTAAAAGTATCGGTCGTGGTTTTGCCGGAAACCAAAAACGGAACAATTTTGGTCGTGGACCAATGTCACACGGTTCTAAAAACCACAGAGCGCCAGGTTCCATTGGTGCAGGTACAACCCCAGGTCGTGTCTATCCAGGCAAAAGGATGGCAGGACGTTTGGGCGGTAAGCGCGTCACAATTAAAAAGTTGACTGTGGTGCGAGTAGATGCGGAACGTAACTTATTGCTAATCAAAGGGGCTGTTCCTGGTAAACCCGGTGCCTTGCTAAGTATCGTACCGGCAAATATTGTTGGTAAGAAGTCATAGGACAAAAAGATGTTTGAGTGTGTAGTCAAAAATTGGCAAGGAGATCAAGTCGGGCAGACAAGCTTCGACTTGCGGGTAGCCAGGGAAGAAACAGCGTCTCACGTTGTACATCGAGCTTTGGTCAGACAAACAACCAATGCTCGACAAGGAACGGCTAGTACAAAAACCCGTTCCGAAGTCAGAGGGGGAGGTCGTAAACCTTGGCGGCAAAAAGGAACAGGTCGTGCGCGTGCAGGATCTATCCGTTCACCACTGTGGCGGGGTGGTGGTGTCATCTTTGGACCAAAGCCCAGAGAATATAACCTGAAGATGAACCGCAAAGAAAGGCGTTTAGCGTTGCGGACAGCTTTTGCTAGCAGAATAGACGATTTGATTGTAGTAGAAGAATTCGCTTCAGAACTACAGCAGCCAAAAACCAAAGAATTGATGGGAGCGATCGCTCGTTGGGGAGTAGATCCCGAAAACAAGACATTATTAATACTGCCGGAACGTACGGAAAACGTTTACTTATCCGCTCGCAATGTGGAGAATTTAAAGCTAATTGCCGCCGATGGGCTAAATGTTTACGATTTGCTCCACGCTGACAAAATTGTTGTGACAGCAGCAGCACTCTTAAAAATTCAGGAGGTCTACAGTGACTAAGTTTGACCCCCGCAACCTTGCTGACTTAGTGCGTCGCCCAATTGTGACCGAAAAGGCGACCATCCTCATGGAGCAAAACAAATACACTTTTGAAGTGATTCCAAAAGCCACTAAGCCACAAATCAAAGCGGCAATAGAAAATCTGTTTGAAATCAAAGTCGAACAGGTAAATACAGCAAATCCACCTCGCAAAAAGCGGCGCGTTGGTAAGTTTATTGGTTACAAGCCCCAATATAAGCGAGCTATTGTTACAGTTGCAGCTGGGGATGTAGAGAAGATTCGACAAGTTTTATTCCCAGAGGTATAAAAAGATGGGTACTCGTTCTTTTCGCCCTTACACCCCTAGTACTCGCCAAGTCACAATCTCCGACTTTGCGGAAATTACAAAATCAGAACCAGAGAAATCTCTCACGAAGTTTGTACATCGTGCCAAAGGTCGAAATAACCAAGGACGGATTACCAGCCGTCGCCGGGGTGGAGGACATAAGCGTCTTTACCGGATCATCGACTTTAAACGAGATAAGCGTAACATTCCCGCTCAAGTGATCGCGATTGAATACGACCCCAACCGTAATGCACGCATCGCCTTAGTGCAATACGAAGATGGCGAGAAGCGTTACATTCTCCAGCCCAACGGTGTGAAAGTGGGCAGAACAATAATTGCCGGTCCAGAGTCACCCATTGAAGATGGTAACTCTTTACCTCTGGCTAACATTCCGTTAGGAACAAGCGTTCATAACGTAGAATTGAAGCCTGGTAAAGGTGGTCAAATTGTTCGCGCCGCTGGTGCTACCGCTCAAGTTGTTGCCAAAGAAGGTAACTATGTATCTTTAAAGTTGCCCTCTGGAGAAGTCCGCATGGTCAGACGTGAGTGCTACGCTACCATTGGACAAGTCGGTAACATTGAAGCGAGAAACCTGAGTATGGGTAAGGCAGGTCGCAATCGCTGGAAGGGTCGCCGTCCCTCTGTTAGAGGTAGTGTTATGAACCCAGTAGACCACCCACATGGTGGTGGTGAAGGTAGAGCGCCGATCGGTAGATCAGGACCTGTGACACCTTGGGGTAAGCCTGCTTTGGGTAAGAAGACTCGCAAACCGAAAAAACCCAGTAGCAAATTAATTGTGCGCCGTCGCCGTAAATCTTCTAAACGCGGTCGTGGTGGACGTGAATCTTAAAAAGCTAACAGCTAATGGTTAATAGTAAAAAACCATTCTTCTATTAACCATTCTTCTATTAACCATTCTTCTATTAACCAATCACTAACTATGGGTCGTTCTCTAAAAAAAGGTCCTTTTGTTGCCGATCATTTACTTACAAAAATTGAAAGGCTGAATGAAAACAACAGAAAGGAAGTTATTAAAACTTGGTCGCGGGCTTCAACAATTTTACCGATGATGGTAGGTCATACTATCGCTGTTCATAACGGAAGACAACACGTTCCGGTATTTGTAAATGAACAAATGGTAGGGCATAAATTGGGAGAATTTGCGCCGACACGCACCTACAGAGGTCATTCAAAAAGTGACAAAAAAGCAGGGAGATAGTTAATAGCTAATGACTAATAGCTATTAGCTCAAGGAGAAAATTATGGCAACAACTGATACTAAAGAAGTAAAGGCGATCGCCCGTTTTGTAAGAATGTCTCCCTTGAAGGTGCGTCGTGTACTCGACCAAATTCGGGGGCGAACTTATAGAGAAGCGCTCATTATCCTAGAATTTATGCCCTACCGAGCCTGTGAACCAGTATTAACAGTGCTCAGAAGCGCTGCAGCTAATGCAGAACATAACGCTGGGCTAGACAGGGCTGAGCTAGTAATTACTCAAGCTTATGCCGATCAAGGTCCCGTGCTCAAACGGTTCCAACCCAGAGCGCAAGGTCGTGCTTATCAGATTCGTAAACCAACATGCCATATTACTGTGGCTGTGGCTGCTGGTAGCGTCGAGTAATAACCAATAAATATTGGCGAGTCAAATTGTGTTCATGATGGAAATTAAGAGGGATCTTTTGTGGGACAAAAAATTCATCCAGTAGGTTTTCGCTTGGGTATTACCCAAGAACATCAATCTCGTTGGTTTGCAGTTCCTGACCGCTATCCAGAACTTTTACAAGAAGACCATAAACTACGTAATTATATCCAAGAAAAACTGGGTAGATACGCACAAAATAACGCGGGTATTTCTGAAGTCCGAATTGAGCGCAAAGCAGACCAAATCGATTTAGAAGTACGCACAGCTAGACCTGGTGTGGTGGTTGGAAGAGGTGGACAAGGTATCGAAGCCTTACGTACTGGACTCCAACAACTGTTAGGAAGCAACCGCCAAATTCGCATCAATGTAGTTGAAGTACAACGAGTTGATGCTGATGCCTACTTGATTGCTGAATATATCGCTCAACAGTTGGAACGTCGGGTTTCCTTCCGCCGAGTGGTACGTCAAGCTATTCAGCGTGCGCAACGGGCAGGTGTGCAAGGGATCAAAGTTCAAGTCAGCGGTCGTCTCAATGGTGCAGAAATTGCCCGTACAGAGTCGTCTCGTGAAGGTAAAGTACCTCTACATACTTTACGGGCTGACATTGACTACTCTTACTGCACAGCCAAAACTGTCTATGGCATTCTTGGGATCAAAGTATGGGTATTTAAAGGAGAAATCATTCCCGGACAAGAAGAAACTCCACCCCCACAACAAACTCGCGATCGCACTCCCGCACGCAAAAATCAAAATCGTCGTCGCCAGAATTTTGAAGATCGTTCTAATGAAGGATAAAGAATGCTAAGTCCAAGAAGAACTAAATTCCGCAAACAACAACGCGGACGGATGGAGGGGATGGCTACCCGTGGTAGCAATCTGAACTTTGGCGATTTTGCACTCCAAGCTTTAGAACCAGCTTGGATTACCTCCCGTCAAATTGAAGCTTCTCGTCGAGCGATGACTCGTTATATCCGTCGGGGTGGCAAAATCTGGATACGTATATTCCCTGATAAACCTGTAACCATGCGCCCAGCAGAAACCCGGATGGGTTCCGGTAAAGGCTCACCAGAGTTTTGGGTAGCTGTGGTTAAACCAGGACGGATTTTGTTTGAAATCGCAGGTGTTCCAGAAGCAACAGCTCGCGAAGCTATGCGTTTGGCAGCTTATAAGTTGCCAATAAAAACGAAGTTTATTATGCGCTCACAAGAAGAGCCTTCAGTGTAATTATGCCTCTTCCTAAAATTTCAGAAGCAAGAGAACTCAGTGACGAAGAACTGGTATTGGAAATTCTGGCGGTGAAAAAACAACTGTTTCAATTGCGTTTACAAAAAGCAACTAGACAGCTAGAAAAACCCCACCAGTTTAAACATGCAAGACACCGTTTAGCTCAACTGTTAACGGTAGAAACAGAGCGGAAAAAAGCAGCAAGTCAACCGCAGACAGAATCAGAGTAGAAAATTATGGCAGTTAAAGAAAGAGTTGGTTTGGTGGTGAGCGACAAAATGCAAAAAACGGTGGTAGTCGCCGTAGAAAACCGCGCTCCCCATCCCAAATATGGCAAAATTGTCGTCCAAACCAGGCGATATAAAGCTCACGATGAAGACAGTAAGTGCAAAGTGGGCGATCGCGTCAGAATTCAAGAAACTAGACCCTTGAGTAAAACCAAGCGTTGGCAAGTTACAGAAATTCTCACAGTCAAAAATAGCGCATCGGAAAATAGGTCGTAATTAGTGCTCAAACCCCAACCCTATTTCCCCCACTCATCCCAAAATCCCATTCAAGGAGGCTTATTGTGATTCAGCCCCAAACTTACTTAAATGTTGCAGATAATAGCGGTGCACGCAAACTAATGTGTATCCGCGTGCTAGGTGCTGGTAACAGCCGTTATGGTTTTATCGGCGATAAAATTATCGCCGTTGTTAAAGATGCTATCCCCAACATGGCTGTAAAAAAGTCTGATGTTGTGGAAGCAGTAATTGTCCGTACTAGACATAACATCCGTCGAGATAGTGGTATGACTATCCGCTTTGATGATAACGCTGCAGTTATCATTAATAAAGATGGAAATCCCAGAGGAACACGGGTATTCGGTCCAGTTGCGCGGGAACTACGGGACAAAAACTACACTAAAATTGTGTCTCTTGCTCCGGAGGTGCTGTAATGGCAACTAAAAAGAAAGATGAACCAAGATTTCAGAAGATGCACGTTAAAACCGGAGATACCGTACAGGTGATTTCTGGGAAAGATAAAGGCAAAGTTGGTGAAGTGATGAAAGCTTTTCCTCAACTAAGTAAAGTCGTTATCAAAGGCGTCAACATCAAAACTAAGCACGTTAAGCCCCAACAAGAAGGGGAGTCAGGACAAATTGTCACACAGGAATATCCCATTCACAGTTCTAATGTGATGCTTTATTCCACTAAGCAAAACGTCGCTAGTCGGATCTGTTACACTTTCACTGAATCCGGAAAGAAAGTGCGGATGCTGAAAAAAACCGGCGAAATCATCGACAAATAATTAGTTGTTAATGGTTAATAGTTAATAGAACAATTAACGATTAGCAAGCTATCAGTTAACAATTAACAATTCTATTTTCCCTGACCAAGCCCAGGGAGTACAAAGACAAAACTATGGCAACTACAAGACTCAAAACGCTATACACTGAAACAATACTCCCCAAACTGATAAATCAGTTTCAATACACCAATGTTCATCAAGCACCGAAATTGGTGAAAGTGACTGTTAACCGGGGTTTGGGTGAAGCAGCGTCTAATGCTAAAGCTTTAGAAGCGTCTTTAAACGAAATTGCTGTAATTACAGGTCAAAAACCAGTAGTAACAAGGGCAAAAAAGGCGATCGCTGGTTTCAAAATTCGTCAAGGAATGCCCGTGGGCATTATGGTGACTCTCAGAGGAGAACGGATGTACTCCTTTCTCGACCGTTTTATCAATTTGGCGCTACCAAGAATTCGCGACTTTCGCGGTATTAGTCCCAAGAGTTTTGACGGCAGGGGTAACTATACAATTGGTGTCAGAGAGCAACTGATTTTTCCAGAAATCGAGTATGACACTATCGATCAAATTCGTGGGATGGATATTTCTATCATTACCACAGCGAAGACCGACGAAGAAGGTCGCGCCTTACTTAAAGAAATGGGAATGCCTTTTCGGGAACAATAAATTTATTTAAAGAGGAAACGATGGCGGCTAACGACACAATTGCAGATATGCTAACGCGCATCCGCAATGCCACCCTGGCACGGCATCAAACTACACAAGTGCCAGCAACAAAAATGACTCGTAGTATCGCTAGAGTGCTACGGGAAGAAGGCTTTATTAACGATTTTGAAGAAGCAGGTGAAGGTGTAAATTGTAACCTGGTAATTGCCCTCAAATACAAAGGTAAAAATCGCCAGCCACTCATTACTGCCTTAAAGCGGGTAAGCAAACCAGGTTTGCGTGTTTACTCGAACAAAAAAGAATTACCCAGAGTACTAGGCGGAATCGGCATTGCCATTATTTCTACATCTAGTGGCATCATGACCGATAGAGAAGCAAGACGCCAAAACTTGGGTGGTGAAGTGCTTTGCTATGTTTGGTAGTAGTTAATAGTTAATGGTTAATAGTTAATAGAAAAATTAACAATTAACAATTAGCAATTAACAATTAACAATTAACAAAAGGAAAATTATGTCTCGAATTGGTAAACGCCCAATTACGATTCCGGCAAAAGTACAAGTGACCATTGATGGCACTAAAGTTTTTGTCAAAGGTCCAAAAGGAGAATTATCTCGCGATTTGCCCAGTAATGTAAGCGTTTCTCAAGAAGGAACAACACTACAAGTAGATCGACGCGATGAATCACGTACTTCTCGGCAACTACACGGTTTGTGCCGCACTTTGGTTGCCAATATGGTAGAAGGAGTTTCCACGGGGTTTCAACGTCGTTTGGAAATTCAAGGAGTTGGTTACAGAGCACAAGTTCAAGGTCGTAACCTAGTTATGAACATGGGTTACAGCCATCAAGTGCAAATTGCCCCTCCAGAAGGTGTTCAGTTTGCAGTAGAGAACAACACCAACGTGATTGTCAGTGGTTTTGACAAAGAAGTGGTAGGGAATACAGCTGCTAAAATTCGTGCTGTTCGCCCACCAGAACCATACAAAGGCAAAGGTATTCGTTACGCTGGTGAAGTGGTCAGACGAAAAGCTGGTAAGACTGGTAAGAGTGGTAAGAAGTAAAAATGAAGCGTACACGTACAGAATCAAGAGAACGTCGCCATCGTCGCATTCGGAGCAAAGTCAGTGGATCAAATGAACGTCCCAGATTAGCTGTATTTCGCTCAAACGAGCATATTTATGCTCAAGTAATTGATGATACTCAGCATCATACAATTGTGGCTGCCTCTAGTTTAGAACCAGACCTAAAATCTAAATTAGCTTCAGGTTCAAATTGCCAAGCTTCCATAGAAGTGGGCAAGTTAATCGCGGTAAGAGCGCAAGAAAAAGGTATCTCAAAAGTAGTCTTTGATCGCGGTGGCAACCTTTATCACGGTCGTGTTAAAGCACTAGCTGAAGCAGCACGCGAGGCTGGTTTAGATTTCTAACAATTCACAATTTTGAGGTAATTATTATGGCAACTGGTGGGCGTCGTAAAGCTAACCGCACCAAAAAAGAAGAAACTAACTGGCAAGAACGTGTGATTCAGATCCGTCGTGTGAGTAAGGTAGTTAAGGGAGGTAAAAAACTTAGCTTCCGTGCCATTGTCGTTGTTGGGAATGAACGCGGTCAAGTTGGTGTGGGAGTGGGTAAAGCCTCAGATGTAATTGGTGCCGTGAAAAAAGGTGTAGCTGACGGCAAAAAACATCTGATTGAAATTCCCATGACTAAATCCAATTCAATTCCCCATCCCATTAATGGTACAGGTGGAGGTGCTAAGGTAATCATGCGACCTGCTGCTCCTGGTACTGGGGTAATCGCCGGTGGTGCTGTTCGTACAGTTCTAGAATTGGCAGGAGTGCGTAATATCTTAGCTAAGCAGTTAGGATCAAATAATCCTCTTAATAATGCCAGAGCCGCAGTTAATGCTCTATCGACTCTACGTACTTTTGCGGAAGTCGCTGAAGATAGAGGCATTCCTGTGGAAAATCTCTACATTTAAGTAATGCTAACCGTTGATGGTTAACAGTTAACAGTCAACAGTGAACCTTTTACTTAAAAATAATAAAAATTACAAAGTTTTAGTTATGAGACTAAATGATGTTCGTCCGCAAAAAGGCTCAAAGAAACGCCGCCGCCGTGTAGGTAGGGGTATTTCCGCAGGTCAAGGCGCTAGTGCTGGTTTAGGTATGCGAGGTCAAAAGTCTCGCTCTGGTAGTAGCACAAGACCCGGTTTTGAAGGAGGTCAGCAGCCATTATACCGCCGGGTGCCAAAATTGAAGGGCTTTCCTCTAGTTAATCGCAAAAATTACACTACGATTAATGTAGAAAAGCTAGCCTCCCTTCCCGCTGATACAGAGGTAACACTGACCTCATTAAAACAAGCAGGTATCATCACTGCTGACCGAGGACCTTTGAAAATTCTGGGGGATGGGGAATTAAATGTTCCGCTCAAGGTTCAAGCGGCAGCTTTTACTGTTACAGCTCGTAGCAAAATTGAAGCAGCTGGTGGAAGTTGTGAAGTTTTAGCGTGAGCAATCTTGCACACCTAAAAGTTAGCCTTTGCGCCAGCGAGCCTAGACTACATCAAGGTAGCCCTCTATGAACAATCGCGATCAAGCCCCAACGGCTCAAGAAACTTTTATGCAAATGGCTCAAGCAGCTGGGCTAAGAGGTCGGCTGCTTGTTACCATCGGTATCTTATTTTTGATACGTATGGGTATACATATACCTATACCAGGAATCAATCGGGATCAGTTTAGAGAGGCAGTTAGCGGTAATAATCAGATTTTAAGCTTCTTGGATATCTTCTCCGGAGGCGGACTTTCTGCTTTGGGCGTTTTCGCTTTAGGCATTTTGCCTTACATTAATGCCTCAATTATTATCCAATTGCTCACTGCTGCTATCCCAGCTTTAGAAAATTTACAGAAAAATGAAGGCGAAGCGGGACGGAGAAGGATTTCTCAAATTACCCGCTATGTGGCTTTGGGTTGGGGCGTTGTTCAGAGTACCTTTCTCGCCGCATTTTGGCTCAAACCTTTTGCTCTCAATTATGGACCTTTTTTCGTCGCCCAAACTGCGATCGCTCTTGTGGCTGGTTCAATGTTTGTCATGTGGGCTTCTGAGGTGATTACAGAGCGAGGTGTTGGTAATGGAGCATCTTTGTTGATTTTTGTCAACATTGTAGCGACACTACCCAAAGCCCTGGGCGATACCATTAACTTTGCTCAAACTGGGGGTCGGGAAACAGTTGGTCGCGTGGTTGTGCTACTGCTACTTTTCCTCGCCACAATCGTTGGTATTGTGTTTGTGCAAGAAGGAATGCGCCGCATCCCAATTATTTCCGCCCGCCGTCAAGTTGGTCGGCGAGTTTTGGCAGAGCAACGGAGCTATTTACCCCTGCGGCTAAATCAAGGTGGTGTAATGCCCATCATTTTCGCCACGGCAGTTTTGACTCTACCACTGTTGGTGGAAAACTTTGTCAAGAACCCAGAATACTCAAAAATTGTTAACACTTATCTCGTTCCAGGTCGCTCTGGCTCTTGGGTTTATGCTCTGGTTGAACTCATCTCCATTGTTTTCTTTAGCTACTTCTACTCTTCGTTAATTCTTAACCCGGTAGATGTGGCACAAAACTTGAAAAAAATGGGTTCGTCTATTCCTGGTATTCGTCCAGGTAAGGCAACTAGTGAGTATATTGAGCGCGTGACGAATCGGTTAACTTTTTTGGGTGCGATCTTTTTGGGGTTGATTGCTATTATCCCTACCGCTGTGGAAAGTGCTTTGAATGTACCAACCTTTAAGGGTTTAGGTGCTACCTCTTTGCTGATCTTGGTGGGTGTGGCAATTGATACAGCTAGACAAGTTCAAACGTACATTATTTCTCAGCGTTATGAAGGGATGGTGAAACAATAGTGACGCGATTAATCTTCTTGGGACCTCCAGGGGCTGGTAAAGGAACTCAAGCTAAAACTTTAGCTGATAGCTGGAATATTCCTCATATTTCTACAGGTGACATATTGCGCAAAGCCATGAAGGAGCAAACCTTATTGGGGATCAAAGCTCAAGGTTATGTAGATAGTGGTGAGTTAGTTCCTGACGAACTTGTGCAAGCAATGGTGCAGGAACGTCTTCATGACAGTGACACCGGATCAGGTTGGATTCTTGATGGCTTTCCCCGCACTGTTAATCAAGCACTTTTTTTAGAGGAATTGCTCTCAACTATCAGTCAGCATGGCGAAAAGGCTGTCAACTTGGAAGTACCCGATGATGTGGTTGTTGGGCGATTGCTGGAAAGAGGGCGAAAAGATGATACTGAAGAGGTAATTCGTCGGCGCTTGGAAGTTTATCGGTCAGAAACTGAACCCTTGATTGATTATTACCATGCTCGTCAGCGACTCGTGAGAGTTAATGGCAATCAGTCCCCAGAAGAAGTCACTGCTGAACTTAAAAAGATCATCTCTTAATTAGGGGGTAGGGAAGCAGTCCAAGTCAAAAGTCACTCGTCAAAATAAAGATCATTTCTTCTTTTTACTTAGTTCTTTTTACTTGTCTTCTCCTCCCACTCCCTTAACAGATGCAGATGAAGTTTCAATTAAGATATATTAATATCTGTTGATATATTCGGCAAAATGTGTTCTCTTGCAGTTTATAGCTAATTATAACTGAGTTGGAGATTGTTGAGTTGAGGAAAAAACAAATTGTCTAAGCAAGACTTAATTGAAATGGAAGGCACGGTGACTGAATCCCTGCCCAATGCGATGTTTCGCGTTGACCTAGATAATGGCTTTAATGTTTTGGCACACATTTCTGGCAAGATTCGCCGTAATTATATCAAGATTTTACCCGGCGATCGCGTCAAAGTCGAGTTAACTCCCTATGACCTGACCAAAGGTAGAATTACCTATCGATTGCGGAAAAAATAAGCCAATGTAAAAAAATATACCATATTCCCGGTATTTTGGTTTTTGGCTACTGCAAATTCCCAAAATAATTGAACAAATTCCACAAAAATGTTATAATTTAATATTTGGAGTCAAAAAAAATTATGAAAGTCAGAGCTTCGGTCAAGAAAATCTGTGAAAAGTGTAACGTAATCCGTCGTAAGGGTCGCGTGATGGTAATTTGTGTAAACCCCAAACACAAGCAACGTCAAGGGTAGAAGGGAAATCAGTTTTACAGATAACTGATTGCCGCTACTGATAACTAAATCTTAGAAATTGAGGAGACAACTGTGGCACGTATTGCCGGTGTGGACCTTCCCCGCGATAAAAGGGTAGAAATAGGTCTAACTTATATTTACGGAATTGGTTTATCACGCTCAAAAGAAATTATCGCCGCTACTGGTGTAAATGCCGATACCAGAGTAAAAGATCTCAGTGATGCTGAAGTCACAGCATTGCGAGGCGAAATAGAAACTAATTACCAAGTAGAAGGCGACTTAAGACGTTTAGAAGGATTAAACATCAAACGTTTAATCGAAATCGGTACTTACCGAGGACGGCGTCATCGCATGGGCTTACCAGTAAGAGGACAAAGAACTCGCACTAACGCCAGAACTCGAAGAGGTAGAAGGCAGACAGTGGCAGGTAAGAAGAAAGCACCAGGTAAGTAAATAACTGACAACGCTTAACTTTAAATTAACTACATCAATATGGCGCGACAACCAACTAAAAAAGCAGGCAGCAAAAAACAAAAGCGGAACGTACCAAACGGAGTTGCTTACATCCAATCTACTTTCAACAATAGCATTGTCACAATCGCCGATCAAAATGGAGATGTGATTTCTTGGGCAAGTGCAGGTTCAAGTGGCTTTAAAGGAGCAAAGAAAGGAACTCCCTTTGCAGCGCAAACAGCAGCAGAAAGCGCAGCACGTCGGGCGATTGATTCCGGAATGCGTCAAATTGAAGTAATGGTAAGTGGTCCTGGTGCAGGACGAGAAACCGCAATTCGAGCATTACAAGGGGCAGGACTGGAAATTACACTAATTCGGGACATTACCCCCATTCCTCACAATGGTTGCCGTCCGCCCAAACGCCGTCGAGTATAAACCAATCTCCTTGAACGAGAATAGTGTCCCCATCCTCCAACAAAAAAGTACCTCCCTTAGGGAGGACTAATCAAAGGAGGAAAACCCAACACAATATACCGTTGCTAAATCACAGAGCCATAAGTCTAAATACTACGATTCCAAATAGTTTAGTTTGATAGACCTTGTCACTCTTGTGAGCAACAAAAAAGTATAGGCAATTCATTTGCCTGCTTCTTGCAGGACTTTAAAACAAGGGAGGCTACTCCGTGGCGCAGTTTCAGATTGAATGTGTAGAGTCCAATACTGAAGAAAATAGAGGACAGTATAGTAAATTTGTTTTAGAACCGCTAGAGCGCGGTCAAGGAACAACAGTAGGTAACGCCCTGAGACGGGTTTTACTGGCTAATCTAGAGGGAACAGCGGTTACCGCAGTGCGCATCGCAGGCGTTACACACGAATTTGCCACAGTTCCTGGTGTGCGAGAAGACGTACTGGAAATTCTCATGCGAATGAAGGAAGTCGTTCTCAAAAGTTACTCGCCTCAACCTCAGATTGGTCGTTTGCTGGTGACAGGTCCCACAGTAGTCACTGTAGCAAACTTTGATTTGCCTAGTGAAATAGAAGTTATCGACCAAACCCAATATGTAGCTACCATCGCTGAAGGTGGAAAGCTAGAAATGGAATTTCGGATCGAAAAAGGTAAAGGGTATCGTACTGTAGAGCGAGGTAGAGAGGAAGCTACATCCCTAGATTTTCTCCAAATCGACTCTGTTTTTATGCCTGTGCGTAAAGTCAACTACAGTGTTGAAGAAGCTCGTGGAGAAGGCGGGATACCAAGAGATAGACTGCTGTTAGAAGTATGGACAAATGGTAGTCTTAGCCCTCAAGAAGCACTATCCTCTGCTGCGGGAATTTTGGTGGATCTGTTTAACCCGTTGAAAGATATTGATATCAAACAACAGGATACAGACTCTGATATCCCAGATGATCCTACTGCGCAAATTCCCATCGAAGAGTTACAACTTTCTGTGCGTGCTTATAACTGTCTCAAACGCGCACAAGTGAACTCGGTTGCCGACTTATTGGATTATACCCAAGAAGACCTGTTGGAAATTAAAAACTTTGGTCAGAAGTCAGCAGAAGAAGTAGTGGAAGCATTACAGCGACGATTGGGTATTACTTTGCCGCAGGAAAGATCTTCTAAACACACCTAAAAAGTAAAAAGTAAAAAGTAAAAAGAAATTTATTTGCACTTTGAACTTTTTACTTCTAAAAATAAATACTGTCAATCATAGTAGATTATTATGCGTCACCGTAATGCAATTAAAAAACTCAGCAAACCAGCTGACCAAAGGCGGGCTTTGTTGAGAGCATTAACTACAGAAGTAATTCGTCATGGTCGGATTACCACAACTTTAGTCCGTGCTAAGGTTGTTAGATCAGAAGTAGACAAAATGATTACCCTAGCCAAAGACGGCTCCTTAGCAGCTCGTCGTCAAGCTTTGGGCTATATCTACGACAAAGAATTGGTACGTGCTTTGTTTGAACAGGTTCCCACTCGCTATGGGAATCGTAACGGGGGTTATACCCGCATCATTCATACAGTGCCTCGACGCGGTGATAACGCTTCTATGGCAATCATTGAACTAGTCTAAATGTTAGACCTCCAGCCTACACAGACAGTAAGAGTCGCCCTAGTAATTCAATACCTGGGCACTCATTTTCATGGCTGGCAACGACAACCCCAACAGCGCACAGTTCAAGAAGAGATTGAAAATGCTCTCTCACAAGTACTCGGTCATCATGTAACATTACATGGTGCAGGAAGAACCGATTCCGGTGTTCATGCCGCCGCACAAGTGGCTCATTTTGAAGCCACAAGCATGATTCCGGCACATAAGTGGGCAACAATTCTTAACAAATATCTACCTAAAGATATACTAATTCGAGCTTCGGCAAGGGTAAGTAACAATTGGCACGCACGTTTTAGCGCTGTGTATCGGCGATATCGCTACACGCTCTATACTGAAGAACAACCAAATTTGTTTGTTAAACCCTTCAGTTGGCATTATTACTATACACCCTTAGATGAAACTCTAATTCAGTCGGCTCTAAAACCGCTGATTGGACAACATCACTTAGCAGCTTTTCACCGCTCCAACTCAGGACGGGAACATTCTTGGGTAGATGTACAAGCAGCAGAGTGCGATCGCACCGGACCATTTATCCATATTGAAATTCAAGCAAATGGATTTTTATACGGGATGGTACGGCTAATCGTGGGGATGCTAGTACAAGTAGGTTCTGGACAACTTTCTGTTTCCAACTTCACCGACATTTGGACTCGTCAACGTCGCCAATTCGTAAAACATTCCGCCCCTGCCCACGGCTTATGCTTGTTGCGCGTAGGCTATCCTGATTTTCCCATACCAAAAGAAGTTTGGTATGACACCCAACCCAAATTTTTTGTAAACAAATGACCACAAACAAAACATATCTCCCACCAGTAGCTCAACTTGAGCATGAGTGGTACGTAGTAGATGCAGCAGATCAACGATTAGGTCGCTTAGCAAGTGCGATCGCCATGATTCTACGCGGTAAAAATAAGCCACAGTATACCCCCCATATGGATACAGGCGACTTTGTAATTGTCGTTAACGCTGAAAAAGTCGCAGTTACTGGGAAAAAGCGCACGCAAAAAATTTACCGTCGTCACTCCGGTCGTCCCGGTGGAATGAAAACAGAAACCTTTGCTAAACTGCAAGATCGTATACCAGAAAGAATTATTGAACACGCTGTCAAAGGTATGCTACCAAAAAATAGCTTGGGACGACAGTTGTTCACAAAATTGAAAGTATACGCAGGTCCAACTCATCCCCATGCAGCACAACAGCCTAAAGAGTTAAAAATCCAGACAATTCCAGGAGAAGAGTAATGCAAGCAGTAGATACCACCGGCGGACGTGCCATGTACTGGGGTACAGGTCGTCGTAAGGCAGCGATCGCCAGAGTACGCTTAGTTCCAGGTAGTGGACAGTTAATTGTCAATGGTAGACCAGGAGATAATTACTTCGGTTATAATGCCAACTACCTCTCAGTTGCTAAAGCACCTTTAGAAACTTTGGGTTTGGAAAGCGAATATGACATTCTAGTAAAAGCCATCGGCGGCGGCTTAACCGGACAATCAGATGCAATTCGTTTGGGAGTCGCTCGCGCTCTATGCCAACTCGATCCAGAAAATCGCTCTCCTTTGAAAAGCGAAGGATACCTCACCCGCGATCCACGGGCAAAAGAACGCAAAAAATACGGTTTGCACAAAGCTCGCAAAGCTCCTCAGTACTCCAAGCGGTAATAGAAGGAGCAGGAGTCTGTCTCCTGTCTCCTGTTGTCAAGTTATAATATATATAGATTCACCACGGAAGGAAAAATGGCAAAATCTGAAATTCATCCCAAGTGGTATCCAGAAGCTAAGGTTTACTGCAACGGTCAAGTTGTCATGACCGTCGGTTCTACTAAGCCAGAACTGCACGTAGATGTTTGGTCTGGAAACCACCCGTTTTACACTGGTACGCAAAAAATTATTGATACTGAAGGTCGCGTGGAACGCTTCATGCGGAAGTACGGTATGTTTGAAGGTCAAACTACTGGCGGAAGAAAGAAAAAGTAGCGGGCTTAAAGTAGCTTTTAAGACGACCCTGTACGTACTGGGTCGATTTTTGTATTTAATGCTCTTTGCCTTCGCTATTTTTTAAGGAACTTACCAGTCATGGCTGAAACATATCTGTTGGAGAAACTTAAATCCGTTGAACAAACTTTTAATGAATTAACTCGTCGCCTTGCCGATCCTGATACGGCAAAAAACCCTACTGAGTATCAACAAATTGCCAAGAGTCGTTCTTCCTTTGAAGAGGTAGTAAATGCCTACGACAGATGGAAAGCTGCTCAGTCCGAATTGGTAGGGGCGCGTCAGGTACTCAAAGAAGCTCAAGGTGATCCAGAACTGCAAGAAATGGCAGCGCTGGAAGTAGACGAACTAAATCAAGAAATAGAACAATTAGAAATTCGCCTCAAGGTATTACTGCTACCTCGCGATCCCAACGATGATAAAAACATCATGTTGGAAATTCGTGCAGGTACTGGTGGTGATGAGGCTAGTATCTGGGCGGGTGATTTAGTACGAATGTACTCACGGTATGCGGAAACTCAGCATTGGCGAGTCAAGCTAGTGAGTGAGTCTCTAGCGGAAATGGGTGGCTTTAAAGAAGCTGTTCTAGAAATTCAGGGTGAAAGCGTTTATAGTAAGCTGAAATTTGAAGCCGGAGTGCATCGTGTACAGCGTGTGCCATTAACAGAAGCTGGCGGACGGGTTCACACCTCTACAGCAACTGTGGCAATTATGCCAGAAGTAGATGAGGTGGAAATCCATATCGATCCTAAAGATATTGAAATGAGTACGGCTCGTTCTGGCGGTGCGGGTGGACAAAACGTCAACAAGGTGGAAACAGCGGCTGACTTGTATCACAAACCTACGGGAATTCGGATTTTCTGTACCGAAGAGCGTAGCCAGTTACAAAACAAAGAACGGGCAATGCAAATCCTGCGGGCAAAGCTGTATGAAATGAAGTTACGCGAACAACAAGAAGCTGTAACGAGTATGCGGCGCAGTCAAGTCGGAACCGGATCGCGTTCGGAAAAAATCCGCACTTATAACTATAAAGATAACCGCGTTACCGACCACCGTCTCAACGAAAACTACGCGCTCAACCCAGTTTTGGAAGGCGACTTAGAGTCAATCATTCAATCTTGCATCTCCCTAGATCAACAAGAACGCCTAGCCGAACTCGCCGCTAGTGCAAGCAATTAAGCGCTCTCATACATCCAACAAAACCGCTTGTCGCGCTGTTACATTTAACACACACAAGCGGTATTCTAATTCCCCATTTATTGCATCTTCTACCTCACAGAAATAGGGATAATACGCAAACTCATACTTCATGATGTGACTTAATTCCTGCCAATCCTTCAGTGTTACACAGCAATAAATTAACCGATAAACTTCCCTTTGCCAACGAGCAAAAATTCGGTAGCTGAAAAAACCACTACACACACCACCTTTTTCATCCCAGAACGAAATACATATTTGATGTTTCAATTTGTGGATCTTCTTGATATCCTTAACATTAAGACCAATTGCTAAGAGTGCTTCTTTCGCCTCGGCGTTAGAAATCTGCCACAATTCTGGTTGAATTTTGTTCGCGGAGATCAAGCTTTGACCTTTGCGGCGATATTTATTGATTTTGCGTGTCTTACGAACCATAATGAAAGTCTATGTGTTACAAGCAGAAATGCTCAAAATCTTAGTCGCGCCGTTGCCTCAAGATTAAAAGCTTGATTGCAGTATTGCAATGTAAATTGTAGAATACCAGTTAAAATAGAACTTGTCAATAGAAAAGTAAAATTTTAGATAAAGCTCAATAAACTTGTAACAGCAGTTGAGTAACTACAGGCGCAGTGAACATCGAAAGCAGAGAAAAACTGGTTGAAATTATTAAACTGGCTCGTGGTTCAATGAGCCAGAGAGCATTTGGCAAGCTTTTGGGCGTTTCTTCGACTGCAGTTCAGTTATGGGAAAAGGGTGTGAATGTGCCAGACACAGAACATTTGGCGCAGATAGCATCAAGAGCAGGCTACAGACTAGAAGAGTTGCTCCACTGCTTGGAGGGTAAACCATTACCAGAAACTTCAGACTTGAGCCTGATTCTCAGACAAATCAAGTATATGCCTCTCAACCAAGTGGCGCAGATTGCTCAAGCAGCGGCGGAGCGATTTGCTGCTGTAGCTGACTCTATAGGAGATGAGGCAAAGGCAAGTTAACAGTAAAATTTTTGATAGCGATCGCAACAACACGAAAGCAGTGGAATTAGAGGCAAGAAAGAAACTGATTGAAGTCGTAAAAATGGCTCGTGGCTCTATGAGTCAGCGAGGTTTTGGCAAGCTTCTGGGCGTATCAGCTACTGCTGTACAGCTGTGGGAGAAGGGAGAGTCGATTCCAGATACGCAAAATTTGGCTAACATAGCAGCTAGAGCAGGCTATACGATGGAGGAACTGCTTAACTACCTCGGTGTTAAGCCAATGCCAGAATCCTCAGATGTGAACCAGATGGTGAAGCACATCAAGTCTATGCCACTTAATGAAGTGGCAATAATTGGTAGAGCTGTTATGGATAGATTGGCGGCAGCTGTTGAGCTGTCTGGGGATGAAGCAAAAGCAAGTTAAATATTTGTTAGGAATTGAATGATTGCTTATATAATGACAAGTAAACTTGTAAGTAAAGTGAATTTGCTACTAAGCAGTGAAGATCGAAAGCAGACAAAAACTGATTGAAATTATCAAACTAGCCCGTGGTTCGATGAGTCAGCGAGCCAATGGCTGTGCTTTTGGGCGTTTCTGCTACTGCTGTTCAGATGTGGGAAAAGGGCGTGAAGGTTCCAGATACGGAAAATTTAGCTCAAATCGCAGCACGAGCAGGCTATACACTTGAGGAGTTACTCTGCTGCTTGGAAGGTAAGCCAGTACCAGAAACTTCAGATCTAAGTTTGATTCTCAGACAAATCAATCATTTGCCGATAAGCCAAGTGGCTCAGATAGTTCAAGCAGGGGCAGCTAGATTGGCTGCGGCAGCTGAGTTATTAGGGGATGAGGCAAAGGCAAGTTAAGATGGCGATCGCAATAACATGACAGCTGTGGAAGAAATGAACCGCTGAGGCACTGAGGGCGCACAGGAGGAAGAAGGAGAGGCGAGCGCGTCTTGTCTTGTTTGAGCTAATACACGTCTTGTCTAACTTGTCAATGCTTAAGTTCTATCTACGTATTTTTTCGGCTTGTTGTCAATGATTGTTAAGATGAGCTGATCGCACTCAAACTTCTGACAAAATATGTGTGACAATATACTTGGTTTATGGTAGCAAAAATTTCGTGACCAAGGAAAAGCTTGCTCAGAGCAGAGTCCACACTGGTGTGGAGCTTTGGGAACCGTGAGCAGTGTAGTTGGGCAGTTGGATGGACAGTGGGCGATCGCTCCAGATAGTGCTTTGGTTGTGATTGTTTTTTGTTATAATTGGTGAGCAGCTAATTAGTTCGTAGTAAGGGCTGTCTTCCCTTTCATTCTGCCACCTCAATGCTCACTAGCTCAGTATTTTTCCGCTCAACCGGGTTTGTGTGCGTATCTTGCTAAAGTCGGCGGCGGGGAATTATACTTTAGATGTCGCAATTTGTTAAACGCCAACGTGGATATACTGGCAGGACGCTACGAAATCACAAAGCAATTGGGTGGAGGCGGTTTTGCGATTACCTTTCTAGCAAGGGATCTCCTGCAGCCCAGCAAGCCACCATGTGTAGTTAAACAACTACGTCCCAACCATACTAATCCCCGCGTTGTTGAGTTGTTTGAAAAAGAAGCTGCTATTCTGGAAAGGTTAGGTAAGCATCCCCAGATTCCTCAGTTATTGGCACATTTTAACGAGAACCAGAATCTTTACATTGTTCAAGAGTTTATCGAAGGACAAGATTTGAGTAAAGAAATTGTGCCTGGTAAAAAATTGAGTGAAGGATATGTTACTAAGCTTTTGCAGGAAGTTTTGGAAATCTTATGCTTTGTACATCAGCATGGGGTAATTCATCGCGACATAAAACCCCAAAATCTCATGCGCCGACGTCAGGATGGTAAGATTTTTTTGATAGACTTTGGGGCGGTAAAGGAACTTGCTTCTTTAATGGTAAATGCTCAAGGTCAACTAATTTCTAGTATAGTCATTGGCACTCCTGGCTATATGCCTAATGAGCAAAAGAATGGCAAACCTTGTTTGGTTAGTGATTTGTATGCCTTAGGTACGACTGCTATTAGCGCCCTAACTGGCATTTTACCCTTTGATATACAAGAAGATCCTCTAACGGGAGAATTGATTTGGCGAAACCAAGCACAAGTAAGCGATCATTTAGCTGATGTGTTAACGAAAATGGTACGCCGCCACCACACATTACGTTACCTTTCAACGGCAGAAGCACTCGAAGCCCTCATACCACCGCCACCACCGCAACAAGTTCCGCCACCAACACAACCTACTAATTTTTCGCGGCGCTCTTTGATTCAAACTATTAGTTTGTTCGCGGCAGGTATTGCAGCAGCAGTTGTGAGTCCGAAAATTTTTCAACTTTTTCAACCTAATTCTGGTAAAAAACCTGTTTCGCCAATCTCCTCACCAACTTCCTCAGCTGGTGAAGAATCTGTTTCGCCAACCTCCTCACCAACTTCCTCAGGCTCAACTCCAGTATCTCCCTCAAAAACGACAAACACAGGTAAATTAGCCCTACAAACTCTCTCATTTGAAGTAGTGACAGTAGATGAACGAGGAAACATTACTAACCGCCGCCCCAGTCGAGCAAAATTCTTTACAGAAGATTTGGGTAACGGCGTCACCTTGGAGATGGTAGAAATTCCTGGTGGTAAGTTTATCATGGGTTCACCCGAAGGCGAGAAGTCGCTTTTTCAAATGAAGGTCCACAGCACACTGTTACGATTCAACCTTTCTTCATGGGCAGATATACTGTAACCCAGGAGCAGTATCAGGCAGTCATGGGTAATAATCCCTCTCGTTTCAAAGGAGCAAAAAAACCAGTTGAAAATGTAAGTTGGGAGCAAGCTAAGGAATTTTGTGCTATAATATCTCAGAGTAGTGGAAAAACCTATCGGTTGCCAAGTGAAGCTGAGTGGGAATATGCTTGTCGAGCAGGAACAACTACCCCATTTCATTTTGGTTCAACTATCACCACTGCCATAGTTAACTATGATGGGAACTATCCTTATGTTTCTGCACCAAAAGGTGAGTACCGTCAACAAACAACAAATGTAGGCATTTTTCCTCCCAATGCATTTGGTTTATATGATATACATGGTAATGTATGGGAGTGGTGTGAAGATACCTGGCACGATAACTACAATGGAGCGCCTACAGATGGCAGTGCTTGGGTGAGTGAGAATAATCAAAAAATGCTGCGTGGCGGCTCGTGGGTCAGCCATGCGATCAACTGCCGCTCCGCGTATCGCGGCTGGGGCGTGCGCGACCATCGGAACGACAATGTCGGGTTTCGGGTTGTCTTGTCCGCGTCGTCTTAGTACCCTCTACACTTTAACCCTTTACCCTTTTTCTTTTTTTCTTTACCGTCTCGCGCTCTGCGCGAAAAAAAAATTCACTTTTTTAGGATACCTTGAACCTCACGAATTAGTCAAGAGGCAATTGAAAATTTTCGGCTTTCTACTTCTGTTAACTAGGCTCAGCCTAAAAATGTATAGCCGTGGCTGCTGCCTCAACAATACACACACTAGCAATGTAGCCTAGATGAAAAATTTTCACCACCAAACCTTAAAAAGGAGTCTTACATAATTGCCTTCTACTTTGATGTTAACATAAACTTTTGAAATAACCACCTCTCAATTGCGATCGCAACTGGTGTGGATGCGATCGTAACTAGTAAGGATGCGATCACAACTAGTGCGAATCCGATCGCAACTAGTGAAGATGCGATCGCAACTAGTACTTTGTCAATGTTCCTTTAATAGGTTCGTAGTAAGCGCTTAAGCGCTTATTACAAACTATACCAACCCCCCCCTCAAATTCTGGTTGACAGTCTACTAGTGCGGAGGCGATCGTAAATGGTGAAGATGCGATCGCCAATGGAGAAGATGCGATCGTAAATGGTGCAGATGCGATCGTAAATGGTGCAGATGCGATCGCAAATGGTGAAGATGCGATCGTAACTGTTCAGGTGTTGCTGATGGGAACGAATTACGTTTCTGCACAGATTTTTAATTTGTTCAAATTCTGGAGAGACGCTCCGGTGGGGCGTCTTTACAAAATCGTGATTTTTTCAAGAATTCAATTGAAAATTGCGGTAATTATAGACACTAAGACGAATTTTAGATTAAAAATAAAATAGCAAAATTTTTAATTATTCAGAACGCATCACGCCTGCAATTTACTAATTTCACGGCTATTTCATAATATGCGCGTTCTCCATGTACTCAAGTAGATGGCAGAGTAGCCCTCGTCCGTTAAAACCGATGCTGATTATTTTTAGTCCGTTTTAACGGACTTGAGCTATCAGCCTTGCACAAAGCGTGCAAGGATAAAAATTGCGTCAGAATCAATAACCCTGCTCATACCATAAATTAAAAGAACAAAATTTGTGAAAACCGACAACATATTCTATCGCCTATTTCAAGAATTCCCTAGTATCTTCTTTGAACTAATCGGAGAACAACCTGAATCAGCAAATGCTTATAAATTCTCTTCAGTAGAAATTAAGCAAACATCCTTCAGAATTGGGTTCTCCCGGCTTTTTGGTGTAAACTGTATATGTAGATACTTTTTACTCACTTTTGTTGTCTTATGGACTTTCATC
>NZ_JACXAE010000040.1 GCF_014698965.1 Iningainema tapete BLCC-T55
AAGGTCTAACCCTTAACCGCTATACCACTCCTCACTCAGTCCACAATTCTGTTTTATACCGTTTAATAGCGATTTATCCTATTTTACGAGTCTCCCAATATAGGAAAGGCTAGAGATGTATCAATGGGAAATAATACTACTACCAAAGATGCAAACAAAGAGGGGGCATAAGCTGAGTTGAGGTATGACTACTGCCCCCGATGACTTGAAGGCTATCTTAGACCGTATTGCAATCGGTATCCACACCGAAACCGATCTCGCCACTCTAAGGACGCTAATCGTCAGTGGCGATCGCAATGTGGTGCAGTTAGGGAAGTACAACCTCAATATTACCGAGGGACGGGATATTCAGGTTGGCGATCGCATTTATCAAGGACCGGATGCTGAAGCAATCAAGGCTATCTTTTGTCAGGTACTAGACGAGTACAACAGCAGAAAAAATATAGAAGTAGAGGATAAAAAGTCTTGCTATCTTTACCAAACCGTATACAGCACATTACTTCCAGTCTCGGAAATGCCTCGCTACATCTACGGAGTCAAATGTCAATACAATGATTTACAAACACAAGAAGCAGCTCAAGAAATTATTTATCCTACAATTAGCCAAGGTGAAATGTATCCTTTCCTCTTACGAGGAGGAATGCTTTTCTGCTTTCAGAATCTTAAAAACCCAAAAAGTCCTTTTCGACAGCTTGTAGACAATCAGAAAGTTAAGCGTTATGAAGTAAGCGAGTGGTGCGAAGAGCCAGAATTACGGCAGTGGTTTATAACTTTGCTCAACCGCTCTCTAAATAAACTTACTGGTCGCAAGGGTCTCTATTTAGATAAAATACACCACCGCTACTACTTTCAGTCTAAGGAATTGGGGCAAACTTTAGAGGTTAGCTATTGTCCTCTCAATAAATCAACTACAAGTAGAAAAGTAGTATGGCAACCCATCATTAAGAAAACAGGTCAACCCAGACCCTATTGGTTTCACCTAGCAGTTGCTTTGAAATTTCATGAAGTGGGATCTCAACAATGGTGTTTAAGCATTCGTCCCGAGATGCGTGTGACAAAAGATGGTGTAAATCTCATTGACTCCGATAAAATTGGCAGGCAAGTTACACGCAAAAAATCCAGAATATTTAACTATGACCTCCTAGAGGATGTTAACTTTTGGAGGTATTTTCTCAGTGACGGACAACCACGTATCATTTTTCCATTTGAAAAAGGACAAAGGATTATAGTTTCAAGCACAATGATGCAAGGAGAAATTGAATGGCCTGGTATTCCTGAAGAGTATGCCAAGCCCTTCAAGAACGTAGAGTATCCAGAAGACCTCTTCAGTTTGGCTGCTTTAGCAAACCTTAAAAATGATGATTTATCAGAGGTCGATAATTGGGAAGATTGGGATAGCGATGAGGACGAGGAGCAGGAGGAGGAAGATGAGTTTTGACCGAAATATTGATATTCCCAAAATTAGTTGTCAGTATCTAGAAGAGCCTTTGATCTGCTTTGCTAATGGTCAACAACATATCGACCCAAAGTTTGGGATCTCACAATTTGGTCCTAAATCGTATAGCCCGATTAAGCGCCACCCCTCTCAAGTGCGTGTTGGATTCATCGGGTCTGCGGAAACAATTGAAGTTGCAAAGCAATGGATGGAAAAGAGCGCCCAAGGAGTTTTAGGCGACCAAAAGCACCCTGATTTTCCTGGGTTTAAAAAAGAGCAGGGCTTTTTTTCTGAATTAGTGTTTGATAATGATTGGATTAGTCAGCTAAATCGCTTAGAAATTGAAAATGTATTGAAAATTAAACAGTCACGTAACCGTTTTGAAGCTGTTGTTCAACTTTTGGAAAGTAAGTTAAATCTGTTATCAAGAAAAGACCAACCGCCTGAATATATCGTTGTTGTTCTCCCTGACCAACTTATTAAAAAATGTCGGGTAGCTAACTATCAAGATTCAGATTTAGGAGAAATTCACAGGGATTTGCGCCGAGCGTTTAAATCTGTCGCAATGAAATATCGCATACCTACTCAGCTTTTGGATCTGGAAACAGTGGATGGACGTGATAAGGATCATCTCTCAAAAAAAGCTTGGAATTTTTTCACAGGTCTGTATTTTAAAGCTGGTGGTTTACCTTGGGGACCTATAGGGTTAGTGCCTGGAACTTGTTATGTTGGTGTGAGTTTCTACCGTCCATTAGGCTCTGCTAATTCTACTATGCAGACAAGCCTTGTGCAAGCTTTTGATGAACATGGTAATAATCTTATATTGAGAGGGCATGATTTTACCTGGGACTCAAATAAAGAGGGTACTAATTCGCCCCATCTTACTGAAGAGCAAGCGGCAAAGCTTGTGGAACTCGTTTTGAATCGATATTTAGAAGAAATGGGACAGATGCCGAGACGTGTAGTTATCCACAAGACATCACGTTATTGGTCGGCGGAAAAAAGTGGATTTGAACAAGCATTACGAGCAAAATTTGTGCATCAATATGACTTGGTTGCATTGACTTCTCAAAATACAGTGAGGTTGCTTATAGCCAATCAATATCCTCCCTTACGAGGAACTCGTTTCACCGTAGGAGAAATTGATTATCTGTACACAACTGGTTTCATTGCTGGTTTAAACCAATTTCATGGAATGCATGTTCCTTCGCCACTTCAAATTGCCGACCATGTAGGTTATGATACACCACGGGAAACATTGCTCAAAGAAATTCTCATTCTTACCAAAATGAATTGGAATTCATCACGCTTAGGCGGGTTGTTGCCAATAACAATCAGATTTTCAAGACTGGTCGGAGATATTATGCGAGAGATTCCGGTTGATAGAGAGCCGCTGACTAATTTCAAGTTTTATACGTAAGAGAGCCTTATTGCCAATAGAAGAGTGCTTTTAAACAACTTGGCGTGATAAATAGCGATCGCACACTCCGAGCCTCGCCATTCTTTTCCCTTAGCTTAAAGCTAGAGAAGTTACCACTTTGTGCCAAATGCTACTCTAAAGTTAAGAGTTAATTTTTGGATATGGAACTTCACCATTAGTGATCAACTTGGGCATCTGCTCTTCAGTATAAGATTATTTATTTTAAAACTCTTAATTATCCTGAATAAAGCGATTATTGATAAAAAAGATACTAGTTTTACTAAGAAAAATGAGGATGTGAAGCCGATAGAGGTACTTAAAAATGCGATGCTAAGTACTAATGTCATAACTCTTTTAATGAAAGGCATTATGAGCGGGGCCATAACAATTAGGGGCAAGGGGCAAATTAAAGCTTCGCTAATTTTGCCCCGTCATACAGCAATCTGAGATAGAAATATCTTATGAGGGCTAATGCTAATGTGTAACCAGACCCATAATTTGTCTTGGTCTGGTTACACAAAATCAAACTTAGTGAATTATGATTTAGTTATGGATTCAAATCTAGCGGATGTTGAAATTCTCACATAATCAAATTCTTCTCATGTTGTAAATCGTTTCTTTAGTGACAATCATATACCAATTATGACTTTTGTGTTGCAGGCAAGCGTAAGCTTTTAACTGGTTTTTAAATGACTTGCTTTGTAAGACTTCTTTTAAAAACCATTCAGACATATTAACTGCTAAATCATTTAAATTATTTAATGGTATTAAATCACGTTTCGTACACAAGAAAATTTTACTAAAACTCCCAAAGTAACGCTGAAATTTACTCGTTAATGTTACCATTTGTGTTTCTAATGACTTTTGCACTTTTTGGCTAGGACAAATAATCAGCAGGTCATAATTACCATCAAGGGACTTGAAAAACTCCACTTTGCATATTTTGATAAAGGAACGAGTCGGGTAGCGAAGTGTACGAATGAAATCGGTTATTATGGTATCTAAGTTTTGACCAGTTTGTTCTAAGCTAAGAATAGTCGGCGGTTCTGAGGACTCAGTCTGATTACTTATAGTGCCATCGGGCATAATTGTAGCAATCAAGTTGGCTTCCTGAAGGTTAGCTCCATCCAAGTTTGCACCAGTCAAGTTGGCTTCCCGAAGGTTAGCTCCTCTCAAGTCAGCATCTTGGAAACTAGCTCTCATTAAATTGGCTTTCGACAGGTTAGCTTTTTGTAAGTTTGCACCAGTCAAGTTGGCTTCCCGAAGGTTGGCTTTACTAAGATCAGATTCCCTCAATTCTGCTTTTTCTAAACTGGCTTGATACAAGCTAGCCAACTTCAAATTTGCTCTACTGAGATTGGCTCCATTTAAGTTTGCCTTCCACAGTGTGGCTTTACTTAGATTCGTCTCACTCAGATTGGTTCCACTTAGGTTAACACCATGAAAAATTCGTTCTCCAGCGGCGTACCGTGTCAAAAGCTCTTTAGCTATCATCCTATTTTGAATTTCATCCAGCCTAGCTTCTTTACTTTTTTCTCCAGCCTTTGAACTTACGACTAAATCAATAGCGTCTACATCCTCATTTTGATTGTCATTAGTAACAAAACTAATTGTTTCACCTGTGCCTGTGTTAGCTTCTTGAACGTTAACTCGGTTGAATGTAACGCTGTTTGAGTTGTCTTCATCTAATTTGTTAGCGCTTGGTTTAGCTACTCTCTGAACTTGGTTAAACTCTAGCTCTACTGGTGTATTATGTCCAAAAATAGATAGTATAGCCTTAAGCTTACTATGCTCAATACTAACTTCCATCACCTCTCCTTCAAAATCTTTAAACGGACCTGAAATTACTACAATTTTGTTTTCTACGGCTATTTTCAAAATCCATTCAGTCTGTGCAGATCTTAGTGGTTTTGTACGAACCCCTTCTATTTGCCGTCCATAGTGATTCTTCCTTTCTACTGAGACATGATCTACACAGATCATTTCTGGTGGAACATACCTGACTGATTCTAGTACCGTCTGAATTTTCTGCATCAGCATTTCTAGATATGGTTTTATCAAATCCGCGTCAGTACCAGTATCAAGGTGAATCACCCAAGACGTATGCCGCCCAGAACCCAACACTTTAAAAGACTGCACAATATCACAGCCGTAAAAGAGCTTAATACTTTCACAAACAAAATCTTTCCACTGCTCTAAACTCCCAATTTGTTTTGGTATTGATAAATCAGAAAATGACTTATCTTTTTTCATTTCAGGGACTATCTCTTTTGGTTTCTGTTCTTCGTTGTTGATTTCTACACGCTGATAATTAGCTGGCTGGTTAGAATTTTCGGAAGGTAAAAAGTACCCATTATAACTAATATTATACTGCTCTTTAACTAACAACTTATCAACACAAGCATTATAATGTTGCTTAAACAGTTCATAGCTATAGTAAATAGTTTTCCAATAACGGTCTTTTCGAGTAAACTCAACTTGTAATGCCTGCTCCAAGGCACGAGGACCAAGGTCATCATTAACAAACTTTTGAGCCAGTTCATCTAAATCGTGATTCTTTCGCTCCTCAAAGAAAAAGAAAGGTGGTTTTTCACCTTCATTTTGAGAAACATGGCGGGCAATATGAAATAAATTTCTTAAAAGATTTTCATTTGTCCATTCGCCTATTACCTCTGCCGTGATATCTTGATCATAAAAAGTTTCAATACACAATTCCCTAATTATTTGATATTTGTCATCAAACTGGATGTCGATTTCAACAAAATCTTGACTATGATTAGAAGCAATTTTTTCAATAAATCTTTCATAAGCTTCTTTTTCACCTTCAAATACCATCACTAACTCTGCCATTATCCTGTCATCTTCACTTCCTTCAATAACAGTCTCAAACTCAACTTTATACCAACCAAGAGGAAGTAAAGTCAAAAACGGACCAGTAATTGTATCGATACTTCTATCCATTTGCTGGGCTAATCGCCGGACTAAATCTGCCAATATTATGCAGGGTGATGTTGGGTTGTTTTCAGAAGCATCATCATAAGCAAGACCAGGCAAAATTTGAGCATATCCTGCCCATTTAATTTCATATTGCCAAATATCAATAAAGGCGACTATATAAGCTTTTTCCGTTCCTCCCATACGGGGTCCACGCAGTGCCCTTCCTACCATCTGAGTCAGCAGAATCTCACTTTTAGTTTCCCTTGTTATAAAGACAGTCTGAACATCAGGAACATCAGTTCCTTCAGTTAACATTTTGATGTTAATTAATACATCCAACTCATTACGACGAAAAGCATCTAAAACACGGGCATTTTCGTTTCTATTTCGTATTCTCTCTTTTTCAGAACTTTTGACGCCAGAATAAACGACACCAGCACGTATACCTCGATTTTCTAAAAACTCACGCAGTTGCTCACACTGAAACCAGCGGTCAGCAAACATAATCGTTTTACCATACCGCTCTTTGTTAGTTGCATAAGTTTCTGCAATAAAAGCATTGCGATCTCGATTCTCTGCAAGTTGGCTAATTATATCTTCTGGTAAATCTTGGTAACTTTTAATCCATTTTTTATACTCGTCTTCCTCAAATTCAGGAACCTCAAAGTTAGTTTGATGTTGTTCAATCTCTGGCTTAGAAAGGATACCGTCAGCCATGAGTCGCTGGGCAGTTACCTGGTAAATAATTCGCTGAGGAAAAAGCTTTTCAAGCCAACCAAACCTACATTTGTATGTGTAGGTTGGAGTTGCAGTTAGCCCTAATAAGTACATCTTAGGAAAACGCTGCTGCATGGCGAGGATTAACTGGCGATAAGTCGGAGATGGGGAGTGGTGCGCTTCGTCAAAAACAACGAAAAGTTTATCGTTTGCTGATTTGAGAAATGCTTCTAGCTTAGGTTGTTTACGTTTGTAAGCGCGAGTAAGTGTTTGAAGTGTAGCAATCAGAACGTCATCCCTGAGTTCAATTTCCTCAACGGAGCAGTGTCCGGGTGTACCAGAAACCACTCGCACATCAAGCCTAGTTTTGGGTAAAGATATGTGCTTGACTTCTGATTCAAAAGTGTGAAATGCTTGCTCTAGCAAATGGTGAGTATGAGCCAACCACAAAACTTTGTAGCCTCTGGAAAGCGGACTGGTGCAAAGAAAACGTATAGTAGTGAAAGTCTTACCCCCTCCGGTTGGTAAAACAAGAATGCTACCAGAATGCACATCGCGTTGCTCGTTGAACCACTCATGCAACGTTTCCAACGCTTCTAGCTGGTGGGCTGTGGGTATTTTGTCTGATATTTGCTTACGATAGAGTCGTATATTATAAAGCTTATACATGATAATACCGAGAAAAGTATATAGCCGTATTTATAGATGTTTTAGCTAGCTGCGACGGAGCATTGTCCTTGCTCAGTTAGCCAAAGTCTTTACAGCATTTGAATAGTTTTTACACTTCTATCACTTTTTATACTTTCATCTCGTAATCGACATCGTGATATCTACGACTTTGTAGCATCGCGTTTCAAAGTTTCGCTAATTTTCCCCGATAGAACGATTCACTGCATCAGCGCTAAACAAGCGTACATTACGGCTTTGGCTTCATAAATTCATACTTTCTTGAATTCGCCAACAAAGCCATATCATTCGCGAACTGCTTTGACTTTTCCATATCCCGTCAAAAGTCAGATTATCTGACTGACGACCTTACTTAGCAATGGTTTTACAATACGAGTGGGGATGCAAACGCTCAAATGTCTCACCAGGGCAGTTGTCACTTTGGTAAGCATTTGAACAAAAACCGTCTTTGATCCCACCCGACTACGCTTTTTTGGCTTACATCATAAAATGAACCCCTTTCGATCTGCACTCATTGGATGGAAAGGGGCTGTTTATGCTCATTGTGAGAGCGATCGCCATTACATGGATTAGACTGGTTTAAATAATCGTGCAATAGCAAGTATTGAAGACAGCATAAAATCTGCTCCTGCTCCCCGTTTGAGAGACACTTCCAACTCAAACAGCAATGTTACAGCTTGAGCGAGAGCCAATTCAGATGTCGCTGCCACTTCTTTCTTAAGAAAATAAACTCGCTTTGGATTGGCAATTTGACAAACTTTGGCTATTTCATTGTCAAGCTTAACTCCGTTCGCTATTGCTGCTTTCACCCAAAGCCACGTTCGGAACTGGGTGGAGAGCGTTACACAAATCACCAGTGGGAATTCAGCACGAGCAAGAAGTTCATTGAGCAGAGTTATCACCTTTGTGCAATCGTTTTCTCGAATGGCTTCGGCTAGCTGGAGACTATTTTGTGTCTGTGACGGAACCAGCGCCTGTACTTCCGCATTGGTAAGGCGACACCCTTCCCCATAAATAGCGAGTTTTTGCAATTCTGATTCTGCACGGGCTGAATCATTACCAATAGCTTGAGCCAAATAGTCAACTATATTGTTGTCAAGCAGCAGCTTCTGTTCCTTAGCTTGTGTCGAGATTGATTGGACAATTAGATCAGTCCGCCACGGTGGGATCAGCATGAATTCCAAGAGCTTGCCCTGTGAAATCAAGAATTTAGAAACCTTCAGCCGCTTGTCTATCGATGGTGCAACAAACACCAAGTGGGAGTTGACGGGTATTTGTGGGAGAAGGCTTAAAGTTTTCAGCATCTTGTCGTCAAATTGCTTGAAGTTGCAATCCTCCACGACAATTAGCTTCGCTTTTGAGGTGCCGAATGCGATCGTTAAAGCACAGTCAATAGCATTGTTGAGGGACGATTGAGAAAATCGGTGATAGTTAAAGCTTGTCCAAGCCGGATCGAGAGCGCTTTTGAAAGACATAAGTTTTT
Organism: Iningainema tapete BLCC-T55; assembly: GCF_014698965.1. Taxonomy (GTDB): domain Bacteria; phylum Cyanobacteriota; class Cyanobacteriia; order Cyanobacteriales; family Nostocaceae; genus Iningainema; species Iningainema tapete. The sequence goes on from NZ_JACXAE010000040.1 coordinate 8,680, forward strand.
TCTGAATGGCGTATAGATCGTCGCCAATTAGCAATGTGATCATTAGTTGCGCTCCTTAATGGATACAATCACTCTTGCTCCAGTGGCTTTTTGAAACATTCTCTCCACCTTCTCGGCATTGGAATTAAATTTGTTGAAGTATTTTGCTTCGACTGTTATGACAGCTTTCCCACTAGCAAATTCAACAAGTTCAGCGTGCGTTAGCAAGGAATGACTGTTAGGTGTTGCCAACTCCAATACTTTGTTCCAAATGGCACTAAGGTTACTCTTTTGAGCTTTCGGTTGAGATTTTCCCTTGGAATTCAATGGAGTCTTTGAGCCGTTGCCGTTGTTTGAGTTGTTACTATGCTCAGATCGCGTTGTTACCAATCCCAGCAAACAGACTTCCAGCCAAAGGTGAGGTTGGGCTGCATTGCGGAGTTGGTTTTCTGATTTTTGCAACTGAGTCAGCCCTGTACTAACTGCCTCGTAATCCCAATCCATCGCCAGCTGTTTCAGTTGGGAGTAGCTGATTGCCCCAGTAATCAGGTTATGGCTTTTTGGGGAAGCCATAACTACAAGCAAGTCGCGGTAAATGGTGAGCAAATTACTCAAAATCAGTTTGGGTGTTTTGCCGTTGTCCAAGAGTGAGCGGGACATTTGCAACAGCCCAAATATATTGCCAATGTTTATCGCCCGCAGGATTGTTACCAGGTCGGATTCTGCTACATTTCCTAAAAGTTCGAGAACATGGCTTTTGGTAATTTCAACTCCCAAGAGACTCAGCTGATCCAATAGCTGTAAAGCATCTCTCAATCCACCGTCTGCCGTGCGTGCGATCGCCACTAGAGCTTCATCAGTGATGGCAATACATTCTTTTTGGGCTACGAACCGAAGTTGCTCCACGATAGCGGTAATCGACAAAGCACGGAAGTTGAACACTTGGCATCGGCTTGTAATCGTCGGCAGGACTTTGTGAGATTCCGTCGTGCAGAGAATGAATACTACGTGGGCGGGTGGTTCCTCAATGCACTTCAAAAGAGCATTGAATGCCTGTGGAGTAAGACAATGACATTCATCAAGGGTAAAAATTCGATAGCGCCCTACCGCTGGGGCAAAGCTACTGCGCTCAATCAAACTGCGGGCATCATCAACTCCGTTATTGCTTGCCGCGTCAATTTCAGCAACATCTAAGCTGGTGCTTTTATCGATGGAACGGCAGGACTGACACTCCCCACAGGGATTGGCGGTAGGTTTAGGGCTTCGAGTACAGTTCAGTGACTTCGCAAACATCCTGGCTGTTGAGGTTTTACCCGTTCCTCTCGGACCAGTGAATAGGTAAGCCGGGGCAATTTTCCCTGACTCAACTGCGTTGATGAGAGTTTTCTGAACGTACTCCTGACCTGCCAACTCGTCTAAGGTACGTGGACGGTACTTGAGGTGTAAAGCTGTGTGCATTTTTGTGATGGTTGAAATTTTCAGGTTCTCCCCCCAGATAGGGGGGCAAGTAAATATGCGCTCTTAAGTTGTTAGAACTCATTGGCGCTAAGGCTTTTGGAAGTAAGGGAATTTATCTCGTTTCTTTTACTACTGGCATTAGTAAATACTTCACGTCCATCAGTACATGAGGCTTGTCGCGATTGCCAAAGGGAACCACAATCGTCGCACCGTCGGATGAAGTCAGCTGCATTTGTACTTCAGAACTTCTGATTGCCTTCACTGCATCCAGCAGATATTTGATATTGAAGCAGATGTGTAAACTTTCTCCTGAAATGCAAGCTGGTATTAATTCCTCCCCTTCGCCAAAATCTCGCGCCATTGACAGGGAAAGTTGTTGATCTTCACTGTTGAAGTAGAGCTTAACTGTCTTTTCCTTCTTGTCAGCCAGTACTGCAATCCGTTCTAAGGCTTTTACTAGGGGTGCTTTTTCAAGTGTTATTTGGTGCTTAAAGTCGTGTTTTAACAGTTCGGGGTAAGCTGGGTACTGCCCTTCTAGACAACGGCTGACTAGGCGTTGTTTTCCCCAATGAAAAGCGACGATTTCTTCTTCTTTCTTGTAGTACAAAGCCACAGGATCAGCAGAAGTACGCATTTCTAAAATGCGCTCTAATTCCCGTAAGGCTTTGGCGGGTACAGTGAATGATAGTGAGAGCGCTGCATCATCAGTCTTGTCCGACTGTTTCTTTTTAGCAGCGATGCCTTGAGTTGATGCTTGTAGGACTGCTAGCCGATGACCATCCGTGGCAGCCAACTCTAAAGTATCCTGCTCTAGTTTTAAATGGACACCAGTCAAAATTAGTTTGGTTTCGTCACTGGTGGTGGCAAATAAGGAACCTCGCAATCCTTCTTTTAAAGTCTCTGCTGGTAGGTGGATCGCTTGTTGTGCTGTTACCTCAGGAATACGCGGAAATTCCTCTGCACTCAGACCCCGCACCTGATAACGTCCCGAATCAGCAGTCAGTGTGGCAATTAACGATTCGACCATTTCCTCTGATTCCCCTGGTTTGCCTGCTACCGCTTGGTTTTTCAAGGTGATATCGCCCTGAGGGAAGCGTTCGACAATATCACTCAAAATTTCGACTGGGATAGTGATTTCTCCTCCTGAACGGACTTGGGCATCAAAGCTGGTTTGAATTCCCAGGCTAAGGTCAAATACGGTTAGATGCACTTGCTGGGACTTTTTCTCAGCAACCAGAAGAACATTAGCCAGTACCGGATGTGTTGGGCGTTGTGGAACGGCGTGACTAACCAGAGACAGATTTGTACTTAAATCATTCTGACTGCAAATTATTTGTATCCTTGGTGTTTTTACTAACGGTTGCTCATTAGTTTCAGTTTGTGGCTGAATTGGTGTTTCAACTTGCTTCGAGGTTTTTGAACGTTGCGTCTTCAGTGTTTTAGACATTTTCTTTCATGTCAGAATAGCTGACATAAAGCTGCGTAAGCAGCTTGCAAAAAAAAGAAGTAGCGATCGCACAGAGCGCAGTGCCCCGAATCGCGCTCGCACAGCCGATTGTTCTATACCCAAAAGCTGATTATGCCCTGGTTAGCACGCAAGCGATCGCCACTTCAAAAATTGAATTAATTGGTGTTAATAAATAACGAAAACTCGACGGCGTGCGCGAGAAGAAGCAACATACCACAATTGATTGCACTCTCGAACTTTGTTGTTTTTATTCAAGTCGCGTCCATCGATTCCCACTTCATCAAAAGTGCTGCCTTGACTGTTATGCACAGTAAGCGCATAACAATTACGTATATCAGCAAATACTTCAAGATGATTGTAGTAGGCTTTCCAGAGTGAAGGATTATTCTTAGCATTCCGCAACAACCTAGCATTATCTTTCTTATACCTTTTGGTATCATCTTCATGCAAAACGTAGATTTGACGAATTGTTCCTTCATCCGTCACCACCTTCAATTGCCAAGCTTTGTAGCCAGCATATCTATCTTCACAAAAGTCTAAAACTTCTATTTCTGTTGAAGTTGGTAGAATGATAGTTTTTCCATCAGGACCCGTAACTGGACTTTTGGTGATTAGCCTTTCACCTACAATAAATCTGGGCGCGTTTTCTCCGTAAATTTTTGCTCGTATCTTTGCATTATAGTAATCCACTTTCTTGTTAGTCCAGCACAGAATCCGAAAGCAGTCTGGGTTTTGAACAAAATTTTTAGACACTTTCTTAAACGCATACCTCAACAAGGTATTCTCTTTAACCATGAATGCTCCATTAGTCTTATCCGGCAAATACCTTGAGAAAGGTTTGAAAGCGTTTTGGCTTTTAACTACTTTTCTACAAGCTGTGACAAATTCCAATAATGGGCTATCAGTACCTTGTCGAACAACTTCAGTTAAAATTGCTTTATCGGGTACATTGAATGAAAGTGATTTAACTTCGTTAACTGGAGGCAATTGGGCTGGATCGCCCATGAGAATTAGTTGCTTATTTGTGATTAAAGACCGACTGATACTTTCAGTAATCCAATGCCAAAGCTCTTTGTTGACCATACTGCATTCATCAAGGAAAACGAGGTCAAATAAACTGAGCATGGAAGGAGCAGTCTGTTCTAAAACCTTGTTGCTTCCCCTTCTTACCATTCCTAGTCCCAAGAGTTGATGAATGGTGAAGAAATCTACTCCATAGATATCATTTTTTGATGCCATACGTTGCAAAACCCTGACTGCTTTATTGGTTGGTGCAGTCAGGGCAATTCGCTTTCCTTCACCAACAAGTGTCTTTATTAATTGAAAGATAATTGTCGATTTTCCTGTACCAGCATATCCAAGGAGAAGGAAAAGGTTTTTATTGCTTTTGAGAAATTTGTGCATCAACTCAAGAGCTTCGAGTTGTTGAGTTGTGAGAGTAAACGAAGCAGTTTGTAGTGTGTGGATCATTTTGGCTTTTCCGCTATGTTTTAAATCACAAACACAGCGTTAGCTGTCATAATCTTCTCCACGATAATTTGAATTTTCAATTCATTACTCTCAACCTAATTTTTCAAACATTCATACTTTAATTAAAATTTGAGAACAGTTTTTTGGTATCTCCTGGCGTTCAACAACACCAGGAGATTTATCTTACGCACTCAGCTTTTGTTGCAGTGCTGCTACTATCTCAGACTTACGTAAATGCCGCTTTCTACCTGTTTTTATATCCGTCACTGCATCTCTCCATTTAATTCCCATTTGACTACATTCTTTTCGTAACTGCTCTAGAGTCATCCTGGTAAAATCCATTTGGGGTTTAGCAAACTTTATTGGCTTTAGTAGATTTCTAAATTCAGTTAAATCAATAGGTTTATCTTCATTTACTGGTGGTAGCAATATTGGTTCTTGGTCAATCTCTTTGTATGTATTCTTGTTAGGAGATACTACTGGATGATCCACCAATGCTATGTTATTCGATAAATTTAATTGCAACTGATATGATTCTGATACTTGCAATGCTTTCTTTAAAGACAGAATCTTAGTGATTTCGCAGTAAGCAATGACCAAAGTAAAACAGATAGTTACTGCATGGAATGCAGTGGTCAAAATCTCTTGTACGTTCATTTGAAAAACTCCTAATTCTTTTTAACTGGCTTATGTGTAGCGATTGCCAGCTTCAAATCCTTTCAAGCGATAGCTTGCTATTATATATTCACTAGGGCAAACCTGGAATTTTCAAGTAATGTATTGACGACATTACTACAGAACGGGTGCTCTCGGATCGCAAAGTTTACAAATTAGACGACACTGCCAAAGAATTTAGTCAGCGTCATTGGATACTTTTTATCCTGCTTTATTACTTAGGTTGTTGTATCGGGGAAATTGGCAGAATTACCACCAAAAACCTTTGGACGGGAAAAACCGAAATTCTCAACCCAGGTTTGTATTAGCGTCAGTTGCGGGAGCAGGCTAGCTGATGTCAAGCAAATCTTGTACTAGGAGTCAACTCCTACAGCATTAGTGTAGACAGTGAAGCCGTCAAACAATTTGCTTTAAAGGTGGAAGAGTTGGAATCCCAGTGTAAACGTTATGATACAGATAAGAGTACTGTTATAATGGGAACCTTATGCCGATTTAGTTAAAGAACTTTGGGTAGCAGTACTTCGCCTCACTAATGTCTCCACCCCCACATTGACTACTTGCGCCACTGCCTCAGAAGGAAGCGATCGCAGTGTATTTAATATCTGCTCAAGCTCCAAAGCTGCCAAAGTAGTGGAGGTTATAGATCGGCAAACAAGTTTAGGAGACTTGGAATGCGTGACTTATCAGGTGTAGTAGTTCTTCCTTTGTGCGACTACCGATATGGTAAACCTGGCATTTCTTTTGTATTGTATCTTCTTTAGTCAGTCGATTCATGCACTCTCAAGTATCTGTCTTGTCTCACTTGATGATATGCAGAGCAACTTTATTTACTTACCTACACACTATATGTATTTTTGGAGTGCAACAAGAAATACTAAATCCGAATTTCATTCCTTAAATAAATTTATTAATATGTATTTTGAGTCCTGCCAACTGAGACATTTCTAAGTATTTAAAAACAATTTTTATCTAATTAGTTACAACTATAATTATTTTACTCCTGTCTTGCTAGAAACGCTACACTTGAAGAAATTACTTCTACAATATCTACTGGATCTAGTGAATAAATTTTTGCTAAAACTTCTTTCTTAATTCGCTCAGAAGCCGAGCTTTTACTGTTTTTTACTTCCTCAGATAATTTCTTATCTAAACCTTGACGGTAGGCTGATAGAGACATTTCACCATCTAAATAAAGTTGTAGCGATCTACTGTTACCACCACTCAGCTTCGCCAATTGCCGAAAGTTTTTGGAATCAGGTTCGGGAATAGTTTTACTCTTCAACCAGCGATGTACGGTTGAGAAATCTACACCAATCGCCTCGGCTAAAGTAGTTTGAGTCCAGCCCTCTTGTAGTAGCTGTTCAATCAACTTAGCTAGTCGATTTTGGCGTTCCTGCATATTAGAAGCCCCAGACTCAACTGTCAAAAAAGTTACTTTAGCGGTCATACTTATATAAACTACCTTAGCCTTTATTCCGCCGTTTCCTAACCTGAGCAAAAGGGCGCGGCTAGGATCAGGCATCTTCGAGTTTAATCATTTACCCTATTTAACTAATTTAAGACAAAAACTCTTACATTTACAAGGATTTTAACTACCCCAGCAGACCCATCAGGTGTTCAGTCACAGGAAGAACTTATCACAGGAAGTTTACTTACCATAATTACAAGATTATTTATGTATTGCTCTATACGAAATCTAATTAATAAGAAAGATTAAGCGATGATGTAATTATTTTTGCATTGTGCAAGGCTAAATATTGCACGGTGCAAACCTAGTTTGGTATGTACAGCCATCAAAAATGACGTAGTTAACCTCAGGTCATGAAACTTCAACGTTGTCGGAGGAAAAAACATATCAATGTCATCCTCTAACTCTACTGTAGATTTAAATACACTTGACGACACTCTCACCCACAATAGTGGACCTAGTGAACAAGTGGCGTCAGAGACTAATGTTCAAAACCCGTTGAGTAGAGAAGATCTACTCAGTGAGGCTGAAGTATCAGAACTGAGGAGGTTAGAAATTAAAGTAGAACTTGGCTTAAAAGCGTTTTGGGAAATAGGGCAAGCCTTAAGTCAGATTCGAGATCAACGTCTTTATCGGGAAAACTACAAAACATTTGAAGAATATTGCATCACTCGCTGGGAGATATCTCGGCGTTCAGCTTACCAGTTGATCGGCGCTGCTATGGTGGTTGAGAATGTGCGCAATTGCGCACAAATTCTTCCCCTTAATGAAGCTCAAGCCCGTCCTTTGACAGCGCTCCCTCCTGAACAACAACGAGAAGCTTGGAAGAAAGCGGTTTCTACGGCTCCAAGTGGCAAAGTTACAGCTGTTCACGTTGCCCAAGTTGCGAGAGAATACCACAAATCTTCTGCGCCTCCCACGCCCAGGAACAAGAACACTGTTGATCAACAAGTGCAATTAACTAAAAATTCTACAGAATCAGTAAAGTGCTGCTGGAATTGCGCTCATTGCAGCCACGAGTTTATAGACAACCCCCACAACTTTTATTGCTACCAGTTGGGGAAATTGAACTTCGTCGAGAAAGATGGTTATCAAAGGGGAGCCGAATGTGAGCTGTGGACTTATCGAGGAGCAGAGTCAGATGAAATCAAAAAGACCAGGCTACCATTACGAGAAACCTTTTCCCTAACTCTACAGCTTCCCGCTTACTTGCAATCCTTAATGCAAGACGCAGCTAAAGAGTCCGGCTTGGTTGTTGTGGACTGGGCAGCGAAAGTTTTAGAAGAGGCAATTTTTGCAAGTCATGCTGCACCTCGTGCGCTTCATCAGGATTTTATCGATGTTTCTGTATCGGAAGTTGCCTAGTTTGGAGTGACTGCTGAATAGGGAGTTGAAAAAGAGCGATCGCGATCGCTTCTTTATAGACGCCCAGTTTTTGCTGCGCACTCGTCTTCGTTGGAGATTCGCTCCCAACTTCAATTAGTTGAACACAACGGTTAACGCATAGTGAGGCAATTACCACCTGGGTGCGTCACAAATTTTACTGTCTGCTTTTTATATGACAAAGTGTATTATTCGGACTACAATTCGCAAACAACCATTAATCCCTGAATTCAACCCAAACAAATTACGACTGCTGTTACTTCCAGTCGTCTACATTCTTAGAATTCTCCAGCCCAACGCCAGTCACAACACCCTGTTTAATGTTCCGTATTCGGGGGGAGGGCAAAACTGATGCTGGTAGAAGACAATAGGAAAGAGTATGCCAACTTTCAATCACCAAGCCGCCAAATGGTAATTCCTGGGTTAGAAGTACCGCAGGCAGCAAAAACTAACAAGCATCTTAGGAAAACCAAGAAACTACCATTAACAGAATCACCGCTATTTACAAACAAAAACGACGAGATGACGGCAACAAGTGCACCAATTATCAGTGCTACTCAAGCGTACCTTAAGCATCCTGACTGGAGTGAGTACGATAATGGCAGCCTTTACTTCCAAAAACCATTCGGGAAGGGTCGTTATATAGAGTTTTACATACTTCACAAACAGGAGCATCAACCGCAATACATCTGTAACAGTGCCGAACATAAAATTCTTGAGCAATACGGCGTGATGGCGGCAAGACTTCATGCAGTGTTTGCTACGTATGCTGCCCTTCAAGCACAACCTTGGAAGCAGCCGTTTGTTCTACAAGGTTCGGAACTAATTAAAATACTAAAGGTATACAAAAGCAAAAAGCTGACAAAATCACAAAAACTGAAAGCTATAGCGGATTTGGCTGTGGTTGTTGGAACTCTTGGTGCAGTCATCCACTGGTATGAAGGAGAGTTAAACCTGTGCATCAAAGAGCGCTGCCTACTTTGGATAGTGAGCGTGCAGGAATATAGTCAGCCAAATCTATTCGCCGACTCAGATGAACTTTACGAAGTTATAATCCGTGTACAACCAGGTCTTTGGACTTACAACTTCCTCAATTATCAAGGTGAGCAATCAAGAACCGCACTGTATCAGTACGGGTTTATCCCAAAGCAAGTCTTCGATATAGATCCGCATCGCCATAAGCTAGCCAGTAGCTTAGCGTTATACATTATACAAAATAGTCGCGCTCATAAAAGTGGTATTTACACAATTAATAGCTTATTAAGTAACGTTATGCCATCATCTGACATTGAACAGGCACTCAGTGATTATAGGTATGGCGCGAGACTTAAAGAAACCCTAGAAGAGGCATTACTGATTTTAAAAGATAAAGTTGGGATCAAAATTGAGTTTGACGATCGCACCTACCCCATCTGGCTGCGCCCTTCATGGGCAATGCCAGATGAACTTAGCAACCTGCCTACTAAACAGAGAAATCAGCAGCTACTTGGAACTAAAAGGCTGCCAGATAACTATATACAAAACTCTTTATTTCCAGCAAAGTTAATCTTTAAACTGCCACCGGAAATCCAAAGGAATCTAAATAAATTTAAAACCTCAAAAACTAACCCACCTAAAAAAAATTCTCAATGCCAAACAAAAAATCACCCTAGTTCCACTTCAGCCAGCACGAACGAACTAGTAGAAACACCTCCCCAAGCAAGCACTACTCCACAAATCATTGAGTTACCCCAAACAAGCAAGCTTACGGGGGATATTGTACGGCAAGCTAGAACAGCTATGCATATGAATCAGAGACAACTTGCTCAAGCCATAGGTATGAGTCAAAGTTGGGTACGAGACATCGAAACCGAAGGTAGAGATAAGCCAGTTCCGGAAAAATATGCTGTCAAACTCACGGAAGTGTTAAATATGGCTAGCTGCAAGATATAGCCGTCCTAAATGATTCGTAAACACAAGTGTTTCTTTTCTTGGCGTTCTTGGCGTCTTGGCGGTTCATAAAAAAGTAATGTTCATAACTCAGTTAAGATTGCCATAGCAGATCAGAAGACGTTTACCACAGACATTTGTTAGGGTGGAATGGCAAAGCTAAATTAGGACGCTTATATTGGAATCATTCCAAAATTGGGGAAGTTTCTGTGAGTTAAACCGATGTATATCCAATGAACCCAGCTATTACAGTCACTCAAAAACAACTCTCAGAATTTCTGCTTAATGTGGCGGTAGTGCGCCCTGTTTTTATTTGGGGAGCGCCAGGAATCGGCAAATCATCGTTGGTAGAAGGATTTGCTAAGGAGGTAGGAATACCTTGCGTTTCACTACTTGGTAGTCAACTAGCACCAGAAGACTTAATTGGCGTGCCGCAGATTATAGATGGAACGAGTCGCTTCTGCCCACCAAGAATGATTGCACGGGATGAACCCTATTGTTTGTTTTTAGATGAACTTAACGCTTGTTCTCACGAAGTTCAAAAGGCATTCTACAGCCTAATTCATGAACGGAGAATTGGTGAGTATTATCTTCCCAAAGCTTCAATCGTAATTGGTGCAGGCAATCGCGCTCAAGATAGCGCCATCGTTAAGCCCATGTCTTCACCTTTGCTCAACCGCATGGTTCATGTCCATTTGAAAGTGTCCCACCGAGACTGGCTGGATTGGGCAAAAAATCATAATATTCATCCCTGGGTGATTGAATATATCCAAACTCGCCCCGATCATCTATGGAGTCAACCTCCTAAACATGAAGAACCTTTTTCGACTCCACGCTCTTGGCATATGTTGAGTGATATTCTTCATGAGTATGGCTCGCGCCTCACAGATCATTGGCTAGAAGTTCTCGCTACGGGGTGTCTTTCCCCCCATCATGCTACCCAGTTCAAAGGCTTCATTAAACAAATTAAAAGTAAGTACCAGCTAACAGCTATCCTCAAAGGCGAGATTGGATGGCCGCATCTGCCAGAAGATAGGGATGTCCTCTATTTTCTGGCTCAGTCATTCCGCGCTCAACTCATCAAGGAATTGCCCCAAGAACGTCAAGCGATGATAGGCAATCACAAAGACCTAGCTTATCGTGCCAAAGGACTGCTGAAGGATCTAGCTGCTATCAGCTTCGAGATTGCACAAATGGTTGTTTCCGAAACCGAAAAAGGAGAAGCCTTACCCAGTTGGCTGATGGTAGAAATTGTCAGAGATTTACCACGTTTGGTTAAAAAAGAAAATGGCACGTAAAAAAAACCAAGCAACAACACGGGATATTGCCAAAATACAATTTGAGCAGGGGTATCACCTCCTCGCACAACATCCCATTTTCGCAACGCTTTGCCGCGCTCACATCATTCGTCAGCAAGGAAATCAATGTCCCCCACAAGGCTGGGCTGTAGTGACTAGTAATGGTACAATTCACGTACATCCTACACGACGTGGCTCACAAGAAGAATGGATGTATGTACTCGCTCATTGTCTGTTGCATTTGGGGTTTGGTCATTTCCAACAACGCGCACACTTTCGGGAATGGAACGCCGCCTGCAATTACTTTAATGCGAAGTTTCTTGCCGATCTAAAATTGGGATCTAGTCCAGAGGAATACCTCTTTCCCCTCAACTTCTCTAACCGTAATGAAGAAAGCTTATACCAGGAGTTTTGCGAACGGGGCATTCCTGGATATAACTTCATTGACATGATTATAGAATCTCCTAAAACTAACTCTTGGGGTCATAGCTTTGACTGGCAAGCTGGCTTTGGAGAAGGATTAACAAGAGCCGTTACCAGTGCAGTAAGTATAGCCGCAGGACGCGAACCATTGCTAGGACAGAGCCAAAAAGATACCCCTGCACAAAGAGCTAAGTCTTGGTTCATTAACAGCTATCCGCTGCTGGGAGCCTTAGCAGCTAATTTTGAGATTATTGAAGATCCATTAGTTTGTCAGCGTCTGGAGATTTCCGTGGCAGCTGTTGATGTAGAAAGCAAACAAATTTTTATCAATCCTGCCGCCAGACTAGCTAATGAAGAATGCCGATTTGTGATGGCTCATGAATTGTTACATGTAGGACTCAGACATGACGCTCGTCGTCAAGGAAGAGATCCCTATCTGTGGAACGTTGCCTGTGATTATGTTATTAATTCTTGGCTGGTAGAAATGGGTGTGGGGGAACTACCCCAAGTAGGTGTATTGTACGATGTTGATTTGAAGGGTTTATCAGCCGAGGCAATTTATGACCAAATAGTCAGAGATTTGCGCCTCTATCGTAAACTAGCTACCTTGCGGGGTATAGGGCAATGTGACATTTTGGAACCAAGAGTACCAGATTGGTGGACGAATGATGATGGCATGGGATTGGATGAGTTTTATCGGCGTTGTCTGAGTCAGGGACTCGTCTATCACCATGAACAGAACCGAGGTTATCTGCCAGCAGGTTTAATTGAAGAGATTAACGCTTTGAGTCACCCTCCTATTCCTTGGGATGTGGAATTGGCTAAGTGGTTTGATAATTACTTTTCTCCTCTAATCAAAGTTAGGTCTTATGCTCGTCCTAGTCGCCGTCAGTCAGCGACTCCTGATATTCCCCGTCCTCGTTATGTACCGGATAGCAATGCAGAAGAAGGTCGGACATTTGGGGTAATATTAGATACTTCTGGTTCAATGGAACGGGAGTTGTTGGGAAAGGCGTTGGGAGCGATCGCTTCTTATAGTATTTCTCATGATGTTCCTTTTGTGCGGGTCGTTTTCTGCGATGCAGTTGCTTACGACCAAGGTTATTTAGCACCAGAAGCCTTGGCAGAGAGAGTCAAAGTCAGGGGTAGAGGCGGTACTGTCTTACAGCCAGGAATTGATTTATTGGAAAGAACAGAGGATTTTCCCAAAAATGGACCATTACTAATTATTACTGACGGATATTGCGATAATTTACACATCCGTCTGGAACATGCTTTTTTAATTCCTGTAAGTCGGCAATTACCCTTTATCCCTAAAGGGAAGGTTTTTAGAATCAAATAAGCTGTTATAGCGGTTTTCGACGGGAGCATATCAGTTTTGTAATACGCCCACAGGCGCGAGATTCCTGGGGATTTTTGTTTGTTTTGAGTACTCAATTACGCCCCCTCGTGTGATAGTAACGCCCCCTCGTGTGATAGTAACGCCCCCTCGTGTGATAGTGATTTTTTGAAATGCTTACAGTATAAGCTTTTCAGCTTTGAGTACTCAACTGATCATCTTGATCATTTTGATCCGTGAGTACTTTTTTAGCCGAAAAAAGCAGGACGGTATTCTTAAAAGGCACAAAAATTTTGCCTCTTTGCGAGTTTAAAGCTCTGCTTTTGAATGCCCCTATGAAACGTCAGTACACAAGCAAACGTAATCTCTGTCCTGTCTGCGGCAACCACCACGGCTGCGCCATACGAGAAGATGGTTTAATTGAGTGTTTGCGAAGTTTTAGTCAACAGGACGCTCCCGTTGGATACCGCTTCCTGACGCTGCTACGTAACGACATGGGCGGTTTGTTTGTATTAGACGACGGCAGTAACCAAAAAGAAACGCCAGCATACTCCCAACAGCAGCGTTATTCCATTGATGTTAAAGTCAAGGAACGATTGAGTATAGAGGAACGCGATCGCCAATTCCAATTGCTGCGACAAGCAACTGTAACAACTTTGAGTACTCAACACTCCACCCACCTCCAGCAAAGAAGGCAGTTGAGTACTCAAGAAATTAACTGGGTTTCTGAACTAGGTTGGCTTCTGACTTGGGAACCCGGACTTTACGCTCCTAATGGTGTAACCACCCAGCTTCCAGGCATTTCCCCTGATGGTAAACTTTTAGGAAGGTCGGGGATAGCGATCGCTGCCCTAGATCCCGACTTTCACATCACCGGGTTCCAAATTGCCACACTGCAAAATGACCCCAAATATATCTGGCTGAGTGGTATCAACTACGGAGGAAACGGACCACAATTACCGAACGGAGAACTGCCCCTATTTTGTTGGAAACACCCTGACACCAAAAATGTGAAAGTGGTGATTCTTTGTGAAGGGGCGCTCAAATCTCTACTTACAGCCCTGTTCTTATGGCGAACTGGGCAAACTGATATAGCCGTCATTGGCACCGCGAGTGCTGCTAGATACGGAGAGAAAACCTTAAAAGATTACCTCAAGCGATTGCGTCCTAAAGAAATTAGGTTAATGCCCGATGCTGGAGCTATACTAAATACTCATATTGCCAAAGCCAACGAAGAAACTCTCCAACGCTGCCATCAATGGGGATATCGGATTAGTGTGGGTGATTGGGGGCAACTGGACACCAAAGAATATTTGGATATTGACGAATTACTTGCGGCAGGTCGTCAAAATGAAGTTAAACTAATTACAAGTGCTGCTTATCTTTCTCAATCCCATACTCATCGCCAAATTAACCAACTACTCAAACAAGGTTCGTTCCACCTATTAAGCGATCGCCAGATCGAGTTACGCCCACGAGAAGACTCCATAAAAAACCTGGATTTAATTCGCCACTATGCAAAAGGTATTTCACAGTGTCGCAAAGGTGGATATCAAGTAATTGTAGTTTGGAATGACCAAACCATTACGCCATCCGATTTCTTTGCTCTATGTCCCGAATCAATCCAGAAGCAGTTAGCTTTTGATGATCGCGAGTGGGGAATGCTCTACAACCTCAAGCTGTGGTTCCGGCGGATGGTGGAGCGATATCGTCCCAAGAATGGTTTTGGCAAGAAAAATCCTGCTCACCAAACCGCTGACAAAACTTTAGATGAGAATCAAAAGGACAATACGATTGAGTACAAACCAGGGAAGTTACCCAGAATCGGTGATTGTGCTATTCCACCCAAAATTGTATTTAAGAAAGGTCAGCGGTTGCAAGTTTATACTGAGGCGATCGCACTGGGATGGAAACACATTTTAGACAATAGCCCCACCGGGACATTCAAAAGCCATGATGCAGGCATTGCCACTCCAAAAGCTTTTGGAGTGGATAAGCTGTGGTACTTTACATCTCATGCCAGAAATGTTACCACAGAAACTGTTGAGCGCAATTACAGTTATCTAGAAGTTCGTAATTCAGGGATGGTGTGGGATTATACACCAAATGGTAAACCATATTTGAGATGGCCCAAAAATGGGGAAGTTCCTGACACAAAAGGTAACTGCCATCGTAGTTCGGTCTTTACAGCGCTACGGAACAAAAATATCTTAGTTGATGAAGGACCTGAAAATCCCGTTTGCAGCACTTGTCATTTACTAGAAGCGTGTCGTTCTGTTTCAGGAACTGGGTTTGGACACAAATCGCAGCGACGAGAGACTTTGGAGAGCTTACGCATTGTCACACATCCCGACAGCGCCCCAGATACAAACGACTATGATTGGTCAAATTGTGGTAACTTCTGGGATGAAGCGATGCGCACGGTACAACCAATTGGTTCCATTGCCGCAAGCCTACTAGACTTGAATCAGGTGATAGCAGAATTGGCTATTCATTATCCCGAAATTAACATCCAGTTACAGCCACTTTGGATGGTACTGCGCTACTGCTTAACAGGAGAAATAAAGCAACCCCTCCACGGGTGGAATGATGCGGCAGTTAGAGAGATGCTTGGCTACCCACCAGAAAATTTGGATGAAATTATTACTCAAGCGATGTCCATTCTCAACCCCAATTTAAATTCCCTATTCAACACCACTTGTGAGTATGGGGTTGACTTGAATGATTTACCTGGGAAATTGCGAAAACGCTTTGGCGACAAGAACTTTGAACTAACACAGAAAATTCAGTTTGATGTTATTCTTAATTGGTTTGTGCCATTTCTACAAGTCTGGGGAAGACGAATTAAAGGTGCTTTGCGGATAAACCAAAGCCAACTTCTGATTTCCACTCGTAATGAAAGACACGCCCAGATAGCTCAAGCTGCGGGATGGAACATTTACTTGGATGCTACAGCCACCCCTGACTATTTGTGTTGGTGGATGGGTGTTGATGCAGATGATATTTTAACGGTAGAGCAAGAGGTATCTGCTAGTAAGAATTTGAAAATCATTCAAGTTACAGGGTTGGGACAAGTTTCCAAACAGAGGAGTGATTTTTGTCAAAGTAGGGTACATGCACTCAGGCAGGAGTTTTTGGTACGTCACCCCGACATTAAATTCATAGATTTTGTGAAGTTTTGTAATGAAGGTGATGGAGGTTGGTTTAGAGACAGTCGAGGATCGAATGATTTCAAAGATATTACTGCCTTAGCCACTTTTGGCATTCCCTACCAAAATATCGGTTCTTTAGAGGCGCTATATCTAACCATAGGCAGATGCGATTTTAGCCCAGAGTCTGTAGGAGAAAAATTCCAGCGGTTCGTAGATTGGGCAACACAGGCAGAGATTAAACAGGCGATTGGAAGATTGCGATCACATAATCGCCCAATGCAGCAAGTTTACTTCTATTTCTGTGCTGATTATGACCTGAGCTTTTTATCACCCCAAGTAGAATGTGTTAAAGCATCCGACATCACTATTGAAGCTGGTTCACTAGATGAGAAATCTTGGTGGAAGGTGAAGAATGCGGTAAAAGAACTTTGGGAAATAGGACAGAAAATTACGCAGTCGGCTGTTGAAGCAGTTTCTGGTATCAGCCAGGGTTACATCTCTAAGTTAGCAACTGAGTTTGGTGGTAGTTGGAAGGAGTGGTTAAAAATATTCCTTTCGTTATTAAATACTTCTTATACGACTAGGAATAATTCTGAGTATGAGTCATGTAGGATACCAGAAGAAGCTCATTCTATAGTCTGCACTGTAATGGAGTTACTAACACAGTATGATGATCCGGACGTATTGTTAAAAGAAATATTTTCTTGGCAGAAGTATCTAGACAACCAGTATTGGGAGTGGATTTTAGAAACAACTCCCTTGAAACTGCAAGCGAAAATTATTGCGGCCTTAGAGGAAGTTTGAAAAGTTGGTAATTGAGTAAAAAAAGCTCTTAGGGCATAAGCTGTATGAACGTCAAACAGCTCCATTGAGAGCCATGAATATGATATTATATGCCATCTGAACTCCTAGCCCTGTAGAAACCATACACGAACCTAGAACAAGAGGACGAACTACGTCCTCTACCAAACCAAGAGTCCGAAAATTTAGGTCGGCAGCACCGACAACAACTGGTGGGTCAAGACCAATCTCGACTCCGCATGCCCAGGCGGAACCCATCTCTGACAAGCAGGGGTGCAAGGGATTGGGGAAGCAAAAGAGTTAACCTCCATTAACTCTTTCTCCCCCTGCACCCCCTGCTCTTTTCACTGAGCATTGGTATCGATTTCTCAAGCAACGCCTGCATTGAACACTGCTTAGAATTGCGACACTAAAACAGTGCGAGCGTTGGAGCGATCTCATGCCGATAATTCTTGAGAGTTGTGGTTAGCCTATAATATCGTAATCGCAAAGGTGCTTGTCGCTCTCACTAACCTCAGAGTTTGTCTTTAGATAGTCGCTCACTTGATTACAACCGCGCCGCACTAAATCGTCTAAATCAAAATTCAATAGTAATAACCCTTGTCGATTAACTAAAGCAAGCGTCTTCTCATTAAGGTTAAAGGCATAAGAAAAAGAATAATCCTTGCTATCATAAGTTCCAACTTCTGCTTTGTCCATGAAAATATCCCAGAATTTCAAACTGTCATAACCTTGAGAAATAATAGTTTTACCATCAGGGCTGAAATAAACCTTGTAAACGTTATCTTTATGTCCTCTAAGGGTAAGAATTTTTTTGCCCGTCGCGATATCCCATAGTCTCACCGTACTGTCACGATTAGCAAAAGCGATCGTCTTACTGTCGGGACTAAAGCTGATGTCATTAACCAAATTGAAATTTTCTTTAATAGTTTTAATTTCTTCACCAGTCTTGATATTCCACAATTGCACTGTTCTGTCTGTGGCTTTATCATCAGAACTGAAAGCAGCAATCAGCTTACTGTTAGGACTGAAAATAACGTTCTTTGACCAATCCGAATGCCCTTTGAAGGATTTGAGTTGTTTACCAGTTGTAATATCCCACAATACAATACCTTGAGGTGTTGCAGCAGCAATCATCTTGCCGTCTTTACTAAAGCTGGCGCTATGTGCAACGGGGAAACTTACCTTGAGAGTTTTGGTTTCTCTGCTCGTTGAAATATCCCGCCATCTCACGATACCGTCCCAGTTTACAGTAACAATCGTCTTGCCATCATCGCTGAAACTGAAATCACCAGTCTTCAAGATTTCCCCGTTGTAGAAGTCTGATTCTCTACCTGTTGAGGCTTCCCAAAGTTCCGTTGTACCATCAAGATTTTTAGCAAAAATCTTTTTACCGCCTTTGTCGGCAAACCCTACCCTAATAATTTTGTGAGAATATCCTGACAGGAGCTTGAGTTCCTTACCACTAGAGACATTCCACAGTCTCACCTTATCGTCAGCACCAGCAGTAACAATTGTCTTGCCGTCAGGGCTGAAGTTGACGCTAGTCATCTCGCCTGAGTGACTTTCAAGAGTTTTGATTTCCCTACCACTGGCGAGATCCCATAATCTTACTGTACCGTCAGCACTAGCGGTAGCAATTGTCTTGGCATCAGGGCTGAGATTGACATCATTTACCCAATTTGAATGCCCTTTGAGTGTTCTGATGTCTCTGCCATTCATGCTATCTTGCAGAGTTACTGTACCGTCAGCACTGGCAGAAGCAATCATTTGGCTGTTAAGACTGAACATGATGTTATTAACATCTTTTCGGAAATCATGCTCTCTAGGGAGATTGAGTACTCTACCCGTCGAAACATCCCACAGTTTTGTCGTGCCATCACGATACGTAGCAGCAAGTATCTTGCTGTCAGGGCTAAAGTGGATGCTATTAACTTTAGTTAACAGATCCCCTTGGATAAGAGTCTTGATTTCTCTGCCTGTCGAAACATCCCATAAATTCACCGAATTTTTAATAAGAAAGTTGTAAGGCACAGCTGTACGAGTGTCTGCATTACTAGCAGCAAGCGTCTTGCCGTCAGGGCTAAAGCTAACATCTAACGCCTCTAAATGTCCTTGGAGGATTTTGAGTGTTTTACCAGTCGCAATATCCCATATTCTTACTGTATTATCAGAACTGGCAGACGCAAGTGTTTTGCGGTCGGGGCTGAAGGTAATATTATTAACTACACTTAAGTGTCCTTGGAGAGTTTGAAGTTCCCTTCCTGTTGAAACATCCCACAGTTTCACATAGCCTTTACCGATAAATTTGTCCTTGCTGTTAGAGTTTGGATTCAATTTTCTTTCAGAGTTATCAGTGGTAGCAATTGTCTTACTATCAGGGCTGAAAGTAGGATTACCACTAGAGAGCGTTTTAACTTCTCTACCAGCAGTGATATCCCACAGTTTTGTTTTGTCATTGTCAGCAAAAGCGATCACCTTACTATTTGGACTGAATTGGAAGCCATAATTACGAAATTTAAAGGTAAAAGTTTTAAGTTCTGTACCAGTTAAAATATCCCAAAGTGTTAGCGTATTTATAGAACTTTCAGCAATAGTCTTGCCATCGGGGCTGAAGCTGACACTTTCAACTTCACCGGAATGACTTTTAAGGGTCTTGAGTTCTCTGCCAGTCATAACATCCCATACTATTACTGTACCGTCGAGATTCCCAGCAACAATTGTCTTACCGTCAGGGCTAAAGTTGATGGAACTTACTTCACTTAAATGCCCTTTGAAAGTCTTGATTTCTTCGCCAGTAGTGCGGTCCCACAGTTTGACATCACTCATACTACCAGAAGCAATGGTCTTGCCATCGGGGCTGAATCGGACATCACCCACCCAGTCTAAATCACCTTTTAGGTTTTTGAGTTTTCTGCTAGTAGTGCGTTCCCATAGTCTTACCGTGCCGTCATAAGTGGTACAAACGATTTTCTTACCGTCAGGGCTTGAGCCCACAACACCCTTCAGAGAAGAGGAGAAACATTCAGGAATTTTAATTTCTTCTATCTGTTTATATCCTCCATACACTGCCCTTTGCAACGTATTTAAAACCTGAATGCGCGTACCTGCTTCTACCCACCCTGCTCGTTGCACTTCCCTTCCTGCTTTGATAGCGTTTATCAGGGCATTGTTCTGTTGATTTAATAAAGCATCTTTCTCTTCCTTTGACGGAAGCTTTTCACTGTATTTAAGCGCGTACTCCAAAGTACTTGCTCTCTCTTTATACAAAGCCGAAAGTGCTTTTGATGACGAAGCAAGAGCGCGGATTCGAGCATTAGTCTCAGCTACATTTGCACGCCACCAACCTACACCAGCGATCCCAGCTAACAACAATGCTCCTACTAAACCGCTAGTAAGCCCTGCAATTACTCTTTGTCTTTGACGCTCTTGCTGTTCGCGCTCTTTTTTCTGTAATGCCAAGCTAGTTTGAATGTATTCCTGCTCTGCTGTCAACTCTTCTGGACGCTTTTGTAACCATTCTTGAGCATCAGCCAAGGGCTTACCACGCAACAATGCTGCCTCATCCCTACTAGTAGCATCCCACTGCTGCATTGCTGCCCGTAGTCTTTCTTGCCAAGCACGAAAGCTGCGGTCTGTTTCCATCCATTGCCGCAGCTTACCCCAATTACGAATCAGTGCTTCATGGACAACTTCTACTGTCTCTTGATCAGCAGAATTGCGGCTTGTAACTACTAATCGTGCATTAGCTATTTCTGTGACCAATGCCCAGCTTGTTTCACCCAATTCCGCTTTTGTTGCCAACCTGAGCGTATCTTCTGTTCCCTCTCCCGGACGCACCAATTGAATAAAAATCCGCCGCACCTGTTCTTGCTCAGTCGCACTCAGCTTATCATAAATCTCATCTGCATAGCGGGCTAGAGCGCCTTGCACATTATCAATTGCATCATAAACTGTATGAGTTATTTGTTTACCCGTTCGCTGTTGCCACAATAGCGTCAAGGCAAACTCCAGCAGAGGTAAATTTCCCGGCTTATCCTCTACATCATCTAAGATGCGTTCCACTAGTCCCGCTTCAAAGGTGATCCCTAATATTTCAGCAGGCTTTACAATCACCTGTGAAAGTTCGGAGTGGTTCATCGACCTGATTTTGATATCAGTATTCTGCAACACATCTCCAAAAGGAGGATAAGATAAAGCATTTCCCAAAAAATCTGCCCGCATTGTTGCAATTAACACAGGAGGAGATTGGAAACCGGAAGAAGATTGAAAGGCATCTAATAAAGTGTCTAAGAAACTAGTGCGGGTTTTTTCATCGTTGCACAGAGTGTAAAGTTCTTCAAATTGGTCAGCAATTAACAGCACTCGATGATTGGGATGCTGACGTCGAATATGGGAAAATATACCAGAAAGTGTCACCTTATCATCGTGAAAATATTTAGCTAATACTCGTGCTTGGGCTATCTGCACGGTAGCATCACCAGATGTGTACAAAGGAACTAGGGACTCAGCCAAAGCTTGAAAGGGGTCTGAACCAGGGCGAAAGTGAGTAAACAGCCAGCAACCTTGTTGTTGTAACTTTGGTATCAATCCTGCCAACACCACTGAAGATTTCCCGCTTCCCGATGCACCTAGTACAGGAATAAAGTTACGCTTTACAGTCGCTTGAATCAGTTCTTCGATAAAGACATCGCGTCCGAAGAAGAATTCGGCATCATTGGGACCAAAATGAAATAAACCTCGATAAGGACATGGAAGATTATCATCAGTATTGGTGTCAGCTGACGTAACTGGTGCTACCTTAATATCTTCACGATAATAATAGTTTGTAATATTAATTACAGCATTTCCTTCCCCCGTGTTAGCGACGTATTGTGCTTTTTTAATAGTTTGCTCAACAATTCTTTTATTGTCTTGAATCTGAGTATTGTTATTACCTTGATTACTCTGCATACCTCCTTTTATTGTTGATTGTTCAACATTTTGTTGAATACCTTGATGAGGAGGTAGTAAAGAATTTTCTTCTGATGAAGGTACTTTATTCATGGCTTTTTTTCCGCACATCCATTAAAAAAATTAGCAATGCGACTCAAAAGTATAATTATGACAAAATTAGTTAATACTTTTTTAAGTAAAATTGTTACTTTCGCAAATTATTTTTGTGCCAATCCTCTAAAGCAGTGATAGTAAAATCTGCTGCTGGATGATTGAGCAACTGTTTGAAAGTGAAAATACTTCCGTCTTTTAATGCACTAGTTATTTTTTGCATCAAAATCGGGTTATTTTCAAAACATTTAATAGCTTCTGTAGCTATGGTCATTTTCCCAAGAGTTGTGTCAGTGGGATAAGTTTGGCTTAGCTGTTCTAGCAATTGCTGAATTTCTGCTACAGCTTCGGCGAGAGTTTGTTTTTGTTCTTGTGAAGCATAAGTGTTTGAAATTTGCTGATTATTATTACCTTGGGCTGCCTGCATCCCACCATGCACATAACCACCGCTAACATTTTGAGAAATTCCCCCCATATGTTTGGGCTGCGAGTTTTGTTCTTCTGGAGTAGTTATTTTGGGGTCTGTCTCTTTTACAGGGACAGAGGGACGCTTTCTAGCTTTGAGTATAGGGGTTTGTGATTCTGGAATTCCTTGTAAGTCAATCAATGCACAGCCGAATTCAAAACAATCTTCGTAGGATTTGTTAACACCAAGTGCATTGTAGAATCCAATAGCAAACTTAATTGCCGCTTTATCACCTATCGTCTGATTCATACCAATTACATAATCTATGTGTTGGTGAATCGCTTGAGCTTGAGCCTCACTATAGCAGGCATTGAGGAAAACACATTCAATTTGTTTTTGAAACAATCCAAATAATCTTGCTAGTGATTCTGTACTCACTAACTGCATTTGCCCAGAATTGTTCTCTAAAACTAAGCCATGACTTCCAGCGCCATGTCCAGAAAAGTGAACAATCGTCGGTTGGTGGTCTAACAGTGCCCGGTGTAAGTCGTCAACTCTTAGTGCTAACTCAGTCACTATTTCAAACTCAGAGCGATTTTTGGCTTGTCTGAGTGCTGTCTGAATTTCCCGTACCTCTTCGTCCAAACGCAGCTTGTCTGTGTTTTTAGGGTTTGCTGATAAAATTAAAATTTTTTTCACAAAGTTTGAGCAACAAATTTTTGTAGTATCTGCTGTATGACTACATTACTCTCAAAATTTTCTCCTGTCTTCAACAACTTTTTGTGACAAAATTTAATAATTTACATGAATTATTAAATTAATTAACAATTTTGAGTGGCATTTTCCGCTTGCTCCCTTTCAATCTGATGTCTCAACTTGAGCATCAGTAGGAATAATCAGCTTTCTTTGATTTTGCTTTTCCTCCACCATTTTTTGAGCAATAGCAGCCTTGATTAAATCCTCCGATAAGGGTCTGTCTTGCACGGTTGGATCGCGAGAATCATCAGAAGAATCTTCAACAGTCATTTTATTTAGTACAGGTGGCTTTCTGACGACCTCAGTTTCCGCAACGAACTTGTCTGTACTTTTCGCCTCAGCAGATTGTTGGGATTTTAAATTGTTTTCATCCATAATTGCATCTAGTAATAGTCTAGTTGCTTGATATGTTTTGATTGTAGAGCTTCCATTTTTGCTAGGAGCTAACTTAAAGAAGTAACTTTACAAAAAGTAATTTAAATTAGTTACTGAGATGAATCGAATTCCACTGCCCCCAACGCTTTGAGGGTTGCTCTTTGGGCTGCGGTCAAACCAATCGCACCAGTAATATTCATCCCTTCATAAGGTCTATTTGCTCTTAGGGTTTTGAGACATTGTCCAGTATCCATATTCCAAAGCTTTATAGTCTCATCTTTGCTACCTGAAGCTAACATTTGTCCATTTGGACTAAAAGCAACTGACCATACTACCTTTTGATGTCCCTCAAATGTTCTCAAATTTACCCCTGTACTGCTATCCCAAAGCTTGAGTGTTTGGTCGTCGCTACAGCTAACTAATTTTTGACCATCTGGACTAAACACAACTGACCTGACTCGATTGCTATGTCCAGTCAAAGTTTGCAGGCATTCCCCTGTAGAGATATCCCACAATTTGATTGTGCGATCGCCGCTACCACTGACAAGCAATCTACTACAAGGGCTAAAAGCTACCCACAGTACCCAATCTTCATGTCCTTTCAAAGTTTCCAGACAAGCGCCTTCTGCAACATTCCAAAGTTTGATGGTTTGGTCATCACTGCCACTTGCTAGGATACTTTTTTGGGGACTAAAAGCCACTGACTTAACTCTATGGGTATGTCCATACAACGTGTGTAAACACTCCCCAGTACGCCAATCCCAAAGCTTTACTGTTTGGTCGCGACTACCACTTGCCAAAATTTGACCATCTGGGCTAAAATTTACAGATTGTACCCAATCACCGTGTCCCCACAAAGTTCCTACACATTCACCAGTAAAGGTGTCCCAAAGCTTAATGGTTTTGTCGTCGCTACCACTTGCCAAAATCGAATGTAATGGTTCACTAGCAGCCATATTTGGAGCAAATACAACTGATGAAACAATGTTTGTATGCCCTTGCAATGTTCTTAGGCAGTAACCTGTAGATACATTCCACAATCTAATTTGGTAGTCTTCACTGCCACTTGCCAAGATTTGACCATCCGAACTAAAGGCAACAGAGGATACCCAATTGCTATAAGCTTTTAGCGTTTTCAAGCATTGCCCAGTATGAAAATCCCATAATTTTACTGTTTTGTCATTACTTGCACTTATCAATGTTTGCCCATCTGGACTTAAAACGACTAACCAAACCCTTTCGGTATGTTCCTGTAAGGTTTGTAGACATTCTCCTGTTGAGACATTCCAGATTTTTACTGTTTTATCTTCACCTGCTGTTGCCAATACCTGACCATCCGCATTAAAGGCAACTGCCCACACAAAATTGCTGTAATTAAGTAGTGTTTTGACACGTTCTCCCGTCTGTATATTCCATAGCTTAACTGTGTTACCCTCGCTAGCAACTGCTAGTGTCTGTCCATCCGGACTTAAGGCTACAGACAGTATCCAATTGATCCCAATCGCCAAAAGCCGCAAGCACTTTCCATCACTAATATTCCACAGCCTAACGGTTTGGTCTTCGCCACTACTAACTAAAGTTTGTTCATTTAATGAACTAAATGCAACAAAAAGTACCCGTCCTGTATGTCCTTTAAGAGTTTTGAGACATTGCCCAGTATGAATATCCCATAATTTTATTGTTTGGTCGTTACTGCCACTTGCCAGAATTTGACCATCTGGGCTAAAAGCAACTGATTGCACCCAACTGGTGTGACCCCGCAGTGTTTTTAAACACTGCCCTGTATGGGCATTCCATAACCTAATCGTTTGGTCATTACTGCCACTTGCCAGAATTTGACCATCTGGGCTAAAAGCAACGGATACCACCCACGCTATGTGTCCTTTGTAATAAATAAGTTGTTGGCTATCTGCAATTTGCCACAAACAAATTTCGTTATCAGTTCCTGTTGCTAACAGCTTTCCATCTGGACTAAAGGCAGCTGATAAAATACCTGCATTAGTTTGAGTAAAAACTGATTTAGTTAAATCTGAGTTTGTAAAGTTGACTTGATGTAAGTTCATGCCTTGTAAGTAGGCTTGCCAGATGGTTAAGTTAGAAAAATCATAACCGCTGACATTGACTTGAAGCTGCCAAAGTAGATTGAGAATATTTCCGCCTGCATATCCAGGTTTTCGAGATGTCAAAACTTGCAGGTTCGACAACAACTGATTTAGGTGGTTTTCGACATTTGTAAATTGAGCCAGCAATCTATCAGCAATAGGCTTGAGAATCAGGCGAATTTGAGCATTTCTCAGGTAATCTTTACTGGTAGCCTTTATCAAGGCATGGGTATGAAACAGCGCAATTTCTCCGGTGGTTAATTCTTGATTCACTTCGTCGATAAATCTATCAATCACATACTCCATTACCACCGACTGTTGAGTAAATTTTGCTCTCGTATTTTCAATCAGGGAACGATGTTGTAAAGATTCTAAAGCTTCCAATAAAGTCTTTTGATGAAGAGGTGGAACAATATCTTCTCGTAATTGGGAGAGCGAAACCCACTCTCGATTAATCGCCAACCAATGCATAATTTGCCGTTCTAAAATCGACAGGCGATTAAACTGCTGCTCTAGTAAGTCGGAAATGTCACCAAAAATAACGATACCTTGTTCTAGAAATTGAGAAATATCACCCTGAAATAATTCTTGAATAGTCGTCGCTACAATCTTTAACGCTAGAGGATTTCCTGCATAATGTTCTATTAATGCTCGACTTTTGTTTTCTGATATAGCAAAACCTTTTTCTTTGAGAATGAAATAACCTTCTTCCTGCTGTAATCCGCTTAATTTCAATGAACGAACAGGCAGATGTCTTCCTTCTTTGGAACTAAGTCCTTTGGGTTTTTCTCTGCTAGTCAACAATAAACAGCTCTGATGGCTGCTCTGACCTACACATCTAAGCAGTTGCCCGTATTCCTCATATCCTGGACAATAGGCTCCGGAGGTTTTGTCAGTACATAAAATTGATTCCGCATTATCCAGTATGAGAAAGCAGCGTTTTTCACCTAGATGCTTAAGCAACTCGGCTATTTTACCATCTACAGTCTCTGGCAAATTCGTTTCTTGCTGTTGAGACACAAAGCAAATTAATTCTACCAAAAGCTCCTGAACTGGTGGAGCGTTACGCAGGCTTCGCCAAATCAAATAATCAAAATTGTCCTGCACTAGCTGTGCCACTTTCACAGATAAAGCCGTCTTGCCAATGCCACCCATCCCAATTACAGTGACGAGTCGGCATTGCTCATTCACAATCCATTGTTCTAAAGTCGCAAGTTCTTCAGTACGCCCGTAAAACACCGAGACATCAATCGCCTCTCCCCAGTCCTGGTGAATACTTTTAGTTTTTCTCTCGCCATTTTGATCTATAGCTACTGATGGAGCCTCAAAATCCAAATCAGCGATGTCTCTCCAACAGAGCGCTAATTTCTGACAAAGTTCTTCAAAAGTCGCATGATCCACGGGTTTCCCTGTCAGGAAGTTGCTAACTGTGGCTAAAGCCAGTCCTGCCTCCTCAGACAAAGTTCTTTGGCTGGGAAAGCCATTACGCTTAACTGCCAATTTAACTTTCTCAATGCAATCACGACGAACTTTGAGCGATCTAGGCATAGCGACATTGCAGGCAACTATATAAATTTTACACGTTCAAGTCAGTCATAAGTCAGAACAACTGAGTCATTTTCAGGCTGGAACTCAGTAACCACAAGATTTTGATGAATACATACCTTCAATAAATGAAAGGACACAGAAAATGCATTTTAAATCGCTTTCCGCTACTGTAGTCGGGCTAGCTTTACTCGTAACTCCGGCTGTCGTTCCTGCCGTTGCTCAAGAAGTATCCCAACCTACAAGCTCTCAAAAGGAAGCTACACCTTCTACGCCAGAGTCAACACCATCGGCAGAGGAAGCCAATCCTACAACTTCCCAAGAAGAAGTTACACCTTCTACGCCAGAGTCAACACCATCGGCAGAGGAAGCCAATCCTACAACTTCCCAAGAAGAAGTTACACCTTCTACACTAGAGTCAATGGAAACTACATCGGCGGCGGCTGCCAAGCCGAGGTTGCAATTGCCGTTTTATTGCAAACAGAAGTGGCGGCTGGATACTTG
This sequence comes from Iningainema tapete BLCC-T55, assembly GCF_014698965.1. Lineage (GTDB taxonomy): Bacteria > Cyanobacteriota > Cyanobacteriia > Cyanobacteriales > Nostocaceae > Iningainema > Iningainema tapete. Next base: position 36,257 of record NZ_JACXAE010000040.1, read on the forward strand.
GGCGCACGCTCCTGCGCTAGACATGGTAAAAGAGCCCGACCAGAAGGGAACCGAGGGTGCCACTCTTCTGGCTCCTGCGTCCGGAACTGTCAACCAGTCCTTTTACCACGAAAACGCCGGCAACGTCATCCAGATTAATCACGGTGGTGGCTGGTTCACTACCTATCTTCATCTCCAGTCCCGATCTGTCAAGGTTGGAAACAAAGTCCAGTTGGGAACTGTGATCGGAAAGGTTGGCAAGACCGGTCCCACATCCAACGGTCATCCCCATCTCCACTTCGAGTTCGGTTACGACTCGAACAAAGACGGAAAAGCCTCATGGGGGTACAAGGGATCTGAGAGAGTTAAGCCCGTTTTCAACGGGATCACTTACGGAAGCAAGAACGGTCAAACATGGCGGAACGTCACTAGCCACAATAAGTGTCCGTGAGCAACCCTAACCTCGGTAAGTACTAGGTTAATACCGATACCTTTGCCGACGCGCATCCTGAGCTTCTAGCCCAGCAGAAACCATATAGGAACCTAGATGTAGCGACCTGTAATACGTACCCTTTCAGTTTCTGGCAGCTGTTCCTGAATCGCCAAAGCTATCTCATTAAGAGCATCATCACTATCATAAGCCGCTATCACTTTTGGGATGGTTCTCAAGTATTTCACAGGTAAGCTCTTGGCACTATCAGCTGCTAGATACATGGTCTTTTGTTGTGGGATTCCTTCTATTGTTGCTAGTGACAGGGCATCAATGGGGGATTTTGTTAGCACAACTCGCTGGATTTCATCATCAGGCAAGCCACCCAATCTGAGATAGAACCAACCATCTGCACGTTTGATGCTACGAGGTATCCCATGAAGGTGTTGTCTTTCCCCCTGGTTCCTCGCAAGAATGTTCCGTAGTTTCTCCCGCGAGTGATCGCATTCCGAATACGGCATTTTGGTTGGAGTCAGCATAAACCAAACCCTGGTTATGGAGGGCTTGCACCATTTCTTTTGGCAATCGGCGTTGTTGGCTGAGGTATTGCTGTACTGCAAGCCACTGACCAATACGGTTCGGTTAAGCTCAAAACCAGGTAAACTGAAGTATGTCCCCAACGTGTACTGAGAACAAATGCAACTCAAAGAATTCTCACCGCAACTACCTGTGGTCGAATCAGGTACAGTACTCAAAGATGCGCGAAACTGCTATTCCTTCAGTTACTATTGAACAAGCAATTAGTGACACACATAGTCATCAAGAGCGAAAACGAGCTTTACCATCACATCTAGTCATCTGTCTCATCATCGCTGTGAAGTTGTTAGTGAAGTCAGTCGAAACCTTAGTCTTATGCTCAGGGAAATTGATGAATTCATGGATAGCAATGATTATGATGTGCAGCCTGAAGTTAGTAGAATGAATGTGATTAAATACCTTTGCAAGTTAAGTGAAAAACTTCAAGAAACAGGTTTTGCATCTGAGAAATCACCTATTATTCAAGAGCTTGAAAAGTTAACTCAAATAGACTAATGATAGCAACGCTTTTAAAGCAAGTGCAATTTACGGTATTGGAAATTTCTTTTTATACATAAAGGCGTGCCTACCTCTACAGTGTAACCGCCAATATTAATCTTTTAAGCTACTAACACTCGTAAAATTGAAGTGCGTGAATTAGGCTATTCATTCAACGTACCCAGTTGGGCGCGTGTAGTGATAAGTGGAAATAACGGTTAAGAATTTTTAGCGGTTAAGTTGTTTTTTGTTGCTGTAACTAGGAAAGACTATAGTTTGAGATGGAGTAAGTTGAATGTAATAATTTGGGTTAGCTGGATTCGGGTTCAATATAGTTCGGTGTGACGGTGCTTCACGAACTTCAATTGGGGATTTTTCAAGTCCCAGTTGTCCTAAAGATGAAACCACGGATAACGGCAGGTTGACACTCTGGGCAGCTTTGGGAATTGGCGTTGTGTTCCGTGCCAATGCCAAAAATTCACGCACTTTAAAGACAACCGGGTCGTTGTTAGCAGTATAGCCTGAGGCGATCGCAACTTGTAAACCCCGTTCAATGTCGCTAAGCGTTGCAACTTGGTTACTTCCTACCAGCCAAGTTTGTTCGACTCCAGGAGTTATCGGGGATATAGAAATGCCACTGTAAGTGGGTGTGCCAGAGCTTTGAACAATATTGAAAGTATACAGGTGTTGTTGTCCATCTGGAGTGCGGGTTTTGATAGACAAATTAGTTATCAATGTTGAAGTAGCGCCTGGGAAGCGCAACGGCTTAATCACCTTTAAAAACACGGTTTTTGCCTGATTACTGCTAAGTTCAGCATCAGTGTTGTAAACAGTGCGTGAAGGATCTGCTATTAAAATGTAAGTAATGACTTCGTTGGTTTGGGAAAAATCAATAGCCGTGGAACGACCAGACCAAACTGGTACGTCTGTAGTATTTGCTACTGCTGCCTCTTGCCCAATGATGCGCAAAGCTGGTGTTTTTGCCAGTGTGCGCAACGGGGAAAGTACTGTAGCAGTTGTTGTTAACGAAGAAAAAGCGCACGCAAGTAAGATAGTTTTTAATTTTTTCATCTGTCCTTCCCTTCAGGTAACTTCCGTTATGACTACCGACGCACACGTAGAAAGCTGTTGACAAAAACGGAAACCTTAGTTCCTTCTGGTACAACAGCTACATTCTGTCTACTGAGCATTTCCTTTACTGCTTGATCTGAGCGTCGCGCTAGGCGTGAGCCTGTCACTTTAAAGAACCCTTCCAACGCCGCTGCCAAAACATTGGGGTTACTTGTAGTAGTAACTGTGGTTTGGCTCAAGCCAAAAGAAGATGACGAACTGGATGATTGAGTACGAGGTTGATTGATGATTTCTCCAACTCTTCCCAAACTACTAAGCACTCCGACTAACAAATCTTGTTTGGCGATTTCAGAACCTTGATCAAATAGTCCTTGAGCAATTAACGGCTGATTATTGTTCCCGCGAATCAACAGGTTGCCTGGAGGTATTGCTTCTTGCCGGATACGCCCTTGTGAATCTGGGTAAACCAGTGCCACAACCAAAACGTTTACCAATTTATTACCTCGGTTTACAGACTCTACCTGAGTAACTAAGATAGTGCCAGTTGGTAGAGCTACACTACCATCAGTTGCCAGCATATCTTCAGTCAACTGAATAGCAAACCTTCCATTTGTAGGGCTTTTATCGCTTTCATCCCAAAGCATCGGTACAACGACTTGTGCGTTAACAGAAGTGGCGATCGCCACTTCTAAGTCAGAGGAAGATGTTTCATCACTATTACTGTTTTGATCAACCTGGGATCGACTGAGAATTCCCATTTCTCCATCTGTCATTCCAGTAGTATCGGTTGCTGTTGGATTGTTATTAGCTGAGGTGTAACCAATGGAAACAGTTGGAATGCCTTGCTGTGTACTTTGTTGTTGCGTTCTTGTAGGGGTAGGGCTTGCATTGTTTTGAGTAGAAACTGCTGTTGGCGAAGCTGGAAGATTTGCTATGGTTGGTGCAGTGGTTGAAAATGTAGCAGAAGAATTAGCACTCCTCTGTGTAGTTGGTTGTCCTTCGCTATTCGATGCCGTTTCTCGCATGGTTAACCCGCGAGTTTGCCCCAAAGAAGCCAACTGGCTCCACCGTTCAAAAGGATCTACAGTCGGACTCGGCTTTGGTGTAGGTGTCGGGGGTGCAGGTGCAGGCTGTGTAGGCTGTATAGGTCGTGTAGCTTGTAATACTGGTTGCGGTGGTGGAGAGAATGGTTGACGAACGAAAACTGTCCTGGGTGGAGGAGAAACTGTAGGAGTTTGACGGACTGGGCGTGGAGGCGGAGGAGTTTTAGCGACTGGAGATGGAGAAGCTTGGGGCTTGGTGGGCGTAGAACGTTGTTTCTGTACCTCTGGTTTAGTTTCCAGTTGTCGTCGTTGATCTTGAAAAGCTAACTTGCCTTTAAGTTCAGCAGATTCGTCTTCTAATGGTGTGGGAGTTGGTGAAGGAGAAGATTTAGATGCTTGTTGACGTGCAGGCTTAGGAGCAAGGAATCCAAACCAAACGAATCCCACTACTCCCATGATGGCAGCTGTTCCTGCCAGAACTAATCCCATGCGAACACTTGGTTTTTCTGAAGTTGAACGCTCTTCTGGTTCTTCTTCGTCTTGTTTAATGCGGTATTCCTTTGTAAGTAACTCAGTCAGGTCATCGTTATATCCAGCTAGTTCTTTTTCGTCTTCCAAAGTGATTTCGTCTTTATTAATACCCGAATTTCCTGCTTCTTCTAATTTTTTTTCAGACTCATTAGCAGAGCCATTAAAACTGTTAGATGGAGTTAGTGGACTGCTAATTTCATCAGGTTCGTTGTCTAATTCGTACTTTTCTTGTGATGCTTTAGTGTTCATATCATTATGTGTATTATTTGGGAATAAATTCAGTTATTCTGGTGATTTCTAGCCCTGCTGAGCGAATTTCATAAACTTTCTGCTCAAAGGCTGAAGCTTTTTGTCCTAAAGGAGATTTTTGAATTTCAACTGCTTTCAGCCGGAACGTTCTATTAAAGGGAATTCTTTCATCTGTTCCTGAAGTGCGGTCAACAAGAAGTCGTGTTGCTATCATGTCAACTTCCCATTCCCCTTGCCGAATTTCTCGCGGCTCAGAGAGGTAAGAAATGATTACTGTGGAGCGCAGCTTACCAGAGAAAACAATAGAAGGAACTAATTCAGCAATTTCTGAAAGTGCTGCTTTGGCAAACTTTGGTTCAAGTAGTAAGGAGGCAAAATAGGCACTGGTAGGGATTTTTTTTCTACTTCCTACACGCACACCATTATCTGTTTCGTTAGTACCGGGGATTTTATTATCCCAATTAAATGTTAGTTCAGTCCATGTTCTAACTGTATTTTGGATAACAGATGGATAACGCCAGTAGCGCTCTCTTTCAGAAACAACTAAGGTTTCACCGTTTACTAACTGCACGAAGGTTGTTTTCTTCGCAGCCAGCGTGTTTATCCGGAAAGAAACGAACAAAATAAAGATGAAAATTAAAGCATTAAATCCTGTCAAAGCTACAAAACATAATGGCAATAAATTTTTTGAATCAGGTAAAAGTGGAGTTTTAAATCGTTGAATTTTCATGCCATTAATTATTGTTAACTCTTAATAACTAGGTTTGTAACTGAGCCGATGGCGTTGCTGAAAACATCGATTAACTGCTTAACATTTGACGAGATTCCGTTGTAGAGAGCAATTCCACCACCGCCAGCAACTAGGACAGCTAGAATGGGTGCGAAAATGCTAAGGAAGAATAAAAAGGCTACATCAGAAGCGAGTTCTGCGCCAGATTTTACAAGGACAACAGCTGCTAAACCAACGATGATGTTGTACCCTAACTGAATACCAAATAAACTTAAAAAGCCAGTTGCCCAAGCCCAAATTGGACGACCTTGAAGGGGAAGTATTGACATACCCATTGCAATTGGCGAAAACAATGCTGTTAGCAGTAGTGCTGCTTCGAGTATGTTGACAAAAGCCTACTGTAAACTGTAGAGAATAAAGCGGATGATTGGTATAGCTGATTCTCTAAAAACTCCTCCGGGATCTGTTGTCAGTCTCACTGCATCTCTAGCAGCACCTATTACTGACCTATCTATTAAAAAATCCGCAAACTGTCGTAGAGGTTCGAGTGGTCCTTTGCTTTGTTCTTCAGCCCGTTTAACAATCTCTTGAACTTGTGACTGTTTTGACTCCCAACATTCAATTAATTCTTGTCCAACTTTTCCTCTGCATTCGCTGTAGACGTTTTCTATCTGCTGTTTGGCGATGTTGCTAATTGTGACCTTGGCGATCGCATTCTTAAACGTGAGTTCCCCTAATTGTGCTTGAAGAACTTTCTGTACTTGCTGGTATCCAAAGCTTCTGGCAAAGGTAACAGTTTGTGATAATAAATTACCGTTACCGCCCAGAAATAAAGTAATCACAACTGGCCAAACAAACATTGCCATTAGTTCTGACCAAGATTGCTTTTCAACAATTTCCCGACCTGAAGTTAAAGTTAAGAAGACAATGCTGCCCCCTGCTAAAGTTAAACCAAGCCGGACTAGACCAATCCACAAGCCGGAATCTAACGGTTGAAGTATAGTTATCCAAAGACCATTCCAGGCTTCAGAAGTACTCCGAGCTAAATCAATTGAGCTAGAAACTATCTCAAATGCATCCCCTTCTCCACCCGTCTGAGGATAGGTAAATGTTTGTGCTAAGAAGTGCAACATTGCTTTAAAACTTGCGTTCGGGATTTCAAGAATAGGGGAAGTCTATTGCTTCCCCCTAGATTTTTTAATCAACAGAAAAAAAACCCAATGTTGGATTATTGCTCGGCTTCGTCAGCACCAATCGTGCCACCGCCGGGAAGCATTAACATTCCTGCCTGTTGGCTTGCAGCATTCCCAGAGGCGGCATCTGCGCGTCTAGAGCTAGTGTTGATTGCCGCGATTTCCTTAGCTGCCTGTGCAGTTAGTACGTTACTGACTGCTCGGTCAGTTCGGGCTTGTTGAGCTTCTTTGATCAGCATTTCATTAGTTTGAGTGTTGAGGGCGGTTTGCTGGCTGATATTCTGCATGATCCGCTGAGTAACGTCTTGATTTTTTGAGTCCTCACTCAACTGTTTGCTCTTATAAGTTGCTGTTTGCGCTGCCAATAGTTGTTGGGCGCTTCGTTCCTGGGCTTGGGTGCTAAGAGTTGCACCATTGGCGACACCAATAGCAACTGCTCGTTCAGCTTGCTTGTTGAAGTCATCTTTAATGGCATATGAACCTTCGCCACCAATTTTGTTTTCTAGTGTCTCTGAAAGTTTTGTGCCTTTGTTGTTAGCAGTTGAGGATTTCATAATGTTATCGCTCACCTGATTTAGGATTGGCACTTTAACAGCACCCAAAGTTGAAGAAAGGAGGTTATTGAGAGATCCAAACACATCGTTCTGAACAAATCCAGTTACATCGCCAATGAAATCATTGACTGACTGGATAACATTTTCAATCGGGGTAAAGTAACTGTTTCCTGTCGTTTGGTAGGCGGTTTGTGATACCATTTGTGCAATTTGCGTACTCGTTGGTGTGTTTGTTGATTGTCCAGCTTGGGTAGTCGCATCCGTCGGTTCTTGGGTCAAAGCAGCAGCGCGATCGGCATTTGTTATCACACCACTTAGGGCAAGAACAAGAGCTAAAAAAAGCACTTTTGAGGTTTTGATAAATTTCATGGTTGTAATTTCTTAACGTGTAATAAGTTGGTCGTTTGTCTTCGTTTTTAAAGGTTCGGGTTCATTTGAATTTGACTCTCGACCAATATGTGAGAACCCTTTACCCTCTTTCACCGCTGGGATATATTCTTGGGTGAAATGTTTTAATCCTTGAAGTTTGCCTTTGAGAGTAGGCGGGTATTTTGCCATGATGCGATCGCGGGCTTCGCGTTCGTTTTGGTTATTGGCAATGGAAGCTAACATCATCTCGCCAGGGTAAAATCTGGTTCGCCAGAAGCGTCCGCCTCTTTCAATCAGCCAGCAGGAGTAGAGGTCAGCAGCTCTGGGCAGGAAAGCTTCAGTGGCATTTCGACTGATAATATTAGGGTCGTAACCCAGGTGACGTTGGAAAGATGCTACGCCGTTTGCTGTGATGCGCCCGGTGATTCTGTAGACCATGTTTTGCATGATCTGCGAACCTGTAGCACACTGGCAGATAGTGTCGGGGTCTTGACTTAACAACAAGACAGAAATTCCATCTTTTCTCCCAGTTGCACAGAGTTCTCCTACGATTTGGGCGAAACCGTCACGACGCAGCAAAACTGAAAGTTCATCTCCAATGAACAAACTTCTTGGATGTGAAAGTGCATTTCGGATGCAAGCAGTGTGAGCGTTAATTGCCATCAAGTAAGCATCTTGTTCATTTGACAGTCCACTGAGGGCAAAGAATTTAACTGCTGGCTCAGGTGAGAAGGTGCTTGGTCTACCGATAGCTTTCCCCAAGCGGGAAGCTAATAGAGCATTTCCTTGGCTGAGAATTTGGTTGATGGCTTGTTTGTCCAATTCTTCAAAGGACTTGAGGTCGAGTCTTTCTTTACTGCAAAAACGCAGTAGATCCTTGAGTGTAGGGATTTGCTGCCATTCAGGAGACTGCCAACCTTTCTCGAACGCTTGGTTATAGCGGGCAATGATCTCCGGATCTCTAAGGAACATATCTAGCATTTTGAGTACGATCGCATCAACCCGTTGAGCTAAGTGCGGGTTGTGGACTTTTCCAAGTGCGATCGCCACCATTGCTTTGCGAATAAACTCTTTCCAAGATTCCATTCGCCGTTCTCTTTCCGGCTTATCAAACTTTCGCAAGTCGGGGGGTTCTACCAGATTGCTTGAACCCGCCGAAATGTCATAGTATGCGCCTTGCTCACCCAAAAGTTCAATAGCTGTTTTGAACGTACTATTGCCACCACTGCTGATATCCATTCCAACGACCGGGATATTGTTAGCGAGTGCTTCTACTGCAAAACGCCATCCCAAAACACTCTTACCTGAACCAGATTCTCCAGTAATCAAAGCGCGACTGATTTGGTCGTGAAATAAGTCGATAAAAATTGGCTTGCCTCCCCGGTCTGTGACAAATTCAACTCCTCTTTTATCTATGTCCTTTGGAACAGTTAAAGGCAGAATTCCAGTAACAGTTTCTGTGTCTAAAGTTAGTCGTCGTTCGCTGAAAAGTGAACCACTATGTAGCAGCCATTTCCAAGTTATCGGCAGACACTGCAACCAAATATCCCAAGCGATATTTCGCTCTCGGATAACTTTAGCTGTTCCAAAGCTATTACTAAGGACATTACAGGCATTGTTTAATTCAAGAGAGTCATTGCGGTAAACTAGGAAAGCCACAGCACAATGCAGTGCTTTTGCACCTTTATAAAGTCTTCGTTGTGCATCGAAGGATTCTTCTTGTTTGATTTCAGCTCCAATGTCGCGCCCTTGTCCCTTGGTTATCGCCCTAGTACTTGCTGCTTTAGATTGTTTGGCTTGACGAGCCAAGTTATCGTTAATGATAAAGTTGTTTCCGGCGCTGATTTCAATCCATGCTTCGGTGTCGTGGACGTAGCTAGAACTCATCACTTCCCAAATCCATTTTAGTTGCTGCCTTGTATTGATCCAACCTGTTGGTGACTCATACATAGTCAACACACCACATTCTTTGCCTTTGCCATTGAGATAGACACGGTTGTGGCTTAAGCGATGTTCTGGACATGAAGACCTACCTTCTTCTCCCTCAATCAAGACAGTACAAGTATGCTTTTGCGTGGTTTTGGTTTCAGTCAGTTTGAAGCCGGATGACGTTTCTTCTAGTGTTAGTATTTGTGGAATTGGTGGAGCGTCACCGCTGTTAAATCGTTTCCAAAGCCATTGCCAAAGCTCTGCTGTATTGCAAGGAGTAATTTCCAGCCCCATTTTGGTGTTTAGCAGTAATTCCCAGCGGATGAAACCTTCATCAAATCCTTTGAGAAACAGCTTTGTATAAAACTGTTCTTTATAGAGCCGTGTGTTACCACTAATGGAACCAAGTAACGAGTCCCCAAGATTTTTTACACCGTCAATTACCTTACCAAGAAAGTCTCTAGATTGCTGTTCGGCTTGGGCATCCGCTGTCCAAGTACAGAAGGCAATTTGTTCCCAGATTTGGCGTGTACCTTTCTGGGTTAACTGTTGAAGTCGGCGCTGCTCATTCCTAATTAGGATGGAAATCGGCTTCAGATGGGTATTGTCTGCTAATTGAGTGAGTTCTTTTTGGCGATCGCCGTCATCGCTGTAGCAACCTGTACAAAAAGTAATCTTTTCGCCGTTTGGAATGTCTTTCATCCCTTCTTCAATAGAGGAAGCAAATTCCGAAACCTCACTTTGGAAAAGTAAATTGTGAAGTCCTTTGGTGTTAAAACCAAATACCAATTGGTATTGTGAACCATTATTGAGAAGCATTCCAGCGGCTTCTCGACCTTCTTTTTTGATTTCAACTAGGCAACAGATATGTGTTTCATCTTGAAAGGGCATAAACTTGCTCTTGCCTCCTTGTTGATTCGGTACAATTTTTGGCTTGAGCTTTGCTCGAAAAAGTTGCGAGTTCTTGTGCTGCTTTAAAGCCTGTTGGCGATTATAGTGTGAAAGTGGAGAAATATAGAGAGAGTTGCCGTTATACCATTCGTCTCCTGGGGGTTTTCGGAACTTATCTGTAAAATGGTGTGGCTGACTACCAGTTAAGAGCCACCAGCTGACGATTAGCCAAAACGAAACAGCAAAGAACCACCCCAAACCTAAACTAAAAAGTCCATTTGTGAAAATATAGGAAACGACGAGAATTGCACACCAAGGTCCTATTTGGTTGGCAGGGATTGGACCGACACTTGCCTGTTTACCTAAAATTTTATTAACACGAATAAAATCTTTTTCTGGATCTCGTAGCATGGTGACTTTAACTGTTTAGCTTGAAAAAAACGTGGCAATGTTACGTATGAAGAGGAAGTTGATGACAATTTAAGCTACTGTTCCAGTGCCATTGCCAATGAACAAGAACGTAATCACATCAATGGCAATGACTATACCAAAAGCCAAGCCAATTTGAGTGACAATGGGTCGCCAGTCATTACCCTGTTGCGCCTGGTTGTAAGCGAAAAGTGAAGCTGCAGCAACCAGTAAGAGAAAGACACCTCGAATGACGTTAAATATCAATGCGATAGTGTTTTCGTCAATTGCCGTACCTCCTCCTGCAGTAGAGCTTTGTGTTGCTAACTGTTTAAAAAAGGCTTCTAAACCGCTGAGGAAAATGGCGTGAGCAGGCATTTCAAAAGTGTTGAGCAATGCTGTGACAGCGATAATTGCTGTAACAACGTGCCAAAACCGAATTTTGACTCCGATTAGTTTTTCCAGAATGGGTACTGTTCGTGTAATCTGCCAAAGCCCAAAGAACACAACACTGGAACACCCTAAAACAGTTATTAACAGGGGTTCTTTGAGGATCATGTACACACTGACAACAGCACAGAGCGCAATAAAGAGCAGGTCAGTCTGATTGATTTTAAGTTTTCGCAAAAATTGGCTGGCTGAATTGCGATGGTTGTATTTTGTTAGTTTGGTTTGGTAATTGCTACGCATTTTTACTCCTTAAGGGTTGTTAAGCTTGCAGTTCGTCTTTTTTTTGCTGTTCTTGGCGTTCTAGCTTCGTGACATCTTTGCTGTTCTTAGATGGTTGCGATTTGACCGCCTGTGGTTCACCGAGCAAACTCTCCATCTCTTTAATGGGGATACGACACTTTCGGATGTCCGGCGGTTGATCGTCCACTAGAACAGCCTCGAACACTTGTTCATCACCTTTGCGCGGGTCAAATCCTTGTAGTATTTTTGACCCCTTTAAAGAGAGAATTTCAAATTCATACTTGGGCTGTTTGTTCTCTTTCCAGGTGAAGGTAGGCTCCTTCTCTCCGCTGAAGCGTTTGGGGAAGGTTTCAAGAAACTTTTCGACTAAAGCTTGAGCGCTGGCTTTAATCGCATAGTCTTCTGACGACTGAGGCAGATTGAGTATGTGATTCTTTTCGTCAGGGTTGAGGTTGTCAGAATTAACGACCCATTGTCCATCCTTTTTGGTACCAGCGAACAGTTCTTGCCCGTTATTACTTTTAAGGGTGAAAGAAAGCTGGTCGTTCTGGCTATCAACGAATAGAGTGCTGCCGCCAGTGAGAGGAATCCCCTCTTGAGGAGACTGCTGTGTTACTTGCGCTGTAGCCGCAGCAAAATTTACCAAGGATTCAGCGCAGGCTGCCCTTTGCTGTTGCACTTTCCTTTGCACCACAATTTGTTCGAGAATGTCTTCTGGATCTTCGGCTTCCCGACTTCCGTTAGAGCCAAATTTATCCTGTGTGCTGGAGAGTTCTTCATCAAAATCTTCATCATCAGGTTCCAAAACATCGGCGCTGTTATTTACAACAATTGGCTTCTGTTTTGACACCTTAAGTTTTGTAGGTGGCGATGATGCTCGTTCAACTTCCAATTTGGGGACAGGCACAGCATCTTCTGTTGTGCGAGACTGTGTTTGGGCTGTTGAAACGAGCTTTTCTTCAAGGTCACTCACGATCGCTTCCAGTCGGTCGAGTCGTTGCGAAAGTTTGTTTAGGTATTTTTCAATCTGGTCAAGTTGTTCGCTGATTGGCGCGTTTTTATCCAGTTGCAGAGGTTGAGACTTGTATTCTGAGTCAAGTTGGCTCCCTAGCTTGTCGATTTTCTCTCCTACTTGAGCAGCAGCGCTGGCGATGGGGTTGTCTGCTATGGTTTCTGACTGGCGGTTCTCTGGTTTAAGCATATCAGCAAAGGGAGCCAATTCTTCTGGCAGTTCCTCAGCTGGCGTACTTTCCACTACTTTGGCAATACGTTTGAAAAGTTTGCCAATCCGGGCATCCTTCTCTTCTAGGTCTTTAAGAATGTCCTCAAGCCGTTTCTCTTCTTTTTGTTGCTTGATCTGCTCTATAAGGTCATCAAGCATGGCAATGCCTTTTGTTCCTAGTACAATCCCCAAGCCTGTCAGCTGACCAGCTAACCCGACTTCATTGATCCCGTTGAGTTCGCCACCAATAGTTGCAGCGTTAGCGCTGAGACGGGAAACTTCTTCACCCAAATTGTCTGCCAAGTATGAAGCAGAGCTAGATTTTTGGTCGTTTGAGTCTGCTTCAGTTTCCCGGTTTCTACGTTGGGGTTTAGTTACGGTGCGTGCTGCTGTTTTGTTCTGGTTTTTTGGTTTTGTAGAACGCACCTCGTCATCTTCAAGCAACTCCTCAGGGTCTACATCGTCCTCTGCTTCATCTACTTGAGGTTGAGCAGTGCGCTTTGCTGCTTTGGAAGCAGGTTTTTGTTGGGAGCGTTTGTTAGATTGTTTGCTGGTTGACCGACGGGGAGTCGCTTCTTCCTCGTCATCTAATAAGTCTTCTTCTAAGTCATCTAGGTCATTATCTAGATCGAGGTCTTCATCTTCTTCGTCTAAGTCAAGCTCATCTGAATCTTCGGCTTCTATCCCAAGCATTTCCATCACATTAGATGGAGTGAAGTAGTCTTCATCCTTAGTGGTGGCATCTCCCAGGTTCTTAATTAGGTATTTACCGCTGGTTCTTTGGTTTGGGTCTTTGGTAAGGTAGAAGCGAAATCCTTTGATTTCGTCGCTACCTGGTTCTGTGCATAATTCTACAGCGATCGCCGCTTTACCCGACTGTTCGCTATACTCCTCCACAAAATTTTTGAAGTCTTCTAGAGACTCAATGCCTCCTTCTTCTTGCATTGCTGCAATTGCTTTGTCAAGGGTGTTTTCGATGTGGCGCAGCTTCCTGGTGTCAGTCAGGTTCTGCCATTGTCTTTTCTTAGGAGTAGCTGTCTTAGCCATTTTTTCAATTCCCTTTTGTTTTTGAGACTTTTTGGGATGGAAGGGCATTCCAGGTTTAATCCCGGAGAGCGCTATCCCATACCTCCGCAGCTATCCTGCTGTTCAATTCTTTGTTGAAGAACCTTGCCTTTCAACTCCAAGTGGTACTCGGCTAACTGCCTGCCGAACTCCCGCAATATTTCATAGTTTTGTTTGGGCATTTGTCCAGCTGCTAACGCTCTTTGGGCGAACAGGGCGAGGGAGTGCAGATGTGCGCTCATGCGCCGTAGTTCACGCGCTACCTCTTGATTAATTTCTGGCATCTCAGGACGAGGAGCAAACTCGAAAGCACGTTTGCGCAGATAATCAGATAAAGTTTTCTCGCCTGACTGCGCTGTTCGCTTTGCCAAATCCTCCTTTTCAACTTGGGTAACCCGCATTCGGACGACTTGTGTCCGATAGCAAGAATTTTGCGATTGCTCTTGTCTCTGTGTATTTTTTTGCATTGTGTTTGAAAAACTACTTTTATTTAAAGTATTTGTACACTGTTAACAACAAATCAATTGAGTAAAAATACTAGATAAAAATCAGGGGGGTTTGTTAAAAACTTCATAAATATCTTGAAATTATAAAGTTATTTTAAATCTAGATTTTTACATCAATTTTGTTGTCTTTTTAGCTGCTTTTGCTATTACTAATTTCTCAAATGAAGTAGAAAAATTGGGTATTTCTCTGGCTGGATATTCTGTATACCTAAAGCTAGATGATCAGGCAAATAAGGTTTATAAAGGTTTCTGTCCGATTAAATTACGACTGGGATGCGATTAAATTACGACTTGCATCCGCCTCGGTGTTTTTCCAGAAAAATTTTTATTTAAAAGTTGAATTAGTTCCGAATTAATTACGCCTTAAATACGTCTTTTTGCTGAAGGAGTTTCTGTAATGAGATGTTTATAGTGGATTTATTAATTAGGAATTCTCTGGTTTTCTATGCAAAAGATAAAATTAAAAGTAGTAAATAGCACTGAACATGGCGGAAGAAGGCGATAGTGTTCGCGTCCCTTGCGCGTGGGCGTGCGATTGAGAAGAGAAGAAAAGCGCTACAGCATAGTGGCAGATTGCTGTAGCTTCCATGCAGATAAGAAAGAAATACAGTAAAACGGTAGGAGTATAATGATGAGCGAGGAAATTACACTTCATCTTAAAATACGAGTTCCTGTCGATTCCCCAGACAGTAAGCTGCTCAGTTTCTTGAAAGATAGCCGTACCTCAGCAACTCGGATGGTGTTAGAAGCAGTTCGTGCTTACTGGCTGCCCGTAGCTTGTGTTGGCAATAAACATCCTGAACGAACCAAGGCGATCGCTCACGAGTGTTTACGAACTTTGCAAATTCAGGAACGATATATTAGCACAGTATGCGAACTGGAAAGTTCCCAGGCATCTGTACCTGTTCATTCCGATGTATCGCGTTCCAACCAGGAGTACCAAACCGAGAAGGGCGCTTGTAGTGAGCAACAGACTTTTTCCTCTCAGGAACCTCATTCATCTTGAATGGTCTAAGGATGCCTGAGCGGAATCGAATTAAGTAGGTGTGAGGATTATAACATAATTGTGTTCCTGTCAAATAGTGGGCAGGAACGCTTTCTCTAATTTCTTAATTTACATAAATATAAAGATATTGTTATAAAAGCTCTTTATGACTTGACATAAAAAGATAAATAGTAATAATAAGAGCTACTTATTAGAGTAGGCGTGATTGTCATAGGGTGTTGATTCTTTGAAGGATGGAGAAGTTAGCGATCGCCCCTGTGCAGTTCACACACCTACAAAATGGTATTATTTGAAATGAACTAGCTTTTATTAAATTTATGGATATAGATAAAGCCAAAGGGCGAATAATTTGGTGGCTTAAAAACGAATATATCGAATTTGATGAATCTGATTGTCAAGTCGAATTGATGGAAAAGGTTAACAGTAAATATAAAGTTAAGATGATTGTGAACCATAGTGGTTCTGAATGGGTAGAAGCAACTTTAGCTGAAGATGGGTATTTTGACAAGTATCAACTTTTTAGAAGAAATGAAGACGGCACACCTGTAGGATTAATATATTGCCCCCGACAAGTTAGCCAAAAAGAAGAATTGTTGTACTCAGGCTATTACAACTGGGAAACCCGGACTTGGAGTAGAAACAGCTATGACGCATAATCCCCACAGAGGCAGCGATGCTTTAGAATTCCTCAAATCAATTATCCCCGATACGCCCGAAAATCGTATAATCCAACAACAAGAGGCGATGCGAATTGAGCTAACTCAAGTTTTAAGAGATGCGCGTAAGATAAGTGGAAAAACTCATGTCGAGATTGCATCTATTCTAGGGAAAGATCCTGAGTGGGTGAGACAGGCAGAAAATTGCAATTATCATCACACTTGGGATGAATTTATTGCCTATTTATATGCTGTAGGCGCAAACTTTGAACTGACTGTTACTGTGGGCAAACAGCAAATCAAACTTGATACAGACACTTTAAAAAAAATATCGGATTGATATTCTCCCAAGACTTTTGCAATCCCCTTTGTACGACAAGCGCGCATGTTATCGCCAACCTTGCTCCCGAACATACTTGAACGTAGACGGTAAATCCTTGGTTACTGATAATATTGTAACGGTTTTTGATTTGCGGCATTACGGGAGAAAAGTTATGAGCGTAACTTACATGGGGGGCTGTCAATGTGGACAAATCCGTTATGAAATCCGTGCTGAACCATTAACCCTCTACCTGTGCCATTGCAAGGAGTGCCAAAAACAATCGTCCAGCGCGTTTGGCATGTCTCTTACTGTACCACGAGATGCTGTTGTCATTGTTGAAGGACAGCCCAAAACTTGGACTCGTGGAGCCGATAGTGGACGTGAGGTAACTTGCTTGTTCTGCGATAACTGCGGAACGCGATTGTTTCATGAGCGGAGCTACAATCAACAAACCATTAACGTCAAAGCCGGAACGTTGGATGATACAAGTTGGTTGCGCCCTGTGGGCAACCTTTGGACACGCAGCGCTCAACCTTGGGTGATGATTTCCGACTCTATGCTTAATTATGAGGGACAGCCAGATGATGTGCGTCCTTTGTGGGAAAGATGGACACAACAGCATTCGTGAACTGCTGTTCGGGTGACAATTTTGTCAGTAGTCGAGCTTAAAATGAGCATGGTGGACTGAATTTGACAATTAATGGTTGTCATCTGAGGTTGATTTCTCATGCAAAAGTTAAGATTTGTGACTCAACGACTGGAATTAGTCGCCCTCTACCCAGAATTGGCAAGGGCTGCAGTAGATAATAGGATTCAGCTTGCCCAATTGCTAAATGCCAAAGTACCAGAAGAATTTCCCCCGGAAATTATGGCGGATGTTATGGAAATATTTGCTCAGAAACTTGAAGCCGATCCAGGATTGGTGGGATGGTGGGGATGGTATCTGGTGTTGAACGAACTCGATCTTGAGCGGGTACTGATTGGTTGTGCAGGTTTTAATGGCTACCCGGATGCGGAGGGCAATCTTTTACTGGGCTATAGCGTGCTGGATGTCTACCAGGGTAAAGGTTATGCCAGCGAAGCTGTTGGAGGATTACTACATTGGGCGTTTGAGCAACCGCAGGTGATGGGTGTGATGGCAGAAACTTTCCCCAACCATATTGCATCAATTCGGGTAATGGAGAAAAATAGTATGGTGTTGCTGGGTGAAGGTAGTGATTCGGGAACGGTGAGGTATGGGATTGGACGTTCTTAGGATGAGCGATCGCTCCTGCTTAGTTCACAATTAGCGATTAACTCTGTTTGGCAAAAATGGGTGTTGATTTTAGAGCCTGTACCGAAAGTGACAGGGTAATATTGCATTCATTGGGTAGGTAGCGCTACCTAAAAAACCTGAGCTTATTTGCCTGCCTCAATAATTTCAATGATTTGTAAACAAACCTGAGAACCAAGCAGTATAAGCATTATTGACACTGCATAAGTAATTGTTAGGAATTGGAGTGCTGTCTCAAAAGAAATAAAGTGGTTCATTTTCTACTCCTAAAAATCAAGTTAATGTAAAACTTGTCTACTTTTTCAATAGGGATTGCTAACATCAACTTATGCAGATGCCTTAATTGACTGTAGCTTGTCAGGATAACGGATTCGGTGGTATGGATAGAACAAGCGTCATGTGAGCAACTAAGCAGTGAAACTTGGAAGTTTGACGCTGTGGGTGGATAGCAGTACTCAGTTGGATTATAAAAGATGTTAAAGGAGAAAGTATGAGCAACGACCCAAAACATCTTCATAATCTTTCTGAATGGGTGTTATTTACAGATGCGTCAACACAACCACTCACTGTAAAAAGTTTTCTTAGTAAAGTCAGGACTGCTGATCGACCTTTTATTAGAATCTATGTTTATCCTCGTAAAAAATATCGATATTGCGTAGAATGTGATTTACTAGAAGGGCTTAAAGTAGGTAATAACATTGGCTTTACCGAGTTAGGAATTACTAAAGTTGAGCAAATTATGACTTGTTTTCCCCATAAAACCCAAGTCCTTTTTCGTGCTGGCAATTGTTATGTATATGCCCGTTACCTAAACTTGGAAGATGCAATCTGTGTGGCTAACTCGCTTGCCGCGCTAGCTGAGGTAGGAGGTATGTGGGACAGTCGGGATAATATACCCGGCTATCGGTAGGTATGTAAGCGTTCGGGGTGCGTTCTCACTTTTATGTTGTCAGGTGGAAGGAAATTGGGTAGCCATTGAGATACTCGCATTTGCGGGTGTAAAGTTATGTTACGCAGATGTTTGAAAATCCTTGATTTTACGTTGTTTCAATACTGAATCGAGCGTGTCCCTTCCTGTAAAAACATCCCCTAAAAAGATCAAAGTACTTAGATTTCACTCCGCACTTCCTCAATGGGTTCAAGATCAACACCCTCTAATTCTGCCAATTTCTTCTTCGCAAACTCCCGCACTGGCTCATCTGGGTCATTCTCTGCTCTGTCGCGCAAAAGTGGTAAAATCAAGGGATAGACCGCTTTCTCCCCTAAACGCAAGTGCGTTCGTTATTGCTGCGTCGAGTGTGAGGTGACTGGGATAGAATCCGTGCGCTCGCTGCTCCTGCTCACAAATCCTAGATAGCCCAAGAACAGCATCAACCCGACTAGAGTGGCAATCTGAATAGATTTTTCAATTGTGTTCAAGCTACGCAGAAACTTGTCCATTGGAATCCTCTCTATCAAGTTATAATCTCGTTTCGTGGGTAACTACAACACCGATATCTACATTTTCGTAAAACTTGCGCTTGCTTTTAGTTGTCTTCTGGCATAAGTATATGAATGGAAGTAGACAAGCCTTTATTCTAGATAATGAATTGTTGGGCAAGCATCCACAGTCGAGCAACAAGCTGCCATGCCTTGAGATGTACACGCTTCATATTGCACGCTCACTTAACTGCGCTCGCCCGACGCACAGTCTCACTCTCGCCCTTATCACGCGACTACGTACAAAGTGTTGTTAGCGCTTTATCAACACATCGCTATACGGTTGTGCATCGTTAATCAAAAAAATTAATGTTCTAAATATCCCATTTTTTCAGAATTTTGACTTGAAAAGAGTCAAGTCATACTTTTATACCTAGTTTTTTAATTCAAGACTCATTGAAGCTCATTACCACAAAACTTTATGAGGCAATGGCATTTAAGCTGGCAAGAAATGTTTGCGGTTTCGCACCGTGAAGTTGTTATACATGATGGTAAGCACAAGCATAGAGCAGATTTATGCTTACCTCAACCAGATGGTAGCCTGCTCATAGTTGAGTTTCAACACAGTAGCATTAGCGTTGATCATACCCGCGCTCGTGAGCAGTTCTACACTCAAGTTGGTCATTTGCTTTGGGTTTTTGATGCCAGGGCGTTCCACATTCGGCTAGAACCAATATCCTCAAATAGGGATATTTATAAATTCATTTGGTCCCCACCACGCAAATCACTATGGACAATTAACAGCTGCTTAGCTTTTGACTTTGGTCACGTAGTATTGTTAATTGCCGAAGCTAATCAACGCAATGGTAAGCGTAACCCTTGTGGGGGTTGGGGTTGGCTTTATCGTAGACAAGAATTTGCGACTATGTTGCATAAGTTTATAGAGCAGTTCACATGCTTACAGTAGCAAACCCTTGTGGGAGATAAAAACAAGGAGATTACCCCAAAGGGGAAGTCAAAGGTCTAAGGTAACAACTCAAAATTAAGATGTTTTGAATGCGTGATTTTTGATTTTTGAATTCTCGCGCAGCGAGTGGAGTGCGCTTGTCTCTGTATGCCTTGAAGCTGGTTACGAAAGCATAAATTGCTCACGCGACTGTTTAAAATTTATACCTTAATAGTCACTGTCAGCCACACACATTCCTCTACATTTAATACCGTTCGTAGCTGTACGCTGACAATGAGAACATAAAACTTTTTCGTTTTCTGTTTCTTGATTGAGCTTTTTATTAGTGCAAGGCTGTAAGTCGTCTTTTTCGGTTTGGAGTTTTACAGTCATAAGGGTGGAGGAAATGAATGCGGTTTACATGTTTACTAATTATTGCGATTAGTCGCGCTCATCTAAACTAAATCCGCGCTAATTATCATTTGATGAGTGCAGCATAGCACTGATTATTATCATATTTCATCACCACGCGCGTTCGCGATTGAGTCCGGCTAAACCATTACCAATCGCATTCCCCTACTCCAAATCCCAAACGGTAAATACAACCTGAGTCGTATCGGTTGGTCAAGCGTGCAAATACATAGACGTTTACGCCACGGACGCAGTAGTCCCAATGTATGAATGCAACAAGTGTTAGAGTCGCACGAGCGCAAAGAGCGCTTTGTCCAAGCATCGGTTGTGTTGAGTGCCAGTAGGGTACATTCGCGCTTCTATTTCATGAACGGTCAACTACGAGTTATCACGTAAACATTCCGTCAATCCTTACACGTTTTTCATGCCAGAATTGGTAGTTGAGCGCAATTTAAGGAGCGTTCTGGTGAGTGAAAGTTATCAGCCGGGGGTGGTTTAATGGTTCAGAATATAGTGCGACAATGACGATTTTCACACCACTTAGAATGTAAAATACATATATTATCAGATCCGCCCCCACTCGTAAACCAGCCCTCCTGCTTTCTATATGACGAATATCCATCCAGAAAATATAAGCGTTCTAGAAAACTCGTTCGCCTTAGCCATAGGGGAAGACTTCACTCTAGAAAATGACCCAGATGTGGTGGAGCAGCTGATTGGGGATAAGCGATCGCCTAATACTAAGCGTGAGTACCAAAAAGACTTGCGAGACTTTTTTCTGTACAGTGCCAAAAAAGAACCCAGCAGGGATTTGGTTTTAGAGTTTCTTCACTTAGAGCAGCGTCACGCTGTTGCTCTGGTTTTCAAGTACAAAGCGCACCTAATTAAGAAAAAACTAGCAGAAGCGACAGTGAACCGCCGTCTTAGTGCTATCAAGTCAATGGTGGAGATGGGGCGACGGTTGGGGGTGTGCAATTTCTCCTTAGATGATGTGAAGGGGGAGAAAGTTGAAGTTTACCGCGATACTAAAGGCATTCCACCAACTGAATATGCCAAAGTCATCGCTCTAGTTGACCGCAACACTCTTAAAGGTAAGCGAGACTATGCAATTCTAAGGTTACTTTGGGATCTGGCATTGAGACGCAATGAAATAGTTAATTTAAATGTAGGTGACTTTAATGCCAAGGAGAAAACTCTAGCCATTCTGGGTAAGGGCAAAGGGACTCAAAAACAAGTCATTGATTTGTCGGAGAGAACTGTAGACGCTCTAGCCACTTGGTTGAAAGCTTGTAAGAAAAAACGTAACGATGATCCCATGTTTACGGTGCTTGCCTATCACAAAAACGGTGAACGAATAACTGGGGAGGCAATTAGGCGATTGGTAGATGGACTTTGTAAGCAAGCTGGAATTACTAAAAAAATGTCACCGCATCGCATCCGCCACAGTGCGATTACAACTGTATTGGATCAGAACAATGGTAACTACCGTGCTACCCAAAGATTTAGCCGACACGCTCAGGTGCAGACGGTGTTGAAATATGATGACAATCGTCAAAACTTACAGAAACAGATGAGTGACAAGATATCGGATCTAATTTAGTTTGGATGCTATTGCCATTCCATCAAACGTTTTGGATACTATAGTAGCAATACGCATGACGAAAATTCCCGTGATATTTCTTTGACAAGAGCGATTACTTTAATCCTAAAGCAGTAGATGAAGCTTACTTTGAACTAGCGTTGTCTGTGCAAAATGCCGGATTTGAAACTGCTGTCATTTCTAATGAATCGCTCTCGACCAGTTCACCTTATATTAGTCCTATTCTTTGTAATAACTTAGATGTAGTTTACAGAGGTTGGATGCTTTCGTCGTATGATTACAATTTACTACTAAATGAAATTGGCTTCGGGGCAAGTTTCAGACCTTGTAGGATGGTCTGCTGAACGTTTTGCACGCTGCTTGGTTGGGCAACAGTTAAAATAAAGAAGCGCCAACTTGGTCGCAATAATGGTGACTTTAGCACACTACTGCTCTTTATGTGCGATCGGCTTTGCCGCTGCGCTCCCTTGCATCGTCACTTTAATTCGTGCAGCCATTCGAGCGAACGCGCTTATTAATCTGTAACCTGCCTTCTAGTGGACTTAATCTGTCCCCGCTTGCTTTTGCTGTCAAGACGCTTTTTTTGAGAACTGCGAGTTGGTTTGGTAGGTTTGCGTTTTATCTTTACTACAGCGACGCTTTTAATAAGTTCTTGAAGTCGTCTCAATGCCTCTTCTTTGTTCTGCTCCTGGGTTCGGTGTTCTTGGGACTTGAGGACAATAACTCCGTCTTGGGTAATACGTCGATCATTTAACTTCAAAAGCTGTTCTTTATAATGGTCGGGTAATGATGAAGCCCCAATGTCAAAGCGCAAATGGATAGCGGTGGAAACCTTGTTGACGTTTTGACCTCCAGCCCCAGATGAGCGAATTGCGTTAATTTCAATCTCGCTATCGGGGATGATAACTTTGGTAGAAATTTGCAGCATATAGCTTATTCTACATCAAAGGTTGTGCGAACGGCTCCTAGATGACTTGCTACAATGGTATTAGAAATATAAGCGCGTAGTATGGCAAAGAAGGATGCTCCACTTACTGGGGAAGCGCTAATTAAAGAAGTTTGTCGAAGGATTCGAGTAGCACGTAGCTACTGGGATGCTCATAATAACGCTGCTTGTCGGGGGGAACGTGAACGTGCGCTAGCCCTTTACAATAAGCTCTCTGAGGAACAAAAAGAGCAGATTCCACAAGTGTTACGGGTGTGGCTACGCTATCGTAGCGAGAAATACTTTGGCGCACACCGAACGCCACCCAAGTCAGCACGAAAATCAAGCCGAGCGAACCCAGGGAAATAGCGAACTGTTGATTATTTTACGGGGTGATACAGTTTATCCTTCTCCTCATAGCGCCACCCCATGCCACTGGGATCTCGATCCTTGCACCACCGGATAAACTCCTCTGGACTCAAGTTTTCACGCTTATTACGTAGAGTCGCAGGATCGCTAACTAACCGCAACGCTAAATTTTTCTCCTCAAAAGGTTGAAGTTGGGGAGCTTCCCTTTGATAGTACTGATTGGGGTATCGGGATGAAGAGCGTCTAGGTCCTGAGTTGTTACGCAGAACCATGATTGCTCCTTCGAGTTGTGCAAGCTTCGTTGTCACTACTTCTAGCTTCTGTTCCAAGTTAGTCAAGCGATTGCCAGTGTTTTCTGCACTACTTTCTACACGCCCTTCTATACTATTTACCCTTTGCTCCAATTCGGCTTCAATTTTGTGTAGACGAGTTTCTACACGGTTTTCTGTATCATCAGCTAAATCGCCCAGAACATGATGTAATCCCTTGATGACTAAATCTGTGGCGGTGGTATTACGAGTTCGTGCAGCAGTACGGAGTGCATCAGCTAGTTTTTTGGGCAGTTTGAAGTTAATTGATTCTCGTTCAACTTTTGCCATGTCTACACCACTTTATACACTTTGGTGTAGATTGTAAGCTTGATCGCCACGCTACTAACGAGTAGAAATGTGCTTTTTCTCAAAAATTTCGTTTGTGTACCTCTTTTAGGGCGTTCAATCTCACGAGGGGGCATTAATTGATTTCGGAGTAAATTTTGGATGCTGCTTTGCTTGGTGTGGCGGTTTTTGGGTAAGGTGTGTTACTGAAGAAGAAATTAGTAGTGCAAACTATACTAGGAAAAAATGATGATTGTAACCACAGGTAATGATATTGCGGGACGCACAATTACAAATTATCTCGGAGTTGTGCGCGGAATCGTTGTGCGTTCCCCAACAATCGGGCAAGGAATTATGGGTAGTTTAAAACAGGTCGTTGGTGGTAATAATGAAACTTACGCTGACGTTTGTGAAGCAGCTCGTCTAGAAGCTTATGAGCGGATGGTACAACAGGCACAATTAAAGAGTGCTGACGCAATAATTTGTATGCGCTATGATGCAACGGAATTTGCTCAGGGAGTAACTGAGGTACTGGCTTATGGCACTGCGGTCAAGCTTAATTCATAAAATTATACTTTAAAACTTTGAACTTGAGAAAGCTTGAGTCATTTAAGGTTGGGTTCAAGTTATTTCCATCTCCTTTCTTTTAGGTTCTTTGGAATTTGCTTCTAAGACAGGGGATTGTAGTTGGGTTTCTGTTTGCTTTTGGATAATCATCTCCTGCAATTGCAGTGCGCCTGCTTCTGTTAGGGGTAAGACTTCTTCTCCGGTATGAATATTGCCTTTGCAGATGGTTCGTTTGGACTCTGTGCGCACGAAGAAGTCACCATTGGGTTGGACGTAAGCATTCCAACTGTTGCCGATTTTGAACTGTTTTGTTTCAGTATTATCTGGTTTTATTTCTTGCTTCCGTTTGTACGTATTGCTGACGGCTTCAAAGAGCAAGTCTTGCATTTCTTTGCGCCAATCTGAGCTAATATTAAGGTGGGTGGTTGTATCTGTTTGGGTTTCGCTCATGTCTGTGTTCAAGCGAATAGAATTAGGGTCAATATTGAGTACAACGGCAGCACCCAAAGGTGACAATGAAGCTTGGAATGTAGTGCCGATAGGTAGTTTAGGTGTGTCGGGGGCGAAGGTTCCCAGATTTTTCCCATCAATTTGAATAATGGGGATGCCATTGTAGCGGTAAAATTCTGGGTGTGATTCAGGAAGCTCGAAAGTGCCGACTTCTAGGGTGAGTTTCTGCTTTTTCCATTTTTTAGTAGCAAAGTCTTCATTGGCATAATCGTTGTACTTTATACCAAGTACTTTAATTTCCTCAAGTTGAAACTGTTGTAGTTGCTCTACAATTTCGTCCATAAATAAGTGGTAGGCGATCGCAGCTTTTCCCGGTTCAGTTCTCGATTCCACCCAAGCGCAGTCAGCAGGTGGTACAATCATTACATTGTCGGGCATTTTGATTTTGTCAATGTCGTTGTAATTGTTGCCGTATCTAGCTTCTAGCTTTTCGATTTGTAGTGGTGACAAGTCTTTTAAGGCAAATTCAACTAGCGGTAATGCTGGGTGAACTGTTG
Organism: Iningainema tapete BLCC-T55; assembly: GCF_014698965.1. GTDB lineage: Bacteria > Cyanobacteriota > Cyanobacteriia > Cyanobacteriales > Nostocaceae > Iningainema > Iningainema tapete. The sequence goes on from NZ_JACXAE010000040.1 coordinate 61,288, forward strand.
CTTCATATTCGATGCCTTTTTGATCGAGAGATTCTTTCCATTCATTCACTTTCTTTCCAAATGGAACTTGCAGGACATAGACATCTCGCGGGAGTGCCTCATGGAGTAATTCGTAGTCTGGTTCAAGCGAAAATGTAATTTTTAGGGTTTTGGCAATCTTTAGACATTCCTCTCTGTGGCTATCGATGTCGAGTTTGGTATGTTGAGTATGCCAGGTAGCAGCGGCGGCGCGGAAGCGTTCTTCTGGTGTGGGGAACAACTCATCGATTTCGGCACGGTAGCTGTCGTAGAGTTTGCCTAACTCTTCATTGAAAGCGTCTTTGTCATCTCCAATGCGTTGGGCGATCGCAGCAATGTCTTGTTTAGATCGTTTTTTAAGTTCTTCTGCCCATTCTAGTTCATCTATGCCGAGTGTTTCTTTGGGGAACAGATACCGAAATTCGTGACGTTCTCGGTGTCGAATACGTGTAGCTTCCCAGCAAGGATTTACCGCTTCTCTTGGGATGACATTAATGGGGTTTGCTCCTTCGGCTGGCATAGGGAAGGTTTTGTAAAGTCGGTTGTCTTTTTTGAAGTCGAAGAAGTAACTTGGATGAGCTTCCGACCATTTTTTCGAGTCAGGTAGTAAGTTTTCCCCGTCGATTTCTTTAACATCCTCCAAGCGTTCTGCACTTTTTTGGTAATCAACTTCAGGTTGTAGTGCTATGAACAGGCGGTTGAGCAATTTTGTTTTCTTCCGCTCAAACAGTCGGGGGTTTTCATCTTCATTTGGGACTGATGATTGGACTCTTCCAATTGTTGTGGCGACTAGACCAATTTTATTCTGGGAACTAGCTGCGGCTATGCTCGACAAAGTTTTATATTTTTGTTCCCCATTTTTATCTTTGACTGCGGTGTAGGGAACTTTAGGGCGCTGTTTAACTTCAGCATAGCGCCTGGGTTCTCCGGCGCGGAGAGTTTCAGCAGCAATATGTGGTAGCATTTTAGATGGAGCTACCACCATTTGGTCGCCGTCGAAGTCAGCTTGGTGGTATTCTTCAGCATCTTTTGGCTGCATGAAGACAACACCTTTGTATTTCATTAGTTCTGGTTTGTGAACGTTTGTATAACGTCGGATGTTGTCGCTGGAGACAATTGGAAAGCGAGTGGTGATAATATCGCCTTCTGGTAGATGGGGTACGCAGATTGTTCCTCTTTCCAAGTCTGTACTTGGCATAGCCATTCCAGAACTAAATTTGAAAGCTCCCTTGATTGCTAAGTCGCACCAGCGATTGGCGACGTATTGTCGCATAGCATCAGCAACAAAGGGGCTGTCGATCAAAAGACCGAATTTGTCGTTGCGTAGTAGAGTAACGAGCCGTAATTCTTGTTGCTCTTGGTTTTTATCAGTATTTTCCTCGGAAGATGAGCCATCAACTGAGAGTGCAGCATGTTCCCTGGCACGCTGCTGTTTCTTGTCGTACTCTTCAACGATGTGTTTAGCTAGGGCGAGGGGGTTGCGTTGAAGCTGGGCTAATTTTTCGGCTTCTTTTCGGGTTGGTTCTACAAGGTCTTTCTTGAGAGCCTCTTCGCTGTACCAGATGCTAAATTGCCAGCTGTTGTCATAGTCAATTACTTTAGCATTACCCCGGTTGCCCAATGCACTTCTGGGAAACTCATATTCGCCGCAAGGGATTAAATCAGGTAGCAGTGTTTTTTTAATACCTTTAATTGAGGAGCGATCCATGACAATATCAAACCCCTCTGCCTCTAATGTGGCATTGGGTAGTAGAGTGCCTTTAGCCAAGAAACTAGTTAGGGATTGCTCCGGGTTATCTGCCCAATTTTCTAGCCAAGCAAAGCGAAATTGGAAGGGTCGGTTAGCTAAACCTCCCATGAGTTTAACAAGGCTGGGTGATATTTGTCCATGACAGTCTCCGGTTTTATATTTTTCGGCTTCTGCTTTCTCTTTGGGGTCTTTGCTGTTATAATCTACAATCTTGATCCTTAGACCTTCAATTTGCTCTGCTCCCTTAAAGCAGTTACTAACTAACAGAGAACCGTAGCGACAGGCGGTATCTTTTTCAGTTCGGAAGAGTTTGCCTATTTTAGCGCGTAGTTCATCATCTGCAAAGTAGTAGTTATTGCCAGAACTAAAGGCGAGTTGTCGTTTTACCTCATCGAAGGTTCTGGGTTTTAGATGTTTGGGGTCGGGGTTTTTCGAGTCAATTTTGACCAGTACGAGAGATTCGAGTTCTTCTGGCTCAAACATGAGTTCCAGAAGAGAATTTTTGATAATTTCTGGTTCAGAAAGGAACTTTCCTTTACCGTTGTTATAAGAGCCGTCGAAAACTGGAATTTTGATGCCGATGTCTTGAATGACTTCTGTTGTTGGTATCATTGTTAAATTGTTATTGATTGCTGTTGTTAACTATAAAAATATGTATTTTCTAGCCTTCTTAACACAAGACAAGTCTATTAGTGATTAGTCGTTAGGAGGATTTTGAAGGTAAGTAAGGCAAGCAGTATTTTGAAGAAGTGATTTTAAGGGAATGCGATTATGTACATCGGTAACGGGCGGGATGGAAAACCACATTTGAAAGTTTCGGACTTGGAACTGGAGGACGATGGGCTGTTGGAGGATGAAGGTGCGGGTGAAGTTGTAGAAATTTCTCCGGGCGAGCTGGAGAAGATAAAAGCAAGGAAAGGTAAAGTTAGGTTTGAGCGGGATAATTTGGAGGTGGATGAGCGGCTCAACCTTTATCCGGACGATATTGAACGGGTTTAACAACACACGCTTTCTGCAAGTGTGCGGGAGTATAATGATGTTGAGTTCGTTTTCTCCTATTTTTTAGGTTCACTTACAAGCTATGCAGCGAACGCTGCATAGTCCAAAAAAATCGGATATTTTTGTGAAGATTTTCTAAAAAGTTAGCGTTATTTTTGTATATGTAACTTTACTTGACTTCTTAAGGGGTAGCGAGAGCAAATGCTCTCATTATACCTATATGCTAGAATTATTTCCAAGCACCATTAGCCTGATTCTCTCGTGGCAAGTACCAGCACTGATTGACAAGCCGGGATCAACAGACGTTAGTTTTTTGCATTGTGCAACGAAGCATCAATAGAAGAGTTTTGGGCGCTTGATGGGAAGATGGCTAAAGGGTTAATCCTCAAGTTTAAAAATCATTTGGTGGCTTCTGGTAGAAAGGCAGCAACTATTAACAGTTATTTGGCGGCGATTAAGTATTTAATTAAGGTGGGGCGAAACCTGAAGCGCTGCCGATATCACTTTGATAGCGATCGCATTGAATTCCTCAAGGTTACAAAGTACAGGGATACGCGGGGTGTCTCTGTGGATGAGTACAACGAAGTTTTTGATGTTATTGATACCACTTGCGCTAAAGGCAAGCGCGATTATGTTTTGTTTCTGCCGCTTTGGGCAAATGTCCTACGCAAGCCAATTGTAGCAAATTTAACAATAAGAGATTTTGATTATCACGAAAATACGTTAATTGTTTATGGTAAGGGCAAAGGCAATGATGAAACTAGGATTGATTTAAATCCTTTTGTAGCAGAGGCGATTAGCGATTGGTTGGGTTGTCGTACAAATATTAAACCCAGTGACCCTCTGTTTATTGCGCTAGACTTCCACGGGCATTGGTCATCAGCTGACGGGTGACGGCATTTACGCAATTGTGCGTAAGACTTGCTTACGTGCTGGGATTAAAAAGCGGATGACTCCCCATAAAATTAGACATTCGGGTATTACTGATGCCCTCGACTTGGCAGAAGGTGATTACCGCAAGGTTCAGCACCTTAGCCGTCATGCTGACCCCAGGACAATTCTAGTTTATGAGGACAATAAGAATCAGTACCAACTGGAGTTAACTAATAAATTAGCATGTCGTGTTGGGAAAAAGCGGAAATCATGAACTACCCCACCCTACTTTGATAGAATTGAGTAAATCTGGTGCATCAGTTTAGACATTTAAGCATCAGTTTGTAACCAATTCTCTAAACTTAATCCTTTTACTCTCTGCAAATCAGAATCATTAGAAACTAAAATTAAACCGCGTGTCATTGCTGTAGCGGCTATCAATACATCAGCATCTTGTATTGTGTTGGTATTTACAAAATATCTTTCCCACTCTAGGCGTGTGTTCCATCTAAATGCCCCTTCGTGTAATAAATATTCACCGAATGCATAATATTTCTATTGAAGAACTATTATGTGCTTATAACTAATTAGCATATCTTCCGCGTCGGGACTAACCCTTTTTCCATGCCTATGAGTCACAGTGCCTGTGTCAAAACAATCCTGATTCTGGCGGCAATTCCCCACGGATTGCGCTTGGATAAGGAAATTCGCTCAATTGAAGAAGCTATCCGACGTGCTGCAAAGCGGGATTTATTCAAGATTACGCTTAAAACTGCTGTCCGCCCTCAGGATATCCGCCACGCTATTGCAGAAGAACAACCCCAAATCGTCCACTTTTGCGGACATGGGCTGGAAGATGGCAGCTTGATGTTAGAAGACGACGGGGGAGAAAACAAGCCCGTCCCAGTATCCGGACTAGCATCACTGTTTCAGTTGCACGCAGATTATGTAGAATGCGTACTGCTTAATGCCTGTCATTCTGCCAAACTAGCTATTGCAATTAGCGAATACATTAATTATGCGATTGGGATGAATCAGCCGATAGGGGATAAGGCTGCGATCGCCTTTGCTCAAGGTTTTTACGATGGATTAGGCTACGCAACGTCAGATAATCTTGATGTGTTTCAAAGAGCCTTTGAGGAAGGTAAGGTTGCAATTCAACTAGAACACCTTTCTGAAAGTCAAATTCCGGTTATTAACACAAAAACCAAAGATAAACCACTTGGGAAGCGTCCTACTACAGAGTCGTCCGAACACAAAAAGATCATCTTATTCGTAGCAGTTCACCCTGTTGATACAATGAGTTCGCGTCTAGACGAAGAAGTACAAGAAATTGAAAATGCACTAAAACGAACAAAGCAAAGAGAACAATTTAAATTAGAAGTGCTTAGACCTGTTCGTCTAAGAGATATTAGAGACGCTCTTTTGGAACACGCTCCACAGATTGTCCATTTCAGTGGACATGGAATAAAGACAGAAGGATTTGCGATTGCGGATGATGTAGGAGAAATAAAACTAGTTACAACAGATGAGCTGAAAAAGCTGTTCAGGAATTTTTCAACAATAGAATGTGTCGTACTTAATGTCGGGTTCTCAGAGCGGCAGTCAAATGCAATTGTTCAGCACATAAATTATGTAATTTATCTGAGCCAAGCAATTGGTCATAAAACAGCAATTGAATTTACTAAAGCATTTTACGCTAGACTAGGAGCAGAAAGATCTATAGAGGATTCCTATAATTATGGTTGCGATTCGATAAATTCTTATCAAAATGTTTCAAAAAACTTCATTCCAGTAATCAAAAAAAAGACGAAGCCGGAGAACTTAACAGATTATTTTATTAAAGCGACAGAGATAATAATTAGCCAGGATGGGAGAAACCATGATCAACTATCTCAACCAGGTCGTGATTCCTTAGAGCAATGCCGTTTAAGACTACGACTTTTAGAAGAAGAAGCTTTTGATATTGAAAACTACATCTTTCAGTTGTTAAACAATTTTGAACGAGATATAAAAGCTCGAATAGAAAAATATAAAAATCATATAAATAACATAAAAATTGATGATTTTACGGTTAAATTTCGCCAAGAACTTAGTATTTTTCAGAATTATATTGGATTTGGTGAAGAAGCTATAGATAAAACTGACACGAGAATTGGAGATAAAATTATAAGTATAATTTACGCAGAAGTCGCAGAGGATTTGCTTTGCCAAGAACAACTAAGCCTGGCTGAAGTGTTTCTTAAAGAAGCTGCAAAGTTTGATGAATACAACGTATTAGCATATCAAGGTTTAGCTTCAATCTACTTTGAGGAAGAAAAATATACTAAGGCATTAGTAGAGCTTAAGGAAGTAAAAAAAATATTATTAGTAAAGCTTAAGGAAGCAAAAGAAAATTTTGAGAAGGAAGAAATTTTAGAAGATATAAAAAAAATTGACTTGTTTATTAACCGAATACCAATAAGTAGCCGAATCATACATCTGATTGGCACTGTCTTACAGATGTTTGTCACGTAATTGTTTAAAGTGCTATACATATTATATTTTGGTTTTTTAATATAATTTTTATAAACTGCGATTCATAACATGTAATAAGGAGACACGCTGTAAAGAATCGTTGCGACAATTACTTTCTTGATTTACTTACTTGCCCATAAATGGTACTGGAGGAAGTAAGGGTTGACACGATAAAATCAACTCTCCACCCCATTTCGTTCTTCAAACTTGCTCACTAACGATTCTTTTTGGAAATGTTTTTATCTGAAGGCAATACTGAAGCTCGACCTTGAAAGCTCAGAAAACAAGGGTTTTGAGAAGAAGCGTTACAAAACTTTACAACGTGTCTCAATTTGCGCGTCTTTCGTCATGCCCCCCGCTTTCTGCAACAGCAATGTCTGCAATTAGTACGACAGTACTAATTGTCACTGTACCTGTTGTAACCGATCCAGCAAGACGTAATTCCTGCCATTTCTTCTTTGCTGCCTTGCGTGCTTTCTGCTCCAATCTCTCTTGAACAGGGGGTTTATTAGTTTTTGATTTTTCATTTAGAATAGCCAATACTGATGCGTGGTAAATATCTTTGCAATTTTGGGAGATATGTTGGGAGACCTCGTCTCGGGAGATAAGACGTTTTCCAAAATCATAATCTTTTGGCTCTTTACATCCATGCATGTCAAATAGAGCAGTTGGCTCATTTCCAGGTATTCGCTGTGCGATAAAATAATACCACACGGGTTTTGTCGTTTTGTTTATATATTGTGTGCCTGCGATAACACCATCCCACACGGGTTTTATTGTAGATTGATATACGTATCCTATTGCTGGCTCTATAATTTTATCATTTATAGAATTCCGAACAGAAGGAGCACGCAGTACTGCCCCGAATCCGATTAATAATGAAGAACCCGTTGCAATCGTTGCAACTAATACACCGCTCCCACCATTTTCTGACATTTTTCTTCCCTTACCTACTCATAAGTTTATTGTAAACACATTTTTTCAAAGGTAATTGGTGTAAATTTTGTTGCATACCTGCAACAAATAATTTTTTTTATTTATTATTGTAGATTGTGAATTATAAAAATCATATCAAAATACCAAAATATAATACGTACAGAAACATCCATAACTTTCTAAATATTGATGAATATTTTACGGACACCTTGTTCCTTTTTGCGTCCGAGTTCTGCTAGATAAACAAATTCAAAGCTATTCATCCATCTGGGTATCCAGGTTTCTTGAATTGCTCTAGCGCTTCTACTGCCCCAACTTCATCAGGCAGCCGAATAAATGCACCTGCCAATTCTTCTAACAAGTCACTTCTGTCCATCTCCACTCCCGAATCTGCCAAATCCATCAACGCTCGGTTAATCTGCCTGCTCAGTTTCTTGGGAATGCGAAAGGTGGTTTGGGTGTAGTCCGGATTTTCGCGCTTGGCTAATTTTTCCTTTTGCGGATCTCGTTATCACTGGTGTATCTTGGCACACCAGTGATAGTAGTTAATTTGGGAGCGCTTTCAAAACGGACTCTTGGGTGAGGTAGAGCGATCGCATACTGCCACTTAGGGCATCAAAGTAAGTGGCGAAGCGTTTTAATTCCCCCGTTGTCAGTTGAACTAAATAATCAGTAGCAACTGCTGCTACTTGTTGGTTAATGCTCAAGCTTTGAGTATTGAGCAGCGCCATTTGTTCGCATGATAAATTGTTATCTTCCAATTCCTCTGGTAGTGGAACTAAAAGTTCTGGATGTTGGATTGTTGGCGAGGGGATTTGGCTACAGCCAAGTGATCCAAAGGTGTAGACTTGCGGATCATTAGATAGATTTGACCCTAATAGAACCTGTCCGCTGCTTTTACTATTTCCACAGTCTAAATACCAGATTGAAGGAGCTTGATCGGGACTGTAATCATTATGTTTCAGCACTTGTGAAAGTGACTCTCGTGCCGAAGCATTATCCACACACCCAATAACAACTGACAATGTATTGTACCCCGTCTGTACCATTTTTGGGTCAAAGCGTTTGGTTATTGCTTTAATTTCTATTCCCCAGGCAATTGAATATCTTACAGCTAATGTTTGGGCTTTAGGTAAGCCGATTTCTTTGTAGCAGAAGCACTGCCTTAATACATTAGCTTCTTCAACAACATCATGATCTACGAAAACGACTTGCACTTCTTTGCCCGTATTGCTTAAACTACAAGCAAGTCTAACAACACTGGCAGCAAGCCAACTCCCAGTTCCTCCCATTCCAACAACCCAAAACTCAATGCGGGAATGTTGTAGAAGAATTAGCTTTGATGCGTTAACAAAATCATAGTTTAGGTTCATATTTGTCCAAAGAATCATCTTGAATTGGAGAATTAGTATTCGAGTAAAATTTGTAGGCAATTGCTGAGTCACAAGAGATGTCACGCATAAACTCAGGTAGTTCAAAGACATCGCTAGCAGGAATATCCCAGTAGTTTCTGAAAAGTCCCACTCTGACTTTGATTTCAGGTTCTTTGGTGTTGACTCGCCCTAAAACAGCATAGATACGGAACCCTCCTTCGTCAGCATCATCAGTTTTTGAAAAGAAGGCTTTCATTTCATGATGAGAATGCACATCTATAGTGGCGTTGTGGAACGAAGAATCACCGTCAAATCTGGTTGGTTGACAGCTTGCGCTATACTGAGTTTGGTCTGGTATTTCCAAGCGCCAACCGTTTTGTTCATGGTGAATGTGAAAGGCAATTTCTACTGCACCTTGAGCGTTACAAGCGAGGCAGCTGCGTCGCCACATTTCTAGAAGTATTGTTTTAGGAATCCGGTCTGGTTTGAGTTGCAAATAAGGTTCAAGAATTGGTAATCCCCGGATATTTTCTCTGTAGTATTCCACGGGAATTAATACTTCTAGCCCTGGACGGATACCTCTGATGAATACTCCATTCCCAGCAAAGAGATATTCAAACAGAGAACTGGTATGGGGTGGTGGAGGGAGTTGACGGACAATTTTGTAGTCAACTATTCCCTCAAAATTAACTAACTGAACCATCGGCAATTTCTGAAACTAAAGTGGCAATAGTAGCCTTTTGATCTAAAGGCACAAGGTCTTTGAGTGGGTAAGTGCAGTTTTTCTGCTGATGCAAAGTTAAAAGTTGACCACGGACATCATTTGTGTGGTGCTTCGATTTACCATTGCTTAAATGGGAATTAAACGGACTAGAAACGAAAAGATTCCAAGCCTGATTAATGGACTGGGCAGAAGCAGATGGGGGTTGATTTTTACCCCAGCAAACTTTTCCCCACGGCGTGTATACATTCGGCAGTGGGGCATGGAAAAGGCTAGCATCGGGGTCAAATATCTTAGTTTTGGTTGCCCATAACCAGTAGGTAAAACTTTTACCTACAAATACCATTGCAGGCATTGGAATTTGAACTTGCCCTAGTTCGTCACAGTCAAGTAGTGTTCTTTGTGGTGGGATGAATTTGACTACCCACTCACCAGAGTTGCCAGTACAAGTGCGAACTACACCTTCCCCTATCCAACCAGAGTCGATAGGTTCATTGCTGAAGGCGATGCGGAGTGCCGTTGGTGAGAGACATTTGTAGTGCGATTCTTGTCCAGAGCGGTAATGCAGGATGTAAGTGCCATCAAGGATTAGTAGTTCGGCTTTGATTGCAGATAAGCTTCTGGGAGGATCTTGTAAAAGTTCCCTGATTATTTCAGCAGTGATGATGTGTTCCATATTCCCAAAATCAGTTCAAGGTGGTTTATGAGGTCTTGCTCCAGCCATTCGATTAGGTGATAAACTTGGTCGAGGATAACTTTGGCATCAAGCCATTCACTCTGCAAAAATTTGATGTTTTCAAGTGTCCAAGGTAATGAAATTTCTGGTTCATTTGTTGCACAAGAATCCAGCCAAATGTTATTACTTTCATAGTCAAGAAGTTGCAATGCTAAAGGCATAAATTCCAAAGGTTTGGCAGCACAATAGGATAGTTTTTTAAACAATTGAGCGTCGATATCTTTGGGGTGTGCGATCGCCTCCCATGACACCCCAAGCTCGTACTCATACCAATCCGTGCCTTCCACTGACTCAAGCCAGTAACGTCCTTCTGTGCTTAACGGGAGAAGAATTTGCCATCCAAACCGCAATGATTCAATGTCCTCGTGTCCAATCCAATCGCAGCCCATAGGCATGAGCGGAATTTGGTGGAGGCGTTCTTCGTAAGCGTTTTCTATTTGGAATTCTGAGATAGGAAATAAGTTTTGGTTGACTAGATATAAAAACTCGATTTCAAGGGAACTGTGACTGTCAGGATTATTTAGGTCTTCGGGGTAGGGTGCAGCTGTACTGTGCTTAAATTCAACTGGGAATAAGTGTTGATATAAAGCCAGCAGTCGGTAGCTATTGAAACGGTTTTCTAAGTAGTCAACCGCTTGGTTAGAGTCAAGAATTCTTTGGCACTGTCGCAAGCGGTGAATTGCTGATAACGCATTTAAAAGAGAAGGTAACATTGCTAAAACCCTTCTGGAATCGCGCCTGATGATGGCAGAATTGTCTGGAGCAAGCGCAATGTTTTCCGAATTACATTAGAGTATTCTGTTCCTTGTTTGATGGCTTCTTCAATTTCATTAGAGAGGGCGTTCATGCTTTTGTAATCAAGTTCTCCCATCAACTCCATATGCTGAACTTTTCGGCACATGATTACTGCTGGATTAACTTCTTCAGGTGAGGCGATTAAGGCTTCTAAAGGTGTTGCACCTTTAGGACCTGCTCGTTTTATGATTTTGATAATTTCCCCTGGCTTCCTCTCAATTACAGAATTTGCCATGTCAGGATAAAAAGGTGCGAAAAGGTCGCGCAGTAATTGGTCGTCGGCTGCAATGTTTTCATCTACAGGATGTTGTTGTCCCTCAAAGGACACTATTACTTTAACCATTGTCGAAGGTTCCTATTTAAAAGTTGAACTAGACCCCAAACAGCGTTAGCTGTGTGCCTTTGCTGGTTGGGTTTTCTTCTTGAGTTTTGATAGGGGGAGAAGCAGCGGATTGTTTATTTTTGGTTTTCTTCTGGGCTGCTGCGTAAGAAATAGCCCGTCGCACTTGTCTGTTAGGGAAATCTGCTATTAATTCGTTAAGAAGATCGGTGATAGAAGCTGGTAATTCACCCATTTCCTTTTCTCGCAGCATTTTGTTAACGGGAAAGTCGCCGTGGCTACTGGCTGCTAGTATCACCTTTCTACCTTCGGGAGAGTTGTCATCAGGTAGGAAGGTAATGGTCAGCTTTACTGTGCATTTTTCAAAGATGTAAGGTTCTAGTTGTTTATCTTTTGAGTTTGTTTCTGACTCAAAGTTTTTGGATTCTGAGTCGTCATCATTCGACTCGTCCACTTCATCATTGAGTAAAGCTGCACTTGGCGTGTCAACTATTGGTTCTTGTTCACTTAGCTGTGAATCACTTGAAGTGTTGTCGTTAAGTTCATCACTCTTGGGGTAGAGGAGTGCTAAGTAATCAGAGGCTCCTGATGACCAGCGATCGCGATCAAAAAGAAGTCCTAATTCTTGAAACCGTTCTTCTGTTGTTTTGTGTTTTTGAGAACGATTGGGGTAAGAACTGAGAGTAGCAGGGCTAATTGAAAGTTGAAGCAGTGAGACAGCTTGTTCTGGAGTTAGCCAGTTCATGATACGTGTTTTCTGCAATAGTCAATTGTTCTGCTTGTGGGGGCGATCGCCCCGTGAAAATTAGACTTTGACCTTTAAAGATGGTTTACCGTACTCATAATATTCAGTTTTCCCTACCTTTAAAGAATTCACTTTTAAAGTCGGTAATCATCATTTATTTAGTGATCAAAACAGAATTTACTCCCTAATTGTTTATGAATACTATGAGACTAAAGCAACGATTTAATTTCTAGATTTAGTAGAGACAATACGAGGGATAAACAAGATGTTAGTTCGTTACAACCCCTGGCAAGAAATGAACGCTATTCAACGTCAGCTAAACCGCTTGTTTAACGAAACTTTAGTACCACGCTCATCTGAGATTCGAGCGTTTACAAGAGTTCCCGCAGCCGAAATATCTGAAACTGAAGATACTGTTCATTTGAAGCTAGAACTTCCAGGTATGGAAGCCAAAGATCTGGATGTGCAAGTGACAGAGAATGCTGTTGCTATTAGTGGCGATCGCAAGTCCGAAAATAAAACCCAAGAAAACGGTGTCACCCGTACCGAATTCCACTACGGCAAATAAAGAGCGCGTAATTCCCTTACCCGTACGCATTCAAAACACTAACGTTACCGCAGAATATAAAGACGGTATTCTGAATTTGACACTGCCTAAAACTACTGAAGAGAAAAATAAAGTCGTCAAAGTTAATTTAGACTCTGCTGCTGCTTGATAGGTTGTCAAAGCGTAATCAGTTTTCAAAGCACACCTTTGTTAGTTAACTTAAATCAAAGCCTGGTTGCTTTTATGCACCGGGCTTTTTTATTAACTTAGTGTTAATACTGTTGTATGAGCAATTCCCCCGTGGTAGAACAAATCGTACTTTGAACCGAGTTTTGGAGAACGGACAATATAATGGGAAAAGGCACGCAGTCGAATACCCGCTCACTATGGCACTGATCGAATATCTAGGAAATGATAATTGGCGTGAAGCTCTTCGCAGGAGTTTTGAGGGAGCAATTGCTTTATTGCAAACGGATCGATTTCGTCTCACCTCTAGCGCGATCGATGATGTCAGAAGTTGGTTGACTAGTGGTGGAGTCAGTCGTGTCCAACTTCAGCTTGACCGACAGATGAAGGCGTGCCGTTTAGCTGAGGATTACCAAAGGGAGATTCGTGATTTTTTAGGGCAGCTGGTGAAAGAAAATCAACGCCCTCTAATGCAACTGATGGCTGATGGTATCATTCCACCGAACCAAGCTGATTTTCTGGTGACGATGGGCATTTCAGAATCAGAATTTGATGCAATGTTGCAACACTTGTCTGATGGTGTCAACCCTTTTGAAACGTGGATGTTGGCAAATGGCTATTCTCAGGAAATAATCGACCAAATCTATCAAATCATCGATCGCTGGCTTGTACAGACCGGATTAAGTTTTCCCGCACGCCCTTTTGACCCCACTTTGAACTGAGCGCAGTACCACAAGGAACGCGCCCACTTCTGTGTGAGTCGCACTTATTAAAGTGCTTATCTTTTGATACAATGGGTTAGCACGGCTTACGCAGAAACAGTTGAGGAAAGAACGGGAGTACTTTGCTCCAGTAGTTCTACTATGCGCTGAGCGACACCCGTTGCCGATGCCGGATTTTGTCCAGTTACAAGGCGATCGCTCACTACCACCTTAGCTTGAAAATTAGGTGCTTTGTCTACAGTTGCACCACGTTCAATCAGCTTCGATTCCAACAGGAACGGTACAACATCAGTTAATCCCACTGCGGCTTCTTCTTCATTAGTAAAGCAGGAAACAGTTTTACCTGCAACCAAATACTCACCATTAGAGAGTTTAACGTTCACCAGTGCAGCCGGACCGTGACATACTGCTCCAACCACGCCGCCAAGCTCATAAATCGCTGTCGCAATGCGGGCAAGTTCTGCGTTATCGGGGAAATCCCATACAGTGCCGTGTCCACCTGCATAGAAGATCGCATTGTACTCGACCGGATTGATTTGCTGAGGACAAAGTGTGTTTTCCACTTGTGCGACTTTTTCTGGATTGTCGAGGAAGGCTTTATTTAACGGATCATTCAGGTCAATCCCAGTCATGGGAGCTTTGCCACCTTTGGGACTTACGTATTTAACCGTCAAGCCTGCTTGGTCAAACACTGCAACCGGATGGCTCACTTCTGACAAGTAGAACCCGGTTTCTTTGCCTGTATCTCCTAACGTGTCATGACTGGTTAAAACGACTAAAACTTTTGCAGACATACGATGGCTCCGTGGGTTAAAAACGGTAGATTCAGGCAAACGCTTCTTTTACATCAGAATGGTTTACCTGATAGTTCCATGTTAGAAGTCACCTATCTAAAATACAAATTATAAAAATTAGGTCTAAACATAATTAAAATTATGGTTAATTTGGAATGGTATCGTAGCTTCATTGAGATTTATCGGGTGGGAACCGTATCGGGGGCGGCACAGGTGTTACATTTGACGCAACCCGCAGTCAGTCAGCACATTGCAGCTTTGGAGTCTACTTTGGGTACGCAGTTGTTTCAACGTCTGCCGAGACGTATGTTACCAACAGAAGCAGGAAAGCGGTTGTATACCCAAATTGCTGCTGCGATTGAAACGCTCGAATCGATCCCAACAAAGGCTGCCCTAGCTAATGCTCCACTTCTTATCAGGCTGGGAACACCGCAGGAATTCTTCTGTGAACACATACTGAAATACTTGTCTAAAGCTGATTCGACACTGTTTTCAATTCGATTTGGATTAACGCCGGAATTGATAGGGCAACTCTTGGAGAATAATCTTGATTGTGTGATTGCCACGCAAAAGATTTCCAATTTGGAACTGGAATATCAAGTAATTTTTGAAGAAAGCTTTTGGCTAGTTGGACCACCAACAGCAATCATTCCAGTGTCTCAAGATGTCGATTTAACAGTGCTAGAGCAGTGGCTGAGCCAGCAACCCTGGATTGCTTACAGTGAAGACTTACCAATTATTCGGCGATTTTGGCGGGTTATTTTTGGTCGTCGCTTGAATGTTAATCCACAGTTTGTTATCCCAGACTTGCGTAGCATTCGTGCAGCGATCGCTCTTGGGTTAGGTTATAGTGTTTTGCCCGATTATCTCTGCAAGGAATGGATTGCTGAAAATCGTCTCAAGCTGGTTCTTAAACCAACTTTAGCTGTCACGAATTACATTTGGTTAGCATATCGAAAATCATCAAGACAGTCACAGCAGACAGTAACACTCCTGAACTTACTAGAATCGATTCATTGATGCTTTTTCGCTCATATTTGAGATTTCCACATCGCCCCATTTGAAAATCAACTATATTGCCGCTACGACCCTTTATATGTTGACGACCAGCCAAACAGCTTACGCAACCTTTGTGAAGGGTTGAATTTGAATACCCAATTTTCTCGCTCTGCTCTGACATAAAAAGTGCCAAAGTTCCTGATTGAAACGCTTTCACCTTGTTTAAGAGATTCGTAAATTTCTTCTATGGTGGCATCAACGATTTCTTCTACCGCGCCAGTTTCCTTGATGACTCGGTTGGATACACGACGTACCAGTTCTTTTTTGTCTATAGACATCCAAAGTATCAATTAATTAATTTTGTTGACAATCATTACATATTAATGCATTATGCGAATTTATACTACGTTATATAAATGAGCGATCGCCATAAGCGGAAATCTTACCTCCGGCGATCGCACGAATACGCCCTTATAGTCAGCGAAAACATTGACTCCAAGTCTTCGCAACTTGGCGCTGTTCAATTGTAAAATGAGAGTATTCTTACCTACCAATCTTTTAATGGTTTTGAGCGAAGTGGGCGAGGTGGACTTGCTTTTTCGTAGAAAAATTTGATTGGGTCATCCAAAATAGGAGTCAAAGAAGCATAATTGGGATAGCTTTCTTTTATCTCGTTTAACTGCGTAGGAGTGAGTGCCAGCATATCAACACTAGCAATTTTTATTAATTGAGCGTGAGATTGTAAAGGAAAATTTATAAGACCATCTGGATGTGACCTTAATAAATCACCAACTTGATTGAGAGAAATGGTGACATCTTTAACTGCTATAAGCTGTTCCATAGTTAATGACGAAAATTCACCGTATGCTAATTTTAACAAGATAAAAGTAATATCGTCATTCAGTCCTCTTCTCGTTACAGAGGTTTCACTTGTATGCACAGGTCCTAATTCTATTTGATATCCAGTACATTTACACTTCCACCAAGCTGCATCTGTTCTACGTACAAATTCTACCCACTTCAAACTAGATGACTGCTTATTTAAGGCTCTGAGACTGCGACGAATAATACGAGTTTCTTTACCAATTCCGTGATAACCGTACCAAAAGTATCTAATAACAATAGTTGGCAGATCATTTCCTTGCCTTGGAAATATACCAAAGACAATTGCATATTTAGCTATTTTTTCTAATGACTTACCTAAAATTGTTTGAGATGGTATAATTTTCCGTGCTTCTACTGATGTCTTATTAAGAAGAGGACAGTACTTTTCTATGTAATATAATTCCAATTGATTTAGCTGAACTTCATCACAGACTATCCAAGCAATACGAACGGATGTTTTTTTATTAATCTTATTTAATTGCTCAAACCGATGATGTCGAAGCCATCTTGCTTGTAAGTTAGATGCTTTTCCTACATATAATACTTGATTGAGGGAATTAAGAACTATGTATATACATGTACAAGTAGGTAGATACTGCCGAGCATTTAAGGCAAGACTGGGAAGCTCTGATAACTCAATATTCATTTAAAAAAATTTTATTGTTATCTTATTTTTAGCTCAATGTCAAAGTAAATAGCAATTATTATTAAGAGTTAAAAATTAAAGTTTTAAATAATTTTTGACCGTTTCTACATAAGTAATGCTAGTAGAATTACTATGAATAGCGATCGCTTACAAGACGTGGGTCATTAGTATTCAGTAGAATAATCAGTTGCACTTGGTTTACTAATTCCCCAAGCACCAAATATGCTTATTATTTGGTGCTTGAGTGTATGAATTACTTCACTGCGGAAGCTTTCTTTTTTCCATTACGTTTTTGGTGGTTATCCTGAACGTCTTGGATGTTTTTCGGAATTATTCCGTACTCAACTTTCCGCTTGCGTTCTATGTGCGTACCGTCTACGGGTATACCTTTTTTCCAATCGGCGATAATTCTCTTTTTGTCAGGAGTAACTACTTCTTTTCGGTTGACGTACTCTTCAGGTAATTCCTCCGTAGGAATCAGTACTTCACAACTGGGCGGGTTTTCCTTGATAGTAATGTGGCGGGATTTGCCCACTAATTTATCTGGTAGAACTCCAGTGGAGTGGAAGTACAGTAGGGTTTCATCCAGTCTTAGTCGCCAGCGTTGCAAGCGATCGAGTGCCGTTTTATGAATTTCTACCAGATGTTCAAGGCGTGCTTTGATACCAGCTATTTCGGCATCCAGTTGATCTGCTAACTCGGCTTGCGTGTCAGTAGATGTTTCTTGGTTTTTCTGGTTTTCCCAAAGTGCTTTAATTGTTTCCTCTTCTTCCTCTGGGGTTTGGGCGCTTTCTAGCCGTGTCCAAAGTTCAACAGCTTCTAGTGAATATTTGGCTAGGATTGCTTGAGCTAAGTAAGACATTTTTACCACCTTCCGCAGCTGTGTTTGTAGTCCCATTCGGTTTCAATTTGATTGATGATGATCAAAGTGCCTAAATCTGGTTTTTCTTCAGATGATGTAGTAACTGGTGGGATACTGGTAGTCGTTTGATGTTTGAGTTTGGATGACTTTTGTTTTGTGACTCGTTTTGGCATAATTGTTAGTGCCTTTATCAATGGTTATACAACTGTGTTGAAAGTCAGAACGTGAGAGAAATGTTGCTGACATTTAACGCTGATAGCGCGGTAGCGCGGTGCTTGTGTAAGGTGCTTGGTTCACTACAAGAGGTATTGATGCGGTTGAAAGAAGCTTTATATATCGTCAATATTCTTTAGGGAAGATATTGTCTATCTTCGGGCGGTAGAGGTCATTTCAAAAGTTTTATGTCAACATAAATTAATAGGCTATGCAACTTTATTTATGAATAAACACTCATATTTTCGTTTTATAACAATGTGAATTTTTAGTGAAGCTTAAGTTCAAGATGCATGGTTTATTCAATTAGCAGAATTGCTTCAGCTTGGATAAATCAGAGCGAAGATAATCAGGTTTTTGTCTTTTGGAGGTGATGCCATGTCGCCGCAATGTGAAAAGGCTAATATGTCTGCTTTGATTACAACCAAGCAGGGCAATCGAGTCGTTAATCGAGCGACTAACCGAATTTATGGTTTTGTGGGGCGTGATGAGGCTCTTGATGCAGAAAAGATTTACACGGGCAGAGATTTTCCGCGTCTGGGTCTTCTGGGTAGTCCTTTGGGGAATTATGAATATCGAGTGAAAAACCACTCACCAGCTGAACATAATCGTGCAGTAGCTGCTTTCCGTCCGTGGTTTGAGCGAGAGATGTCCAAGGGTAGGCAAGGAAAAGCTTCGGAGGTTTATCAAGAAGTAGATCGAATTGCTGATAAATTATTGCAAGGACAAAAGGTGATTTTGACCTGTTTCTGCGCTCAAGGGCTTCCTTGTCACACCCGCGATGTGGTTCAAGGAGCAATAATTGACAGGGCGTTGGAGAAGCAGCGAGAACAGCAGTTTGAGAGTGAACGCACAGGTGCAACGAAATCGTCTTCAAAAAACTCTGCTGCGCTTGTTGATGCGGTCAGTGAGCCAACTCAGCCAACGATAGAAGAGGGTATTGCCGCTCTGACTCGGAGCAGTATCGGGAAGTGCCTAGCTTTACCTATCAATATTTATACTCGTAGCCCAGATTGGTTAGGAGCTTCGCTTACCAATCCCACAACCATAGCTGAGTATTGGGCTGCAAAGGGGCAAAGTGGGATTCGCGATCGCTTCCCCGTTTTCTTCAAAGGACAGTTTTGGAAAGACGCAGAGGAAGCTTACCAGCATTTTAAGGAGGATGTTCCAGCAGGACCGGAACGTTCTAAATTGATGACGGACATCCTCAAAGCCAAGTTGGAACAATACCCTGAACTTGTCAAAGCCATCGACAAACGTGGGGGTCGTCGTTGGTTGGAGACTTGCGAACACAAGGTTAATGGTGGGTTTTGGGAAGGGAAAGGATTAAAAAGTCCATTCATCAAATGTTTGGCAGCTGCTTATGAGCGAGTAAGCGATCGCTTAAACGAGAAGGCTGCAAGTCGTACTATGACTGTTGCATTTTCGGGCAGCCGTTCAAAATATTTTACCAATCCTATTTGGAAGCGGCGGGCGAAGCGTAGTCTGGATGAAATGGTAAAAACTACCTTTGAAACCGCAGAGCGCCTTGGCTATGATCGTGTTTGCTACATTTCGGGCTGCGCCTTGGGAGTTGATTTTTGGGGTGCTATCTCAGCATTGAAGGCACGGAAACAGCAGCGCCAGGGGCAGCTTCCATCTAAGCCTAAAATTGAAGTGCTGGCTGCTATCCCCTGTATTGGGCAAGAAGGCACATGGAAGCAAGCCGATCAGCGCCGATACTTTAAGCTTTTAAACCTTGTTGATGACTTGCATCTGGTCAGCCGTGACCATTATAAAAATCCCGGTCAGTTGTTTGAGCGAAACAGTTGGATGGTAGAGCGTTTGTCTGGTAGAGACGATATTTTGGCAGTGGTTCAGGTTGGTGAGTCTTCAGGAACTCAAGACACTATTGAGAAAGCGCGATCTCAGGGCAAGGCTGTGCTGCGATATTCTCCAGAGACAAATAAATATTCTTATGAAGATGGTGGAGATGTTCAAGTGAAAAAGTTGGAGCGGTTTAATTCAGTTCCAGAACGGAAAAGAAGTATAAACCAACGTTCTCAGATTGAATTATGAGTAAAGGTTTTTATCCTGTGGTTATTTATCCGACTTTGGTTAGCAGGTTTTGTGCAGAAAATCCCTTACCAATTCAAAATGTTGGTGCTACACCAGAGCTTATTCTTCCTGTACCGCCGCGATCGCCTCAGTTTTATGAAGGAGCTTATACTTGGGTGCTACGGGGGTGGTTGATTAGCGTGGCGGCTTTAGTGCTGACTCAGTGGTTATTCGGGCTTTCATTAGTTGCGTTTTCTCTAGCTTTAGGTTCCTCTGCGATTAGTGGGGTAGCGCTTTGGTATTACTTGCGTCTGTGCGACACCCAAGCAGAAACACGGTATAAACAACGGTTGGCTGAGTATCAGCAGCAATTATCGGAGTATGAAAATCGTTACAACCGTCGTTTGAAGTTAATGGCGACGGGTACTCAAAAGAATTCTTTACTGTTGCAAACCCGTCAGAAGAAGTTGAAAGCTTTGCTCAATGGTCGTATTCAATTGCCCTGTAATTCGAGTAATGCCCAGCAAGGGGTAAGTGAAGAGCAGTTTTTTCGCTATTTACTTCGTTATTTTCCAACTGTTTGTCAGGGGATGGAATTTGAAATTCCTAACTCGTCTTTTCGTTACTCGGCTGATTTTATCCTTTATCACCAGCAATCTGGTTTAGGTGTAGACATTGAAGTTGACGAACCATATGAAGGGCGTACTGGAGAACCACATCATTGCGTAGACCAAGGTAAGGATAGCCGTCGCAACCAATTTTTTATTGATAATAACTGGATTGTCATTCGGTTTTCTGAAAAGCAGGTTGTGCAACATCCGGATTCTTGTTGTAAGGTAATTGCTAGTGCGATCGCCCAAATTACTGGTGATTACAGTTGTTTAGCTTCTCTTCAAGATGTTCCGGCTTTGCTTCTTGATAAACAGTGGACAATAAAACAGGCAAAACGAATGGCTAAAACTGATTATAGGCAGTCTTACTTATCGGGTGTTTCATTTCCAAAACGTAGTTATTCAGCAAAGATAAAGTAGCAAAAGTCGCGTAATTATCGTAGAATTAGATAATGTTGAAAAATCAAATTAGCACTATTACAAACATTACAAATTAATAAAGAAGTGCCTCGCCAAAAGTTATTTACAGTCAATGCTCTTAAAGATATTATGCAGCAAATCGAAACAGGAGGCACATTATGAAAGCAATTGTTTGTGATGGTGATATCCTGAAAAGTTTAGATCCCCGTCAGGTGGCAGTTTATTTGCAATCTAAAGGATGGCATGAAAGAACCCGCGTTCCTGCTCAAGTATCTAGTTGGACTAGGGACACTTTCTCAGAAGATAAATTAAAGATTTATTTACCCTTAGATCAGGATTTCGACGATTACCCCCGTCGAATGTACGAAGTTATGGAAATTCTGGAAAAGGCAGAAAATCGGTCACAACTGGATATTTTGAGCGAGCTAATCACGGTGGCTAGGAATATCGAAATTCAAGGACTCGTGACGCAAGTTCAACCGTCAGCCGAACTAAAAAGTGGTAACATTACGATTCAAGGCATTGTTGTGGATAAGTTGCGGAAAATCCACATCCAGCTGAGTGAACCAGAGTACAGTCTAGCACTCCTCGCTTACTCTGAGCGTTTGCCTATCATCTGCACTGGGGATTTAATTAAGGAGGGTGACTCCTTTGTGCTGAAAAACCTCCATAACTTTGGTTTATATCCAGAAGAAGCAACAAATTAACCGTAGTTGGCTCTACTGTGCTAAAACAGTCTAATTGTATGCGAATGTCTGTAATGCAAAAGTTGAAAGCCTTGTTATAAAAGAGTTATAACCACCATTTGAAATTAAATTTTGTGGTTAACTCCTTCCCTCCCAGATCAAAAGTTGCCTTGAAGCTGCAACAAAGCAGTTGAGATGCTTGGGTGGGTAAAGAAAATGGGCGTTGCATAATAGAGGGAGGAATTGAGGTTATATACTATGCAATGTCCATACTGTGAGACTACTGAGATTAGAAAAAACGGTAAACGAAGAGGTAAACAAAATTACATTTGTACCCATTGCGGTCGTCAATTTATCGATGTCTATAATCCACCGAAAGGATACTCGGACGAAATTAAACAAGAATGTTTGAAGCTGTACGTCAACGGCATGGGATTTCGCGCAATTGAGCGTTCCACAGGAGTTCATCACACAACGATCATTTATTGGGTTAAACAAATTGGTGAACAACTACCTAATGCACCTCAAGAGAATGAAATTCCAGAAGTTGGAGAGTTAGATGAATTGGAAACTTTTGTCGGTTCAAAAAAAAACAAAATTTGGCTGTGGACAGTAGTAAACCACTTTAGCCAAGGAATTCTGGCTTGGGTGTTGGGGGATCATAGTGCAGAAACGTTTAAGCCTCTATGGGAAATTGTTTGCTGTTGGCAGTGCTATTTCTATGTTACAGATGGATGGAAAGTTTACCCTAGTTTTATTGATGCAGGTGATCACATCGTCAGTAAAACATATATGACCAGAGTAGAGGGTGAGAATACACGTTTACGTCACTATTTAGCACGCCTACATCGAAAAACATTATGCTATTCCAAGTCAGTAGATATGCTTAAATACTCAATTAGATTGTTACTCCAATATTTAAAGTATAGAGAAATACCTGTGTTTAACTGATTCATCCCGCATTTATGCAACGCCAGAAAATGATCATAGGCTAATGCCATCTGTCTTGCTGCCTCACTATATGGTACTCTACCAATTCCCGTACCTAAACCAGGACAAGCAATGCTACTAATCTTGTGCTGAGCGTGTTGGTTATGATACCGAATAGACAAAAGCATAGCCCATATGGCACTTGGGGAATGTCGGTCCCAATAATAGACATGGGAACTCGCATTGTAGGTGTATGAGCTAGAAATGGGTGCTTGAAATGACCAGTTTCTACAATCATTGATGTTCCCACTGGCTGTTCACCTAAATAATCTACAAGTATGCGTTGCTGGACTCTTTCCATCAAGTCACGACCAAAAAAATTGATAATGGCAGCATCCATCCCACCATCCATCATGCCGAAAGAGTTGGCAGGGCTAACTAAACAGTCAAACTCTGGCAGCCACTCAAAGTAGTCATTAACTATTTCAACGTTAGGTAAATAATTGAAATGTTCACAGAAAGCTGCTGCTAATAATGAATCGGGCGCTACTAATATCAGTTTCAAGCTTTATTCCTCCGCTTGAATACTTATTATATATCACCAATGGGGTGGGAGTATATCAATTTGACTGGTGATTGTATTTGGAATTTCAAGTCGGTGAGTAGCCTTGATAAGTTGCGTCCTTTGCGGTTGAAAAAATAAAATTTATGAGTAGCTGAAAGTATTATTGGGTGAGGGGCGCGTGTATGGGGGTGGATTGCATAAGCTGGAGCCGAAGGAATTGGGTAATGCGATCGCGTCCATTACGCTACCTAAATTGTGTTTTTCCGAGGGTGACAGTTGTCACGGCTGGTAATGGTTGACCTCAATACAAAGGGCTTGCATTTATGTGCAATCCAAAACTTTCAAAAAACGCTCAAACTTCAGTGTAAATAAAATAAAACAAATAAATAAACTTAGAGGTTCCAAGCCTCTATGTTCTGTAAGTTACTGCAATAAATGGTTGAGCAATGGGTACACGTCTTAATCTTCCTTTTACAATCAGTCTCTTACCTCTGTACAACCCGCTTATTGCATATTGTAGCAACCAGTTATCCTCACAGCCGTAATGTTTGGAATCCTGAGACGGTGTTAATATTAATATCATCAACATAGTCAATTATGAGTATTCCTCGTAACGAGTCTATCATGACCCTAAATTTACGTAGATTTATTGAGGCTTGTCGTCCCACTAAAACCCTAGATATGGAGAGTGCTGAGGATCGAGGGTACTACATTGATTTTACCTCCGTTCGAGGTGACAAAGTTGTTGATAAATTGAAGCGAACTATCTCTCGTCTCTACCCCGATCAACCTACCTGCCAATTGTTTACCGGACATATCGGATGCGGTAAATCTACTGAGTTATCAAGGCTACAAAATGAGTTGAAGCAAGAAAGATTCCGTGTCGTATACTTTCAGGCTACGGACGACTTGGATGTAGAAGATGTAGACATTACTGATATTTTGCTGGCGATCGCCCATCAGGTGAGTGAAAGTTTAGTGAAGGAAAGAGTTAATCTGCCGACACGCGGTTTAAAGGGTTTTCTAAAAGAAGCATGGGAGTTTTTGAACACACCAATAGAAATCACTGAAATAGAAGCTTCCCTACCTGACGGCATTGCTAAAATTACGGCGACAATAAAAGATAGCCAGCAACTGCGCTCTAGGTTAAGGCAGCGCTTAGAACCAGAAACTATGAAACTTTTAAATATTATCAATGAAGAAATTTTCAAAGTCGCCACAGAACAGCTAAAGGAACACTATAAAGGACTGGTTGTCATTGTAGATAATCTGGATCGGATACAGAATAAAACAACTGCTGTATCCAGCAATCCCCTGCCAGAATATCTTTTTGTTGATCGGGGAGAGCAGTTAAGTCAAATGAATTGCCATCTGGTTTATACTCTTCCCCTGTCACTAATTTTCTCCAATCAGCGAGAAGTGTTGAAGAGTCGTCTGGGGAAAGGTGTAAGTCCGATGGTATTACCAATGATACCAGTGCAATGCCGAGACGGTGAGGAGTATACTGAAGGAATGGCTTTGCTGCGGCAGATGGTATTAGCCAGAGCTTTTCCCGATGCTACATCAAAGGAGCGCCTCAATTTGGTTACAGAGGTTTTTGACAGTATGAAAACCTTAGACCGACTGTGCAGGGTTAGTGGCGGTCATGTGAGGAACTTGCTGGGGATGCTTTATAGTTGTCTTCAGGAAGACGATCCGCCAATTTCTCAGAGAGTACTGGAAAAAGTTATCCGCATGGAGCGGGATGCTTTGGTGTTGGCGATTGATCAAGATGAGTGGGATTTGCTGTTGCAGGTAGTGAAAGAGCAAACAGTAAAGGGAGACAAAGAATTCCAAACTCTTTTGCAAAGTCTCTTTGTTTTTGAATACCAGGATGAGCAAGGGAAATGGTTTGGTTTGAACCCGCTATTGTTTGAAACGGAAAAATATAAGTTGTGGAAGCAACAGAAGGGCTAGTTAACATCTCATTTGGAAAAAGATAGTTATGCTAAAGGGGTAAGGGTTTTCATCAATTTGTTGTGTGATGAGATCATGTGGGTGTCTATTTTGAAGGGGTGTAAAGTGTGGGGTGTGGAGAAAAATAGTTTTCTTTCTGTTGTGTGCCTAATGGGTTTAGATAATTACTATCAGCATTTCTGTAGGCTTATCCCATAAACTCATCCCTACAGTAATTAACCAACAACATCGTCGTTTATGCCATGAGTGACTTACACCGATTAGAAGAAATTTCAGCAGATAATGCTCAATCTCTGAGAACCTTGGAACGAGCAATCAAGAACTCGCAGAGGCAATTTTCCCTGATTCTGGTGCGGTGCAACTATGCCTACTTGCGATCGCAGATGCTGTCACTATTTCGTAAGCGATGCAGCTTGGTTATTGAAGAGTTACCCCTTGAACCGTCTGCTGAGACGCTATATACTACTATTTTCGAGCGGTTTGGTCAAGAGCAACCGGATGCTTTGATGATTTGGGGTTTAGAGTCAGTGGTAAACCTTGATGGACTGCTGTATGCTACCAACAATGTGCGAGATTCATTTCGCCTTTTTTCCTTCCCAGTGGCATTGTGGGTAACGAATGCAGTTTGGAACAAGCTGAGGCGGAAGGCACCGGATTTTATAAATTGGGCTAGTCCAATAGTAGAATTTAAGCTTTCAGTTCAAGAACAGATGGCGTTACTGCGTGAAAATGCTGAGAAAGCCTTTGCCGAACAACCAGAATTTAGCTTAGATAATGCTGAACTTGAGGCGCTTCAGCAAGATTTGCAGAATTCAGGTCAAGAATTAGAGCCAGAACATAGGGTTACTTTAGCATTTATCTCAGGGTTAAATTACTACAAAAAGTCTCTTTTTGATGATGCAATTAAGCAGTATCAGCAAAGCTTAAATTTTTGGCAACACAATCACCAGTTTGAGCGGTGCGGAATTATTTTATTCCATCTCGTCTTGGCTTATTATCTGAACGGGGAACAATATCGGGAAGAAACGAAGTATTATATTCAGAGATGTCTGGAGTTGTTTGATCTGGCGAAACGTCCTGATTTGTTGGCGAAACATATTAATAAGTTGGGAGAAGTTCTGCGACAATTACAAGAGTGGGAAAAACTGCAACTGCTTGCCCAAAAGGCTTTGGCGCTGCATCAAGAGTATGGAAAGCTGCAGCAAGTGGCTCAAGATTATAGCTTTTTAGCAGAAGTTGCTCTCAAAAAAAATTCAGATTGGCAGGAGGCGAATGGACTGGCGCTACAAGCTCTGGAAATTTTGGAAAAGATACCTGATGCTGAGTCTCAAACTTTGGGTTTCAATTACTTCATCTTAGCCCAGTCACAACGAAAGTTAGGCCAAATCCAAGATGCGCTTGCTAACTTAGAAGAGTCAAGAAAGAAGAGTCAGCCTCAGTACGATCCAAATCTTTACGTTGAAATACTAGAGGAGTTGCGACAGATCCAATTTGAGAAGGGGGAATATCTAGAAGCCTTTCATCTAAAGCAAGAGAAACGGGAAATTGAGAGCCAGTATGGTTTGCGGGCTTTCATCGGTGCGGGACGTTTACAACCACCAGGGCAGGTCATTAATCCCATAGCAAGGAGTGCAGGAAAAAGTCGTGATATATCCCTAGAGGATATTGTAGCCGCTTCTGGGCGGCAGAAGGATGTGGAGGAATTGATTGAGCGGATTAAGAGGCGAGATCGCAAAATAACGGTAATTTACGGTCCGTCGGGAGTGGGCAAAAGTTCAATTTTGCAAGCTGCCTTTGTGCCAGCACTCCAACAAAGTTACTTTGAAGGGCGTGTTGTGTTGCCTGTGTTGGTGCAAGAATATGAAAATTGGGTTGATAAATTGGGGGAGTGTTTAGCAGTGCTTCTCAAGAAGGAAGTAGGAGAGCAAAAACGCTTAAATCTGATAGAAACGTTACATAATTTTGAAAAAAATGGTCAATTAACGGTGTTGATTTTTGACCAGTTTGAGGAGTTTTTCTTCGATAACAAAGACCAAACCAGTAGGCGAGAATTTTATGAATTTTTGCGCCAGTGTTTGGAAATTCCTTATCTAAAATTCATTCTATCCTTACGGGAGGATTATATACATTGCTTATTAGAAATTAGTCGTAACACAGATATCAAAATTGATAAAATTTATGAGTATATACTCTATTACTTGGGCAATTTTTCAGCAGCAGATGCTGAAGCGGTTATCAAAAATTTAACAGCACGTTCGACTTTTCCTCTAGAGTCAGATTTAGTCGATCAATTAGTGAAGGATTTGACGGGGAAATTAGGAGAGGTGCGTCCCATTGAGTTGCAAGTAGCTGGTACGCAACTGGAAACAGAAAAAATTACTAAGCTTAAGGAATATCAGGAACTTGGCTCTCAGCCTCAAGAAAAACTGGTAGAAAAATTTTTAGAAGCTGTGGTCAAAGACTGCGGCGAAGAAAATGAACGAGCTGCTCAGTTGGTATTGTACTTGCTCACGAGTGAGAACAATACTCGACCAGTCAAGACTAAGGCAGAGTTGGGGGAGGATTTAGATACAGAGGCAAAAAAGCTGGATTTGGTATTAGAGATTTTAGAGGGTTCTCGTTTGATATTTCGTGTGCAAGGAGTGCCAGAGCGTTATCAGCTTGTTCACGATTATTTAGTCAGCTTTATTCGCCAGAAGTATCAACCTCAATCCCTAGAACTGGAACTGACGAAAAAAGAACTCAGGGAAACTAATAAGCTCTTAGAACAACAAACCCTAACGCTGAAAGCATCCGAAAAAGAACTTAGGGAAACTAATAAGCTCTTGAAACAACAAGCCCTAACGCTGAAAACATCCGAAGATTTACTGAAAAAACAGCAAGAGGAGTTACAGCAAATCAACGTTGAACTAGAAGAGAAGGCAGAGTTGTTAGCCGTGCAAAACCAAGAAGTCGAGCGTAAGAATCAGCTAATTGAACAGGCAAGGCAATCTTTGGAAGAGAAAGCGGAACAACTGGCACTATCGTCAAAATATAAGTCCGATTTCATAACGAATATGTCCCATGAATTGCGGACACCGCTCCACAGCTTGTTAATATTAGCAAGGATACTTACAGATAACGTAGATGGGAACCTGACACCAAAACAAGTTGAATATAGCAGCACAATTTACTTAGCTGGTAATGACCTGTTGGCGATCATCAATGACATTCTGGATCTGGCAAAAATCGAATCTGCAGCTATGTCAATTGACATAGATCACATGCAGCTTACAGAATTGCAAGAAAACATTGAGCGTACTTTTAGGCAAGTAGCTATTGACAAAGGACTCAATTTCACTATTGAGTTTGCTCCCGACCTTCCAAGAAGCATTCATACCGATGCGAAACGCTTACAACAAGTCCTGAAAAATCTGCTAGCCAACGCTTTTAAATTTACAGAGCTTGGAGAAGTACGCTTACGGGTCTTTGTTGCAACCCAAGGATGGAGTCCTGGCCACGAAACTTTGACTCGTGCCTCGACTGTGATAGCTTTCGGAGTAAGCGATACGGGTATCGGCATTGCCCGTAACCAGCAAAAGATAATTTTTGAGGTATTTCAACAAGCAGATACCAGCACCAGTCGCAAATATGGCGGTACGGGGTTGGGCTTGTCAATTAGCAGCAAAATCACCCATCTGCTGGGTGGAGAAATTAAGCTTGTCAGCCGCCTTGGTGAAGGTAGCACGTTTACACTTTACATACCCCAAGCGGTAGGACACGGAGATACAGGAACAAAGGGACAAGAAGACCTGGGGACAAAGAGAATTATTCAACACTTCCCCTCT
This sequence comes from Iningainema tapete BLCC-T55, assembly GCF_014698965.1. GTDB lineage: Bacteria > Cyanobacteriota > Cyanobacteriia > Cyanobacteriales > Nostocaceae > Iningainema > Iningainema tapete. Next base: position 89,977 of record NZ_JACXAE010000040.1, read on the forward strand.
CCCCTACTCCCTCACTCCCCTTCCAGTACCACTTCCCTGACTGATGACAGAGGTAACATTGGGGATGGCGATTGCATACTGTTGATTGTTGAAGATGACATTAAATTTGCTAGTCTAATTTTAGACATGGCGCGGCATCACGGATTTAAGTGCATCATTGCCCATAACGGCAGTACGGGTTTGGCACTAGTACAGCAGTTTCAGCCTTCAGCTATCATCCTTGATATCAGCTTGCCTGGAATGAATGGTTGGATGGTGTTGGATCTTCTCAAGCACGATTTGAGTACCCGTCATATCCCAGTACATATTATGTCAGTTGAAGAGGGGCGGCAGCGTGGATTGCAGCAGGGCGCAATTGCTTATTTACAAAAACCTGTGAGTGGTGAAGCGTTACACCAAGCATTAACTAAAATTAAAGGTTTTGTTGAGCGTAGGGTGAAAAACTTGTTGGTGGTGGAAGACGACGTCACTCAACGCCTGAGTATTATGGAATTAATTGGCAACAATGATGTGGCTACTACTGCTGTTGGTACTGGCAAACAGGCGTTAGAAGCAATGGGGCGTGAACAGTTTGATTGCATGGTTCTCGATTTAGGACTACCTGATATGAATGGGTTTGAACTAATCGAACAAATCAAGCAACTACCAAATGGTGAAGCACTACCAATTATAGTTTACACAGCGCGGGAACTTACTAGGGCGGAAGACAGTCGATTGCGACGCTTGGCAGAGACAGTAATTGTTAAGGATGTGCGATCACCCGAACGTCTCCTTGAAGAAACAGCCCTGTTTTTACATCGAGATCAAGCTAATTTGCCCGCACCTAAACGACAAATACTCGAGCAATTACATTCGTCTGACCTTGTACTAGTAGGCAAAAAGGTGCTAATCGTGGATGACGATGTGCGCAGTATTTTTGCCCTTACCAGTATGCTTGAGCGCTATCAGATGCAAGTTGTTTATGCCGAGAATGGTAGGGATGGAATTGAAGTTTTGCATTCTACACCAGATATTGATGTAGTTTTAATGGATGTGATGATGCCAGAAATGGACGGCTATGAAACCACACGCTGTATCCGCCAGAATGCACAATTTAAATCCCTGCCCATTATTGCACTCACTGCTAAGGCAATGCAAGGCGATAGAGAAAAGTATATCGAAGCTGGGGGATCAGACTACATCACCAAACCTGTAGACATCGAACTGTTGCTTTCACTGTTGCGCGTTTGGCTGTATGGATAAGTACATTTACTCAAAAATATTGTCCGGAAATCAGCTTTCTTCAAGAAATCAGGTTTCCTCCGTATCCCAGTATGTCTAGGTAGCCGCGCCTTTTTAATTCCGCTTTTATGCGCAGGTGGTTTTTTAGATCCGGGTCAATTGCAAGTATTGAATCTGCGGCAGTTCGTGCGATCGCCAGTATTCCCCCATCTTCTACCAGATTCGCCAAAACCAAATCTGACAGCCCAGATTGGCGAGTCCCCAGCACTTCACCTTCTTTGCGCAGCCGCATATCCATCTCAGAAATGAAAAAGCCATCTTGCGACTGTTCCAGCACACCGAGACGACTACGCGCCTCTGTTGTTTTGCTACCATTTATCAGTAGACAGTAGGATTGGTGGCAACCGCGTCCGACACGTCCTCGCAGTTGATGCAGTTGGGATAAGCCAAAACGCTCAGCATTTTCAATGAGCATCACTGTTGCATTGGGAACATCTACTCCTACTTCAACAACCGTAGTGGAAACGAGAATTTGAGTTTGGTTGTTGCGGAAAGCTGCAAGCGCCTCATCCTTCTGGGCTGAAGTCATGCGTCCGTGCAAGATACCCACTTTGAATTCGGGGAAGATTTTTTCCGATAGACGTTGATGCTCCTCAATAGCTGAACGCACATCCAGCTTTTCCGATTCTTCAATCAGGGGCAACACAATATAGGCTTGATGTCCTTTGATCACCTCGCGGCGGATTAAATCGTAGGCTGATGTGTTTTTGGTCAAGACTTTAGTGCGGATTGGGGAACGCCCTGGTGGTAACTCGTCAATTTGACTGACATCCAAATCCCCATGCAACGTCAGCGCCAGTGTCCGGGGAATTGGTGTAGCCGTCATTGTCAGCACATGGGGTTGCTCCCCTTTTTGCTGCAACTGCATCCGCTGCTGTACGCCAAACCTGTGCTGCTCGTCAATTACCACCAAACCCAACTTATTGAAATTCACTTTGTCTTGAATTAGGGCATGAGTACCAACCAACAGCGGTAGTTCACCAGTTTCCAACTGGGCTTGTATGCATGAGCGTTTTGCGGTTTTCGTCGAACCTGTGAGCAGTTCTACTGGCAGGTACATTTTGTTGAACCAGTCAGCTATCTTGCGGTAGTGCTGTTCTGCCAGTACCTCAGTGGGAGCCATCAGCGCCGCTTGGTAGCCAGATTGAATGACGGCGAGTATTGCAACTACCGCCACTACAGTTTTACCTGCGCCCACATCCCCCTGTACCAATCGGTTCATCGGCGTGGGCGATCGCAAGTCATTGAGGATGTCGTTGATGACTCGCTGTTGTGCTACTGTTAGCTCAAAGGGCAATTGCGAATAGAATTGTTCAATTAGCGCACCTGTAGGAGCGATGTTCGAGATGGATGCTCGTGCTTTGAAAAGGTGGCGACGTTGAAGTAGCGACAGCTGGAGGTAGAAAAATTCATCAAAGACTAGCCGACGACGGGCAGCAGCCAGAGACTTGCTATTGGGGGGAAAGTGGATGTTAGCGATCGCCTCTTTTAACCTAACCAATCCATACTGCTTCCGCACATACGCAGGCAAGGGATCTTTTAGTTGATTGATAACAGTTAAAGCAGTCTGGATGGCATTTTGAACTAACTCCAACGTTACCCCTTTAGTTAAAGCGTAAATAGGGATAATTGCAGAAGATTTAGCTTTGATATCTGCTAATTCAATTACCCTAATTTCTGGATTATTTAGCGTCTTGCCCAAGTACAAATCATCTTTAACTATTCCAGATACAGCAACGAGTCGAGTAGTGGAGTAAAGGTTTAACTGCTCACAACGCCAGCGCTGGGATTTGTAATAAGGATGGTTATAGAAACGTTTACAGGTAATAGAACCTGTCTTGTCTCTAATTGTCCAACTTTGGATTGTTAATTTTGGGTTTTTGGCAGGACTAATAATTTCATGTTTTTTGATTTTACCGATGATTGTGACGTTATCACCTACTTTTAAGTTGGCAATTCTGACTCTGCGATATTTTATGTAATCGCGGGGGTAGTAGTATAGTAGGTCTAAGATGGTATAAATTCCCAGATTATTAAGAAGTTTGCTGTTAGTTGGATTAATACCAGGTAGATTATGCAGGGGGTGGAATAAACTCATTGGTGTAAGAATGGTAAGGTGCGCGTGATATGGCACGAGGTTTGCTACGTTTTAGCTGCGGTAGCAGCGTTTATTGGAAAAAGAAAACCCCCAGCATCACCAGGGGTAAAATTTTTGTTGTTCCTATGTAGAGGAATTGTCAAAAAGTGACTTTCATTTCGACTTTCCTAATGTTTAATTGGACGATTTTGTTTTGAATAAACTAACTAAATGTCCGATTTATTCTGTAGAATGGTGTTGCGAGCGCCACCATTTGATGCTTCTAGCAATTGAAGCTGTATCTCGCGTAGGATAAGCGGGTTTGCTATTGGCACTTTGCCAAATTAATAGAGCTTCTTCTGCGTCCAAGGGCGGGTTACAGCGTTTACAATATTGGCGAAATAGGCTTTGCGGTGTTGGATAGTAAGCTATGCCTTGTTCTTCCAAGGCGGCAGATGTACCCAGTAAGTTTCGTGCTAATTTGTAGCCTGAGTTGTTGCGGTTTCCTTGTGAGTCTCCTTGTTTTATTAGAGTTTGGTCGATCTGGGTTAAACAAATAGATAATGGAATGGTTTCAGCGCTACCGCGCAGCTGTTTTAGAAGTAAAGAAGTGCTGTTTTGGCGGTAGAGTGGCTGTATTGTCCGGCGCTTGCTGTGTAAGAGCAAACGTTCATTCGGGACACCTTGCTGCAACTCTTTTAGCAACAGTACGCTGCTTGGGTTTACGTCTTCTCCGTTGTGTTTTCTTCGGAGGAGATGAACCCATTTTCTCCATCGTTCATCTGATAACCCATAGGGGAATAAGCCAGTTGAATCAAGTGCGCTCTCTAGCTGCTCTGGACTGTACTGGCAATTTGACCACTGCTCAACAGTGATTGGGATTGGTTTACTTAGGACTCCATCAACAACTCGCCGCCGGAATAATCCCGGTAGCCGCATGGCACGAGCTAAGTTGCAGATAGCTGGATCTGAGGTTTGGGTTATAGTCAGTTTGCGATTGAGTACTAACCATTGCTCAGGAGTTAGAGCAGTTTTGGCGCGGAAATAGCAATGCAGCGATTTTCCTCCAGTGAACACCACAGCAGCTGGTTCTAAGTTTGTTTTTTGTTTAAGTTGTTGCAGTGCGTCCCACTGATTTTCTAATGGCAGATCGTCAATTTCATAGAAGATCGTTTGGCAGCTTTTTACGTGGTTGTTGCTGATGCCACGAGTAGGTTGATTTGGGTAAAAACTAATTGTGGCACCGATACGAGACAGTTTGAAGACATGAGCAAAGCCGTCTGTGTGTTTTTTAGTTGACTGCTTCCAAATCGTATTCCCGTATTTGTCGCGTCCTCCATATGTACATTTGGTTAGGCTAAAGCCTTTGCCAGTAATTCTGCCGCAAAAAATGTATTGACAATAAACGGTTTTGTTATTTATGCGGTACTTTCTCCAGCTATTAGGGGCTGATTCTGTTTTGTGATCCCACGAGACTCTGATCCAAATTCGGGTTCCTATGGCAAAACCTATGGTTTTGAGAAAACGGATGGCTGTTTTTCTTGACTGATTGCTCATTGTATACGTGCAGCTCTGCATGGAACACAGCAGCGATCGCTGCACGGGATCTATGAAAATATAGTATAAAATCATGCAAGATGTTGATTTTTTTTAGAGCTAATACTTTAGTAAGGCAAAGATATTACTTGTTGCCATTTTGACAACAGAGGCTCTATCCGGTAAAGTGTCAGTTGAAAGAGCGAGTAAATAGTGAAAACCTTGCGGATCAAAGGATGAAGTAGTGAAACGAGACTCTATTTATTATCAATTATTTAAGCGCTTTCCTGGATTACTTTTTGAACTGGTTGATAACCCTCCAGAACAAGCGCAAAACTACCGATTTGAGTCAGTTGAAGTAAAGGAAACCGCTCTACGCATTGATGGTGTATTTTTACCACCAGAGGGGACAACACCCAGAATTGTCTTTTTTGCCGAGGTTCAGTTTCAGAGGGATGAAGCCCTCTACTATCGGTTTTTCACTGAAACTCAGATGTACCTGAACCGAAATCGGTTTCAGTATGATGACTGGTATTGTGTGGTAATTTTTCCATCACGATCTTTGGAACCGAGCGATAAAAAAACTCATCGATTATTTTTGAATAGCGACCAAGTGCAGCGAATTTACCTTAACGAGTTGGGCGATCCAAATCAGCAGCCAATAGGCATAAACTTGATGCAGCTAACGATCGCATCGGATGAAACGATGGCAGAGCAAGCAAAGCAATTGATTGAGCGAGTACAATTAGAGAAAACAAGTACACTGCCAAAAAACGAAATACTAGAAGTAATCACCACCATTGCCGTTTACAAATTTTCCCAGTTGAGTAGAGAGGAAGTTGAAGCCATGTTAGGACTGACTTTAGAGCAAACAAGGGTTTATCAAGAAGCGAAAGCCTCCGGACGAGAAGAACGGGAAGCTGAAATGTTGAAACTTACCGTGCCTCTGTTACTAAAAACTGGGATGACTGTGGAGCAGATTGCTCAACAACTCAAAGTTGATGTAGAAGCTGTCCGCCAAGCTGCGGAGTAGAGCGCGTAAAATGAATATTGAAGAAACTAGAATTTACAAAGACTTGGAGCGTCAAACCAAGTTAAAAGCAGCTGAGCGCCTTTTAGGCATGGGCTACAGCATCTTTGAAGTGGCGAAGGCTGTTGATTTATCGGTCGAGGAAGTCACAAAAATAGCTTCAAATCCATCCGAATAGAGCTAAATGAGTTTACTTCTTGCGATAGCGCAGAGTAATTCTGCCTGTTGCTAATTCTTCAGGTTTCAGTTCCACTCCGGATACTGTTGGCGAAGTCAAAAAACGCCCCTTTCTGGATGAGTCAATTTAGCAATGAACCGATGCGTGAGCTTTTTGGGCTGCTTTATACCCTGGGGCAAGATAACCTAACTTAAGGTCAAACAAAACGCGATCGCTGCACGGAAACGCCGCTTTTTATCCAGAGAGAGGGCGCTCTTGGTATTCAGCCAGAATTCTTGTAAGATTATGTAATTTGGTCTAAAAACTCTTGTTAAATCTAGCTTTCAGCCATTCTTTTAAAATCAACGCTACATGATAAAGTCTAAACATACGGTTGACAGAGGATGACATTAACCGAAGATGTGAGTCTCTAACTAGCGGCGCACCCGCAAGTGAAAAATGAAAGAAACACAGCTCGCAGGAATTAGAGGTCAATAAATCCTACACTAAATAAGTGCCCTGTAGCTAAAACCGTTTTTACAATGGTGCGTTATCTGCCAGTAATTTTTCATCCAAGTGCCACTTTAGTAAAAGTTCATCTATGTTATGGTTAAATCGTTAAGCAATTAAGCAAAAAGTAAGAAATGAATGAAGGTCAGGCAGGAAATGCTCAAAGGCAAGCAACAGAGATGGTATGATCGTACACCGTGTGGCGTGGTCGCACCTATAAGGCGAACACTCTGACTATTACGTGTATGCAAAGTTACTAAAAAGGAAAATACCATCACGGAAGTTATTAAAAAAATGTACATTAAAACCTTCTGTTTGACATGAAAATGCACTTGACTCTAAATCGGAGCCGTTGAGGTCTTGAACTTGAATATTCAGGTTTGATTATGCAGCTATTAAAAATAGCATAGATTTGTTTCTTAACTTGGGAAGTGTAGGAGAGAAAATATTGATGGCGACTAAACTGATTGAATTAGAAGATGGCACTTTAGTAGAGATAGAAGTACCGGAAGAGCAAGTTCAACCAATATCTGGCGGTTTTGCAGATAAAGTAAGTGCTACTTTTGATAGGGTTAAACCTCTTTTAGTCAAAACCTGTCGTCCTATTGCTGCTGCTTGCCAAGAACTAAATAAAGAGATCAGTATTGACGAAGCTGAGGTTGAACTTGGCTTAAGCTTTGAAGGGGAAGGAAATATTTATGTGACTAAATCAAAAGCGGGTGCAAACTTAAAAATAAAACTGAAATTTAAGCCTACAAATTAATTGGAATGAACCTAGAGGATTTACAAAAGTCTATTGTTTTAATTACCAGTAGTGAGTCGAATAATAGCCGTTTTGGAACCGGCTTTGTCATTCGTCGAGTGAGTGGAACAGCTTACGTATTAACTTGTGCCCATGTTGTGAGAGATGTCGGCGGGAAAGAGAAAGTCAAAGCTGATAGTAGGTCTGCTACAGTAATTGCTTCTGGTGAAGATGATGGACTTGACTTAGCGGTCTTGCGAGTGGATGGGCTAGGGGGTAAGCCAGAAATTAATCTACACGTATCTGGTCAGAGAGAAAGTCCTTTTATAACTGCTGGTTTTCAATTGTATGATAAGGCTCATTTAATTAGGTCATTGCAAGGTACTCTCGGCGAACCAGTAGGATTACAGTCAATACGTATTGGAGAAAGGATTCAAGCTTGGGATTTGCGTATTGATGGTGACTATTCTTTGCAACCTGGTTACAGTGGTTCTCCTGTAGTTGATGAAGCCAATGGTTGTGTTTTAGGGATAGTTAGCCATCGCCAAGGTGAAGGCAGACGTGGATTGGCGATTTCTATTGAGGCACTGAGGAAAATTTGGAAGTTTGTAGACCGCGAACAGTTATATCGTTCGTTATTAAAGTTGGGTTATAGCAGACAAGTTAGGTTATTTCGCCAATTAGTGAGGGAACACTCCATTGCGGCTTTATTGATTCATGGGTCGCCAGATTACGGTCAACGCTGGTTGTTAAATTTGTTGCTAGTTAAACATCTTCCTTACATAACAACAAGCAGAGTTGTGAAAGTTGGGTTGACCCGTAGAGTTCGGCAATTTGATGCCACAGCCCTTTGGCGTGAATTCTGTAGTCATATTCAGTTGCCCAAAAATTCCTCACTAGCAGAAATTGCTCAAGGAGTTTATAAGTGTTGCCAAACTCAGAATATGATTTTGATTTTCCATAATGTAGAGTGGATGCCCAGAGAAAGTTTGCAAGAGTTAATTCAAGATTTTTGGTTGCTTTTAGCAACAGAAGTGCAAAATTCTCAATTGACTTCAAACAAATCAAAGTTGTTGATGTTTTTAGTTGATTATGAAGGTAGTGTGGAGAGTTTAGAGGATTTGTTTACTGGTGGAAAAGATGCTAATAAGTCAAGCTACACACCAGTAAAAACACCAAAAATTAACGAATTTTCTCAAGATGATTTACTCAACTGGATTGAGAATGAGAATGATGAACTACCTGTTGAACTTGCAAATGAAGTTGACAGCACAGTTCAGGAAATTTTAGATAACAGTGGTGGAGGTATCCCGGAACTTACCTTAGAAGAAATTTGTACTCTGTGCGGCTGTAATTGGTATGAGGAGTCGGAAAAATGGTTGAGGTACTAAATAACAAAATACCTAAATATACTGGTAAAATTCAGCCTCAACAAGGAGAAATTGATTCTGACTCAGGACAACTTCTTTATCCTTACTTATCAAATAAAGAATTAATTGATGTTGTTAATTTAGCCATTTATTTAGAAAGACCTTTGTTACTTAAAGGAGAGCCAGGATGTGGTAAAACGAAATTAGCTAGGGCAGTAGCCTATGAATTAAAGTTACCGTTTGAAGCCTGGTATGTAAAATCAACCAGTCGGGCACAAGATGGTTTATATACCTATGATGCTGTTGGTCGCTTACGAGATGCTCAATTAGCAGCAAGTCAGATTCGTAAGCAAGAAGATATTTTACGCATCAGTGACCCTGAAACTTATGTGCGTTGGGGACCGTTGGGAAGGGCTTTTCAAAATGATTGGCGCACAGTAGTGTTAATTGATGAAATTGATAAAGCTGACATTGACTTTCCCAATGATTTACTGTTAGAGCTAGATGAGCGGCGATTTATTGTAGAAGAAACTGGTCAGAAAATTAGAGCTAAAGCAACACCAATTGTTTTTATTACTAGCAATGATGAGAAGGAATTGCCTGATGCTTTCTTGCGTCGGTGTATATTTCATTATGTCGAATTTCCAAAACCCGAACAACTGATAGAAATTGTAATGAATCGTTTTTCAGATTCATCCAAAACAATTGTGGAGGCGGCAGTCAATCGATTTGTAGAATTGCGTCAACAAATGCAGACAGAAATAGGGAGAGCGAGCAAAAATGTAACTACAAGTGAGTTACTAGATTGGTTTCATGCACTAAGTCGCTATCCTGAGGATGAAGTATTGGGTAAACTGGAGGGCAAATTACCAGACCTAGGTGTATTACTAAAAAATTGGGATGATCATGTTCGTTATTTAAAACGGGTTAAAAGCCATGAATAAAATGCCTTTACTGGAATTGTTTACCAGTTTACGAGAAGCTGGGTTGCCTTTGGGGGTTGGGGAATATCAGGTAGTTTTGCAAGCTTTACAAGCAGGTTTTGGGATTGCAGACCGAAATTCTTTGGTTCAACTTTGCTGTGCTTTATGGGTTAAGTCTCCAGAAGAGAAAAGAATATTCAATCATTATTTTGATAGATTAATTCCTGAAGAAACTGTGTCGGAAAATTGCCATCCAAAAATTGTTCCAAGAACTATAGAAATTACAGAACCATGCTCTAAAAATTCTCAGCACAGACTCAGACGTAACTTGATTATAGGAGGAATGATTCTAGGAGGAAGCGTTATTTTGGTAAGAGCCGGAATTTTTGCTGCCAATAATATTCCTCTAATCTCGACTTCTCCTTCACCTAATATTGAACAACCTCTTACAATTAATCCTCCAGAACCGGAAACACCACAGCCAACTCAGACTCAGCCAATAGTAAGTGACATCACAATATATTTAGTTGTTGTAATTATTTTGTTTTTTGTATATACGTTGTTGGTATTAACTTTAGTTGGGATAGATTTATGGATGGGTAGACGACGTGCTACACACCCTGTTAGTTATAAACCTATTCCTCCTGAATCCCAGCTTAGTGATTTCCTTTCATCAGAGCTAATTAAACAGATAGATGATGAAGTGCAGATTCTCAGGACGGGAACGCAGTCTGTTGGCACAGAAGATATTTCTAATTCAGTTGCTGCGTATTTTCCTGTAAGCCGTCGGCAAATGAAGCAGAGTTGGCGCTACCTACGTTGTTTAGTGAGAGAGGGACCAGTAGTCGAATTGGATTTGATAGCCACTGTCAACCAGATTGGACGACAGGGAATATTACTTAACCCAGTTCTTGTTCCTCGTCGCATCAACCGCACTCAACTACTGCTATTAGTTGACCAAGATGGTTCTATGCTGCCTTTTCACACAATCTCCCGTCGCCTAGTAGAAACAGCATTGCAAGGAGGTCGTTTGGGCAGGGCTGGTGTTTACTACTTTCATAACTGTCCAACTAAGTATTTTTATCACGATTCGGCTCGTTTGGAATCTGAACAGATAGATACTGTTTTGGCTCAACTTAATCAATCACAAGCTGTTGCCTTAATTTTTAGCGATGCAGGTGCTGTCCGTGGAAGCTTTAATCCTGAACGTCATAGACTAACTAAGATTTTTCTAGAAGGTCTTAGGAAGCAGGTGCGTTATATTGCATGGCTTAATCCCATGCCAAAACTACGCTGGGTAAATACTACTGCCCAAGAAATTGCCCGCCTTGTTCCCATGTTTGAAATCAATCGCCAAGGTTTAGATAGTGCGATTGGTGCGCTACGCGGACGCTATTACAATCAGTAGGAAGCTAGCAGGTAAAATGAATCAGTCAGATATATCTTTAGCCAAAATAAAAATAAAAGGAGGCATTCAGCGCATTAATTTTTTTCGGGAACGCTATGGAGATGCTCATTTATACTTAGCTTATCACGCTGCCTTTCCCCTAGCATTAACACCGGATTTACTATATGGTCTATGGGCAAACTTTCAGCACGATATTGACGGTAATGTACTTAATATTCCCTGGATAGCAATAGCTGATTTGCTTTTTTCTAATCTCTGTGAAGAAGTTGGGCATGAACTTTATGAGATGGAAAAGACGGTACGCGATGTACTGCTAAGACAGTTAAAAACTCATCCTCGTTTTGGAATTAAGCGAATCAAGGAACTATCCAAATTTTTACTATTTGATGTACAGCCACACTTGAATAGTTCTGATATTGACATTCGTGACATAGCTCAAGCTCAACGCTGGACTGCTATGGTATACACCCAAACAGGGGAAGCAGCTCGCGAACTAGCATTAATTCTTGATGGATTACAACTGGAAAATACAGCAGAATGGGCACGCATGACTTCTTTGATAGAAACTTTTAGCGAACCACTCCAGGAAGCAAACTTCAAGTCACTACTAGTTTATGTCAGAGGTATGTATTATTTTGTATGTGGGGAATTGGAAAAAGCCGTATTAGAATTCGATAAACTTCCAGGACAGGAACAACAAATAGAAGTTGCAGGCATAAGTTTACTGATACCGATACAAAGGCGGAAAAGCCCTGTTTTACTTCTAGAAGTTTTTGAGTTCAACGTTGCTCAGGTGAGACGCAAGCCTAAGCAATGGATATTTGACTCGGAGTGGACAATCACTCGTAGTTCCAGCAAAGCAGATTGCTTTGGTGAAGATTGGGGCGAAGGAGTAGTATTAGAGATGGTATCTATTCCAGGTGGTACATTCAGGATGGGTTCGCCGAATGGGGAAGGAAACGACAGCGAACACCCTCAATTCTCAGTAACAATTGCTCCCTTTTTTATGAGTAAATACCTTGTGACTCAGACACAGTGGCGAGTAGTTGCAGGACTACCTAAAGTTAAAATCGACCTCAACCCAGACCCAGCGATTTTCAAAGGTCCCCATCGTCCTGTTGAAAATGTCAGTTGGTACGATGCAGTCGAGTTCTGCGAACGGCTACAGCAAAAAACTGGTAAGTCTTATCGTCTTCCGACTGAAGCAGAATGGGAATATGCTTGTCGAGCAGGAACCACTACTCCCTTCCATTTTGGTGAAACTATTACCCCTAAATTAGCTTGCTACAACGCAAGGGAAAGGTATGTTTTTAGACCTCTGGGCAAATCTCGAAAAGAAACTACTGAGGTAGGGTTCTTTAAGGTAGCAAATGCCTTTGGTTTATACGATATGCACGGTAATGTTGGTGAATGGTGTGCTGACCGTTGGCGAGAAAACTACAGCAGTATGAGTAATGAAACTGGTGCTAATCAGGAACGAATAGTTAAAAGCGGTTCTTGGCGCGACGTATCATTTGATTGCCGTTCCGCAAGTCGTGGTAGAGACAAGCCTGACAATAGCTCTAACGAAATCGGCTTTCGGGTGGCTTTTTTCTTTGGGAGAACATTTTGAATTTTTGTTTTTTATTAATATCCGTAACTTTTTTTTAATATTTTTAATATTACTTAACGAGAGTGTATCTTTGTTTGAAAAGCCCAAAAAAATCCGGAAAAACAGTGTATCAATTTGAAGTCTAGTAAGTAGACTTAGATTTGTAGCATGGGGCAGTGCCTAAATAAATATAGAATACTGATTATTACGTTTTGCACGTCAGTTAGATGTTACCTATGGCAAAAATTCCTATATGAATTGCCTATCCTACCATGTAGTTTTAATATTAAAATTTAACCGTTCGGTTAATACAATATTTTTTTTAAATTTAGACGAGCGGAAAAATTAGGTATTGTATTTATATTTGATCTTCACGGTAAAATTTAAATAATGCTTGCTCAAATTAGAAATAAAGAGTTGGGAATAGTCGAACTATTATCTTTAGGCTGGAATGTTTTTATCAAAAATCTGAATGCTATTTTGATAATTATCTTTCTCATCGATTTGCCAGTCGAAATTTTAGAGGCTGCTGCTATAACATTGAGTAATCAAGTAATTAAGGTGACAATTATTTTTTTATTTTTTTGGTTAAGGATCATTCCCTTGTGTCTATCGGGTATGGCTGTCATATTTATAGCCGAGCGATATATATACGGTGAAAAAATTCGATATGATAAAGCTTTGGCAAAATCATTTTCTAGATTAAACTTGGGTCTATTTTTTTTACTAAGATCAGGTAACATAGTTTCATTTTTCTTGCTTTTGTTAATTATTCCCGGAATTATTTATTGGATAAAATTATATTTTGTCTTCCATGTATGTATTCTAAGAGAAAATGCTTCTCAGTCAGCATTACGTTATAGTGCTTCTCTTGTTAAAGGCAGATGGTTCAGGTCATTTTTTACGATTGTTTCTTTAATATTTATTATCTTTATTCCAGCTTTTGTAATTCCAATTTTTTTATTGTCTTTATTGCCCCTTAGTCCTGAGAGTCCATTTACTAATTTTGTTTACATCGTAGTTTCTCAAATGATATTTATGCTGGCATTTTATTTATTTACTGTGGTCAATACAGTCTTTTTCTTAAACTTAGATTATCGAAAATGATGATCGGGTATCGGGGACAGGATTTGCTGTTATAGGCACAGCAGCATTTTCTTTTATTTCATAAATTTGGTTTGTTAATACTAAAAAGCAAAACTAAAGTTAAGCTCGACTTACCAAGTGAACAAGTGCAACTTTGTTCAATTTTTTAGGAGCAGTGAAAATAGTTTGTGATTCTCATTCAGCTACTTTGCAGCGTCAATCAATATCTAAGCCTTGATCGCCTGTTTGCTTTTTATAAAGCTTTTGTACCTCGGATTTTATATCTTCTCTCTCGTCGGTTAGTAACTTGTTCCAGCCTGCCATACCTGGGTTGATTCGTCTAGCCTGGGGTAAAGCAGCGAGTATTTCTTCAGATACTGCATTGCCTTCTTCATCCCCTTTCAAACCTACTACGACAGTAGGTAATTTCTCCAGAAATTCTTTGGGAATTGCTTTGACGCTATCAGCCGCCAAGTATAAAGTTGGCGTTTGATTAAAGTCTGGGTCAAGAGCTATTACTGAAAGCACTTCCACCGGATCGCTGGTAAGAACTGCTCTTTGGATTGGGGTAATGGTTGCTACCCAGAAGCAGCCAGTTAAAATTGTGTTCGAGTCATTAGGGGCAGCAGGTTCATCTGGGTCAAGGCGAATAGAAGAGAATTTGCTATCATTCAGCACAAGTGCCCCGGTCGGTTCACCGTCAAGAGTCCGCTCGACAAACACAGTTTGACCTTCATCGTCGGCATAGATCCAACTTTTAACGTGCAACAGTTCTACTATTTGCTTAGGCAACTGGCGATCGCCTACCAAATACTCTTGCACCGCCTGCCAGTTGTTCTCGTTTCGGTCGGGCAGCACTGGGGTTGGGGTTTGTGGCGCTGCGTCGGCTGCTTGAGATTCCCTTTCGTGTAGCTTTGTTTCACTTTGGTCGCCATCCACATCTTCGGGTCGCCGTTGCTGTTGGATAGCCGAGGTGGTTCCTATTGTAACCTCAAAAAGCTCTTGCTCACGCTTGACTTTGCTGTCATTTTCGTCTACAGTGCTTTGACCATAAGCTGATATGTTATCGTCGTCCAAAATAACCGACTGTTGTTGCATAAGACGCGATCGCGAATTATGCCTCGTCTTGGCTGCCTGTTGTTGCTGTTTAGGATTGACGCGGCTTTCGGGCTTTTGCTCACTATCCAAGTTATTTGGTGTGGCAGGGTAAGAGTCAGGTGTGGTTTCAGTACGGGATTTTTTCTCTTCTTCCTCTTGGTGTTTGCGCATCTCGTTTTGATGGGCGAGTAGAGCCTGCTGTTGCTGCTGTTCTTCTGCTTGGGTTGCTGATGAGTTATGCAATGCTTGCTCGATAGCTTCTTGCCCTTGTTTCTCGCTGTAACTGACGCCCCTGTATTTCTGCAATCCTTTGAAGGTGTATGCTTTCCCTAAATGGGTGCCGGAAAACGCGATGCCGTTCAGCTGATAGCTAATGCCCATTTCTCCTGTTGGTGTTGGCGACACCCTGACATCAATGCCTTGGTCTTTTAGCTGCCCAATCAAATCCAGCATTGTGGGACTATCTTGGGTCAACTGGTCAATTGTATCTTGCAGTTTCTTTCTAGCGCTGATTTCTCCGGTTCGTTTCGTCAGACGGCGTTCTCCCGTGGTTGGGGAGCGGCGTTCTTTTTCAAAGCTTGATGGTGCTGGTGTCAGTTCGTATTTCTTCTCCAGATCCCTGATTAGTTCCTCAGAACGCTTGTAGTCCTGCCATTCAGAAACAGTGGAGCCATTTAGTCTCAAACGGCTGGCTACGATATGGACATGGTTATGTTCAGTATCCGTGTGACGCGCCAAGATGTACTGATTGTCGTCAAATCCCATCCCTTGCAGATAATTTTCTGCGATCGCGCACCAAGTATCATTGAAGAGTGCTTCTTCTGCTGGCACACTCAAGGTAGCATGATAAACGACTTTGCGGGTGGGCTTTTTAGTGCGCGTCCTCTCGTGACGCTGCACAGATAATTGAAACTCCTGGAATAATTCAGCTGGTGTCTCTCCTACCATATTGCCACCTATTAGCTCGGTTCCTTCTTTGCCCAGCACGTAGTCCAGACAGCCGTAAAAGTCAGTTCCCTTGATTTGCTTACCAATCATTCTAGTTATCTTTTAACTGTCGTCTGCTGTAGTACTTGTTCTGGGGAGGGGATTGTTTCAATACCGATTCCCGCTATTTCTTTACGGGTTTGGATGAGCAAGGATTGGAGTTGGTGCAGGAGGTTAAAATCTATGGGAATGTCCTGTTGACCTTTTGCTACCGAATCTTGTAGGGTAGCGGTTAGCTTTTTTAGGTCAGCACCAATGCGTCCTAATTCCCTATAGGTGTCGATAGAAATATCTGTAATGATTGGGGGGAGGTGGCGAGATAGGGCGCATCTTCGTATATATTCGCTTAGGCTGTAACCTGCTTCTTTGGATTTGGCTTTCACTTTTTGGTAATCTTGGGCATTGAAGTGGACGGGAATATTGCCACTGGTGAGAGGCGATTTGGCATTTGCGATGTGCTGTGTTTTCTTTGGCATTTTAAGTTATCAGAGTAAAAGGATTTTTGATAGGTGACGAGGGCAGGTGCGCAGTGGAAGTTGTGATGGCTGTTGAAGAAAGCAAGTAAGTCGCGTTGATGCTAGCTACTTATAATCGTTGGACTAATCTACCGATTTGCTGTCAAAGATATGCCCGCATCGATAGCAGCGGGCTTGATGCTCCCACTTAGCTAAGGCAGGTAAATAAACCTTTTCTTTGTAGTGAGCATTGACTTGATCTCTTTTCCAGAGCAAGAAGCAAATAGCGGCAATGAGAATAATAATCAGTGGTACTGTTACTGCGCTAAGAATTTGCACCCAAGGTTCCAGAGGAGAAAAGCCAATCGTTGCTGTGAACATTGACCACATTGCTTTTATTAAAATTCCCACGATTACGAGTGCGATCGCCAGCGCCCACTGCTCGTAGACTTTACCGACATTTTTAGGCAAAGGAGGAGCCACTCGTTGGGCTAGTCGTGTTTCTATTCGACCTCTACTGCTAAAGCTACCAGATTCGGTGTTGATTCCGTGTCCACCAAAGTGGATTCCTCTGTAACTTCCAGTTGCTTGGGTATCGGCAATTTCCTCTTCATAAATAGCTTTAAGCTTACGAGTTTTTGTGCTGTTGCATTGGGGGCATTTGATTTTCATGGCTCAATATCGAGTTTTTTTTATTCCAAGCTCTGACTTGCTTAGCTTCGCTTACCACTGCTTAAACTTGCGATCGCCTTCCCTTCTCAATCGCACTTTCTCCGCTGCGCCAACGGGAAGCTTTGCGAACGGCGTTGTGTTCAGCGCCGCACGCAGTTACAACGAAAATGCAAATTTTCATAATCTCCTGGTAGTACGGTGGTTGCCATTTTTCGTAAAGGTAGCTGATGTCGTCTTCATAGGGCGAAGTGTGAGTTTACTTTTGGTGCTTGTTGTTAGTTTATTCCAGTTGAGTGTTATTCATCTTCTCACTGGGGAAATAATGTAACTGAATTGGCAAAAATCTAATTTATGGCAATGCGAAACTAAGGCGACTCTAAGGCGACTCTAATTAGTAAATAATGCGAAATTAACCAGTTAATATACTCGTAACATCTAGTATTTACGTTGAAAAGCATATAAATAAAATATGGCTTGCTAAGATTATAAAAAACAAATATATAGTTCAATTAGTCTGTCATAAGGCACAGAATTAAATTCTATCTTTTGTTTGAATTCAGAAGCAATTTAGGTGAGTTAAGAAGGTAAAAGAAGAACAAGCAAGCAATTTTAGGACGCGGAGAATTGTTAAGACTAAATTTTATGTCTTCTCAAATCTTCTACCTGCCTAAAAAATGCAGAGATTCTCTCAATCTTGCTTGCAAATTGCATCAAATGTCTTGTAAAATCTTGGCAAAATAATGAGTACAAATACTCAGCAGAAGAAAGTGGCACTGCTGACTCTGGCTTTGGATTTTGGCGGCTCGGCTACCAAGATCGTCTACGCCACGTCTTTAGATCATAAAGCGCGGTTGCTGTGCATGGAGCCGGAGGTAGCAGTTCTAGCTCGTGAATCTATCTTGGAGTACGAGGGGGGTAAGTTAGGATCTTCAGATCCAGAAAATGTAGCTTGGGTGGCGGTAGGTGAGCAATATAGAGCCGTAGGTTATCTGGCTCAATCTCGCTTCTATGCCAACGCGGGTTTATCGGAATTAAAGTATGAGCGAGCTATCTACAAAACCCTGGCAGCCATTTGGGTGATTAAAGAGAAACTTAAGCTGGGTTCGCGATTAGGAGTAGCGATCGCAGTTTTGTTACCACCAGGGGAGTACGAAGATAGGGAGCGCTTTGAGAAGATGCTGCGATCGTCACTGGCTGGATACCAGACTCCCACAGGACGGATGAGTGTGTCGCTAAAAGCCTTCAATTGCAAGCCAGAAGGCGGTGGAATTTATCTGGTGCATCGCAGAAAGGTAGGAGAAGTTCTCAAAACTAGGGTTTGTGCCATAGCGATGATTGGCTATCGCAATGCTAGTGTTTTAGTTTCCCATCGCGGAGTCATAGGTGAGGGGAAAACTTCTGACTTGGGCTTTATTCGGATGCTGGAAAAGGTGATGAGCAAGACATCGGGGCTAAGCCCGAAGCGTCTGACTCCGGCGATTGTGGAAGCGGGCGACGAGGTAAGACCGGCAGCGTTGTTGCGTTTACCCAGAAGCACGACTCGAGAGTTACGAGCAGCGGATGTTCAACAAATTGTGACTGCTATTAAATCCGCTCGTCCTGAATACGCCAAAATCCTCATCAGTTGGTTAGATGAAAACCTCCCTTTAGATGTGGAAGAAATTGTTTTTTGCGGGGGTACAGCCGATTACTTAAGAAAGGAACTTAACGAACATTACGACAAAGTTCCTTTATCTTGGAATGCCGATTTGGTTATTCCCAAAGCCCTAGACACTTTTGATTTAGGGAATCGACTGGCTGATGTGTATGGAATGTTTTTGTACTTCTCTAATTTGGTTAACACGTTACCCGATAGAGATGAAGAAGGAGCGTTATAAAAGGTGAGAAATTATGGGTGAGAGAAAGAAGCAGGCGCACTTTTGTTGGCGGTATCAGCCAGAATCACACACTTTAGATGCGGTGTTATTAACTTATATCAAAAACAATGTGGTGATGCGAACAACCGATATGATGTTGCATTCTTTGCGGGCGTTTTGGTTGCCATTAGCTTGTTTGAAGCATCCAGATTTATCTGAAGCAGACAAAAAACAGATGGCAAGGGATGCGGTGTATGTCTTGATGCGACAGGTGGATTATCTTTGCTCAACTTTTGGTTTGGAGCGGGTTACTCCTCCTAACTCTTATGTAGTTTCCTCTGGTTCAATATCGCCAGTGTTTCAGGATACAAATTTGGCTTATTACGCTGAATCTTCTCCGCATCCTCTGCAGTTGAAAGAGGAAACAAGGGAGAATTCGTTATTAGTGTCTGAGCTAGAACAAGCAACTGGCAATAATGATTGGGATGACAACGCTTGGAAAAGTTAAGGAGAAATAAGGATATGGCTTTAAGAGGAAGAAAGAAGAAAGAGACGACTTTTGAAGAAATAGGAAATCTCCCAATGGAAGAGCAGACTTTGGACAATACTTCAACTCAAGAGATACAAAAGGAAGCTGAAAGTTTGGAAACAACTTCAACTCAAGAGAAACGGGATGTTCAACAAAAACTTCCACAAGTAAAGCAAAGGACAAGAATTCATTTGGTGGATGGCGAAAAGGGGGGTGTAGGCAAGTCTTTGGTTGCTCGAACCATGCTCCAATATTGTTTGGATAATTCACTGTCAATTGTTGCCGTAGAAGCAGATCGTTCCAATCCAGATGTGGCAGGGATTTACTCAGATTGCGTTGAAGCTGTATTTAGTGAGGATGAAAAGAGAGCTAACGAGGCGGATAAGATTTTTGAGTTGGCTCTTTCTAAATCTGTGATTGTAAACTTGCCTGCTCAAGTGTATGATCCAGTATCCGATTGGATAAACAAGAATGGACTGATTGAGTTAGGAAAGCAGCACTCTCTAACTTTCTGCAAGTGGTTTGTCTGCACTGGTGGTTATGATAGTGTGCAACTGTTCGTGAAATCCGTGAAGGATTTTGGTGACAAAATGCCCCACGTTTTGGTGCGGAATTTGGGATTATGTGACGATTGGACTCATGTTGAGGGAATGGAGGAAGTTAAGGATGTTATTAATAAGTATGCGGTGCAAGTAATTGACTTCCCCAAGTTTAGCTACCGGGAGAGGAATATGGTAGACGAGAAGCAAATAACGTTTGCCCAAGCGCGGGATTCTGATGAATTTGGGATTGTGTCGAGGCAGCGGATTCACAATTTTCTGAAGTCCGCTTATGCACAGTTTAAAAATACGGGTTTGCTACCGTGACGTTTTTCAAGAATGCCAAAACCCAAGATTTGCTGAACGTGGTTCTGGAAGGAAAAACTGAGGAATTCCAGCGTAGGGTGTTGGATGTGGTAGTTAAGACAGGGCTGGAACCGGATGATCCAGTTTTTCTAGTCTTGCTGGCTACTGGGCGTTTGGAAGTGTTGTTGGAGGAATCCCCTCAAGCTTTGGAGCGTCTGTTTAAGGGATGGACTTCTGAGATTAAGCGTAGTCTGGATTTGGTCGAGCAGGTTACTCTTGAGCAGCAGAAGAATGCGATCGCCAAAGCAGCTGGGGATTTAATTCGGCAAGCGGAAAGGAAAGAAGCGCGACGGTTTTTTACTTCTTTGATACCAGCAATGGCTGTGTTGCTCTCTTGTGTGGGAATTGGTGTATTGTTGGGGATGACAGTTCCTCCTTGGATGGGTGGGGGACTAACGAACCCTCGCCGCCTCACAGTAGAGGAAGCTGAAGCCTTACGCTGGGCGCAGAGTAAAGAAGGGAAGTTCGCCCGCAATCTCATGAAGTGGAACTCTGGCTCCCTAGACAATTTGGACTGCACTCAGGACGTAAAGCGCCTTGGTGTTACTTTAGAAGTCGCCGGAAGACCCGCCACGACGGGCTTTTGCACGATTTGGGTTCAACCTCCCAACAAGCGCCAGTTCAAGAAATAGGAGTAGCCATAACGTCGAGAGTGACAAGTGTTACTCTCGATATTTCCTAAAATTTATCGTTCAAGAGCGATCGCCAATGAAGTATACAAAAAAGCATCTCGGTCAATCTTCTCTTTGAGAAACCGTGTATTTGCTCAGATAATACAATCTATGATTAAAGATAGAGAGATGATAACTTATGGTTGAAACAGTTGGGATTACCAAAGCGATTACTAACCTAAACGAGGCGCACGCCAAGTTCAATTTAAGCCAAACTGCTGACCCCGAATTTTTCACAGAATGGTTTGAGGATTTACCCGAACTCACTGACAGTGAAAAAGCAACTTTGAATCGGTTGAAGAGTCGCTACCTCTATTATGCAGCAGACGGTTCAATCACAGAAGGTACTGTCAATATTATTATGCTTTCTCCCCTACTGGAATTAATGGGTTTGTGCGATCCACCTTTTAAGATTCAGAGTGAGAAATTGGTGAATGTCGAAATTGAAAACGGAGGCAAAGAAGAACCAGTATTAGAAGGATTCATTGACGCTTTAATTGTGCAAAATCAACTTTGGGTGGTGTTAATTGAGTCGAAGCGTTATGGTTTAAGCGTTATGCAGGCTCTTCCACAAACATTAGCTTACATGATGGCAAACCCTAATTTAGAAATGCCAGTTTTTGGAATGATCATGACTGGTGAAGACTATATTTTTATTAAGCTGAATCAGCAGACGCGCTCCTATGCTTTATCAAAAAAGTTTACTCTCTCCAACCCAATAGAAAACGAGTTGTACGAAGTTATACAGGTTATGAAGCGAATTGTTAGCTTGGTTGTATAGGTATAATATGATTGGTAAGGAAGAAGCGGAAGTAAATATTTATTACCATGATTGCGAGGTAATCGCTCAGACCTAGAGTTACAAATTATTTCGGCATTAGGGAGCAAGACAGTAACTCTTGTATTGCCCCAAACCGCGAAAAAAATTACCCCGCTCCGGTTAAGGTAGCGGGGTTGCCGTCCAATGTATGACGGCAATGCGTGTTTAGGCAGATTTAGCTGATATTCTTTCAGCACGCTGCTGTTTGTGCAGCTTCCGACGTACTTTGATGGCATCTAAGTCCGCCAATCCATACAGTAATTTTGCTTTCTTCATAAGCTCGCTCAAGGGCGTTTCTTTGTAGTCTTTGCGGAATTCAGCGTTATGAACTGTCCAGTCGAATTCTTCATCGCTCCATTGGGCTGCGCTTTCCAGTTCACGTCCGCTTTCTTCTCGTAAGACTTCCAAAGTCATAAGACGTAATTTTTCCGCATATGGGATTACGCGATCCAATGCTTTGGCTTTGGGTTGGGCTTGAGCTTGAGACTTACGTGTCATTACATTTTCTCCTTTTTTAACAGTTGATATCATGTCGAAACCAGCAATAGCTGCATTTATAGTCAGTTTAAAATTGAACTTTCACTGGCATTTACAGCGATAGCTGGTTATCCAGTTAAATTCAAAGTTTTAAACTTTCACGTATTAGCAGCGATCGCTGTTTATTTGATTAAATTCAGCTAGAATCTTCCACAAAAAAAATGCCCTGCTTTAATGGCAGAGCATTTTTTGGTTAATTAGGCAGTTTACTCTAAGGAGTCGCCTTCTTCATCTTCTTCGTCCTCATCTTCATCCTCATCCTCATCATCGAATTCCTCTTCAGAGTCCTCGTCCTCTTCCTCCTCTTCTTCATCAAGGTCTTCCAAGTCTTCGAGGTCTGCGTCGTCCTCATCCTCTTCTTTGTTGTTGAATGAGTTACGCTTTTCTAGACTCTGACGATTGAATTCCACTAGGTCAGCAATTGCCTGTTCGGGAGTTAAATCGATGGTGTCGTACAGCATCGCTAAGGCGAGTGCTACGACTTCTGTAGGATGTTTGAGAGAGTCTGGCGCTCCGAAGAGCCGGACGAATACTTTGTTGTTCCAGCGGTTCCAGTCCAACTTTTTCCCGTTCTTCTTTTTGACTTGGGCTGCGATGTCAAGTCCGATTTTCTCTCGGCTGGCGTGACCTACTTTGGTGGCGATTCGCTGGTTACGAACTTGGAGTTTGACTCCAAATTCTTTGAAGACTGCGTTGCGAAGTTCTTTGAGCAATGCGATCGCTTGGTCTTCGACGGTTGCTTTTGCTGTAGGCGGGGTTGATACCGTCGCTTTTGTGTTGGCAGCTTTAGCAGTTCCGTTTCCGTTGCGAGCCGTATTAATGCGAGCTTTGGCGGTAGTCATGAAGTTCCTTTTTTTTAATTTATTGACTTCATGCTCATAGCCGCGCTAGCGGCATTTTTGGCTCCGCCACGTTTGCCGTGGCAATTAAATTCATTTTATTTAATGAAACTTAAATGTAAGTTCTTGCATTTTTGGCTGCGATCGCTAACCCAGAAATAAGATGGAGTGACAGTCATTTTACCTTTATCCAACTTGAGAAAGAATCAAATATTGACGATTGATGTGAAAGTGATTAATTTTAAATTGCAATATGTTCACAGGGTAGTGTATGCGCTCGATGAATGATTGGTCAGCCTTAGCCGATCAAGGCACTCCAATAGTTGGTTTGGAGTATCATGCGACTGATAGGTCAAGCATATTGAACCAGTTTTACAGATGGGGTGCAGAGCGTTCAATGCCCGTTTATTACTGGAATCCTGGTTATTCCTGTCTTCAGCAGGTGGTGGAGCTAGAGAGACATAAGTGCATTTTGCAGGATACGGATATTGTTCCGGATAAGGATGTGCCGCAGTTTTTGTTGGAGAAGAAGCAGGCAGGGATTTACCTGTTAGAAGGGGTGTTGGAGTTTGATAGCATTGGTCAGGTGAGTGAACGACGTTCCTACCAATTGATAAACGCTTTCTACCAAGCGTCTTGGGCAACAAACCAGCAGTTCTGGGTTTTACTGGAAAGTTACGTTGAGCTACCCTTGAATTTGCAAGCCTTGATTCCTATTCTCTCCAATCCGCTGCCTGGGCGCGAACAGGTACGCGATGCAGTTACAAATTTTATCAGCAGAAATTTCTGGTTAGAAGGGAAAGACGATCCACTCGCTCAGGTTCCCCTAGTCCGGGCTTGTCAGGGGTTGCCTTTGGGAGAGATTCAGCTAGTGTTAGAGCGTAGTCTTGCCTTCGCAGGAACAATTGAGGAACTGGCAGCCGAAGTGCTGGAACACAAAGTTTCCAAGCTGCGGGGGCGGGGTTTGGAATACCTGAACGAGCCGGATGTGCCAAATGCCGGAGGGTTGGACTTGCTGGACGAGACGCTTAACAGGGTGACAGCATTATTAGATCCGGAAGCTGAAAAGTACGGGCTAAAGTTTCCCAAGGGGATGATCCTCTGGGGACCACCAGGGACGGGTAAGAGTTTGAGTGCCAAACTTGCAGCTAAGAAGATGGGAGTGCCGCTTTTGGCTGCTGACTGGGGTGGGCTGCGCGGTGCCACTGCTTATGAGTCAGAGCGAAACCTCCGGTTTCTACTAGAATTGGCTGAAAGCCTTGCTCCTGTTACCCTCTATTTTGATGACTTTGATAAAGGCTTTGCCGGGTGGGACTCCGACGCTGATGGAGGTGTGGCACGACGGCTCTCTGGCAAGCTTTTAACCTGGATGCAGGAGCATCAATCACAAGTTTACATGATGGCAACGGTGAATAGGTTAGGGATGCTGCCACCGGAACTGATCCGAAGATTTGACGATATTTTCTTTATCGATTTGCCTCATGAAGGGGCGATGTATGATATTTTTAACTTGCATCTATCCAAGTATTTCCCAGAGTTTCGCAATCCAGACAAATCTCCTTGGTCTGACGAGCAGTGGCGAATTTTACTCAGGGATTACCGACTTTGCACACCTGCGGAAATTGCCAATGCTGTCAGAAAAGCTGCTGAGGAAGCTTTTTATCAAGGTAAGCCGGGGAAAGTGGATGTACTAGACCTAATCAAAGTGCGCTCTTCATTCACTCCATCGTTGATCCGCGACGAAGATAAAATTCTGGCAATCCGGAACCAGGCAGTATTCGCCCGCCCAGCTGCTGGTTCCGATCAATCTCGATTCGCTACGCCGCCAGCTGAACTTTTCGAGTAGTTGAAAAAAATGGCGTTGCTGATTTGTTGTATGAAAATAATTTTGCGTCATACCAAAAATCTTGTAGAGACGCACTCATTTGAGCCAGCGCTGCATCCGGGTTTCCTGACAGAGGCGACTGGCTTGCGTCTCTACACGCAGATTCATACTGTGATTCAGCAACGCCTCCGAAGGAGTGCAGTGAGATGTTAGGGGAAACCGTGCCAAAACGGGAAAATTGTACGCTAAGCTCAAAATGCCTTTTGTACAAAGATTCCAGCCAAAAAACTTGATCATTTGTACAGAGATTGAGTGAATATGAATATAGGGAAGAAAGTAGCGTAAACTGAGCTTAGTCAACAGGTTCAGCGAAATGAATGGCATTCCCGTTTAAGTCGAGTATCACGAACTCCTTTAGTCCCCAAGGCTTCAGTTCCAGCTTGCTATTAGGGTGAATAACGTCCACTCGCTGGTATTCAGCATAAAGCTCTTCTATATTTTTCACATTGATACGACAGCTTGTATTTTTTGGGATGTGAGAATCCTCACACAGCCACAAATGAACTTCAATGGCATCGCGTGTGAGTCCGGCGTAGTCATCGAACTCAAATCTCTTGGTAAAGCCAAGCCGTTGTTCATAGAAAATAATGCTCTTTGAAATGTCTTGCGCTGGTAGTACCGGAATGGCATTGTAAAACACCGAGCTTGCTGTCATAGAGGAATCTCACAATTTGGATAATAGGGGTAACAGTTAGCTAGCATATATCCTTAGTTCATTGGTGCAGAGTAGTATGTATTCTCTGCACCTTGATAGTATGTTTTGGCAAAAGTATTTTTTATTGCCACGCTTAAGAATTATATACTGGAATTATTCAGAAAAATTTGGTACGTTTTTTAACGCCAATTGTGCCACTTCTTCGGCACGTTGTGATGTTACTTTTTGATACCGTGTTTGTGTTATTGAGGGATTGAGCCGAGATACAGTAAAAACCAGCATTCCGGGTCGGAAAAGCCTTGCTGTATCATCTAAATGCTCCCCTTTTTCTCGGTTATTTAAACACCATCGCGAAATTGTTTTGGTGTCACTCCTAAAAGTTTGCGGAATTGTGCCGTAAAATGGCTGGGATTGGAAAAGCCTACCTGATAAGCAATTTCCGCTGTCGAAAATCGCGTTACTTGTAATAGTACTTTTGCCCGTTCGATTCTACGCTTGAGAATGTATTGATGTGGTGGTTCTCCTGTGAGAGTTTTAAAGGTACGGGCAAAATGAAACTCGCTCATTGGTACTAATGCAGCCAAATTTGCGATCGCGAGTTCTTCTGCTAAATTTTCTTCGATATAATCTTTGATTTGTTTGAGTTTGAGGGTATCAATAATACCTGATTGTGCAGGGGACTTTTTGCTAACTCCACCATAACTTCGCAATAAATGCACCGCTAGCAAATTTCGTAATGATTCTACGTACAAATTACCAGCTAAACCGTCATTAATTACCTCTGATTTTAACAACTGTGCCACATGTAAAATCGTTGGGTCGGGGAAGATTACCCGGTGTTCTAACTCAACTGGAGTTGATATTCCATTGTCATCTGCCAATTGGTTGATTATTTGTGGTTCGAGCAGTAAATTTACATATTCGCTTTCCTTCTCCCGTTGATGCCAAACAAACTCACAGGATGAATATATAAACACACTTCCTGCGGGTAGGGTAGTGGTTTGTGGTTTTTTTCCATCTACCGACCAAGTAACGCGCTCGTGGGGAGCAAATGCCACACTAATAGCATTTTTTGGCATCGCAAAATCAAAATCTCCAGCCTGAACCAAACGGCCGTATTCTACAGTTAAATCGCTCCATTCAGCTTTGATAATGGTAGCTGCTGCTTGCTGTTTGGGTTGTGACATTGGGAACTATACTGCTTACGTCAATTCACTTTATACCAATTATATCAACGCCCAATAAACATGGTTAGCAGCGATACAAGCTAAACCTATACAGATTCTAATGCTTACCTTTTACTTCTGCCTATGTTTTGTTTCAGTTTTGGCATTACTGTTTATGTCCATAATTTATTACAGATGCGGGCTTTGTTTGTGTAATTCTAGATTAGAAAGCTCACAAGATGTAATCATCGCAGTCACAATT
Source organism: Iningainema tapete BLCC-T55 (assembly GCF_014698965.1). Lineage (GTDB taxonomy): Bacteria > Cyanobacteriota > Cyanobacteriia > Cyanobacteriales > Nostocaceae > Iningainema > Iningainema tapete. Next base: position 117,025 of record NZ_JACXAE010000040.1, read on the forward strand.
GCAGACACAAAGTCTTGACCTAAAATGTTAGGTGTTTCCATTTCTATTTGTAGTAGGTGTGCTAAGTAAAGTATTGAGGGATTAGTAATTTTTATCTGGTAGAAAAATGGATAATGGGAAACAAAGATTTCTTTACCAAAAATTTGCTTTAGGAGAGATGGGGTAAGGCTAATTAGTAAGTAATCGCTCCGTCGATTTTTCGGAATATAATTCAACCAATTAGCTTCTAAAGTTTCTGTGTTTGCAACATACATAATTAAAGCTTTTCTAATCGCATTCCCTGAATGTATGTACTTGACACTCAGCCCATCCCAGAAACCTTCAAGAATAAAATTGGGATGCATAATTAAACTCCTAAAGTGAACATTAAGTCTTGGGGTGGTACGAGAAACAGGGTTTCAAGTCACCAAAATGTAGTTGGCTCGTTTTCCCAAAGGTCGAAACTCGGATTTTTTAACCAAGTCCACCTCCATCAACACTAAAGTTGCCACCCGAAACGTAGGAGGCTTCATCGGAGGCAAGCCACATTACTAGGCTTGCCACTTCGTCAGCTTTGCCAGCCCGTTTAATAGGGTAGGGTGCGAGGAGTTGTTCTTCTGTTACCTTCCAATCGCGCTTAACACGGTCAAGCATTGCTGTATCAATCGCTCCCGGCGAGACAGCATTAACACGAATGGTTTTACCGTATTCTTGAGCCGCCGCCTTAGACATGTGAATCACGGCAGCTTTACTAGCTCCGTAGCCGACGATATTAGGAAAAGCGCTTCGGCCACCAATACTTGCCATGTTAATAATCGCACCACCTCCCGTTTTCAACATCTGGGGAATTTGATATTTCATTCCCAGAAAAACACCACGGGCGTTAGTATTCATCAAATCGTCGAATTCTGCGATCGCTGTGTCGGCAATGGGTTTTGGGGGGTAATCAACACCTGCATTATTGAAAGCTATGTCCAAACGACCATATTTGGTAACACAGACATCCACAAAAGCTTTTACTTCCTCCGGTTTGCGAACATCTGCACGCATATAGGTTGCCTCTCCACCCGATGCGCGGATTTCCTTTTCCACCTCTGCCCCCAGTTTCTCACGACGACCGCAGAAAAAGACCTTCGCACCCTGTTTCGCAAAAGCTTTAGCAGTGGCTTCGCCAATTCCGGAAGTCGCCCCGGTAATCAAAACTACCTTGTTTGCGAATCGCCCTTGTGGTTCTACAGTGACAGGCTTCTGTGCAATGGGTTTTTCTGTGTTGTCATTGGCAGTAGCTTTTGTATAAATTGCACCTGCTAAACCTGCTGTTCCCAATCCTGCTAAAATTTTACGGCGACCTGTATTCATGATGTGATTCCTAAGATGATTAATTTGGGTTGCATTTGAAATCGCCAAAATTTAAAGTGCTGATTTCAAATGATTGGCGATGAGTGAAACCGATTGTTTTACAGTGGCATCCTGGTCATAGAAATCAAACTGAGTGCGATTATCTAACCAAGCAAACTTTTTATTATTAGTAGGAATCTTCTGGAAAAATTGACTAGCACCTTCAGGAATCGCCGCTTTTTTGCTATGAATAAATAATGTTGGTACATTGATATTTTTAGCTTGGGGCATTGGGTTAAAAGTCAACCATTCTGCCCATGACATTACCGCAAATTCATTACTCCACTGAGGAATTGCCCCCCGTTGAGAGTCCGTATAATAAGGAATTTCACCGAACATTGGTGCTTTGGGATTGGTTTTACTAGCTGCGGGAACAACTTCGGCATTTCCAGTTTTTTCAAACTGCTTTCTCGCCGCTTTACCAATTTTAATTTTGTCTTCTACTGCCTTTTCTCCGCCATAAACAGCACTAACAATTGCTGGGTCATGAATCCAAGGTGCAACGGTAATTAATGACTTGATGCGTCCATCTTCAGCGGTTACCTGCGCCATATAACCAGCACTAGCACAAATCCCTAACCCAACAATTTTATTACTATCAATCGCATTTACCGACTGCAAGAAACTTACTGCATTTTTAATATCTTTCATCTTTTCGGTCGGAGATTCAAACCCGCGCAACTTCCCACCACTTTCCCCAAAGGTGCGAAAATCAAATGTAAATGCTGCAAATCCCTGTTCTGAAAGTTTTTGAGCATAGGTAGCAGGCATTTGTTCTTTGATAGTCATCCAAGCACCCGTGACAACTACCACAGGTAATTTATCACCAGCTTTGTAGTTTGCAGGTAAATATAGATTTCCCACCAGGGTTTCCCCGGAGCTTGGGAACGTAACGCGATTTATACCAGGTTTATAGTTATTGACACCTGCGATGGCAGCAGCTACTCCTTGGAGTATCGCACTATCGTCAACTTGCTGCACCTGTGGTAGCGCTAAATTATTGTTTTTTCCTATATTCTGGCTCTGAGCGCAAGCACTATTGGCAAATAAAATCAAAGAAAGAGTGCAAGCTTGGATGGCTTTATTCATCAGTTTCATGGTTGTTTCTCCGTTGGTTTTCCTTTGTTAAATCCAATTTAGGGAATTACCAAGGCGATTACAGCCCCGATTCTTGCGCGGTTATATCAAAATCTTGCGGTGTCATATCAGGGGTCACTGTGGGATGCCTGTTATGTCGTTTTATTAAAGTACCATTACCCGTCCTTGATATCTTCAAACATTTTATAGTGGGTTTCTTCCATACCGAGAGACTTGTACGTCTGCTGAGCTGTTGTGTTCTCCCGTTCAACATATAATCTGAATCCACAAACTTTAGGATTTGCAAGCGCGAGGGTTTGAACGTGCTGATAGAGTCGTCGATAAATACCTTGTCTGCGGCAATCTGGACGGACATAAACACTCTGAATCCACCAAAACATTCCGTTTCGCCAATCACTCCATTCAGTTGTAATCATAAGAGTACCAATAATCTCGCCATCTCGCTCCGCTACAATATAGAATCCGAGATTGGAATCTTCGAGTAGAGTTTTGACCCCTGAGGAAATGACATCGTGAATTAGCTCCTTATCTTCAGTCTCACGAGCGTCTTCACAGTTAAATTCCACAAGAACCGCAGCATCTTTAAGTTCAGCCCTCCGAATTACAACTTCCTGGGACATTGAATTCACCTCCAAATTACCAAGTTTTGGTTGATAATTGTTATTAGTTATTCTATATTTTGGTGATCCAGTAGCAACTTTCATTCCTCATTTCTAGTAATCAAACCCCCAAAGTGCTTTAATATTTTTAACACCTCATAGAGATTATTGCGATGAGGCGATGTCTGACGACAAGCCGCTTCGCGTCTACGCGTAGCAAACAAATCCGAAACTCCGTACAGATGACCCAAAGTTTTGATAAACAAATAACTGCTGCCGTTTGCCATCATGCCATAAAGCGGTTGCTCTGGTTTTTGATGAGCTGCCATGTATGCCAGCGTTTGGGGAATTGCCAGCTCTAAATCAAACGTTGTCTTTTTCGACTCAATCAAAACAACCCAAAGCTTGTCAAGCAACACTAAGGCATCAATCCGCCCGCGCAAAATTTCATCATTGTCACCAAGTGCCTCAATCTCCACCGGATATTCTGCCCTAAATTTGTAAGGAGCTTGATAAAAACCAGCAAGCTCTAGTAACGGAGAAAGCACGACCATTTTAATTGTTTCCTCTAGAAGAATGCCATCAGAAATTTGGTAAAGGTAATTTCGTCGCACCTGATCAAGTCGTGCTTGCTCTAACTCACTTAATGACGGTAACTCATCCATCCATTCTGTGAAAAACTGCCGATCTTCAGCTAGTGTTAGACCGAGTTTCACCTCAACTTGTCTAAACGTAGTGATATATAGCTGAAATTGCTAGAATCTTAGTCATCGCAAGTTATGTGAATAATTTTGCCATCAGCATAGCGCAGTTCCAGCTTTAATTTTCGGCATCGGTTAGCTAATCCTAAAGGTGGAGTGCGCTGTGTGAACATACTATTTGTCACACAGCAAGGGTTGCCTCCATCAACAGTTGACTTTCAAGACGGCGGCATCACCCTCACCCACATCGCGATCGCCGCTACTGTACCAAAATGTACCGATTCAAGATACTCATTACTTCGCCGGGGTTGGCAGTTGGTACTAGGGGACTCCAAGCTCCAACTTCGACATATCCAAGACTATGCAAAGTGTGAATCGTAGTTTTCACGGCTTTGGGGGAACCAATTAGCAGATGCTTGATGGGTTCTCTGTCTGGAGTTATTTGGGAAGCAGCTTGGTGGTCAGATTTAGGTGGCGTAGGGTTTTCACTGGATAGAAAATTTTGGGTCATAGCCTTGGAAACTGCTTTTTGATCATCTGTGTTCATTGTGATAGGTCTCCATATCAGGTGAGCCACCTGTGGGCAACGCTCACATTCTGGTCAGAAATCGGTCATGCTTTCATCATCCCAATTTAGCCAGACTAGGACAAGAGGTTTACCGTAAATTTTACGGTGATTGTTTACGGTGATTTCTTGATGCGTTCCATGATGATGTTTACTAATTCCGGATTTTTACCAGCGGCGTCGATGATGTCCCGTAAAGAGTTTGCATAAGATAAGGTTTTCTCGTGCTGCACTGGCATCTTCTCAAACTCAATACCCTCGCCCCATTTACTGCTGATAGTCTCTGGCTTCACGCTTAGAATCCGCGAAAGTAGCCGGACGCATTCAGCACGATAGCCCCTTGATTTCTCCATTTCTTCATCTGCACCGAACCAAAGACGGCAAAACTCTCTTGGCTTCACTGGTTTAACAATTTGCTCCAGATTTCTCCTTAAAACTCTCACTATAAAAACGCCCCAATTTACCTGATAATTTATGGTAAACTGAGGGGTGAAAGTATGTTTTAACTTATATGATAGTATCACCTGAAGATTTGCCTTGGATGCCGATCTAGTCCAGGAGAAAGTAGCCTGCGCTCGTGAATGGTCAAATGTTGGCGTGGGGCAACAAGCGGTACAGCTAAAACTGGTCGATTAACTCCAGCTTTAAGCAATGTGGACTTCAATTAACACAGGTAGGGGATTGAGGAATTTTGCCGCTGCTTGAAGCATACATTTGTGCAAAATCTTGCTCACTGGTGCAACTTGTTGTTCGGGGCATTCTAAGATAATTTCATCGTGTACCGTGCCAATCAATTTCGCACCCGTTTTACCCAAAGTTTTGAATAGCTTGGCAATGGCGATTTTGGTAATATCAGCACTGGTTCCCTGTACAGGGTGATTTAGCAGTTCAGAAAGACGAGGTTTATTTGCCCAGCGTCGTCGCCGTCCACCAATTGTCCGAATCTCTCTAATTCCTCTGCCGTAGACAGTGCAACGAATCCTATCATGCCATTTGGCTACGCCTGAGTAAGCTTGGAAGAAACGTTTTCTGAACCTCTGTGCTTCCTCAAGTGTCATCATGACACCGTATTCGGTTTCAGCATACAGTTGCAGCTTGGCTGCTCCCATTCCATAGATCAAGCCAAAGTTGATTGCCTTGGCTAGCCGCCGATCTTCTGCCGTAATAGATGTCAGAGATTTTCCAGTAATCAAGGCAGCGGTAAGCGCGTGCAAGTCTCGCCCTTGTTGATAGGCTTTGATCATGCGGCGATCGCCACTGAGTACGGCTGTTATTCTCAGTTCGATTTGGCTGTAATCAGCTTTGATGATTTTGTAGCCAGGGGAAGCAACAAAGCAGCTTCTTATTGCCTTCTCTCGCGGAATATTTTGCAAATTTGGGCTGCGACAGCTGAACCGACCCGAACGGGCACCGCATTGACGATATTGGGCGTGTATTCTACCTGTTACAGGATGAACATATTCTAGTAGATTTGTTGACGTGATTTTTGACAGTTTGCGATAGTCTAACAGCGCCCGGATGATTGGGTATTGGCTAGCTAGTGGGATTAGGGTTTTTTTGCTAGTTGAGTCAATGGGGATGCCCTTGGATTGTAGGGCAGCCAGGACTTGTTGGGGAGACTCAAGATTCACACGGTCTGTGTATTCTGGGAGTAAGGAAAGCTGAGATGAATGCCTGATTTTTAGTTCTTTTAACTGCAAAGCTGCTACTTGCTTTTTCGCTTCCAAGTCTAAACTTACGGCAAGCCACTTTTGGTGGTCTAGCTGCATTCCGTTTAGCTCCATTTGTGCCACGGTGGGCATTGCTTCAAACTCTAAAAAGGCGGTTGGCAGCAAAGAAGCGCGTTTGAGATGAGCGTAGAGAATTTTTTGCAATGGGAGCAGAATGGCAGCATCAATGGCAGCATACTCTAGTTGGTCATTCGACAGTTTCCCAGAAAAATCGCTGTGTTGTAGATCTTTATTAAGTTCTGTTTTCAAGAATTTAGAGGCTAGGGCAGCTAGGGTATGGCTCTTTTTCAAACCAGCAAAAAGGACTTGAGATGCCAGTTGAGTGTCAAAGTAAGGACCAGTGGGCTGTAGATTAGCCATTGAGAGGAAAGACCAGTCAAACTTGCCATTGTGGAAAACTTTAGTATAACCATTAGTTAGTAGTTGTTTTAGGGGTTTCAGTTTATCTACGGGAATGGCGGCTAAGTCCACAATCATCACGGGCATTCCCTTTGCTGCTATTTGTACCAGCCGAAGTCGATGAGTTCGGGGGTCTAGTCCGGTTGTTTCTGTGTCAATTCCTATCACTTTGGCGGCAGCTAAGGACTGACATACCGACTCCAAAGTTTGGGCATCCTGTACCAGCTGGTACTGCATATCAATTGTATTTAAAGTTAAATTCATGGCGCTTTGTTAATCAGAGTTGATGGTATATTTGGTTAAATGAAAAAATTAAAAAGTCAAAAAAATTGACTTCAACAGAAGTCAACATATGTTCTAGTTTTATGAATCAACTTCTAGTTAAAACCCCCCGCTACATTTGTTCTCGTTTGTAAAGAATTAAGGTTATTTGTCATTCGCGTTAAGTGTTGTGGTCGAGAACTGCTTAGAATGAGCGCGGAATTGAAAGTACCAAGTTTTTAGACTCGTCTGCACGCATTAACATCCCAACCCGCCAAGTCTTATCAGGGTTGCTTGGATCATCAGAACTCAAATCTTGACCTTTGTTGAATGCTTCACGGTCGTAGTAATCGATTTTATAAAAATATCGAATCCCGTCCATTTCCACCACCGCTAGATCGTGTTCATCATACGGGTCATTCTTAGGAATGAATTTGTCAAAGCTACGCACAAGTTGAATGAGTTGGACTAATTTGCCTGGTGGGAGGGCTTGAACGCCACGGGTTATGCGAGTTATGCCCAGACTGGCGTCACCTTGGCGAAAGCGGTCATTTAATTCTGCAATCGATATTTTAAGTTTGGGCTTTCGGCAACTATAAGCTGCTTCGATTACACTGTCTGGATCAAATTCAGCAGGGACTTTGAGCAATGTCCAGTATGAAGTGCCTTCAAATGTTGCGCTTTGTTTTTCTCTTAAAAAGTCACTTAAGACTTCGATAAAATGGTCTTCACCATGCTGCTGCCACAGCTGCTCTATTGCTTGTTTCATTGATTTCGATCAAATATAGGGTTACATCCAGCTACGTCCTCGCGTTCGCCTGCTGGTTAACCCTAAAGGGCGTTAGCCCTGATTTCTTTCTGATTATTGGGCTAAGGATAGAGAAGCTGTTACCTTGTGCCAAGTTATCCATTCAAGTTGTCCATTCAAGTGCTTTTTATCAAAGCGCTTAGCAATAGAGTAAAATACAAGATATTTAGGAGATTAACGTTGTAACTCCCTTTGTTTTAATAAGTTACGAATCTGGAGCATCTATGCAGTCTAACGAACCTGATAAGAAATGGGATTTGATGATGGATCTTCGTAAGGAGATGGTTGAGCTTCAGAAGATACGTGCCCAGATCATCGGGTTTAAGATTTCCTTTATTAGCACTGCCGCCGGATTAGTCATCGCCAATTTTGACAAGCTTCCCAATATAATTTGGACTGTTTTAGCTCTCGCCTCAATATTCTTTGACCTTCTAATCAATAATTACAACTTTGGTATTGACCGTATTGCTTTTTATTGTCGCAATTACCTTGAGCCTAATTTGAAAAGCTCATACAAAAGTTTATAAATGATTCCATTATGGGAAGAATTTGTAGGTTATACTAAGTATAAACAAAGCCTTTCTTTCGTTGGCAACTTAGGTATTACATTTGTAGTCATGGTACTAGCAGTTATTGGATTACTGTTCCCATTTCGATGGATGATATCAACTCCTTTATTAATTTTCCTGTTAGTTCTTTTTATTTATGATGTTAATACATTTGTTAAACCAAAAATTCTTGATAAAACGGTTATAAAAATTGTAGTATAAATTAATTTCTATAGGTTTGTACAACCTTAGGTAGGTGCAATGCAAGAGTTGCTGTCACGCTCTGCCAAGTTCCGAATTTTCTGTTGGAATTGGAACTTTACTTTTTTCTTCTAGAAAATGAGGTTTGAAATTACACTTTGTCAACCCCAACCGTCGAAAAAGTTACTACACCGTTGAAACCCGGAACCGTGTAAACTTTTGTATACTTCGGTAGATAACAGCTAAAAGCTAGTGTTATCAATGTTTTCAACTACTTGCACAAGGTAATAGCTTCTCTATCTTTAGCCTTTATTAGCGCTTCTACTAAAGCAAGGCAGTGTAGACAGTGCTTAATGGAGTGAGCGGATTACAAGTCCGATTTTTGGATCTGTGCCAGTACGCGAAATTTTCAGATTTATGCAGCAAAGCAGAGAATTCGGGTAACTAGTGGCAAAAAGTGCCTTTAAATCGTGGGTAGAAATGTCATTTTGACCGTTGTGTGCGTAACAATACGCTTGTACTATAAGGGAATTGCGAACAACTCTTAGGTGGTAGCCATGCCGTATAAGGTTCAGCGCTCGGATCTAGAGAAGATTGGACTAAAGCCCAACCCATTGAAGTTTGACGAATACGCTCGCCGTTGCCCAGAGAAATTAGAGTTACGTGAGGGCTACTTGGGCAAAGGTGAGATGGATGCTAAAGAATTGCTGGCAATGTCTCTCCAGTGCTTTGGACTGGTGGAAGTTGTCAAGCTGGCACCACGGAAGATGTGGGAACAAGCATTAGATGCGGCATATGGGGCAGAGGAGGAGCGGCAACCATGACTAATCCAAACCCAGAAGAATGATCGCCTGACCAATCCGAAGAGAAAACCGCTGATGTTGCCCCAGTTAAGTCTGAGGCTGACAAAGCGCATTATGCAGCTAGGATATTCGCTCTATATCAGTTTCAGGACGTCCCTGTGTGGTTTGTGGAAGAAGCAGCGTTTAATTACACGCAGTATGGCGAATATCGCACGAAAGCAGAACGGTGGGCTGGTGAGTTGTTTGATGATTATGCGGACAGGAGTAAGACCACTTACCGGGTAATTGGGCGGCGAATTGCTCAAGAATACGATGTAAATACCGCGTACCTCATAGCCAGGTCACTTGAGAGGAGAGAGGTCTAGATATGGAATTGACCTTAAGGGAAAAGCTTGAGCTGCTGCTACAGGAAAAGCACTAACAGATCAAAAGATTAGCTGGTGAACTGATAGCAGAGGAACGGGCTTCAAAGCGATAATGTTGAGGCATTGGTAAGCGCGATCGCCTACAGAACGCGCTTGCTAATTCTAGAGGGCTAATGCCCTGCAGGGATTGGGGCTAAAGGGGCTAAAACAATTTGAGTTGGACTTCTGACGGTTGGTTTGCTGCTGAGGTGCTGGGAGGTGATTTGGCAAGGTTCGGTGATACTTGGCAGCTTACAGATTGAGAAGACTTTCGTGCTGGACGTTTGCCCCAGCCTTGTTGAGCGGCATGACGCACTACGCTTCTCCTGATTGACCTGGCTAGGTCGTTGTAGTCATACTTGATTGAGTCAAAGTCAATGGGAGACGCTCCGGTGAACTCGTAAAAGTTGCTGTACCCCTCTGGTAGACGATTATGTTTAGTCATTACCTGATTTCCAACCCACATATAGATCTGGTAGTAGCTGTAATGCAAGGGAGCCTCGTAGGTAGCGGGCATCATGTAGGTTAAAATTTCTGTTGCGGTTGCGTGTTCTCCCACTTCGTCGCGTTCATACTCGTCGAGTATAATCTCAAAGCGATCTTGGATACAGGCGGCTTTTAGCCAATCGGGGACAGTTTCTGCCCAAGGCGATCGGTGAAATACCAGTGGTCCCATCAGGTATCGCAAATGATCGGCGCGGAACTCTCCCAATTCGAGTAATAATGCTAAGAATTCCCTATTAGTTTCCATTGCCGCCAGAAGCTTCAATGCCTGTAAGGTACTGGTTTTAAGCTTGGTTTCAGTTTTAGTGCTGTTGACTTGTTCTAGTATGTCTGGTGGCAAAAGGCTAAGTTGGGCGTTATTGATTTCAACTTTTTGATGGTTCATAGGGAAGGCTGAATTTTTTTAAACTCAGCCGTTAGGCTGATAGCTTAACTGAAAATTATTTCCATCGACAGAACCAATTTTTCAAGAGAGTTGGTTAATTTAGTGTGTCAATTTTGAATGATTTGTAGCTACAAATTTATGGCGATTTTATATGAAATTTTGCCGAATCATATTAAATTCGTTTGGGGCGGAATTATTTCTCCAACACTCCCTCCGCGTCCTCAGCGTCTGGAGCGGTTTTTTAATCATTCAGATCCTACCGGATTTGATATCAAAAACAACTTTTGAAGAAAGCTTTGAATAGACAATGAACAGAAGATCATTTAAATGTTTGCGCTTTCTGACTTGGATATTTTCTGCATTTTTAATCATTTTAAGTTTTTTAGTATCTCCGGTAACTGCGATAGGACAAACTGTTAGTGATGGAAGTCTGCCAACACGGATTTGGGAAGTTAGGAGTGCTGATAAACAAGGAAATCCCACCATAACGAATGTTCTTTTACCCGATTGGAAGCAAATAACATTCAGTCAGATGCCACCGATAAGTAAATCTGGTAGCATTAATGCCAGTCAGTATACGCAAGCTGTTGGTTACGACTTAAGCCGTAGTTGGCAGGCTGGGCAAACTCCCGATCAGTATATGAAGCTAGGGGATATCAGCCCACTGCAACCCGAACTGCTTTCAGTTGGAGCGATCGCACAAGCTACGAATTTGAATTTAAATCAGGTTGCTTTGAGTACTTTTACTCTGGTTGCGGAGCAGACTTTAGACCAATTAGTTAAGGCAGTGCCGCTTTTGGGACAATTCAATGTCCGGGATGTCGCCCCGGTGGATACTTTGCTTGCTACTAAAGCCGTGGGGATTGATGTATCTAGTCTTCAAATTGCTCAGGTACTAGCTCAAAATCCTCAATTAGGGCAACTAAAGCTTGGGGAAACAGACTTGAGTGGTTACTCAGTTTCTTCCATTCCTAATTTAGACAGTACTCCACTTCAACAGTTTACGGGTTGGCAAAACACTTTCATTGAAGACGTGCCAGGGCTGAATGCTGTACCTTTGGCTGCCATGCCTAATCCCATTGCTGAACTGGGCAGTTTGGTGATGCGGATCGATACTGTTTATAGCAAAGCTGAAGCTAAACGGACTAATACCATTTCTGGCTCTGATGTCCAAGGCTTTTCAGTTCCCTGTAAGGGAGATTGTGCCTATATTGAGCTTGACGATTTAGAAAATCAAGGTCAAGTAGCTCGCGGATCGTTGGAAGGAAAGCAGTGGATTTCCGGTAAATACCAGGAAGTCGAGGGAGGTTGGGGTTGTTTAAAAGGCGTTAACGGTGGCAAAGAGCCAACGGGGAGATTGCCGTTTGGCAGTTCTTTCAAAGTGGTAGTTTGGGATACAGATGAAACGACGGATAGCGTTACTACTGCTTTATTTTTCCGGTTTTGCAGTCTTTGCGGTTGTACGCCTTACTTTATTGGTCCAGTCCCCTTCTTCACTTATCGGGTGAATTCTCCTATATTTATTGGGACTTTGAATGAAAGGCTTGTTACTGCTGCTTCCATGCCGACTCAGGCTCAACAAGAAGTAATGTCTTCATCAGCATCGACACCCAAGTCCGTTCAAGATGCTGTTTCAACCGCTAATGTACCTTGTTCTCCTGGGGAGACATCTGAGGCTGCTTCGCAAGGGGTCAACTTAGATGCTTTAGGGAGTGCGATCGCTCTTATCGGAAGTGACGCTCAGTCTGATGGTTTCGGTCCTTATGTTTGTGCTGATAAAGGACAGAACTGCGGACGTGCTTTGGGAAAATACCAAGATATGTCCTACAACCCCTACGCGGTGAAGGCGATTAGCAGTAAACCAGGTGGTGAGGCGTGGCTGAGTAAGATTCGCTCCGGCGGGAAGATAACGAAGGAAGAACTTTTTGAGTTTTACCCGCCAGCGGATCAGGAAGCAGCTTTCAATGCTTCATTGCGAGACAAGATTGCTTCTACATCTAAGCAGATTGATCCTAAAACTGGAAAACCTTACTTAGGCGATCGCTTGATTGAGCGAGTAGCGCAAAAACACTTCGGGGGGGAATACTCCAAAGTTGACTCTGGTGCAAGCGACACCTATGGTCGGCTGACCGTTTACAACTATGGGCTTGATGTTTTGAAGCGATACAAGTCAGACACGGGTAGTACTTTGACTAGCGCTGCCTGTACTCCTACTGCTTCATCTGTGTCCTCCAGTCCTCCTGCTTCATCAGTTCTTAAAGCGACGGGCAAGTTGGTCAAACCTTCAAATGGGCTAATGACTAGTGATTTCGGTTGGCAGACTCATCCAGTCACGGCTGTGCGGAAAATGCACAATGGTCTTAATTATACTGCACCCCTTGGAAGCTCGGTTAAAGCAGCTGATGGAGGTGTTGTTAAGTCAGTTGTCTCTAATTGTAATCAAGGTGAGAGCAGCTGTGGTGGCGGCTACGGGAATTGGATTGAAATCGACCACGGTAACGGCAGAACCACTCGGTACGCTCACCTGCAATCCGGAAGTATCAAAGTTAACCCAGGAGACACAGTTTCTCAAGGGCAAGTGATAGGTGGAATTGGCAGCACGGGGTTGTCAACAGAACCACATCTGTATTTTGAAACCTGCTCCTCTGGTAGCCCTGTCAACCCGGCTCAATTTGGACTTTCTTAGCCAATAGAAGTAAAGAACCGACGCTTCGTCGCTCTTGTTTCTCGGATGCCTGGGCTTTACCCCAGTTGAGGTTTCAAATTCCCACTTAATGTTGCGATCGCCAGTGAGTCTCAATGAAAAGAATAACAAAAAGAAGGTTGTTGCAGTTTACTTGGGGCGCGTTGACTGTCCTGATGATTTCCTTGATCGGTGGGTTGTTTGCTCCTTCTTACAGCCAAACAACAGAGGTTCTCAGCGCCTGCGTTCCTGAAGGTGTTGTGAGGACAGAACCAGTAACGGCTGTGTCAGAAAAAGGCATTCAATACCGCTTGCTGGACGCTTATACCGAAAAAGCCTCTCTGCCATTTTCTCTGCTGGTTTCTCTCCAAGGGGAATCGTGCCAGATTCTTCTTTCTAATCCCATGAACGACTTTTACCCCTACCACCGTGTAGTGCCGTTGCAAGTAGCGCGGCAACTGGCTTTGGGCGAGTTACGTTACTCCATTAATAAGTTAGGAGGAATGGATAAGTTTCGTGCCACGTTACAACCACGATCTGAAGGCTCGTCTTGGGAATTTGCTGAAGAGGACATTTGGGCGTTGCAACACGTAGGAATTACACTACCCAAAAATATCAAGGTTGTTAGAGCGAAATAGAGGTATATCAGTGTCAAAACCAAAATTGCCAAAAAATCACGTTTTATCTTCATCGCCCGTTTCCAACCCTCCAAGCTGCTGGATGTCACTTGCCCGTTGGTTCCGCTTTGGGCTTGGGGTTTTTTTGTTGCTTTCATTATTATTGGGAACTGTTGGTTGTAGTTCTAGTGCCGCAACGGTATCTTGGCAGAATGCATCATCTGTAGTTTCTGTCAAGACTTTAGAACAAATTATCCAACAGAACACTGAGCTTGATCCCACTCAAGCAGATGCAGATGTGCTGGCTTGGACACAAGAAGGACGCTTAGGGAAACTGCTTATCCTTGATTACAATAATTCTGGTGTTTGTGGAGTAGCGGGCTGTTTGTACACTGGCTATCTAATTGGTAAAAATGAGCAGTTAAGCCAGGTTTTTTCGAGTTATCTCAACCCTCTTTTACCACAGCATCAGCCTTTGTTTCAAGTTGGCGATGCTCCAGAGGAACCGCTTCTCTACGAGAGGCTCCGCCAACGCGATCGCTCGGATGCGGCTTTGCCTTGTTTGCAGGTTATGCAGCTAGATGGCGATCGACTTCGACAAATGCTCTTTTGCTTCAATGGTCAAAATTATCAGCTTGCCAGCAGTCAATTACTTGAGAAAAATAGCAAGTAATGTATTACACATGGGATGCACTCTTGGTGCTGCCAAAAAAGATTCCCCCAGTCACGAATGGTGCTGGGGGTCTTTTTTAGGTTTTCGGACTATGCTTAATCCTCATCATCGCTAAAATCATCATCAAAGTCGTCGTCGAATTCCGATTCCTCTTCTTCAAGTTCATCCTCGAAGTCGTCATCCTCTTCAACTTGACTGATTTTCCGAGGTGGTTTGTTGTGACTGCCTCTAGAAGTTTTCGTTTTCTCTCCTGGTTTCCCGGCTGGAGGGAGAACTTTGACTTCAAGTTCTTCTGAAGCTGGTAGGGCTGGTGCTTCTGTAAATCCAGCGATCGTGTCATGCAGATTCCAGATACTATTTTTGTGTTGGGGTTTGCCAAGATAAAGCTGCGGTAGATTATTAATTGTTGGCTTTGTATAGCTGACGGTTTTGCAGCAGTAGGATTTATTGTTTCCTTCGCCTTCTTTGACAGCTTTGAACTGGCAATCGATCACCCCCAATGAGCGCCATTTGTCATTTTTACCGCTAAATGGTACTTTGAAGTAATCTGAAAAGGTTTTTTCCAGCAGTCGGTAAAACTCGTCACGAGCTGCTTTGAAGCTCCACAGCGCCACGTTTTTAAAGCGGATGACGATGGGAGTTGAATGCATTGGGCGATTGTTTTCGTCCAGGAACACCAGGGCGTGTTCGCTTACAACGTCCATTGTTTTCTTGTCGAGGTTTAGTTTGTACTCATCGTAAAGTCCAACAACAGTGCCACCGACATCGGGGACATCGCTTTTATAGCGAATGTATTCAGGTATGAAGCCTAAGACGAGAATTCGGGCTTTAGTAAGTAGCAAACCAGTCACGTCTTCACTAAGTGTGACAGTAGTTAGATCGTCATCATCAGGCATGGCTAACCAATTCGCCTTTTCCAGTTGATCTTCTGGAATGAGGATGCCTGCGGGGTTATCATTGATGACAATCCCATAGGGCAAAACAGGGCGGCGAACTTGATTGTATTCTGCTCCGAGTAATTCGGGGTCAATATCGAAATCCAAATCTTGATCTTGAACTTGAGTTGCCTCTTGGGTGACTTCTTGTTCAGTTGATTTGGTTCTAGATTTAGTAGATTTGTTATTAGTTCTAACCATGAGGGTGAGAGTTAAAGTTTCTGCCCTCAAACGTGGCGGTAGCCACAGATATTAAATTTTAACAAGATAATATTGGTTAACTCGTAGGCATTTTGTGAAAAGCGAATACAACGGGCAAAAAAATCCGGATGGCTATCATTTTGCATGTATGTAATTTTATATACTTATATAAATAAATGTACTTTTAAGAGCATTCAATGATGGTAATAATTTTGTCATTCGCATGAAAACTACTTGTTTTCAAATACTGGCGTTATAAACTTGGAGAGTCTCTAAGGATACATGGGCATGAATGTCTATCACCGCAAGCTGTATGCTCTACTGCACGAACCAACGAAACCTGTTCGGTGCAATGTTGTGTGCAAACAGCTACAATGCTTACAACAGCATTTAGTCGAGTTGGACACTTGGTGGTGGAGTGAAGGAAGCAAACTGGGTGAGCAGGCGGCTGATATCGGCAGTTCTTCCGACCGAGTGAACCTGGAATTGAAATCACTAGCTGTAAGTAATAATGTACAGGTGCGCCATCCAATTAGTGGTGAGTCTCAAGAAATTACAGAACAGGAATTTGATACAGCATTTGAGATCAGCCAGATAGCTAAAGAACCAGATGTGGAAAAGGTGTTTTGGTGGTTTTGGCGGTTTTATCCAGAGGCGCAGGCAAGTCAACAACCTGATGCACTTTTAATTCCCGCTCACAAAATTCTCCCAGATTGTCCGCTTCACAGTTATAAAAGTACTGTTTCTGCTCTTGTAGGTGCCATGTTTCCCGAACAATGGCAGTTAGAAAAACCTGAACATCCTTATTTGTTGCTGTTCACCTTTTCACCAGTTCAGGAGTTTATTAAGTCGTCACGCAAGTTTTTGGATTTCTGGGCGGGTTCCTATCTGCTGCACTATTTGAGTGTAAAGCTGTGTTGGTACATTGCTGAAACTTATGGACCAGATGCAGTAATTACTCCCTCGCTTTGGAGTCAAGAAATTATTGACGCGCTGCTAGTCCAAAAATATCCAGATTTTGCTGCATACTTTGCCCGGTTGCAAGATGGGGTAGATCCTGTTGGTCGTTTTCAGAATAAAAAATCCACTTCTTTGAGTACCGCTGGATTTCCAAATGTTATTACAGTTTTAGTGCCGGGAGAGAAAGCAGCTAAAGATTTAGGAGATAAGTTAGCACAAAAGCTTAGATGTGAGTGGAAACAGATTGCATATAAATTGAGGTCAGAGATTAAGCAGCAGGTGAAGAACTTCCTGAAAAACCCTGAAAAACAGGAACAGCGATCCGCAATTTTAGCTGAGTTTCCCGATGCCGATCGCCATGCTTGTGAGCGAGACTTAGAAAAATGGCTTTCTGGGGGTTGTTGGGAGTGGAACAAGCTTTGGGATGCCCAAATCAGTAACACTTGGGAGAGTTACTGGACAGCAGTTCCTTTGGGCAACCCAGACGAAGAACTAGTGACTACCAAGAAAGATAACCAAGGTTGCTTTGATAATATATGGAAAGAGGCGCAGGAAGCGATCGCACCCTCTCGTAATGCTCAACCTACCCCAACAAAAGCCGAAGAAATAGCTTACAGAACCCTTAACGTTGGGACGTGGTGGGGTAATGTGCAATCTCGTCTCGGACAATTGATTCAATCAGTCAAAAATACTCGTACTTGGCAAATTCCTACAGCGCCAGGAGAACGTTCCACCCTTTCTGGTCAATTTAGTGCCGTGCATCCCCAATTACATTACGAAGGTAGGTTCACTGAAGGTGCAGGTGTATCAGCAGGTTCAATGCGCCTCTTCTGGCTGGTGATGGCTGAAGCGTACCCAGGACTTTTCAACGGTTCAGAAAAGCTCAATGCCTTGGAACTCACTAGGCGCATGGCTTGGGTGTATGGAGGAGTGGCTGAATCGTTGGGTATTAAGGTAGTTGTTGAGGGTACTAGTGAACAACTGACTAATAACTTAGAGTTAAACGTTGAAGATGCCGAAGCACTAGGCACACCTGCTACTATCATTGCCCCACCAGAGATTTACTATGAACGATTGATTCGCTTTCCTAACCTCAGTTCCATCGCCGCCGCTAGGTTTGCCCATAACTACGAGCAACGAGTACGCCAGTATTGGCGAGTACTAGCAGGATTGATTAGAGACAACGTACCAAAAAAGTACAAGCTTAAGTTTGGTTCCCGCACTCGTGGTCGCTCCTTTCAAATACCCAAAATTGATGCCAAAATCAACCCTAAGAATCAAGATGGTCAAGATTATAACGGTGTTATGTTCTCCAGTAAGTGGCTAGCGGAGGACATGGATTTACACCAAGAAGAAGTTAAAATTCTGCGATCGCTTGTAGAACAAGCTCACAAAGAAAGTGGCTTTGGTGACGGTAGTCCAGCTGATTGGTGGGTAATTGTCCTTGCCGATGGCGATGGAATGGGCAAGTATGTGTCTGGCGCAAAATTGAAGAAATACAAGCACTACATTGTCGAATCGCAACTAGCCAGTTACCCAGAGCAGGGGTGGGAGGAACTGCTAGAAACTACAAAGCGTATGGGACCAGCTACTCATGTGGGACTTAACCGTGCCTTGCTAGATTTTTCGGTAGTCCTAAATATGTAATGATGAATTATAGTGATGTATAAAATACCAGATAGCGCCAATATGATTTTCCAACTTTTTAGAAAAAGACAAAGTTTTTCTAACTAATCGTGATATTCGTTGACGCATTGTATTATTAAATCTCTCAATGTAATTAGTTTTACCAGTCTCTTTACCAACTGCTTTATGTCTAGATTGTGGGAAAACTTCTTCATAAGAAGACCAAAAATCTGTATAACAAACGGCACATTGACGCAAAGTCTGCCGGGAAGATTCTCTTCCCGGCAGACTTTGCGATAGACTGCAGGTAAGGAATTCCATAGTCCTCTAGCAGCATCTTTGTTACGAGCACCAATGTAAACTCCGACGATTTCCCTAGTAGTTACATCTATTACTAACCAAATCCATTGTTTATGATTTTTATCACCTACAAACGACCATGCCTCATCACATTGAATCGTCAGCTTACCCTTTTTTTCGCGCGAACTTGAACTTGTTGCGGAACCGATTCATGTAAGGCATTTACGTATTGTTGTAGCCAAACTTCAGAAACACCTGTCACTCTTGCTATTCCGGCTAAAGAAATCCTCTCCAATAAAAGTTTGTCTATTAAAGATTTAATAGACTGTGAAATCACTTTTTTAGTTGGAGCCTCAATAAATTGACGACCGCAATCACTACATTTAAATCTTTGTTTTTTATTGTGGATATGACCATTTTTTACAGTCTGATTAGAGCCACAGTCGGGACAAATCGCCATAGGAGATTCCCAGTCATACTAAACATATACTATTTTACATCATCATTACATATTTAGGACTACCAAGTAGTTTAGTACATCTCCAGCTTCAACGAATCGCATCTGCTACCTCTTGCAATCTCTGGTCTACTTTCTCCCTCTTATATGTAAGACCCAAAAATCTTAGCGCCTCAAGAAATGGTGTTTTCACATAGTCATTATAAGCTTGGGTAACTTCAATTACGGTAGGATTCTCCTGATTTCCAAGCAAGTATTTAATCACCTCATCCTTTTCCACCCCTAGCAAATTATGCATTAGCTGATTACGTATGTCATCATCATATTGACTATTATCATCTTTTAGAATACAAGTCCATTCTAACATCGCCCAAGCTTTATCTTTTTCTTGAAAATCAGGTCTGAGTTGACGCAACCATTTTAGTAACCCAGAATTACTACTTATTACTTTAAAGTCTCTTTTATTAAATTTTTTATCGAAATCAGAAACAGGGAATTTTAACTGTTTTAAGACTTCTATCTTAATTCTAGTTACTTCATGCTCGTCAGTGCCAGTAATTTTTAATCTTTGCTTCAAAAGATTATCTTGATATTTGTCTTTGTCTTTCGTATTTTTAATAAAAAGTAAGCCGGCTTGTTGCCATTGAATCAAATCCTCAGCCTTAAACTCCTGATGTTTACCATTAATTGATAAAGAAAGCCTTATCCCAGAAATCTCATTTTTAATTGCCGCCTTTAAAAAGGTTTCTTGAGCAGCAGTAAGGAGGGTTATTCCCTGCAGATAACTATTATTTTTAAGAAATTTACCAATTAGATCAAGAGCATCAACAATTCGCTGAGTAGCTGATTCGACCTCAAATTCACTTCCACTATTAACACCCGAACGATTGAGGTTAAAGAAATTAACCAAGTTATCTAGTTCAGAAATCGCCGAAACATCTATTTTCTCTACTTCTATGAGTTTCCTGGCAGCACCAGGAGAACCTGAAGTAATTAACCCCTTGACTTGTTGAATTTGTATTCCTCGTAGGTAATCAGAACTTTTAATCACCTCCGCTGAGTCTTGTTTATACTCATTGCTTACCAAAAACTTTACTCTTTTACCAAATCTGCCAAGACTTACAAATTGAATCGCTGAAGAAATAGCGGGAGTTCCTGCCTGATGACTAACATAAATATCTTCCAACTTGTTAAATTCCAAATGCGATAGAGTTTCTTGAACTAGCTTGAGTGTCTTGTCCCAATGGTCTAAACCTTTACTTCCCTCTTCGGGTTTGAGAATTTTGTAAATTTGTTCTGCTTTGGGAAACTTTTCCTGAAAGTACCTTTGCAAAATGGGTTTTAGGGTACAAGTATCTTTCCAATAGGGACATTTTTTTAACCGCTTATTGCTGCTTTCAGCAAATAACTCCTCTTGGTCAGTGAGAAGCACTATAATTTTGTCAGGAATAGTTTTACTTGTCTCTAAAAGTTTTTCAGAAAAAGTATCCAGTAGAGGGAATACTAAATTATTAAAGTCAGGTTGATTTCCGTAAACAATCCCCATCACTCTTGCAGGTACTGTGAAACGTTTTTCCTCATCTACTGGGGAAGGCATAAATCTAAGGTTGTTGAATTGGTTCCTAACTGTCGAATACAGAGAATTCCATCTGTCCTCTGTTTGTAGCTGAACATCATTGCTACCTATAGTTACAACCCATATTGTCATAGTTATTCTTCTCCCCAAAGTTTTGTAAATCCACTATTGTTACCAAGTAAAAAATCAAGAAACTCTTTAGTCGTATCAGAATTATCAGGAAAAATGGTCAACAGTTCTACATACTTCCCTGTCGCTTGTAGATCACCTATTGCGGTTGTAATGTAGTGTGGATACATCCGATGCCAAATGCGACCAATTTGTGTAGGAAGACCTTGCCGAGCTATTCTACCTGTTAAATCTGTTTCTTTAATTGACTTAGTTCCTATATAGAAACTATGAAACCATCTAACCGCTTTACTATCTTGCTGATTTATAGCAATTCGACCCCACACTTGAACCTTTTTAGGATGCCATGCTTCACGCCAATCACTGGTTGTATTACTCTGAGTTTTCTTCTTTAATTTAAGCCAGGGAAGTAAAATATTATTGCGAAGATTATTTAGGAAAGTTGTAATGTCACTCAGGTCATTGACGGGAACGTATAAACGCTTGGATTTTATAGTAAACTGCCAGTGACACCCTATCATGGGGTTGTCATTACCATCTAGGTAATGCTCGAAGAAAAGCTTATGGTCAACTCGTCGCCAAGATTTACCAAAGCCACCAATAAGTAGGGAAAACTTTACCAGTTGAGTTGCCAATGAACGCAAATAGTTTCTCTGTTTATCTGGAACTCTTTGCATACAGAGAAGATTGAGAGTACCATTTATTAATTCATAGGTTGGCATTGAATTATTTCTGAATTCATAGCTACCTATATCTAGATTGTCAGGAGTAAAAGTAAATGCAATACCAAAAAGTCCCACAGTAGAACCTTTTGCATCACCTTCCCCTTTAATACCTCCCCATAGTTGTTTTGTTAATTCCTCAGCCGTCTTTTGATCGGTTACACCACTAAAGAGACGTAAAGTATGACCCCGCAGCGCGGCTTTAAACATATTTGGGCGAAATTCCCCTTTAGGGCGATCGCCTATTTTATTAGGTAATAGAGATGCCAAACCTTGACCTTGAAGATAAACACTCAGTAAATTACTTTCACCGTGATTTTTAGTAGTTTGACCATAGCCAGCACTAGTTCTAGAACCGATACCACGCTCCATCGCTCTTTTCCAAATATTCCAAATAGTATCCCATTCATCTTTACTCAGTTCTACAATGCTGGAAATGCCAAATACTAATATGGGTTGATACAAAGATATCTGAATAAAAGCGCTGTGCTTGCTATTATCTTTAACTTGCCAATCTTCCTGAGGGTGAACAACATCCACTAGTGGCTTTTGAGTCCAGTTATTCCAATCTTTAGGATACCCGCCGTGGAAGCGCAAAATGCCTGGTTGAGTAACATTTTTAGATAGTTTTCCACCACAATACTTAAGGGCTTCTTCTTCAGTACAAGCTCTCAAAAATGCTCCTTTCATACTAGCACCAGGGTAAAAAGGAAAACCCTTTGCACCAATAATAGGTCGAATGACTCCCTCATCTTGTCCACTATTAGAAACAACTCGCCAGGTGATTTTGTACTTATCAGTTTTTACATTGGGGTCAAATTGAGGCACTTGTTGGCTAGAAGTACCTTTAATCCATTGGTCAACCCATTGATAAGCCTTATCTGAATCTCCGATATACTGAATTTGCCCCCGCCCCTCTATTTGTGCCTGAAACATTAGGGGAACTCGATCACTCGTCATCTCCACCTCCAGATTTTTTATAACGCTGAGTCCACCAAACGATGCTGTCACATAGTTGAGTTAGGACAGCTAAAGAAACTTTGCGCTGATCTTGAGGGAAACTCCATAGTTTGTCTGCCATATCTTTAATGGCTGGAGTGTTATCTCTGCTAACATCATCGTTAGGGATCTCAATACCAGATCTCGCCATAATATTTACTAGGGCTGTCCAAGTATCTCGCCAATATTGGGATTTTGCCCCCTCTAAGCGTAGCTGTTCTCCCCAGAAACGCTCTAAGCCATATGCTACAGTAATACGCATTTTATAAGCTTGATTAAGTGCCTCTTTTTGGTTGCAGTATTTGATGACTAAATCGTGAGCTTGTTGGTCTAAACTATAAGATTCCCAACTCATACTGATATCCCCTTAAATGTTAACTGGCAGTGTCCAAAACCAATAGATTCAAGTCCTCCCAGATAAATATCTGTAGTTTCATCTCCATTAAATGGTTGCCATTTCTTGTTTTCTTTATCATCCTTGAGAGCAATGGGAAATGCTAAAATAGTTTCTTCTGGCAATGCTTCAGTATTAAAAAACGCCTTGTCAGCCACCTTTTTCTGGTCTTTCTCCAATGCCACTCGACTTTGACGATACAATGCCATATCATGTATCATGGCAATTTCATCGTCTTTTACTACCACTGCTGGCAGTTCTTCTCCTAAAGGAAACCAAGGGGATAAATCAGCAGTATGTTCAATGGTTAAAAAGCCAAAGTTGAAAAATAGCTTTTCTTCCCCGTTTATTCCCAAAGCATTTAATGTTTGTGACTTAGTGTATTCGGCAGGGGGTTTCGCTTTTCTGAGTAACGTATTATCTTCTAACTTAATAAAATCTCCTGCCAGTCTTTGGTAACGTTTGAGTAAGCGAGGACAGCTTACCCAAACAATTGGTTGACCTGGACAGAATACTGGCAACCAGACAATAGAGGCGTATTCAAGTTTGACAAGAGACTCGCTGGTACTGTCTGAAAGTTCTGATTTTGCATCATCACCGTACCATTTGTTTGCCAGAGTTTCTCCTTGTTGGCGACGCATCTCTGCTCGCAAACGACCCCGAATGGAACTGCCAGGTATAATGCCAGTTTGAGTAAATTGGTCGCGGAAAATTAAGTTTAAATTGCCACTTTCTTCTCCCGCTGTTGCTCCCACATGAAGGGGGGCAAGGGTTTTGATAATACCGTAAGCTTTGTTATACATTAGGTAACTCCTTCGATCTTTATTGGTAGACACAGACCGCATCCTACTTTTTTGAGGCTGTATCCTTCATTAGGAAACCATTGCTCATCCCACTCCCACCAAGATTTGTTTAAGGGTTGGTCGAGAACGTAGACGCTACCAGCAGGAACAGCATAGCGTCCCCGTCCCAAACGACCGCGTCCTTTGCCATCTCCTGCACGGTAGCGATAGGGTGAAGGTCGGTCGGTAAGGATATGTGTGGGTTTGGGAAAAGTTGGGTGCTGTGGATAGCGGTAGGAAAAGCGGGTGGAACCCCAAACTCCTGGTGTAATTAAGGCAAAAGTACGCTCAATTTTCTTTTTATGACCCAAAAGTTTTAGTATGGGACTGTCTTCAGGAAGCTCCATACTGCTAATTTCGACTAGATGATTTTCGCCGCCGAAGCGATACCAACCCTCAGGTAGCGCATGTGTTGACAAATAAACTAAACAGGTATCTTTACGCCTTTTATCCAGTTTATGGAAACTCATCTGCACTGAGTTTTCTAGGAACAAGCCGTCTTCTTCTTGGACATGGCGCTCGTCGTCTTTCATCTTGGGATGCAAGATAGGTATGTATTTCCAAGGATCTTTTGCTGCGTCTTTATTATCTCTAATTTCATCTGGCGTATTTTCCCAAGAATTCACCTTTTGCCAGCGATAATCTGGCTTAAATTCTTCAGTTTCAGGAGAACGATACCATTTACTATCTTTAATACTCCATTCATCTAACTTTTTGACCTCTTCAGTGATAATCTTGCTCCAGGGAATAGGTATATAAAAGTATTCTGGATCATCGCATTCTGCCCAAAATGGACCAGCGACATAAAGATTTTCTCTCAGTTTTTCATGCTCTATGAATCGCTTGACTTTATTAGCACTAAAAAACAATCCAGATAGGGTGGCAGCATCCGGAGGAAATTTTGCACCAGAACGTCCCACAAGGTTCTCTGGTGAAAGGAAGGCTCCTGCACTACCATACATGAAACCTAAAGGATTGATAATAATTAAGTATTGGAACATAGCTGCCAACCTACATTAATTAAGTCATTAATCCAACGAATGAGTTGCTTGGGTAGATCTTTAGAAGAGTATTTTCCAACAATGTATTCGCAGTTATCCTCTAAATATGCTTTGTCATTAAAGTAAATATTAAAGAGAGCCAAAGCTAGCCTTTCGTCTACATCTTCATCGGTATCAAAGTTGATAGCATGACGAGCTTTGAGTTGCGCTAAGTCATTATAAACATGACTCCAGTTTGGCTTCTGATTTGGATCTCTACCACTGCACTCCCATTTTGCGTAGGTTTTACCATCGCGATCGCAATATTTTTTCACTATATGCAAATAGTTCCAAGGACAAGTCCATTGTAAGTATTGTCCGCTATTAAATACTACTCTAATTGTTACTCTGTTCCGATCTAACAATTTTGACCGTTTCTCCGCGTCTCGGCAATGCTGAAGCACATCCCGTTGGGGAACACTACCAGCTACCCAGACACAACCAACACTTAGGGTAATATCCTGCTTATGCTTTTCCCATTGCTTTGGCAAAGTCATTAACCATTCAAATGCGGTTAAAGGTGAAATGGGTTTTGCAGGATTATTGCTGTAAATAACACCGAGAAAATCATCACCGCCAGCATAAATGACTCGTCCTTTATCCTTGGGGAAGTTATCAGAAAAATCTTTTCCCCAACTCCGCATGGCGTGAGTAAAGTTTTTAATACCTTCATCCCCTTGTGTCTGGGCAACTTCTTTAAGGTGCTTGCCAACTCTATCCCCATCTCCCATAAACCAACCTGTCCATTGTCCAGGTGTATCTTTGGTTGGTTTGCGTTCAATTTCTCTAAAACCTTCTTCTAAAGGTTCTTGTATACCGATTCTTCCAGCTATTTTTGGTAAAGTAACAAGACGTTTAACTAACTCAGGGATACTTAGTTTTTCATTAAGGGCGATAAATTTACCTTCAGGTTTCGGCTCCTCAGAATTTTCTATAATTCCGGCAAGTTGTTCATAAAATTTTTCCATGTATAGCTTTTCATCACTATACTTTATATATTGAGGATTGCGAGTTTCCGCACCTAATCCAGGCCAAGCGATCGCATCCGTACCCGTGAGGCTAGAACTTTCCCCAATCCAGTTAATTGCTATCCAATCACGAGAAAGTTTAAGGGTTTCTAAATCCTGCATTGCTTCTGGTATAGAATTCCCTTGCCCCCAAAAGATTTCCCAGCTGTAATTAACCCAGTTTCTCCATTCTCTATCCCAGTGGTAGGGACGAAACTCACGCAAATTATCTTCCACCCAAACGCGACAGACATCTAAGACATTTTTCCAGGCTTCTAACAGGGCTTTTCTAGTTTGTTCTTCGCTAAATTCCCCATTAAGAAGAATGCGGTTAGGCATACCCTTTTCTACCTCAATAAGTCCTGGAGAAATAACTTCAACTTTAGATTTAAGGGCAGCTTCAACTAGTTCTCTACTAAGATGAGAGAGAAGCTGCGATGCTCCATATAAATCTCTAAGTTTACGGGATTTCTCGATAAACCCTTGGACTGGTGAAAAAGTAATAGCTGTGTATTTAGGCATAGTCACTGTATATTAAGGGTTTACTGAGTAGAATAATTTTTGATAATTAAGTATTTTTACTGAGTAGGCTTATAGTCAGATATTCGTTAGTTTAGACTTGCTTTCCGGATCTTTCTAGAGAAAAAACATATCAGTAGTCTTGTATGTGTTTTACACAAAAAGATTGTCTCTATGCGAAACGGCATCCCAGCGCTAACTTGAAACCTGTTGCATAGAGATAAATATGCTACAAGTTATGGTATGACATTACAGAAGCAGTTGTTTTTATCTTGCCTTAAAGGACAAGAATGTAAATGAGTTACCATGCGAATGACGAAATTTGGCATTTCAATCACCCATCAACTTTCTCGTTCGCATGAACTTACTAGACTAGAAAGCAGGGTAATTCTAGAATCAAGACATCCTGACACTACCACCGCCTAATGTCCACTCCTCGAATCTGCCACTTCTTAATTGGTGTCCCCGGTAGCGGTAAATCTACCTTTGCCGTACTCCTAGCTACACTAGGTAATTATCGCATCGTCTCTACTGATGAAATTCGTTCATCTTTATATGGCGATGCAGCTATTCAAGGTGAGTGGAGTCAGATAGAAGAAATTGCGCTCGCACAAATAAGAGATGCGATCGCTTGTGGTTATTCCGTCATCTATGATGCTACTAATGCCAAACGTGTGTGGCGAATGGATTTGCTGATGAAGCTGAATTCAAAAGGGGTTGAAGATGAAGTGCAATGGATGGCGTGGCACTTGCAAACCCCTATAGAAACATGCTTTACTTGGAACCAAAACCGAACCAGGATAGTTCCCGACAACATCATTGAGAAGATGTCCAAATCCCTGCAAGACTTCCCACCAATACCAGCAGAAGGATTTGCAGCGGTAAAAGAAATTGATGTCACCTCTCCACAATTTGACATTCAACAAATCCAAACTCAAATCAAACGCCTTTCCCGTAGCGTTATTAACCGCACTAACCGTACCTTACATCGTCATATTACTTTACATTCCTACAGCAAACTGCGAGACTTTGAACGTTTGATGCACCTGATTTCCCTGATTATTCACTATCCGGGAATTGGAAATTTGCAATTTAATAACCCTAGTCTAATCGAAAGTATTTTTGGCACAGTTCCCCAGTTTGCTTGTGCTGTAGAGGAAGTTACCGCTATCATGGGTAAGTTGTGCGGAGGAATATATGCAGATCGAGATGCGATCGCATCTGATTTAAACTGGTTAGAACAAAACGGTTTTATTGGTGTCGGAACTATAGCTTACAATCAAAAGCTAAAAGTCGAAACTCAAACGTCAAAAGAAATTTTACCTTTTACTTGTACGCACGCCTATTCCGACTTAGACACTTTCCAACGCCTAGTGCAGGTAATTCGGTTTATTCTGCATCATCCATTTTTACAAAATTCTGGTTCGGGAAGTCTGAAAACTCTGGTTACTGCTTTGTTAGAAAATGGGATTATTCAGGGTGATGGCTTGGATACTGTGCGCAAGGATATTGAAAAAGTTCTCAAGCCGTATAAAATATTGCCTAACTTTCCGCTACGGGATGGCTACTTTATGGGAACGGCGATTTTGACACAACAAGAACTACTAAAAGTTTTTGACGTTCTCCAGTCGCAGGCAAAAAGTCTCAATGATCCAGTAGCATTAGATATTTATGAGACATTTACCGAGCGGATGACACGGAGTAAATTAGGA
This sequence comes from Iningainema tapete BLCC-T55, assembly GCF_014698965.1. GTDB lineage: Bacteria > Cyanobacteriota > Cyanobacteriia > Cyanobacteriales > Nostocaceae > Iningainema > Iningainema tapete. Next base: position 144,800 of record NZ_JACXAE010000040.1, read on the forward strand.
GTAAGTAACGTGTATCCGGTGCGAGCGATCGCGAATCGCTGTATGGTTGATCCTGAGTTTCTTCCTCAAGATGCCCTTTCAAATAATTTACAGCAGTTGGAGGAAGCAATAGCCAACAGACAATTATTGGAATTCAATCGCTTTTCTGGCAGTGCTAAATTCACTCTTGATGAGGAAGGGTTCTTTTTAGCATTTCCCTTGCAAATCGTGTTTTGTAACTCGGCTTGGTATTTAGGATTTGAGTGTGAAAGCGGGAAGTATTCAGGGTTGTTTAGATTTGAACGTTTAGATAGACTATTTATTGGTCAACAGCAAAAAAGGGTGCAAAGTAAGGAAGAACAAGAAAAGTCTTTGCATAAGTTGCAGAAACTTTTTACAGCAAGTACGGGAATTTTTTTAGGTTATAATACTAGTGACCAGCGTCAGTTTCTCAGCAAGGATAAACAAGAACGTTCTCAAGTTTGTATGACAGTTGAACTGTGGTTCAATGATACCATGTTCAAATTTATTAGTGAGGGTACGAAAAGATTTCCACCGAATCAGATGAAGATGTCTCCGCCTGTGCAAAGTACTCTGTTCAGAACTCCCAAAAAGATTTTTTGTTTATCTAGGACAGAGGATAAGCAGTTTGGTAATCGCTTTCAGGTAATATTACCTAAATGGTCATTAGGTGATGTGGAATTTCTGCGGTGGATTGTTGGTTTTGGAGGAAATGTCAAAGTAGTGCAACCTTTTGAGTTAATAGAGAAAGTTAAGAGAATTGGTAAGGATATTGTAGATGTTTATGGGGAGTAAAAAGTAAAAACAATTGAGTCTATAAGATAAAATTATACAGAAAATTCACTGCTATAATAGTTTACTCTATACTGAACAAACATGACTATTGACGACAACGATTTCTACTGGGAATCTCAACCAGAAAGTCGCCAAATAGAATTATTCACTGGCAGATTGGAACTACGCCGCTTATTTGCAGCATACCTCAATGATAGTGAATTTATACCAACCATTTTGTACTTTTATGGAGATGGAGGAAATGGTAAGTCTTTATTACTAAAATTCTTGCAAGAGAAATGTTGTCAGCGCTTTAATGCACCTACTTGGACTAAATTAAAATCTCACCCCGATGATATTGTGATTGAAATCCAGAAAGCGAATGACTGGAATAGTGTGCCAGTTCCTTCCGTACTTTTGGATTTCGGACAACAACCAAGAGGAGAAAACCAACCGCAGGATCAGTTTTATGGGTTACTGATGTTGCGACGCGATATAGCAACATCAGCGTCAAAATCGGGCTACAGATTACAATTTCCCCTCTATGACTTTGCCTGCTTTTGGTATTTGTACAGAAAAGGTAATTCACGGGAAGAAATTCAAAAACTTTTTCCCTCGGAAGAAGTAGAATTAATCAGCACTTTGTTCGATGCTGTTAGTCAAAGTATTTGGGGAAGCTTAGTGCGACTTGTAGTGCAAAGTCTGGCGAAGCATCTGAGTGATTCATTGATGATTGCTTGGAATAAACGAGGATTGGACGAACAGTGGTTCCAGCAACTGCAGAGCATGGCGTTAGACACTGAGTTAATTGATGAATTACCCCGCTGGTTTGCCCAAGATTTGAATATAGCAATGAAAGGGGAGAATGCACCAGAACGAATCGTGCTGTTTTTCGACACTCACGAGGCATTTTGGGGTTCTCAGCATTCTCTACCAGAGGAAAAATTTTTCTACCAAGATGAATGGCTGCGACGTTTACTTAGAGCGTTAGATTTACAATTAGGAATTGTAGTGGTGGTGGCGGGGCGAGAAGAACCCCGCTGGGATGAAGCACCAAAGTTTCCTATTGCTCAGAAATACCTTGATAAGCAACTTGTTAGGGAACTAACTACTGCTGAAGCAAGTGTATATTTGCATAATGCTGGAATTAGCGATGTGGCTCTAGCAGAATCTTTAATTAATTATGCTAGCGTGGAGAGCGATCGCGTGCATCCATTTTACCTGGGCTTGTGTGTCGATGTAATGTTAGCTGCGGCAAAGCACAATATAACCATTAATGCTGCGGACTTTGCCAGTATTCCAGAAACTGCCAACAAGTCTAGAGAATTAATTGATCGTTTGTTGCGGTATGTTGATGCTGATACAAGAGAAGCAGTTCACGCTTTGAGTGCTTGTCGCACTTTTGATCTACAGCTTTTCCTGAAACTTGGTCAAACTCTCTACTTCCATGCTACCGCACCAGTGTTTCGCATTCTCATCCGCTTTTCTTTCGTGTGGCAAGACAAACAGCGGGGAGAAAATTGGTATAGCATTCACAATTTACTCCGCCGTTTGGACTATGAAAGGGGCAATCTTACCACTTGTAACGCCCATAGAGTGTTAGCTCAGCACTACCGACAACGGCAAGAAATAGCAGAGGCAATTTATCACGCCAATCGTTTAGACTGGGAAGCTGGTGTGAATGAATGGGTGGATGTGATGGAAACTGCCTTACGTTTGAGTCAGTACCATCTATGCCGTCAGTTGCTAGAGGTGAGAAATGAATTAATTATTGGTAGTGACTTTCATTTAGGTAAGGTGGCAGAAGTAGAAGGTCATTATTTTGGACGTTTGGCGCGATATGATGAGGCATTGCAACAATGTCAAAGTGCAGTTGCTGCTTTTAACCGCAGTCTACAAATGTCTCCTGATTGCGTTGATTCGTATAAGGAAAAGGTAATTGCACTAGCGCGGTTGGGTCAATTATATTCTAGGTTATGTGAATATCAGGCGGCGTTGGAGAGTTACAACCAAGCTTTAGATACTTCAAATGCAGCTTTGAGCTTGGCTGTTGATGATTTCTTGATACACAAGTATCGGGGGATAACTTTGAAAAGACTAGGGGAGTTGCAAAGCAAATTGTCTCAACACTATCAAGCGTTGCAAAGTTATCAGCAAGCACTTGCAGTTTATGAGGAAGCTTTACGTCTGTGTCCTGATGATACCAATGTTCTCAACAACAAGGTAAACACCAGTCTTAGTTTGGCAGAGCTACTGTTTTCGCTTCGTCAATATCAGGAGGCTTGGCAAAGTTACCAGCAAGCACTGGCAGTATCACAACAAGTTTTGTTAATCGATTCTAACTCTGTTTATGCCCATCACAATCAAGGCAAAGCCAAAAAAGGACTAGCTGAATTGCACTTGGCTTTATTCCAGTACGATGATGCTTACTCAAGTTACCAGGATGCGCTTTCAGCTTTTGACCAAGCTCTTTGTTTAGCGCCAAACTATATATATGCTTATAATGATAAGGGCAGGACACTGCACAGTCTGGGTGATTGGCAATTTTTGCAATCTCAAGTGGATTTGGCTAGAGAGAGTTACGAAAGTGCGATCGCACTTTACAACCAAGCATTGCACCTTGCCCCTGATTCTATCGATGCTCACTACAATCAAGGACTGGTACTTAAAAAGTTAGGTGATTTATACGCCAGTTTATCTCAAATTCAGGATGCATTATTGAGGTGGATTGCTGCTGATAAGGCGTTTTCTCGCTGTCTAGAAATTGCTCCTGCTTCCATTGATGCTCTACGAGAGAGAGAATATCTCAAAGAACTTTTGGGATAGTAAATTTAATCAGTAAAAAATCTCCAGCTACAGAAACTTGCTAGCTGGAGATGAATGAGAGAAGTTATTAAAATGCAGACGTTTCCATTAATTCGACTTCTAATGAAGTCATAAGCTAAAAGCGTCATTCATCAGGCTTACGCTTGGTTTGGTTGTCAAAAAATATCAGAAATTTGACATTTTTGACTTGCTGTCGTAAGACTGACAAATAAGCAACCGCATCATCACGACGACGAAATCGTGCCACAACAATTCTCTCTTTGTTGTCCAAAGTGCGAATAATGCACCACGGGTGCAATTGCTTACAGTAAGTCAATTTAGCCTCCTTACAAGCGTTACTGATTAATTTTGTAATGCGCTTTGAAATTGCCTATCATTACCTTAGTTGAGGAGGCATTTATAAAGACAGGTCTAGTAGATATTGACAATTTAATATTTTTGTGTTTATACCATTTCACGTTAATCGTGATACATTTAAACCCTGTAGAGACGCGAAATTTCGCGTCTCTACACCGTCTGTATTTGTATCAAATTTTTTGTGAAATGGTATTACTCAGAATTACCTTGACACAGCAAGCGCCAAAGCTGTTCGGGTATTTCCTCAAAATGCTCTAACAAAAAATCCATCAATGCTAGGTGGCGTAAATCATTACGGGTGGGATATCGTTTGTTACTACTTGTTTTAAACCAGCCCTTTACTGTAGAATCAGAACGAGAACAAATAAAGGCAATTTGTTCATAACTGACAGCCCATTTTGCATAGAATAGTTGTGGTGTCATGCCGAATTCCCAATTACTATAGAGTGAGATTAGGTGTAGTTCTCGCGTTTGTAAAGGACGAGGATTAGGCATAATCAAACCTCTCTAAATCATTAACTCACGCTGTGTTCATCCGAATGATTCTTTCTCATTCCTTGTTTTAGACAAGGAACGAGAAAGGAAGTTTGTTAATGAGAATCTAAATTTGTCACTAAGATGTTTTGTACCTCCACATAATGCCAATAGAACCTTTTAGACATAGAAGCTGAAGAACCCCAAGTATCACAGTCAAAATGTTTATAACGATGAGTTCTTAAACTTCTATAGGCAGGTCCAGATTTTGATAAAATCTGGAAAGCTTTGTCGTATTGCTTACGGTCTTTAGGTGATAGAGAGTCAAGTTGTTGTTTGACTTTTGGCGTAAAGATGAGATGGAACTTAAAAAATTGAGGCTGCATTCAACAGTTCCTTACCATCCGATAGAGCAAGACAAACCCCACCCCAACCGAAGCGTGGAATTTCTAATTAGGTGGTGGCGAGCGCCCGCAAGGACGCTGCCTGCGCAATTGCACTTTTTCAGGTGCAGTCATTTTGGTATACTTAATAGGGTGAAAATGCCAATTTGATTAGATGATAAACGCTGCGTCATCCACTACAAACTCAGGCTGCATCCCTATCACCACGACTTTGCACCGACAGTGAGCAGATAAGGGATAAAATCGAATTTGGTCTTGTCGTTTGTTTAGCAGCTTGAGTAAACGTTTTGAGAGATGTTCGTATTGTTTATCGTCTAGCACGCACTCAAAGACTGACTTTTGCACTCGCAAGCCGTAAGCTTCTAGTAATTTAGAAATTTTGTAGCGGCGGCGATCGCTTACAATGTCATAGCAAATGAGATAGAACATTACCGCTTTACTAGCATTAGTTGTTCTGTTTTCTGCTTATCGGTGGTATGAACTACTAGTGAAGGCGTATTCAGTGGTAAAAGCATTGGACGGTAGAATTTAACATCAGAGTGCAAGCAAGCAATATACTCCTGCACTTGCAATTCTAAAGCGCGGCGATAACTTACCTTTCCCGCGTATGGATGAATGATCTGTGTGTCTAACTTCTCCTCCCAATGTTTGAGAAAAATCTTCAGTACTTTTGGGTATAAATATCCTCCTGAGATGGTATCTGGTAAAGTAAAATCATTAGGAGTCAAAGTTTGAGAAATTACCAAATTTGCTACTAATTCATCCACCAATGGGGAACGAAATTCTGCCATAAAATCACATACCATAGGTGAATTATGGGTGCAGAAATGGTCGAGATGGCTAAAATCAGTATGCAATCCAAATTGCAGCATTGTATTATAAATAGTTTGACCCAAAAGGGTATAACCTAAGTTCATTAAGGTGTTAATTGAGTCAGTAGGTGATTGCTGTCTACGCTGCTGAAAGTCGAATTCTTTAGGCAGAAAAGAACCCAATGCAGGGTAATATAAAGTTGCTGCCATGATTTCGTACTCCCGCAGTTCTGCAACAGAAGTCGCCATTGATAAATCGTCTATCAACAGCTTCATCACGTCCAGTGCGGTTTGTAGCGAAATCATACTAAAAACGCTTTTAGCCACCACTGCAGCATATTTTGAAGTCAACTGCTGGAGAACAATGCAGGAGTTGTGCAGCTTTGCCCGGATCATACTCTGGGCAGTGGCGAAGGTAAATTCATCGTCAAAGTGGCGTTTGAATTGTTTGGGCTGGCGTTTTGAGAGGTGGTAATAGCACCCCATGTATTCGCCATTTTTATCTAACATCAAGATAGGGATGCGGCGAAATATTGCTAAAGAGCTAACTTCGCGCTCAATATGTGACGAACCAAATAAGATAATCTGCTTGACCTGATTAACTGGTAGTTGGTAATCTAGTTTGTGTTGGTGGAAGACAAGTAATTGATGGTTTTTGATTTGCAGATGTGAATCCGGTTCTGTTACGTATATTGTGGTCATATTTTCACCTACGAGAAGTAAGTCAAAAGTCAAAAGAAGTTAAATTTCATTCTTTTAACTTTTTACTTTTGACTTGATACTTTTATGTTCTCAAGCTGGTATATGAGTTCTTATATGCGTACAAGATAGGTGTATATGACTTTGTATATGACTTAAATTTCTTCTACTCTTTCCTTGAACTTACTCAAGAGGCGGAACTGATATCGCTGGTATAAAAGGCGATCGCCTTATAAAAAATTATACTTAGTTGCTTTTCAAGATAGAACTGTCGGGTTTACACTAGCACCGCTTCGCGAAAGTCAAAAGTCAAAAGTCAAAAGTCAAAAGTCAAAAGTCTTATATTTTCAGCTTTTGCGGCATTTTGAATGGTAGTTTTATTTCCGCCATGATGTACTAGTCAACTGTCGGGCAGACATTCGGAAATTGTTGGGTTAACAATAGCCAACTGTTAAGTTAACACTAAACAACTGTCGGGTTGACAATAGCTAACTGTCAAACAAACATTTGGGAATGTTGGGTTTACAATAGTCAGCTACCGGGTTAACAATAGCTAACTATTGAGTTTACACCTGGTAACTATAGGGTTTACACCTGGCAATTGTCGGGCAGACATTCAGGAATTATTGGGTTAACAATAGCTAACTGTTAGGTTAACACTAAACAACTGTCAGGTTGACAATAGCTAACTGTCAAACAAAGATTTGGGAATGTTGGGTTGACAATAGCTAACTATTGAGTTTACATTAGGCAATTATCGGGTTTACAATAGCTAACTATTGAGTTTACATTAGGCAACTGTCGGGTTTACAATAGCTAACTATTGAGTTTACATTAGGCAATTATCGGGTTTACACTAGGCAATTGTCGGGTTAACAATAGCCTGCTGTTAGAGTTGACATGTAACTTAAGTAAAAAGTGGCAGTTTTAAAACCATAAAGTGGCAGCAGTTGTAACTTAAAGTAAAAAGTGGCAGTTTTAAAACCATAAAGTGGCAGTAGTCAAAAACCTAAGATGGAAGTGTATTTGAGAGATTTTAATGCGTTCCCCGAAGGGGTTGTCGTTCGCGCAGCGTCTCCGAAGGAGAAGACATCGCTTGTAAATCAAGTACAACGGGAAAATAAGCGTTCTAGCTCTCCAGGCTCTGCCATTTTATTCTTTAATTTCTGCCATCTTATCTTTTAAGTAACATAGTTGTGCAAATTTATCCTTCTCGCCTGTGCAAATTTATGGGTAAAGTAACATAACTTTTCATCGAAGAGTACCGAAAAAGTTTCCATTAATTCAACTTCCGAAGAAGTTTAAAGTGTCCCTGATAAACCGACCCCCAAAAGGGTTCGGTTGAACGTTTCCATTAATTCAACTTCCGAAGAAGTTTAAAGCTTCATTGGTCTTTACGGTTATTTTTGGGCCAACAAAGTTTCCATTAATTCAACTTCCGAAGAAGTTTAAAGAGTATAGACCCATTAGTTACGCAAGCTGTAAACAAAGTTTCCATTAATTCAACTTCCGAAGAAGTTTAAAGTGTTATGATCCACCTGGTCTTCGTTCTTGTATGTTTGGGTTTCCATTAATTCAACTTCCGAAGAAGTTTAAAGTACGCAAATTGTGCAGGGCTCGCCGCTCCCAAGCAAGTTTCCATTAATTCAACTTCCGAAGAAGTTTAAAGCTGAGCCAGACTCTGGTACCGATCTCGCGAAAGCAATTGTTTCCATTAATTCAACTTCCGAAGAAGTTTAAAGTTGATAATAACTTGATCAACGGACAAACCTCCAAGAGTTTCCATTAATTCAACTTCCGAAGAAGTTTAAAGCTGTCACGGGCAACGTCGTCGGACAAACCTACAACGACGGTTCGTTTCCATTAATTCAACTTCCGAAGAAGTTTAAAGATTTTTACCGGGCACGATCCCGTGCCTGATGGAGACGTTTCCATTAATTCAACTTCCGAAGAAGTTTAAAGGTTCGGTGCTGCTCTATCTGGTTATCATAATGTGCCTGTTCGTTTCCATTAATTCAACTTCCGAAGAAGTTTAAAGCCGGCTTCGGAAGCCGTAAAACCTCCCGCGACCAAAAGTTTCCATTAATTCAACTTCCGAAGAAGTTTAAAGAGAGACAAATAAGAAGAGATACACATTTGTGTGACCGAGTTTCCATTAATTCAACTTCCGAAGAAGTTTAAAGAGCGTTAGCCAAGTAAGAGCATGCTTGGGGTTTGACACAAGCAAGTTTCCATTAATTCAACTTCCGAAGAAGTTTAAAGTCTTTGACAATTGTTTCTCGCTCTGTTCCTTATAGAACGTTTCCATTAATTCAACTTCCGAAGAAGTTTAAAGTGTTTCTGATCCTTGCCATCTCGCGCAGGATCCATGTCACGTTTCCATTAATTCAACTTCCGAAGAAGTTTAAAGTTTCCATGACTATTCTTTCCGATCCCGGTTTTATTGTTTCCATTAATTCAACTTCCGAAGAAGTTTAAAGTTGACGCTTTCCATTCGGTTATTGACGTTAACAAGCTAGTTTCCATTAATTCAACTTCCGAAGAAGTTTAAAGAATTATGATGAGTTGATCGAGGATGTAAAAGACTACTTGTTTCCATTAATTCAACTTCCGAAGAAGTTTAAAGTTTAATAGTCACTTTAATGAAAGGGCCAGACGGTCAAGTTTCCATTAATTCAACTTCCGAAGAAGTTTAAAGGATAAACTTGCCTACATCTATTGTGTAGGCTTCTATAAAAGTTTCCATTAATTCAACTTCCGAAGAAGTTTAAAGGAGGCACGTCGGGATCTCCTGACAAGGAGGCTGAGTTTCCATTAATTCAACTTCCGAAGAAGTTTAAAGTACTACAACAAGTACTGTTACTTGAATCATAAATTTGCATTTTTGCAATTTTATGCTTCCACTAAGGTTGTGCAATTTTATGATTCCATATAGGCTAGAAAGTATAAGTGTTGAGAACCATATTAAATATTATACACGTTCTCGTTGAGATTGATAACGGTATAGTTTGTAACGTGTAGTTATTTGACGGCACAAATCGGGAAAGTGTCGGTATAGTTCGGTTTTATGATAAGAAATAGCGGCAGCAACTTCCATAACAGACTTCGGTGGTTCTTCAATTAGTGCGTTTTCTAACAACTGTTGTACTGTATTTAAAGTAAATGGGCGGTTAGTTTTTCTCTGTTGCTGACAAAGTGGTAGCTCTTTCAAAGCTTGCGGCTCCAGTACTTTAACATTACCAGTTAAAATATCAATTAAAGGAATTGATAGTCGATAGCATACACGTAAAAGTAGATTCAGAGATGGAAGCGTGCGACCCTGACGCCAATCTAAAGGTACCGTGGGGCTTAAAAACATTTGTTCAGCAAAATAAGAAGCATTCCCACGTCCATAAGTTTGAATACAGAAGTCGATAGCATTAGCTAATTTATCTAGGCAAGGTAATTGTATTAGGTAAGGAGCATTGGCTAAAATACTTCCAATTTGCTGATTAATAAAATTTTGCCACTCCCAATCATCTAATTTTATATTTATATTATTGTTAACACGACAATTGTTACCTAGCCAGTAGTGACATCGACAACAAAAACCGACTTTGGAATTCCAAGATAACTCATAAATCATTTCTCCACAATTAGGACATAAATTTAATAATATTTGCTTGTGTCGCGAACATGTTGTAATTGCCGAGATACACCAGAGGAGTGGGTCATGAACAATCTGAGTATTTTTATTCCATTCTTCGTAGCATAAAGGACACCATGCTTTATGTGGGCGGAGTAAATTTTTTGTTGATAAAACAGATGACCAAGTTATCAACGTTAAAAATCTTAAAGATGGCTGCTGAGTTAGTTTTTGTAAAACTGACATCGGTTCAGTTGCCATCATCCCGGTTCCGTTCCAGGCACCAGTTTGACTAAAAAATGTCTGATAATATTTTGTTGATAAACGTTGCTCACGATCGCATTTATTGAGAAAAGGAGCTAATTCTTGAGATAATAGAACACCAGTTGCTACTTGATGAATAGCAGCTAAACGTGTTATGTAACTACTCAAACTTTCGACCCAAGGAGTTCCTAAACCATATGGCTTTAAGGGATATAAACGGCTACGTTTTGGTAACGATAAACTTTCCCGAAGCCAGCTTTCACTCAAAATATATTCATGATGCATGTTATCCACCCCCTACGGTGTCTCGGTAAGGTTTTCGCTCTCCAGGTTGAGAACGTTTTTTTCTTGCTGCTTCGGTATTATTTACGTTGGAATTTTGAGCCGGTGGGGATTTGGGATTATTGTGATGTCCATTTGGGTTTTTCATTCCGAGCTTTTGACGTAACTTTTCCAGCATTACTTCGTCTTCTACTAGACTTTTTTCACCTTCAATCGCTTCTGTTAACATTTGCATACACTTCGATACAGAAGGCGCATAATAATTTAAATACTCGGATTTTAAAGAAGTAGAATTTTCCGATAATGCTTTTCTATAAGCTTGTGTCAACCAGTCTTTTACTATTCCAACACATCCAATACTGCGCTCATAAAAATACTCCCAATCCTTCTCAAAATCAGGTGTTGATTCCAAAGGCATCGCCAGAGCAAAACTTTTTAGTACTCGTTGAAAATCTGTAATATCTTCACTCGTATGATTTTGATAGCGAGGAAAGTGAATATCTATACTTCTCCGGCTTAATTGCCCGCTTAAATTACGGAATTGTAATAGTTCGTAAGTACCAAAAAGACCGGATCTAGTAGCTGTAAAGCTTGCCATTGATTGAATTGCATCCATTTGGTCTTGTTGCCGCCGTCCAGATGCTATTTTTGTAAAACGTTGAGCTTCATCGACAAGAAAAACGACTAGTTGTCTCAGTTTAATAATCTGCTCTACGTCAGCCCTTAAATCTGCTAATGTTGGTTTTAATTTGACTGTTTTTTGTTGAGCGCCGCTACCATATACTCTGCTGCTTCCCGTTTTAATTTTATAATCTGTGAATGGTTCTCCTAACGCGATTAAAACACTTTTGTAGTAATCTTTCCAATCAAAAGAACCATTATCTGGAGACCTTGCTTCCACAGTTGCAACAGGAATATGAGCGCTATCTAACATCATGTTCGCTTGATTTTGCTCAATTAATACCTTTACCACTTGATGCAATAATGTTGTTTTACCAACACCAGTTGGACCAAATAAAATAATTAAGGATGCTCCACCTGGATTATTCACCGCATCTATAAATTTTTCATATGCTTGTTTTAATCGTCTATGTACAATAGTAAAATTACTGAAGTAGTTCAGTTTTTCAGCATTGGTTGCTGTTAATAGTTCTACAGGAAATTTCGCGGTAGGATACATTACCAAAACTCCTCATAAGGTTTGATCTCTTCAACTAAGTTTTGTTGTTTTTCTGCTGTTTCTGTATTGATAGTCAGTATAAGTAGCTCCCCGGTTTGAGAAAAATACTCATGATTTTGACTTGGATTAATTACAGATAAAATTTCTTTTGCTTCCAGGTCACGCAG
>NZ_JACXAE010000041.1 GCF_014698965.1 Iningainema tapete BLCC-T55
ACGTCGTAAGGGCTTTTCTCCACCTTCTATTCCTGCTGTTTCTTGACTCTTGTTTTTAGGGGGAAGTGAAAAGTTACGATACAATACTTTCGACTTACAACCACAGGTATATAGTGCTGTTATCCTACGAACTTTACTAGCAGCAGTTATCACGTTTAGCATTGCTTCATTTATTGATGGAGTTAACCCAAAGCTGCCATCACCTAAACAAGATAGTGTAAATACAACTCCAACTCCAACGGCTGAATCACCAACACCCTTAAAGTCTCAGCCAGAAGCTACTCCACCACCTAAACAAAATAGTGCAAATGGAATTCCCGGTGCTGAATCAACTTTGCCTTGGCAAGTATTAGCTTTTCTAATTGGAATTTTTCCCACCCGTGGCGTGCGTTGGATAAACTTTGTTACTAATCGTGCTTTAAATGCACCTCTCGATCAATATAATGAATACCCTTTAAAAAATATTTTTGGGATAAATACATGGCACGAGGCTCGACTTTCTGAGCTAGGCATCGACAACGTACAAAGTTTAGCTACTACAGATATATGTAAGTTACTTCTATCTACTCAGTTTGATACACAACAAATTATTAACTGGGTCGATCAAGCTATTTTATACATGAAAGTAGGAGCAAAGATTGAGCGGTTTCGAGAAATAAATATTAATACATTTCATGAGTTACAAAATGCCTTAATTGATTTTGGATTACATCACGGTGGAAATCAAGAAGGAGCAAATAATAGTACAGATAACCAGAACAATAACTGTAATCAGCAAAAGCAAAAGCGTCCACTATCAGTTCTAGGTTTCGCATCACTAGATGAAGATGAAATAAGCATTTTAAGGGATTATTCTAATTATCAAAACTATAATCATATTAAAGCATATTACGAAAATGCTCCTGAAGTGGCGCGTAAACAAGCTGCTAGTGGTAAGGAATTTGTCATCAATTCTTTGAACAGGGATTTTAATATTCTTACGATTACAGGAGGTTTAGCTTATCCAGAAGCTCAGGATGATGTTCCGATTAGACGACATATATCGATCAGTCTCATTAATCAGAAGGAAATTGAGGTAGAAATTAAAAAATTAAAAGAATTTTTAAAAGAGAATCCAGAAAATGCCAAAGAATATGTTTACTTAGGTGTTGCCCATTATCTGCTGAATCAACCATATGAAGCAGGGAAAGCCTACGATAAAGCTATTAGTTTAGAGCCTAAATTAGCACCTGCTTATAGTAATAGAAGTGTCATATACATTCAAGAAAAAAGGTATGATGACGCAATTCAAGATACGAGAAAAGCTATTCATATAAATCCTCATTTTGCTGAAGCTTTTAGTAATCTTGGTTTAGCTCAATTAGGTTTAAATGATGCATTTTCGGCAATTGAAAGCTTGACTAAAGCATTAGAGTTAAATCCTCGGCTTGAAGCAGCATATTGTTACCGTGGCATAGCATATAATACAATAGCAGCAGGAGAAAGTCAATTTTTATCCGCAATTGAAGATTTTGAGATCGCAAATTTGCTAGGCTATGAAAGTCCTGTTCTCTGGACTACTTGGGGTGTAGCTTTGTGTAGTTTAGGCAGGTATACTGAGGGAATTGAAAAGTACGATCGCGCGATCGCTCATTCCAAAGTTACTTCTGCTCGACTTTATGCTCGGCGTGGTTACGCCAATCTACAGTTAGGTTTAGCTGCATATAGTGAGGAGCGGATTCAACAGGGAGCCAACTATTATCGTAGAGCCAACCATGACTTTGAGAAGGCTACCGTTGACAAAGATAATACTTCAGTATCTGCATTTACTAACTATGGGCTACTCAAATCATACGAGGGAGATATCAAAGCTCGTGAAGGAAGAAATGAGGAAGCTAGTAGACTTTATGAAGAGGCTATTCAAAAATATAGCAAGGCGATCAACATTTATCACCAGACAACTGAAGCTGAAAATCACGAGGAGCAACGCGAGGGTGGTGGTTTATATGTAGTGCATAGAAACCTAGCAATAGTCTACCAGAAATTAGGTAAACATTCAGAAGCTAAAACACACTACGAAAAAGCAATTAAACTGGGTGATAAAACAATACAAACTTACTTCAACTATGGTGTTTCTCTTCATGAAACTAAAAATTTAGAACAGGCTCGTGAAGCATTCTCAATAGTAGCTAATCATTCAGATAGTTGTACAAAATTAATAGAAAAAGCCCAAGTTTATCTCAATAAGCTTAACACGGAAATAGGCAAAAGCTAAGAGCGCGATGTACCCATGTACTTCAGTACATGGCTAATAGCTCGCATTCCGTTAAAACGGACTAAAAACCAACAAATTACTCAGATGAAGCTGACTTGAGCTATCAGCCTAGAACTTCAGTTCTAGGTTCTAGGTTAGGCGGATTGCCAATCGAGCAGCATTGGGGCTTGTATTTGCACACCAAAAGGCTTTAAAATAGATCCAGGTAAAGAAATTATACCTATTGTAAAAGTCAAGTTATTTGACTTCAAAACCTAAAAAGTAACAAAGCTGACAAACCGTTTAATTTTACTCCTTTAAGGAGAGGGTGACTTATTATGAGTGGAAAGACTAATTTGAATTCTTCAACCATTGAACGACTTGGACAGTGGAGTGCTTCAACTATTATAGGTCCACTAAACCTCAGTGAAAACCGCAGTAGGGAGAACAAAGTTTTTACTAAAGTTAAAATTCCCAATGGTGTTTATATTGGCGGTGATGTTAGCATTGGTGGGGGAGACGCTGTTGGTCTTGACTCTTGGGTAGCAGGTGGAGTTTCTGAATAATACTTCAGATATTAGCTCGGCGTTAATAAATCATTCTCGGTTCGTAGTTGCGCAGAGAGCGCACTTAACTCTAAGAACGCTACGCAACTACATGCCTTATTATAAGTGTTAAACCGGACATGATACAGCAGATTTCAACTTTATGAAGTACAAAAATACCCCACCCGCGCTATCGCGCACCCTCCCCATGAATCGGGGAGGGTAGGGAGGGGTGTACTCCATTTAGATGCAAAGCGCTGTATTAAATAATTATGATGCCCTATAATGCTTTTAGTTTCAACAAAGTTAAAACTGATTTTAAGTTAAATATTATAGAAAACCAAGATTTATTCATAAATATACAGGCAGTTGCTCCTACTAATTATCTTACCTTTATTCTCTCTGAACATTTACCTTTAGTGACTGCAATTAATACAGAAAAAGCCCGTTCTGAACTAGTTATTATGCCAGTAATGATCGAAGTCAGACGATACTTCAATTATCAGATTAGTATTTTTTCTGGCTCAGAGTTTAATGTATATGCAGAAAAAGGTTTAGAGGGACGATGTGATTTTATTTTGAGTCGTTCACCAGAACAATACGATATTAACAGTCCTGTTGTCACAATCGTAGAAGCAAAGAATGAAAGCATTAAATCAAGATTAGGACAATGCATAGCCACAATGATTGCAGCTCAGTTATTCAATCAAAGGCAAGGAACAGATGTAAACGAAATTTATGGTGTATTAACCACAGGAACTGATTGGAAATTCCTCAAACTATGCGATCGCACTGTCTTTATTGATAAAAGTGATTATTTCATTAAAGAGGTAGATAAAATTTTAGGAATTCTCGCATTAACTCTGATGCTACCTCCAGACAGCCCAGAAGCAGGGGAGAGGATTTGAGGATTTGTGTGTACAGATACTTGCCTGAATCATGCCATGTTTGTCAGTTAATTTTCGTTTTTAAAGAGAAATAATTATACTTGAAGCTAAAATGAATTTTGTCTTATGGTTTCTATTTTTTTGATGAAGATTGTATCTTAGTACCAAAACTTACTTGTGCTGAGTGGTGACGTGCAGACGATTTTTGATACCAGTGGTTCGTTCTCCGCACTAGGTAATGCCGCCATTAATAATAATAGCAACATAGCATTTACAGCCACCTTGTCAAATATGAGAGGAACAGGCATTTTTACAGGTGCTGATCCCTTAGCTGACAAGGTGATTGCCACTGGCGCGTGGGTATTTGCTGCCTTGTTCGTTGGTAGTAGGCATTGGCAGCAGATGCGTAGACGTGCTGGCGGCAAGTCGATAACATCGCCTGCGTAAGTCCTGTTTGATTGAATCAATTCTCGCACTTGAGCGATCGCTCAAGTGCGATTTCAATTAGACGAAAATGAACTGGTTAGAATTGCTCAGACTTACATTTGAAAGTGAAATTCCTTGCAAAATACCAATGAGTTCTCCACCAGAACTACTACCGAAAAATATTGCTGTACCGGTTGGTAAACCAACCGGAGATGAACCCAAAGAATAGTTGCTACGAGTGCCAGCCAACTGAACTTTATCATCGCCGCGTGCAAAACTATCACCAGCAAATCCAAAGTCTTCAATCAAAGCATAATCGCCAGTTCCCCTACTAGAACTAGTGCCATCGTTGTATAAAACTACATCATTGCCATTGATTACTGTTCCTAATACGAAAACATCATTACCCCCCTCACCACGTAAAACATCAATTTCACCTCTACCAAACCCTGATTGAGTGTTAGCACCGATGAGGCGATCGTTTCCATCACCACCCAATATAGTATCGTTGCCACCGCCACCATTAAGGACATTGTTATTACTGTTGCCACTAATAAAATTATCCAGTCCATTACCAGTACCGTTAATAGCGTTAGAACCTGTCAAAATCAAATTATTTAAAAAAGCACCTAACGTATAGCTAACAGAAGCCCGAACAGTATCTATACCTTGAGATTCAAACTCAGTAATAATGTCAGTGGTAGAGTCAACTATGTAAGTATCATCACCAAATCCACCTACTAGAGTGTCAAAACCTCCTCCACCATTAAGGGTATCATTGCCATTTCCACCAATCAGGATATTGTTACCACTATCACCAGTGATAGTGTCGTTAAAAGGTGAACCAGTAACATTAACAAAATTCTCAATGGTGAAAGAACGTAAACCAACCCCAGGAATATTAGTACTCAAACTTTTGTTTGCCAGGTTAACTGTTATAGCCGCCCCGCCTGTACTGCCAGAAGCATCAATCTCATTAACGAGTCTAACTGGTGCAATAATTTGCTCAATTTCTATCAGAGTATCAGTACCATTAATTCCTTTACTAACTGTGCCTCTAGTTAAGATCGTAATTGCCCGATCTAATTCTCTATAGTCTACAGTATCAAATCCACCATTTCCATCAATTCGGTCATTACCACGAGAACCAATGAAGATATCGTTGCCATTATTACCTTGGAGATTATCGTTACCAGGTGTGCCTTTAGTTGCCATTAGCTTTATCCTCTTTTGAAAACTTATTAACTGGTGAAGTATTAACGCTCTCGTCTATTCCTCTTTTCTTGCTCCCCTATATCTGCCATATGTTTTTACATATGCTTGTTGAGTCGGATTAACAGAATTGCTAAACCTATCTGTTCTTAGATATAAGTGAAAATCTATTTGAATTAGACTAGTTAATTTTATGCTCCAAATGGAATTTAAATACTGTCAAAAACAGCAATTTTTTTTTTATTTTTAATAGTAATTTTACTTGACACACATCAGTATGAAGTGATAATAGTCCAGCATTTATAATTATTTTTGAAGCTTGAAAGACTAATAAAATTTAAACATTGACAAAATTATTTTTAATAGTAATAGTTAATTTTTACTTTTAAAAAATCATAATTTTTATTGAAGCTAAGATGAATTTTTGCTCAGGATTTATATTTTTTTGATGAAGATTGTATCTTTGTCTGAAAACACACTTATGCTGTAATCTCACCCATTACTCTTTTATTTTTATACGAAAAAATAAATTAAGTTTTGGTTAAATATATAACTTTGTTGCGTAAAACAGACTGTTTAGAACTGAGTAATAAATAGAAGCATATATCTAGAGGATAGGCTGGATAATTCCAATCTGAGCCTGACATATTCAAATGTCTATTTGCACTTGTATACACAACATACGCACGTGAGCTTCTTGCCCTATGGCTAAAGTAGGTGTTTCAAGGTCAACTTCTAGTAATCAAAAGCTTCTATCACTTAAGTTTACACACAGGTAAATTCATATGACAGTTTTCAATGGTACAGATGGTAATAACAATTTTGTGGGTACTAGCGGCAATGACATATTCATTGGCAGTGCTGGTAATGACAGATTCGATGGTAACGGTGGATCTGATATTGCAGACTACAGCGCTCTCAATCAAGCTGTAACAATATTACCTCAAGGCAGAATCAGCAAAGGTGGTGGTCTTGGTACTGATACCATATCAGAAATCGAAAGGATTATCGGTGCGATCGACAAAACTAATGTGATCGATGCCAGTAGCAGTGCAGGAGGAGCATCCATATCCGTCAACTTAAATAATGAGAACCTAACAGTTAACATCCCAACTATCGGTAGACGTTCTTTTGCCGTAGAAAACTTTATCAATGTAATTGGTACGGCAGAGGACGACAGCATTACTGGCAACAGTGATAACAATCGACTGGAGGGTAGGGACAGTGATGATACTCTCAATGGCGGCGCTGGGGATGATAGATTAATTGGTGGTGATGGCAACGATAGACTAACTGGTGCCAATACCTTATCAGGATTTGGCAGAGGTGAAATTGATACTTTAACTGGTGGCTCAGGTGACGATATCTTCGTCTTAGGAGCAGTAATCAGTGGCTCTGATGTAGTTTTTTACAATGATGGCAGTAGTTCTACAGGCGGAAGAGGCGACTACGCTCTGATTACCGATTTTGGCTTTGCTAGCGATACCTTCTCTCGAGGCGAAGACAGAATTCAATTAGCAGGCTCACGTAGTAACTATTCCTTAGGTGCATCTCCTAGTGGTTTACCATCCGGCACAGGAATATTCTTTAATAATGGCACTTCAGAATTGATTGGAATTCTTCAGGGAGTATCGCTTTCCAGTGTAAGTCTTACCAATTCTAGCCAATTCTTTTTTGTTTAATTTGGAAACCAAGTAATATTTGTGGGACGGGCAGGATTGCCCGTTCCTTCATAGCAATGCTACCTTTGTTGCTCCAACCATTGTAAAATCCGATTCCACGCCCACCAAGGATCGGGATCTTTTACTTGGCGCTGACATTGTTTACTACTTATGTAGCCAACATGCCCCCCGCGCTCAGTAAGCAACAAATCTATTTTTGAATTGCTAGCACAGGCAGCTTGTAAATCAGGTATAATTGCCGGGTCAAACAGTGGGTCGTCTTTGGCGTAGATAATTAAGGTAGGCTTGGATAAATTTGGCAGCAAAGGTAAAGCACTACTTGCATCGTAATAAGCTTCGACAGTGGGAAAACCTAACCGCCCAATCACCAATTCTTTGTCAAAATTCCAGATGTTGTTGGCGCGTTGAATTGCAGCAGAATCAAGACTCCCCGGATGAGCATCGTGAATTCGCCACGCTAAGAGGTTTAACTGTCGAGCGATCGCTTGATCAATATACCTGCCAAAGCGAGTTGTGTTTAGGTAGGATAGCGATCGCTTGGAATCCAAAGAAGGGCAAATCACCGCCCCACCGCCAATGTCACTGTCTTTAAGTCCTAAATCCTCATTAACCACAGTAGCTGCTTTCACCGCCCACAGAGCTAATTGCCCTCCTAAAGAATAGCCTGTAAACCAAAACTTGGGCGGACATCCCATTGTTTTGGCAGTTGCGGCGATGTGAACAAAATCTTCCCCCTCATACAAACCATCACTTGTCAACGTTGGCGACAACTCAGCCGTCTTACCATGAGCACGCCAATCAAATAACACCACAGCATAACCTTGAGCGTATGCCTTACGTAAAAGTAATTGGAGATACCATTGATTATTTAACTCACCTGTAATCCCGTAAGTACCAACAATAGTACTGTGAGCGCCCGGAGGAATAGCAACCCAACCAAAAATTGGTACGCCTTTACTACCGCTAAAGATTTTTTCCTCATAGGGTGGTGTTGGGTATTTTATAGTCCGTTCCCAGTTTCTGGGTCCCCATAAAGCAGTGTGGATAGTCATTGCCACACCATTTTGCCAAATTAATGGTGGATTGTAGAGTGCGTAACAAATACTCATAAAGATTTATTATAGTTTAGTCTTGGTTTTACAATCCTTTGATCTTAATCATTCTGTTAGATTTAAAATATTTTTTATAATTAATAAAGCAATCTTTGTATCTACCAAAGATTCTTATTGATCCTTAACAGGTAGTACTATATCTTTAAATAATGCCGAGGATTCTTGTCATAGACGATGACCCAGCAATTTCAGAACTCGTTGCCGTCAACTTGGAAATGGCTGGATACGATGTCAGCCAAGCTGAAGACGGGATCAAAGGTCAAGCCCTAGCTCTCCAGCTACAGCCAGATTTGATTATGCTTGACCTGATGTTGCCCAGGGTAGATGGATTTACTGTTTGCCAGCGCCTACGGCGAGATGAGCGGACTGCTGAAATTCCAGTGCTCATGTTGACTGCTCTAAGCCAGACGCAAGATAAAGTAGAAGGCTTCAACGCCGGCGCAGACGACTACCTCACCAAGCCATTTGAAGTTGAAGAAATGCTGGCGCGGGTGCGAGCGTTATTGCGACGTACTGATCGGATTCCTCAAGCGGCAAAGCACAGCGAAATTCTTAGCTACGGACCAATTACTTTGGTTCCCGAAAGATTCGAGGCGATTTGGTTTACTCAGACGGTGAAACTAACTCATTTGGAATTTGAGCTACTTCACTGTTTGCTTCAACGTCACGGGCAGACGGTTTCCCCCAGCGAAATCCTTAGGGAAGTTTGGGGATACGATCCTGATGATGATATTGAAACCATTCGAGTGCATATCCGCCACTTGAGAACTAAGTTAGAACCCGATCCGCGTCATCCGCGTTACATCAAGACTGTATATGGTGCGGGTTATTGTTTAGAACTACCCAGTGTCCCGGAAAAGAGTGAAAGCGCTACAACAATAGAGGTAGAATGAAAAATTGGCACTCTGTTCGCTGATTATTTCTGGAGTGCCAATAAATTTTACCAGATTCCTGACTTCTTGAAGAAGTCGGGAATCTAAAAATAAGCATACTTCGCTCAAGTATCCTTTTCAGAAGCAGATAACCCTTGAAAATTCCTGAGTAATTTTTTGCGGGAAACAAGAAGGTAGATGCTTAACACACTTAAACCAGTAATAGTCGCTGGTTCAGGGATTTGTTCGGTGGGCGTTTGGCGAGTAATTCTCGCGAAAACACCTGCTGTAGTTGCTTCTCCTTCTAAAACGCGGAATTGGCTAACACTTGAATCTCCTTCATCTTGGCTAAAGCCAATTAGATCAAGTAGATATTGTTCACCATTAAGTGTGAAACTGCGTTCGCCAAGTTTATTTTTCACATAAACTATGTCTGCGTTTTGTTCGGGAGTATTTTCTGGTAGATTATTTGTATTTTCTAATTCAAAGTCGAAGTTAATAACTTCATTGAGGCTAATGGGATTTGTCAATGATAAACTCAAATTCAAAGGTACAGACTCAACATTTGTACCTGGTGGCACTCTCCCATTAAAGTAAGTTAAATTGCCTACCTTGAATAAATAGTCAATGTCTGCGGAAAATGACTGTCCACTAAAGGTGAGTCTATTTACAGGTGTGCCAATGTCAACCGTATCATCTATGATAGGTTCGCCCCACGTAAATGAATTGGTTCCCACACCTGAATATACTGGGTTGGTATTGATGCTCCCTGGATTAGGTATTCCCCAGGTTCCACTTGAGTTACCGGAAATAGTTAAACTTTGAGCTTGGCTGGAGAAACCTAGTGCTGTCAAGATGGTGACAGCCACAGTGGACAGAGTATTGGTTAAAACCGAACTTGGTTTCATAGTCAGGCTTCGACTCCTATCCAGGAGCTCTTCTTTGGTAACTTGTCCACCTTAGTAAACTTACTGAGTAAATGCAAATAAATTTATAATATTTTTATTAAATCTTTACATATAAGATGGTAAGTTTCCGCAAAAATTTAACTTTTATCAACGAATTTATGATATGCGGCAAGTGAATTCGTAATCCTAAGACACTATGTTAATTTTATACGACGTTTTATATATAACACAATACTGAGGAAAAAATTACTTGCCACGGAGATACTTTGTCTTTTTGACTTGAGGCATCTCAAAAACGGCATTCCCAGGCGGAGCCTGGGAACGAGGGGGTGCGAGGGAGTCTGGGAACGGCAAGAGGGAGATAGTACATTCATGTCTAGAAATTCTCTCCCCTACTCCCTTCCTCCCTACTCCCTTTCTCTTCTTAAGGAGCAAGAGCGTTCCCACGCAGCAGACTACCAAGGGTTTTGGCAGTAATTTTTAGCTGGGTGATGGGATTGGCAGGTACAACTGTCTTATATAGGTAGCTATCAAAAGTCAGTCGCTGCACATCGCGATCGCCACACATTTCCACAAAGGCTTCACGGGTAGCGTCGGTGCGATAAAATACATTTTGCAGGATGTCCAGTACTTTGTAAGTCAGTCCGTATTTGCGATCCCACCGCTTTAAGTAAACTTTAAGATCGGCTTCTGTGGGGATGCGGCTACCACCGTTAGACATTTCCACAATAGTTTCCGCGCACATCCGCCCTGACTTGGCAGCAAAGTAAATGCCTTCACCAGAGGATTTGGTAACATAACCTGCGGCATCACCCACCAAAGCTATGCGCCCCACCACACGACGGGGGCGGGGATGTTCGGGAATTGGGTGCGCTTCTACTTTAATAATTTGTCCACCTGCAAGTTTTCTGGCGGCGCGGGCGCGGATACCTGCTTGTAGTTGTTTGATGCTGGCTTTGTGAACGTGCATTGTGCCAGTACCTACAGCTACGTGATCGTATTTGGGGAATACCCAAGCGTAGAAGTCGGTGGAAACGTCGTCGCCTACATACATTTCGGCGAGATCGTTATAATATGCCATTTTGTGCTGGGGTAGACGAATGCGCTCTTGGAAGGCGATCGCATAATTGTAATCCCCTGCATCCATTTCTTTTGCTATTCTGGAGTTAGCTCCATCTGCCCCAATAATTACATCTACCTTGAGGGTTTTGGCAATACCTTGGGCACCGCCTTCGGTATGGTCTACATAATGAATGGTATAGGGGTCTGTGTTATTTATGGGAAAATCTAGTTTATGAACAGTGGCATTGATTAAATGTGCCCCTTTGGCTGCTGCACGATTGCGCAGGTAGCCATCAAGTACCTCGCGACGGCACATGCCGATATATTCTTCTTCATTGTCTAAATTGATATCTACCTCGCGATTCGAGGGCGAAATCATTTTCATCTTTCGCACGCGGCGATCAATAATATCCTGCGGTAGGTCAAATTCACTTACCATACACAAGGGAATTGCACCGCCACAGGGTTTAGCATTGTCTAGCTTGCGTTCAAACAGATAAGTTTCCACCCCTGCTTTCGCTAAGGTTTCAGCAGCAGATGAACCTGCAGGACCCGATCCAACAACAGCAACCCGTAGTGTCAAAGGTTCTCTCCCATTCTTGACATTTACCGAAAGCATAGTATCACGCTCTTTTGGCTGAATTTGCGCTCTTACTTCCAGATTTGACATAAGTACAAAATTGCTTAATATTTCGCTACGAATTCTGTACTACTGCAGTTTTTGCGCCAGAGCCTGTAGCAGTAGTGATTGGGCTGAGTTTAAGAAAAAATGATCCCCTGGGAACATCTGTAGTGAGAATGTAGCATTTGTTTGTTTCTCCCACCCTTCGATTTCATCCCTACTAGCTTCTGAATCCTGTAAACCACCAAAGGCTGTGATCGGGCAGTCAAAAGCTGGTTCAGCATTATACACGTAAGTTTCCAAAACAGCAAAATCTGCCCTCAGAATAGGGATAAGTAGCTGCATCAGTTCGGCATTTTCCAGTACTGCTTGAGGTGTACCGTTGAAACGGCATAGTTTCTCAATAAACTCAAGCTCTGGTAGAGTATGGATGGGTGGATCTGGATTGGGAATTTGCGGGGCGCGACGACCAGAGACAAACATGTGAACTGGTTCTATGTGATATTTTTTGCGCAGTAGACGGGCTAGCTCAAAGCTGATGAGCGCTCCCATGCTATGACCAAAAAAAGCAAAGGGCTTGTCTAAATATGGTACAATTGCATCCTCTAAAAAACCAAGCAAAGGTTCTAGCCGCGACAGTGGGGCTAACTTCATCTGTTTTCCTCGCCCAGGAAGTTCGATGGGACAAACTTCTACATTTTTAGGTAGACTGTTAGACCATGTACGAAAAATCAGAGAACTACCACCTGCATAAGGAAAGCAAAATAAACGCATTTTAAATTATACTCCATCTATAATCCCGTGGGGTTTGATTTGTCCAGCGTTTGAAGGCACGGTGGAATGCACTCGGTTCAGAAAAACCTAGTAAGAATGCTACATCATGAATGGGAATATGAGGATTTTTCAGGTGTCTTAGGGCTAATTCTTTGCGCGTCTCATCTAGAATTTTTTGATATGAAGTGCCTTCTTGTTGAAGTTGCCGCTGTAAGTTACGTACACTGATAGCTAAATTGCGAGCAATTGCTTCAATCGAAGGGACTTCGCCTTTCAAATGCTGAGTAATTTCCTGAACGACACTGTTAGTGTAAGTTTCCGCTTGGTTTTCGTTGAGCATTGCTTCTGCATGTTGCTCAAATACTTGTAACAGTGTGGGATTAGCAGATAAAATAGACCAGTTCAAACAGTTGGCAGCAAAAATAATTCTGTTGGTTGGTTGAGAGAAGTGAACACCTGTGGGAAAAATGCGCTCATGTTCGGAAATATCTTTTGGGCGCGGGTGTTGAAACCAGACAGCATGGGGTGTAAGTTGTCTTCCTGTCAACATTTTTGTTGCTGTCATCAGTGCGGCAAAGGTACTTTCAATTGCGTGCCGAGGTTCTTCTAACAAATAATTTTTTAAGTTATCTACTATGTCACAGTCGCATAGCACCTGTCCCCTAGTTGAAGAGTAATGGATATAAGCCCCTTGGCTAAATAGACGAGTGTAGCGAGAAAGTTTGGACAGTACTTGCTCATAAGTTTGGCAATTCACTAGTACGTAGCCAACGATGCCCAGCGTTGCCATGTTGAAAGCTTCACCAATGTGTAAGCCCAGGTTTTCATCTCCCGTTTGCTTGACTGCTTCACGCCACATCGCACTATGGAGTGTTCCGGTAATTTGTTGATCGGGCATTTTCAACAAATCAGGCTCAATGCCCACAGTAGCACACAGGCGATCGCCATGTTCCAAAGTGGTGGTACTGGGCTAATCTTGACTTGGTTTATCTTTGCACTGATGGCGCTACTATTTATCCCAGCTAGTGCCATGTTGGGAAAAGTACTCTCCCGCGCAGACACCCCATATCTTTCTACTGCTACTTTCATGGGTGTACTCTCCAGTACTCTACAGTCTGTTGGTTTGATGCGTTGGGTGTTTGTCATCCCTATCTTGGCGAAAGAGTATGTTAACTCTACAAGTAATGTTAGGCGTGAGGCGATCGCAATTGCTTACCAAATAGTACATCAATATGGTGGCGTTGTCATTGGTGAACATCTAGGACAAATTCTGCTGGTTGGTTGGACATTAGGTGTTAGCATAGCTATGCTCCACTCACATTTGTTCAAATCCTGGGTAGGTTGGCTGGGAATTTTTACTGTACCCTTCTGGATGCTTGGGCAAAGTGAGTTACTTGCCACAGTAATTCCATCTACACCTGTATGGGAAGTTGCAGCAGTTGGTTTTATGATGTGGGAAGTTTGGCTAATGATTGTGGGGATATTTTTACTCCGGGCATCCAAGAAAAGGGTTATTTTGAATTCTCAACTAGAGCCTTGAATTTCAGTTCAAGGCTTATAGCTCAAGTCCGTTAAAACGGACTCAAAGGCTTACCTATTTATACAGATTATGCTCTATCTGTCAATAGTTTTTTGGCAAAAGTTTGATTAGTTTCTCATATCAATTTTGATTAACTTGTAACTGTATGAAATTCACATAATTCGGCGTTTTTCTATTTATTATCCAGATAATATTCAACAAGGCTTCATATTATCTTGTTTTTTTTGAAAAATAGCTATTTTTTCTGTAAAATTAGAAGAATTTAGTACAGCAAGTCTAATAGTTGTAGTAATATAAATAGGCGAAGTAAAAAATGTTACAAAATAAAAAAGTAATTTTTCAAATCAAAATACAATTGTAGTTGACTGATATTTTTTAAAGTAACAATCTAAAGTTGGATAAAGCGCAATTCAAGATGAACACCAAAAAACTCGGTTGATCGGAGAAACTTGTAATGAAGCGATCGCAGATCAACCAGACAAGCGCTCAAACACCTAGAAACCCGGTTTCTCTAAGAAACCGGGTTTCTGATAGCTAAGATTTGCAACTAAAATATGATGGCTGTAGCACTAAAAGCAGTGATCAGGATCACATATTGTATTTACTTTATTTCAGTTTAAATTCTCTCAATATAAAGACTCTAATTCATCTAAGCTTATAGGTTTTTTAAATATATCAGTAAATTTTTTAGTGCTATATTTAATGGGGACTAATCACACACGCAAAAAGACAAGCTAAACAATATGTCTATAGGTAGTTTTTTGAGTAAGCAATTAATTTCTGCTGCTCTACTTTTTGCGAGTTTTGTATCTACCACACCTGTATTAGCAGATCCACCCGGTGATGGATGGAAACTCGTTTTTAGTGATGAATTTTCAGAACCAACTTTAGATCAAAGCAAGTGGAGTACTTGCTACTACTGGAGAGATCCGAATGATCCTACTCAAGGCTGTAGCAACAGTAATGGTGAAATGCAATGGTATGTGCCATATAACGTTCTCCTTGAGGATGGCAACCTGAGACTACGGGCTTTAAATGAGCAGTTAAAACCGAATTATCCCTACTCTTCCGGGATGGTTAGTAGCCATGACAAATTTACATTTCTGTATGGATATGCGGAAATGAGAGCTAAAATGCCAAAAGGTAAGGCATTATGGTCGGCATTTTGGTTGTCTCCAAAATACGCTTGGCCTCCAGAAATAGATATTGTGGAGTATCTAGGTCAAAGACCAAATGAGGCTAATCTGGTTTACCACTATGGTGCGTCGTACTACGAGCATGAGTTCGACATTAGTACTTATTATGAAACCATTGGTAAAGACTATTCTGAAGATTACCATACTTTCGCGGTTGAATGGTCTCCAGATGCAATAGTGTGGTATGTCGATGGCGTTGAGCGGAAGAGATTTGAACAAAAAGATCAAATCGCCACTATACCAATGTACATTGTTGTTAATCTAGCAGTTGGAGGCAATTGGCCGGGTACTCCAGATAGTACAACGCCATTTCCGGCTTACTACGATGTTGATTACGTTAGGGTGTGGCAGCGATGAATTAATTATTAGTTTGTAGTAAGCGCTGTCTTCGCTAAAGCGCTTACTAAGAGCTAGTTTACCGCTCTACTTAGAAAAAATATTTTCTGATAAATTTTACTATATTTAATGATATTTAAGCTGCTAGTAAATCAGCTACAGCGATACTAAAACCTGTCAACACTGTTTGTGTGTTGACAACTTGATTTGTATTAAACAATTGCCACTGATTTTGACTATTAATTAACACTAACCGCGTTTCAGGAAACAGTAGCCAAACTTCCAGACAACCGGAATCTAAATATTCTTGAGACTTAGCAAATAATTCCTCAGCCTTATCGTCTGGTGATGCAACTTCTGCTATTAACGGAAAACTTTGCGGAAGAATAGTGAAGCTAGTACCGTATTGAGCCAACAATTCAGCACTAATATAAGCCAAATCAGGACGACGAGCCTGCTTTTTAGTTCGACAAAGTGTTTCTACACAAATTTCTCCTCCAAGTCCTGTAGAGATGATGTAATCTCTCCAATAAGAGACTAATTTACCTTGTGCCAAACCATGTTTATACGTCATTCCTGTTTTCTCAATAATTTTGCCATCTACCCACTCTGTATATTCCGGGGGGTTAACGATAAAATCTTCTAAAGGTATAAAATCTGTATCGGTTGATTTAGTGATAGAAGCAACCATTGTTGTTTACCCATCATGACAAAATTATCTTAACTTAAAACTATAAATACGCTACTATGGGGGGCTTTTAATGATTTTTTTTGTAAGATAGAGAAACAAAAATCATTTATTTACGCAAACTATGAGTGCAAAGGCTACCATTGTCGATAATCCTTTACTTAAAACTGGCCTACCCCCTTTTAGCGAGATAAAACCAGAACATGTAGTCCCAGCATTCAACCAACTACTAGCAGACTTAGACCAAGAACTAGCTAAGTTAGAAACCAGTGTACAGCCAACTTGGAGTGGTTTAGTCGAACCGCTAGACAAAATTAGCGATCGCCTAAACTGGAGTTGGGGTGTAGTCAACCATTTAATGGGTGTAAAAAATAGCCCTGAACTACGCGAAGCTTATGAAACTGTACAGCCAAATGTGGTACAATTCTCCAACAAGTTAAGCCAAAGCCAAGCCGTTTACAACGCCTTCAAAGCACTTCACACCAGCGACACTTGGGCAACTTTAGATTCTGCGCAACAGCGAATTGTGGAAGCAGCGATTCGGGATGCTGAACTTTCCGGTGTTGGGTTACTTGGAGAGGCAAAAGAGCGTTTCAATACTATAGTCATGGAGTTAGCAGAACTTTCTACCAAGTTCTCTAATCATTTACTAGATGCTACCAAAGCCTTTAGCTTAACCCTCACAACCAAAGAAGAAGTTGATGGTTTACCGCCCAGCTTACTTAGCCTTGCCGCACAAGCTTCTAGAGATGCGGGAGTAGAAAATGCTACACCAGAGCAAGGACCTTGGCGCATTACTTTAGACGCACCTAGTTTTGGTCCTTTTATGCAGTATAGTACAAGGCGGGACTTACGCGAAGTGCTTTACAAAGCTTTTATCACTCGTGCTTCATCAGGAGAGTTCGATAACAACCCGTTAATTGTTCGCACTTTGGAATTACGGCAAGAACTTGCGCAGTTGCTGGGCTTTAAGACTTATGCCCAGATGAGCTTAGCAAGTAAAATGGCTCCCAGTGTCGAAGCAGTAGAATCACTGTTAGAAGAACTGCGCAGTGTTAGTTATGATGCTGCGGTACAGGAATTAGCAGAACTTAAAGCTTTTGCCGCCGACAAGAATGCTCCAGTTGCTGAGGATTTACAACATTGGGATATCAGTTTTTGGGCAGAACGTCAACGGGAAGAAAAATTTGCCTTTACTGCTGAGGAGTTACGTCCTTACTTCCCTCTGCCCCAAGTTTTAGATGGTTTATTTGGATTGGTGAAGCGGTTGTTTGGTGTGACTGTGACACCAGCCGATGGTCAAGCACCAGTATGGCATGAGGATGTGCGTTATTTCCAAATTGCAGATGAGAGTGGTAATGCGATCGCCTACTTCTACTTAGACCCCTACAGCCGTCCCGCCGAAAAGCGCGGTGGTGCATGGATGGATATTTGTATCAACCGTGGTAAAATACATGAAAATGGCACAACTACTACCCGTTTACCTGTAGCTTATTTGGTGTGTAATCAAACTCCCCCAGTAGATGGTAAGCCCAGCCTCATGACTTTCCGTGAAGTTGAAACTTTATTCCACGAGTTTGGTCACGGCTTGCACCACATGCTCACCAAGGTAGACTATACTGGGGCAGCAGGTATTAATAATGTGGAGTGGGATGCAGTGGAATTACCCAGCCAGTTTATGGAAAACTGGTGTTATGATCGCCCTACTTTAATGGGAATGGCGAAACATTACGAAACAGGCGAACCACTACCAGAGCATTATTATCAAAAACTAGTGGCAGCAAAGAATTACATGAGTGGAAGTGGAATGCTGCGACAACTCCACTTTAGTTTGTTGGATTTGGAACTACACTATCGCTATCAACCAGGTAGTGAGGAGCCTAAACAAGTGCGCGATCGCTTAGCTAAAACTACCACCATCTTACCACCATTACCCGAAGATTCCTTCTTGTGTGCCTTTGGTCACATTTTTGCTGGGGGATATGCGGCTGGTTATTACAGCTACAAGTGGGCCGAAGTACTGAGCGCAGATGCTTTTGCCGCTTTTGAAGAAGCAGGTTTAGATAATGAACAGGCTATATCTGCTACAGGTAGACGCTACCGCGATACAGTACTAGCTTTAGGTGGAAGTAAGCATCCAATGGAAGTATTCAAGTCTTTCCGAGGACGTGAACCAAGCACAGTTCCTTTACTCAAGCATAACGGTTTAACCGCCGCTTAGCGCACAAACCCGGTTTCTCCAAGAAACTGGGTTTGTGAATTACGATGTAGATAGTTGACAATTACAATGACCAGAACCAGCCTGTTTTGTTCACACTGCGTTGCACCCGACATCCAGATTCGATGTAGAATGCACCATTGGTGTTGTCTGTCAAATCACAGTTTTCCACAGTTCCCGCACCGTTTTTGTGTACATATACAGCACTCCCCTTGTTCCGATTGATTTTGCACTCTAGAATAACTGGATTTCCCCTCTCCCTAAATTCCACTCCCGATAAAGCATTGCCAAAGATATTACAATTGGCTACCGTTCCTTGACCATTAGCATAAAAAAGCACACCAGCATCTTTACCGTCATGGATTTGGCAGTTACGGATGATAGGATTGCTGCCCTCGCTAATGACTACTCCACATTTAGCATTAGCAAAGATATCACAATCGACTACCGTTCCTTGACCGTTGGTATAGACATACACACCAGCATATTTACCGTCGTGGATTTGGCAGTTACGGATGGTGGGGTTACTTCCATCCCTAATTACCACCCCAGATAAAGTATTAGCAAAGATATCACAATCGACTACCGTTCCTTGACCTTGGGTGTGGATAAACACACCAGCGTCTTTGCCGTCATGGATTTGGCAGTTACTGATGGTGGGATGAGCGCCCTCAGTGATTTCCACACTTACGCCACTATTGCCAAAAATATCACAATCAATGACTTTTCCCTGACTATTGTTCCCAAATCCAATTCCAATATTTTCTTGCTTATGAATGTGGCAGTTACGAATGGTGGCGTTACTTTCCTGCTCAATTACTATCCCACAACCGTTGCTAAAAATATCGCACTCTTCCACCGTTCCTTGACTATTGTCCAAGATCTCAACACCAATGTTATTGTTGTCTTCAGCGTTGTTATGGATTTGACAGTTACGGATGATAGCATTGCTCTTATCTAAGAGGAGTACCCCAGAATAAATATTGTTAAAGATATCGCATTCTTTTACCACTCCTTGACCATTTCCCCAAAACGCAATTCCAATTTTTCCATGATGAATTTTGCAGCGGTAGATGGTAGAATTAGCTGTAGAATTAAAGATGCCAACACCACCTATTCCCGATACAGAAGTAATGTCGCAATCTTGTAGTAATAGCTGTCCTTGAAGAATAACAACATTAAACAAATTTTGATAATTGGCAAACAAAAATTCGTAAAATTCCTGTGGTTCGTCAAATTCGCTATCGTAATATATCTCTGTTGTTGCGTGACTCAGTAAGGTTAAGCCGTGTACTACAGCGTAGTCAGTCTGCATAATTAAGCAGGGCTGATCAGTAGTTTCAATAACGATCGCCTCAACAGGACCATCACCAATAATTTCTACTGACTTATTGATTGTAAGCCCTTCAAAATAATGGCCAGGACGCACAAGGATGCGGGTATAAGGTTGAGAATTTTGAATTGCTTCAGTGATGGTACGGTAATGCCATTCACCCTTTTGACAGACAATCACTGTCTCTACATTAGGCACTTTCTTGGTAACTATTGGGCTTTGCGACACCACAGTACCTTGCCACCACTGTCTCACATTGTTGGGACGCTCGTCTCCGCCTAGGGGCAAAGCAGCCTGGATTAATCTCTGCCACGGTTGTGCCAACTTTGGCTGCCAAGTATCTTGAAGTAATCGACTCAAAGCTGGTAACGGGCGCTCTCCTGTTAACATCTCATGCAGCATCATCCCTAACTCAAAGATGTCACTTTCCGGTCCTATATCTCTCCCTGCAATCACTTCTGGTGCAGCATAAGTCTCTGTATAGGCTCTGGTACTGTGACTGCTCAACCCCTGTCGCGCTGCTGCACCAAAGTCGATCAATACTACCCGTTCATTTCCACTTAGCAGCACATTGTCAGGTTTGAGGTCGAGATGGTATACTCCTGCTTGGTGTACGGCTTCTAATGCTTCTACTAACTGCTCCATCACCGTCTCCACTCTTTGAAGTGGAAGACCTTTTGGATGAGATGCCAACTCATCCTTGAGAGTTCTGCCCTCCACTAGTTCCATCACTAAAAAGGCGGTGTTCTGTTCCTCGAATAAGTCTTGCACCTGCACGACGTTGCGATGACTGAGCTTGGCTAAAATCCGCCCTTCACGGATAAACCGTTGTAGTCCGCGCTGGTAAAACTCTTGCTGGGTAGCTGGTATACTTAAACTTTGGGTACTAGAGTCACGTACTACATGCTCTCGCGGGTAGAACTCCTTAATTGCTACCAACTTGTCCAATCCTAGATGGATGGCACGGTAGGTAATGCCAAAACCACCACGCCCCAAGGGATAATCAATGTGATAGGCTCCGCCACGCAACAGTGAACCTATCGGCAGAACATCACGCATGAGGGAGGGCAAATGCACGCCACATTTGGGACACAGTTGTGCTGAAACTGCACAACAGTATCGGCTGCTGTTACTGCTTTACCGTGATGCTGCCACAAAATCAGCGTTTGGTTGTCGGTTTCACCGGCACGTTGCGCTGTCGTAACCAGATGCTCTGCTAGAGTATCTAAGTTGCCGCCAGCGTTCGTAAAAATTTTGTTCATTTGCTCATTGGAGAAAGAGCTACTGATGCCATCCGTGCATAGAAGTAGCAAGTCTCCTGATGCTAATGCCACTTGATGTACAGGAGATTCGGGAGGAAGATTTGCGCAGCCTAAGTAATACTCTAAACGGTGTCGCCCTTCGTGGTATCGAGCCATTTCAGTCGTAATCATTTCTGCCTGTAAAAGTACGCCCGCCACCGAGTGATCTTCAGTAATTTTGGTGAGTTGCTTCTTGCTCGTTTGATAATGGAACAAGGAACTATCACCTAAATTTGCTACCACCGTAATATCATTAAGAATCGCGGCGATGACAATTGTTGATCCTGCTCAATACCTTTGCCAAAAAAAGAGGATGAAGAGAGAGGGCAGATGTAGTAGAGTTATGGTCTCTCACAACGACAACT
>NZ_JACXAE010000042.1 GCF_014698965.1 Iningainema tapete BLCC-T55
GGAGGAGCAGCGATGAAAGCGATGATGAAGCAGATTGTTGCTGCTAGGAGGGTGGGGATCATCAATACGCCGAACCAGCCGATGTAAAGGCGGTTTTCGGTGCTGGTGATCCACTCACAGAACCGCTCCCATACGTTTGCACTACGTGCGCGTTGTAAAGTTGCTGTCATGGTAGGAATAATTGCGATGAACTAGTTATGTATGAATCAGGCTGTTTGTTTGCCTGTAATATTACTTTACATTTAGTTACCTAAATTAATCAAGAGTTATTTGTTTAATAAAACAAATAAAAATTATTAGTTTTACTTATTTATATTTCCTTGACATTACAACCGTCCAGACGGTAAATTAAAACTGTACCAGCCAGACGGTATAGTAAATCATTATCAGCATATATATTGATATTCATGAATGATCCGAAAAAGCCAAAAAGCTCAGCAACTCGTGAGGCAATTTTACAAGCTACTAGTCAAGTCATCCTTGAGCGTGGTGTGGAGAAGTTAACCCTAGACGCCGTTGCTCATCAGGCAGGTGTAAGTAAAGGAGGACTTCTTTACCATTTCCCTAGCAAGGAATCACTAGTTACCGGGTTGATTCATCAATTAAGAGATGAGTTTGAAACAAAGCTACAAGAAGAATACGATCAAGATGATGCGCCCGGTACGCCGGGACAGTGGATAAGAGCCTATGTGCGTGCAACTCTCCGCTTTAACAAGCAGCTTTTAGCCATTATTACGCATTTATCCAACGCAGCTGCTACTATCAATCCGGAGTTATTCGAGATTGCGCGGGAACAAGAAAAGCTTTGGCAGCAGAAAGTTCAAGAAAGTGGAATTGATCCAGTACGTGCAACCATCATTCAGTTAGCGATCGATGGTTTGTGGTTTAGCGAATCACTAGGTTTACCAAGCCCAGATGAGTCACTGCGCACGCAGGTTGTGGAAAGGCTATTAGCAATGACGAAGGAATCACCATGAGCTTACAACCACTTATATCCAAGTCTGCAAATCGATGGGTGCTTGCCTTGATAATTACGGCTACCGCAGTTACAGGCACAATGAGTTACTATGCTATCTCCAATACTCAAAAGGAAACATCAGCACCTGTACAAACTACTCCACCCGTGAGAAAAATCACTGCTTTAGGAAGACTTGAACCAGAGACAGAAGTAATCAAAGTATCTGTACCAGCAGCGATGAATAACGATCGCATTGCCCAACTCTTAGTGCAACGAGGCACGCGCATCAAAGCCGGTCAAGTCATTGCCATCTTAGATAGTCGAGAGCGCCTGCAAACTGCTCTAAAAGAAGCACAAGAACAAGTTCGAGTACTACAATCCAAATTAGCACAAGTCAAAGCCGGAGCCAAATCAGGAGAAATAGCAGCACAAAAAGCGCAAATTGTCAAGCTTCAAGCAGAACTACAAGGAGAAATAGCTACCCAAAGAGCCACAATTACCCGGCGCAAATCAGAAGTAAACAACGCCCAAGCAGAATACAACCGCTATCAATCACTTTACCGAGAAGGAGCAATCTCCGCCTCTCAATTCGACCAAAAAAGACTAGCATTAGAAACAACCCAAGCACAACTAAACGAAGCCCAATTCAACCAAAACCGTACAGTCGATTCATTACAAGCACAAATCAGCGAAGCCAAACAGACACTAAACAAAATAGCCGAAGTACGCCCAGTCGATATACAAGCAGCACAGACAGAAATAGATAGAGCGATCGCATCAGTCCAAAGAGCAAAAGCCGACCTCAAACAAGCAACCATACTAGCACCAACAGCAGGTACAATCCTAGAAATCTACGCCAAACCAGGAGAAGTAGTTGGTTCAAACGGCATAGCAGACTTAGGACAAACAGATCAAATGCAAGTAGTCGCAGAAATATACCAAAGCGACATAAGTAAAATCCGCCAAGGACAAAAAGCAACCATCACAGGAGAATCCTTCCCAGGAGAACTTAGTGGAACCGTCCAACAAATAGGACTCCAAATCAACAAACAAGAAATCGAAAGCAACCAACCAGGACAAAACCTCGATCAAAGAGTAATAAAAGTCAGAATTCGCCTCAACCCCCAAGACAGCAAAAGAGTAGCCAACCTAACCAACCTACAAGTCCAAACCACAATCATACCATAAAATGCTCAACAAACTAATACGTAAAACACCACTAGCATGGCTACAAGTAACACGAGAAAAAACTCGTCTAGCCATAGCCCTAGCAGGAATAGCCTTTGCAGACGTCCTCATGCTCGTCCAACTCGGACTCAAAGACGCCCTCTTCGACTCCGCCGCCAGCCCTTATCGTCCCCTGCAAGGAGAACTATTCATCATCAACCCCCTATTCAACAACCTACAAACAGTAAAAAGCTTTTCTCGACAACGCCTATATCAAGCAGCCGGAGTAGACGGAGTAGAATCAATTCGTCCCCTCTACATCGGGCGGGGGGAATGGCAAAATCCGCAAACCAAACTCAGTTATAGCATCCTCATCTTTGGCATCAACCCAAACAAACCAGTATTCAATCTCCCAGAAGCAAATCAACACTTAGATAAACTCAAAATGCTCAATCAAGTACTATACGATCAAGCAGGGCGAGAAAACTTTTTCGGCAACGTTACTGACACCCTTAAACATTCCAACTCCCTCAAAGTACAAATCAATGATTTTAATATTAAAGTAGTCGGAACCTTTACCCTGGGCGCATCCTTCGTAGCTGATGGCAACCTCATTAGTAGTGACTCTACCTTTTTACGCCTATTTCCTGAACGTCAACCCAACCAAATTGATGTAGGTTTGCTCAAATTAAAACCAGGTGCTAATATCAAACAAGTTCAAGCTAACCTGCAAGCTAGTTTACCCAAAGATGTTTTAGTTCTGACACTTGAAGAATTCACAGCACGAGAGAAAGCATATTGGTCTGATGGTAGCCCAATCGGTTTTATTTTTGGCTTTGGTGCAATTATCGGCTTTATTGTAGGTATCGTGATTGTGTATCAGATTCTCTACTCAGATGTTTCCGAACATTTGCCTGAGTATGCCACCTTAAAAGCGATGGGCTATGGTGATTCCTATCTAGTTGGAATTATTATTCAAGAGTCTCTAATTCTAGCATTCTTGGGTTTTTTGCCAGGATTTGTTCTTTCTACAGGACTCTATTATATTGCTAGAGCAGCAACATTGTTACCGATTGGCATGACGTTAAGCCGTGCGGTTACGGTGTTGATCCTAACTATTATTATGTGTAGTGCGTCAGGCGGAATTGCGATGCGCAAGTTACAAGCTGCCGATCCTGCTGATATTTTTTAAAAAATCATTTTTTGTCTTACGCAAAGACGCTAAGGAGAACACTAAAAAGTGTGTTTCTTTTGTCGCGATCGCCATGTCACAGTGAAGCAAATATTAACCAATTGTACTGCAATTGAGGTATCTGATGATTTCTATTCAAAAACTTCCTCGTTGGTTCAACTTAGGATTGACTTTCCCCATCATTTTTATTAACGGTTGGCTGATATTTTTACTTTGCCAATATCTACAGCCAATTGTTAGTATTCTGCTTACAGCTAGCCTGATTGCCTTCTTGCTAGACTACCCGATTATGCTTCTAGAACAAAGAGGCATGAAGCGAGGTTGGGCTGTTGGTTTAGTATTGCTCTTGGCACTCATGTTATTGGGAGTTCTAGGCTTAATCTTAGGTCCTCTGGTTTTTCAACAGCTTGTAGAGTTTGGCAACCATTTACCGACTTGGATTGAAGAAGCAAGACTTGAATTGCAAGCCTTAGACAAACAAACGCTGTTACAGTATCTACCCGTTGACTTAAGTGGAATCACAACTGAGTTGACAAATCAACTCTCTAGTACACTCCAATCTTTGACGGGTCAGATTATTAGTATAACACTCAATACCATTAATAGCGCTTTGAATCTACTTCTCACATTGGTTCTGACAATCTTTTTAGTTTTATATGGGAAAAACCTTTGGGACGAAATTGTCAGTTGGTTACCCTCTGCTTGGAATACTCTAATTCAGGCATCCCTCAAACAAAGTTTTCAAAATTACTTTGCAGCTCAAGCGATTACTGCATCTATTTTAAGTGTAACTTTACTAATTGCTTTTCTAGTTTTACAGGTTCCTTTTGCGCTACTGTTCGCTTTCTTAATTGGGGTAGCAAGCCTAATTCCGTTCGGGGGAGTTGTAAGTATCACGTTGGTGAGTTCACTGATTGTGTTTCAAGATGTTTGGTTGGGAATTAAGGTAGTGACGGCAGCGGTTATTTTAGGTCAAATTAACGAAACTGTAGTAGCTCCCCGGCTGATTGGGGGTATTACCGGACTTAATCCAGTAGTGGTGGTAGTCTCTCTATTGGTAGGAGCAAAGTTTGGCGGAGTTTTGGGGCTTTTAGTGGCTGTGCCTACAACCAGTTTTATTAAGAAAACAGCCGACACTTTGCGATGTTCTGATTGGAAAGATGAAATATCATAAACTTGAAAATATATAGCTGAGTACATAATCCGTTAACTTTCTTTAAATATTATGCAATCACTCACTGAACCTGTAATTTCTGCGCGAAATCTCAATCATTATTTTGGTCATGGCGAACTTCGCAAACAGGCGTTGTTTGATATTAACTTAGATATATATCCTGGTGAAATCGTCATTATGACAGGTCCTTCTGGATCTGGTAAGACGACTCTGTTAACTTTAATGGGTGGGTTACGCTCTGCGCAAGAAGGTAGTCTAAAAATTTTGGATCAGGAGCTACGTGGAGCAAGTAAACAACAATTAACTAAACTCCGTCGCAATGTTGGCTATATCTTTCAGGCACATAATTTGTTGACATTTTTGACGGCAAAACAAAATGTGCGCATGTCGTTAGAATTACATGATGAGATGCTCGACCAAGATATGGATGAGATCGCCTCTTCTATGTTAGAATCTGTGGGTTTAGGACAAAGA
Organism: Iningainema tapete BLCC-T55; assembly: GCF_014698965.1. Classification (GTDB taxonomy): domain Bacteria; phylum Cyanobacteriota; class Cyanobacteriia; order Cyanobacteriales; family Nostocaceae; genus Iningainema; species Iningainema tapete. Next base: position 4,966 of record NZ_JACXAE010000042.1, read on the forward strand.
GTTGACTACTATGCAGACAACTTATCGGGGGGACAAAAGCAACGAGTAGCGATCGCTCGCGCCCTCATTAGTCGTCCCAAAATAGTTTTAGCAGATGAACCCACTGCTGCACTTGACAAAAAGTCAGGTCGTGATGTAGTGGAGATTATGCAAAAGTTGGCAAAAGAACAAGGTTGCACAATTCTGCTAGTAACTCACGATAACCGCATTTTAGATATTGCCGATCGCATTGTCTACATGGAAGACGGGCGTTTAGCAGATAATCCCGCAGCTACCACTATGGAACATTGATACTGTTAAGTCAATCTTCCCCAGTTTGCTCGTGCGGTGCATCAACGGGCTTAGATTCGGGTGAACCTTTTTGACGTAGAAATATAGATAAAACTACTAATGCACCAATTGATAAAAACTCACTTTGCCAGTTTTGAAACGATTCAAACCAAAAGCGGGAAGTGCCAAGGTACTCAATAACTGACACTGGCTTTTCGCCGTGCAGCACCTGTTCTCTGCTATACTCCTTTGCCCCACCAACTGCATGAAGGGCAAAGGACATAAAAAATAGTAGAAACAGAGCGATACTTAAAGAATTTTCATAAACTTTTTTCACCACGCCACCACGACGCACTGGTAAGGGAACTTTCTTGTCATGTGTTGATTCTTCAGGTTCGGCATCAACTGGTTCTTTGCCTTCGATTTTCTTAGAATCTGCTGCGCCTTTCTGCTTTAAAAAGGCAGTTAGTAGAACATACATCCCCATTTGGAGAAATTCACTTTCCCAGTTTTCAAATACTGCTTCAATGAAGTGACCGCTGCCAAGATACTCAATATAACCTATTTCGGGCTGTTTATATTGTTTTAACTCGTCATTATAGTCTTTATGTCCTGTGATTGTTTGACCAATTAAGGAGATAAAAAACAGCCCAAACATTGCTAAGGAAAGGCTGTTTTCACGAATAAAACGTCGCATAAGGGAAGATGAAGAGCGGTAACTAAGGCGATTGTACTGGCACTACCTCTGGCTCATCGTCGAGCGAGAGGAGGAATTCAATTAAATCACTTTGCTCTTGAGTAGTAAAACCAGCTTGTTTATCCACCCAGTAATTATGTCCACTACCATCAACGTTTGATTTTTGCAAGTCAGAATTTTGGCGGTTGGCTGCAACTACTAGTCTCCTCAAATTTCGATCCACAAGCGATCGCATACTAGCACTTGGATCTGGTAAAACACTATTTAATAGTGTACCTGTCATCCCCAATTGGTTAGGATTGACAATTTTTAAGTCATTTTCCTCTATTTTAAGCGCTTCTGGTCCCACAGCCACACCCCCATCATGTAAATATGGTGCAGTAACGTTAAGTCCAATTAAACTAGGCACTTTGTAGCCACCTGCATTACCAATGGCAAACGCGAGGTTGAAATCTTTTTCTGATGTAATATCTGTAGGTACATCCAACACAGGTGGATTTGCTGGTAGAGGAACTTTCACGTTGCTAGGATATGTCTGTGGAGGGACGAAATTACGTGCAAAAGCTGCTTGTGCCTTTGCCCGTGAAGGTTGAGATTTAATTTCCTGCTCAGCAATTACATGATTGTTGGTGAAATACCGCCCACTGTGACATTCTATGCAGCCTGCTTTAGTAAAAATTGCTGCCCCCCGTTGTAGAGACGCGCCATGGCGCGTCTCTACAGGTGGTGGTGCTAGGGAATTTTGGAATGCTGACATGCCATTCAATTGTGCGGCAACTGGCATTCCCGGAGAATTAGCCATTAACCCATCCAAGATAAAAGGTGAACCCTTGGGAAATCCTGGCATCTTAACCACCTCATTCATCGCTGGTGTACCAGGAGTGGGATCAATTTTTTGGAGAAATTCTGAGGGTTTAGCCCCTTGTGGCAACTTAAAGGCTGGATTTGCTGAGTTTTGTAGAATTACACCCAAGTAAGTTTCTTTATCAATGCCTAGTAACTGCTTACTTGCATCAGCACCTGTTGTCAAGTCTGAATTGGTAGCATGAACGTTACTATTAAGTGTAGTCAAACCGTGAAACCAACCAATTGCCGCATTACCACTCCAACCGTAAGGATATGCAGCGAAAGTGTAGGAAGGTGGATTTTGGGAAGGATTGTTGACATTATCACCTGTAGAATCAAAGTTACCTGGTGCCCAAGTCAGAAATGCTTCATCAACTGCTTCTTCCAAGGCTTTGACATTTGGTAGACGTGCTTGCTTATCCTCTGCCTTAATGTAAGTATGTTCACCACGGCGAATTGTTAAAGGATTAACACCAGTTTGGCGAAACCAAGCTGCTGAGTTACTAGCTAATGCTAGAATTAACCCTGTATCTAGGTCATTATTGGGTGCGCCTTCTAAAATACGTCCAGTATTTTTATCAACAGCAGCATGACAGGAAGCACAAGTAATACCAACACGAATCTTACCCTCGTTGATATGGGTGATAACTCCTAAGGGAAACAGAGAATTAGCTGGCACGTCAAGCCCAGTGTTGAGGATATCACCTTTTTTGAAGGTGCGACCTCCCACCTTCATATCTCTATCCATCGTCACCTGAAGATTTGTTGTATGCTTTCCGCCCAAGGCTAGTATAGCTTTTGTCAAGTTCGCAATGTTTAATGGACCGTTGAGAATGCCAGTCACATCAGTTAAGAAAACTTCATTACCAAAGGTTTCTGTATAAAAAGCTTTGCGCCCAAGGGAAATCAAATCTTCAGTAACAGCAACAGCACCGTTATCTGCTGACAGTAGTTGTTTCCCTTCGGTTGTTTTGAGCAGTGCTGCTTGTTCCTTACTAATTACTTTACCTAACACATCATAAGAACCAATCTCCTGCTCTGTAGGATGGGTAAACGGTGTATATGTGTTGTTAATACTTGGTGCGCCTGGAATAGTAATATCTATTTTATATGCCCAGAACCCTATTAATAGACTCAAACCTAACAGAATTATTATCCTGCGTAAAACAGAGAAGCCAGTACTAGGTATTTTATCTGGATTTGGATGGCGAGTGCTCTGCGTTTTTGCTTCTTGAGAAGACAACATAAGTGTTTAATTTAATTTTTTAGTATGCTGTACCGCACCTAGCATCAACAACTGCTGCTGGCTGATTTCTATTTTGTTCTCGGCAATATAAAGTTTGAGCCAAACGTTGCTGATAAAAAAATCGATGCGCAACCCAACCAATCGGTGTACCAGCTATTACACCGATTATTAAACCTGTAATTAGGCTATAAATAAGATGCTTTCTTTTCAGCGTATTGCCTCTGACAACAGTTTCTTCTCTTACCATAATCCTGCCACTAATTGTTAATAAACAAGTAAATGTAGGATGGCACTCCACCCTACAATTGATGCCAACAGATCAAAATTAAAGCTTGCTTACAAAACGACTTTTAAAAAAGACACTAAGTCTTCTGTATTTAGAGATTCAAGTAAGTTCAATACTTGTGTTGCTGGCTGAGTTAGTTGAAAATCACTAGGAATACCAACAAAACCGCTTCCCAATTTTTGGGCTACCAAATACCAGAAAGCCAACTTACCTTCAGAGTTCATTGAGCCATATTTATGGGTAGGAAGTTTAGTTCCACCACCAGTAACCAATTCACCCAATGCTTTGCTAGGATTTGGATCAAGCATCGTTGCATCTTGATCAGTTTTTTCTGCTGGTAACAAGTCACGCAGAGCAGATACTTGTTCTTCTTGTGACAATTTCTCAACTTGTGTTACCAAGCTTTGTGCATCTTGGGTTGGTAATGCATCTTTAGCATTAGCAGGAATTGCTGAAGATATTTTAGTATAAAGTGACGCTAGCACAGCTAGGCGATCATCTATATCTAAAGATTGGAATGCTGATACAGCTTCTTCTATGCGATTGACATTTGTCGAAGTCACGGCGAGCTCCAGTAAATTAGTTACAAGTTCTTTGCTGAGAATTACGTTTTGGTAGTAGAAGCTGAAATAAGTCTCTATGGAAACTTAGTAACTCCGACGCAACCAAGTTTCTCTCTTCATGTCTCTATTAAGATTAGAAATTTCAGTTCTATCTTAGTGACTGTATAAAGATAGAGAAATGAGAAAAATCAAATATATTTATACCTATCTAAAGAGAGATGTTTGAGTTTGTAATAAATATAAATATTTAAGTGTCAAAGTCAAAGGCGTGACGGCTTTAGGGTGCGTCGAATAAAAAGAAAAACCTAGATAAACACAGGGAAAAGAAAAGTTTTATCTCTGTGCCTATCTAGGTTTTTTATTTTGCCCTTACAAAATTTTTAAATTTCTGCACCAGCTTTTGGCTCAGCACCAAAAGGCGCTACATAATCACGGAAAAGAGTAATTTGCTGTTCAAACTCCAATCCTTTAATTTTGTTTAATAATTCTTGAGCTTGTGATGGTAGTTGATAGCTAGGAGGCACAGGAATGATTGTAGCATTATCCATGCCCTGAGCTAGACGATACCAAAACAGTAGTTTGGTAGTCTCGCTCATCGAGCCATACATACGGGTGTATTGATTATCTACTTTGTTAATTAAATCGCGCTGAAATTGTAATTGTTCTTCGTGAGATTTTTCTTTGATTTGATTAAACAAACCATCAGCAACTTCTGTAGAAACGGTGCTTGCACCAGGAGCAGCAGGTGTGATAGCGCCACCCATTTCTTTGTAAATAAACCAAAATAAACCTAATTGTTCATCAACACCTAAACTTTGAAAAGCTTGAACGTGTTCGCGAATAGTTGGATCGTTAGTTTGAGTGTATGTCATGATTAACCCCGATTGCTATAAATCACTATCAATAGCAACACTATCAGAGGTAGTTTCGGTGTTTAACCCTACTGAAGACAGATGTATCTCAATCACAGAGAAGAACAATTAGAGAAGAACAGGAGTCAGCCGTACAGACGCTCCGCCGGAGCGTCTGTACAAAAGTCATTATTTTTACTATTAGCCATGAGGAGGAAATATGGTAAATGGACGCTTAGAAGGTAAAGTGGCGATTGTTACTGGTGCTGGTGCGGGGATTGGAGAAGCTGTTGCGCACAAATTTGCGAAAGAAGGCGCATCAGTAGTTGTTAATGGACTACCTGATGATCCGATTGAGGATGTAGTTAAGTCTATTAAACATTATGGGGGTAAAGCGATCGCCTACGCGGGAGACGTTTCTCAAGAATTTCACGCTCAAAACTGTGTGCAAACAGCAATTAATGCTTACGGTAAATTGGATATTTTAATTAACAATGCAGGAGTCTTTCTCGCCACAGCCGAGACTCAGGATTACCCTGTTGATGTGTTTGATGATACTCTTCGCCTGAATCTGCGCTCAGCATTTTTGATGGCTAAGTATGCACTACCACATTTACAGAAAACTCGCGGTAATATTGTTTCCGCAGGTTCTGAAGCTGGTTATAATGGCTTGGCATACAACACAACCTATGGCGGTACTAAAGGTTGGATGCATTCTTTTATGCTTGGTGTAGCTGTAGAACAGGCAAAATACGGTGTCCGTGCCAACTGCGTATGTCCCGGTGCAATTGATACTGCTTGGACACATAAAGAAGAAGGACCAATGAATGCCAAGATGGAGAAAACACTTATTGATGCAACACCTTTGGCGCGACGTGGTACACCAGAAGAAATAGCTAATGTCTATGCTTTTATTGCTTCTGATGAAGCTAGTTATGTGACAGGTGCATTATGGTTAGCAGATGGTGGTGTAACTACCGCTAAGGGAGCAGCAGGCGCAGATACACCTATTTGGATGCGCTTTGCTCCTAAAGGTGAGCTACGCTTAGATCATTCTCAAGAAGGACTGGAAAATAAGGAAACTCAGACGTTGATATAGAGGAGTAGGAGAGCAGGGGGGCAGGGGAGAATTAGAGTTTATTTTCTCCTCCACTCCCAAACTCCCTCACTCCCGACGTTCTTGATAATCCTCAGAAGATTTGGGATCTAATTCCCAGCGTTGGTCATCGCGTTGCTCTAAAATATCTTCTGTGCGGAGAAATGCGCGATCGTCCATTTCTAAACCAACAGCTGCTTCTAATTCCTCAGTCACATTTTGATCTGGAGTAGCGACGGTACCACCAACCGCCTCATCACCTACTGCATCTGCGTCTTCCCAGTATGCATCTACGTCACCGCCTGTGAGTTCGGGACTAGTGTGGGTGTACTCGCTTCTTTCCTCCTGCATGGTTCGCCCACCAATATTATATCCTGGCAGATCTTTCACGCCAGTACCGTAGGATTCGGTAATTTCTTGGGGCAAATCAGAGGATTGTTCTTCATTGTTAACTTTTTGCTGTGCTAAATCTTTTTGTTCCGCCATAATTAAGCGTCCTTACTGCATCCTCACAATAACGCTTTCTGCGCAAAGGATTGTACTCCAAAAGAACTATCACTCTAGAAATAAATCAATCTCTCTCTATAGAGCGAAGAGAAGCTAGTAATTAATGCGTAGGCTTATGGGTATAAATTCACGCTATGGCCACTTCAAACCAGGTTATGAGTTAGGAATGACTAGTTATTCTTTAACTCAGCATTTATGCAGGTCTTCTAACTCATGGCTCCATAACCTTTTTTATCATCTAAGCTATGTTGAACAGTTTTCTGTCTTTCTCAAGATGTATAAATTACAAACTAATAGATATCTCTTAAGAGCGAAGAAAACCTATTTTTTTATGGTCATCATAGAGGTAAGAATTCATGGTTAAGTCACTGAATGAAAGTTAGGTCTTATGAGTTAGGGGTTATCAAGACACTTAAAGTTAACTACCTATTCATAACACCTAACTATTTTTTATTTAAATTAATTAAATTAAGTTTGAGATTTAGTAAAAAAAATTTACAAAAAATAACAAAGACAGCAAGTGCTAATTTGTAAGGGGAGGTAAAAAATGAAGTACGACCAATTTATCAAACATGTCCAAAGCTTCGCCCAATTGGATTCTCGTGAAGAAGCAGAACGTGCCACTCGTGCAACTTTAGAAGTAATCAGAGATCGCATCGTAGGCGATGAAGCCAAAGATTTAGCATCTCAATTACCAAAGGAACTAGGAGAATACTTGCATGGGCGTGAGGGTGAAAACGGTCAATTCTTTTCTCTGCAAGAGTTTGTTCAGCGTGTAAGTGAAAAAGAAGGTGTAGAACCTACAGATGCTGTGATTCATATTCGTGCTGTATTTGCAGTACTACAAGATGCTGTGTCACCAGGTGAATTTACAGATCTGCAAGCAAATTTCTCAGATGATTATGCCGAATTGTTTGCACCAGGCTCAAGAACTAGAGAAGTATCTGCTTAGGGAATATTTGTAGGGACGAAGGGCTGTTCTTTTCTATACTAGGGCGAAGATGATCAATAAACATTAGTATCCAACGGGAAACAAAATGACAAGCTCTAATAATCATTCCAGTAAGAAAAAAGTTGCCATCCTGATTGAAAACGACGTAGAGGATGCAGAATTTGAAGTACCATACAATGCGCTCAAACAAGCAGGGATGGAAGTATTTGTCCTTGGTTCCCGAATGAACGAGAAATATTCGGGTAAGCGTGGAAAGGTTTCTGTGAATCCAGACGGCACAACAACAGAAGCGATCGCATCTGATTATGATGCTGTAATTATACCTGGTGGTATGGCTCCTGACAAAATGCGCCGCAACCCCAACACAGTACGCTTCGTCCAAGAAGCAATGCAGCATGGACTCATAGTAGCTGCTGTTTGTCACGGACCACAACTTTTGATTGAAGGCGACTTACTCAAAGGTAAAACAGCTACTGGCTTCTTGGCTATTCGCAAAGACATGATTAACGCTGGCGCTAATTATGTAGACGAGCCTTTGGTAGTTGATGGTAATTTAATCACATCGCGTCAACCAGGTGACTTGCCAATCTTCTCTACAGCTATTTTGAGTCGTCTCGGTTACGGCGGTAAAGATGCTGCTTTACCTGATGAGAGAGACGAAAAGGCTGAATGGTGGAAACTGGCTACTGCCTGGGGTGGTTCAACCAAAGGCGAGATTGTCAAGGGTTTGAATACTGCTTTAGCTGGTGAGCGTTATTCTCTCGAAGCTTTAGAAAAGTATGCTGAGAAAGAATCAGATGCAGAAATTAAGTCTACCTTCCAACAGATGATAGCCAACAAGCACGAAAACATTAAAATTTTGGAAGAGCGTCTGAATCATTTAGGTGAGAAACCTTCTTTAACAGCAAATATCGCTAACCAGTACGCAAAGCTAAAAACTGCTTTCACCGGCAGCGATGATATTTATCAGTTACGTTCTGCATTAGGCGACGTACAAACAGGTATCGGTGATATCGGCAGCCTAATGGCAGCATTCACCGATCCTGTAACAACTGTTATTTTCACACACATCTACAAAGACCTACTGAGATACGAGCAGCGACTCGTAAATCTGTATCGCACACGAGTAGGTAGTGAGATGAAATCAGCCAAACCCACTACAGCTGCTGCAATGTCATCAATGTAACGAAAAATTGTAGAGACGTTCCGGCGGAACGTCTCTACGTACAAAAATAAAGGAAACAATAAAATGGAATATATATCAGGAGATAAATCGAGTCAAAATCAAACCGAAGCTGGAGAAACTGAGCGTTGGGCTTCACTCATAGGCGGTAGTGCAATGGTATTACTCGGTTTGAAACAACGTTCTCTCAGAGGTGTTTTGACAGCTTTAGCAGGTGGCGGTCTAATTTATCAAGGCGCAACTAAACAAAGTACAATTAAGCAGGTACAAGAAGCAGTGGGTGTTAATCAAGCTATTAAGGTAGAAAAAACGGTAACAATTAATAAACCCGCAGACGAACTTTACCGCTATTGGCATGATTTTGAAAAACTACCCACATTTATGAAGCATTTAAAATCAGTGAAGGTGCTTGACAACAAGCGTTCTCACTGGGTTGCTACTGCACCTCTGGGCGCAAGTGTGGAATGGGATGCAGATATTATTGAAGACAGAGTAAATGAGTTTATTTCTTGGGCTTCGGTAGAAGGTGCAGATGTAGATAACTCTGGTTTTGTTCGTTTTAAAAAAGCACCTGGTAATCGTGGTACAGAAGTAAAAGTTGTAATTGAATATAATCCTCCTGGTGGGGGATTAGCATCTGTTTTTGCTAAACTTTTTGGTGAAGAACCAGAACAGCAAATAGGGGATGATTTGCGCCGCTTTAAAATGTTGATGGAAGCAGGCGAAATCGCTACAACTGAGGGACAACCAAAAGGTGGGTAATAGTCATTTGTCCTTTGTTAATAATGAATGAATAATGACCAATGACTAATTACTAATTACTAATTACTATGAAAGCAGTATGTTGGCATGGTGCTAATGATGTGCGGGTGGAAACAGTACCAGATCCAAAAATAATTAATCCCCGCGACATAGTTCTTAAAATTACATCAACGGCAATTTGTGGCTCAGATTTACATATATATGGTGGCTATATCCCAACAGTGCAACCTGGTGATATAATCGGTCACGAATTCATGGGGGAAGTTGTAGAGGTAGGTAAGGGTGTTGACAATTTGAAAGTAGGCGAGCGCGTAGTTGTTCCATCTACTATCGGTTGTGGGAAATGCCATTACTGTGAACATGATATGTGGTCGTTGTGTGATAACTCCAACCCCAACGGTTGGATAGAAGAGAAATTATTTGGTAATATCACTTCAGCAATTTACGGCTACTCCCACGCCTTTGGTGGTTACGCGGGCGCACAAGCAGAATATGTGCGCGTACCCTTTGCTGATGTGGATGTTGTTAAAGTACCAAAAGAATTGCCGGATGAAAAGCTACTGTTTATCTCCGATGCAATTCCTACAGGTTATATGGGCGCGGAATTATGTGATATTAAACCCGGTGATACTGTAGCTGTTTGGGGTTGCGGAGCGGTAGGACAATTTGCTATGATTAGTGCCTATATGATGGGCGCTGAAAAAGTCATTGGTATTGATCGCTTTCCCGAACGTTTAGAAATGGCTAAACAATTCGCCAAAGCAGAAGTTATCAACTATGAAGAAGTTGATGCAGGCGAAGCATTAAGAGAAATGACTGGTGGACGCGGTCCCGATGCGTGTATTGATGCTGTAGGATTAGAAGCACACGGCGTAGGTTTTGAAGATTTTTACGATCAGACAAAGCAAAAGTTACGCTTAGAAACTGATCGTCCTCATGTATTACGACAAATGATACTTGCTTGTCGTAAAGGCGGTACTCTTTCGATTATGGGTGTTTACGGTGGCTTTGTTGATAAAATGCCACTAGGTGCAGCTTTCAATAAAGGATTAACTTTAAGAATGGGACAAATGCACGGTCAGAAGTATATGCATTTGTTGTTAAAGTTAATTTTGGATGGAAAACTCGATCCATCTTTTGTTGTTACCCATCAATTACCCTTAGAACAAGCTTCCCACGGATACCATATATTCCAACAGAAAAAGGACAACTGTATTAAAGTTGTTCTCAAACCATGAAATAGGAAATTGGGCGGGAAGAAAACCAATTTCCTGGCAAAATAAATCGGAGGAGTTTTATGAAAATCATGTCTTTAGTTAAAAAGTTGCGTCTACGTCAAATTATCACAGTTCTTTTGGTAGTTTTAACTGTTTTCATCACGCCAGTTTTTGGAAATAGCACACTACAAGCCCAAGCTGATGATAGACTAGATTCTTCATTGGGTAGATACTATAAAGGAGAACCTTCTGGTGGAAGCTCTGGTACAAGAGTTGATACAACTACAACCCATAACGATAACAAAGTTGTAGACAGCGCTAAAAAGAGTATCAAAGAAACTGCTGATAATGTTCGTAACACTCTCAATACAGACACAGTAAATACTCCAGAAGGTAAATATTACAAAGCTACACCTGATGTAAACGCTACTAGTGGCGGCGGAAATATTCTGGAACAAGTCCAAGAAAGCTTGAAGGAAACTGCTGAAACTGTCACAGAAAAACTCAATTTAAATGAGGAAACACCTCGTGCTACTAAAGAGTTTTTACAAAATCCGCAAAAAGAAGTAGAAAAGAGTTTGAACCAATAATCGGCTAAGTAGGGTGGGCAATGCCCACCACTTCTAAGTTTTTTTGGGAGCCGAAACTACGTATATTTCAAAAAACAAATAGTAACCCTATAGGCAATAAAGAGTAGAAAAAACTATTCACTATTCCCAAATCTAAATTACTCAGGATTAATAATTATGAAAGCAGTTTGCTGGCACGGTTCTGGTGATGTACGTGTAGATACAGTGCCAGATCCCAAAATACTAAACCCTCGTGATGCAATTATCAAAATCACTTCAACAGCGATTTGCGGTTCAGACTTGCACCTATACAGCGGCTTTATCCCCACCATGCAAAAAGGAGATATCCTTGGGCATGAATTTATGGGGGAAGTTGTCGAACTTGGTAGTGCAGTGAAAAATGTGCAGGTAGGCGATCGCGTCGTTGTTCCCTTTACAATATCATGTGGTAACTGCTTTTTCTGCCAACAGGATTTATGGTCTTTGTGCGATAACTCTAACCCCAACGGTTGGATGGCAGAAAAAATCATGGGTCATTCACCTGCTGGTTTATTTGGATACTCTCATATCTTCGGAGGTTACGCAGGCGGTCAAGCAGAGTATGCCAGAGTTCCTTTTGCAGACGTAGGCTTGTTCAAAATTCCCGATGGCTTAACAGACGAGCAAGTATTATTTTTAACAGACATTTTTCCCACAGGTTACATGGCAGCAGAAAACTGCCACATCAAACCAGGTGACATAGTAGCAGTCTGGGGTTGTGGTCCTGTAGGACAATTTGCCATTACCAGCGCCTACCTACTCGGTGCAGAACGTGTAATTGCTGTAGATCGTATCCCCGAACGCTTGCAAATGGCAAAAGAAAATGGTAAAGCAGAAGTCCTCAACTACGAAGAAGTAGATGTCGGTGAAGCCATCAAAGAAATGACCGGAGGACGGGGACCTGATGCAGTAATTGATGCAGTAGGATTAGAAGCACACGGTACAGATTTTATCGCCTTCTACGACAAAGTAAAACAAGCAGTACGTTTAGAACCAGACCGACCAACAGCCCTACGTCAAGTAATATTAACATGTGGCAAAGGTGGTCATGTCTCCATAGCAGGAGCTTACGGTGGCTTTGTAGACAAACTGCCAATGGGAGCAGCAATGAACAAAGCCCTAACCTTCAAGATGGGACAAACCCACGTCCATAAATACCTGCGCCCCTTACTTGAACACATTCAAAACGGCGACATTGACCCAACATTCATCATTACCCATCGCCTACCCCTAGAACAAGCACCCCACGGCTACGAGATCTTCAAAAACAAAAAAGACAACTGCATCAAAGTAGTACTCAAACCATAAAGTCATCTGTCCTTTGTCCTTTGTCCTTTGCAAATGACAAATGACAAATGACAAAAAACGAACTATGTTTGACTCATTAAAAAAAGAACTTACACGCCGTACACTTTTACATAAAGCAAGTTTTGGATTAATGGGGCTGAGTGTCATCAGCAGTGCAGGACAAATTCTCCAACCTAGCCGTACCCTAGCCCAAACGTCCCCATCACTACCACCAGAAAAAAAACTCGGATGGGCAGTAGTCGGCTTAGGCAAATTTGCCACCCAACAAATCATGCCTTCATTTGCCGAATGTAAACAGTCAAAATTGGTAGCATTAGTTAGTGGCGATCGCGCCAAAGCCGAAAAATACGCACAGCAATACGGCATCAACCCAAAAAATATATACAACTACCAAAACTACGACAGCATCCGCAACAACCCAGAAGTAGACGTTATCTACATCATCCTACCCAACGCTTTACACGCAGAATATAGCATTCGTGGAGCGCAAGCAGGCAAACACATCATGTGTGAAAAGCCAATGGCAGTCACCATCGAAGAATGCCAAGCAATGATCAACGCCGCCAAAAAAGCCAACCGTAAACTAATGATCGCCTACCGCGCCCAATACGAACCATACAACCTTGCCGCCATAGAACTAGCAAGAAGCGGACAACTAGGCAAAATAAAAGCGATCGTCTCAGATCACGGACGAAACCTCGACCCCAAAGATCCCGCCGACACATGGCGTATGCAAAAAAAACTAGCAGGCGGAGGTTCCCTCTACGACATAGGAATCTATAGCCTACAAGCCACAAGATACATCACAGGCGAAGAACCAATAGAAATCAGCGCCATCACCCACAGCACCCCCAACGATCCCCGCTTCCGAGAAATCGAAGAAAACGTCAACTTCACACTCCGCTTCCCCAGCGGAATCCTCGCCAACTGCAGCTCCAGCTACGGCTACTCCGACACCAAACGCATTCAAGTATTTGGTTCCGACGCCACCCTAGAACTAGATCCCGCCACCGACTACTACAAACATCGCCTCACAATCAAACGCAAAAACGGAATAGAAGAAAGAAACATCCAAGAAAAAAACCAATTCGCCCTAGAAATAGACCATCTCTCCGAAAGCATCATCAACAACAAACAACCCAAAACACCAGGCGAAGAAGGACTACAAGACGTCCGACTCATGCAACTAATCTACCAAGCATCCCGCACAGGCAAAACCATCAAAATCTAAAAACAACCCCCCTCCTCTTTCCTCCTCCTTCTTATTCTCTGCGATCTGGTGCGCCTCTGCGGTTCATTCTTCCATACATATCAAGGAAACCAACATGTCAGACACAAGCGTAAAAAAAGTAGACTCCACCCACTCCCCCAAAGGACAATTAGGACAAAAATACCTAGCCTCCGGCAAAACAGTATCAATGCGACTTTGGGAAGACGAGCAACCCAACGAACCCAAAGAATCAACAGCAAGAGAATACGAAACAGTAGGATACGTAATCAAAGGACGTGCCGAACTCCACATCGAAGGACAAGTAGTACTGCTAGAACCAGGAAACTCCTGGGTAGTACCAAAAGGCTCCTCCCACACCTACAAAATCCTCGAACCATTCACCGCAGTAGAAGCAACCAGTCCACCAGCACAAGTTCACGGACGCGACGAAAATTAAATCTCTCCTAGTCCTCTTCCAGAGGACTTTAGCTTTCAGCCAGGGACTTCTAGTCCCTGGCTTTTAAAATAACAATAAAATGGTAAAAATTTTTTGAGGTAATTATAGAGATAAAGCAATTATTCGCATTTGAATTTTTGGAGTTAGGCAAAGGATGAAAATACAAAAGCAAAATGTCAAGCAGCTTGATTACAGCCAAGAAAATGCATCCAATGCGTTTGTACCTAACCCCCCTACCTTTTCAAGCTTTGGCTGCTGGGAGAATATCCATTTTGAACACCATCAACAACCTGCCTTTGAAGTAGCCGAACATCAGCATACATGGCACACTATTGCTTATGGTCATCTTGGCGGCTCATTAGGAGAAAGATGGTTGGATGGAAAAATCGAAACAGAAACGCGGCATCAGGGAGACATTGCCATTATTCCTGCTGGTATTTCCCATCGCTGTAATTGGGATACCTCAGCCCAGTTTACGATTTTAGCAATTGATCCCGTACGGGAGCATGTCACTTTATAGAGAGAATAAACCGTTGAGATAAGCAGCGCTCCGGGGCAAGCACTTGAGGAACATTTTCAGCATTCCACTGTGCTCCAGAAATTTGAATGCGGCGGTCGATTTGTTTAATGGCTGACTCCACTGCTCCAGAACCAATCGAACAGATACCTTCCGCTTGGTAGTAAGAATAATTCACAATCCGATGTCGATGTTTTTCCAGGTATCGACAGAAGTTCTGCGCCTGCTTAGCTTTGAGGTCAGTAAACAAGGCGATGGCATCATCCACGTTCCCATTCCATAAGAAGGTTTCGGCTTGCCGCAAGCGTTTGATAGAACCACCCACCTTGTGGAGATTCTCCCTATCGGTGATACCAGTCGAGGATTTCACGGCGTTGCAGTGGGGTGGCAATTTGGGCGACGATATTCCACACCCCCTGAAAGTCCATCACCAAGACAAGCGATGGGCGTGGCGTCATGTTGAGCGTTCACCCAGTCAATTAGGAAGGGATTATTTTGGAAATTCGCCACCACGCCTGAGTCGGTATCAATGGCTTTGTAGTCTCGCCAGATGGACGGTTCGCCCTCCTGAGTACGGAGTCTGACTTTCCCGCCATCCACGCAAACTTCGCGTCGGGGCGTATCGATCGTGGGCAATGGAAAGTCATACCCTTGCACGCTTCCGCTGTTGAGTCTTTGCACTCACCTCAATCCCCGTGAGCATCAAGACATCTGCTTGTGCATTGGCGTAGCTGACATTAGCACTTACCCGTAAACAACACAGTTCTAAATAGGGACTAATTTGTTTGCCTTGGACCAGATTCAGGACTTGGGCTTGTTCACTGCTAATGGGTACATTGCCCAAAATGCTTTTTACCGTGCGGGTGTATCCCTCAGTTGTCCCTGTAATCCCTGTGATAAAAAAACTCCCAGTTGCGGACTCACATGTTCCTGGAGTTGTGAGCGAATCACCACTTCAATCTCTCCAAGGTTCGTCATTCGACTTTTATCGGCATCGGCATACAGGATTTTCGCAATTTCCTGAATGTGTTGATCCAGTTTCTGTTTTTCTTCGGGAGTCATTGCTTATGCCTCTGAGACGCGAACTTTACCCTATTATCATTTTTCTACCAAGAAAGTGACATGCTCCCATCCCGTACTCCTCAAACAAGTCGGTGAGGAATTAGTTGATCGCGATCGCATTCAACTAATTCCTCACTTTATGTCCGAGCAAGACGTACTTAGGGCTTGCTGACAAAGTAGAAAAAGGTAACACTGTGCGGATTGTAAACCTTATACGTCTTGTTAAGTGCAAGAA
>NZ_JACXAE010000043.1:0-23267 GCF_014698965.1 Iningainema tapete BLCC-T55
ATAAATTTTAGCTTGTTTAAACTAGTCAGTCCTGTTTTATATTAAAAAAATTCATCACCATTAATTCTGAAGACCCGAGAGATCGCCCAAGATGAGTCAATTTGATGGTACTCAAGTTTTATTAAAAGACTTCATCGTTAAGCTAACTAATCGAGAAATTCTTTGACACATTGTATTATTAAAGCGTTCAATATGATTAGTATTGCCACTTTCTTTACCTATAGATTTGTGATGTTTTTTGGGGATAACCTTTTTCAAGTAGAAATTTTGAGTAATGGCGAGGAAATAATTCAATGAGTAACACTAACTATCAACAATTAACCGAAGTTGAACTAAAAAATTATATTAAACAACATCCTGAAGATGAGGACGCTTTTCAACACTACCTAGCTATTATGCGAGCAAAACCGGGTAGGGTTGTAGTTAGCACGGAGGAGCAAGCTGTAATTGAATTTCAAAAAAGAATACAAGCTAAATCAACACAGTAACTATAAGAACAAGACTCATTGGAGTTTAGTTAGACCGCCTCTTGGCGCTGTGGCGCTGTGAAAGTGAGAAAATCCTCAGTCTTAGTCTTCTTCAGGCCAAAAGTCAGCAGCAAGGTCTTTGAGGTGATCAACAGTTGTGGGAGAATGGGTGGTAAGTAGCTGCTGTAGTGTAATACCTTGCAAAAACTGAGTACTAACGGTTTTAAGATCGGATTGAGAATTTGAGGATGAATTGCTTTTAGTGAGGATTTGCAGCAGTTGTTGGCGCTCTGTAGAAGAGAGTAGTTGGATGGCAGCGATCGCAGCTTCAAATTGGGGATTCATAGCGTAGCTTTGGAGTTGTCTTGTTCTATGCTATTTTTACTTTAGTATTTGGCGCAACTAGCAGGAGTAGTCCCCACAGTGGCGTTAGATGCAGAAGAGATGAGCGTTACTTCGCCTTTGCCATTGAATACCCAACCTGTAGCAGGTGCAATGGTAATGCGATCGCTTTTGGCTGTGCGTTGGACGAAGTCCTTGCCGTAGGCATCGTTCTTTTGTGGTTTTTTCTGTGTAGTAGTATTTGACACTCTTTGATTTTCACCATTGCTTATAGGCAAACGAGTATCAGTCCACACCACATCATTGCTGAGTGGTTGATCTGGACTGGGAGGTAAACCACCGCGTCCAGTTACAGTGAAGCTACTACCCCCTTGATCAGCAAAAGCGGCACAGCCAGTGGCAACTAGTTCTGGGGTATTAACTATACCTATGGGCAATTCCACTAATCCACGACTGGGATCTACATCCGGTGTGTTGAGAATTACAGTACCTGGGTTATTAAATTGAGAGCTAGCATCAATATCGTTAGTTCTGTTGCCTTCAATTGCTTTACCTTCAGTTAATCCAAAGATTTGTCGGGCATTAATTGTAATGTTACCTCCCGGACCACGTTCAGCGCTAGCAACAATGTCACTGTTTTGTAATGGCGGCGCTACTACAAAACCTCTAATACCATCAGGATTAATAGTAATGTTGCCACCTCTGGCATCGCCAGTGGCTCGAGCAGAGATTAAGCTATCATTTTGCAATAACAAAAAATCCAAGTCTTTTAGGATAATGTTGGCTCCCCCGTCACCGCCAGTAATTGCAGTTTTAGCAGTCAAGTTTCCTTTGTCAAGACGAACATCGTTAGCGGTAACAGTCAAATTGCCTGCTTGTCCTTCGGTACTGCTCACCGAGACTATTGCTCCATCTTTAATATTCAAATTCCTGGTCGTAATATCTAAGTCGCCTGCATTTCCTGATCCTTCAGGAGCAGCAGCAGACAAAGTGCTGAATTCTGTTTCTGTCCCAATAACATTAGAGCCGATGACATTAACAGACTCAGCATTTTTTACAGTCAAAGTTCCTCCTGCACCAAAATTAAAAGAGCCAGCTCGTACCAATCCCCCATTCTGAATCGTTAACTGCCTAACATCCAAAGTTAAGCTTCCTGGATTACCTGTGCCGAAATTATTAGCTGAGATTTGCGCTCCATTCTCCACCGTAAGCAGCCTAGTATTAATGTTGAGATTTCCGACATTACCCCTAGCTCCTGGCTCAGCAGAAACAAAAATACCACTGCGATTAGTATCCCTTGGACCTGGTTGGGCATTAGGTGAAGTGCCGCTTAATGTAACCGAATCTGTGGCTTTTATGGTCAATTCTCCGCCATTTCCCCCTTTCCGGGCAGCCGTGGATATCTGTGCTCCACCAAGGACAGTTAGCCGTTGAGTATCAATTTTCAAGGTTCCTGCATTGCCTGCATTGTCTATGGCTTCATTTGCGACTTGTGCAAAAATGCCACTACTTTGTCCTGGTCCGACTCCTACCAGTTCTACATCAGTTGTTGTTACTTGCACATCCCCAGCTTGAGCCTTCCCAAAAGTAGAAGCATCTACGACTGCTCCATCTGTGATTCTCAGTTTTCCAGTCTCAATCGTCAGGTTTCCACCCTTGCCTGTAGCGTTTTCTGTGACTTGAGTAAACAAGCCACCGGGAGTCCCATTTACTGTTCCTGATAATTCTACAGCATCAGTGGCTTTCACCAGTACATTCCCAGATTGACCCTGACCTTGACTAATAGTTTCTATAAATGCACCATCTGTAAGGTTGATCTTTCTACCTCGTACCTGAATATTACCACCGATCTGACCCTGCTGACCGCTTGCAATAACCCCTGCGCCCTTAGAGAGTTGAATATCCTGAAAGTTCTGTACACCCGAATATTCCAAGGCGTAGTTTTGAGTCAGATTAACCACACCCGTCCCAACGCTACCTAGCTCAATTCTTCCACTTGGTGCGCTTAAATTGCCACCCTCAAGGGACACATTCCCACCCACCAGTGCCAAGGTTTTTCCCTCAGGGACTTGCAGCTGCCCAGACTGATTAACAATCTCTTTTGGATTTGAGCCAAATTGGAACCCTACAGGAGGAACATTTATAGTTAACAGAGGGGGGGCTTGAGGATTGGTTGCGCTAAATTCTGTGCCATCAGCAAATCTTATACTGTTAGCTGTACTCGCTACAAACGAACCTCCAACTTCCAATTTAGCATTTGGTCCAAAAACGATCCCATTGGGATTAATAAGAAATAGGTTGGCATTCCCTATAACTTTGATTAAACCATCAATATTAGAGCTATTTCCTCCCGTTACTCGAGTAATGATGTTCTGAATGTCAGGAGCATTGTTAATATTAAAGTGAGCTTCATTACCAGTGGGGACAGAAAACTCTGTGAAGCTGTGGAACAGGTTGCCCCCTACTTGTGTTCCTTCAGTGATAGTAATGATGTTGCCAGGGGTAACGATGGAATTGATAGGAAGCGTTGTATCTGCTGCGACGGGTGGTGTTTGTGCCCCTGCTGGGTATGAGGCTAACAGCCAAAACAACGCACTTCCACTAAAAGTCCAGAATCGGAATGAGATGTGTTTTCTAAGTTGAACTTTCGCCATTTTCACAACCTCTATTATTTAATCGGTTGAATAAATTCCTCATGCTTGTTACGATTCTCTCTACTGCGTAACCCAAACAGCCCTTAATTAATAGTGGATATTCAAGACAGGATAATCATTTTTGGGCAGCGGCTTCACCGTTATATTGTTGATACTTATAAAAGACTAATGTATTTCTATATCTAGTAATCATTACTTAAATGACCGTCACAAAGTTACCACATATCTGAACTTATACTTTATTAAAATTTATGTTTCTTAATATTTCTACAAAAATCCATCCCCCAGCTGTGAGCTAGAGGATGAAGTTTTAGAACTTTTGGGTAAGGCTTCTCAAGCTTCTTGCTTTTGCTTACAAACTCAGATCAAGTTAAACAAGCTTCCTTAAACGCTGGTTGCGTTTGAGCAATGTTACTGCACCCAAAGCTCCTATGCCAAGCAAACCAGCTGTAGCCGTAGGTTCGGGAACAGTAGCAAAGATAAAGCCTTGTCGGCCAGCTTGATTTTGGACTATAGATCTTTCTTCTCTACCGTCGGGACGTCTTACCACTCCTTGTATTGTATTATCAGTTGAGCGTAACAAATCAGTAAAACCGGATAGCGAATCAATCAGAGCTTCAGAATTATTGGATGGAATGAACAAAGTCAATGTTTCAGTCGCGTTGGGAAATGTAACATCGTACCTTATCCCGTCATTGTTAAAAGCACTAGAAGGGGTGTTGCCAGTGATAAGATCATAGCCAAAGCTCAGTCCGGGGAAATTACCAGTATTAGGATCGGTGGTAAGTCTAGAAGTCCTCAAATCTCCAAACGGAAAAGATAGAGGACTGAGATTTATTTGTGGGTCTGGGTTGCCACTATCTTCAAAGTTTTGAATAGCTCCAAGGAACTCTCCTGCGTTGAGGTCTAGGTTGGTATCCGGAACAGAGGGATTCAAAAAAAAGCTAACAGAAACACCTGTCTCAACATTCGAGTTCCCAGAACCTCGACGCAGTGATCCGCTGGAGTCTTGAGCGGTTGGGGAGGGTGAGGGCAGTGGGGGGAGCGGTATCTCTATTTGTTGAGCTTGAGCGATCGCCGGTAAAAAACATGCCATACCAATCGCTACAGCAACGCTTGCTGTCTTTATTTTCTGTGTAAACATAATTATACCTGCGTGGTTTTGCACCAACTGTTTAACTTTTCAGGCTCAATGCTATCTAAATTACAAGATTTTAATATTAACTTTGTCAATACATTACATTTTCTTCATTACTTTTACATATTTCATGGTTATTTTTTATATAATCTTAACTATCTTTATATATCGTCAATTAGTGATTATTTGATGACAAAAGCAGAAATTTTAACTTCAAACATTGAGTAGGCGTGGGATGGGCATCTTGCCCGTCCTCATAACAATATTTACTAAATTCCGTAATTTACTTTAGAGCAGTTGTAGTATTATAGCGGTTCTTAATAAAAAAATCATAACTGTAATGCCCAGCAACAAAAAGGCGAAAGCAGATGATTAGTCAAGTTTCCGAAAAAAAGATGCATCTCGTTAGATGGCTGTTGGCTCTTGGCTGGCTAACGCTAATTTTTTCTTTATTTTACGATCCCCTTTCAGCTTGGGCTACAGACCTGATTCAGATCGTCAGTCCTAGCGCACCCGAATCAACTTGTGTCAAAGTTCAGTCGGTGTGTCTACCACAACATCCTTACGGGATAGGGGCACGCATATTTTGGGGAGCAGTTATCCCCTTAGCAATCATAATTTTACTAGTATTTGGGCATGAATTTTGGCGGCGAATTTGTCCGTTATATTTCTTTTCCCAAATTCCCAGAGCGCTAGGAATTCAACGCAAGCGTAAAATCGTTAACTCAGAAACAGGTAATATTCGTTATGAATTGGCAGGGGTAGAAAAGGAGTCTTGGTTAGGGCGTAATCACCTATACTTGCAATTTGCTCTGTTTTATTTGGGCTTAAATATCCGTATCCTATTTGCTAATGGCGATCGCACTGCTTTAGGAATTTTCCTACTATTTACAATTGCCTCAGCTATTACTGTCGGTTTTCTCTTCAAAGGCAGAAGCTGGTGTCAATATTTTTGCCCAATGGCACCTGTGCAAATATTTTACACAGGACCACGAGGTTTACTGGGTAGCTCCGCTCACCTCAAACCTCCCCAAAGTATCACCCAGTCTACCTGTCGGGAAGTCGATAGTTCTGGGAATGAGAAGAGTGCTTGTGTAGGTTGTAAATCGCCTTGTATTGATATTGACGCAGAACGCTCCTACTGGGAGGGAATTACTCAACCAGACCAAAAGCTAGTATTCTATGGATACTTTGGTCTCATGTTGGGATTCTATTTCTACTACTACTTATACTCCGGCAACTGGGACTATTATTATTCAGGTGCTTGGACAAGAGAAGAAGGGCAGTTACGCACACTTTTCAACCCAGGATTTTACATCTCAAACCAAGCAATTCCCATTCCGAAGTTAATTGCAGCCCCCCTCACCCTCGCTGTTTTTTGTGCTATTAGCTATTTTAGCTGTGTGGTAATTGAAAAAGCATATAAGGCATATCTCAAACGAAAAAACAAGTACCTAAATGAAGAACAAGTACTCAACGTCTTATTTGTTTTGTGTACTTTTGTCTCCTTCAACGTCTTGTTCATATTTAGTGGTCCTCCCAACGTCGGCTTTATACCTTGGGCAATCCTACCATTAAACACATTGATCGTTATAGTCAGTAGCATCTGGCTGTACCGCAGTTTGGGGCGTAGTCAAGAACTTTATGCCCGTGAAAATGTGGGAAGTAGTTTAGGTAGACAATTGAATAAGCTAGCAGTAGATTGGTCAAAAATCCTTAAAGGACGTTCAATTCAAAACCTAACTAGCGAAGAAACATATATTTTGACCAAAAAATTGCCTGGTTTTAATCATAAAGACCGATTGCGAGTTTATCAAGAAGTTTTACGTGAAGCTTTATCCGAGGGAGTAACACCACAAAGTTTGTCCTCTCTTCAAGAGCTGCGCAAACAATTAGAGATAACTGATGAAGAACATTACTTTGTTTTAGAGGAACTTGGGGTAGAAGAGCCAACCTTACTCAATCCGCAAAAACAACAGGGACGCGAAAACAAATTGCGGCTTCAAGGCTATCGACGTGCATTAGAGATGTTGATTCTACCTATACTCGAAAGTGGTACACCTGTACAAGAAGCGATCGCAATGAAGCAAAAGCAAATCATCGCATTAAGACAGCAGTATGCCATTACCACAGAAGAACATCAACAAGTCTTAGCCCAGATGTATAATCAAAATGAAATACTGCTGCGCAAAGCCGAAACGCAACTGTCGCACTTGCAAGAATTAGCTGTGCGTAATCAAATACTGTGCAACGCAGTGCCAAACCCGCAAGCACCCGTGTACGCTTTACTGCGAAACGTCGTGCAAGACAAGCAGAAACTGATTACCACACAGTTATTTCACATTTTAGAAATGCTTGGAGACTCTCCTGAAGCCATCAGCATTGCGCGTGCGATCGGTTTATTAGCAGCAAATGTGATTGTAGAAATTCTCCAGTCTCATGATGAGCAATTAAACTGGCAAAAACATCTTACTCCTAGAGTCTTAACTTCATTAAGACAACAAGAGTCTCTCACTGTACCTGTGCCAATATCAACCCCTAATAATAATCAGTCACATACAACATTCTATAATAGTATTGCTGTTAACACTCAGTTAAATAGTAAGCGAGTATTTTCTCACGAGGCAGTTAGCGAGGTTTTGAGCCTCTTCCTACAAGACATAGATCCTGTAGTGCAAGCTGCTAGTCTGTATGCCTTGCATCAGTTTAATCCTACTCAAGGGTTTGGGCAAGCTCGGCAAATATTGGATACCAACAAAAATCAAGATTGGCTTCTACAGGAAACAGCACAAAGAATCCTGGGCAAGCAAAATGAGAAACCTCATGTACCAACTCTAATTGCTCAGGTAAGAGCAAAGGGACGTACAGAAAAGCGAACTTTCCAGCAGTCAGTAATTGCCGTCGGGCGAGAACATGGGAATGATATTGTGATTTTTGATCACCGTGTTTCCCGACAGCACGCCATATTCTATTTAGACGAAAAAGGAGTTAGTGTTAAAGACTTAGGAAGTAGCAATGGTTTACGGATTGGTAAGGAATACATTCATAATCGACACATACAACTGAAACAAGGAGATATTGTTCGCTTTAGTAATGGAGATGATTTAGTCATTTTAGTGCAGTGGCAAATGCAACCGCTACAGGCGGAAAATACAATTACAGAATCTGTAGGAACTTTAGAAAAGCTATTTTGGCTTTATGAAAGCTCTTTCTTGCGCAAACTTAAGCCAAATGCTTTGATTGAACTAGCTTGCCATGCCACTGTGCGCATTTATCGTCCGCAAGAAGAAATCTGTAAAATGGGCGCACCTGCTTTGGAATTTATAGTCCTGATTGATGGTGAGGTAATAGTGTTGCCAAACAATAACGCGCCAATTTCCGCTTCAGGGCAAACAATTGGTGGATTGGAGATTTTGACTCATACTAATTATACCACAACTGTAGTGGCAGCTAAGGTCAGGACTCGCGCTTTAACCATCAAGGCAAAAGATTTAGAGGCAATGCTTTCTCACGATCCACTACTGACCAGAAATATCTTACAAATGGTGAGTCATCGCCTTCAGGAAAGTTTAGGGCAAACAACAGATATTACCCAAATTTAGGCTGCATATTATGCTTGTGGAGACTGGTATGTAAATAAAAACATGGCATGGCTGAAGAAGGAAAATCGGCATGATGAAAATTAGATTAAACGATCCACAAAAGCCAAACCAACCTCAAGAAGTAGAGTTCAAGTTGGAAACCATGCTCAATCAGGCGTGTCTGATTGGTCGCTCTTCAAACTGTGATTTAATTCTAGACAGTACTGAAGTCAGTCGGATGCATGGGAGAATTTCTTATAAAAATGGACATTATTATTTTACTGACCTTGCTAGCAGTTGTGGTTCTCGTTTGAATGGCAACTCCGCCCAAATCAATCAAGATTATCGGCTCAACAAATCAGATATTATTCAAATTGGTAAGTTTTCTCTAATTATTTTACAACTTGGTTTAGAACAAGACATAACAGTTCTAGAATCACAAACAAATAACCAAAATAATCATCGGGGAATACCAAAAAATGGTTCCCTCACTCCCTGCGTCTCTCCTGTAGAATATATGCCTGTGGCGATGGTAAAACCATCTCAACTGCAACGCTGGGAGAAAGGAGAATTAACAGTTCGCTGTGTGGGTGTTATTGATGAAACACATGATGTAAAAACTTTTCGCTTTGTGGCAGATCCTCCTGTGTTGTTCAGTTACAAACCAGGTCAGTTTGTTACCATTGAGTTAGAAATTAATGGCTCACTCTTATCGCGCTGTTACTCAATTTCATCATCTCCCTCACGTCCTCATACTTTAGATATTACCGTCAAACGTCTCCCACCTCCCCCCAATTCGGGAGCTAATATACCACAAGGTTTGGTTTCTAACTGGTTGCACGAAAACCTCACTGTTGGCAGTAAAATTAAGTTGAATGGACCATTTGGTCAATTTACATGTTTCGCTTATCCCGCTCCAAAACTTTTACTAATCTCTGCCGGCAGTGGAATCACGCCGATGATGTCTATGTCCCGTTGGCTATTTGATACGATCGCCAACTGTGATATAATCTTCTTCCATAGTGCTCGTACCCCTGATGATATCATTTTTCGGCAAGAACTCGAACTAATATCAGCGCAGCATCCCAATTTTCATCTCGTGATTACCACCACTGATAAACAACCAGGACAAAGTTGGTTAGGTTTAACTGGTAGACTCAATGCAGCCATGTTACAAATTATTGCACCAGATTTTCGCGATCGCACTGTGTATGTGTGTGGCCCACATGGATTTATGGCAAATGTTAAGCAGATGCTGGCAAGTCTCGACTTCCCTATGAAGAATTACCATGAAGAAAGCTTTGGTCCCAAAGAAGAAAAGTCTAAATTGCCATCAAATAGCTCCTCTCAAAATACTGTTGTCTTCTCTAAATCTGGCAAACAAGTTGCTTGTAACGGCTCTCAACCAATCCTCCAGTTAGCTGAACAGGAGAAAGTGAAAATCCCTAGTAGTTGCCGTGCAGGTGTTTGTGGTAGCTGCAAAAAGCGGAAGTTACAAGGAGAAGTTAAGTTGGACGGCGCACCTCAAGGATGGGAAAATAATGTTCCAGATGATTACATTCTTACTTGCATTTCATACCCCATTGGACGAGTTGTTATTGAGGCTTAATGAAATTAATGTCCATTTACTGATTAATATAAAAAAATTAAGAAAATCATAAATTGAAATTTTTTATGAGCAAAAGCTGGAAAAACCTACTGACACAGCCTACTGTTATTGCTAGTGTAATTACGAGTGTATTGCTGGTAGGAGTTCAACGTTTGGGAGTTCTAGAGCCGATAGAGCTAAAAGCTTTCGACTCTATGATGCAAAACCGTCCCCAGCTTGAGCCAGATCCGCGCTTATTAATTGTAGGATTTAGTGAAAATGATATTCAAAAATTGAAACAGTCATCACCAAATGGTGATGTTTTAGACACAGTATTAAGTAAATTAGAGCGCTATCAACCAAAAGTCATCGGCGTAGACTTCTTTCGTGATATACCAGTAGAACCAGGTCATCAAAAGCTACTGAATCGGATTCAGCAGAGTTCCAACATTGTTCCGATCTGTAGAGTAGGTGGGGACAAAATTCCTGCTGTACCGGCACCTGCTAGTATAAAATCAGAGTATGCCGGATTCGTTGATATCCCAGAAGATCCAGATGGGGTGATTCGGCGCAATCTACTAGTGGTTTCCCCTGATCCTAAATCAAGTTGTGCCACTCCAGCTTCTTTCGGTTTTCAATTAGCTATTCAGTATTTAAAAATACAGCCGGAATTTCCGGCTGATGATATTCTCCAACTAGGTAAAACAACGTTTAAACGCCTAGAAACTGACTCAGGTGGTTATCAGAATATAGATGCTAATGGCTTTCAAATACTACTGAACTACCGTTCTGCAAACAATGTTGCGCAACAAGTTAGTCTCACAGATGTGTTGAGCGATCGCTTCAAACCGAGTTGGGTAAAAAACCGCATTGTCTTAATTGGTTCAACCGCACCTAGTTCCCAAGACATCCGCAACACACCTTATACCAGTGGCTTGCAAAACAACTCTGGCAAAATGCCTGGAGTCATCATCCATGCGCACATGGTGAGTCAGATTCTCGATGCAGTTTCAGAAAAACGACCACTATTTTGGTTTGTGCCACAGTGGGGAGAACTTCTGTGGACATGGGGCTGGAGTTTGGTTGGTGGAATTTTGGCATGGCGTTTTCAGCATCCACTTCGTTTAGTACTCTTTGGTGGTGTTGCTTTAGGTATACTGCTCTTAAGCAACTTTGCCATTTTCATTATTGGTGGTTGGATACCAATAGCACCGCCTGCGTTAGGGTTTGTTGTTGCTTTAGTGAGTATTGTTGTATACACAGCGTTTGAAAACAAGCAACAGAAAGAGAAAATCGCAAATCAAGTTCAAGAGCAAAAGGAAACGATCTCTCTATTGCAAGCGCTTTTAAAGGAAGGTGGTAGTGATATAACTGAGCTACCTTTAGTCAATAATGATGGCTCAATACCAGACAAACTACTGAATAAACGCTACAGAATCAGTGATCTGCTAGGCTCTGGAGGCTTTAGTTATACTTATCTAGCTGAAGATACTTATCGTCCTGGAAGACCTTTGTGTGTAGTTAAGCACTTGCAACCAGCTCGACAAGATGATTTCTTTTTAGATATTGCAAGGCGTCTATTTAGAACTGAAGCAGAAATATTAGAGCTTTTAGGTGAACACGAACAGATTCCCCAATTGATGGCTTATTTTGAAGAAAACCAGAAATTTTACTTAGTCCAAGAGTATATACAAGGACACTCTCTTCAGGTAGAACTGGCTGCTGGTAAACGCTGGGAGGATACTAAAGTAATAGATTTTCTCAAGGATGTTTTACGGGTATTGATGTTTGTTCATAGTTATCGTGTCATCCATCGAGATCTCAAACCAAGCAATTTGATCCGACGACAAACAGATCAAAAAATCGTTTTAATTGACTTTGGCGCTGTCAAACAAATTCAACCTCAGCAACAACAGGAAGACTTTACAGTAGCAGTAGGAACTGCGGGTTATTCACCAGGTGAGCAGCTCATGGGGCAGCCCAGACTCAACAGTGATATCTATGCTTTAGGAATGATTGCCATCCAAGCCTTAACTGGGGTATCTCCCAAACAACTCGAACGAGACAAGACAACTGCACTGGTTTGGCGACATTTGGCAAAAGTTAGGCTGGAGTTGGCTGCGGTGATAGACAAAATGGTAGCCTTTGATTTTCAAAAGCGATACCAGACGGCTGAGGAAGTTTTACATAGTTTAGAAATTTTATCAGGAGAAAGGCGGCAGGAAATAAGAGACAGAATACGCCCAAGTTGAGGTTAACCCCCCAACCCCCCGATGAGCGGGGGGCTATAAATCTACTACAGCCAATTGCCCACTAAAACATAGGGTGCCCAGAAGTACGGATGTTCGTAGCGCTCATCTTTTAGCATAGAAAGTTGAGCCAACTTAAAAGCTTCTGCTTTCGTCATGTTGGGTTTTTTTAATTGCTGATAAAACTCACCCATAATTACAGAAGTCGCTTCGTCGTCTACAACCCAAAGCGATGCCAATGTACTTCGCGCTCCAGAGCGCACAGCAACTCCAGCAATTCCTAATGCCGCTTCTCTGTCTCCGGAAGCTGTTGAGCAAGCACTGAGTACCAGCAACTCAATTGCACCCTGTTGGTTAGTTTCCCTGGTTTTGAGTAAGCTATTTAACCGCTCCACATCGATTTTGCCATCATTAGTCAAGATGAAGGTATCTTCTGCTTTGGAACTAAATTGACCATGAGTTGCTAGATGAACTACAGGTGCATTCACTGATTTAACAGCATTCTCAATCGCACTGGTGGTAAAGTTGTTATTCAGTAATACTTGAGTGTCGGAAACTGTTGACTTGATTTGCTCCAGTTCTACTTTTACATAAGGCAATGACGAAAAATTTCCTTTGGCTTCGGTTAATCCTCCGGCAACAGTTCGCAATTGGGTGCGTGCTAATGGTCGAGGATTTAATAGCTGTAAGCCTGGTGTGAGAGCAATGTTATACTGATTGACAAGAAACTGTTTGCCATCGTGCAAAGCTCCCATTGGAATATTTCGTAGTGAACCATCTAAGACAAACACCAAGTTTTTGATCCGCCGATTTGCTAAATCAGATGCAATCGGTTCAATTATCCACTTGTATACTTCTTGGGAAAGAGGCAAATATTCTGGGGTAGTGCGGTTTTCTAATGTTAGTCGTAACTGCTCGATTTTCCCTTCTACTTGTTTTTGATTTAAAGCAATAGTGTGACGGCGGAGAATCTGTTTCTGATTAGGTGAGTTGGAAGGTACAGAAAGGATCACTTCCAAGCGATCGCTTAATATTACAGGATAAATCACTGCTGCTGTGCGATCAACCTCATCAATTTGTACAGGTTTAGCATCTATACAAGCTCTGCGGAAAAAGTTATCTAGTTCAGCCAACTGTAGTGACTCGATTACATTCCTAGCGCTGACAAGATTATCTTGACTAGGATCTTTAGATTCCAATAGCAAACTCACTAATTCACGGTATACTGGCTCGACGCCTACTCGAAAAGAAGATTGTACATCACGATTGACGGCAACTAAATCACTGCGTAAAGACTTGAGGTTATCAACAGCTTTGGTGTATGCAGCGATTGCCGCTGTTTGATTTCCTCTGGTTTTAAGTATACGACCTAGTTGCCACTGCCAACGATAACCAATATCCTTTGCTTGAATGCTCTCCGCCAATGCCGAGGCTTGCTGAGTCAGTTTTTGTGCCTGCTCCCATTGCTGTGTCTGCTCGTACAGCCCTCCCAGAGTTCCCAAAGCATATGCCTGCCCGCGTTTGTCGCCTAGACTTTTTGCCTGCTCAGCAGCCGTTGCCACTATAGTCTCGATTTGCGCCCATTCTGGGGTTGGGTAAGTTGTTGTATCCAGTTCCTCTTTTTCCTGAATTGGACAAGCCAAACTTGTTGCCACTCTTGTTTTCTCAGTTTTCTGTTTGAGACATACTAGACTTTGAGCGTAGTTAATTCTAGCATAAACAATCTTGTGACTAGGAGGTAATGTTTCCAACTGAGATTGAATTTGCGGTAACAAAGCCTGGTAAGAAACTTTTTTCCTGGCGTCTGGTGACTCTATAACTAAGCGTAGTTGATTGATTTGCGCTACTAACCTAGTTAGGGGTAAAGCATTATCAGCAGCAGCTTGTTGATAATACTCTATCGCTTTGGTAATGTTTTTTCGCCCTTCGTCAGTTTTGCCTAATCTGAGGTAAAGTGCTTGAGCAGTGTTGCCTAAACTCAAATTAATTTCTGCCACCAGTTGCGGAGAGTTTAGTTTAGATGCCACTGCCAAACTTTGTTCTAATACCTGTAGCGAACCTTGTGGATCTTTTTGATCTAAAATTCCTACGACTCGTAGAGCATTACCTAAGCTTAGCAGTCCCCTTGCCTTAAGTTGAGGGTCTGGCTGTTGTTGCAACAGTTGATTTACTTCATTTAGAGTTATACGAGCGCGATTATAAAGCCCTAACGCTTGCTGCGCTTGTGTCTGATTAATCTTACTACCAATTTCTCCCGCCGAATCGCCAATTTTCTTGTAGAGGGTGGTTGCTTCCTGCCAACTAGCCAGAGCTTGTTCATATTGCCCTTGGGCTAGTTGTATTTGACCTTGAGTATTTAATGCTTGGGCGCGAACTGACAGATATTCTTTCGAGACGCTAGCATTTTCTGGTAATAAAGTCAAACTGTTGGCGATCGCTTGACTTGCTTGAGGTAACTGTCCTAACTGCTGAGTTGCCAGTGCTGTATAATTCAACGCTAAAGCTTGATTAAGAGCATCACCTTCGGTTTGAAATTTAACAGCAGCTTGTTGTAGAACCTGTGCTGCTTGAGAGAACTGTTCTGTTTGGTAAAGTTTCAAGCCTTGCTGCAACAGTTGTTTACCATTGTCAGATTGTACTACCTGTGTTGGTTGTGGGTAATTTTTGGCTGCCACCGCTAGAGCAATTGGGGTTGTCGCGATTGCAATTGGGGCAACTGCTAGAAAAATGAGTTTAGACATATTTATTTACAATACTTTTATTTTATCTAGTAGAGGTTAAACAAAATTGATCTCCTGACTCCTGACTTCTGACTCCTGACTCCTATTTAAAATGGTTGAGTATAAACAATAGAGAAATATAAACCTTGTTCTTGTAAAGTGTTATCACGTGAATTCACAGAAACTAGAGGAATCCCCCAGTCAAATCTGGCACTTAGATTGTTGCTTTGCCATAGTAAACCCAATCCTGTGGATGCAAGAGTATTGTTGTCTGGATTCTGTAAACCAGAACTATTCCAGGCAGTACCAAAATCAACAAATGGAGTAACTTGCAGTACACCCCTTGCATTTGGTAGCCGTAAAATTGGATACCTTAGCTCTAGAGAAGCCGAAACCGCATTATCAGTCAACAGTAAGTCTTGACGATAACCTCTGAGAGTACGTTGTCCACCTAAACCAAACTGTTCTAATGGTACTAACGCTCTGTCAGAAATTTGCGCATCTGCACGAAGTAACAGTAAGGTATCTGGAGCAAGAAGCCTTACCCACTGTGCCTGCCCTCGCCAAGAAAAAAAGCGAGCATCTGCAGGATCTGGGTTGTTAGTAGTTGCGTTAAAGGCATCGATGCCAACACTAAATTGCGATCGCGCGGCAAGCACTTGTCGGCTATTGCGCTTTGTCCATTCTTGAAAAAATCTTACTATAGATAAGCGAGTATTTCCATTATCAGATCCTGGTACAGGAAATGGTTGTCTTCTCCCAGTCAGAGATTCCAAAAAGCCGACATCACTTTCTCGACGAGTTGCAGTGATCCCCAAGGCAAGTTCTTCCGTCGGAGTTTGCACAATTGGCTGACGAAATGTGAGGGCAAAGTCTTGTGAAGTTCCTTCAATACCCAATATTTCAAAACCCTCTTCAACTACACGACTGTCTGTATAATTGTAGTTGAATCCCAATGTTCCATTACGGGCATTCACTGGCAAGACATAGCTGACATCAACATTGTTGCTGCCATCGGTGTTAGCATAGGCGACAGTAAAATCATCTCCTAGTCCGAGCAGGTTAGCTTGTCGGAGTTGAATTTGCCTTTGAAAGCTACCGATACTGGGAATACGATTATTGTCTAAGCCAATTTGAACGAAGAATGTCTTTGCCTCTGCCACTCTGACATCTAGGATACTACTACTGGGTGTTGAGCCGGCAGCAAGTTCAGCAGAAATATTTTGAATTAGCGGATTGAGTTGCAGCAGTTGCAGTGCTTGGAGTAATTTATTTATATTTAGGGGTTTACCAGTGGCTATTTCTAGACGACTGCGGATGTAATTGGAGTTTAGTCGCCGCAAACCTCTAACTTGAATATTTTCCAAGCTACCTTCTACTACCTGAACTTTGACTACACCTCCTTGTTGTTGGAAGGTTTGGTTGCCAGGAATAAAAGCTCCAGAGGTAACGTAACCTTGATCCCGGTAGAGTTTGTTAATTGCTTCAGAAACTTGTAGTAGTTGAGCAAAGGTAATTGGTTTATTGGTAAAATCTTTGGTTGCCGTTTCTAATTGTTTGGCGTTAAATACAGAACTGCCAACTACATCAAATTGAGAAACTGTGATGGTTCCCGGAAATTCATTGGGGGTTTCGCCAGGAGTTTGTGGAGTTGGGATTGGGGATGGAAATAACTGTTCTGGAGGTGGAATGACAGGCGGTTGTGTGGGTGTAACAGGTGGAGTTACTTCTCCTGGTTGGGGGAAGATGTTTCCGGGTGGCGGAGATTGGGAGAATTCCGTAGTCTTGCGCTGGACTGGTGTATTCACCGTTTGTGCTAACAGGGGTATGCTATTGAGTAGCATCATGGGCGTGATTAGGAATAGCGATCGCACTAGGTAATCGAGACTCAGTAACCTTTTATTTGCCATGACAAGTAGGATAATTATTGACATTTTTGGCATAATGTGATATAAATTTGACTTCACCTTTGCCGTTGAACACCCAGCCAGTAGCAGGGATGATTTGTACTACTCTTTGCGATCAGATGCAGACTGACGCTTTTAACTGTCACCGCCAAGCTCTGCGGTAGGGTGGCATCAGGTACTACTTGTTGGGTAGCGCAATCAAAAGTGAATACTAACGCTGCTCCCATTGCCAAAATCACTATCAAACCAAACTGATCGCATCTCTGTTTTCTGCCCACAGCCATCTCAGTCAGGTCTCCTTAATTACAGAAGTAATTTCACTTAATTGTCTTCATGTGGGCTAATTCTTTATTTAGAGTTTATAGAAGTAATACTTACAGTATATTTAGGGAGAAACGAAGTCTTTGTTAAAAAAATTATTAAAAAGTTTGCCAAAATAGATAGTAGCATTGGGCAATTTCTTGATGGTTTGGAATCCAAAAAGTGCGTTGTTTGGGGGACGCTACATAGTTGAGAGGAAGCTTGGGGAAGGTGGAATTGGTATTACCTATCTTGCCAGAAATGAATGGGGCGAGCTGCGGGTAATCAAAACTCTCAAAGAAGAAATCCTCAATAACCCCATTTGGAAACCACACCAAAATAAACTCAAGCAAGATTTCCGTGATGAAGCTATGCGTTTGGTGGTGTGTCGTCACCGTCATATTGTCAAGATCGAAAATATCTTTGAAGAAGGTAGTTTGCCTTGCATTGTGATGGAGTATATAGAAGGCGAAGATTTAAGCGATCGCCTACAGAGAATGAGGTTATTATCAGAAGCAGAAGCGCTACTGTATATCCGGCAAATTGGTGATGCTTTAACGGTAATTCATCGTCAAGGTTTGCTTCATCGAGATATTAAGCCACGCAATATCATGATTAGGGCGGGTAAATCGGAAGCTGTGCTAATTGACTTTGGTATTGCTAGGGAATTTCTGCCTAATGTTGTACAAAAACATACTGTTTATCGTACTCCAGGCTTTGCTCCTCCGGAACAGTATGAGTTTGTTGCGCCACGGGGGGAGTATATAGATGTGTACGCCCTAGCCGCTACTTTATATAATTTGCTCACTGGAGTGATCCCCACCAGTGCAGAAAAAAGACGGCAAAATGTTCCTTTACAACCACTAGAATATTACAATGCCAACGTTAGCGCTAGTGTAAAGCAGGCAATTATGCAGGGGATGGAATTACAGCCTAGTCGTCGTCCCCAATCAGTACAACAGTGGTTAGATTTACTGACAGCAGAGGACGATGAACCTACTATAATACTGAGATTACCACAGCTAGAGACGGGACACAACTGGCAATGTGTACATACTCTTCAAGGTCATTCTAGTATGGTTCAGGCGATCGCCATTAGTCCAGATGGGGTGACTTTAGCCAGTGGCAGTAATGACAATACAATTAAACTATGGCAATTAAGTACAGGGAAATTACTGCGTACTTTTGGTCGTTGGTTTTCTGGTCATGGTAGCATGGTACATAGTGTAGCCTTTAGTCCCAATGGAGAACAGATAGTTAGTGGTAGTTGGGATCGTACAATTAAGCTGTGGCAAGTAAGTACAGGCAAACTAATTCGCACTTTTACAGGTCATTCTCACTGGGTTAATTCTGTAGCCTTTAACCCCAACCCCCCAGGGGGGTTCTTTGCCAGTGGTAGTGCTGACGGTACTATTAAATTGTGGGAAGTTGATACAGGTAGAGAAATTCGTACTTTTATCGGTCATTCCGACTCAGTTTGGTCTGTTGCTTTTAGCTTTGATGGGAGTATTCTTGCTAGTGGTAGCGCTGATTGTACCATCAAATTATGGCAGTTAAGTACAGGTAATAATATTCGCACTTTCACCAAGCATAGCTTTTTTGTGAATTCTGTCACCATCAGCCGGGATGGAGAGATTTTGGCAAGCGGCAGTAGTGACAATACGATTAAACTGTGGAGCATAAATACGGGTAGAGAAATTCACACTCTCCGAGGTCATTCTAACTCAGTTTGGTCTGTGGCGTTTAGCCCCAATGGAGAGTTACTCGCTAGTGGTAGTTGGGACAAAACAATTAAAATTTGGCATGTGAGTACGGGTAGAGAGATTTGCACTATGAGCGATCATGCTAATTATATTCGGGCGATCGCATGGAGTCCAGACGGACAAACTCTAGTCAGCGGCAGTGATGACGACACCATCAAAATCTGGCGACAGCAGTGATTTAGAACTTTGTCGAAATTTTTTTCCAAAAACCCTTGCACTTTCAAAAGTATGTGCTAACATTAGTAATCGTGGGCGACAAGGGTCGGTGTCCGAGTGGTTAATGGAGGCGGACTGTAAATCCGCTGGCTTTGCCTACGCTAGTTCGAATCTAGCCCGGCCCACCTTGATTTCGGATTTTGGATATGATACGTTAGTACAATCCAAAATCTAAAATCTAAAGTCCAAAGTTATTTTGCCCGTGTGGCTCAGTGGTAGAGCACACCCTTGGTAAGGGTGAGGTCACGAGTTCAATCCTCGTCACGGGCTTTTTAATATAGACGAATATAGACGAATTTATAAGCATTCTAGTATTTCTGATACCCAAACGATACCCAAAATGCTTATGAAATTTACTCGCATCACTGTTGATCCCAAGCAAATGGGAGGAGTCCCCTGTATTAGAGGATTGAGAATACCCGTCGCAACGGTTGTCGGTATGGTAGCTGACGGTATGCACCATGATGAAATTCTGCAAGCCTTTCGGTGATTTGGAACTCGAAGACATTCAGCAAGCGTTACGCTTTGCTGCTGCTGCGGTTAAAGAACGGGAGTTAAAAACACTCACTGAGTCTTTACAACCAGAAACCCCAACCGAAGCTCCAGAATATCCCCTGACTAAATTCTATGGATGTATCCAAGATGAAACATTCTTTCGCCATCCGCAAGGACAACAACAAGAACGCGAAGCGATTCTATGAAATTCCTACAGTTGTAACACTTGTATTATCTATTGGCGTGGTAAAAATTCCACCTTAAAGCAGAAACTAGAATTCACTGCCACTAAAGATATTGCTGTTTGCTCAATCGTCAAAGCTGAATTATTTTATGGCGCAATCAAAAGTGCAAATCCAGAACGTAATCTTACCTTACAGCAAGAATTTTTAGCTCAATTTATATCACTATCATTTGACGATATAGCAGCAACGATTTGGACTGCTTTTTTTCATTCGATATGTTATGTAAACGACTAAACGCTTACACTTTTTTACACCTTAGCATGAGGGAAGCGCGATTTATGAGCCAGAATAGAAATGGAGGTTAAAATCATGCCTACTTTGACATTAACAGATGCACAAGTTATGCAATTAGTCAAGCAATTGCCACAACAGCAGCAAATAGAGGTGTTCAAATTCCTGTTAAGCCAGAATTGGGCTAACTGGGTGTACTTGTCTCGCGACAGCGAACAACGGGCGCGAAAAGTTGCTTCAGAGCGAAGTCAAGACTGGGATGCAATGACAGAGAATGAACGTGAGGAGTTCATTGAGGAATTATTACATGAAAAAGATTAACTATGCGCGTTGTTTATGACACGAATATTCTGATTTCAGCAATTTTCTCACAACGCGGCAGTCCGTTTCGCTGTATACAACTAGCTAGGGATGGTATAGTACAAGCGGTGATTTGTCAGGGAAATTCTTGACGAATTTCAAGAAAAACTTTTAAACAAATTTTCTTATGATCCGCCACAAGCTCAAGCATTTATTGAGGAGGTTCGCAGCTACTCGCAGTTGGTTACTATTACCAATAGTCTGAAAGCTGTCAGCAATGACCCCGACGATGATATGGTGTTGGAATGTGCGCTCGTAGGAGGAGCAACTTACATTGTCACAGGTGATAAAGATTTATTGTCGTTAAGCAGTTATCAAAACATCCTCATCGTCAAAGCTGCTGATTTTATAGCAATCATGAACTAGTCAAAATTAGACAGTTATGCAGAACATTAAGCGATCGCCATCTGGATTACCAGCACCTGAAGGGGTACAGTGCTTTGCGCTTCAGTTGATTTGAAGGATGCCTTTATATGCATGCGGTTTTTTGGTCTAGCACTGCCTTTTTTCATCCGAGATGTTATATAATGTTATCTAATGATTTTATTATTTGAGGAAAATACTTATTGGACATCATTATTACTGATTGGGCATTACAAACTTATTTAGATTTAAAACATAAAAATACTTTTACTTCAGAAGAATATAAAAATATTATTCGTCCTGATATTATGCTCCTATAAGATGGGTTCCCTCCAATACATACAAAGTTTCAAAATGGAAAGTTTTGGAGTAATGCAACTTTTGGAAGCTCTATCATAAAAGATGGATATAAAATGAAGTGGCACAATATTGGGCAGGGAAAAGTACAACTGAGACTTTGTGTAGCAGTCTTATCAGATTTTTTCTTATGCAGGGCATACGTAAAGAGTAATGAGAACGTAGATAAGCGAGAGATGGCAAAACTAAAAATTCAAATTCGTGATATTATCAACGGAAATTTTTCATACAGGGGAATATTATGATTCCATTTACCACTTCACCTGAACAAAAAATTAGAGTATACAAAATAGCTACAAAAATGGCTGAAGCAGGATTATCAGTAGCATTTATCAATGATACTGTAGAAATGGCAGAAGAATATGAAGGTCTACACGATCTCATGGTTCTTTGGGATGAAGAAACTGATATATATACTCAAGATGAGATTATTGCAGATATCACCGAAGAGATTGATCAACATAAAGAACTCCCACGAGGGATAGAACAGAAACCATCTATCTCGTTTGACGATCTTGATCGCATTGCCAATGATATAGTAGATTTTAAAAAATCTCTTCGTCATGAGGTAGACAGATGGGGAGGAATTGCAAAACTTGCGGAAAAAACAGGAATTCCACAACCATCATTAAGTAGATTTTTTAACTCTGCTTCTATGCCACATCGTACAACACTTTATAGAATTGCAAACGAAGAGTGAACTTACAGAAAGTAAAATTCTTTCTAAGTGGGCTGCTTGAAATAATTGTAATTATATAACAGGAACCTTAACGCCTGCAAAAGCAGCGGCGATTGACTCAGGTAGTACATCGAAATCATCCGACATTTGCACTCTTCCACGCCAAAGTCCAAACGGACGAGGTATTTGATCGCAGTCAAGATGATTTGGCTTCTCTTGCAATTGTAATGTCTCATTTTCCACTTTTTTGTTGCCAATTTCCTCCCTAATAACTTTTTGGACTATCTTGGTAATTAGAGCTTCGAGCTTCAGCCACTGTCAAATTGCTAATAGAATGGTTGGATTCTAGCTTATATGTCATCTTAACCTCTGTTGAATGATTTTAATAATTGGGGGCGTCCTAGCGCTCTGCAGCAGTGAGCGATCGCCATCTGGATTACTAGCACATTTGGGGTACAGTGCTTTGCGCTTAACTACCTACCCTTCACTGCTTTTTCTGACACACCTTAAGTTTTTCCCGTTCTTCGGGATGGGTGGCGAGGTAATGTTTCAGCCAGTCGCAACCCCGTGTTAACAGTTGATCTAATCCTTCAACGCGCCACACCCGTGCGGTGTTGTCCTCGGACGCGGTGACGATGTGCTTTCCGTCCGGGCTAAAACTGGCGCTGTTGACACGATCCTGATGCCCAGTCAGTTGGGCTAGCTGTTTGCCGGACAAATCCCACATCCGGGCGGTTTTGTCTCTTGATGTAGTGAGGATGCGCTGTCCATCCGGGCTAAAACTGGCACTGTTGACACCGCTTTGATGCCTAGTCGTCAGTTGGGCTAGCTGCTTGCCGGACAAATCCCACACCCGGGCGGTTTTGTCTCTTGATGCGGTGAGGATGCGCTGTCCATCCGGGCTAAAACTGGCAGTGAAGACACCGCTTTGATGCCCAGTCAGTTGGGCTAGCTGCTTGCCGGACAAATCCCACACCCGGGCGGTGTTGTCATCTGATGCGGTGAGGATGCGCTGTCCATCCGGGCTAAAACTGGCACTTTTGACCCAGCCCTGATGCCCAGTCAGTTGGGCTAGCTGCTTGGCGGACAAATCCCACACCCGAGCGGTTTTGTCCCATGATGTAGTGACGATGCGCTGTCCATCCGGGCTAAAACTGGCACTGTTGACCCAGCCCCGATGCCTAGTCAGTTGGGCTAGCTGCTTGCCGGACAAATCCCACACCCGGGCGGTGTCGTCATTGGATGCGGTGAGGATGCGCTGTCCATCCGGGCTAAAACTGGCACTTTTGACACCGTACTGATGCTTAGTCGTCAGTTGGGCTAGCTGCTTGCCGGACAAATCCCACACTCGGGCAGTTTTGTCCGATGATGCGGTGAGGATGCGCTGTCCATCCGGGCTAAAACTGGCACTTTTGACACCGTACTGATGCCCAGTCAGTTGGGCTAGCTGTTTGCTGGACAAATCCCACACCCGGGTGGTGTTGTCAAATGATGTAGTGACGATGCGCTGTCCATCCGGGCTAAAACTGGCACTGTTGACACCGTACTGATGCCCAGTCAGTTGGGCTAGCTGTTTGCTGGACAAATCCCACACCCGGGTGGTGTTGTCAAA